>NZ_JADLJL010000014.1 GCF_015680235.1 Pseudomonas guariconensis
CTGAAGAGCCTTTTTTCAGCACAAAAACAAACGCCCCGAACAAGTCGGGGCGTTTGGTCTAGGGCCTATCAGTGTGTTTTCACACAGTCTGCTTCGGGGCCCTTTGTCGTTTCCCGTCATGACAACCCTTTCATGACAGAAATGTTTCAAATGCTTGCCGAGCGTGCGAAGCTGGCGGCAGGTCCGCAAAACAACTAAAGCTTGAGTGAGCACTGGATAAAACGCCCACCCCCGGGCACCGGCTCACGGCTTCACCATTGGCCCCAGCCTGGGGCATCGGCAACAAGGGGGGCCTGGAACATGCTGACCCTGCTCAACCTGCTGTCCGCCGTGGCCCTGCTGGTATGGGGCACGCATATCGTGCGTACCGGCATCCTGCGGGTGTATGGCTCCAACCTGCGCCGCGTGCTCAGCCAGAACATGAGCAAACGCCCGCTGGCCTTCATCGCCGGTATCGTGGTGACGGCCCTGGTGCAAAGCAGCAACGCCACGGCGATGCTGGTCACCTCGTTCGTCGGCCAGGGCCTGATGGCCATGACCCCGGCGCTGGCGATCATGCTCGGTGCCGACGTGGGTACGGCCCTGATGGCGCGGGTGCTGACCTTCGACCTCTCGTGGCTGTCGCCGCTGCTCATCTTCCTCGGCGTGATCTTCTTCCTGTCGCGCAAGCAGACCCGTGCCGGCCAGCTGGGCCGCGTGGGCATTGGCCTGGGCCTGATCATCCTGGCGCTGCAACTGATCGTCCAGGCCGCCGCACCGATCACTCACGCCCAAGGCGTACGTGTGCTGTTCGCCTCCCTGACCGGCGACATCCTGTTGGACGCCCTGATCGGCGCCCTGTTCGCCCTGGTGTCCTATTCCAGCCTGGCCGCCGTGCTGCTCACCGCCACCCTGGCCGGGGCAGAAGTGATCAGCCTGCCGGTGGCCATCGGCCTGGTGGTCGGTGCCAACATCGGCAGCGGCCTGCTGGCGTTCCTCACCACCAGCATGCAGAACGCCGCCGGTCGGCGGGTGGCCCTGGGTAGCCTGCTGTACAAGCTGATCGGCCTGGTGCTGGTGATCCCGGTACTGCACCCACTGGTGGACTGGATGGACTCGTTGAGCTTCAGCCCCCAGGAGCTGGTGATCGGCTTCCATTTGCTCTACAACACCCTGCGCTGCCTGATCATGCTGCCCACGGTCAAACCCATGGGTCGCCTGTGCAACTGGCTGCTGCCTGACCGGGACAACGGCAACGGGCAGATCCGCCCCCGACATCTGGACGCCACGGCCCTGGCCACGCCAAGTCTGGCCCTGGCCAACGCCGCACGCGAGACATTGCGCCTGGGCGACATCGTCGACAGCCTGCTCGAGGCGATGCTCGGCGCCCTGCGCGGTACCCAGACCGCCGTGCCGCAGCAGGTTCGTGCGCTCGGCGAGGATGCCGAGGCGCTGTACAGTGCCATCAAGCTGTACCTGGCGCAGATGAGCCGGGAGGACCTCAGCGAGCAGGACAACCGGCGCTGGGCCGAGATCATCGAGCTTGCCATCAACCTCAAGCTTGCCAGCGACCTGATCGAGCGGATGCTGCGCAAGGTCCAGCAGCAGAAGACGTCACAGCGCAGGGAGTTCTCCCAGGTCGGCCTGGAAGAGCTGACTGGCCTCCAGGAACAATTGCTGGCCAACCTGCGCTTGGGCCTGTCGGTGTTCCTCAGTGCCGACCCGGAAAGCGCCCGCCTGCTGCTGCGCGAGAAACGCCGTTTTCGCGCCCAGGAACGTCGCCTTGCCCACGCCCATGTCAGCCGTCTGCAACGTAAAGTGGTGCAAAGTATCGAGACCAGTTCGCTACACTTGGAGCTGATCGCCGACATGAAGCGATTGAACTCTTTGTTCTGCAGCAGTGCCTATGTGGTACTGGGCGGCGGGGATACGGGCGGGCTTCTGCTCGACAGCGTGCCGGACGAAGCCCGCCTGTCCTGAACTTGCACACCTGGAGACCCACGCCCGCCGATGCGTTGCCTGATGTTCATTTGCCTGCTGATCTGCAGCCTCCCTTCGCTTGCCCTCGATCGCTCACAGGTAGAGGGCTACCTGTTGCCCAACGGCTTGCAGGTGATCCTCAAATCCGGCTACGAGCGCGACCACGTGGCGATCCGCCTGGTGGTAGGCGTTGGCCTGGACGATTTCGATTGCGACCAGAAAGAGCTGCCGCACTTGCTCGAGCACCTGCTGTTCACCGGTATCGACGATACCGGTGAAGGCGGCCTGGAGGAGCGCATCCAAGCCCTGGGCGGGGAGTGGAACGCCTACACCAGCAGCGCCGACACCACCTTCGTGATCGAAGCCCCGGCGCATAACCAGCGCAAGGTGCTCGACCTGCTGTTGGCGGTGATCCGCGATACGCCCATCGACGCCAAGGCCTTGACCACGGCCAAGAAGATCATCGAACGCGAGGACGGCGGCCACTACGGCCACCTGCAACGCTGGCTCGACCGCCAGGACATCGGCCACCCCGGAAGCGACCAATTGGCCGTAGAGCTGGGCCTCAAGTGCCCGGAGCGCTCCAACGTCGATGCCATGACCCTGGAGCAGGTCAAGGCCCTGCGCGAGCACTGGTACGCCGCCAACAACATGACCTTGATCGTGGTCGGCGGCCTCGACCGCCTGCTGCCGGCCTACCTGGAGCGCACCTACGGCGAACTGCCGGCGAGCGAACCGGGTGAGCGGCGCAGCCTGGAATCCATCAGCCAGAAGGCCGAGCAACGCCGCGACCTGACGCGCGGCTGGTTGGGTGACAACGTCAAGCTGCACTGGCTGTTCATCGAGCCGGTGCTCGAAGATGGCCACGAGGCGACTCTGGACGTGCTCTCGCGCTACCTTGAATGGGCCCTGTACGACCAGCTGCGCCTGCGCCACGGCTTGTCCTACGGGCCATCGGTGCGCCGCGAAAGCTTCGGCGATACCGGCATGCTCGCGCTCAACGCGGACCTTGAGCGCCAGGATGTGGACACCGCCGTCAAGGTGCTGCAGCAACTGTTCGAGCACCTGCGCGAGCACGGCCTGGACCCGGACACCTTTGCCCGCATCAAGGACGCCGCCATCGCCCGTGAAAGCTGGAACACACAAGGCAACAGCGCCCTGGCCGACTACTACTGGAGCGCGCTCAACAACTACAGCGATGGGCGCTTCCTGGACCCGACACGCAAGCTACGCCAGGTCAGCCTCGAGCAGGCGGACGCAGCCTTGCGCGAAATGCTCAAGGCCCAGGGCTACCTGCGCATCGAGAAACCGCTGCTAGGCTATGACGAGCTCTACGGGCTGGTCGCGCTGGTGCTGGGCGTGATCCTGGCCGGCGGCCTGCTGCGCCGCCGGCGCCATTCGGCGCCCACGCCTGGTGGCGCTACACGCGAGCCCTGATTTGGCAGTATCCTTGTGGCATCATCTCGCCAGCTCCGGCCCTATCATCCGTGCAGGAGCGGGCTCGTCCCGCGATAGGGCCAGTATGGCCCCCACATTCATGCCTTCTCTGTTGCCCCCATGCCTCCAATACCCCACTTCGTCATCCGCGTGATCGAGCTGCTCAAGCGCTACCCCGGCGTCATCGCGCTGGGCGGTTTCCTGTCCGGTGTCGGCAGCTTCATCCTGGTCGATCGCCAGGCCGGCCTGGCCAGCTGGATCGCCGTGCTGATGCTGGTCAGCTGGATCTGGCTGATGCTGGAGAACACCCTCACAGGTCTGTTCACCAAGGTCTTCAAGCGCGAGATCCCGCAGCCGCTGCTGCGCTATGCCACACAGATGATCCACCAGGAGAGCCTGTTCTTCGTCCTGCCGTTCTTCTTCATCACCACCACCTGGAACAGCAGCCAGGTGGTGTTCACCGGCTTGCTCGCCGCCGCCGGGCTGGTCTCGATCATCGACCCGCTGTACTACAAGTGGCTCGCGCCCAGGCGTTGGCTGTTCCTCGCGCTGCATACCCTGACCCTGTTCGCCGCGCTGCTTACTGCCCTGCCGATCATCCTGCACCTGACCACGGCGCAAAGCTTCAAGCTGGCCTTGATCATTGCCATGGCCTTGTCGTTCCCCAGCCTTGCGAGCAGTTTCCCCATCAACAGCTGGCGTCGCGCGGTGGCCCTGGTGCTGGTCACCCTCACCGTGGGTGGTGGCGGCTGGCTGTTGCGCTCCTGGGTACCGCCGGCCACCCTGTGGATGACCGAGGTGGCGGTCAGCACCGAAGTGCAGAACCGCCAGCCTGGGGATTCGCTCGAGGAAGTCCCCGCCAGCCGCATCCGCAGCGGCGGCCTGTACGCCTACACCGCGATCAATGCCCCCCGCGGCCTGAACGAGCGCATCTACCATGTGTGGCAGTTGAACGGCAAAGAGGTGGACCGCATCGCCCTGGATATCCACGGTGGGCGCAAGGAGGGTTACCGGGCCTGGACCCACAAGCAGAACTTCCCGCCCAACCCCGTAGGCAAATGGCAGGTGAGGGTGCTGACCGAGGACGGGCAGGTGATCGGCGTGCTGCGCTTCAAGATCATCGATGATGCGCCGTCCCAATGAAATAGCGGCCCAGCCCCCATCGCCGGCAAGCCGGCTCCCACCGGTACTTCGCCAACCACATCCTGTGGGGCTTGCCGGCGATGGGCTGCAAAGCAGCCCCAGCAGCACCATTACGCTATGATCTGACTCGACGCCTCGCGCCCTGTCAGATGCATGGAGCTTATGACCACCCCCAGCGCCACCTTGGACACCAGCAGCCAACCGGCCTGCCTGCGCATTGCCGGTGACTGGACCCTGGCCCACTACGCCGACCTCAAGCGCGAGAGCGACCAGCTGCGCACGCAATACGGCGACGACGCCATTGCCGACCTGAGCCAATTGGGCCGCCTGGACACCGCCGGCGCCTCGCTGCTGGCCGAACTGCTCGGCTCCGAGCGCCTGTCGCGCTGCACCGGCGAGCTTCCCGAAGCCAGCCGTGCCCTGCTCAAGAACGTCTACTGCTCGGTGCAGGACTACTGCATCCCAACCAAGGAGCCCGAGCGCCACGTCCTGCTGCTGTTGCTCGAGCGTATAGGCTGCGCCGTCGCCACCCTCTGGCAGGATACCCGGCAACTACTCGGCTTCATCGGCCTGATCCTGGAAACCTTGGCGCGCCGCGCCCTGCAGCCCCATCGCTGGCGCATCACGCCGGTGGTCTCGCACATCGAACAAACCGGCCTGGACGCCGCGCCCATCGTTGCCTTGCTCACCTTCCTGGTGGGTGCGGTGGTGGCCTTCCTCGGTGCCACGGTGCTGGCCGACTTCGGCGCCACCCTCTTCACTGTCGACCTGGTGGCGTTCTCCTTCCTGCGTGAGTTCGCCGTGCTGCTGACCGCGATCCTCATGGCCGGACGCACCGCCAGCGCCTTCACCGCGCAAATCGGCTCGATGAAGGCCAACGAAGAGATCGACGCCATTCGAACCCTCGGGCTGAACCCCATCGAGTTGCTGGTGGCCCCCCGGGTGCTGGCTTTGCTGATCACCCTGCCGTTGCTAACGTTCGTCGCGATGCTCTGCGGCATTGTCGGGGGCGCGGTGGTCTGTGCCTTGTCCCTGGACATCCCGCCGGCCATGTTCCTTTCGCTGCTGCAAAGCGACATCGGCGTGCAGCATTTCCTCGTCGGCCTGGTCAAGGCGCCGTTCTTCGCCTTTTTGATCGCGGCCATCGGCTGCCTGGAAGGCTTCAAGGTCACCGGCAGCGCCGAATCGGTGGGCGCGCACACGACCTCGAGCGTAGTCCAGTCGATTTTCGTGGTGATCGTGCTCGATGCCGTGGCGGCGCTGTTCTTCATGGAGATGGGCTGGTGAGTGGTATAGGCGAAGCCGTGATCGAGGCCCGGGGCATCTGCAACCGCTTCGGCAGCCAGAGCGTGCATGAAAACCTCGACCTGGACCTGTACCGAGGCGAGATCCTCGCCGTGGTCGGCGGCTCGGGCAGCGGCAAGTCGGTGCTGTTGCGCAGCATCATCGGCCTGCGCCGGCCCAACGAAGGGCAGGTCAAGGTCTTCGGCCAGGACCTGGCCACGCTGAACAACGAGCAGCGCTCGCACGTGGAGCGGCGTTTCGGCGTGCTGTTTCAGAAGGGCGCACTGTTTTCCTCGCTGACGGTGACCGAGAACGTGGCCCTGCCGCTGATCGAGCACGCCGGGCTGTCCCGTGCCGACGCCGAGCACCTGGCCGGGGTCAAGCTAGCCCTGGCCGGGCTGCCGATTTCCGCGGCCGACAAATACCCCTCGTCGCTGTCCGGCGGCATGATCAAGCGCGCCGCCCTGGCCCGGGCCCTGGCGCTGGACCCAGACATCCTGTTCCTCGATGAACCCACCGCCGGCCTGGATCCGATCGGCGCAGCGGCCTTCGACCAGCTGATCCTCACCCTGCGCGATGCCCTGGGCCTGTCGGTGTTCCTGATCACCCACGACCTGGATACCCTCTATACCATCACCGACCGGGTCGCAGTGCTGTCGCAGAAGAAAGTCCTGGTGGCCGGCCCCTTGGCCCAGGTCGAGCAGACCGACGACGCCTGGATCCACGAATACTTTCACGGCCCACGCGGGCGGGCGGCCGAGCATGCCGCCGCCAGTGCAGGGCAGGAGCGCTGAACAATGGAAACCCGAGCTCATCACGTCCTGATAGGCCTGGTCACCGTCCTGGTGGTGGCCGGCGCCATGCTGTTCGGCCTGTGGCTGACCAAGTCCAGCGTAGACGACACCTTCAAGGACTACGAAGTGGTGTTCAACGAAGCCGTTTCGGGCCTGTCCCGGGGTAGCCCGGTGCAATACAACGGCATCAAGGTCGGCGATGTCAGTACTCTGCGCCTGGACCCCAAGGACCCGCGCCGGGTACTCGCGCGCATTCGCCTGAGCGCCGATACCCCGGTCAAGGAAGATACCCAGGCCAAGCTGACCCTGGCCGGGGTGACCGGCAACGCGTTCATCCAGCTCACCGGCGGCACGCCGCAAAGCCCGGAGCTCAAGGGCAAGGACGGCAAGCTGCCGGTGATCGTGGCCTCGCCGTCGCCCATCTCGCGCCTGCTCAGCGACAGCAGCGACCTAGTGACCAACGTCAACCTGCTGCTGCACAACGCCAACCAGATGTTCTCAGAAGACAACATCGAGCGCCTGAGCAACACCCTGGCCAACCTGGAACAGACCACCGGTACCTTCGCCAACAACAAGGGCGGTATCAGCCAGGCCATCGAGCAACTGGCTGAAGTGGGCAAACAGGCCAACGCCACCCTGGCCGAAACCCAGGCCCTGATGCACAACGCCAACGGCCTGCTCGGCAGCGAGGGCAGGCAGGCCTTTGGCAGCGCCGAACAGGCCATGCAGTCGCTGGCCGAAAGCACCGCGACCATCAACAGCCTGCTCAAGGACAACCGCGAAGCCCTCGACGACGGCGCCCAAGGCCTCAACCAGCTGGCCCCGGCCATCCGCGAACTGCGCGAAACCTTGAACGCCCTCAAGGGCATCTCGCGGCGCCTGGAAGCGGACCCGAGCGGCTACCTGCTGGGCCGTGACAACAACAAGGAGTTCCAGCCATGAAACCGTCTCTGCGCCTTCTGGCGCTGGCCGCCACGCTGAGCCTGGCCACGGCCTGCTCGATCCTGCCGCAGAGCGAGCCGGTGGACATCTACCGCTTGCCGGTGAACCAGGCGGGTCGCACGGTCCCGCCGCTGGACTGGTCGCTGCGCCTGAACAAGCCATTGGCCAGCGAAACCCTGGCCGGGCCTCGCATCGCGGTGATCCCCCAGGGCGACATGATCAGCAGCTACAAGGGCGCGCGCTGGAGCGACCCGGTGCCGCTGCTGGTACGCAACCGCCTGCTCGATGGGTTCCAGCGCGACGGCCGGGTGCAGCGCCTGAGCGCCGATGACAGCAACTTGCAAGCCGACTATGAGTTGGTCGGCGAGTTGCAGGCCTTCCAAAGCGAGTACCGTGCTGGCGGTGCCGTGGAGGTGGTGATCCGCTATGACGCGCGCCTGGTGCAAGGGCGCAGCCAACGCATCCTCGCCAGCCACCGCTTCGAAGTGCGCCAGCCGCTGGCCGACGAACAGGTCGCGGCGGTGGTCGCCGGCTTCGGCACGGCGAGCGACCAACTGGTGGCGCAATTGGTGGACTGGACCGTCGGCCAGGCCAGCCAGGCTCAGGCGAAGAACCAGTAGCAGACGCAGATCGCCGCGATCACCCCGGCAAGTTCGGCAAGCAGGGCGCAGCCCACGGCGTGGCGTACGCGCTGGATGCCGACTGCGCCGAAGTACACCGCCAGCACATAGAAGGTCGTCTCGGTACTGCCTTGTACGGTCGCAGCCACCAGCGCGGGGAAGCTATCGACGCCGTGGGTCTGCATGGTCTCGATCAACATGGCGCGCGCCGCGCTGCCGGAGAACGGCTTGACCAATGCTGTCGGCAGGCCTTCGACGAAGCGGGTATCCAAGCCCATCCACTCGACGGTGTGGCGAATACCGTCCAACGCCAACTCCAGCGCGCCGGAGGCACGCAGCACGCCAACCGCGCAAAGCATGGCGACGAGGTATGGCAGCAGGCCCTTGGCCACGTCGAAGCCTTCCTTGGCGCCTTCCACGAACGCTTCGTAGACCTTGACCCGCCGCAACGCACCAACCACCAGGAACAGCACGATCACGCCGAACAGCGTCAGGTTGCCGAGGATCGACGACAGGCTGGCCAGCGCCGTCGCCGAGAGGGTGCCGAGAAATGCCATGAAGGCCCCCAGCAACAATGCGCCAGGCACCAGATAGGCCAGCACCACCGGGTCCCACAGGCGCAGGCGCTGCATCACCGCCACCGACAGCAGGCCCACCAAGGTCGAGGCGCTGGTGGCCAACAGGATCGGCAGGAACACCAGGGTAGGGTCCAGGGCGCCTTGCTGGGCGCGGTACATGAAGATGGTCACCGGCAACAGGGTCAGCGACGAGGCGTTGAGCACCAGGAACAGGATCTGCGCATTGCTCGCCGTGGTACTGCTGGGGTTGAGGTCCTGCAGGGCACGCATGGCCTTCAGGCCGATGGGGGTCGCCGCGTTGTCCAGGCCAAGGCCATTGGCGGCGAAGTTCATGGTGATCAGGCCCAGGGCAGGGTGGCCAGGCGGCACTTCGGGCATCAGCCGGGCGAACAGTGGCCCCAGGACCTTGGCCAGCCATTCGACGATACCGGCCTGTTCGGCGATCTTGAGAAAGCCCAGCCAGAGGGTAAGGGTACCGAACAGCAGGACCATGACCTCCACCGAAAGCTTGGCCATGGCGAAGATGCTCTCGACCATCGCGGCGAAAATGCCGGCATTGCCACCCACCAGCCATTGGGCCAGGGCGGATACCGCCGCCACCAGGAAAAAGCCGAGCCAAAGGCCGTTGAGCATCCGTGTATTCCCCCTGAAAAATGCCCCGAATGATAGCGGAATTGCCCGGTGGCTGTACCGGCCCAATCGCCGGCAGCCGGCTTCCACAGGTGCTGTGCGGCCTCTACATGCGGTGGGAGCCGGCTTGCCGGCGATTGGGCCGGTACAACCAACACTCTGATTTCCTGCGGCCAACAAAAAGCCCCAACCAAGGTTGGGGCTTTTTGTGCATTACAGAACGCTTTACTGGTTCTGCTGAGCCGCTTGGGCCGGCTTGCCAGCGGCAGCCACCACCGCCTCATGCTTGTTACCTGCCATCAGCGAGCTGTAGTAGCGCTCGCCCTTGGCGGCGTCGTACATGCCTTCCCACCGTGCGACAACCAGTGCCGCCAGGGCGTTGCCGATCACGTTCAGAGCGGTGCGGGCCATATCCATGATGCGGTCGACACCGGCGATGAAGGCCAGGCCTTCCAGCGGAATGCCCACGCTGCCCAGGGTCGCCAGCAGCACCACGAAGGAAACGCCCGGTACACCGGCGATACCCTTGGAGGTGACCATCAGGGTCAGCACCAGCAGCAGCTGCTGGCTCCAGGACAGGTCGATACCGTACAGCTGGGCGATGAAGATAGCCGCGATGCTCTGGTACAGGGTCGAGCCGTCAAGGTTGAACGAGTAGCCGGTCGGAACCACGAAGCTGCAGATCGACTTCGGCGCACCGTAGGCTTCCATCTTCTCGATCACCCGCGGCAGCACGGTTTCCGAGCTGGAGGTGGAGTAGGCCAGGATCAGCTCGTCTTTCATGATGCGCATGATCTTGATGACCGAGAAGCCGAACACGCGCGCCACCAGGCCCAGCACCATGAAGGCGAAGAAGGCGATGGCGAAGTACACCAGCAACACCAGCTTGGCCAATGGCAGCAGCGAGGCGAAGCCGAAGTTGGCGACAGTCACGGCGATCAGGGCGAACACGCCGATCGGGGCGTAGTTCATGATCATGTGGGTGACCTTGAACATGGTCTCCGACACGCCCTGGAAGGTACGTACCAGCGGATCGCGCAGGTCGCCCGGCAGGCTCGACAGGCCCAGACCGAACATCACCGAGAAGAAGATGATCGGCAGCATCTCGCCACGGGCCACGGCCGCGAAGATGTTGGACGGGATCAGGTTCAGCAGGGTCTCGATGAACGCATGCTCATGCTGCACCTCGGCCGCAGTGGCCTGGTACTTGGAGATATCGACGGTACCTAGGGTGCTCATGTCGATGCCGGCGCCTGGGTGGAACAGGTTGGCCAACACCAGGCCAACGACGATGGCGATGGTGGTCACCACCTCGAAGTAGATGATGGTCTTCAGGCCGATGCTGCCCAGTTTCTTCGCGTCGCCAACCCCGGCGATGCCCACGATCAGCGACGAAATCACGATCGGGACGACGATCATCTTGATCAGGCGAATGAAGATGTCACCGGCTGGCTGCAGGACATTACTGATCCACCATGCCTTTTCTGCACTGAAATGGTTCAGCAGCGCGCCGATCGCAACGCCGAGGACGAGTCCGATGAGGATCTGCCAGGCGAGGCTCAGTTTTGCCTTCTTCATGTCATTACCCTTTCTTTTAGTGGTCATGGGTGCCAAGCGGAAAAACGCATCCCAGAGCCTTTGGCAGCGCATTGGGCAGCGTTGGGCTTCCGTCCGGCGACGCCATCGAAGGTCACCGCAAGCGAGCGTCTGGGCGCTCGGGCCAGCGAAAAAGGCGGCAACTATTGCGACGGGAAAGGGGGCAGTCTAATGCCGGAAACGATTACCCTATGCCGAATCGGCATGAGGCTTGGGAGCAAAAACGCGCATCAGAGAGGGTTAGGATTCTTGCGTTCGGATTTCCGAACAAGACCAAAGCGCCATTTTTCGGCAGATTTAACAGTGGTCATTTGGGTGTTTCGGCGCCTTGTTCGACAATCCGAATGGTGCCGAACAGGACGGCGCGGCGGCGTACCTGTACGAAAAAAATTTCGATGTACGGTCGAGGCAAAATGTGCCTCCAACGAAAAAGCCAAAACGATAGGCCCTTTCTTATATAGGCGCCTCGGAAGTCCGGCCTGGCACTTGTGTCGCCTGACACGCCGGCCATGACTTCCGATGCCGCCTTGCCTGACCCGGCCCATGACGGAGGTACTCCCTGTACCCCTAGGCCACTCCGATCCTGAAGCAATCAGAACAGCCCGGCCCCCTGGTCATGCGCCACCCCTCCTCGGAGCGGCGCACCATAGAAGCCTGAAAGATAAAAAGGTTCAGCTTCTATCTGGTTACAAACCGCGACCTTCGGTCAGTACCACTTCGGGTCGCGCTTGAGCTGCTCGCGCAGCATGGCTTTCATGCCGTCGTCCGGGTCGCCCAGCCAACGATACTGCGCATGGCGGGTGGGCGATTTATCCGAAGGCAGGCCTTCGGGCACTTCAACGAGCATCCCGTAGGCATCCTCCTTGTCCCAACTGAACGCCACCACCAGGCGCTTGTAAGTGCAGTTGGTTTGGGATTCGCACAAAGGCCCGACCAGGTACTTGTCGCCATCCTCGGTAACGGCCGACATCTGCTCCTGCGAGCTGCCGCTGAGGTTGATCACCCAGTCGGGCAGGCGCTCCTCGCCTTTTATGGCGTCCTGCCAGGTTTCTCGATATTCGGGGTCCGAACCCAGCAGCTGGCTGACCCGGACCTGGCCGTCATTGGCCGCCATCGCCCCCGCGCTACCGCCCACAAGCAGGGCGGTAGCCAGGGCTTTGCAAAGCATCCGGCTCATGCTCAACCTCTACCGCGTCCGAAGAAGAAGGAAGCCACGAACAGGACCAGGAAGACGATGAACAGGATCTTCGCGATACCCGTGGCGGCGCCGGCAATACCACCGAAGCCCAGCACGGCGGCGACAATGGCAATGATCAGGAAGGTGATGGCCCAACTCAGCATGATGGTTCTCCTTTATTTTTCGAAATCGGTCGTGGTCAGAACACCCAGCGTTCCTGGGTGACGACGTTCTCCAGGGTGTCGGATGAAACCTCTTGCGCTGGCAGCGGCGCTTGCGCTCTGACCAGGGTCTCGGCACGGGTCGCCTGCAATTGCGTCAACAGCGCGGTATGTGCCGCGACCTGCTCGGCGAGCCGCGCGGTCTGCCAGCTGTAATAGAACTGGCCAGCGGCGAGCGTCAGCAGCAGGGCCAGGCCGAGGTAAAGGCACTGGCGCCAAGGAAGTTCGGCGGTCTGCGAGCGATTGACGGATTGGCGATTCATGCCGGCTCCTCCTGCTGTGTTTTTATTCGAACCTGACAGGGAAGTTGCAGCCTGCATGCCAGTCCGTGCAGTCTATTAAAATCCTTTAAATTCAATAAGTTATCTAAACTCAGACGCCGTCTTGGGCGTTTATCCTGCACGATGGCCTTTTCGAAGCCGTGCGTTTTGCACGATCAGCCTTCGACTTTACTGGCCACTTTCAACAGGTCTGCGTCCACGCCCCTTACGCCGATAATCTGCCGAGCCACCTCGACGGCAATGGTTTTCTGCTCGCTGCTGACCACCTCGCCGGAAAGGCGCACCAGGCCTTGCTCACTGGCCACCTTGAGGTTGAGGCCATCGAGATTGCGACTGAAGCGATAGCTCGCCTGGATCTTGTCGACGATCCAGTTATCGCTTGGCTGCGGCCCGCTCGGCGCATCCACGGGTTTTTCCCGGGTCTTGGCCATGGCCGCGCTGTCCAGGCTGACCAGGTTGTTGACCAGGTGCACCCCCTCGGTGGTGCGCGCCAGTACACCGGCAAGCTCTTTGGCCTCGGCGCTGTCGACCTTGCCGCGCAGGGTCACCACGCCCTCACGGCTCTCGACTTCGATCGGCGCCTTTTCGGTGACCGTGCTCCAGAGCAGCCGGGCCCGGATGACCGCCGCCAACGTCGCGTCCTCCAACCGCTGGGCGTAGGCACGCAACTCCAGCGGGCGCTCGACGAGCTGCGGGTTGACCCGCAACTGGTTGTCGACCTGTTCGATACCACGGGTCGCCAGGGCGACATGCTCGGCCAGCTGGCGCTCCACCTCGTTCTCCACCTCGCCGGATAGCGTGGCTTTGGGCCCCTCCACGCCGACTTCGATACGGAACGGGTTGAGCACACGGTTGAGCGACAGCGCCGTTTGCAGGGCGCCTTCGAGGCGGGCGTTCTGCGCGGTATCGGCCAGGGCAGGCGAGAGCACAGGCAACAACAAGGCCGCCAACAGGGCGGCTCGAGGGAATAAAGGCATGGGTTGCACCTCCTTTCGTGGCAAAAAATTGAAGATCGTCGCAACTGCCATGCCAGTCGAACGGTCTGTCAAAACGCCCGGTATGTTTCGTACCAGCGGAAGAACAGGCCAATGGCTAGCATGCAAACGACGGATTCCTTCAGAATGGACCATGCAACTTGCCCGATTTTTCCGACACTAATTGAGATCAATCCCGAAGGAGCGTAGGAACATGGAATCAGCCCAGGACACCCAAGGCCGCATTCTGCTGGTGGATGACGAATCCGCGATCCTGCGAACCTTCCGCTACTGCCTCGAAGACGAAGGCTATAGCGTGGCCACGGCCAGCAGCGCCGCCCAGGCCGATGCCTTGCTGCAGCGCCAGGTATTCGACCTGTGCTTCCTCGATTTGCGCCTGGGCGAAGACAACGGCCTCGACGTGCTCGCCCAGATGCGCATCCAGGCCCCCTGGATGCGCGTGGTCATCGTGACGGCCCATTCCGCGGTAGACACTGCGGTGGATGCCATCCAGGCCGGCGCGGCCGATTACCTGGTCAAGCCATGCAGCCCCGACCAGTTGCGCCTGGCCACCGCCAAGCAGCTGGAGGTCCGCCAACTGTCGGCACGCCTGGAGGCCCTGGAAGGCGAAGTACGCAAACCCAAGGATGGCCTGGATTCCCACAGCCCGGCGATGATGGCGGTACTGGAAACCGCCCGGCAGGTAGCGACCACCGACGCCAACATTCTCATCCTCGGCGAGTCGGGCACCGGCAAGGGCGAACTGGCGCGCGCCATCCATGGCTGGAGCAAGCGAATGCGCAAGGCCTGCGTGACCATCAACTGCCCATCGCTGAATGCCGAACTGATGGAAAGCGAACTGTTCGGCCATACCCGCGGGGCCTTTACCGGCGCCAGCGAAAGCACCCTGGGGCGGGTCAACCAGGCCGACGGCGGTACCCTGTTCCTCGACGAGATCGGTGATTTCCCCCTGACTCTGCAACCCAAGCTGCTGCGCTTCATCCAGGACAAGGAGTACGAGCGGGTCGGCGACCCGGTCACCCGCCGCGCCGATGTCCGCATCCTGGCCGCGACCAACCTCAACCTTGAAGAAATGGTCCGCGACGGGCGCTTCCGTGAAGACCTCCTCTATCGCCTGAACGTCATCACCCTGCACCTGCCGCCGCTGCGTGAGCGCAGCGAAGACATCCTCACCCTGGCCGAGCGCTTCCTGGCCCGCTTCGTCAAGGAATACGCGCGCCCGGCCCGGGTGTTCAGCGACGAGGCGCGCACTGCGCTGCTCAATTACCGCTGGCCCGGCAATATCCGCGAGCTGCGCAACGTGGTGGAACGGGCGAGCATCATCTGCCCACAGGAACGGGTGGAGATCGCCCACCTGGGCATGGCCGAAGCGCCCACCAGCAACGCACCGCGCATCGGCGCCGCCTTGAGCCTGGACGAGCTCGAGCGCGCGCACATCGGCGCGGTCCTGGCTGCCAGCGATACCTTGGACCAGGCGGCCAAAACCTTGGGTATCGATGCTTCGACCCTGTACCGCAAACGCAAGCAGTACAACTTATGAAATGGCCGATGAAGCTGCGTACGCGGCTTTTCCTGAGCATTTCGGCGCTGGTCAGCGTCGCCTTGCTTGGCCTGTTGCTCGGGCTGGTGAGCGTGGTACAGATGGCCACCGTCCACCAGCGGCTGGTGGAAGAAACCACCCGAACGTTGGAAATCGGGCTGAAACTGCGGCAGAACCTTGGCGAGCAGTTGACCCTGATTCTCAACGAGAACACCGATTCGCGCAGCCTGCTGGCGTTGCAGGAAGATTTCCAGGCCCTGCTCAACCAAGACCTGGCCGGAGGCGGCGAACGTACAGCGTTCAGCAAGACCAGCAGCAACTACCAGGCGTTTCTCCAGGCCTACCGGGACAGTACGGCGCCCGCGCGGAACATGAGCCCCGACCTGCCGCTGGGTGCTGCCTTCAATCAAGTCCGCAACGACCTCATCGACTCCCACAAGCAGGCCCTCGAACACATCACCAGTGGTGAGGCCCATACTCGTGACCGCGCCTTGCTGGTCAGTGGGCTGCTCAGCCTGCTGGGCCTGGCGGTACTGGTACTGGGGTTCGCCACCGCGCACAACATCGCCCGCCGCTTCGGCCAGCCGATCGAGGCCTTGGCCAAGGCCGCCGACCAAGTCGGCCAAGGCAATTTCGACGTCACCCTGCCGGTCACCCAAGCCAGCGAGCTCAACCAGCTGACCCGGCGCTTCGGGCTGATGGCAGATGCCCTGCGCAAGCACCAGGCCACCAATGTCGATGAACTGCTGGCCGGCCAGCAACGCCTGCAGGCGGTGCTCGACAGCATCGATGACGGATTGCTGATCATCGACCGCCAAGGCTGCCTGGAGCACCTGAACCCAGTGGCACAGCGTCAGCTGGGTTGGGACACCAGCCGGGTCGGCAGCGGCCTGACCGAAGCGCTGCAACGCCCGGAGCTGGAGCAGCAGCTGCGCCAGGTCCTGCGCGGCGGCAGCCTGGACCGCCCGCCCGATGACCTGAGCATCGAGATAGACGAAGAAACCCGGCTGCTGACCTACAGCCTCACACCGGTCTGCCATCCTGAGGGGCCGATCCTGGGCGCCGTGATGGTGCTGCACGACGTCACCGAACAGCGTGCCTTCGAGCGGGTACGCAGCGAATTCGTCCTACGGGCCTCCCATGAGCTGCGCACGCCGGTCACCGGCATGCACATGGCATTCGGCCTGCTGCGCGAGCGCGTGGCGTTTCCACCCGACGCGCGGGAGAACGACCTGCTCGAGACCATCGGCGAGGAAATGCAGCGCCTGACCCAACTGATCAACGACCTGCTCAACTTTTCCCGCTACCAGAGCGGCCTGCAAAAGCTGGAGCTGGCCCCTTGCGCCATCGACCAGCTGCTCGAGCATGCCCAGGCGCGCTTCGCCGAACTGGCTGTGCAGAAAGAGATCGAGCTGTTCATCGAACTGGAGTCGCCCTTGCCACGCATTCAGGCGGACGTGGCCCAACTGGACCGGGTATTGGACAACCTGCTGCACAACGCCATCCGCCATACCGCCAGCGGCGGGCGCATCCGCCTGCATGCGCGGCGGCATGCCGAACGGGTGATCATCGGGGTGGAAGACAATGGCGAAGGCATCGCCTATGGCCAACAAGGCCGGATCTTCGAGCCGTTCGTCCAGGTCGGGCGCAAGAAGGGCGGTGCCGGGCTTGGCCTGGCCTTGTGCAAGGAAATCGTCCAGCTGCACGGGGGCCGCATGGGCGTGTACTCCCGGCCTGGGCAGGGTACCCAGTTCTATATGGCCTTGCCTGTCTAGCGGCTACCTGCGGTTACGCCGCTCGCGGGTGACCAATACGGTAAATTGGCGAGCCGTGAGCGGATGAGCGAACAGCCAGCCCTGGCCATAGTTGACCCCTTCGCTGTTGAGCAGTACCGCCTGGTCTTCGCATTCGATGCCCTCGGCAATCACCCGCAGGTGCAGGGAATGGGCCATGCGGATGATATGGGGCGCCACGCCACTGCTGGCGGCATCGTGCCCCAGGGCATCGATGAACGCCTTGTCGATCTTCAGGCAGTCCACCGGCAAGGTTTGCAAGTAGGCGAGGCTGCAGTAGCCGGTGCCGAAGTCGTCGATCAGCACCTGGTGCCCCACGGCCCTCAAAGCCTGCAGATTGTTACGCGCCACCACTACATCGATCAGGCCACGCTCGGTCACTTCGAAGGCGATCTGGCTGGCAGCCACCCGGTGATGTGCCAACAGCCGGGCCGCCACCCGACCGATACGGGGGACCATGACATCGCACGCCGCGAGGTTCACCGAGATGTACAGCTCAGGGTTGGCCCGCAGCAACTGGCTCAGCTGCTCCAATACCCGTTGCAGGACGAAGTCGGTTATCTGGCGGATCTGCCCGGTATTTTCGGCCAAGGGGATGAACAGCTCCGGGCTGGTCAGGGTGCCATCCGGCCGCAGCCAGCGCACCAGCGCCTCGGCACCGACGCAGCGTCGGCTGTTCAATTCGAAGATCGGCTGGTAGAGCACCTGCAGCTCTCCCCGGCGCAGGGCGTTCTGCAGCTCCGAACTCATCGAGCGCCGCTGCAGGATCAACTGCAGCACCAGCCAACCGATGCAGCACGCCAGCACCAGGCTGCCAGGGAACAACAGCCAGAGCATGCCATTCATCTTCAAGGGCAGGCCTGCGCGCGGGGCGATCAGTACCAACTGATAGTCCGGAGACTTGGTCTGCATGTAATAAAGCAGCCGGTCATCCAGCTCCACCAGCGGCTGGCTCGACGGCGGCGGCCAATCAGCCGCCGGCGGCCAGCGCTGGGGAGGGCCAAGCACCGGGATGGCGCGGGTACCGTGGTCGAGGACCACCAGCACGCTGCTGCCCAGGGGCAGGTCGACCACGTCGGTGAGGTGCCCCCGCGAAGTGGAGACCAGGAATTGGCCCCGGCCAAGCATCAGCGCCGCCAGGTTCTCGTTGGGTTCGGTGGAGGTATTGAGCCAATAGCTGTAGGTCGGCCCTTGAATATCTGGGGCCCGGAACGGCTCGATGGCCCGTTCGCCGCCGCGGTTGGAGCAGGCCTCGGTGCCGTCTACGTAGGCCGCTTCGTAGATGAAGCGCGAGCTTAGCCCCACTTGCTGCAAAGCCGCGATCATCGCCGCATCGCAACCTCGCAAAGGTTGCGCCTGGAGCTGGTCGACACCTTCTCGCAGTTGCCCGAAGATCTGCTCCAGCCGCTCCAGAAAGCGCTCACCCCGAGCATTCATCTGCGCGCTTTCGTTCTGCTTCACCTGCTGGAGCGCCACGCCGAGGCTTGCCGTGAGCAACAGTACTGCGCTGGAAAATGCGGCCAGCCCAGCCAGCATCCAGGGACGGTGGAAAAATTGACGCAGTGCCGCAAGGAACGCTGACATCGCAGACATCCAGTTGATTACCAAGAGGTATAGCAACTATGCGTGCAGTCAGCGTTGCCGTTGGGCGCAATCCCGGCCCGTTCGGGGAAGTAACCGATCAGCGTGTGCGGTTGAGCACCTGCAACATGGCGGCGGTCTGGGCGTCGGGCATGCCGTCGAAACGCTGCGCACGGAAGCGCATCTGGAAGGCCGCGATCACGTGACGGGTGGACACATCCAGCTCGCCGGTCTGGTCGATGGCATAGCCGAAGCGTGCCAGCTGCTGCTGGTACCAGGTGATCGTCGGTGGGTTGACGCTGAAGTAGGCCTGTTGCCGAGCCACCGCAGTGGCCTCCGGCCACACGCCCAGCCCAGCATCGGCCAGGCGTTTCCAGGGGAACATCGGCCCTGGGTCGAGCTTGCGCAACGGGGCGATGTCGCTGTGGCCGATGATGTGCCGGGGCTCGATATTGTTGCGTTTGACGATGTCCTTGAGCAGCGCGATCAGCGCCTGGACCTGCGCCTCGCTGTACGGGTGCCAAACCCGGCCGTTGGGCGTGTCGGTGTAGCCCGGGTTGACGATTTCGATGCCGATGGAGCTGGAGTTCAGCCAGGTGCGGCCTTGCCATTGACTATCGCCGGCATGCCAGGCCCGGCGGTTCTCGTCGACCAGCTGGTAGACCGTGGCCGGCCCGTCGCCGATCAGGTAATGGCTGCTGACTTCGCCATGGGTCAGCAAGGCCAGGGAGCGCTCCAATGACGCGTTGGTGTAGTGCAGGACCACGAACTGGATACGGCTGTCGTGATTGACCGAAGGGTGACTGCGGTCGATGCGCAGGCCGGTAGAGCAACCGGCCAGGACGATCGACAGCAGGACGGTGAACAACACTTTCATGTAAGGCGCCAGGGTGATGAGTCAGTAATGCAACAGCATAACGTATGCGCGCCGACTCAGCCTTGCTCCACACGGTTGCGCCCAAGCTCCTTGGCGCGATAGAGCGCGGTGTCGGCACGCTTGAGGACCTGGTCGGCGCGCTCGCCGAAGCGAAACGCGCTGAAACCGATGGAGGTGGTGATGACCACTCGTTCGCCCTTGAAGTGGAACGGGCAGGCCTCGACCGTCGCCCGCAGCACTTCTGCCAGCTTGGCGCCGACCTCAGGGGCGGTCTGCGGCAGCAACAGGACGAACTCCTCGCCACCGAAACGGGCGATGAAATCCTGCCCACGCAGGCGTTTGCGCAGCTGGCTGGCGACGATTTTCAACACCTTGTCGCCGGCCAGGTGGCCATAGCTGTCGTTGATGCGCTTGAAGTGGTCGAGGTCGAGGATCGCCATCAGCAAATTGCCACCCTGGGCCTGCCATTTCTTCACCTCCTGCTCCACACGCTCCGACCAGGCCGCGCGGTTGGGCAAGCCGGTGAGCGGATCAAGCAAGGCCTTCTGGCGTTGTTCTTCCAGATGCTCGCGATAGCCGTGGGCTTCCTGCTCCATGTTCTGCACCCGCTCGGCCAGGCCTTGCAGGCGGCTCGCCAGCTCCTGCTCACGTCGGTCACGTTCGTGCTGGTGTTCGTCCATGGTGTTCAACAGGCCTTCCAGGCGGGTTTCCAGCACGCGCTTGAGGCTACCCAGGTCAGCCGCGTCCTGCACGCTGCTCTGCAGCCCGTCGACCTGCTCGCGCAGCTGGTGATCCAACTGGCGGACAGCGCTGCTGTTGTCGGCATGCCCCGCGCTCGCTTCCTGCAGGTGACTCTGGAAGGACGCCAGGCGCTCGTTGAGCTGTTGCAGGTAGGCCTCGAATTCATGCTGCCCGCTGTCGGTGATCGCCAGCATCAGCACAGCCAGGTCATCCAGCACCGGGATCAGCTCGTACCAGTTCAGCCCCCGCGACACTCGCTCGCGCATGGCCTGCGCCTGGGCCTTGTAGGGCTCGGGCAGGCTCAGGTCGTCGAGCAGCCCGATCAGGGTCTGCTCGATGTGCATGGCGACCATGCTGTAAGGCGGTTCGACGGCATCGGGCAGGGCGAAGGAACCCTCGCCAGGGCTGTCCGGGCTCACCCCAGACAATGCCTGCGGCGCGTCTGCCGCCTGCGGCTGCGGTTGCACCTCGTCCACCAGGGGCGGGGCCGTTGCTTGCGAGTGCGCAGTCGGGTCGAAGGGCCGCTCCTGCGCATCGGGCTCAGCCACCGGGGCGATTTGCTCCTCGGGCTCAGGCAACGGTTGCAGGGCATCCACATCGACCGGGGACGAAGGTTCGCTCGGTGGCTGGGCGGCGGCATCGACGTGGATCACGTCCGCGGGCGCGGCGGAGGGCTCGGCCTCGGCCTCGCGCCCACCGAACAGGCGCTGGAGAAAACCGGGCCGCATCTCTTCGTCCGGCCGTTGCAGTGCGTTCAGGGCCCGGCCCTGCAAACCACTGAGTTCGCCCAGCAGCGGCGGCAGTTCGCGGGATTGGCTGACGCCTGCCTCGAGCTTCTTGGACAGTTTCTTCAGGGGGCGGGCCACCTCGCCGGGCAACGACAGGCCCTGTAGCTGACTGACCAGTGCAGTCAGCGCTTCACTGACCTGGGTCATGCGCGTCTCGCGACGCTGCTCGGAATCGAGCACAGCCTTTTCCAAGCGTGGCAGCAGCCCGGCCAGACCGGCATCCATGTTGTCGCTGCGGATGACGTCGCGCAGCTCCTTCATGCATTGGTCGACAGTCTTGTCGCTACCTTCGGCAGCCAGGGTGCTGCGCACCAGGCCACGACGCAACAAGTCCAGGCGAGCCTCCCAGCGGCGCTCGAGCTGCTCCTGTCGTTCGATGCTCTTGAGGTACTTCTCTTTCCAGCGCTCGCCTTCGTCTGTCATGCCTGAATCCGCGAACCGGTGATGGCAACTAGCCCAAAACCGGCAGCGTATCCACAGTCAGTGCATCAGGCAAACGAATCTCGACGGCTACCGGAAGGTGATCGGAAATCGGCTGGGCCAACACCTCGACCCGTTCCAGGGTCAGGCTGGGGCTGAGCAGGATATGGTCCAGGCAACGTTGCGGGCGCCAGCTGGGAAACGTGGCCTCGACCTGAGGGGCGATCAGACCAAGGTCACGCAGCGGCGAATGCTCGAGCAGGTCGGTGGCGTGGGTATTCATGTCCCCCATCAGCACCTGGTGACGATAGCCGCCAATCAGCTCGCGCACGTAGGCCAGTTGCCGGGCGCGAGTCTTGGCGCCGAGGGCCAGGTGCATCATCACCACGATCAAGGCATCGTCGCCTTCGCCGAAACGCACCAGGATCGCACCGCGACCGGCAGGGCCGGGCAGGGGGTGGTCTTCGAGGTGCTGGGGCTTGAGCCGGCTGAGCACACCATTGCTGTGCTGCGCGAAACGGCCCAGGTTACGGTTCAGTTGCTGGTACCAATAGGGGAAGGCACCGAGCTGGGCCAGGTGCTCGACCTGGTTGATGTAGCCCGAGCGCAGGCTGCCGCCATCGGCTTCCTGCAAGGCCACCAGGTCGAAATCGGCAAGCAGGTCACCGATCTTCTGCAGGTTGCCGGCACGCCCGGTGTGCGGCAGCAGGTGCTGCCAGCTGCGGGTCAGGTAGTGCCGGTAGCGTTCGGTGCTGATGCCCACCTGGATATTGAAGCTGAGCAACCGCAGGCGCCCGTCCTCTGGCAGGCCGGGGGCCTGCAGGTGGTGCTCGTTGACTTGCGGTTGTCGCAGGCCAACCAGGCGGGTGGACCGAAAGCGGTTCATGGGCAACGCCGCTTACTTGGCGGCGCGCTCCTTGGCGATCAGCTGGTCGGCGACGTTCAGCACGCCTTCCGGCCCCCCGGCGGTCCCCAGGTCGAAGCGGTACTTGCCGTTTACGACCATGCTCGGTACGCCGGTGATTTCGTACTTCTTCGCCAGCTCCTTGGCCTGCTGCACCTGGCCCTTGATGGCGAAGGAGTTGAAGGTGGCGAGGAACTTGTCCTTATCCACGCCCTGGGTAGCCAGGAAGTCGGCCATTTCTTCAGGCTTGGTCAGGCGCATGCGCTTGTTCTGGATGGCGTCGAAGACGGCGGCGTGGACCTTGTGCTCGACGCCCATGGCTTCGAGGGTCAGGAACATCTGGCCGTGGGCATCCCAAGGGCCGCCGAACATGGCCGGTACGCGCTTGAAATTGACATCGGCCGGCAGTTTCTCGGCCCATGGATTGACGGTCGGTTCGAAGTGGTAGCAGTGCGGGCAGCCGTACCAGAACAGCTCGACGACTTCGATCTTGCCCGGCACGGAAACCGGAACAGGGTTGCTCAGCTCGAAATACTGCTCGCCTTCGACAGGCTCCGCAGCCTGGACGGCGGTCATTCCGAATACGCTGGCGGCGACCAGCGCAGCGCTGAGAATCAGTTTACGCATGCTTTACTCCTGAGCAGTCATTGGTCGCCTCGACGCGACCGGTACTGTGACCGGCCGGGAAGGGCTCGAGTTCGCTAGTGTACGGCTACGGACGGAAAAAAGGGCGGTCCGGCCGCCCTTTAATCATTGGCCTACAACATTAACTGAAAGTTAATGTGCCGCCTGCAATGCCCCTATCGCTGGCAAGCCAGCTCCCACCTCGACCGCATCGACTCACGTCATGCGCGGTTCCTGTGGGAGATAACCCATCCCTCCCGGGCTGCGCTGTCGCACAAAGAACAAGCGGCTAGCGCTGCCTCCCCTGTGGGAGCCGGCTTGCCGGCGATAGGGCCGCTACAGGCTGCCGAAGGCCTCAGTGCAGGCCCTGGATGTAGCTGGCCAGCGCCTCGATATCCTTATTGCTCAACTTGCCTGCGATCGAACGCATGGTCATGGCATCACCGTCGTTGGTACGGTTGCCTTCACGGAAGTCGGTGAGCTGCTTGGCCACGTACTGGGCATGCTGGCCGCCCAGATGCGGGAAACCGGCCAGGGCGATGCCAGCACCGTTCGGCGAGTGGCAGCCCGTGCAAGCCGGCATGCCCTTTTCCAGGTCTCCGCCGTTGAACAGCGCTCTGCCACGCTCGACCAGGTTCGGATCGGCCGCACCAACGCTGCCTTTCTGGCTGGAGAAATAGGCGGCGATATCGGCCAGGTCCTGGTCGTTGAAGTTGGCCAGCATGCCGGTCATTTCCAGCACGGTACGCTTGCCGGACTTGATGTCGTGCAGTTGTTTTTCGAGGTAGCGCTGGCCTTGGCCGGCAAGTTTGGGGAAGTTCGGCGCCAGGCTGTTGCCATCGGGGTTGTGGCAGGCTCCACAGACAGCTGTCTTGGCCTGGCCGGCAGCAGCATCGCCTTTGATGGGTTGCGCAGCATTGGCCGCACCTGCGACACCCATGGTCAACAGCAGACTCACGAATAGTTTGTTCATCAGCTAATCCAACACGGCTAGGGGTGAAATGTTATGTATCGGGGCTGCCGCTCATCCAAAGGATGAGGTTACGGTAGTCCTCGTTACTGCAATCCATGCACAATCCACGCGGCGGCATAGCCTTGAAACCCTGGGTAACGTGTGCCACCAGTGTCTCCATGCCTTGCGCCAGCCTGGGTTCCCATGCTGCCCGGTCTCCCAGCTTGGGGGCCTGGGGCAACTGGCCGGCGTGACAGGCCGCACAGGTGCGGTTGTACAACGCCTCGGGATCCTGTGTAGCCTGAGCGCTGAAAATCGGCAGGAACAAACCGACAGCAAGCAGCCATTTCGCCATGCGCAACGACCTTTCAGGGTTGGGGGCCGCGCTGCGTTCTAATGCGCGAGCTATTGTTCGACACCCCATGCACATCACCCTACGCCGGGATAATGCGCACACAAAAACTGGGGCATTATATACTTCCGCCATCCAAACGGAAACGACACTGCTTGCCGCGCCCATTGCCTGATTGGCGGGCCTTGGCAACACCCACATCGGATATCCCATGCAAGTCAAAAACCCCATCCTCGGCCTCTGCCAGAAAGCCAAATTCGCCCTTAGCGCCGCCAAGGTCGAACAATGCCCTCAAGACCAGGGTTACGAGGTGGCTTTCGCCGGCCGTTCCAACGCCGGCAAGTCCAGCGCCCTCAACACCCTGACCCATGCCAGCCTGGCGCGTACCTCCAAGACCCCGGGTCGCACTCAGTTGTTGAATTTCTTCAGTCTGGACGATGAACGGCGTTTGGTCGACCTGCCGGGTTACGGATATGCAAAAGTGCCGATCCCGCTCAAGCAGCACTGGCAGCATCACCTGGAAGCCTACCTGGGCAGCCGCGAGTGCCTGCGCGGGGTGATCCTGCTGATGGACGTGCGTCACCCGATGACCGATTTCGACAAGATGATGCTCGACTGGTCCAAGGCCAGCGCCATGCCCATGCACATCCTGCTGACCAAGGCCGACAAGCTCACCTTCGGCGCAGCCAAGAACACGCTGCTCAAGGTGCAATCGGAAATCCGCAAGGGTTGGGGTGAGGGCGTTACCATCCAGCTGTTCTCGGCGCCCAAGCGCTTGGGGCTGGAAGAAGCCTACGGCGTGCTGGCCGAGTGGATGGAGTTGGAAGACAAGCCCATGGCTTGAAACGTCTATAGGAGCGGCCTTGTGCCGCGATAGGCCGTAGAGCGGCCCCAGGAGTTTAGCGTTTCCATGGAGCGGGGCTGCTGCGCAGCCCTTCGCGGCACAAGGCCGCTCCTACAAAGGGCGAATTCCGGGCAAAAAAAACCCCGGACTTCGTATGGGGAGGGAGAAGTTCGGGGTTCAAGTCCGGACCGCTAGGGCGGGGTCCGGGTATCTGCCAACACTTAACACAACATAGGAGCATCGAAAGGCTTCACCAGCCATTCAGTTACTCTGAGTCCCGGTTCACCGATTTAGTTCCAAAGCCCTGGAAACTATTTGCGATAGTTTCATGAAGCTTGAGAACCTCTGGCACTGAGCCTTCAGCGGATCCACGACACCACACCGCAGATCCTACCCTGCCTTCGGGCTCCGATTCAGTGAGCTTCGTCCCAATTCGAACCAACACCCACTTCCACCAGCAACGGAACGTCCAGTTGCGCGGCGTTGCTCATGTACGGGCGGATCTGCTCCTTCACCTGCTCGACCAGGTCCTCGCGCACCTCGAGCACCAATTCGTCGTGCACCTGCAGGATCACCCGCGCATCCAGGCCGCTGTCGGTCAGCCAACTGTCCACCGCCACCATGGCCCGCTTGATGATGTCCGCCGCGGTGCCCTGCATCGGCGCGTTGATCGCCGTGCGCTCGGCGCCCTTGCGCAGCGCCGGGTTCTTCGCGTTGATGTCCGGCAGGTACAGGCGTCGGCCGAAGAGAGTTTCGACGAAGCCCTGCTCGGCGGCCTGGGTACGGGTACGTTCCATGTAGGCCAGCACGCCTGGGTAGCGGGCGAAATAGCGATCGATGTAGTCCTGGGACTGCTTGCGGTCCACACCGATCTGCTTGGCCAGGCCGAAGGCACTCATGCCGTAGATCAGCCCGAAGTTGATCGCCTTGGCGCTGCGGCGCTGGTCGGTAGTCACCTGCTCCAGCGGCACGCCGAAGACTTCGGCGGCAGTGGCGCGGTGTACGTCCAGGTCGTTACGGAAGGCGTGCAGCAAGCCTTCGTCCTTGGCCAAGTGGGCCATGATGCGCAGCTCGATCTGCGAATAGTCGGCAGCCAGCAGTTTGTAGCCAGGACTGGCGACGAATGCCTGGCGGATGCGCCGGCCTTCGGCGGTGCGCACCGGGATGTTCTGCAGGTTCGGGTCGCTGGAGGACAGGCGCCCGGTGGCGGCCACGGCCTGTTGGTAGGAGGTATGGATCCGCCCGGTGCGTGGGTTGATCTGTTCCGGCAGCTTGTCGGTGTAGGTGCTCTTGAGCTTGCTCAGCGAGCGGTACTCCATCAGCACCGTCGGCAGCGGGTAGTCCTGTTCGGCCAGCTCCGCGAGCACGGCTTCGGCGGTGGAAGGCTGGCCCTTGGCGGTCTTACTCAGCACCGGCATGCCTAGCTTGTCGTAGAGGATCACGCCAAGCTGCTTGGGCGACCCCAGGTTGAATTCCTCGCCCGCCAGGGCGAAGGCCGTACGCTCGAGTTCTGCCATCTTCACGCCCAGCTCGGCGCTTTGCACCTTGAGCAGCGCGGCATCGACCAGTGCGCCCTGGCGCTCGATCTTCGCCAGCACCGGCACCAGCGGCATCTCGATGTCCATCAGCACCGGCTGCACGCTGGGCGTCTTGGCCAGGCGTGCCTGCAGGGCATGGTGCAGGCGCAGGGTGATGTCGGCGTCCTCGGCAGCATAGGGGCCGGCCTTGTCCAACGGGATCTGGTTGAAGGTCAATTGCTTGGCACCCTTGCCGGCGATGTCCTCGAAGGCGATGGTGCTGTGGTCCAGGTACTTGAGCGCCAGGCTGTCCATGTCGTGACGGGTGGCGGTGGAGTCGAGCACGTAGGATTCGAGCATGGTGTCGTAGGCCACGCCACGCATCTGGATGCCCTGGGTCGGGTCGCCACCGATGGCGCAGTTGGCCAGGATGTTGATGTCGTACTTGGCGTTCTGGCCGATCTTGCCTTTGGCAGGGTCTTCCAGCAGCGGCTTGAGCGCCAGCAGCACGCTGTCGCGGTCCAGCTGGGCAGGCGCGCCTTCATAGTCATGGGCCAACGGCACGTAGGCGGCTTCGTGGGGCTCGACCGCGAACGACAGGCCCACCAGCTTCGCCTGCTGGGCATCCAGGCTGGTGGTTTCGGTGTCGAAGGCGAACAGCGGTGCCTGGCGCAGCTTGGCCAACCAGGCCTCGAAGCGCGCCTGGTCGAGGATCGTCTCGTACTTCGGTTCGACCTTGGTTTGCGGCGCTTCCAGCGGAGCAATGGCTTCGCCCGCCTGGGCGGCGTCGCGCTGCACCTCGGCGATCCAGCTCTTGAACTCCATCTCGGTGTACAGCGCCAGCAAGGCCTCGCGGTCGGGTTCGCCGCATACCAGCGCCTCGACCTCGATCTCCAACGGCACGTCGACCTTGATGGTCGCCAACTCATAGGACAGGAACGCCGCGTCACGGTGCTCCTCGAGCTTGGCCGGCAGGCCCTTGGCGCCGCGAATCGGCAGAGCCGGCACCTTGTCCAGGTTGGCGTACAGCTCGCTCAGGCCGCCGCCGATACCGGTCAACAGGCCGACCGCGGTCTTCTCGCCAACGCCGGGCACGCCGGGAATGTTGTCGACCTTGTCGCCCATCAGGGCCAGGAAGTCGATGATGTGTTCCGGGCCGACGCCAAATTTCTCGTGCACGCCAGCCACGTCGAGCACGCTACCGGTCATGGTGTTGACCAGGGTAATGTGCCCGTCCACCAGTTGCGCCATGTCCTTGTCGCCGGTGGAGATGATCACCGGCCGACCCAGGGCCGCGCTGCTGCGCGCCAGGGTACCGATGACGTCGTCGGCCTCGACCCCTTCGACGCACAGCAACGGGTAGCCCAGTGCCTTGACGCTGGCGTGCAACGGCTCGATCTGCACCCGCAGGTCGTCGGGCATGCTGGGGCGGTTGGCCTTGTATTCGGCGAACATGGCGTCGCGGAAGGTGCCCCCCTTGGCGTCGAAGACCACCGCGAACAGGCTGTCCGGGTACTGCTTGCGCAGGCTCTTGAGCATGTTCAGCACGCCCTTGACCGCACCGGTGGGCATGCCCTTGGACGTGGTCAGCGGCGGCAGCGCGTGGAAGGCGCGGTAGAGGTAGGAGGAACCGTCCACCAGGACGAGGGGCGCTTGGCTCATGAGGAGAATCAACCTTTTCGGCAGGTCCGGCGCTAGAATAGCGGGAACAATTGACGACAAAGGGACAAGGTTATCATGCGTACACTCAATCGCCTGTTACTGCTCGGTCTGTTGGCCACCATGCCAGTCGTCACCCTGGCGGCGGAAGACGCCCCATCGGCTGATCCCGATGTGACCATTCGCACGGAAGGCGACAAAACCATCCAGGAGTACCGGCAGAACGGCTTCCTGTATGCGATCAAGGTGACGCCCAAGCACGGCAAGCCTTATTTCCTGGTACGCGCCGATGGCTCCGAAGGTAATTTCATTCGTTCCGACCAGCCGGACATGCTGATTCCGTCCTGGAAGATCTTCGAGTGGTAATCTGAGGCGTATCGTTCTTATCAACCAGGCACTTCCGGGTGGGAGTGCCCGCATGGGCTTCTTTTCATCATGTCAGTCTTCACCCCCGTGACCCGGCCTGAGCTGGAAACCTTTCTGGCGCCGTACGAGCTGGGCCGCCTGCTCGATTTCCAGGGCATCGCCGCCGGTACCGAGAACAGCAATTTCTTCGTCAGCCTGGAGCAAGGGGAGTTCGTCCTCACGCTGATCGAGCGCGGGCCGGCCGAAGACATGCCGTTCTTCATCGAACTGCTCGACGTGCTGCACGATGCCGACATGCCGGTGCCCTACGCCGTGCGCGACCGCAACGGCCATGGCCTGCGCGAGCTGTGCGGCAAACCTGCACTGCTGCAGCCGCGGTTGTCGGGCAAGCACGTCAAGGCACCGAACAACCAGCATTGCGCCCAGGTGGGTGAGTTGCTGGCGCACATTCACCTGGCCACCCGCGAGCGCATTATCGAGCGCCGCACCGACCGCGGCCTGGACTGGATGCTCGCCTCGGGTGCGCAGTTGCTTCCAGGCCTGAGCCAGGAGCAGGCGGCACTGTTGACCCCAGCACTGGATGAAATCACCGCGCACAAGGCGCAGATCCTGGCGTTGCCACGGGCCAACCTGCACGCCGACCTGTTCCGCGACAACGTGATGTTCGAAGGCACACACCTGACGGGCCTGATCGACTTCTACAACGCCTGTTCGGGCCCGATGCTGTATGACATTGCCATCACCGTGAACGACTGGTGCCTGGACGAGGCCGGCGGCATCGACGTGCCCCGCGCCCAGGCGCTGCTGGCGGCCTATGCGGCGCTGCGCCCGTTCACCGCTGCCGAGGCCGAGCTGTGGCCGGTCATGCTGCGCGTAGGTTGCGTACGGTTCTGGTTGTCGCGGTTGATCGCGGCCCAGGCATTCGCCGGGATGGATGTGATGATTCATGACCCGAGCGAGTTCGAGGTGCGTCTGGCGCAGCGCCAGCAGGTGGCGCTGAACCTGCCGTTCGCCTTGTAACCGAGGCAGCCCCGCGATCAGGCCGGGCCCGATATCACCGCCGCCTGGCAAGGGCTTCGCCCTTGATCGCGGGGCAAGCCCGCTCCCACAGAGGGGGGCGGCGCTAGCCGCTTGTTCTCTGCGCGACAGCAGGACCAGCGCACAGCCTGAAGGGCCGGGTGGTCTGCCGAGCCTCTGTGGGAGCTGGCTTGTCCCGCGATAGTGTCAGCGGCGACACCACCGCTTCAAAGCTGTTCCAGGCACCCCGCCAGGTCATTGCCCAGCTTTTCCAGCAACCGTTCATACCCCTTGGCATCCGCAGGGTCGTTCCCGCCCAGGGCATCGAGCTCGGCCAACCGCACCGGCAAGCCGGCGGTCAGCGTTTCGGCCAGACGCGGACGCAGTGGCGGCTCGCTGAACACACAGGTCTTGCCCACTTCCTGCAGACGTTTGCGCATGGCCGCGACATGTTGCGCGCCCGGCTGCACTTCCGAGGCCACGCTGAACACCCCGGCATGCTTGAGGCCATAGGCCGCCTCGAAGTAGTCGAACGCCTCGTGGAACACGAAGTAGGGTTTGCCCTTGATACCTGCAACGCGGGCCTGCAGACGCTGGTCGAGGGCGCCCAGGCGCGCGACGAAGGCCTTGAGGTTGGCCTGGTAGCGGGCGGCATTGGCCGGGTCGGCGGCAGCCATGTCGCTGGCCATTTTGGCCGCGATTACCCGCGCATTGGCCGATGACAACCACAGGTGTGCATCGAGGCTGCCAGGGCGATGGTCATGGTCGTGGTCATCATGGTCTTCCTCATGGGCCTCACCGCTTTCGCCGAAGTGTCGCAAGTGCATGCCCTCGAGCGACTGCACCGCCACGCTCGGCTTGCTGCGGCCCTTGAGCACGCGGGGCAGGAAGCCTTCCATGTCCGGGCCGATCCAGTACAGCAGGTCGGCATCGGCCACCCGTCGCACGTCAGAAGGACGCAAGGCATAGTGATGCGGCGAGGCACCAGGCGGAAGCAGGACTTCCGGGCTGCCCATCCCGTCCTGGACCGCCGCGGCGATCTGCTGCAAGGGCTTGATGCTGGTCAGGACACGCACATCGGCATGGGCCGAGAAGGCGATGAAAACGACAAAAAAAGCTAGCAATCGGGACACGATGAATACTCGGCGGGCCAGAAAGGAGTAACATAATAACGTCTCCATCCAGAACCGTCGCTGCCCATGTCCATCACGCCGCTGGCCAACCGTCCCCACGATCATTCCCACTGCGTCCACAGTGCGCTGGCCGAAGCCGACACCCTGTGCAACCGCCAGGGGCTGCGCCTGACCGCCTTGCGTCGGCGTGTGCTGGAGCTGGTCTGGCAGAGCCATAAACCGCTGGGCGCCTACGACATCCTCGCGGTATTGAGCGAGCAGGACGGCCGTCGCGCCGCGCCGCCGACCGTGTACCGCGCCCTGGACTTCCTGCTGGAGAACGGCCTGGTACACCGCATCGCCTCGCTCAATGCCTTCATCGGCTGCAGCCACCCCGAGCACGCGCATCAGGGCCAGTTCCTGATCTGCCGCCACTGCCACGTAGCCATCGAGCTGGAGCAAGACAGCATCAGCGACGCCATCGTCACCAGCGCCAAGGGCGTAGGCTTCACCGTCGAGACGCAAACCGTCGAGGTGGTCGGCCTATGTGGCAACTGCCGGGGGCAGGCATGAGCGATGCGCTGATCCGCCTCGAGCAGGTCGGGGTCACCTTCGCCGGCGAGGCGGTGCTCGACAGCATCGACCTGTCGGTCGCCCCGCGCCAGATCGTGACCCTGATCGGCCCCAACGGCGCCGGCAAGACTACCCTGGTGCGCGCCGTGCTCGGCCTGCTCAAGCCGCACCGTGGCAAGGTCTGGCGCAAGCCCCGGCTGCGCATCGGCTACATGCCGCAGAAAATCCAGGTGGATGCCACCCTGCCGCTGTCCGTGCTGCGCTTCCTGCGCCTGGTACCGGGCGTCGACCGCGCCGCGGCGCTGGCCGCGCTGCAGGAAGTGGGCGCCGAACACGTCATCGACAGCCCCATCCAGACCATCTCCGGCGGCGAGATGCAGCGCGTGCTGCTGGCCCGTGCATTGCTGCGCGAGCCGGAGCTGCTGGTGCTCGACGAACCCGTGCAGGGCGTCGACGTCGCCGGCCAGGCCGAACTGTACAGCCTGATCACCCGCCTGCGCGATCGCCATGGCTGCGGCGTGCTGATGGTGTCCCATGACCTGCACCTGGTGATGAGCACCACCGACCAGGTGGTCTGCCTGAACCGCCATGTGTGCTGTTCGGGGCACCCGGAGCAGGTCAGCGGCGACCCGGCCTTCGTCGAGCTGTTCGGCCAGAATGCCCCGAGCCTGGCCGTCTACCACCATCACCACGATCACCGCCACGACCTGCACGGCGCGGTGATCGCCCCTGGCGCCCATGTTCACGGAGAGCACTGCAAGCATGGCTGATTTTCTTCTCTACGCCTTGCTTGCGGGCCTGGCCCTGGCGCTGGTGGCTGGCCCCCTGGGCTCGTTCGTGGTGTGGCGGCGCATGGCCTATTTCGGCGATACCCTGTCCCACGCCGCGCTGCTCGGCGTGGCCCTGGGCCTGGCGCTGGACATCAGCCCGGCCCTGGCAGTCACCGTCGGCTGCCTGCTGTTGGCCATCCTCCTGGTCACCCTGCAGCAACGCCAGCCCTTGGCCTCAGACACCCTGCTCGGCATCCTCGCGCCCAGTACCCTGTCGCTGGGCCTGGTGGCCCTGAGTTTCATGCGTGATGTCCGCATAGACCTGATGGCCTACCTGTTCGGCGACCTGCTCGCCATCAGCCCCACGGACCTGGCCTGGATCCTGGGCGGTAGTGCCTTGGTCCTGCTGCTGCTCGCCGCCCTGTGGCGGCCGTTGCTGGCGGTGACCGTGCACGAGGAACTGGCGATGGTCGAGGGCCTGCCGGTGACCGGCCTGCGCCTGGCGCTGATGCTGCTGATCGCCGTGGTGATCGCCGTGGCCATGAAGATCGTCGGCGTGCTGCTGATCACCTCGCTGCTGATCATCCCAGCCGCCGCGGCACAACGTCACGCCCGCTCGCCCGAACAGATGGCCCTGGGGGCCAGCCTGATGGGCGTCGTCGCGGTCTGCGGCGGCCTGGCCATGTCCTGGTTCAAGGACACCCCGGCCGGTCCGTCGATCGTGGTCTGCGCCGCAATGCTATTCTTGCTGAGCCTGGCGTTGCCCAAACGCTGAAAATTTCAGGGTGCATGCGGATGTACCCTGCAACCTTTTCCTAGGTAAAGGGTCTGTAAGACTTATTTTCGAGCGTGCGCACCTGGGTGTAGACTTGCTCGCTTTTTGCGCAAATAGAGAGTCGCAGGAATGAAGCCGTTCGCCTCCCGTTTTCTGCTTGTTGCCGCGTTTTCCCTGTTCCTGGCGGCCTGTTCCAGCACCCCGACCGAACCGGCCGCACCGGCCCAGGTCGATGCCTGGCAGGCGTTGCAACAGAGCATCACCAGCAACGAGCTGGCCACCGCCGAAGACCAATTGGCCGCCCTGCAGGCCCAGTCGCCGGATGATGCGCGCCTGGAGCCTTACCAGCGCCAACTGGCCGAGGCCTACCTGCAACGCAGCCAGATCGTGCTGCAGAAAGGCGACGTCAATGCCGCCGCCACCGCCCTGGCCCGCGCACGTGCGCTGATGCCCCAGGCCCCGGCGGTCACCGGTGGCGATGCCGTGGCCCAGGCGCGCAGGGCCGAGCTGGAAAAAGCCGAAGCTGCGCTGAAGGCAGCCGAGGCCAAGCCCAAGGCCCGCGTGCTCGACCCGAGCGCGCCCAGCACCGTGGTGGCCTTGAAGACCACCGATATCCGTGCCATGCGCCGCCAGCTGGATGACATCGCCGCCGACGTGGTGAATTACCAGTGCGAGGTGGTGTTCCAGGTACCGCGCAAGGACGACGCGCCGTGGCTCAAGACCTTGCTGCACAAGCGGGTGCACAAGCTCGACAGCGGGTTCGAGCTCGAGCAGCGGCATGAAATCCAGCGTGCGCTACCGGCGCAGGTGGTGCTGGTTCCACATCGCTCCTGACCAAGCCAGGGGCGCCTTGTGGGAGCCAACTGTCTTGAGTTGCTTGCCCCGGTCCTATCGCTGGCAAGCCAGCTCCCACAGGTACGGCGGTATCTCTGAAGACAGCACAGGCCTGGTGGGAGCGGGCTTGTCCCGCGATTGGGGCAGTCCTGCCATCACGGTGTATGGCAAGGGCTTCGCCCTTGATCGCGGGGCAAGTCGGACCGCCGCTCCCACAAGGGCTGGGTGATCGCCTATGGAAAGCGGGTTGCCCTGACCTTTACGCGGGGATCGCTTCGGCCATCGCCTCCCGCGCCCACACCCGGTGCTGCTCCAATGCCTTCACGAAGGCATCCACCGCCGCCTGGTCATCGCCCAGCAGCAGGCCGGCATCCTCCTTGAGCCCCAGCACGTCCAGCAACCCCTTGCCGTCACTGGCCAACCCCATGGGCTTGAGGTGCTTGTAGGCCTCGAGCAGGTAATGCTTGGCCAGGCCGCTCTTGCCCAACGCCTCAAGCGCCGCCTTGCCAGCCGGCACCCAGAGGCCGTCCACCATCACCGACGGCATGCCTTCCATCGACGCATCCACCGGCAACGCCTGGCCCTGGGCGGTAGTGACCGATGCCGAGGTCGGCCCCAATACCAGGATGCGTGCACTCTCGGCCTCGAATGCCTTGACCAGCCGATCGACCTGGGCACCATCGACACCATCGGCCACCAGTAGGGCGATCTTGCGCCCCTTGATACCGACGCTGCCAGGGTGGTTCATCTGACTCAGGGCGGGCGATTGTGCCGGCGTCGCCCCTTTGACCTGCACGGTACCGGCCGTGGGCGCGGGCAAGCCCAGGTTGGCCGCAACCGCCGCAGCAAGCTTCAGGTCGATATTGGCCAGGATCTCGTTGACTTCCCGGGCGCGGATGGCCTCGCGCTCCACCTTGCCCAATTCGAAGCTGTAGGCCTTGATGATGTGTTGCTGCTCGGTAGGGCTCATGCTCTGGAAAAACAGCCGCGCCTGGGAGAAATGGTCACTGAACGAGTCGCTGCGCTGGCGGATCTTGTGCGCATCGATGCGCTCCTGATAGCTCTCGAAACCGCCATCTTGTGCTGCCGGTGGCGTTTCCTTGGGCCAGCCGCCATCGATGGAATTGGGCTCGTAGGAGGTGCGGCCCTTGTCGATGGTCATGCGATGCATGGCATCGCGCTGGCCGCTGTGGTTCGGCACGATCGGCCGGTTGATCGGGATTTCGTGGAAGTTCGGCCCACCAAGGCGGCTGAGCTGGGTGTCGGTGTAGGAGAACAACCGGCCCTGCAGCAGCGGGTCGTTGGTGAAGTCGATGCCCGGCACGATGTGGCCCGGGCAGAACGCAACCTGTTCGACCTCGGCAAAGAAGTTGTCCGGGTTACGGTTGAGCACCATCTTGCCCAGTGGTGTTACCGGCACCAGTTCCTCGGGGATGATCTTGGTCGGGTCGAGCAGGTCGAAGTCGAATGCGTGCTCGTCCGCTTCTGGGACGATCTGCACGCCCAGTTCCCATTCTGGGTAGTCACCCGTCTCGATGGCTTCCCACAGGTCGCGGCGGTGGAAGTCGGGGTCCTTGCCACCAAGCTTCTGGGCTTCGTCCCAGAGCACCGAATGCACGCCCTGGCGCGGCTTCCAGTGGAACTTGACGAAGGTCGCCACGCCCTGGGCATTGACCAGACGGAAGGTGTGCACGCCAAAGCCTTCCATCATCCGCAGACTACGCGGAATGGCGCGGTCGGACATCGCCCACATGACCATGTGCGCCGATTCCGGCACCAGCGAGACGAAATCCCAGAAGGTGTCATGAGCCGAAGCGCCGGTAGGGACCTCATTGTGCGGCTCGGGCTTCACCGCATGGACGAAATCGGGAAACTTGATCGCGTCCTGGATGAAGAACACCGGCATGTTGTTGCCCACCAAGTCGAAATTACCCTCGTCGGTGTAGAACTTCACCGCGAACCCGCGCACGTCGCGCACCGTATCGCCCGAGCCGCGCGGCCCCTGTACGGTGGAGAAGCGCACGAAGACCGGGGTGATCTTCTCGGGGTCCTGCAGGAAGCCGGCCTTAGTCAGCTCGGCATGGCAGCCATAGCTTTGGAAGTAGCCGTGAGCGCCGGTCCCGCGGGCATGGACGATGCGCTCGGGAATGCGCTCATGGTCGAAGTGGGTGATCTTCTCGCGCATGATGAAGTCTTCGAGCAGCGAAGGCCCGCGCGCGCCGGCTTTCAGGGTGTTCTGGTTGTCGGCGATCTTCACCCCCTGGTTGGTGCGCAAGGCCTGGCCAGTGGCGTCGCGGCGTACATCTTCTAGGCTTTGCAGCTTGGCATTGGTATTGGCGCGATCAGGGGTGTGGGTGCCCGCGAGCTGGCTTTCCTTGGGCGAATCCGGGGTCTTGCTGGACATATCGGCTCTCCTCAGCAGTCTTCAAGCGGCCCGTTCGGGCTCGTTCAAGTAGTGACTGGAAGCGGTTGATGAGCGTTCAATCGGATTACCGGTTGTCGCGTTATGCCCAACGGATTGGTTGAAGTCGAAATAAATGCTAAGAACAACTATGGGAACAGGCTAAAATGCGCGGCCCGGCTAACCGCTGACCCAAATTCCATGCGCCCCACAAGGTTCGCTCAGTGATCGAGTTTCAAAATGTCCACAAGACCTACCGCGTCGGCGGTAGGGATATTCCCGCCCTCAATCCGACCAGCCTGACCATTGAAAATGGCCAAGTGTTCGGCCTGATCGGGCACTCCGGCGCCGGCAAGAGCACCTTGCTGCGCCTGATCAACCGCCTGGAAGCACCCAGCGGCGGCAAGATCATCGTCGACGGCGAGGACGTCACCGCCTTCGATTCCAATCAGCTGCGCCGCTTCCGCCAGCAGGTCGGGATGATCTTCCAGCACTTCAACCTGCTGGCCTCCAAGACCGTGGCCGACAACGTGGCCTTACCGCTGACCCTGGCTGGCGAGCTGTCGCGCGCCGAGATCGACAAGCGCGTGGTCGAGCTGCTGGCCCGCGTGGGCCTTTCGGACCACGCGAAAAAGTACCCGGCCCAACTTTCTGGCGGCCAGAAGCAACGCGTCGGCATCGCCCGCGCGCTGTCCACCAACCCCAAGATCCTGCTGTGCGACGAGGCCACCAGCGCCCTCGACCCGCAGACGACCGGGCAGGTCCTGCAACTGCTGGCCGAGATCAATCGCGAGCTGAAGCTGACCATCGTGCTGATCACCCATGAGATGGATGTGATCCGCCGGGTCTGCGACCGCGTGGCGGTGATGGATGCCGGGCAGATCGTCGAGCAAGGCCCGGTGGCCGATGTGTTCCTACACCCGCAGCACCCGACCACCAAGCGTTTCGTCCAGGAAGACGAACAGATCGACGAGAGCGAGCAGCGCGACGACTTCGCCCATGTACCGGGCCGCATCGTGCGCCTGACCTTCCAGGGCGACGCCACCTATGCGCCGCTGCTGGGCACTGTGGCCCGCGAAACGGGTGTGGACTACAGCATCCTGGCCGGGCGTATCGACCGCATCAAGGACGTCCCCTATGGGCAGCTCACGCTCGCCGTCACCGGCGGCGACATGGAAGCGGCGTTCGCGCGCTTCAAGGCAGCTGATGTTCATATGGAGGTACTGCGTTGATGGACGCCCTGAATTTCTTCGCCAACGTCGACTGGGCCGAAATCTGGCTGGCCACCATCGACACCATGATCATGCTGTTCGGCTCGCTGTTATTCACCGTGCTGCTGGGCCTGCCCCTGGGCGTGCTGCTGTTCCTCTGCGGCCCGCGGCAGATGTTCGAGCAGAAGGGCGTGTACGCGCTGCTGTCGCTGGTGGTGAACATCCTGCGCTCGCTGCCGTTCATCATCCTGCTGATCGTCATGATCCCGATCACCGTGCTGATCACCGGCACCTCGCTGGGTGTCGCCGGTGCCATCCCGCCGTTGGTGGTGGGGGCCACGCCATTCTTCGCGCGCTTGGTGGAAACCGCCCTGCGTGAAGTGGACCGCGGCATCATCGAGGCCACCCAGTCGATGGGTGCCACCACTCGCCAGATCATCATGAGTGCTCTGCTGCCAGAAGCCCGACCGGGCATTTTCGCGGCCATCACGGTCACCGCCATCACCTTGGTGTCCTACACCGCCATGGCCGGTGTGGTCGGTGCCGGCGGCCTGGGCGACCTGGCAATCCGCTTCGGCTACCAGCGTTTCCAGACCGACGTGATGGTGGTCACCGTGGTGCTGCTGCTGATTCTGGTTCAAGTTCTGCAGAGCGTCGGCGACAAACTGGTGGTGCATTTTTCCCGTAAGTAACCCCAATGGGGTCGGCCTGGCCGACCCGTTCGGGGGCCGTCGCGGCCCTCACAAGGAGTGATCAATGAAGAAGCTGCTTGCTGTTGTCGCCGCTGTCGCGGCCTTCTCGGCCAACGCCGAGCCCCTGACCGTCGCCGCCACCCCGGTGCCCCACGCCGAGATCCTCAACTTCGTGAAGCCGCAACTGGCCAAGGAAGGCGTGGAACTGAAGGTCAAGGAATTCACCGACTACATCCAGCCCAACGTGCAGGTTGCGGAAAAACGCCTGGACGCCAACTTCTTCCAGCACCAGCCGTACCTGGATGAGTTCAACAAGGCCAAGGGCACCGAGCTGGTCAGCGTCACCGGCGTGCACTTGGAGCCGCTGGGCGCCTACTCCAGCAAGATCAAGAAGCTCGACGAGCTGCCGTCCGGCGCCACCGTGGTCATCCCCAACGACGCCACAAATGGCGGTCGCGCCCTGCTGTTGCTGGACAAGGCCGGCGTGATCAAGCTCAAGGACAACAAGAACATCCTGTCGACCGTGAAAGACATCACCGGCAACGACAAGAACCTGAAATTCCGTGAGCTGGAAGCGGCCACCATCCCGCGTGTGCTGACCCAGGTAGACCTGGCGCTGATCAACACCAACTATGCGCTGGAAGCCAAGCTGAATCCGGAAAAAGACGCCCTGGTCATCGAAGGCAGCGACTCGCCGTACGTGAACATCCTGGTGGCCCGCCCGGACAACAAGGACTCCGCCGCCATGAAGAAACTGGCCGATGCCCTGCATTCACCGGAAGTGAAGCAGTTCATCACCGAGAAATACAAAGGCGCTGTGATTCCGGCGTTCTAAGCCTGTCTCCAGAGGGGCCGCCTTGCGGCCCTTTCGCGGCACAAGGCCGCTCCTACAGGTTGGCGCTGTCCCGCGATGCTTTGGGTCTCAATCCCGGCAACTGCGCCACCCGCATCTGATTGTTCAATGGCGCATACGCGAGCCTGAAAACCGCCAAAGGCTCCAACATTTCAGCACTTCGGACACAATAACCAGCATGATCGCGAAGACTGCACTATTGCCGGGAAACAGTCCCAGGACGCCTGGAAGGAGCGAAACAGATGGAACCATCAACAACAGCCTGAACGGTGTCTGCATGAATCCTAGCCATCTCGCTGCTCGCCGCTGAGTGACGAAAAGGTAGCAACTCAGGAAAATGGATAATTCGAGCACTGCGCTGGCGGCCATGAATACTCTGGCGCCTTCCCCATAGACTTCCAGTGTCTCGAGCGCCAAACGTATGTCTGTAAAAAATGGAAGTCTTCCGCGGCTCACGCTGTACACAATGTACGAAACTATATGAAATGCATCGAGCCCACCCCATAGTCGCCAGGTGAGCTTCGCTTTTTGTTCCTGGTTCATTTGAATCGCAGGTTCCCGATGCCAAGAGTTGCCGATGATGGCCCAGAGGCACCTGTAGGAGCGGCCTTGTGCCGCGATGGCCTGCGCAGCAGGCCCAACGATCTCAATCCCGCTTGACCAGCCCCGGCAGCTGCGCCACCAGCTTCTGGTTGTTCAACGGCGCGCGAATGAAGCCGCGTTGGCGCCCATCCGGGCCGACGATCGCCAGGTTGCCGCTGTGGTCCACGGTATATCCAGGTTTGCTGGTGTAGGCGGGGATGAACGGAATGCTCAAGGCATTGGCCAGGGCCTGGGTATCCTCGATCGAGCCGGTCACCCCGACGAAATCCTTGTCGAAGTAGCCCAGGTACTGCTTGAGCTGGTTCGGCGTGTCCCGGTTCGGGTCGACGCTCACCAGCACCACCCGCAGGCGCTCCAGCGCCTCCTTGGGCAGCTCGCTCTTGACTTGGCGCAGCTGGGCCAGGGTGGTCGGGCAGATGTCCGGGCAGTAGGTGTAGCCGAAGAACAGCAGCGACCACTTGCCCTTGAGGTCATCCAGCGCCACCGGCTGGCCGTCCTGGTCGGTCATCTTCACATCCGGCACGCTGCGGCTCTGGGGCAGCAGGATGATGCCGGCATCGATGAGATCGGCAGGGTTGGCCTGGCCGCGGTCGTTGAGCACCTTGTTCACGGTCAGGCCCAGGATCAGGGCGACCACGGCGACGAGGATGAAGACGGTTTTCTGGGTTCGGGTCATAGGCTCGGCAACAGGTAGTGGTCCAGAAGCAGCGCGATGAACAGCAGGAACAGGTACACGATGGAGTACTTGAAGGTGCCGATCGCGGCGTGCGGCTGGGTGCCACGGTACAACACCCAGGCCCAACGGACAAAGCGCAGACCAAGCGCCAGGGCACAGGCCAGGTACAGCAGGCCACTCATGTGGATGACGAACGGCAGCAAGCTCGCCGCCAGCAGCACGAAGGCATAGAGCAGGATGTGCAGCTTGGTATAGCGTTCGCCATGGGTCACCGGCAACATGGGGATATCCGCCTTGGCGTACTCCTCCTTGCGGTGGATGGCCAAGGCCCAGAAGTGCGGTGGCGTCCAGGCGAAGATGATCAACACCAACAGCAGCGGTTCAGCGCTGACGTGCCCGCTCACCGCCACCCAGCCCAGCAAGGGCGGCATCGCGCCCGCCAGGCCGCCGATCACGATGTTCTGTGGCGTGGCCCGCTTCAGAAAGCCCGTGTAGATCACCGCATAGCCGACCAGAGAGCCCAGCGTCAGCCAGGCGGTCAGGGCATTGGTGAAGACCAACAGCACGGCCATGCCCAGCAGCGCCAAGGCCAGGGCGAACGCCAGCGCCGGCATGGGCGCAACCCGGCCCTCGGCCAGGGGGCGTTTGTGGGTACGGGCCATCAACGCATCGATGCGCCGATCCACCACATGGTTGACCGCCGCCGCACCCCCTGCGCACAACGCGATACCGAGGTTGCCGAATACCAGCACGGTCCAGGGCACGCCGGCACGGGTGGCGAGGAACATGCCCACCAGGGACGTGATCAGCATCAGCACCACCACCTTCGGCTTGGTCAGCTCCAGGTAGTCGCGCCAGCTGGCTTGTCGCCTGCCTTGATCTAGAAGCGTCGCCACGACTCATGCCTCATTTGGGGAGTGATCGCCACGCCCGCCACCGGCGTCAGACGCCAGCCATGGCCCACGCGGACCTTATCGACCACGCGGATGCGGTAGTTGACCAGCACCATGCACAGCAACAGCAGGGCGCCACCGGCGTTGTGCGCCACCGCAACGCCCAGGGGCAGGTGCAGCAGCACGTTACTGATGCCCAGGCCCACCTGCACCGCCAACGCCAGCAACACCAGGCGCGCCAGCGCGGTGAGGCCATTGCGGTGCAGTTTCCAGCTGAGCAGCAGCAACACCGCGACCACCATCAGGGCACCGAGGCGGTGGCTGATGTGGATGGCCGTGCGCGCATCGCTGTCCAATTGCCCGCCCAGGTAGTTGGGCCCTACGTGCTGGGTCAGGTGGAAACCATTGCTGAAATCCGCCGCCGGCCACCACTGACCATGGCAGGTGGGCAGGTCGATACAGGCGACCGCCGCATAATTGGCGCTGACCCAGCCCCCCAGGGCGATCTGCCCGATGACCACCAGCAGGGCCAGCGCCGCGATTCGGCGCAGGCTCAAGGGCAGCTTGGGCAACGGCGCAAAGGCCCGGGACAGACGCAGCGACAACAGGAACAACAAGCTCAGGGTGGTGAAGCCGCCCAGCAGATGGGCCGTGACCACCTGGGGCCAGAGCTTGAGCGTGACTGTCCACATGCCGAACGCTGCCTGGGCGAGCACCACGCCAAGCAACAGCAGCGGCAGGCGATACGGCTGGCCATCACGGGCATGGCGGCGCACTGCCTGGAACGCCAGCAGCGCGATCACCGTCGCCAAGGTACCGGCGAAATAGCGATGGACCATCTCCGCCCAGCCCTTGGCCTGTTCCACCGGATGGTCCGGGAAGCGCAGCTCGGCATGGGCGAGCTGCGCTTCGGTCTTGGGCACGCCGATGAAACCGTAGCAGCCCGGCCAGTCCGGGCAGCCGAGGCCGGCATGGGTGAGCCGGGTGTAGGCGCCGAGCAGGACGACCAGCAGTGCCAGCAGGGTGGCGAATACAGCGAGACGGTATCCGGGTCTGGCCATGGTGGCCTCCTAGCCGATGTTGGACAGCTTGAGCAGATGGCGCAGGTCGTCCAGCACATGCTTGCCGTTGACCTTGGCGTCGTAGCGCAGCACCAGGTTGCCGTGGGGGTCGACGATCCACAGCTGCGGGCCCGGCTCACTGACGTTCTGGCCGTAGCGCTGGGTATCCAAGGAATAGCGCTGCAACTGCGGGTATTCGCGGCCCAGCAAGGCCTGGTAGTCGGCCGCCAACGGTTGCGCCGTGGCCAGTGCATGGCTGGCACGGGTGGCATCTCGGCCCAGGCCGATCTGGATCTGCCGCACCAGGTACACCAGCTGCTGGCAATCCGCGGCGCAGGCCGACGGCGCGCTGACCAGCAACTGCCAGCGCGTCTCCTGGGCATCGATGCCGATATCGCTCCGGCCCTGGCCGTTGCCGATCATCTGGCCGTGGTAGCTGCGGCCGTCCGGCACCCAGAACTTGAGCTTGTACATGCTGGTGGCGAGGATCATCGGCCCCAGCACCACCAGCAGAATCAGGATCAGCTGCAAACGCCCGCGTGCACGGGGTTTGCCGCGTTCAGGCATGTCCAGTGGACTCGTTGCGGCGCCCATGGTCGTTCTCCTTTTTCTTGTCATGCCAGCCGAAATAGAGGAAGAGCAGCACCAGTGCCGTGGCCAGGGCAAACCACTGCACGGCGTAGCCCAGGTGTTTTTCCGGGCCCATGGCGACCACCGGCCAGTCCAGCCGATAGCTGGCCGGGCCCGGCTCCAGGCGCAGTTCATGGGCGAAACCTTCACGGCCCAGTTGTTGCCACAGTTGGGCCGGGTCGATGGCGGTCAGCAGGTGCGGCCACTGGCCGCCCACCGGATCGGGGTGCAGCTGGAAGGCCGCGCCGGGCGCGACGTAGACCGAGGCTTCGAGGGCCAGCGCCTGATTGGGGGTGTCGAAGCGCACGGGCTCGCGGCGATCTGGCCAAGGCAGCCAACCGCGGTTGACCAGTAGCCACACGCCGGACGCCTGGTCATGGAAAGGCTGCAGCAACTCGACGCCTGCCCGGCCATCGCGCATGCGGTTGTCCAGCAGCAGGCTGTGCTCGCCGTCGAAACGTCCGTACAGGTGCACGCGGCGGTAAGCCGGGTCAGGCACCTGCGCCAGCTGCCCGCTGGCCAACGGCGCTTCGACTCGGCGCTCGGCATGGATGGCCAGCAGCGCCCGCTTCTCGTCAGCTCGCCCCAGTTGCCAACAGCCGAGCGCAATCAGCCCTGGCAGTAGCGCGAGCACCACCAGGGTCGGTACCCAGCCTGGGCGAAACGGCCTCACCACAGCCTCGTCAGGCCGATCGCTATACTGATGTTCATCACTGCATCCCCCCGGAGTTTCGCCATGCTCAAGGCCGCGATTGTCCTGATGCTGTTGGCCACCATCGCCAGCCTGTTCAGCGGCCTGGTGTTCCTGGTCAAGGACGACGACCACTCGACCCGCCTGCTCAAGGCCCTGACCGTACGGGTGGCCCTTGCCACGCTCACCATCGCCCTGGTGGCCTGGGGCCTGATCAGCGGCCAGCTGGTCTCCCACGCCCCCTTCTAATCCCTACACCGCCCCCTTTTGTAGGAGCGGCCTTGTGCCGCGATGGGGCGCGCAGCGGCCCCAATCCGATATCAGAGCACATACACAAAGATGAACAGCCCCACCCACACCACATCCACGAAGTGCCAATACCAGCTGGCCGCTTCGAAACCGAAGTGCTTGTCGGGGTCGAAGTGCCCGCGCAAAACCCGCACGAACATCACGATCAGAATCAGGGTGCCCAAGGTCACGTGAGCCCCGTGGAATCCGGTGAGCATGAAGAAGGTCGCGCCATAGATCCCCGACCCCAGGGTCAGCCCCAGCTTGGTATACGCCTCGTGGTACTCGTAGGCCTGCAACGCCAGGAACGACAGGCCCAGCAGAATGGTCAGCCCGAGCCAGAGTTTCAGCGTGCCGCGATGGTTCTTGCGCAGCGCATGGTGGGCGATGGTCACCGTCACGCTGGAACTGACCAGCAGGATGGTATTGATCAGCGGCAGGTGCCACGGGTCGATGATTTCCTTCGGTGGCGGGAACAGCTTCGGGTCCGGTGTATGCAGCAGTGGCCAAGCGAACTCGAACGTCGGCCAGAGCATATGGGCGATGCCTTTGTGCCCCTCGCCACCCAACCAGGGCCCGGCCAGCACCCGCACGTAGAACAGCGCACCGAAGAACGCCAGGAAGAACATCACCTCGGAGAAGATGAACCAGCTCATGCCCCAGCGGAACGAGCGATCCATCTGCGCGCTGTACAGCCCCGCACGGCTTTCCTTGACCACCGCGCCGAACCAGCCGAACAGCATGTAGGCCAGGAACAGCGCGCCGATGAAGAAGATCAGCGGCCCATGGGACTCGGGGTGGCCGGCCTTGAGGTCGTTGAACCAGGTAGCCAGGCCGAACACCGTGATGAACATGCCGATCGTCGCGATGATCGGCCACTTGCTCTGCGCCGGGACGTAGTAGTGCTCGTGACTTGCCATTGCTGTTCTCCTTCCCTTAACGGGCGCCCTGGTCGTCCTGGGCCGCGATACGGGCGACCGGCGGGTGGCGAGCGGTGATGTCGAACAAGGTGTAGGCCAGTGTCAGGTGCTTCACGTTGGCCGGTAGGTCGCGGTCGACTATGAACCGCACCGGCATCTCGATGCGTTCGCCAGGCTGCAGCACCTGCTGGGTGAAGCAGAAGCACTCGGTCTTGTGAAAGTACGCCGCGGCCTCGGCCGGGGTGATGCTGGGAATCGCCTGGGCGCTCATGGGTTTGTCGGTCGGGTTGCGGGCCACGAAGACCATCTGGTTCACCGCCCCGGGGTTGACTTCCAACTGATCGGCCGTGGAGTGAAACTCCCAGACCATGTCGCTGGCGTTGGTCGACATGAACTGCACCCGCACCGTGCGCGTCGGGTCGCTGACCTGGCTGCCCTCGTACTGCCCGCCGGTCTTGCCGTTGATGCCGAACGCCCTGCACATCACGTCGTAGATCGGCACCAGGGCGAAGCCGAAGGCGAACATCACCACCGTCAGCATCAACAGGCGGCTGACCAGGCGCTTGAGCGAGAGGCTGTTCATAGCCCGGCCCTATTTCACTTCCGGCGGAGTCTGGAAGGTGTGGTAAGGCGCCGGCGATGGCACCGACCATTCCAGCCCGTCGGCGCCATCCCAGGGCTTGGCCGGTGCCGGCGCGCCGCCACGGATGCACTTGATGACGATGAACAGGAAGAATATCTGCGTAGCGCCGAACATGAAGGCACCGATCGACGACACCATGTTGAAGTCGGCGAACTGCAGGTTGTAGTCCGGTATGCGCCGCGGCATGCCGGCCAGCCCAACGAAGTGCATGGGGAAGAAAGCCAGGTTCATGCCGATGAACGACAGCCAGAAATGCAGCCTGGCCAGGGTTTCGTCGTACATGTGCCCGGTCCATTTCGGCAGCCAGTAGTAGGCCGAGGCGAAAATACCGAAGATCGCCCCCGGCACCAGCACATAGTGGAAGTGGGCGACCACGAAATAGGTGTCGTGGTACTGGAAGTCCGCCGGGGCGATGGCCAGCATCAGGCCGGAGAACCCACCGATGGTGAACAGGATGACGAAGGCGATGGCGAACAACATTGGCGCTTCGAAGGTCAGCGCCCCCTGCCACATGGTGCTGACCCAGTTGAACACCTTCACCCCCGTGGGCACGGCGATCAGCATGGTGGCGTACATGAAGAACAGCTCGCCCACCACCGGGATGCCGACCACGAACATATGGTGGGCCCAGACGATGAACGACAGGAAGGCGATGGCGCCGGTGGCATAGACCATCGAGGTGTAGCCGAACAGTGGTTTGCGCGAAAACGCCGGGATGATCGAACTGACCGCACCGAACGCCGGCAGGATCATGATGTACACCTCGGGGTGGCCGAAGAACCAGAACACGTGCTGGAACAGCACCGGGTCACCGCCCCCGGCCGCACTGAAGAAGCTGGTGCCGAAATGGATGTCCATCAGCATCATGGTCACCACGCCGGCCAGCACTGGCATCACCGCGATCAGCAGGAACGCGGTGATCAGCCAGGTCCAGACGAACAGCGGCATCTTCATCAAGGTCATGCCGGGTGCGCGAAGGTTGAGCACGGTAGCGATCACGTTGATGGCGCCCATGATCGAGCTGATACCCATCAGGTGGATGGCGAATATAAAGAAGGTCACGCTGGCCGGTGCATACGTGGTCGACAGCGGCGCATAGAACGTCCAGCCGAAGTTCGGCCCGCCGCCGGGGCTGAACAAGGTCGAGACCAGCAACAGGAAGGCCGCCGGCAGCAGCCAGAAGCTGAAGTTGTTCATCCGTGGCAGGGCCATGTCCGGCGCGCCGATCATCAGCGGGATCATCCAGTTGGCCAGGCCGACGAAGGCCGGCATCACGGCGCCGAACACCATGATCAGACCGTGCATGGTGGTCATCTGGTTGAAGAACGCCGGTTCCACGATCTGCAGCCCAGGCTGGAACAGCTCGGCGCGGATCACCATGGCGAAGGAACCGCCAAGCAGAAACATGGTGAAGGCGAACCACAGGTACATCGTGCCGATGTCCTTGTGGTTGGTGGTCAGCACCCAGCGCATCAAGCCCTTGGCCGGGCCGTGAGCATGGTCATGGCCCTGGGCGTGGTCGTCGATCACTGCACTCATGTCCTGTCTCCTGCAATCCATTGATTGCCGCGAGTAACCCGGTTCATTGCGCTTCGGCCTGCTTGAGCGCCAGCACGTCCTTCGGCGTGACCATGTCACCCTTGTTGTTGCCCCAGGCGTTGCGCTCGTAGGTCACCACGGCGGCGATATCGACTTCCGACAGCTGCTTGCCGAACGCGGCCATGGCGGTGCCGGGCCGGCCATGGAACACCACGTTCAGGTGCTCTTCCTTGGGCCCGGTGGCGATCTTCGAGCCTTTGAGCGCCGGGAACATCGGCGGCAGGCCCTGGCCCTCGGCCTGGTGACAGGACACACAGGTGGTGTGGTAAACCTTGTCGCCCCGTTCGACCAACTCCTCGAGGGTCCACTCTTTGCTGGTCAGCTCCTTGAGCTTGGCCGCCTCGGCCTTGCGCTCGCCAAGCCAGGTGTCGTAGTCAGCCTTGGACTTGACCTCGACCACCACCGGCATAAAACCGTGGTCCTTCCCGCACAGCTCGGTGCACTGGCCGCGGTAGATGCCGGGCTTCTCGATGCGCGTCCAGGCCTCGTTGACGAAGCCGGGGATGGCGTCGCGCTTGACCGCGAAGGCCGGCACCCACCAGGAGTGGATGACATCGGCGGCGGTCACCAGGAAGCGCACCTTGGCGCCGACCGGCAGTACCAGCGGCTGGTCCACTTCGAGCAGGTAGTGCTCATCCTTGGGCGCCTTGTTGTGGATCTGCTCGGCGGGGGTGGCCAGGTTGCTGAAAAACTCCACGTCCTGCCCCAGGTACTTGTAGTGCCACTTCCACTGGTAGCCGGTGACCTGGATATCGATGTCCGACTCGCTGGCATCGTAGATGTCGATCAGGGTCTTGGTGGCCGGGATGGCCATGGCCACGAGGATCAGGAAGGGGACAACCGTCCAGAGGATTTCCACCCAGGTGTGCTCGTGGAAATGCGCAGGTTCCTGGCCCGTGGAGCGGCGGTGGATGACCATCGACCAGAACATCGCGCCGAACACCACGATGCCGATGACCACGCAGATCCAGAAGATGGTCATGTGCAGGTCGAACACGGCGTTGGAGACTTCCGTCGCCCCCGGTGCCATGTTCACGGTCCAGGCGGCATGGGCCTGGCCAAACACCAACCACAACAGGAGGCCCATCCAGACATGTGGATGTCGCATCATTGCGGGTTCCCCTTATCGTTCTTGTTGTCCCGGAGGCGTGGACGACCTTACGGCTAAGGAGGGGTGGGTGGCCAAGACTGCCTGGCTTCGACGACCGAGCCCCTGCAAACGGCAGTCGGGCCTCATCAACGAATCACGTTCACCGGGAGTATAGACAGCGACCAACGGCACGCAACGGCAGCCATGAAATCAACTTCATCGATTCACGCAATCGTTTGAAAGCCTTGCAGTTACTGGGATGGAGCAAAATGATGGCACATTGATATAACCACAGCGACACACGTGTCTCGGGGTTATAACAAATGCGTCTTAGGCATTCTCACAACCGAGCTAATTTAGTGTCTTCCGTTTGTAACGCCTTGTCCCTGGAGTTGTCATGAACATCGCTGCTGTGCGCGAGCAGATCACCCACGCCCATCAACACGAGGGCCAGACCGGCCAACTGAAACAGCGTCTGGAACAACAACTGCCGCATCTGCATCCTTCGATCCATCTGCCCGAGCAGGATGCCCAGGGTACCTTGGCGCGTTTCGTCAGCGCCTATATCGACCAAGTTCCGGAACTGCTGGAAGCCGCCCATGAGGTGGCCCGCGAGGCTGGCATCGAGTCGCAGATCAGGCCGGTACTGAAGATCGCCGAAGCCTATTTCCTGCAACCGCCCAGCGTCATGCAAGGCCATGTCGGCCTGGACTGCCTGCTGGACGAAGCCTATCTGGCCCATCGCCTGGTCGAAGAGGTCAATGATCTGTACATCCGCCATTTCCAGCAGCCATTGATCCCGGTAGACACCACCGTGGCCAACCTGATCGCCCACCAACTGATCGGCGAAACCTTCGCCAACCAGCTCGATGAAGTGGTGCATCATTCGGTGGACCAGATGCTCGACGACGAGAGCTTCGCCGTGGAGTCGGTCGAAGCCTACCGAGAGAAACTCTGCAGCCCAGAGACCGGCGCCGCCTGGAAGCGCTGGCCATGCCTGTCGCGCCAGCTGGGTGTGGAACTGGGCCAGCCGGCCTGACCCTTTCAGCGCTGACTCGGTGGAAGCGGCGGTGCGGCGGTCCGACTAGCCCCGCGATCAAGGGCGAAGCCCTTGCCTGGCGATGCGTTATCGGGCCCGGCCTAGTCGCGGGACAAGTCGGATCGGCGCACCGCCGCTCCCGCAAGATCTGCAATCAGGCGCCTGCACCCGCCGTCGTGCGCAGCCGCCCTTCGATACGCCGCTTGAGCCCGCGCTGCTCGATCAACAGCCGAGACCCCTTGGCCGCATTGCTGCGCCCCCAGTCTTCGAGCAGTTCCAGGCAGGAATGGTCGATGTAGCTGAGGTTGTTCAACGGCACGTGCAGCGTGGTACCCGCCGGTACGCTTTCGAGTACCTGGGTCAATGCCGGCACCTTGAGGAAGGTCGCGGCGCCACTGAGCCGTAGCTCCATGTGTCCAGGCTCTTGCAGCGTGGCCAGGTTGATCTTCAGCCGCGCCGCCTTGAGCGCCAGTTTCAGCAAAGTCAGGGCAAAGCCAAGCAGCACGCCGGTCAGCAGGTCGGTGAAGATGATCGCCAGCGCCGTGGCCGCATAGGTGAACATCGGCATGCGGCCGTACCGGCCCAGCCCACGGAACGCCCTGAAGTCCACCAGCTTGATACCGGTATACACCAGCACGCCGGCCAGGCTGGCCACAGGGATCTGTTGCAGCACGCTGCTGAGCGCCACCACGAATGCCAGCAACCACAAGCCATGGAAAATCGCCGACAAACGCGTCTGGGCACCCGCCTGGACGTTGGCCGAACTGCGTACGATCACCCCGGTCATCGGCAATGCGCCCAGCACACCGCAGAGCATGTTGCCCAGCCCCTGGGCCGACAGTTCACGGTCGAAGTCCGAGCGCTGGCCACTGTGCATACGATCCACCGCAGCCGCCGAGAGCAGGGTTTCGGCGCTGGCGATGAAGGCCAGGGCGAAGGCGGCGACCAGCAGGGTAGGGTCGGCCAACTTGAGCAGGTCGTCCGGACGCAGCCAGTCGATGGCTTCGGACAGGTCCGCCGGTACCTGCACACGATTCACCGGCAGCGCCAGCCACAGGCTGACGGCGGTCATCGCCGCCACACCCAGCAAGGCCCCGGGAATGAAGCGCAGGCGCTGCGGGCGCCAGCGCTCCCAGCCCCACATCAAGACGATGGTCCCAAGCCCTAGGGCGCCGGCCTGCCAGCCATGGCCCGCGCGCTCCAGCGGCAGGGCCGCGGCCACCGTTGCCGGGAAGCCCAGCAGGTTCTGAACCCCTGATGGCTGGGGCGCGCTGTCGAACATCACATGCACCTGGGACAGCACGATCAACACGCCGATCCCGGCAAGCATTCCGTACACCACCGCAGGAGCCGTGACGCGGAACCAGCAGCCCAGGCGCAGCCGCCCGGCCAACAGCTGCAACAGACCCGCGAGCAACAGGATCGGGCCCAACATGGCCACACCATGCTGACGCACCAGCTCGAATACCAGTACCGCCAGGCCCGCTGCCGGGCCGCTGACCTGCAAGGGCGAACCGGCTAGGAAGCCGACCACGATGCCGCCGATGATGCCAGTGATCAGCCCCTTGGCCGGAGGCATGCCCGAAGCGATCGCAATGCCCATGCACAACGGCAAGGCCACCAAAAAGACCACTACCGACGCCAACAACTCACGCGGCAGGGCCGCTTTGATCTGTGTCTTGTTCACCATGAAGCTCCTTTCTCGATACGCGGCCAGTCCGCCAGCCGCAGGCACAGGGATCCCCGACACGCGCGCAGGCGCGGGCCGCCGGCGAGCCGGCAAGGCAGTCAGGGGAATTCAAGGCAGCCGACAACTGGCCACACCCTCAGCAGGTGTGGCCGGCCGGCAAAAAGTTACTGCGAGGCGTGGGCCGCTTAGTAGCGGCCTCTCGGTGTAGCGCAGGGGATCGGCTGATCGGCGGTCAGCGGCAAGAAACTGTCACTGGCAGCGTCATAGGCTTCGATCTGGCTGGTCTCGATGTCATAGACCCAACCATGGATGAACAGCTGGCCGGCGGCCAGGCGCGAGGCGACCGAGGGGTGGGTGCGCAGGTGGTGTAACTGCGCAATGACGTTTTCCTTGGTCAGTACCTGCATGCTCTCGTGCTCGCTGCCGCAGGAGCAATTGTCCTCGACCACGGTACGGGCGACTTCGGCGTGGCGCAGCCAGGCCTTGACCGTGGGCATCTTCTCCAGCGAGTTGGGGTTGAGTACCGCTCGCATGGCACCGCAATCGGAATGGCCGCACACGATGATGTGATGCACGCCGAGGGCCAGCACGGCGTACTCGATGGCCGTGGAGACGCCGCCGTTCATCTGCCCGTAGGGCGGTACAACGTTACCTACGTTACGGGTCACGAACAGGTCGCCGGGTGAACTTTGGGTGATCAGTTCGGGAACGATGCGCGAGTCGGCGCAGGTGATGAACATGGCGCGCGGGGTCTGCGCAGTGGCGAGCTTCTTGAACAGCTCCTGCTGCTCGGGGAAGACGTCATGGTGAAACCGCAGGAAGCCGTCGACGATATGCTTCAGGGCGGCATCGGCACTTTCGGCGGGGGCAGCCGGGACGACCTTGGATGGGTCCTTGACGGGCATGATTCATCCTCTTGACGGTGTGTAGGGTAAGTTCCAGTTTACCGGGTAAAGATTCTGGTTATGCAGGGCGTTAGATGCCGGGCACGGCCCATTCATCACAATCTCTTGTGGGCTCACGCTACCGTGGAAAACTTAACTGAAACTGAATTTGGAGGCTCTAGAACGGGCGTTCCAGCTCCGAAAGGCGGGAAATCGATAATAGCAAAAAAGCATCAGCAGCCAATAGCCTGGAAGAAAAATATTGGATGCCATGAGCCAGGCTAGGGATGGCTTTTTAACCTATTGCGGCTGCACAACGCCCCAGGCCGTTCAAAACAACGCCATCTGCCCACCCGGCGGGCAGAATGCGGTGCAGTCCAGCGGCTGTGCCTCCCGCCCTTGGAACCCCAACCGGCGCATGGCCTTGGCGAACCGCTGCGCCAAGAGCTCGGCGAAGATCCCTTCGCCGCGCATCCTCGAACCAAAGCGACTGTCGTACAGCTCGCCACCTCGACTCTGACGGATCAGGCTGAGCACATGGGCAGCCCGTTGCGGGTAGTGATCGTGCAGCCATTGCTCGAACAGCGGCGCAACCTCCAGCGGCAGACGCAGCATCATATAGGCCGCGCTCTGCGCACCGGCTTCCTTGGCTGCTTCCAGCAAGTGCTCCAGCTCGCTGTCGTTGATCATCGGGATCATCGGCGAGCACAACACGCCCACCGGCACGCCTGCCTCACGCAACACCCGAATGGCCCGCAACCGCGCCTTGGGCGACGCGGCCCGCGGCTCCAGGGTGCGCTTGAGATCGTCATCCAGCGTGGTCAGGCTGATCATCACCCGGGCCAGCCGCTGGCTGGCCAGCTCGGCGAGCAAATCCAGGTCGCGCAGCACCAGCGAGCCTTTGGTGACGATGGTCACCGGGTGGCGATAGCGCAGCAACACGTCCAGCAGGCGCCGGGTCAGGCGTTGTTCCCGTTCGATGGGCTGGTAGGGGTCGGTGTTCGAGCCCAGGTTGATCGGCGCACAGATATAGCCCGGTTTGCTCAATTGCTGCTCGAGCACCTCTGCCGCGTTGGTCTTGGCGATCAGCTTGGTCTCGAAGTCCAGCCCAGGGGAAAGATCCCAATAGGCATGGCTGGGGCGGGCGTAGCAGTATATGCAGCCATGCTCGCAGCCCCGGTAGGGATTGATGGAGCGGTCGAAGGGCAGGTCGGGTGACGTATTGCGGGTGATGATACTCTTGGCCGTTTCGAACCGCACCTCGGTGCCCTGGGTCTGCGGCACTTCCTGGTACCAGCCATCGTCTTCCGCCACGCTGTGGGCCGGGGAAAAACGATTGTGCGGGTTATGGGCCGTGCCTCGGCCCTTTTGCGGTGCTGGAGAAAACATCGCGCACTCCTTACTGTATTTATATACAGTAATCCTGTACGAAGGTTCATTCCAGCACCTTTGGTCAGCCGACAACCGGCTCAGGCGATGCCAAGCCAGCGCAAGAACGGCTCGATGCTTGTCTTGCGACCGAGGAAGGCTTCCACACCGTCCGATACTTGCCGCGAGGCGCCCGGGTCGAACAGTGTCTCTTGGAAGCGCCGACCGACCTCACGATCGAGCAGGCCGTGCCGCTCGAAACGGGTAAATAGATCGGCGGCGTTCACCTCTGCCCAAATGTAGGCGTAGTACCCGGCTTCATAGCCTTGAACGATGTGGTTGAAGCCATGCGCAGGTTTCTCGAAATCCGCCAACGGCCAGCACCCGCAACGTTCGCGGCACTCCACCAGGCGCTGCTCCACAGGTTTGCCATCCAGCGGTGTCGAGTGCAGTTCGAGGTCGAATAGCGCCAGGCTCAAATCATCGGCAAATGCCTGGAGCGCATTGGACCGCCGCACGGCCAATTCAGCCTCGACCTCGTCCTTCGTCGGCTTTCGCCCGGTCACAGCGTGGGCACCAATCCCGGCCAGGTACTCGGCATTCCATACCCAGCGCTCGAGCAGCTTGCCGTGGAGTTCCACACCGTCGGTGCCGTTTCGGCGCGGGTCCGACAACAGATGGTTGGTCGTGCGCACCGACAGCAGGTGCAGGCCATGCCCGAACTCATGGAACAGTTTTCTCAAGGCCAGATGGTCGAGCAGCGCCGGCCCTCCCTCCGCGCCGGGCGCGATTTCGCTGTACACGATGGCCATGGCAGGATGGTAGCGACCTTCGGCATCCACCCGCCTGTTACGGACATAATCCGTGGCCGGAACGTTGAATGTCTTGTTCGGGTACAGAAGCAGATCCAGGTACAGGTAGCCGACGAATGCATGGTCCTGGTGCACTTCGAACGTCATGACGCTGGGATGCCAGCGAGGCAGCGAAGCTGTGGTCACGGTCAGACCGAACAGTCGTTGTGCCAGGTCGATCAAGGCCGCGACGACCTGGTCCAGGGAGAAGAATTCCCGAAAATCGGTGCTGAGGGTCGCGAGTCTGCGCGACAGCAGATAAGCGATGTCCCAAGGCCGTACCTCATCCAGCCCTCGCGCCTTGCCCTGCGCCTCGATTTCGCGCCGAGCCTGCAGCATCGCAGGGCGGACCCGGTCCGCCAGATCGAGCAGCAACAGGCGTACCTGCTCCACCGAGCGCGCATCCTTGGCTTCGATGGCCAGCTGCGAAAAGCTGCCGAACCCCAGTAAACGGGCATGCTGGTGGCGCAAATCTGCCAATTTCCCGAGGATCGTACCGTTGTCCTGCTCGGGGTCCTCATGGACACCGCGCTGGTGATAGGCCCGGTAGGCCTGCTCGCGAAGGCTGCGATCCTCGGCAAATTCAAGCACCGCCTTGCAAGGGCCGTCCTCGCACGCTATCAGCCAGTCGCCTTGGGCCAATGCCTGAGCACCGGCGCGCTCGGCCATTTCTGCACGCACTGGCTTCGGTAACCCGAGCAAACGCTGTTCGTCGTCGATCCAGATACCCGACTGCCCTACGCTTGTATCGACGTTGAGGAAGAATTCGAATGCCAGCGCGCCGATCTGTTTTTCCAGCGCGTCGAGGCGGTCGCGCTGATCGTCGTCCAACAACACGCCGGCCAGCCTGGACTCCTTGAGTATGCGCTGCAAGGTGGCGTGTTCATGGGCATCCAGGCTGGCCCCGACGGCACTGTCGGCCAGACGCTCATACAAGGTATACAGAGGCCTGCTTCGCACCTTTTTCCGGAACAGCTTATCGATGCGGTCGCGGCCCTGCCAGATCGCGTCCGCCCATTCATTGCCCCGGTATGCCAGCGGCGTGGAGGCATAGGTCACAGCCTGCATGTCGGCGTCCAGGGCTTCGACCGCAAGCACCAGATCGTCCCATGTGGGCAGCTGTCGTTGATTCTCGATGATCCTTTCCATGCCCACTTCATGCTCCGTGGCGCGCTGCTCGAAGGCAGCAGGCACGTGTTCGAGCAGCACGGCGTCATAGTCGACCGGCGTGAGACTGTCGTTAAGTAAGGGGTTTTTCTCTTGCATGGCATGACTCCCTGCCCGTGTTGATCACAACACGAGCATGGAGCGACGAAGACGATGCGAGGGGAGGCATATCTACCGCCCGCAGTAGAAGAGGCACGCCACGGGCGATCCACGTGGCGCGACGGCCTTATTCAGCCGGTTTCTTCAGCTTCGGATTGGGGAAGAACTGCACCGTCTGTACCTGGACCGGCGCCGCCTTGGGCGCCGCCTGGTTGACCCGCGTGCCCAACTCCTTGGGTACCGAGAGGCCCTGTTCGTTCAGGGTGTCGGTGAAGCCACAGGCCACGCATTCGCGGTGCGGTACGCCGTCCTCGCTCCACATCATCAGCTTGTCGGGTTCGCTGCACGCCGGGCAGACAGCCCCGGCGATGAAGCGCTTCTTGGTCTTGGTCACAGGTGCCTCGCTCATGCCGCCGCGTCCTCGGTCAGGCCACTATGGCGCAGCAAGGCGTCGATGGAAGGCTCACGACCGCGGAAGTCGACGAACAGCACCATCGGCTCTCGGGAGCCGCCACGGGCCAGGATCGCCTCGCGGAAAGCGCGGCCGGTCTCGGCATTGAGCACGCCTTCTTCCTCGAAGCGCGAGAAGGCATCGGCCGAGAGCACTTCAGCCCACTTGTAGCTGTAGTAGCCCGCTGCATAACCGCCCGCGAAGATATGGGCGAAGCTGTTGGGGAAGCGGTTGTAGGCCGGCGGGCGCATCACCGACACCTCGTCGCGCACCCCTTCGAGCACCTGCAGCACACTTCGGCCATCGCCGTGGTTGGCATGCAGCTCGAAGTCGAACAGCGAGAACTCCAGCTGGCGCACCATCATCATGCCGGACTGGAAGTTCTTGGCTGCCAGCATCTTGTCCAGCAGGTCTTGGGGCAGGGGCTCGCCGGTCTCGTAGTGGCCGGAAATCAGCGCCAGGCCTTCAGGTTCCCAGCACCAGTTCTCCATGAACTGGCTCGGCAGCTCCACCGCATCCCAGGCCACGCCGTTGATGCCGGAAACGCCAGCATGCTCGATGCGGGTCAGCAGGTGGTGCAAGCCATGGCCGAACTCGTGGAACAGCGTGGTGACTTCGTCGTGGGTCAGCAGCGCAGGCTTGCCGGGCGCGGCCGGGGTGAAGTTGCACACCAGGTTCGCCACCGGGCTCTGCAGTGCACCGGCCGCCGTGCGACGGCGGTCGCGAGCGCCATCCATCCAGGCGCCGCCGCGCTTGTTGGCGCGGGCGTACAAGTCGAAGAAGAAGCGGCCCACATGCTGGCCGTTTTCCTTGATCTCGAACAGGCGCACGTCCGGGTGCCAGGCGTCGAAGCCCTTGAGCTCGGTAATTTCGATGCCGTACAGGCGCTGGACGATAGAGAACAGGCCCGACAGCACCTTGTCGATCGGGAAGTAGGCGCGCAGGGCCTCTTGCGACACGCTGTAGCGCTGCTCGCGCAGTTTCTCGCCGTAGTAGCCGGCGTCCCAGCTGGACAGCTCCGGGCAACCTTGCTCGGCCGCATAGGCCTTGAGCTGTTCCAGGTCCTGGGCAGCGAACGGCTTGCTGCGCTTGGCCAGGTCACGCAGGAAGCTCAGCACCTGGTCGCTGGACTCGGCCATCTTGGTGGCCAGGCTCAACTCGGCGTAATGCTTGTAGCCCAGCAACTCGGCCAGCTCTTGGCGCAGGTCGAGAATCTCGCTCATCACCGGGCCGTTGTCGAACTGGCCGGCATTCGGGCCTTGGTCCGAGGCGCGGGTGCAGTAGGCGGCGTAGAGCTCTTCACGCAGGGCGCGATCGGTGGCGTAGGTCATCACCGCGTAGTAGCTGGGGAATTCCAGGGTGATCAGCCAGCCGTCCAGGCCTTTGGCCTGGGCCGCGGCGGCCATCTGCGCCTTGGCCGAGTCGGTCAGGCCGTCGAGCTGCGCCTCGTCGCTGACATGCTTGGTCCAGGCCTGGGTAGCGTCGAGCAACTGGTTGGAGAAACGGCTGCCCAATTCGCTCAGGCGGCTTTGCACTTCGGCGTAGCGCTGTTGCTTCTCGGCCGGCAGGTCGATACCGGACAGGCGGAAGTCTCGCAGGGCATGGTCGATGATGGTTTTCTGGGCAGCGTCGAAGCCAGCGGCTTCCGGGCTATTGGCCAGGGCCTGGTAGGCTTCGAACAGCTCGCGGTTCTGCCCCAGCTCGGTGGAGTAGGCGCTCAAGGCCGGCAGGCACGACTCGTACGCTTCGCGCAGCTCCTTGCTGTTGCACACCGCATTGAGGTGGCTGACCGGGCTCCAGGCAGCGCCCAGGCGGTCGTTGAGTTCATCCATGGCCAGCACCAGGCCGGCCCAGGTCGGGTTCTTGCCTTGCTGTTCGAGGATCTTTGCAATGGCTTTGCGGTTGTCGGCCAGGATCTGCTCGATCGCCGGCAGCACATGTTCGGCACGGATCGCCGAGAAGGGCGGCAGATCGTAGGACTGCAGAAGCGGGTTGTTCGCACTCACGGTTTAGATACCTTGGCAGGAGGAAACACGGGACCATCTTAATTACAATCGACGCCGACCGCAGCAGGCAGCCCGCCTATCGGCATTCAAGAGGGGCGCTATCATGGCCATTCGAAGCTTTCAGCAACACACTCCCAAGCTTGGACCACGGGTTTTCGTCGACCGTTCGGCAGTGGTGCTGGGTGACGTCGAGATCGGCGAGGACAGCTCGGTCTGGCCGCTGACCGTGGTGCGCGGCGACATGCACCGTATTCGCATCGGGGCACGCACCAGTGTGCAGGATGGTAGCGTGCTGCATATCACCCACGCCGGGCCGTTCAATCCAGAGGGATTCCCGTTGCTGATCGGCGATGACGTGACCATCGGTCACAAAGTCATGTTGCACGGCTGTACACTGGGCAGCCGCATTCTGGTGGGCATGGGCAGCACCATCATGGATGGCGCGGTGGTCGAGGACGACGTGATCATCGGCGCCGGCAGCCTGGTACCGCCTGGCAAGCGCCTGGAAAGCGGCTACCTGTACGTAGGCAGCCCGGTGAAGCAGGCACGCCCGCTGACCGACAAGGAGCGTGCGTTTTTCCCCTACAGCGCCGCCAACTACGTCAAGCTCAAGGACCAGCACCTGGCCGAAGGCTACGACCGATAGCCCACCACGCACCGGTAGGAGCAGGCCTATCCCGCGATGAGGCAGGGCCCGATATCACCGTCGCCCTTGATCGCGGGGCAAGTCCGCTCCCACAAGGGATCAACGCTAGCCGCTGCCACACAGTGAAACGGCTCATAGATACCGAGAACACCATGCACCAGCAGAACATCCTCTTCGACCTCGACGGCACCCTGACCGACCCGCGCCTGGGCATCACCCGCTCGATCCAGTACGCCCTGGCCAAGCTGGGTATCGACGAGCCGGACCTGGCCCGCCTCGAGCACTTCATCGGCCCACCCTTGCTGCAGGCCTTCATGCAGTTCTACAACTTCGACGAGGCCAAGGCCTGGGATGCGGTGAACTTCTACCGCGAGCGCTTCAGCGTCACCGGCCTGTACGAGAATCTGGTATTCGACGGCGTACCGGAGCTGCTCGAGGCCCTGAACGGCCAAGGCCGTACGCTGTACATCGCCACCTCCAAACCCTGGGAGTTCGCGCGCGAGATCGCTCGGCACTTCGCCTTCGATCACCACTTCAAGGTGATCTATGGCAGCGAACTGGATGGCACCCGTACCAACAAGGTCGAGCTGATTCGCCATTTGCTGGACGAGGAAGGCCTGGACCCGGCGCAGACCCTGATGATCGGTGATCGCAAGCATGACCTGATCGGCGCGCACAGCAACGGTTTGCAGGCAGTGGCGGTGGGGTATGGCTTTGGCAGTCACGAAGAGCTGTCGGCCGAAGCGCCAGCGTTCCATTTCCAGACGCTGGCGCAGATGCATCAGGCATTCGCCAGCCGGTGATTGCGTGGGGCTGCGCTGTCGCACAAAGAACAAGCGGCTAGCGCAACCTCCCTCTGTGGGAGCGGCGGTGCGGCGGTCCGACTTGTCCCGCGATCAAGGGCGAAGCCCTTGCCAGGCGACGGTGATATCGGGCCCGGCCCAATCGCGGGACAAGCCCGCTCCCACAAAGACCTGCAAAATCAAATAGTTATGCGTTGTTCTGTGGGAGCGGGCTTGCCCCGCGATTTGGGCCGCAAAGCGGTCCCCTTCACCCCCGCCCGGCCAACCTCGCCAACTCAGCCTTGCGCGCCGAAGCCGGCAACCGTCCCAACGCCTCGACCCGCCCGTAGAACGCGCCCCAATCGCCATTCACGTCCTCGAACAACGCCGCAAACCCAGGCACCCATTGGTCATACAACCCGAACGGCAGCAGCTTGGCGTTGTTCATAGGCCCATACACCCACGCATCGTAACGCCCATCACCCTTCCAAGGCCCGTCACGCAACTGCCGATACGCGCGCCGCAAGCGCTCGAATTCCGCCTGCTTGGCGGCGCGCTTGCCAGCCTCGTTCAACGGCCCGACATAAATCGCCTGCAGGCGCGAACGGCTGTCCAGTACCAGCCGAACGAACTGCTCGCGCTGGCGCGCCGCGTCATCCCGAATCGCTGGAAGCCCGCGCGCCACACGCCATTGCCGCGATCCTTCCTGTTCCACGAAGGTGGCGAACGACTCATTGAACTCGGTGTCGTCCTTCACATAGACACGCTGGTGCGCCAGCTCGTGGAAAATCACCGCGGCCAAGCGTTCATCGCCCCAGGCAACCATCGAGGAAAGGATCGGGTCGTCGAACCAGCCCAGGGTCGAATAGGCCTCCACGCCCCCGACATACACGTCCATCCCTTCCTGGCGCATCAACGCCGCTGCGCCACGGGCAGCGCCTTGCTGGTAATAGCCGCGGTAGGCCACGCAACCGGCAATCGGAAAGCAATGGGTGACCGGCTGCAATGAGAGTTCAGGGGTGGCAAAGACATTCCACACCACGTACGGCCGCCCCAGGTCGGCATAAACCCGATAGCTGCGGTTGTCCGGCAGCTTCAACCGCTCGCTGGCGAATTGCCGGGCCTGCTCGGCATGGGCCAGGCGCTGGCGCAACGATGCGCTGGTGGAAGGGTCGCCCAGCACCTGCGCAACGGGCTGACGCGCCCGCAACAGCTGCCATTGCCCCTCGGCCAGTTGCCCGTAGTAGCCGACGCTGGAACAACCGCTCAGCAGGAAGACCGCCAATACGGGAACCAAACGCCTGAAAACGCGGTCGAGAGGCCCATGGCTTGAGCGCTGTAAAAGAAAAAGTCGAAACATCAGGGCTGTCTATCTCGCTCACGGCCAGTGCGGTCCAAGACTATCTCGCCTAGGGGGAGTTTCGCCATGCGTTCACTGATTGCCGTCGGCACGCTCGTGCTGTTGTCCGGTTGCTCCACGCTGCCCGACCCGGACCCCAACCAGGCCTGGGTCGATCTGGCGCCCTTCGACAACACCTCGCTGCATGCCGTGCAGGTAGACGAACGCGACTGGGCCGACAAGCGCTATTTCGAAGTCCAGCCCGGCAACCACGAGCTCACCGTGCGCTACCAGTTCGCCGTGGCGCCGAGCAATATCGGCCCGGTGGACGAACCGCTGTGGCGTGACTGCCAGCTCAACCTGACGTTCAAGGATTTCAGTGCCGGCCAGCGCTACCAGTTGCAGGCCGGCAGCATCGGTTTCCGCCCATGGGTCAAGCTCTACGACCAGCAGCAGAAGCTGGTGGGGCAGGGGATGCCAGCGGGTTGCCAACGCACCTGAAACACCACAGTTTCACGACAGCACGGGCCTGTCGGCGCTATGCTTATAGCCTGTAAACCGCGAGCGGGAGTTTCGCCATGCGCCAGCCCATGATGCTGATTGCCCTCAGTGCACTGGGGGCTTGCGCCAGCCCCTTGCCGCCCGTCGATCCCAAGCAGGCCTGGGTCGACCTCTACACCATCACGCCTGGCAGGACCATCATGGCCGATCGCCTGGATGGCCAGCGGCTGGAGGATGGCCGCTACTTCCAGGTCACGCCGGGCCGCCACGAGTTGGTGGTGCGCTTCGACTATGAAGTGTATTCGGGCGGCTTCAGCACCGACCCCACCGAACGCACCTGCTACCTCACCGTGCGCTACGACGGCTTCAAGGCCGGCGAACGTTACCGCCTGGAAGCACGCGCGCCAGTGATGCAGCCACAGGTGCTGTTGTTCGATGCCAGTCGCAAGGTGGTAGTGGACGAACCGAGCAAGGTGTTCTGCGTTCCGTAACCCTAGCCTCGCGGCACAATGCCGCGCCTACAGGCTGCGCCGTACCTGTAGGAGCGGCCTCGTGCCGCGATGGACTGCGCAACAGCCTTATGCCTGGAGGCTAGCGGTCGTTCTTCTGATAGATGATCTTCTTGGTACCACCATCACAGCTGCCGACGATCATGTTCTGATCGCGGACCTCGCTGTTGGGCACGATTTCCAGGGTATAGGACGTCACGCCCGCGGCCTGGATCTTCGCTTCGATCTCGGCCTTGAGTTCCTCGCAGGGCTTGGGCGCAGCCGATACAGCCGTGGACAGCAGGGAAACCAGCACGGCGGTTGCAACGCGAATCATGGGACGGCTCCTGAAAAGGCAGTCGGGCTGCCAACGCTGATTAGACTACAGGAAACCGCCCCCGTTGCGCCGCCTGCCCTAGCCGAGCAGGGTGGCGTCCAGGGTGATCGTCGCGTTCAGCACCTTGGAGACCGGGCAACCGGCCTTGGCCTTGTTGGCGATTTCCTGGAACTGCGTATCGCTCGCCCCAGGCACCTTGGCCTTGAGGGTCAGGTGCACGGCCGTGATGGCGAAGCCGTCCGGCTGCTTGTCCAGGCTGACTTCGGCAATGGTGTCGATGCGCTCGGGGGTCAGGCCCGCCTCGCCAAGCATCATCGACAGCGCCATGGAAAAACAGCCGGCATGGGCCGCGCCGATCAGCTCTTCCGGGTTGGTGCCTGGCGAGCCTTCGAAACGGGTGTTGAAGCCGTACGGGTTCTGCTTGAGGGCACCGCTTTCCGTGGAGATCGATCCCTTGCCATCCTTCAACCCGCCTTGCCAGATCGCCGATGCTGTCTTTTTCATGTTGCCTCCTGTCTCAGGGTGGGTACCTATGGGTTCTGAGGTTCAGGCTTACAGCAAGTTCAGCTGAATCTGACGCCTAGCATTGAAACCCCGGAAAGTGCCCATACAGAGAACCCAAGGCCCCCGGGCCAACCTTTCTGCGGAGGCACCCATGACGCACCTGCGTGACCTGAAGATATCCACCCTCGACCTGGTACCGGTACGCGCCGATGGCGGCCCTGCCCAGGCCCTGCGCAACTCCCTGGACCTGGCCCAACACGCCGAGCGGTTCGGCTACAACCGTTTCTGGGTGGCCGAACACCACAACATGGACGGCATCGCCAGCTCGGCCACGGCCGTGCTGATCGGTTACCTGGCAGGTGGCACCTCGCGCATCCGCATCGGCTCCGGCGGCGTGATGTTGCCCAACCATGCGCCCCTGGTGATCGCCGAGCAGTTCGGCACACTGGCGAGCCTTTACCCCGGGCGCATCGACCTGGGCCTGGGCCGTGCACCGGGCTCTGACCAGATGACGGCCCGCGCCTTGCGTCGCGAGCGCTCCGGCAGTGCCGACGACTTCCCGGACGACGTCGAAGAGCTGTCCCGCTACTTAGGGCCGCGCACGCCGGACCAGAAGGTCATCGCCGTGCCGGGCCACGACACCGATGTGCCGCTCTGGCTGCTCGGCTCCAGCCTGTTCAGCGCCCAATTGGCGGGCATGCGCGGGTTGCCCTATGCCTTCGCCTCGCATTTCGCCCCGCGCTACATGCATGAAGCGATCCGCATCTACCGCGATCACTTCAAGCCTTCCACGGTACTGGACAAGCCCTACGTGATGCTCGGCGTGCCCATGGTCGTGGCCGAAACCGACGAAAAGGCCGAATACCTGGCGACGTCCGTCTACCAGCGCATCCTGGCGCTGATTCGTGGCCAGAGCCTGATGCAGCGCCCCCCGGTGCCAAGCATGGACGGCCTGTGGCTACCCCACGAACGCGATGCGGTGGGCAGCTTCCTGGGCTTGGCGATGATCGGCAGCCCGCAGAAGGTGCGGGCCAAGGTCGAAGTGCTGCTGGAGCAGACCGGGGCCGATGAACTGATCTTTACCTGCGACTTGTACGAGCATGCGGACCGGGTGCGGTCGTATGAGCTGTTGGCGCAGGCCTTGAAGGCCGAGTGAGGCCAGGCGAGGGCTGCGCCCTCGTTTCGCGGCGCAAGGCCGCTCCTACAGAAAGGCGCAAGGTCGACCTGTGGGAACGGCGTTGCGGCTTGCCCGCGAACGGGTGGTGGGCACCCGCGATTACTCGCGGCGGTAGACGATCTCCTTGGTCCCGCCCTCGCAGCTGCCGATCACCTTGCCGCCTCCGGCCCCCTTGTCGACGATTTCCAGCACATAGCCGGTAACGCCTTTGGCCTGGAGCTTGGCATCGATCTCGGCCTTGAGCTCTTCGCACGGCTTGCCCGCCGCCAGCGCGCTGCCCGCCAGCGCCATCAGGCCCATCGCCCACAGCAGTTTCTTCATCGATCGCTTTCCTTGTTCAGATCAAAAAAGTACAGGGCGCCAATCCAGGACTGGCACCCACAAACCTTTACTCCATCTCGCCGGGCCAGGCCAGCCCGACCTTGTTTCAACTGTTGGCGATACGGAAACCGACCTTCAGCGTGACCTGGAAGTGCGCTGCCTTGTTGTCGCGGATATGCCCACGGGTATCGACCACCTCGAACCATTCCAGGTGCTTGATGCTCTTGCCGGCTTCGGCCAGGGCATTGTTGATCGCGTCCTCGATGCTGGTGGGCGAGGACCCGACCAGCTCGATCTTCTTGTAGGTGTGGTGATCGGACATGAGCGCTCTCCTTGGTTGGCGTGTGAGATTGAGCCTAGCAGTGCAGGCCCGGTTTACCTGCGAACCATCGCCCGGGGGCAAAGTTCGATCGCACTTTCGCTTCGCTGCACAGTCGCACCCCTTACAGCCCAACCACCGCGAAGGAGAGTCATCATGGCCTACAACTCGCTGCGTAAAGCGTCGCTGGAAAGCATGGAAGCGGAGATCGAAAGCCTGCTCAAAACCCTCGAACACCTCAAGCACGATGCCTCGGAAGAGTCGCAGAAATCCATGAAGGCGATCCGCAGCAACGCCGAGAATGCGCTCAAGCATTCGCGCACGCTGCTCGGCGATGCCTACGAGGAAGTGAAGACCCGCACCCGCCAGACCGGCATCGCCACCCGCGACTATGCCCAGGAACACCCCTGGACCACCGCCGGCGTGGCCATCGGCGCCCTCGGCCTGCTGGCCGCCTGGTTGATGTGCAAACGCAACTAAGCCGTTTGCAGTTCCAGTTCGTTGCGCAGCCACTGCGCCAACTGCTCGGCGCGCCCGTCCGCGGCGCGCCGGGGCACCCATAAGGCCAACGCCGCGCGGGTCGGTGAGAAGCCCCAGGGCGCGCTCAGGCGCCCGGCGCGCAGGTCGTCCGCCACCAGCGGCTGCGGTGCGATGGCCACGCCCAGGCCAGCCACCGCCGCCTCCAGCAAGTAATACAGATGTTCGAACGCCTGGCCGAAGGTCAACGCCGACGGCTCCAGCCCCTGCTGCGCGGCCCACGTGGGCCAGGCTTGCGGGCGCGAGGTGGTATGCAGCAAGGCCTCGTCGAGCAGGGCCTTGGCCGGCGCCTCACGCAGCCGCTCGAACCCAGGAAAGTGCGGGCTCAACACCGGGCCGATGCGCTCCTCGACCAGCACATGCACCTGCATGTCCGCAGGCCACGGCGGCTCGGCGTACACCAGCAATGCATCCAGCCCCGGACGACGCGGGTCCAGGTCGCCTTCGCCAGCCGACAGGTGCAAGCGCAGCGCCGGCAAATCCGCCTTCAATCGCCCTAGCCGAGGGATGAACCAGCGCGCCAGCAGGCTGCCAGAGCAGCCCAGGACGAACGGTGCCTCGCTGACGTCGCGGCTGAGCTCGGCGCAGACGCTGCGCAGGCGGTCGAACGCATCGGTGCTGGCCTCGCGCAGGCGTACGCCGGCATCTGTGAGTTTGATGCCGCGTCCATCCTTGATGAACAAGGCCACGCCAAGGTGCTCCTCGAGCACCTTCAACTGCCGGCTGACGGCCCCATGGGTAACGTGCAACTGTTCGGCCGCCTGGCTGACGCTGTTGAGCCGGGCGGTAGCCTCGAAGGCGCGCAAAGCGTTGAGGGGAGGGAGGTCGTGGGCCATATGACTTGTGAGATTTTCTGACAGGTTGTCGCAATCTTATCGGTTTTCAGCCGGACGCGCGCTGGTTAGAGTAGGCCCATCGATCGGCGTAAGCCTATCGCGGGGCAAGCCCGCTCCCATAGGTGCTTTGGTGGGAGCGGGCTTGCCCCGCGAAGCAGGCGGCACGGTCCCTCTATCGAATATGCCTATGGAGCGCCCCATGACCCAGACCCAATACCGCGCCGGTCCCGATGCCAACGGCCTGTTCGGCTCGTTCGGCGGCCGCTACGTGGCCGAAACCCTGATGCCGCTGGTCCTGGACCTGGCCCGTGAATACGAGGCGGCCAAGGCCGACCCGAAGTTCCTCGAAGAGCTGGCCTACTTCCAGCGCGATTACATCGGCCGCCCCAACCCACTGTACTTCGCCGAGCGACTGACCGAACACTGCGGCGGCGCCAAGATCTTCTTCAAGCGTGAAGAGCTCAACCACACCGGCGCGCACAAGGTGAACAACTGCATCGGCCAGGTCCTGCTGGCCAAGCGCATGGGCAAGAAGCGCCTGATCGCCGAGACCGGCGCCGGCATGCACGGCGTGGCCACCGCCACCGTCGCGGCGCGCTTCGGCTTGCCTTGCGTGATCTACATGGGCGCCACCGACATCGAGCGCCAGCAGGCCAACGTGTTCCGCATGAAGCTGCTGGGCGCCGAGATCGTCCCGGTCACCGCCGGCACCGGCACCCTCAAGGACGCCATGAACGAGGCCCTGCGCGACTGGGTCACCAATGTCGAAGACACCTTCTACCTGATTGGCACCGTGGCCGGCCCGCACCCGTATCCAGCGATGGTCCGCGACTTCCAGTCGATCATCGGCAAGGAAACCCGCGCCCAGCTGCAGGAAAAGGAAGGCCGCCTGCCCGATAGCCTGATCGCCTGCGTCGGCGGTGGCTCCAATGCCATGGGCCTGTTCCACGACTTCCTCGATGACCAGAGCGTCAAGATCATCGGCGTCGAGGCCGGTGGCCACGGCGTGCATACCGACAAGCACGCGGCCAGCCTCAACGGTGGCGTACCGGGCGTACTGCACGGCAACCGCACCTATCTGCTGCAAGACGAGGACGGCCAGATCACCGACGCCCACTCGATCTCCGCGGGCCTGGACTACCCGGGCATCGGGCCGGAGCACGCCTACCTGCACGAGGTGAAGCGCGTCGAATACGTCAGCATCACCGACGATGAAGCCCTCGAAGCCTTCCACACCAGCTGCCGCCTGGAAGGCATCATCCCGGCCTTGGAGAGCTCCCATGCCCTGGCCGAGGCGATCAAGCGCGCGCCGAACCTGCCCAAGGACCACTTGATGGTCGTGTGCCTGTCCGGCCGTGGCGACAAGGACATGCAAACCGTGATGAACCATATGGCCGCCCAGGAGAAACAGGCATGAGCCGTCTTGAACAACGCTTCGCCGAGCTGAAGGCCGAAGGCCGCTCGGCACTGGTCACCTTCATCACCGCGGGCGACCCGGGCTATGACGCCTCGCTGCAGATTCTCAAGGGCCTGCCGGCAGCCGGTGCCGATGTCATCGAGCTGGGCATGCCGTTCACCGACCCGATGGCAGACGGCGTGGCCATCCAGCTGGCGACCCTGCGCGCCCTGGATGCTGGCCAGACTCTGGCGAAAACCCTGCAGATGGTTCGCGAATTCCGTGTGGATAACCAGACCACGCCGATCGTGCTGATGGGCTACTACAACCCGATCCACCGCTTCGGCGTGGAGCAGTTTGTGGCACAGGCCAAGGCAGCGGGCGTCGATGGCCTGATCATCGTCGACCTGCCACCGGAGCATGATGGCGAGCTGGCCACCCCGGCGCAGGCTGCCGGCATCGATTTCATCCGCCTGACCACCCCGACTACCGACGACGCCCGCCTGCCGCGCGTACTCGAGCGCAGCTCCGGCTTCGTCTACTACGTCTCGGTGGCCGGTGTGACCGGCGCAGGTTCCGCCACCACCGAGCACGTGCAACAGGCCATCGCCCGCCTGCGCCGCCACACCGACCTGCCGATCAGTGTGGGCTTCGGCATTCGCACGCCGGAGCAGGCAGCCGCTATCGCCAAGCTTTCCGATGGCGTGGTGGTGGGCTCGGCGCTGGTCGACAAGATCGCCCAGGCCAAGGATGCCGAGCAGGCCGTGAGCGATGTGCTGAGCCTGTGCTCGGCACTGGCCGAAGGTGTACGTTCGGCGCGCAGCTGATTGCGAGGGCTACACCCTCGATCGCGGCACAAGGCCGCTCCTACAGGCGATCACCGCTCCCTGTAGGAGCGCCCTTGCGCCGCGAAAGGGCCGCAAAGCGGCCCCACTATCCCCCAAAGATCGACAGGTCCAAAGGCCGCACGGCCCCCATCCAGATCGCATGGTCCCGGTGATCCGCCAGCTCATCCCCTGTCAGCGGATGCAGGAATACCACCAACCCCTTGCGGTACAACGCCAGCCACGGCAACAGCACCCCCACCACCTCCGGCCCGAAGGCCAACTGACAGCTCCAGTCCGGGTGCGGCCCGACCGGCTTCTGATGCATGCGCCCCATGGTCACGGGAAACAACCGTACCGCTTCCTCGCACAGCTGCCGGGCCTGCGCCATGGTCGAGGCGTCGTAGTACACATGGGCGTGGTAACCCTTGATCCTTTGCACGATTACTCCTGGAAAAGGTCAAACGATCACTTGCCAGCAAAGGGAGTGATCCGGTGAAAAATGCCGAAACCCCAGTGTTCAAACTGGTCCTGTTCGGGATCGAAGGCAGCCTGGGCAGTGCCTTGGCCGTCGAGCTGCTGTCGCGCCAGCACGAAGTCACGGCCGTGGTCGACGACCTCAACCGCCACGCTCCACGCCCGGGCCTGCATTTCAAGATAGGTGGGCTGGGCAACACCTACCAGGCCGAACAGAGCACCGCCGGTGGTTCGGCGGTGATCGCCTTGCTGTCGGCGTTGGCCCCTGGCGACTTGCCGGCGCAACGGAAAATGGCCGAAGCCCTGGTGGCCGGCCTGCAGCGCACGACTATACGCCGGCTGATGCTGGTGGGCGATTTCAACGTATTGGATGAGCCGGCCCGGCACAGCGACGAAGAGCGCGAATGCATGGACCAGATCGTCGACCTGCTGCAACGCAGTGCGCTGCGCTGGACGCTGGTGAATGCGCCAGATGAAGTGCCGGGGCTGGGAATCGAGCATTTTCGCAACCTCGACGGAACCCTGGAGCCCGGGCTGGCCGGGCCTTTGCAACGATTGGCACGGGTTGCGGCGGGGATGGTGGATGCGTTGGAGCTGAACCTGCATCAGGGTGAACACCTTAACTTCGTACCCTAGCTTTTCCGGGCCCCTACGCGCCCCATCGCGGCCCGCGCAGCGCTCTTGCGGGCTGCGCTGTCGCGCAAAGAACAAGCGGCTAGCGCAGCGTCCCCCTGTGGGAGCGGGCTTGTCCCGCGATGGGCTGCAAAGCAGCCCCAGTCATGCGCCCCGCTCAGCCTCCAGCCAATCCACGAACCGCTGGATCAACGCCCCGCGCCGCTTGCGCGGCGGCAATACCACGTAATACCCACGCTCTGAGCGCAAGCTGCCCTCCAACGGCCGGCACAACAACCCTTGGTCCACCAATCCATCCACCAGGTGCCGCCAGCCGATCGCCACCCCTTGCCCAGCGATCGCCGCCTGGATCAGCAAGGTGTAGTTGTCGAACCGCAACTGCCCAGGCGGTGGCGGGCTGGTCACGCCCAGGCCACGGAACACCCCCGCCCAATCGAACCAGCGGCTGGCCTGCTCGCCACGCAGATGGAGCAGGGGTAATCGTTGCAAAGCCGCGGCTGACGTGGGTTTGCCATGAATCAGCTTGGGGCTGCAGACCGGAAAAACCTCCTCGTCGAACAGCCATCTGCTCTCGCCCTGATGGAAACGCCCATCGCCAAACAGCACCGCCACGTCGATATCCGGCCGCAACATGGCCTGGCTGCGCTCGCCCGTCACCAAGCTCACGTCCACTTGCGGGTAGGCCTGGTGAAACCGAGGCAAGCGCGGCATCAGCCAGAAGGCGGCGAAGGCAAAGTCGGTGGCCACCTGCAGCACCTCGCGCTGGGCACGCCCGCTGGCCTGCCCGATACCCTCGTCCATGGCTTGCAAGCCTTGATGGACCTGCTCGAACAGCAGCTGGCCCACCTCGGTCAACTCGATGCCCCGGTAGATCCGGTCGAACAACCGGGTACCCAGTTGCGCCTCCAGGCGCTTGACCTGCTGGCTCACCGCCGGCTGGGTGGTGCCCAGCTCCAGCGCAGCCGCGGTGAAGCTGCGCTGGCGCGCGGCGGCCTCGAAGACGCGCAGCGTGTCCAGGGACAGGTCGGCAAGGTGTTCAAACATAAGCGTGGCTAATCCGAATCATTGCCCGCCATGGGCTTTACCCATGTTATCCACAGTCGCATCCTGATTCGCAAGCGGTTCCCATAACCTTCAACGATGGAAGGCAACCATGAAGCGACCCAACATCCTGTTCATCATGGCCGACCAGATGGCCGCGCCCTTGCTGCCGATCTACAACCCGTCACCGATCAGGATGCCGAACCTGAGCCGCCTGGCCGAGCAGGCCGTGGTGTTCGATGCTGCCTATTGCAACAGCCCGCTGTGCGCGCCGTCGCGCTTCACCTTGGTCAGCGGCCAGTTGCCCAGCCGCATCGGTGCCTACGACAACGCGGCGGACTTCCCGGCCGACGTGCCGACCTACGCCCATTACCTGCGCCGCCTGGGCTATCGCACTGCGCTGTCGGGCAAGATGCACTTCTGCGGCCCGGACCAACTGCATGGCTACGAAGAACGCCTGACCAGCGATATCTACCCAGCCGACTATGGCTGGGCGGTGAACTGGGATGAGCCGGACGTACGCCCAAGCTGGTACCACAACATGTCCTCGGTGCTGCAGGCCGGCCCGTGCGTACGCACCAACCAGCTGGACTTCGACGAGGAGGTGGTGTTCAAGGCCCGCCAGTACCTGTACGACCATGTGCGTGAAGGCGATGGACGGCCGTTCTGCCTGACCGTGTCCATGTCCCACCCCCATGACCCCTACACCATTCCCAAGCCGTACTGGGATCTCTACGAGGGCGTGGATATTCCTCTGCCGGGCGACGTCCTGGCCCAGAATGAACAGGACCCTCACTCGCAACGCCTGCTCAAGGTCTACGACCTGTGGGACAAGCCACTGCCCGTGCACAAAGTGCGCGATGCCCGCCGCGCCTACTTCGGCGCCTGCAGCTATATCGACGACAACATTGGCAAGCTGCTGCAGACCCTCGAGGAGTGCGACCTGGCCGACGACACCCTGATCGTCTTCTCCGGCGACCATGGCGACATGCTTGGCGAGCGCGGGCTCTGGTACAAGATGCACTGGTTCGAGATGTCGGCGCGGGTGCCGCTGCTGGTCCATGCGCCCAAGCGCTTCGCTCCGGCACGGGTGAGCGCGGCCGTGTCCACCTGCGACCTGCTGCCCACCCTGGTGGAGCTGGCCGGCGGCGAAGTGGAAAAACACCTGCACCTCGATGGCCGTTCGCTGCTCGGTCACCTGCAAGGGCAGGGCGGGCACGACGAAGTGATCGGCGAATACATGGCCGAAGGCACGGTCGGCCCGCTGATGATGGTCCGCCGTGGCATGTACAAGTTTGTGTACAGCGAAGACGACCCCTGTTTACTCTATGACCTGAGCCGCGACCCGCACGAGCGGGAGAACCTCACCAGCAGCCCTGACCACCAGGCGCTGCTGCAGGCATTTGTCGATGAAGCCCGCCAACGCTGGGACATTCCCGCCCTGCGCGAGCGAGTGCTGGCCAGCCAGCGGCGCCGCCGCCTGGTGGCAGAGGCACTGGCCATCGGCAAACTGAAAAGCTGGGACCATCAACCCCTGGTCGATGCCAGCCAACAGTACATGCGCAACCACATCGATCTCGACGACCTCGAGCGCAAGGCACGTTATCCACAGCCCGCACCCCTGGATTGAGTAGAGAGGCCGCCATGAAGAAGTTCTCCACAACCGTGATCGCCCTGGCCCTTGGCCTGGCCGCAGCCACGGCCCACGCCGACAGCGATGCCCAATGCACCACCGTGAAGATGGCCGACCCTGGCTGGAGCGACATCGCCTCCACCAACGCCATCGCCCGCCTGCTCCTGGAAAGCCTCGGCTACCGGGTGAAGATCGACAACCTGGCCGTGCCGATCATCTACGGCGGCCTGAAGGACGGCCGGGTGGATGCCTTCCTCGGCAATTGGATGCCCGCCCAGCAAGGCTTCCATGACAAGTTCATCGCCAGTGGCGATGTGCAACGGCTGTCTCGCAACCTGCAAGGCACCGAGTTCACCTTGGCGGTGCCTGACTACGTCTGGAATGCCGGGGTGAAGGATTTCGCCGACCTGCAAAAACATGCCGACCAGTTCGACCAGAAGCTCTATGGCATCGGCTCCGGTGCCCCAGCCAACCTGTCGCTCAAGGACATCATCGACAAGAACGAATTCGGCCTGGGTGACTGGAAGCTGGTGGAGTCCAGCGAGCAGGCCATGCTCACCCAGGTGCAGCGGGCCACGCAGAAACAGCAGTTCATCACCTTCCTCGGCTGGACCCCGCACCCGATGAACGTGAAGCTGAAGATGCATTACCTGACCGGCGGGGAGAAATGGTTCGGCAGCAAGGGCGACGTGTACACGCTGGTGCGCAATGGTTATCCACAGGCCTGCCCGAATGCCGCCAAGCTGCTGGGCAACCTGAGCTTCAGCCTGGACATGGAAAATAGCATCATGGCCGAGGTGGTGGACAAGAAAATCAGCTTCGACGAGGCGGCCAAGGCATGGGTGAAGGCGCACCCAGATGTACTGGAAGGATGGTTGGCTGGGGTGACCACCAAGGCGGGTGGTAATGCCCTGGAGACTATAAAAGCTAAACTCTGATTCTTTGTAATACATATGACCCCCTGTGGGAGCGGGTTTACCCGCGAACATCGGCAAAGCCGGTGCCATACACCGCGGCAATCGCCTCGCGGGTAAACTTGTCTACACAGGGGCTGGTGAAAATCTTCAGGAATTGTATTCCCCATGCCCCGCCTGACCCTCCTGCTGCCCTTCCTCTCCTGGCTCCCCCGCCAAACGGGCCGCAGTGTTCGCCAAGACCTGCTGGTAGGCCTGAGCGGCGCCATCCTTGCCCTGCCGCAGTCCATCGCCTACGCCCTGATTGCCGGCCTGCCTGCCGAGTACGGCCTGTACGCCGCCATCGTGCCGGTGCTGGTCGCATGCCTGTGGGGCTCGTCCTGGCACCTGATCTGCGGCCCTACCGCTGCCATTTCCATCGTTCTCTACACCAGCGTCAGCTCACTGGCGGTGGCTGGTAGCAATGACTACATCACCTTGGTGTTGTTGCTGACCTTACTCGCCGGGGTGTTCCAGTGGCTGCTGGGGATGCTGCGCTTCGGCGCACTGGTCAATTTCGTTTCCCATTCCGTGGTGCTCGGCTTCACCCTCGGCGCCGCCGTGGTGATCGCCCTGGGCCAGTTGCCCAACCTGCTGGGCATGGACCTGCCCAGCCAGGCAACGGCCCTACGCACTCTGGAAGGCCTGCTCGGCCACGCCGGCGAAGTCGACCTGCCGTCACTGGCGCTGGGGCTGGCCACCTTGCTGGTTGGCGTGGCGCTCAAGCTCTGGCGGCCACGCTGGCCGAGCCTGCTGATAAGCCTGGTGCTGGTCAGCCTGGTCGCCTGGCTGCTGCCGGGTGCGTTCGGTCATGTGCAACGGGTGCCAGCGTTCACTGGTCAACTCCCGCCGCTGAGCCCCTTGCCGCTGCTGGACCTGGAGCTGATCCTGCGCCTACTGCCCAGTGCCGTGGCAGTGGGCATGCTCGGCCTGGTCACCAGCTTGTCGATCGCGCGCTCGCTGTCGGCACGTTCCGAACAATTGATCGATGCCGACCAGGAAATCCGCGCCCAGGGCCTGTCTAACATAGTCGGTGCGCTCTTCTCCGGCTCCCTGTCCGCAGGTTCTTTCACCCGCTCGGGCCTGAGCTACGATGCCGGCGCCCGCTCGCCATTGGCGGGTGTGTTTTCAGCGTTGTGGGTGGCCTTGTTCGCCGTGGCGGGTGCCGGGTTGATCGCGCACCTGCCGATCCCGGCCATGGCCGGCAGCATCTTGCTGATCTGCTGGGGGCTGGTGGATCACCGCGCCATCCGCTCGCTGTTCCGGGTCAGCCGCTCGGAGTTCCTGGTCATGGCCCTGACCGCCGCCGCCACGCTGTTGCTGGAATTGCAGACGGCGATCTATGCCGGGGTGCTGGCATCACTGTTCTTCTACCTCAAGCGCACGTCTCGACCACGGGTGCAGCAGAGCCGGGAAGGGGAGACAGATGTACTGAAGGTCGGCGGCTCGATCTTCTTCGGCGCCGCGCACTACCTGCAAGTGCGCTTGCAACGCTGCCAGGGGCCGAACGTGGTGGTCGATGCGCGGCAGATCAACTTCATCGACTATTCCGGGGTGGACATGCTGCACCGCGAGGCCCGGCGATTGAAGCGCAATGGCGGAAGTTTGACCTTGCATCGGGCCCGGCCGCAGGTGATCGAGGAATTGCAAAAACTGGAAGGCGCAGCCTTGTGCCCGATCCGGTTTGAAGAGTGAACCAATCACAGGACAAGCCCGCTCCCACAAGGGCCATCGCTATCCTTGTGGGAGCGGGCTTGTCCCGCGATTGGGCCGCAAAGCGGCCCCGACATAACGTCAATCAGCGCAAATCAGGAATGTTCGTAAAGCTCAGGCATTGACATCCTGGATACCCAGTGTGACGAAGTCGATATAGGTATGATCCTTGACCGTAATTGCCATACGCGTCAGACGCTGGCCCACTGGCGCTTTGAAGTCGATCCAGCGACGGCGGCCAGTTCCGGTGCCCAGCGTTCGGGTTTCCAGGCAAACATCGCCATTGTAGAAACCAATCGTGGCCTCGAAATGAAGTTCAGTCAGTGCGAAGCGGATGGAAGAAACGGTGCCATTCAGTTCAATATGTGTTTCTTGCAGATCCGCACTTTGGCTCTTGGCCAGGATCAGCGCCTGCCCTTCGGCCATCCCAGGTACTTGCACATTAGCCCGTTCAACGCCGATCTTTGCACCCTTTATACTGGAAATATGACGAACGGTGAAGTAATCCAGATCCAGTTCTTCACCAGCCGAAATATGGGTAGTTGGGGTGTTTTCGAAGTCGACGGTTACTTCATGGGTGAGAGTTGCATTCATATCAGAGGTCTCCTCAGTTAGATGAGGCCCTAGTCAATCATGATGCAAAGCCATGAACTACTCGCACAAATATTAGGCAACCAAGAGATTATAGAAAAACTTTGAAGACAATTGTATTCCACTCAGCATTTTTATACCCGAAACTTCATCGAAGGCTGCAGGGCAGCCCCCGCAAAGTTAGCCGCGCGCCAGCTGCCGGCGCAACTCATCCAATACCGGTCCGGTCTCCGGCCGCACACCACGCCAGATGAAGAACGCCTCGGCCGCCTGTTCAGCCAGCATGCCCAGGCCATCCAGCACCTTGGCCGCGCCCAGCTTGCTCGCCCATTGGCAGAACGGTGTCGGCTCCTTGCCGTACATCATGTCGTAGCACACGGTGCGCCCGGCCTCGACCAGGCTTTCGGCAATCGGCGGCAACTCGCCGGCCAGGCTCGCCGACGTGGCATTGATGATCACATCCACCGGCTCCTGCAACCAGGCGAAGCCACTGGCGACCACCGGCCCCAGTTCATCGAACTCACGCGCCAGCTGCTCGGCCTTCTCCACAGTACGGTTGGCGATCACCAACGATTGCGGCTTGTGCGCCAGGATCGGCTCCAGAACACCTCGTACAGCGCCACCGGCGCCAAGAATGAGAATACGCTTGCCGAGCAGCTCGACCCCGGCATTGACCGTCAGGTCGCGCACCAGGCCGGCGCCGTCGGTGTTGTCACCTTGCAAGGTGCCGTCGGCGAGCTTGGTCAGGGTGTTGACCGCGCCGGCACGCCGGGCCCGTGGCGTCAGGCTGTCGCACAGGCGATAGGCCTCTTCCTTGAACGGCACCGTCACGTTGGCGCCGCTGCCCTGCTTGAAGAACCCACGGGCGCAGTCGCTGAAATCATCCAGCGGCGCCAGCAGTGTGCTGTACTCCAGAGCCTGGCCGGTCTGATCGGCGAACAGGCGGTGGATCAACGGCGACTTGCTGTGGCCGATGGGGTTGCCGAATACGACATACTGGTCCATTGGGGACTCCTCGGGTTGGCAGGGCTTACTGGCCGAGCCAGTCACGGTCTTGCAGGAAGTACTCGGTCAGGCGCGCTTCCTCGCTGCCCGGCTCGGGTTTCCAATCGTAGCCCCAGCGCACCTGCGGTGGCAGCGACATCAGGATCGACTCGGTGCGGCCACCCGATTGCAGGCCGAACAGGGTGCCACGGTCGTAGACCAGGTTGAACTCCACATAGCGCCCACGGCGGAACTCCTGGAATTCACGCTGCTGGGCGGTGTAGGGCGTGTCCTTGCGGCGCTGGACGATCGGCAGGTAGGCGTCGATGTAGGCATCGCCGATGGCGCGGACGAAGGCGAAGCAGGTGTCGAAGTCCCACTCGTTCAGGTCGTCGAAGAACAACCCGCCAATGCCACGGGGTTCGCCACGGTGCTTGAGGTGGAAATAGCGATCGCACCAGGCCTTGTAGCGTGGGTAGACGTCGGCACCGAACGGCGCACAGGCCTGCTCGGCGATACGGTGCCAATGGATGCAGTCTTCCTCATTGCCGTAGTACGGGGTCAGGTCGAAGCCACCGCCGAACCACCACACCGGTTCCTCGCCTTCCTTCTCGGCGATGAAGAAGCGCACATTGGCGTGGGAGGTCGGCACGTGGGGGTTATGCGGGTGGATCACCAGCGACACGCCCAGGGCTTCGAACCCGCGGCCCGCCAGCTCCGGGCGGTGGGCACTGGCCGACGGCGGCAGGCCGGCGCCGAACACGTGGGAGAAGTTGACGCCGCCTTTCTCGATCACCTTGCCCTCGCCGATCACCCGCGTGCGGCCACCGCCACCGGCTTCGCGCACCCAGGCGTCCTCGACGAAGCGGGCGCCGCCGTCTTCGGTCTGGAGGGCGGAGCAGATGCGGTCTTGCAGGTCGAGCAGGTAGGCTTTCACGGCCTCGGTGCGGCTGGTCATCGGGTCACCTGGAAGGAGCGGAGGAAAATTCGCCGGCTAGCATACCACCGGCAGCCGCCACGCCGCAGTTGACGGCGATCAAGCAAAGGCGTCCGATAGAAGGCCTTTTCCGATCCCGATGATAACGGAGTGCGAGATGGCCAAGCGTATCCAGTTCAGCCAGCACGGCGGCCCGGAAGTCCTGCAACTGGTCGAGTTCGACCCAGCCCCACCCGGCCCAGGGCAGGTACGCGTGCGCAACCACGCGATCGGCCTGAACTTCATCGACACCTACTATCGCAGCGGGCTGTATCCGCCACCCTCGCTACCTTCTGGCCTGGGTACCGAAGGCGCCGGCGTGGTCGAGGCGGTCGGTGAAGGCGTCGGCCGGCTCAAGGTCGGCGACCGCGTCGCCTATGCCGGCGGCCCGCTGGGCGCCTACAGCGACGTGCACACCCTGCCCGAGGCCAACTTGGTCAAGCTGCCAGAGGCGCTCAGCTTCGAACAGGCCGCTGCGGTGATGCTCAAGGGCCTGACCACTCAGTACCTGCTCAAGCAGACCTACGCCGTGCAGCCCGGTGATTTCATCTTGTTCCACGCGGCCGCCGGTGGCGTAGGGTCGCTGGCCTGCCAATGGGCCAAGGCCCTCGGCGCCAGGCTGATCGGTACCGTGAGCTCGGCCGAAAAGGCCGAGCGAGCCAAGGCACTGGGCGCCTGGGCGACCATCGACTACAGCCACGAAGACGTGGCCAAGCGGGTGCTGGAGCTGACCGACGGCCAGAAGTGCGCGGTGGTGTATGACGGCGTGGGTGCCAACACCTGGCTGACCTCTCTGGACTGCCTGCGCCCGCGTGGGTTGATGGTGAGCTTCGGCAATGCCTCGGGTGCGGTGACCGGGGTGAACCTGGGCATCCTTTCGCAGAAGGGTTCGTTGTACGTCACCCGGCCTACGCTGGGGACGTATGCCAACAATGCCGAGAACACCCAGGCCATGGCCGACGATCTGTTCGGGATGATTGCCAGCGGCAAGGTGGTTGTGGATATCCAGCAGCGGTATCCGCTGGGCGAAGCGGCCAAGGCCCAGACCGAGCTGACGGCGCGGCATACAGTGGGCTCTACGGTTCTACTGCCCTGAACCCCGGGCCGCTGCGCGGCCCTTCGCGGTACAAGGCCGTTCCTACAGGTCATGTGCGCGCCCCTGTAGGAGCGGCCTTGTGCCGCGAAACGAGGGCAAAGCCCTCGCCAGACTCACCTCGTTACCCCGGCCGAACCACTTCGCCGGTAACCAGGTTACGAATCACGCTCGGGTTCTTCCGCCCGCCCAAAGCCCCGCCGAGCACCAGGTCCAGCTCGCCATGGAAATATTGCTCCACCCGCAACCGGCTCTTGGCCGCTGGGCGCCCGCCGGGGTTGGCGGACGTGGAGATCAGCGGCCCGACCAACGCACACAGCTCGCGAACCAAGGGGTGATCACTGACGCGCAAGGCCACGGTGTCGTGCTGGCCCGTCACCCACTCCGGCAACAGGTCCTGGTGCGGCACCAACCAGGTGTTCGGCCCAGGCCAGGTGCTGCCCATGCGGTCGATCCAGTCTTCGGGGAAGTCCTCGAACAGGAAGTCGAACTGGCGGATATTGTCGGCAATCAGGATCAATCCTTTATCCACAGGCCGCGACTTGAGCGCCAGCAGGCGATACACCGCGTCCTCGTTCCAAGGGTCGCAGCCCAGGCCCCAGACCGCTTCCGTCGGGTAGGCAATGACCGCACCCGCCCGAATTTCACGCGCGGCTTGTTGCACACGCCAACTGCTCACCATTTCGTCTCTCCGCATTAACGCCTGATGCGCAGTGTACTTAGCTGCACCTGGCAAACCAACGCCCGGCTTCGTTGCTGACCCGTCCTTCGAGTTCCAGTTCCGTGAGGCTGGCCAGCACCTGGGCCAATGGCTGGCCGCTGCTGCTGGCCAGGCCCTCGCTGGTCTGCGGTGCGGCATGGAGCAAGGCGAGCAGGGGATGGGCCGGTTTTTCCACAGGCGCCGGTGGCAGGTTCTGCCAGCCGCGCAGGCTTTCAAGAATCTGCTCGACGCTTTCGACGAGCAAAGCGCCGTCGCGGATCAGTTGGTGGCAACCCTTGGCGCCAGGGTGGTGGATCGACCCCGGCACCGCATACACCTCGCGGCCTTGCTCGGCCGCCAGTCGAGCAGTGATCAACGAACCGCTGGCCAGACTGGCCTCCACCACCAGCACGCCCAACGACATACCACTGATGATCCGGTTGCGCCGGGGGAAGTTCGCAGGCTGGGGCGCGGCGTCCAAGGGGAATTCGGATACCAGCGCGCTGCCACCTTCGATCATGGCCTTCGCCAATTCGCGGTGGCGCTGTGGATAAAGTTTCTGCAAGCCCGTCCCGAGCACGCCAATGGTGTGCCCGCCAGCCTCCAACGCCGCCCGATGAGCGGCACCGTCGATCCCCAGCGCGAGCCCGCTGGTGATGGTGAAACCGGCCTGGGCAAGGCAACGGGAGAAGGCCCTGGCCGTGTCCAGCGCCGGCGGTGAAGCACGTCGACTGCCCACCACGGCGAGCTGAGGACGCTCCAGCAAGGCAGGGTTTCCCGCCACGAAAAGCAGCGGCGGGGCATCGTCCGTTTCGCCAAGCAAGGCGGGGTAGCCAGGTGCGTCCCACATCAGCAAATGCTGGCCCGACCGCTCTAGCCAGGCGATTGCAGCGCTTGCGCCATCGCGCACCTCAGGGCTGCGCCGGGCCTCGGCACACGTGGCGGGCAGCCCCAGCGCGCGCCAGGCACTGGCCGGTGCGCTCAAGGCTGAGCAGGCGTTGCCGAAGGCTTCGATCAAGGTCAGGAAGCGGCGGGGGCCGATGTCGGGAAGCCGATGCAAGCGCAAACGCGCCTCCAGTTCGGCAGGGGAGCAAGGGGCTTGGAACAGGTCGCGCATGGCGGATCATCCTTGATCGACGAGGGGTCATCCCAGGCGCACAACCTGTGGATAACTTTGTGAATAATACTTTGACAAGCTGTCCATGAAATGGCGCTCTAGCCGTCCTTTCACACCCTAGCCGAGCTTTGCCAGGTGCCGAATCCCCCGATTCCCTTTATTATGTGTGCTCAGTTTTCAACCGAACGCACAGTGACTGCCTGACCTTATGGCCATCTTGAACATTCTCGAATTCCCGGACCCGCGCCTGCGCACCCTCGCCAAACCGGTGACAGAGTTCGACGACGCCCTGCGCCAGTTGATCGACGACATGTTTGAAACCATGTACGAAGCCCCTGGCATCGGCCTGGCCGCTACCCAGGTCAACGTACACAAGCAGGTCGTGGTCATGGACCTGAGCGAAGACCGCAGCGAGCCACGCGTCTTCATCAACCCCACGGTCGAGGAGCTGACCCACGACATGGGCCAGTACCAGGAAGGCTGCCTGTCGGTACCGGGCTTCTACGAAAATGTCGACCGCCCGCTGCGTGTGCGCGTCAAGGCCCAGGACCGCGACGGCAAGCCGTTCGAACTGGAATGCGAAGGCCTGCTGGCCGTATGCGTGCAGCACGAATTCGACCACCTCAACGGCAAGCTGTTCGTCGACTACCTGTCCCAGCTCAAACGCGATCGGATCAAGAAGAAGCTGGAAAAGCAGCACCGCCAGCAAGCCTGATCCCTACCTTCCAGAAGGCTTGCCCCGGCAAGCCTTTTTCTTTTTCAAGCGAGAACTCCATGCGTATCGTCTTCGCAGGCACCCCAGAGTTTGCCGCCGAACACCTCAAAGCCCTGCTCGACAGCCCCTATGAGATCGTGGCCGTCTACACCCAGCCCGACCGCCCTGCAGGCCGTGGCCAGAAGCTCATGCCGAGCCCGGTAAAACAGCTGGCAGTGGCCCACGACATCCCGGTGTTTCAGCCGCCGACCCTGCGCAATGCCGAGGCCCAGGCGGAACTTGCCGCACTCGCGCCGGACCTGATGGTCGTGGTGGCCTACGGCCTGATCCTGCCCCAGGCGGTGCTGGATATCCCGCGTCTGGGCTGCATCAACAGCCACGCTTCCCTGCTGCCGCGCTGGCGCGGTGCGGCGCCTATCCAGCGCGCCGTCGAAGCGGGCGACGCCCAGAGCGGCGTGACCGTGATGCGCATGGAAGCGGGGCTGGACACCGGCCCCATGCTGCTCAAGGTGGTCACGCCGATCAGCGCCGAAGACACCGGCGGCACCCTGCACGACCGCCTCGCCCAGCTGGGCCCAGGCGCAGTGGTGCAGGCCATCGCCGGCCTTGCCGACGGCAGCCTGCAAGGCGACGTGCAGGACGACGCCCTGGCCACCTATGCGCACAAGCTCAACAAGGATGAAGCCCGCATCGACTGGAGCCGCCCGGCCATCGAGCTGGAACGCCTGGTCCGCGCCTTCAACCCGTGGCCGGTGTGCCACAGCACCCTCGACGGCGAAAGCGTGAAGGTCCTGGCCGCCCATTTATCCACAGGCAAGGGCGCGCCCGGCGAAATCCTCTCCGCCAGCAAGGACGGCCTGGTCGTGGCCTGCGGTGAAGGCGCCCTGAGCCTGACCCGTCTGCAACTACCCGGCGGCAAGGCCCTGGCCTTCAGCGACCTGTTCAACAGCCGCCGCGAGAAATTCGCAAACCACAAGGTACTCGGCCAATGAACCCACGCCTGGCCGCCGCCCGCGCCCTTGCCGCCGTGCTCAGCGGCAAGGCCTCGCTGAACAGCTCGTTGCCGGCGCAACTGGACAAGGTCGAGGAACGCGACCGAGGCCTGGTCCAGGACCTGGCCTTTGGTACCGCCCGCTGGCAACCACGCCTGGACCTGCTGGCCGCCCAGCTGCTGCAAAAGCCTTTCAAGGCCGCCGATGCAGACGTGCAGGCATTGCTGCTGGTCGGTCTGTACCAGCTGTTCTACTCCCGTATTCCGGCCCACGCCGCCATTGGCGAAACCGTTGGTTGCGCCGACAAACTGAAGAAGCCTTGGGCCAAGGGCCTGCTCAATGCCGTGCTGCGCCGTGCACAGCGAGAAGGCGAGCAGATCCTCGCAGGCCTCGAGCGTGATCCGGTGGTGCGTACTGCCCATCCACGCTGGCTGCAGAAGTCGCTCAAGGCCTTCTGGCCGGATCACTGGGAGGCGATCACGGCCGCCAACAATGCCCACCCGCCGATGATCCTGCGGGTCAACCGCCGCCATCACAGCCGCGACGCCTATCTGCGCCTGCTGGCCGAGGCCGGCATCAACGCCAGCGCCTGCTCCTACAGCCGCGATGGCATCGTACTGGCCGAAGCCTGCGACGTGCGCGGGCTGCCAGGCTTTGCCGAAGGCTGGGTCAGCGTCCAGGACGAGGCCGCGCAGTTGGCTGCCGACCTGATGGAGCTGGCGCCCGGCCAGCGTGTGCTCGATGCCTGCTGCGCGCCCGGCGGCAAGACCTGCCACCTGCTCGAAGCCGAAGCGAAGCTGGGCGAAGTGGTGGCCATCGACCTCGAGGCCAAGCGTCTGGCGCGGGTTCGCGAGAACCTCGACCGCCTGCAGCTGGACGCCAAGCTGATCGCTTGCGATGCCCGCGATACCGCCAGCTGGTGGGACGGCAAACCGTTCCAGCGCATCCTGCTCGATGCGCCGTGCTCGGCCACCGGGGTGATCCGCCGTCACCCGGATATCAAGCTGACCCGCCAGGCCGAGGACATCCCGGCCCTGGCCACACTGCAAGGCGAACTGCTCGATGCCTTGTGGCCGACGCTGGAAGTCGGCGGCATGCTGGTGTACGCCACCTGCTCGAGTCTGCCGACGGAAAACACCGAAGTGATCGACGCCTTCCTCGCCCGCACACCCGGTGCCCGCGAGCTGGACCTGGCGCTCGAGGCCGGCCTGCGCCAGCCCCATGGTCGCCAGTTGTTGGCCCAGGAAGGCGGCCACGACGGTTTCTACTATGCCAAGCTGATCAAGATCGCCGCCTCGCGCGGATAAAAACAGGTTAGGAGTGAGCGGATGAAGATCATCATCCTCGGGGCAGGGCAGGTAGGCGGCACGCTGGCAGAACACCTGGCCAGCGAAGCCAACGACATCACCGTGGTCGACACCGATGGCGACCGCCTGCGCGACTTGGGCGACCGCCTGGACATCCGCACCGTGCAGGGCCGTGGCTCGCTGCCCACGGTGTTGCGCCAGGCCGGTGCCGACGATGCCGACATGCTGGTGGCAGTGACCAACAGCGACGAAACCAACATGGTCGCCTGCCAGGTGGCCTATTCGCTGTTCCACACCCCGACCAAGATCGCCCGGGTGCGTGAGTCAGCCTACCTCACCCGCGAGGAGCTGTTCGACAACGACCATATCCCGGTGGACGTGCTGATCAGCCCCGAGCAGGTGGTGACCAACTACATCAAGCGCCTGATCGAGCACCCAGGCTCGCTGCAGGTGATCGACTTCGCCGAAGGCAAGGCACAGTTGGTAGCGGTCAAGGCCTACTACGGCGGCCCGCTGGTGGGTCAGCAGTTGCGCCAGATCCGCGCCCACATGCCCAACGTCGATACCCGCGTGGCGGCGATCTTCCGCCGCGACCGCCCGATCACGCCCCGTGGCGACACGGTGATCGAGGCCGACGACGAAGTCTTCTTCATTGCCGCGCGCAAGGACATCCGTGCGGTCATGGGTGAATTGCGGCGCATCGACGAAACCAACAAGCGCGTGGTCATCGCCGGCGGCGGGCAGATCGGCGAACGCCTGGCCGAGGCCATCGAGAGCCGCTACCAGGTCAAGATCATCGAGATGAACCCGGCGCGCTGCCGCCAGCTCTCCGATACCCTGGAAAGCACCGTGGTGCTGCAGGGCAGCGCCTCGGACAAGGACCTGATGCTCGAGGAGAACATCGCCGACGCCGATATCTTCCTGGCCCTGACCAACGACGACGAGGCCAACATCATGTCCTCGCTGCTGGCCAAGCGCCTGGGTGCGCGCAAGGTGATGACCATCATCAACAACCCGGCCTACGTGGACCTGGTCCAGGGCGGCGACATCGACATCGCCATCAGCCCGCAGCTGGCGACCATCGGCACGCTGCTGGCCCACGTGCGCCGTGGCGACATCGTCAGCGTGCACTCCCTGCGCCGTGGCGCGGCCGAAGCCATCGAGGCGGTGGCCCACGGCGATGCCAAGTCGAGCAAGGTGATCGGCAAGGCCATCGAGGATATCGCCCTGCCACCGGGCACCACCATCGGCGCGATCATCCGCGATGAGCAAGTGCTGATCGCCCACGACGACACGGTGATCGAAGCGGGCGACCATGTGATCCTGTTCGTTGTGGATAAAAAACATATCCGTGACGTGGAAAAGCTGTTCCACGTGGGCTTGAGCTTCTTCTAAGGAGAAGGCGGCATGCGCGAATCACTGGAAAAGATGCTGGCCAAGGGTGTGGATAACCCGTTGCTGAGGTTTGGGCTGGGCAAGGCCTGGCTGGACGAAGGCAATGGCGCTGAAGCAGCTGTGCATCTAGCACGCTGCGTGGAGCAGGACCCGAAGTATTCTGCGGCGTGGAAGCTACTGGCAAGGCCTACCAGCTGCAGGGCGACCAAGTGGCGGCGCGCAAGGCTTGGGAGGAGGGGATCTTGGCGGCCCAGACCCATGGGGATAAGCAGGCCGAGAAAGAGATGACCGTTTTTCTCAAGAAACTGAACAAGGTCTGAGATCGCCGGAGCTGCTTTGCAGCCCATCGCAGGCAAGCCAGCTCCCACAGGTACTGCACAAGACTCAAGGTCGATGCGGTCGGTGTAGGAGCTGGCTTGCCGGCGAAAGGGGCACAGAGTGCCCCCAAGTTCTCAATACCAGCGCGGCTCGCCAGCCGGGCGCTTCTTGAAGCGTTTCATGCTCCACATGTACTGGCTCGGGTACTCGCGCACATAGCGCTCGACCACCTTGCTCATGGCCGCTGCCGATACGTTCACGTCCGTGCTGTACATCTCTTCTGGCGCAGCTTCCAGGAACACCTTGAACCCCGACCCATCCGGCAGGCGCAGGGCATGCAGGAACACGCCGACCGCCTTGCCGCCGGCGAGCATGTTCGGCACGAACTTGCTGGTCAGCGCCTGGGTACCTAGGAACGGCACGAACACGCCCGCCGACTCGGCCGGCTCCGGGTCTGCCGGAATCCCCACCTGGCCGCCACGACGCACTTCCTTGATCACGCTGAGGATGCCTTCCTTGGTCGAAGGCGCCACCCGGTTGCCCATCTGCACCCGCTGCTCGCGCAACAAGTCATCCACCGCCTTGAGCTTCGGCGGGCGGTAGAAGATGATCGGCTTGCACTGGCTGCAATAGAAGTGGTTCAGCACTTCCCAGTTACCCAGGTGGCTGGTGATCCCCACCACGCCCTTGCCCGAAGCCAGGGCCTGCTCCAGTACTTCCAGGCCATGCACTTCCTTGACCAGATCCAGCGACCGCTGCGGCGGCCAGATCCAGGCGCAGGCGCTTTCGACGAACGACTTGCCGATGTCCATCAGCGCACGGCCCACCAGCTTTTCACGCTCGGCAGCGTCCATCTCCGGGAAGCACTTGGCCAGGTTGATGCGCACGACGTTGCGCGAACCGTTGGGCACCTTCCACATGAGCCAGCCGATCCCCGCGCCGACGCGCTGCACAGCACCCCAGGGCAGCTTGGCGAACAGTCGCAGCACCCCGACCATCAGGGCGCCTTTGAATTTTTCCACAGGCCGATTCCTTATTTCTGCAAGGCGGGCATTGTAACGCTTCAGCGCACCAGCGCGGCGTAGCGATCGCAGTCGGTGGTGTGGTCCATGACCATGCCGGTGGCCTGCATGAAGGCGTAGCAGATGGTCGGGCCCACGAACGTGAAGCCGGCTTTGTGCAGGGCTTTGCTCATGGCCTTGGCTTCGTCGGTGACCGCCGGTACGTCGCTGCGGCTGGTGAAGTGGTTGATCTTCGGCTCGCCGCCCACGAACGACCACAGCCACTGGCTGGGGTTATCCACAGCCAGCCAGGCCTGGGCATTGCGCCGGGCGGCCTTGAGCTTGAGGCGGTTGCGGATGATGCCGGCGTCGAGCATCAGCTCCTCGATCCGTTCGTCGCTCATCCGCGCCAGTTGCACCGGGTCGAAGCCGTGCAATACCTGGCGATAACGCTCGCGCTTCTTCAATACGGTGATCCATGAGAGCCCGGCCTGGAACCCTTCGAGCAAAAGCATCTCGAAGAGCAACGCCGGGTCGCGCTGCGGTGTTCCCCACTCCTGGTCGTGATAGGCCTGGTACAACGGATCGTCGGTACACCAGAAGCAGCGTGGCATAAGGCTCCATTCCATGAGTAGAGGGCGAGGCGAATCAGGTTATACTCCCGCTCTTTACATCCGCATCCCCAGATACAGGTGAATTTCGTGAGCCAGCCTACGCCAGCCGTGCGTACCTTCCAAGACCTGATCCTCGCCCTGCAGCAGTACTGGGCCGAGCAAGGTTGTGTGGTGCTTCAGCCCTACGATATGGAAGTAGGCGCCGGCACTTTCCACACCGCCACTTTCCTGCGTGCCGTCGGCCCGGAAACCTGGAACGCCGCCTATGTGCAGCCCAGCCGTCGTCCAACCGACGGGCGGTATGGCGAAAACCCCAACCGCCTGCAGCACTACTACCAGTTCCAGGTGGTGCTCAAGCCGAACCCGGCCAACTTCCAGGAGCTGTACCTCGGCTCGCTGAAGGCGATCGGCCTGGACCCGCTGGTCCATGACATCCGCTTCGTCGAAGACAACTGGGAGTCGCCGACCCTCGGCGCCTGGGGCCTGGGTTGGGAAATCTGGCTCAACGGCATGGAAGTGACCCAGTTCACCTACTTCCAGCAGGTCGGCGGCATCGAGTGCTTCCCGGTCACCGGCGAGATCACCTATGGCCTCGAGCGCCTGGCCATGTACATCCAGGGCGTGGACTCGGTCTATGACCTGGTCTGGGCCGACGGCCCGTTCGGCAAGGTCACCTATGGCGACGTGTTCCACCAGAACGAAGTGGAGCAGTCGACCTACAACTTCGAACACGCCAACGTCGAGAAGCTGTTCGAACTGTTCGACTTCTACGAAAGCGAAGCCAACCGCCTGATCAAGCTGGAGCTGCCGCTGCCGACCTACGAAATGGTCCTGAAGGCATCGCACACCTTCAACCTGCTCGACGCCCGCCGTGCCATCTCGGTGACCGAGCGCCAGCGCTACATCCTGCGCGTGCGCACCCTGGCCCGGGACGTGGCGCAAAGCTACCTGCAAGCCCGCGCACGCCTGGGCTTCCCGATGGCTACCCCTGAACTGCGTGACGAAGTGTTGGCTAAGCTGGAGGCTGCACAATGAGTGCTCAAGATTTCCTGGTTGAACTGGGCACCGAAGAGCTGCCACCCAAGGCCCTCGCCAGCCTCGGCGACGCCTTCCTGGCCGGCATCGAGAAAGGCCTGCAGGCCGCCGGCCTGAACTACACCGGCAAACAGGTGTACGCCGCACCGCGCCGCCTGGCCGTGCTGATCCGTCAGCTGGATGTGCAGCAGCCTGACCGCAGCATCAACATCGACGGCCCACCCCGCCAGGCGGCCTTCGACGCCGAAGGCAACCCGACCCAGGCCGCCCTTGGCTTTGCCAAGAAGTGCGGCGTGGAGCTGGCCGAAATCGACCAGAGCGGCGCCAAGCTGCGCTTCTCCCAGCATATTCCGGGCAAGGCTACCGCGAGCCTGCTGCCGACCATCGTCGAAGACTCGCTCAACGACCTTCCGATCCCCAAACGCATGCACTGGGGCGCCAGCCGTGAAGAGTTCGTGCGCCCGACTCAGTGGCTGGTAATGCTGCTCGGCGACCAGGTCGTCGACTGCACCATCCTGGCCCAGCAGGCCGGTCGCGAATCCCGTGGCCACCGCTTCCACCACCCGGAAAACGTCGCTCTAACCACCCCGGCCAACTACGTCGAAGACCTGCGCAAGGCCTACGTCCTGGCCGACTTCGCCGAACGCCGCGAGCTGATCGCCAAGCGCACCGCGGAGCTGGCCATGCAACAAGAAGGCTCGGCCATCGTGCCGCCTGCGCTGCTGGATGAAGTGACGGCTCTGGTCGAATGGCCGGTGCCGCTGGTGTGCTCGTTCGAGGAGCGTTTCCTGGAAGTGCCACAGGAAGCCCTGATCACCACCATGCAGGACAACCAGAAGTACTTCTGCCTGCTGGACAGCGAAGGCAAGCTGCTGCCGCGCTTCATTACCGTGGCCAACGTCGAGAGCCGCGACCCGAAGCAGATCGTGCAGGGCAACGAGAAGGTCGTGCGTCCGCGCCTGACCGATGCCGAGTTCTTCTTCAAGCAAGACAAGAAACAACCGCTGGAAACCTTCAACGAGCGCCTGAAGAACGTCGTGTTCCAGGCCCAGTTGGGCACCGTCTACGACAAGGCCGAGCGGGTTTCCAAGCTGGCCGCGTTCATCGCCCCGCTGATCGGCGGCGACGCCCAGCGCACCGGCCGTGCCGGCCTGCTGTCCAAGTGCGACCTGGCCACCGAGATGGTCGGCGAGTTCCCTGAAATGCAGGGTGTGGCCGGTTACTACTACGCACTCAACGATGGCGAACCGGAAGACGTCGCCCTGGCGCTGAACGAGCAGTACATGCCGCGCGGTGCCGGCGCTGAGCTGCCGCAGACCCTGACCGGTGCTGCCGTGGCCATCGCCGACAAGCTCGACACCCTGGTCGGCATCTTCGGCATCGGCATGCTGCCCACCGGTAGCAAGGACCCGTACGCCCTGCGTCGCGCCGCCCTGGGCGTGCTGCGCATCCTGATCGAGAAGCAGCTGGACCTGGACTTGACCACTGCGGTCGAGTTCGCGGTCAAGCAATACGGCACCAAGGTCAAGGCCGCGGGCTTGTCCGAGCAGGTACTGGAATTCGTCTTCGACCGCCTGCGCGCGCGCTACGAGGACGAAGGCATCGACGTCGCCACCTACCTGTCGGTACGTGCCCTGAAGCCGGGTTCGGCCTTGGATTTCGATCAGCGCGTACAAGCCGTGCAGGCCTTCCGCAAGCTGCCGGAAGCCGAGGCCCTGGCTGCGGTGAACAAGCGCGTGTCGAACCTGCTGAGCAAGGCCGAAGGCGCCATCGCCGAGCAGGTCGAGCCGAAGTACTTCGACAACGCCAACGAGTTCTCCCTGTACTCGGCCATCCAGCAGGCCGACCAGGCTGTGCAGCCGATGGCCGCCGCGCGCCAGTACAGCGAATCGCTGGCCCGCCTGGCCGCCCTGCGTGATCCGGTCGACGCCTTCTTCGAGGCGGTGATGGTCAACGCCGAGGATGCCAAGGTACGCGCCAACCGTTATGCCCTGCTCAGCCGCCTGCGCGGCCTGTTCCTGGGCGTGGCCGACATCTCGCTGCTGGGGTAAGCCTTGAAACTGCTGATTCTTGATCGGGACGGCGTGATCAACTACGACTCGGACGCCTATATCAAGTCGCTGGAGGAGTGGGTGCCCATTCCCGGCTCGATCGAGGCCATCGCGCAGTTGAGCAAGGCGGGCTGGACGGTGGCCGTGGCCACCAACCAGTCCGGCATTGCCCGCGGCTACTACCCGCTGGCCACCCTCGAGGCCATGCATGCGCGCCTACGCGCGCTGGTGGCCGAGCAGGGCGGCGAGGTGGGTTACATCGTGCATTGCCCGCATGGGCCGGACGAGGGCTGCGATTGCCGCAAGCCCAAGCCTGGCATGCTGCGGGCGATCGCTGAGCATTACCAGGTGGGCCTGGCCGGCGTGTGGTTTGTCGGCGATAGTAAAGGTGACCTGGAGGCCGCCCTGGCCGTCGATGCACAACCTGTGCTGGTGAAGACCGGCAAAGGTGAGCGAACGCTGGAAAAAGGCGTTCCTCAAGGCACTTTGATTTTCGACGATCTGGCAGCCATCGCCAGAGCACTAATTTAAGCAGTGCGCCCACTGCGGCGCACTTTTCCTTAGGCGGGCACGCCCCGCAACGGTACATGCCACTATGTCGATCCTGCAGGCGATCAGAATCTTTCTTTTTTACCTGCTGTTGGGCACCAGTTCGCTGCTGTGGTGCTCGCTGAGCTTCTTCGTCGCGCCGTTCCTGCCGTTCCACAAGCGCTACCGGTTCATCAACGTTTACTGGTGCCGCTGCGCCGTGTTCCTGGCGCGGGTGATCCTGGGTATTCGCTACAAGGTCACCGGGGCCGAGAACGTGCCCACGCAGCCCTGCGTGATCCTGTCGAACCACCAGAGCACCTGGGAGACGTTCTTCCTGTCCGCCTACTTCTCGCCACTGAGCCAGGTGCTCAAGCGCGAGCTGCTGTACGTGCCGTTCTTCGGCTGGGCCATGGCCATGCTGCGACCCATCGCCATCGATCGGAAGAACCCCAAGGAAGCCCTGCGCCAGGTCGCCAGCAAAGGCGACGAGCTGCTCAAGCAAGGTGTGTGGGTGTTGATCTTCCCGGAAGGCACCCGTGTGCCCCATGGCCAGGTCGGCAAATTCTCCCGCGGCGGCACCGCACTGGCGGTGAATGCAGGCCTGCCGGTGCTGCCGATTGCCCATAACGCCGGCAAGTTCTGGCCCCGGGAAGGTTGGGGCAAGCGCCCAGGTACCATCGAAGTGGTGATCGGCGAGCCGATGTACCCGGTCGGTACCGGCCCACGTGCCATCGCCGAGCTCAACGACCGCGCCCAGGCCTGGAACGAAGCGGCCCAGCGGGCCATGGGTTCGCTGCCACCGGTGGCGGAAAATCCTGCGCAGCAAAGCGCCTGACGATCTGTGGATAACTTGTGAGCAAGTTTTGGATCAATGCCTTGAAATGCTAGATAAGTTATTGATTTGGTTAGTTATTTCTTTGTATGACCTTTTTCTGAAAATCGTGCATAAGTTTTTTCGAGGCATAAAAAAACCGGCTTTTACGCCGGTTTTTTTATGCCTCCCGCTCCACAGGTAGCAGTGCCACATTCAGACCTTGTCGATATCCACATCCTTGGTTTCTTTCAGGCAGAAGATCCCCACCACCAGGCTCACCCCGGTGATCAACACCGGGTACCACAGCCCGTAGAAGATATCCCCGGTATACACCACCAGCGCGAACGACACGGTGGGCAGGAAGCCGCCGAACCAGCCATTGCCGATGTGATAGGGCAGCGACATGGAGGTGTAGCGGATGCGGGTCGGGAACAGTTCGACCATCACCGCCGCCAGCGGCCCATAGGTCATTGTGGCGATAAGGATCATGGCGACGATCAGCACCACCACCATCACCTGGTTGACACTCGCCGGGTCCGCCTTGGCCGGGTAGCCTGCCTCTTCGATGGCCATGCGCATGGCGGCTTCGTCGAAGCCATCGATGTGCTGCTCACCGATGCTCACCACCACCGGGTCACCTGCTGGGGCATCCACCGAGCTGTAGGGCAGGCCCTGCTTGACCAGGAACGTCTTGACCTTGTCGCAGGGGCTGTCGAAGCGTGCCTTGCCGACAGGGTCGAACTGGAACGTACAACCTTGCGGGTCGGCCGTCACGACGATAGGCGCCTGCTGGCTGGCCGCGGCGATCTGCGGGTTGGCGTAATGGCTCAGGGCCTTGAACATCGGGAAGTACAGCACGGTGGCCAGGAGCAGGCCGATCATCAGGATCGGCTTGCGCCCCACCCGGTCGGACAACCAGCCGAAGAATACGAAGAACGGCGCGCCGATCACCACGCTGATGATCAACAGCGTATTGGCCTGGGCCGGGTCCATCTTGAGCATCTGGGTCAGGAAGAACAGCACGTAGAACTGCGCGGTGTAGAAGGTCACGGCCTGCCCGGCATTGATGCTGAACAAGGCGGTGAGCACCACCTTGAGGTTGGGCCAGGAGGTGAAGGATTCACGAATCGGCGACTTGCTGACCTTGCCCTGGGCCTTCATCTTCACGAAGGCCGGCGACTCCTCCATGCTCATGCGGATCCAGGTGGAAATCGCCAGCAGGAAGATCGATAGCAGGAACGGCAAGCGCCAGCCCCAGGCTTCGAACTGGTCACCACTGATATAGCGGCTGCCCAGCACGACCACCAGCGAAAGCAGCAACCCAAGGGTGGCCGTGGATTGGATGAAACCGGTATGGAACCCGCGCTTGCCGGGCGGGGCGTGCTCGGCCACGTAGGTCGCCGCGCCGCCGTATTCGCCCCCCAGCGCCAGGCCCTGGAGCATACGCAGCAGCACCAGGATGATCGGCGCTGCGATACCGATGCTGGCGTAGGTCGGCAGCAAGCCAACGGCAAAGGTGGACAAGCCCATCAGCACGATGGTCACCAGGAAGGTGTACTTGCGCCCGATCATGTCACCCAGGCGACCGAACACCAGCGCACCAAACGGCCGCACCAGGAAGCCTGCAGCGAAGGCCATCAAGGCGAAGATGAACGCCGTGGTGTCGTTGACCCCAGCGAAGAACTGCTTGCTGATCACCGCTGCCAGGGCGCCATAGAGAAAAAAGTCATACCACTCGAACACCGTCCCGAGGGATGACGCGAAAATGATCTTGCGCTCCTCGCGTCGGCTGACCGTGCTGGCTGCCGTGCCTTGCTCTTGGATGTAATCCGACATCGTTGCTGTCCTCGGCCCGCAGGCCACAGTGATTATTGTTGTTTTCCACTGTCGACGGCTTCTGACCACAAGCCGCCGGTGTTGCACGCACCCGGGTCAGGGCGTCGGTATCGCGTTCAGGTCGCTGAGATTGGTCTGTGTAGGGCTCCCGTTGCGGATCAGTTGCGCCGCCTTCTCGGCGATCATCAGTGTGGGTGAACAGGTATTGCCCGAGACGATCTGCGGCATGATCGAGGCGTCGGCGATGCGCAAGCCTGGTACGCCATGCACCCGCAGTTGGCTGTCCACCACATCCAGCGGGCCGCTGCCCATGCGGCAGGTACCGACCGGATGGAAGATAGTGGTGCCGATTTTGCCGGCGGCCTCGTGCAGCTGCTGCTCGGTCTGCAGGGCAGGGCCTGGCAGGTATTCACGAGGGTCGAACGCCGCCAGGGCAGGGGCCTGGAAGATGCGCCGGGTAAGGCGGATGGCATCGGCGGCCACGCGCAGGTCCTCCGGGTCGCTCAGGTAGTTCGGGTCGATCAGGGGCGCGGCGTGCAGGTCGGCCGAACGGATATCGATACGTCCACGGCTGACGGGACGCAGGTTGCACACCGACGCGGTGAACGCCGGGAAACGATGCAACGGCTCGCCGAAACGCTCCAGCGACAAGGGCTGGATGTGATACTGCAGGTTGGCAGTGGCCTGCTCGGGTCCGGAACGAACGAACGCGCCCAGCTGGCTCGGTGCCATGGCCAGTGGGCCACTGCGGTCGTAGAGATAGCGCAGGCCCATTTCCATCTTGCCCCATAAGCTGTTGGCCATTTGGTTGAGCGTACGGGTGTTGCGCACCTGGTAGATCAGGCGCAGTTGCAGGTGGTCCTGCAGGTTGCCACCCACGCCGGGCAGCTCATGACGCACACCGATTCCAAGGCCCTCGAGCAGCTTGCGCGGGCCGATGCCGGAACGCTGGAGGATGCCAGGCGAACCCACGGAGCCTGCGCAGAGAATGATCTCCCGCTGCGCCTTGAATGCATGCCAGGCGCCTTGCCATCGTGCCTTGACGGCCGTGGCGCGGGTGTTGTCGAGAATCACCTGGTCGACCTCTACCCCGGTGAGCACGGTAAGGTTGGGGCGCGTCTGCACAGGCCGCAGGAAGGCCTTGGAGGCATTCCAACGCACGCCGCTGCGCTGGTTGACCTGAAAATATCCACAGCCTGCGTTGTCGCCGGTGTTGAAGTCGGCCACCTTGGCGATGCCGCTTTGCTCGGCGGCGTCGCGGAAGGCATCGAGGATCGGCCAGCTGTAGCGTTGCTGCTCGACCCGCCATTCCCCATCGCCACCATGGCTGTCGCTGGCGCCAGCGAAATGGTGCTCGCTGGCCTTGAACAGGGGCAGCACGTCCTTCCATGCCCAACCGTCGTTGCCCTGTTCGGCCCAGCGGTCGTAGTCGGCGGCCTGGCCGCGCATGTAGATCATGCCGTTGATCGAAGAGCAGCCGCCCAGCACCTTGCCTCGTGGGTAGCCCAGGCTACGACCACCCAGGCCTGGCTGCGCCTCGGTGTTGAAGCACCAGTCGGTACGTGGGTTGCCGATGCAGCGCAGGTAACCGACGGGAATGTGAATCCAGGGATAGTTGTCACGGCCCCCTGCTTCGAGCAGCAGGACGCGGCAGGAAGGGTCGGCGGACAAGCGGTTGGCCAGCAGGCAACCGGCGGGGCCGGCACCGACGACCACATAGTCGAAGACAGAATCGGCTGATGGCATGTGAAACCTCGCGCCTGATTTTTATTCTTGTCGAGGACCATCTTATTGATTAATTTCGCTGACGAAACACGAGATTTCGCGCAGCCGCTGTGCGTTTTAGCACAGCGCCCACCGCAGCCGTAATGCCGATCTCTGTGGGAACGGGCTTGTCCCGCGATTGCGTAACAGCTGACAACGCTGGCGGCCAGGCCGATGCAATCGCGGGGCAAGCCCACTCTCACAGGGTGCAGTGAAGCCCCCAAATTCACAGGGAAACAGCATGTTCGACTGGAATGATCTGCGATTTTTCCTCGAGTTGCAGCGCAGCGGCCGGCTGCTGACCGCCGCCAAGCGCCTCAACACCACCCACAGCACCGTCGCCCGGCATATCGAGAGCATCGAACAGAGCCTGGGTACTGCGTTGTTCGTCCAACATGCTCAGGGCTACGAACTCACACCTTCCGGCCAGGCACTGCTCAAGCATGCCGAGGCCATGGAAAACGTGGCCCTGCTCGCCCAGGAAGAAATCACCCAGGCCGCCGCACCTTTGGGCAAGATCCGCCTCGGCGTCACCGAAGGCATCGGCATCATGTTCTTCACCCCGCGCATGAATGCGCTCTTCGAACGTTATCCGGGGCTCGAGGTGGAATTGGTCGCGGTGCCGCGTTTCGTGAGCATTCTCAACCGCGAGGCGGAAATCAGCATCCACCTGGAACGCCCCAGCGCCGACCTGTTGATCACGCGCAAGCTCACCGACTACCGCCTGGCCCTGTATGCCAGCCAGGCGTACCTGGACCGGGCACCGCCCCTGCGTAACCGTGAAGACTTGGCCCGGCACAACTGGATCGGCTACGTCGATGATTTACTGTTCAGCCAGGAATTGCTGTTTCTCAACAGCTTCTGCCGCGCGCCCAACGTGGTGTTCCGCAGCACCAGCGTGATCGCCCAGCAACAGGCCGCCAGCGCCGGGTTGGGCATTGCCGTGCTGCCCAACTACATGGCGCGGCACGACCCCTCGCTGGTTCGGGTATTGCCTAGCGAAACCATCCAGCGCAGCTACTGGATCTGCACACGCCGCGAACTGCACAAGTCGGTACGCCTGCGAGTGGTCTGGGACTACCTGCTGGCGCTGTGTAACGCAGAGCAGGCCGAGCTGCTAGCCGACTAGCGCCTTGCCCGCCAGCAACAGCGCCGCGCCGATGCCGGTCACAGCGAACAATTGCTGCAGGCGTGGCCCGGCCAGCTTGCTTGCCAGAGGCCGCGCCAGCAACAGACCAAGCACGGCACCCACAGCGAACGGCGCACCTACCGTCCAATGCATGACGCCGGCCAGGCTGGCGCTGGCCACGCTGCCCACGGACACCAAGGCGATCACCGCCAGTGAAGTGGCGACGATGCTCTTCATGTCCAGGTTGGTGTAGCGGTTCAAGGCCGGGATGATGACGAAACCACCACCCACACCCAGCAAGCCGGACAACAGGCCCGCCAGCACGCCGGTGAACGCCAGCGCGCGGGCGCAGGGGAGGGTCCAGCGCAGCCGCCCCTGCAGCGGGTTGAGCACGCAGGGCATGATCTGCCGATCGCCACAGGCCGGTTCGCCGCGCAGCTCACGCCTCGCCTTGCGCCAGATGCGCAAGCAGGCATAGACCAGCACTCCAGCGAACACCAGCGCCAGCGGGGTGTTCGGCAAGCGATGCGCGAGCATCAGGCCGAACGGCGCCGCAATCACACCGATGGCCGCGATGAACATGGCTGCGCGGTAGCGCACCAGGCCCTGGCGCAACCCCAGCAACGCTCCAACCGCCGCCGCCAAGCCCACGGCAAGCAAGCCGATGGGAGCCGCCTCGACCATCGACAGCCCCAGGCCGAACACCAGCAAAGGCACCGCGAGAATCCCGCCACCGGCACCGGTCAGGGCCAGCACAGCGCCAATGGCCGCCCCCAGCACAGCACCAACGAGTTGCTGTTCGATCACTGCCCGGCCTCGATTACCAAGGGTTGTGGCCGCGCCAACCATTCACGGCCCTTGAGCATCCCTCGCCAGTACAGCGGCGGCAGTATCCGTGCCTTGAGCAACCAGGCCAGGCGCGTGGGCTGGCGCCCGTCGAGCAGCCAGCGAGGGAAGCTCGGCGCCACCTTGCCGCCGTAGGTGAATTCGGCGAGCACGATCTTGCCCCGTTCGACCGTCAACGGGCAGGAGCCGTAGCCATCGTATTGAGCCAGAGTGGCCAAGCGTTCCAAAGCCACCAGCACATTGTTGGCGACTACCGGAGCCTGCTTGCGCGCAGCCGCGGCGGTCTTGGCATTGCTGGTGTTGATGACGTCCCCAAGGGCATGGATATTGGCGAATCGACGATGGCGCAGGGTCGCTGGGTCCACATCCACCCAACCGGCGGCATCGGCGAGCGGACTTTGCCGAATGAAGTCCGGCGCGACCTGTGGCGGCACCACATGGAGCATGTCGAAGGCTTCGACCCGGGTCTCGCTGCTGCCGTCTGGCAGTGTGCGCACGAAGGTAGCGCGCCTGTTCGGCCCGTCCACCGCCACCAAGCGATGGGAGTAGTTGAGATCGACGCCATACTTGTCGATATAGGCCATGAGTGCGGGCACATATTCGGCAACGCCGAACAACACTCCACCAGCGTTGAAGAAGCAGGGTTTGATCGCGCCCAGGTGCCCCTGGCGCCACCAGTGGTCACATGACAGGTACAACGCCTTCTGTGGCGCACCGGCACACTTGATTGGCATCGGTGGCTGGGTGAACAGCGCACGACCCTGTTTGAGCGTTTGCACCAACTGCCAGGTATAGGGCGCCAGATCGTAGCGGTAATTGGACGTCACGCCATGGCGGCCCAAGGTTTCTTCGAGCCCTTCGATGGCGCTCCAATCCAGCTTGAGGCCTGGGCAAACCACCAGTTGCTCATAGCTGATGGCACGACCATCCGCCAAGGTGACCAACTGCGCCTGAGGGTCAAAGCCTTCGACCCGCGCCTTTATCCAACGCACGCCACGGGGAATGATCGAGGCCATGGTGCGGGCCGTGTTCGGTGCCTTGAACACACCAGCGCCGACCATGGTCCAGCCAGGCTGGTAATAATGGATGTCCGCTGGGTCGACCAGGGCGATGTCCAGGGAAGGGTCACGGGCGATAAGGCTCGAGGCGGTGGCGATACCGGCAGCACCGGCGCCGACGATCACCACTTTATGGTGGTCGGCACGGGACGTATCGGCAGGGGACAGCAGGGCAGGCATGGCAGTGTTCCTTGAATCGCGTTATGGGTGCAGCGCGGGCTTACAGCGTGTTCAGCGGGATTTTCAGATAGCTCACGCCATTCGCTTCAGGCTCGGGGAATTGCCCGCTGCGCATGTTGATCTGCACCGAAGGCAGGATCAGCACAGGCATGTCGAGGGTGGCGTCGCGGGCTTCACGCATGGAGACGAAACTGTCCTCGCTGACACCTTCATGGATATGGATATTGCCGGCACGCTGCTCGGCGACAGTGGTCACGTAGCACAGCTCGCGACCGCCTGGCAGGTAGTCATGGCACATGAACAGGCGGGTCTGGTCAGGGAAGGCCAACAGGCGACGGATCGACCGATACAGGGTGCGCGCACTGGCACCGGGGAAATCGCAACGGGCAGTGCCGTAGTCGGGCGTGAACAACGTATCGCCGACGAACACGGCAATCTCGCCTGCATCCTCGACCATGTAGCTCATGCAGGCCGGGGTATGCCCAGGCGTGTGCAGGGCTCGGGCATTCAGGTTGCCGATGCGAAAGCCTTCCTCATCCTCGAACAGCACATCGAACTGGCTGCCGTCACGAGCGAAACCGGGCTCGGCATTGAACAGCGTGCCGAAAGTCTTCTGCACCTGGGTAATCTGCGCGCCGATGGCGATGGTGCCTCCGAGCCGGCCCTTGAGATAAGCCGCGGCAGACAGGTGATCGGCGTGAACGTGAGTTTCGAGAATCCATTGCACCTTGGCCTCGAGCGACTCGACCAACGCGATCAGGCGGTCAGCCGACTCGGTGCTGGTGCGGCCGGACTTGGGGTCATAGTCCAGCACGCTGTCGATCAGCGCGCACTGGCGCGTCTCGCCATCCATGACCAAGTAGCTGAGGGTCGAGGTCGCCTTGTCGAACAAGGCTTCCACATGAAGGTTGTTGCCGATGATCATTTCACTCTCCAGTTATCCACCCGGCCTTCTTGAAAGGCTTAGGCGGTGCAGAGAGCTTTATCAAGATACATGCCACCATTGCGCCCCCTGTAGGAGCGGGCTTTTCCGGCGATGAAGGCAGCGTGGCTTGTCTTTTCCCCGGCAGAAATGGCAGTCGACTGACAGCCAATGGCAGTGTTTGGCAGTCCTTGCTACGCTCGCCAAGTCCTTTATTTGGTGCCGTCATGCAAGCTGCTTCCCAACCCGCGATTCTCGCGCTGGTGTCCTACCTCGAACACGATGTGCTGCCCAGCATCGTGCTGGACACCGACTACAACATCCTTGCCGCCAACGCCGCCTATCGTCGTCAGTTCGGCGACCAGGACCATGCGCCCATCGGCGAGAAATGCCATCGGGTCTCGCACCATTACGCCGTACCTTGCGACCAAGCCGGCGAGCATTGCCCGTTGCGCAAATCGCTGGACAGCAAAATGCCGGAGCGCGTGCTGCATATTCACCATACGCCTCGAGGCCCCGAGCATGTGGATGTGGAACTGCGCCCGATCCTCGATGACGAGGGCAGGGTGATGGCATTTGTCGAACGTCTGACCAGCGTTACCCTGGCCTCCGCCCAGCCGCAAGAACAGGGGCTGGTCGGTCGGGCTCCAGCGTTCAAGTCGGCCGTCGCCAGCCTGCAACGGGCAGCACCGGCACAGATCCCAGTGCTGCTGCAGGGGGAGTCCGGTACCGGCAAGGAGTTGTTCGCGCGTGCTTTGCACCTAGGTAGCCCTAGGGCTAATGGTCCGCTGGTGGTGGTGGACTGTACTGGGCTGACCGAATCGCTGTTCGAGAGCGAGCTGTTCGGCTATGAGAAGGGAGCGTTTACCGGTGCGACTCAGCGCAAGATCGGGCTAGCCGAAGCGGCCCATGGGGGCACGCTGTTTCTCGACGAAATCGGTGAAGTCCCCTTGGCCATGCAGGTGAAGCTTTTACGCCTGATCGAGTCGGGCAGTTTCCGCCCGGTGGGCAGCACGCGAACGGTCCATTCGGATTTCCGCCTGGTCTCGGCGACGCACAAACCCTTGAAGCAAATGGCCGCGGAGGGTTTATTCCGTGAAGACCTGTACTACCGCATCAGCGGCTTTCCGATTCGCCTGCCGGCTTTGCGTGAACGGGTGGAAGATTTGCCCCTGCTATGCGAAAGCCTGTTGCAACGAATGGCAGGCAAGCAGTCGCCGCAAATGACTGCCGAAGCACTGGACCGGCTTAGCCTGCATACTTTTCCGGGCAATATCCGTGAACTACGCAATATCCTGGAACGAGCCAGGCTGTTTGCCGACGACGGACTGATTCGACCGGAACACCTACAGGAGGATATTTATCCGGTGGCCGAGCCGATTGTTCCACGAGGACGCGCTCGAAAAGAGAAGGCCGACCTGATTCACGCATTGGAGACCTTCAAAGGGTCTCGAAGTGAGCTGGCCGAGCACCTGGGGATGAGTGAACGGACCTTGTACAGGCGGCTGAAAGCGTTGGGTTTCTAGAACGTTCCACGTGAAACATTGACGATGCTTTACCATCAGGCAAAAAAAAGCCAATCCATAAGGACTGGCTTTTTTCTGCTGCTCGCTAATTGTCGATGGGCATATAAATTGTCACAGCTCCCCTCGAGAAAATGGGGGTTCCACGTGGAACATGGGCGCCATAAATGTCGCGTATGTAACCGAATTCGTGTCGTATTGCGGCTTCCTGGCCCTATTAAATGTCGTTTCAAAACCGGCCTCTTCACGCTAGTAGAATACGAACAGACGACAGGAGCATGTTTCGCTACAAGCCACCATCTAGCCACAGGCCTCCAAGCATGCGGAAGCATACGCCCACACCAACGAGGGCGGATCAGGTACCCCATCCTAGAGCAGTTTCATAGTAGCTAGGGTATCCATCATCCGGTACCCCATCGTCCTGTAGCCCATTTTGCGCTTTTCCCACATCCGCATTAATGCGACGTTGCCCTCATCCACAAAATCGATGACTTGTACGTCAGTCTTGGCAGTGTGCGCTCGATGCAGCCGACCGGTGTACTGCTGGAGAATTCCTCGCCAGGAAATGGGCATAGCCAACACGAGAGTATCCAATGCAGGATGGTCAAACCCCTCACCAATCAATTTTCCGGTAGCAAGAAGCACACGAGGTGCGTCTTCAGATAAGGACTCAAGCTCTGAAAGCCGAGCTAACCGCTGCTTCTTAGGCATTCGCCCATGGAGGGTGTAGAGGTTTTCGACATGTCCCTTCAGTGCATGCTCTAGAACATCTACATGCTCGGTGCGCTGTGTCAGCACGAGTACTTTTCTACCTTGGTCATACGCGGAGCGAACGTCCGAAACAATCAGCGCGGTACGCCCCGTATCATCAGCAAGAGTTTTGAAGACGTCCTGTATCCCCGCACCTTCAGGTAATGGGATCGGACCTGAGAGCATTCGAGGAATGACTGACAAATCATGGGGAGCGCTTTCTGGTCGAGAGGCAGTATGCCGAATGGGACCGCACTGCATGAAAATGATTGGCTGCTGCCCATCTCGACGGATGGGTGTAGCGGTCAGCCCAAGCACATATCGCGCGGGGGCGCTCCTAAGCAATGCTTCAAAAGACACCGCCGAGAGGTGATGGCACTCATCGACAATGACCTGACCGTAATTTTTGATCAGATCGCTGATTTCACCTTTCCGCGAAAGTGACTGCATCACAGCAATGTCGATCTGCCCAGTTGTCTTGGGCTTCCCACCGCCAATCGTACCGACGACCTCTTTGCCTACGCCCAAGAATGTTTGTAACCGAGCTTGCCACTGTCGAAGCAGTTCTGTGCGGTGCACCAGCACTAGCGTGTTGACTCTACGCCTGGCGATGAGTGCGGCAGCAGTTACTGTTTTGCCAAACGCAGTAGGGGCGCAGAGTATCCCGGTGTCGTATGGCATCAAAGCGTGGATCGCCGCGTCTTGATCTGGCCGTAAAGTACCTAAGAAATCGACGTCGAGGCTAACGCCAGCAAAGCGTTCATCCTGTAGCTGTGGGGTAATTTTGTACTCATTTAACAGGTCCAGTACCGCATCCCAGCAACCCCGGGGAATCCCAATATGCTGAGGAAAATTTTGTGCACAGCCGATTACCCTGGGCTTGTTCCAGACTGATAGGCGCATGGCCTGTGCCTTGTAAAAGTCAGGATTTTGAAAAGCAGCGAGTCGGATTAGCTGGTTAGCCAAGGGTTGCGGCAACTGCGATTTTTCAAAGTAAATCAGGTTCGCCAGCGTGACGTTAAGGGTAGCTGGCAGAGGGCAGGTCAACGACCGGGACGTTCGCTCACGCTGTTTCCATGGCTCGGTATCGTTCTGCTCGTCGACAAAAGCAACCCCCAATGGATCGCGATTGCCCATAGCTTGATTGATAACGGGTTGGATATCCTCAGGGCTCATCCGTCGAACAGAGGCTAGGAACCGCCATTGGTCGGGATATGGCTCAAAGGAATCATCGACAAAAACACTGTGATTGTTAGCCCTGGCTCGCTTTTGCAGTGGCAACGCAATTAGGTTACCGAACCCACCCTTAGGCATGAAATCCTGATTCGGGAAGAGCCTGTCGTAGGAACTGAGTGACAGTTGTCGGGTGCGTTCACAAGCATGACTGATGATCGCGGCTCCCAGACGACGGGCCTCAATCGCAGGCACTTTATCTTGGAAGAAAATCCATGCGTGTGCTCCATTACCAGAGCGAGAGATTTCAAGTGCTACGGGGACATCGAGAGAGCGAGAAGCTTGCACAAAGGCCAATGCATCTTCTCGCCAATCAGCCTCATCGAAATCGACAGCTAGGAAGTGGCACGTATCATCCAAAAGCAACGGATACACGCCGACCACAATCGTCCCAGCTAAATGTCGATAAATAACCTCGTCACTCACCGACAGGAGCTGGCGCTGCCCACAATCACTGCATTTGATGCGTGGCTTCTCGCAGACTCCAGGTCGCCATTCGTTGGCGCAGGCCGGTGCATAGCCAGATTTGCCGCCCCTGCTTTCCCAGCGCAACGGATAGGTATCAATACGGCCTTTGAACAAACTGCGAAAAAGGGCGAGTTTGCTATTAGTATCAAGGTTGGTAAGCGACTGATCCACTACCGGCATACATACAGACTCAGCTGGAAGCTGCCACTCAATACCATGTGATTCAAGCAAAGCTATCAGTCGAGCATTTTCAGCCCGCAATTTCGCCACAAGCGTGGAATCAGTCACCGCTTCGGAACCCCAGCCGTTGAGAGATCAACCTTTGAACAGGCTATCAGCAGGGGCAAAGCGGATCAAACAGCTACGGTTTAGCAGAGTGCAGCCCAAGCCCGGACAAGCATCAATCAAGCTATAGATGCAAAGCTACGGATTTCCTCCCATCCTGCTTATGGAATCTCTGTAGGTCCAATGTCGGACATCACCCATTTAGCCCCTTACCGAACAGCTTCACAAAGGCAGTGTGCTTCGCTTGCCGCCATGTCTCAGTCAGATCACCATTTAGCTCTAGCGCTTCGAAAATGCTTTTGACTTGCTCATTAGTGACGAGCTTTGCCGTAAGCATTTTCTTGAGCAGCTCATGGCCGTGCCAGACAGCAATACCGAAATCTTGAGCCAGCTTGTGCATACCTAGGTCATCCGTGACCACTATGGCGTTTCGGATTTGACCAAATGCAAGCACTCGACAGTCCGTCGAGGAAGGAGGTGAGCGGCCCGCCGTGGTATAGACTGCCGGATTCATTAAGACCCAACCCCGCAGCACGCTTTGCGCAGCCGCCAACTGGCCTCTCTCATCAGCGCTGAGGCGAACCTGCTTCGCAATTCGCTCAGCGGCGAGATCCGCACCGTCGAACCAAGGAAATTTGAACTTCAATGCACCACTGCGATGCACTTCTTCCTCAACGTCTTTCAGAATAGTCAAAACGTAGTTTTTCTGGCCAAACGCAACGCCCAACATCGGCCGCACCCGCTTCGCCAGCCGGAGATACGCATTAGTATCCAGCAAGACGAGCGTGAGCACCGCATTCAACGCGCCAGCTCGCCATAAATTGCAGTGGCATCACTGAGGGACACGTCCATGATTTGCTGAACATAGGACGGGCCCGTGCCGTGCTCACGAATCATGCGTTTGAGCGCAAGAAAAAACTCCGACTGAAATACATTCGACGCAGCCGCAAGATATTGCGCCGGCTTGGGCGGAATCGGTTCAAACAAGAGCGTGCTGACCAGTCGCGGTTCTGAGCTGTTTCGCACTTTATGGATTGTTGTTTCGATCACCCGCAATGACGGCAGCTGGTTTTCCGCTGCATAACCTTGGGTCTGCTGGAACACCGTGTTCAATGAAATTTGGTGATGCCGGGCATGTCGCTGAAGGACATGCACTTCCCCAGCAGCGCTGGACGCTTGAGCCGCCTCAGAATACGCGAGCTGCGCACAGGTCTCAGGAAACAGTAGTGCGCCAGCAAAAGCGTCCGCAAAATCTTCCCCTGCATCACTCCCTGCCAGGTCAGGGGTGTAGACATGCGCCAATTCGTGAGCCATCCAGAACTTAAAGTCTTCCAGCTTAGTGTCCAGATTGACGAACACGAAAGTGGCGTCTGACGCCGGCAATAGAATGTGCAGCGCATTCTTGTGTTGCTGCTTGTGTCCCCAGAGAACGGGCACGAGCACAGCTCCACACGCCTTGAATTCGGCAATCAGCGCTTCATACCCCAGCACACTGCGCTCACCCAAGCCCAATTTCTCGCGCACTTGGGACACATCGCTCTGCAAACGCGCATAGCTGATGGAAGGCGACGAAATCTGAGTGCGTAAGGTGGGCAGCTTAGGCAAAAAATCGACGAGAGGCTTGAGCAAACCGCCGATACCTATCGCTTTCAGAATGTGTTCATCGGTGGTTTTGGTGCCAGCCTTCTTGCGGAACGCCACTACCGGCTGATCCGGAGGTGGGGCAACCAACTGCGAAAACGGCAACTGCAGCGTCGTGGCCAACTTCAGCAGTTTGTCCGGACGGGGAAAGTCCTTGCCTTTAAACCAGTTAGTGACGGATTGCGCCGAAACTCCCATCTGGTCTGCCAAGTCTTTTTGAGTCCAGCCACGCTGAACAAGGGCCGCGCGAAGCGACTCGGTGTGTAGGGTATTTTGCATAGTCGTTAATGTAGGGGTTCGCTCGATCAAAATCAAGTTTGATCAAGTTTCTCGCGTGCCTGTAGCGAACCCCTGAGCACTGAGGATTGCCTGGAGGGCCCAATGAGCGGGAGGCGAAACCTGACGTCGACCTACGCGGGTTCAATACGCCCTCACGCCTGTATCAGGGTCGGGGACCGCTTGGCCGACGGTGGTTGCCGGCGTGCATTCCTGCGCTATATGAGATCCTGGTGATTGGTTGAGTAGGAGTAGAAGGGCATGAGAAAGGCGGTTGAGTAGGACACCTTGCAATCATTGGCTGAATCCTTCCTAAAGAAAACCCCAGCAGGCACATGACCTACTGGGGCTTCTTTCTTCTAGCCACTAATTTTGGCTATCAAGCTTAACTCTGGCCGAAAAGGCAAATAACTCTGCTCTCCATAGCTAACTCGCTAATCAGAAGTCCAAGTTGGACACCGACAGCGCATTGCTTTCGATGAAGTCACGACGCGGCTCGACCGCATCGCCCATCAAAGTGTTGAACAGCTGATCGGCAGCGATAGCATCCTCGATGGTCACCTTGAGCATGCGGCGCACGGTTGGGTCCATCGTGGTTTCCCACAGCTGGTCAGGGTTCATCTCGCCCAAACCTTTGTATCGCTGGATGGTGTGACGCTTGGTGGTTTCGTTCATCAGCCAGTCGAGGGCTTCCTTGAACTCAGTGACCGCCTTGCGACGCTCGCCACGCTGAACATAGGCGCCTTCGCCCAGCAGGGTCGCCAACTTGGCGCCCACCGCGACAACCGAGCGGTAGTCGTTGCTTCCGAAGAAATCGCGGTTGAAAGTGACATAGCTGGCCAGGCCGTGGGAGGTGATTTCCACTTCCGGCAGCCAGATGTTGCGCTCCTTGTCTTCGCGCAGGCTGGCTTGGTAGGTCAGGCCGGACTTCTGGCTGTTGTTCAGGCGCTCCTGGAACTTGCCCAGCCATGCCTGCATGCCGGCATGGTCTGCCAAGTGCTCGAGGGTGACTTCCGGCAGGTAGATGAAGTGCTCTGTCAACTCTTCCGGATACAGGCGCGACAGACGCTTGAGCGTCTTCATCACACCACGGAATTCGTTCACCAACGCTTCAAGCTGCACGCCGGAAACGGCTGGCGCCGACTCGTCCAGGTGCAGGCTGGCATCCTCCAGGGCCGACTGGGTCATGTATTCTTCCATGGCCTCGTCATCCTTGATGTACTGCTCCTGCTTGCCTTTCTTCACCTTGTACAGCGGCGGCTGGGCGATATAGATGTAGCCACGCTCGACCAGCTCCGGCAACTGACGGAAGAAGAAGGTCAGCAGCAGGGTACGGATGTGCGAACCGTCAACGTCAGCATCGGTCATGATGATGATGTTGTGATAACGCAGCTTGTCGATGTTGTACTCTTCGCGGCCGATGCCACAGCCCAGCGCGGTAATCAGCGTGCCCACTTCCTGGGACGAGATCATCTTGTCAAAACGTGCTTTCTCGACGTTGAGGATCTTGCCCTTGAGCGGCAGAATCGCCTGGGTACGACGGTTACGGCCTTGCTTGGCCGAACCACCGGCGGAGTCACCCTCCACCAGGTAGAGTTCGGAAAGGGCAGGGTCCTTTTCCTGGCAGTCAGCGAGCTTGCCTGGCAAGCCGGCGATGTCCAGCGCACCTTTACGGCGGGTCATCTCACGAGCCTTGCGCGCGGCTTCACGGGCACGGGCTGCATCGATCATCTTACCGACAACCGCCTTGGCCTCGTTGGGGTTCTCCAACAGGAAGTCGGCGAAGTACTTGTTCATCTCCTGTTCCACGGCGGTTTTCACCTCCGAGGAAACCAGCTTGTCCTTGGTCTGGGAACTGAATTTCGGGTCCGGCACCTTGACCGAAATGATCGCGGTCAGGCCTTCGCGGGCATCATCACCGGTGGTCGCGACCTTGTTCTTCTTGGCAAGGCCTTCTTGCTCAATGTAGTTGTTCAGGCTACGCGTCAGCGAAGAACGGAAGCCGACCAGGTGGGTACCACCATCGCGCTGCGGAATGTTGTTGGTGAAGCACAGCAGGTTTTCGTTGAAGCTATCGTTCCACTGCAGGGCAACTTCAACACCCACGCCGTCATCACGCTGAACATTGAAGTGGAACACCTGGGAGTTGACCGGGGTCTTGTTGGTGTTCAGGTACTCAACGAATGCGCGCAGGCCGCCTTCGTACTTGAAGAACTCTTCCTTGCCGGTGCGTTCGTCCTTGAGCAGGATGCCGACGCCCGAGTTCAGGAAGGACAGTTCGCGAATCCGCTTGGCCAGAATGTCCCAGCTGAAGTGGATGTTCTTGAAGGTTTCAGCCGAAGGCTTGAAGTGGATATGGGTGCCGGTGGTTTCGCTATCACCGACAACGGCCATAGGCGCCTGTGGAACACCATGGACGTAGGTCTGTTCCCAGATTTTGCCGCTGCGGCGTACGGTCAATACCAACTTCTCGGACAGGGCGTTTACCACGGATACGCCCACACCGTGCAAGCCACCGGAAACTTTATAGGAGTTGTCGTCGAACTTACCACCGGCGTGCAGGACGGTCATGATGACCTCGGCAGCCGATACACCTTCTTCCTTGTGGACATCAACAGGAATGCCGCGACCGTTGTCGCGAACACTGATGGATTCGTCAGGGTGAATGATGACAGTGATGTCGTCGCAATGACCGGCGAGGGCTTCGTCGATCGAGTTATCGACCACTTCGAATACCATGTGGTGCAGGCCGCTGCCATCATCGGTGTCGCCAATGTACATGCCGGGACGCTTGCGCACGGCATCCAGCCCTTTCAGCACCTTGATGCTGGAGGAGTCGTACGTTTGATTTTCGCTCATGCCTTCACTCCCGATGGTCGTGGGTCTGGGTGATACGGCCTTGTTCCACGTGGAACAAAGCAACTGGCGTTTCCGTCTGCCAGCCTTCCCTCAGTAATTCGTGATCTACACAGGTAATGAAAACCTGGCAGTGTAATTCTTCAAGCAAGCGGCATAGAGCACGGCGATGCTGCTCGTCCAACTCGGACGGCAAGTCATCCACGAGATAAATACAGTGTCCACGACGGGCCTGGCTGACGAGGTGGCCCTGGGCAATCCGCAAGGCACACACCACGAGCTTCTGCTGGCCCCGTGAGAGGATGTCGGCGGCATTGTTCGCGCTCAGTCGAAGGCGCAAGTCCGCACGCTGCGGGCCGGCCTGGGTATGGCCCATCTGCTGGTCCCGAAGTAGAGAGGAGGCGAGTACTTCGTTAAGTTCCCGGTCCTTGTCCCAGCCTCGGTAGTAGCTCAGGGTCAACCCGTCCAGCTCCACCAGTTCGCTCAGGGTTCGCTCGAAGACAGGCTTCAAGGCCTTGATGTAGTTGCGACGGTATTCATCTATCTCCGCGCTGGCCAGGCACAATTCCCGGTCCCAGGCGGCTTGCGAAGCAGCGTCAAGTGTACCATGACGCAACCATGAGTTCCGCTGCCGCAGCGCCTTCTGCAGGCGCTGCCAGGCAGCCATGAACCGAGGTTCCACGTGGAACACCCCCCAATCGAGGAATTGCCGCCGTATTTTCGGGGCACCTTCGAGCAGGCGAAAACTGTCCGGGTTGATCAGCTGAAGCGGCAACATCTCGGCTAACTGAGCCGTGCTGCGCGCATTCTGCCCATCAATGCGGATGGTGAACTCTCCCTGGCGATCCCTGGAAATACCCAGGCTGCTGGTACCACCTTCGACAAGCTGAACCTCGCCAAATACAGTGCAAGTTGGCTGCTCGTACTGGATGACCGGGTTCAGGCGTGTGCTACGGAAGGACCGAGCCAACCCCAACAGATGCACAGCCTCCAGCACACTGGTCTTGCCGCTGCCGTTGGCGCCGTAGAGGATGTTGATGCGGGGAGAGGGGGAGAGCGTCACCGGGTGCAGGTTGCGCACCGCGGTGACCATGATACGTCGAAGGGACATTTGGCCTGCTACAGATTACAGGCGCATCGGCATGACGACGTAGGAGGAATCATCGTTACCGGCTTCCTGGAGCAAGGCGCTGCTGTTGGAGTCGGACAAGATCAGGCGCACCTGTTCCGTGGTCATGACGCCCAGCACATCCAAGAGGTAGCTGACGTTAAACCCGATCTCCAGCGAGCTGCCGTTGTAGTCGACGCTGATTTCTTCTTCCGCTTCTTCCTGCTCCGGGTTGTTGGCCTGGATTTTCAATTGGCCAGAAGCCAACTGCAGGCGAATGCCGCGGTACTTTTCGTTGGACAGGATCGCGGTGCGGCTGAACGCTTCGCGAAGCGCCTGGCGGTCACCAATCACCAGCTTGTCGCCGCCCTTAGGCAGCACACGCTCGTAGTCCGGGAACTTGCCATCCACCAGCTTCGAAGTGAAGGTGAACTCGCCGGTAGTCGCGCGAATGTGGTGTTGGCCCAGAACGATACTGACCATGCCTTCCGGGTCGGTCAGCAGGCGCGCCAGTTCGAGGATACCTTTGCGCGGCACGATGACCTGGTGGCGTTCAGCCTGGCCGATTGCCGCGTGCATGGAGCACAGCGCCAGGCGGTGACCATCGGTGGCAACGGCGCGCAGGGTGTCGGTCGACACTTCCAGCAGCATGCCGTTGAGGTAGTAGCGCACGTCCTGTTGGGCCATGGCGAAGCTGGTGCGCTCGATCAGACGGCGCAGTTTGCTTTGCTCCAGGTTGCAGGTCAGCGAGCCTGGGCCTTCCTCGACGGTCGGGAAGTCATTGGCCGGCAGGGTCGACAGGGTGAAGCGGCTGCGACCGGCCTTGACCAACAGCTTCTGCTCGTCGACCTTGATATCGATCAGGACGTCGTTGGGAAGGCTCTTGCAGATGTCCATCAGCTTGCGCGCTGGGACAGTGATCTCGCCAGGCTCCGCCGGCTCTTCCAGTTGCACGCGGCCAACCAGTTCGACTTCCAGGTCGGTACCGGTCAACGACAGTTGCTGGCCTTGCACGACCAGCAGCACGTTGGACAGGACCGGCAAGGTCTGACGGCGCTCGACGACGCCTGCGACCAGTTGCAGGGGTTTCAACAGGGCTTCGCGTTGAATGGTGAAATGCATGGTCTAGTCCCTTGCCTTCAATTAGCTGCTCCGACGCCCATCAGGTCGTCAGCGTACGCAGCAGGTTCTTGTAGTCCTCGCGGATGTCCGCGTCGGATTCCTTCAATTCGTTGATCTTGCGGCAGGCGTGCAACACCGTGGTGTGGTCCCTGCCGCCGAACATATCGCCGATTTCCGGCAAGCTATGGTTGGTCAGCTCCTTGGACAACGCCATGGCGACCTGACGCGGGCGGGCCACAGACCGCGAACGCCGTTTGGACAACAAGTCGGCGATCTTGATCTTGTAGTACTCGGCCACGGTTCGTTGGATGTTATCCACACTGACCAGCTTGTCCTGAAGCGCCAGCAGGTCCTTGAGCGATTCGCGAATCAACTCGATGGTGATATCCCGACCCATGAAATGCGAGTGAGCGATTACCCGCTTCAGGGCGCCTTCGAGTTCACGCACATTGGAGCGGATGCGCTGAGCGATGAAGAACGCTGCATCGTGGGGCAGCTCAACCTTGGCCTGATCGGCCTTCTTCATGAGGATCGCCACACGGGTTTCGAGCTCTGGAGGCTCGACGGCAACCGTCAGGCCCCAGCCGAAACGCGACTTAAGGCGCTCTTCCAGCCCTTCGATTTCCTTCGGGTAGCGGTCACTGGTGAGGATCACCTGCTGACCACCTTCGAGCAGGGCGTTGAAGGTGTGGAAAAACTCCTCCTGGGAGCGCTCCTTGCGGGCAAAGAACTGGATATCGTCGATCAGCAACGCATCGACGGAGCGATAGAAACGCTTGAATTCATTGATTGCGTTGAGCTGCAGCGCCTTGACCATGTCTGCCACGAACCGCTCGGAATGCAGGTAGACGACCTTGGCATTGGGGTTCTTCTTGAGCAGGTGGTTACCCACAGCATGCATGAGGTGGGTTTTACCCAAGCCCACGCCCCCATAAAGGAAGAGCGGGTTGTAGCCATGCTTGGGGTTGTCGGCGACTTGCCAGGCCGCAGCCCGGGCCAACTGGTTTGACTTACCTTCGACAAAGGTCTCGAAAGTGAACGTGCGGTTCAGGTAACTGGTGTGCTTGAGGGCGCCTTCGACCTGAACGGTACGCTGCTCGGTTCGACCGGTGGTGGCCGGTGCCGAGGAGGATTCGCCCATGGCGTCGAAACTGTCACGCGAAGACGGCTCTTCGATCTCTAAGGCAGGGGCAAGCTCCAGCGCAGGCTCGACGGCCGGTTCGCTAGGGACCACGACCTGAGCTGGCTGCACCTGGGTCTGCTGGGCCATGGATGCGGCCACGGCAGCACTGACCGGCGCATTGGGCGCGGCACGCGGAGCGGAGCTGCGGCGGCTGCCTATTAATAAGGAAAGGGCAGGCGCGATGCCGCTGCCATGCTCGCCCAACAGCTCGAGCAGGCGGCCCAGGTATTTTTCATTGACCCAATCGAGAACGAAACGGTTGGGCGCATACACGCGCAACTCGTCGCCTTCGGCTTCGACCTGTAGCGGACGGATCCAGGTGTTGAATTGCTGGGCAGGCAGTTCATCGCGCAGAAGCTCCACGCACTGCTGCCAAAGTTCCACTGACACGGATATCCCCTGAGTTGAAAGCCGGATGAGGCAAAAAACCAAACCGCCATTGTACCGGGAGGCCAGTCACTTATCCACATGTGGTCGCCACTCAGGCCGGGGCAGATTCGCCAAAACACCCTCAAAGCGACACCAAGGATTGTGAATAAGCTCTGTGGATAACCGACCATGAGGGCTATGCACAACCCTGGCCTCTAGCCTGTTGATAACTCTGCTGTGGATAACGATGCTTTTGATCCACAGCTTTTCCGAGGACACAGCACAGCGAGAGCACGCATTACAGACAAGGTTATGAATCGCTACATCGCCTATAAACAAAGGCCTGTAGATGGTTATCCACAGAAGGTTATCCACCTAAGATCTATAAATTCTTCAAAAAAGCTTTTTATATGTCCTTCTATTTTTTTCATGTTGTCCTGCGTGAGGTGTCCGATCAAGCCGGCGACGCTCATCCAGGGTCACGCCTTCTATAAGCAAACGCTGGTTGGAAATTGACCTACGGGCTTGCTTTCTCTAGAATCGCCGATCTCTTAAAAAGGGGGCCATTCCGGCCCGTTGTCGACAAACCCAGGTAACACGCCATGAAACGTACTTTCCAACCAAGCACCATCAAGCGCGCGCGCACCCACGGCTTCCGTGCCCGTATGGCTACCAAGAACGGCCGCGCTGTTCTGTCGCGTCGTCGTGCCAAAGGCCGTAAGCGTCTGGCAATTTGATTTTTCGGCACAGGTGGTGAGTCAGGACTTCAGTCGGGACAAGCGGCTGCTTACACCCCGGCATTTCAAAGCGGTCTTCGACTCCCCAACCGGCAAGGTTCCAGGGAAAAACCTGCTTATCCTTGCTCGCGAGAACGGTCTCGATCATCCACGCCTCGGCCTGGTGATCGGCAAGAAGAGCGTCAAGCTCGCCGTTCAACGCAACCGCCTCAAGCGCTTGATGCGCGATTCGTTCCGTCTGAACCAGCAGATGCTCGCTGGGCTGGACATCGTGATCGTCGCGCGCAAGGGATTGGGCGAGATTGAAAACCCAGAATTGCACCAACACTTTGGCAAGCTCTGGAAGCGACTGGTACGCAGTCGGCCCTCTCCAGCGGTTACTGCCGATTCCGCAGGGGTAGACAGTCACGATGCGTAAACTGGCACTCGTACCGATCCAGTTTTACCGTTATGCCATTAGTCCACTGATGGCCAGTCACTGTCGTTTCTACCCCAGTTGCTCCTGTTACGCCTACGAAGCCATTGAAAACCATGGCCTCTTGCGTGGTGGGTGGCTGGCCGTTCGTCGCCTGGGGCGTTGTCATCCGTGGAACGACGGTGGTTTCGATCCCGTTCCACCTGCTCCTTCCTCCCGAACTTCTTCGATAGCCGAGTAATCATGGATATTAAACGCACGATCCTGATCGTCGCCCTGGCAATCGTGTCCTACGTCATGGTCCTGAAATGGAACCAGGACTACGGCCAGGCTGCCTTGCCGACTCAGAATACTGCTGCCAGCAATGTTGCCCCGGCGCTGCCGGACACCGTGCCGGCCGGCAACAATGGCGCCAGCGCAGATGTGCCGAGCGCCAATGCTGAATCCAGCCCAGCCGAACTGGCACCGGTCGCGGTCAGTAAGGACCTGGTCCGGATCAAGACCGATGTCCTGGACCTGGCTATCGACCCGGTGGGTGGCGATATCGTCCAGTTGACCCTGCCCAAGTACCCGCGTCGCCAGGATCATCCGGACATTCCGTTCCAGCTGTTCGACAACGGCAGCGAGCGCGTGTACCTGGCACAGAGCGGCCTGACCGGCGCCAATGGCCCGGACGCCCGAGCCAGCGGTCGCCCACTGTATGCTTCCGAACGCAAGAGCTACCAACTGGCCGACGGCCAGGATCAACTGGTGGTCGACCTTAAGTTCAGCGAGAACGGCGTCAATTACATCAAGCGCTTCAGCTTCAAGCGCGGTGAGTACGACCTGACCGTCAGCTACCTGATCGACAACCAGAGCGCCCAGGCCTGGACCGGTAACCTGTTTGCCCAACTCAAGCGTGACGCCAGCTCCGACCCGTCGTCGAGCACGGCCACCGGCACCGCCACCTACCTGGGTGCTGCCCTGTGGACAGCTTCGGAGCCGTACAAGAAAGTGTCGATGAAAGACATCGACAAAGGCAGTTTGAAAGAAAATGTGTCCGGCGGCTGGGTTGCTTGGCTGCAGCACTACTTCGTGACCGCCTGGATCCCGAGCAAGTCGGACAACAACGTCGTCCAGACCCGCAAGGACAGCCAGGGCAACTACATCATCGGCTACACCGGCCCGGCACTGAACGTGCCTGCCGGCGCCAAGGCCGAAACCAGCGCCATGCTGTATGCCGGCCCGAAGATCCAGTCCAAGCTCAAGGAACTGTCCCCAGGCCTGGAACTGACCGTCGACTACGGCTTCCTGTGGTTCATCGCCCAGCCGATCTTCTGGCTGCTGCAACATATCCACAGCCTGCTGGGTAACTGGGGCTGGTCGATCATCGTCCTGACGATGCTGATCAAAGGCCTGTTCTTCCCGCTGTCCGCCGCCAGCTACCGTTCGATGGCGCGCATGCGTGCCGTGGCGCCGAAACTGGCCCAGCTCAAGGAACGCTTCGGTGACGATCGCCAGAAGATGTCCCAGGCGATGATGGAGCTGTACAAGAAAGAGAAGATCAACCCGCTGGGCGGCTGCCTGCCGATCCTGGTGCAGATGCCGGTATTCCTGGCCCTGTACTGGGTATTGCTGGAAAGCGTCGAAATGCGCCAGGCACCGTGGATGCTGTGGATCACCGACCTGTCGATCAAGGATCCGTTCTTCATCCTGCCGATCATCATGGGCGCAACCATGTTCATCCAGCAGCGCTTGAACCCAACGCCGCCGGATCCGATGCAGGCGAAGGTCATGAAAATGATGCCGATCATCTTCACCTTCTTCTTCCTGTGGTTCCCGGCTGGCCTGGTGCTGTACTGGGTTGTGAACAACTGCCTGTCCATCGCGCAGCAGTGGTACATCACCCGTAGCATCGAGGCAGCGACCAAAAAAGCCGCTGCTTGACGGGCGGCTGCGCTGGTCTGTGAATAAAACGCCCCCTCGTGGGGCGTTTTTGCTATCTGTGTATTTTTCCTAGAGGTTTTCGAGCATGAACACTGTGCGTGAAACCATCGCGGCCATCGCCACCGCCCAAGGGCGAGGAGGTGTTGGCATCGTCAGGTTGTCCGGTCCGTTGGCCAGCCAGGCTGGTCAGGCCATCACCGGCCGCACGCTGACGCCACGTCATGCCCATTACGGCCCGTTCCGGGACGGCGACGGGCTGGTGCTGGACGAAGGCATCGCCTTGTTCTTCCCAGGGCCGAACTCCTTCACCGGCGAGGATGTCCTGGAGCTGCAAGGCCATGGCGGCCCGGTGGTCATGGACATGCTGCTGCAACGCTGCCTGCAGTTGGGTTGCCGCTTGGCGCGCCCGGGCGAATTCAGCGAGCGGGCGTTTCTCAACGACAAGCTCGACCTGGCCCAGGCCGAGGCGATCGCCGACCTGATCGAAGCCAGTTCCACCCAGGCTGCGCGCAATGCATTGCGATCGCTGCAGGGGGCATTTTCGAAACGCGTGCACGCGCTGACCGAAGCCTTGATCGCCCTGCGCATCTACGTGGAAGCAGCAATCGACTTCCCCGAGGAAGAAATCGACTTCCTTGCAGATGGCCATGTGTTGTCCATGCTCGATGCGGTTCGCGGCGAGTTGTCCACAGTCGAGCGCGAAGCCGGGCAGGGCGCCTTGTTGCGCGACGGCATGACCGTGGTCATTGCCGGGCGGCCCAATGCCGGTAAATCGAGCTTGCTCAACCAGCTGGCAGGGCGCGAGGCGGCCATCGTCACCGACATCGCCGGCACTACCCGGGATATCCTGCGCGAACATATCCACATCGATGGCATGCCGCTTCACGTCGTCGATACCGCGGGCCTGCGCGACACCGACGACCATGTGGAAAAGATTGGCGTGCAAAGGGCGCTCAAGGCTATAGGCGAAGCCGATCGTGTGCTTCTGGTAGTGGATTCCACGGCGCCCGAGGCCAACGACCCGTTCGCCCTGTGGCCGGAATTCCTCGACCAGCGGCCGGACATGGCCAAGGTGACCCTGATTCGCAACAAGGCCGACCTCAGCGGCGAAACGATGGGCCTGGAGCAGAGCGACGACGGCCATGTAACCATTACCTTGAGCGCCCACGATACCGGCCTCGGGCTGGACCTGCTGCGGGATCATCTCAAGGCCTGCATGGGCTATGAGCAGACCGCCGAAAGCAGCTTCAGCGCCCGTCGCCGGCATCTGGAAGCCTTGCGTCAGGCCGGTGCTCACCTCGAGCATGGCCGTGCCCAACTGACCCTGGCGGGCGCCGGCGAGTTGCTGGCCGAGGACCTGCGCCAGGCACAGCAAGCCCTGGGCGAAATCACCGGTGCCTTCAGCTCGGATGACCTGCTGGGGCGGATTTTCTCGAGCTTCTGCATCGGTAAATGATCCACAGCCCCGGCAAGGCCCAAGGCCGCTCCTTCTGGAGCGGCTTTTTTTAGTGCGCCAGGCATGGCGCGTTGCGCGCAAGCGCAACCTGCTTGGCTGTGGTGGTCGAGTGGGTGACTTGGAGGTGAAAGTCCTCTACACAC
>NZ_JADLJL010000015.1:0-52500 GCF_015680235.1 Pseudomonas guariconensis
GCCAGGCATCCATGCCTGGCACCCACCTGCGCAAGGCTTCCACTCGGCCTCCTGACGTCGCGTTTGGCGGCGCCTGGGCTATCGCGTATCACAAGCAAAGGCAACAGAAGGGCTGCTTGGTAGGATCATGTCACTGTGCTGTTGTGATCAGAATCTTGGCTGCCATTCCCTTAATGATTGGGGCCGCTACGCGCCCCATCGCGGCACAAGGCCGCTCCTACAGGATCACGCAAGGCTTGCCAATGGCGGGTTGCCTGTGGGGAGCGGGCTTGTCCGCGATGGCAGGGCTTTGTCTTGCGCTGGGTCAATACTGCCCCGCGCAACCAGGCAGATCCTCGGAGGTAGACAGACCTTCCAAGAGGACTCGGCCATGAGCAGCACCTTTTTCATCCCCGCCGTGAACATCATGGGCATCGACTGCCTTGACGAGGCAATGACGGCCATCGCCGGCTACGGCCTGCGCAAGGCGCTGATCGTCACGGACCACGGCCTGGCGCAAGCCGGTTTGGCCGAGCGTATCGCCGGCCTGTTGGCCCTGCGCGACATCGATTCGGTGATATTCGACGGTGCCAAGCCGAACCCGAGCATCGCCAACGTCGAGGCCGGGCTGGCCTTGTTGCAGCATGAACGGTGCGATTGCGTGGTGTCCCTTGGCGGCGGCTCGCCCCACGACTGCGCCAAGGGCATCGCCCTGTGCGCAACCAACGGTGGGCGGATCAGCGACTACGAAGGCGTCGACCGCTCCGCCAAACCGCAATTACCGCTGATCGCCATCAACACCACCGCAGGCACCGCCAGCGAGATGACCCGCTTTTGCATCATCACCGATGAGGCGCGCCACGTGAAGATGGCCATCGTCGACCGCAATGTCACGCCGATCCTTTCGGTCAATGACCCGGCGCTGATGGTCGGCATGCCCGAGGGACTGACCGCCGCCACCGGTATGGATGCCCTGACCCACGCCATCGAAGCCTACGTGTCGACTGCCGCCACGCCGATCACTGACGCCTGCGCGCTCAAGGCCGTGACCTTGATCAGCGATAACCTGCGCCGGGTCGTCGCTGATGGCAGTGACCTGCAGGCACGGGAGAACATGGCCTATGCCCAATTCCTCGCCGGCATGGCGTTCAACAATGCATCTTTGGGCTACGTGCATGCCATGGCACACCAATTGGGGGGCTTTTACGACCTGCCGCACGGGGTGTGCAACGCCATCCTGTTGCCCCATGTGCAACGTTTCAACGCCAAGGTCAGTGCCGCCCGCCTGCGCGATGTGGCCAAGGCCATGGGCGTGAAGGTGTGTGGGTTGGACGCGGAGCAGGGCGCAGGCACGGCGATTTCGGCCATCGAGAACTTGGCGGCGGCGATCGGCATTCCGGCCGGTTTGGCAGCGCTCGGGGTCAATCTGGAGGATGTACCGGTGCTGGCGGCCAATGCCTTGAAGGATGCCTGCGGCCTGACCAACCCGCGGCCGGCGAGCCAGGCGCAGATCGAGGCGATTTTCAAGGCGGCGTTCTAACAGACTCAAGCGTTTCGCCCGGCCTGTAGGGCTGCGCAGCAGCCCCAGACCCCATGATGCCTTCACCGCTCGCGCATAAAGAACCCAGCCACATATTTGCGGAACGTCTCCAGGCTCTTGAAGTCGGCATAACGTTTGAAATTCTCGGCATCCGGCTCCGGGCCGATGGGTTGCTCCAGCAGGGAAACCGACAGCACCCGGTCCTGGTCCGAGGTGAGCACCAGCTCATCCATCACCTGCCCACCAATGACCGGCCGACGCATCAGCACCTTGACGCCTTTGCTCGCCATCCAATCGATCAGCGACACCAATGCCTTGAGCGGCTCGCGCTCTTCGTCGCGGTACACCGGGAACAGATGCCCGCGCGACAGCACCGGCACGCTGGCGACGTGGATCAGTTCATAGAAATGGCTACCGGCGGTGGTGGGTGAATAGAGCGCCAGGGCCAGCAATGGCCCGCTGGTGCGGCTGCCGCCCCAGAACAGATGGTGGCCCTGGAAGTCGAAGCCGTCCTCGGTGCGGGCGTTGAACAGCTTGCGCCCCTTGACTTGGTCGATGCAGTCGAGCAGCAGGCCATGGCGGCGGTGGTTGCCGAAGGCCGTGGCGTCACGCAGGCGGGACTTGAGCATCATCATGTGCTTCATGTCCAGGCGGGTTTCCAAGTAGTTGCTCGCCGGCACCCGCTCCACCAGTGGATAGCGACCGGCCACGCCGCGCAGGTCGGCGAACTGGACCGTGAGGTCTTTCTTCAGGTGGGTGGCGTAGACATTCAAGCCACTGGCTTCGATCCAGGTCAGCAACAACGACAACAAGCGCTGCTGTACGCGGCGTTCGGCAGGAGCGCCAGGGCCACCTTCCCCAGCCCGATTGAAATCACCCAGCAGGCGCAGCGCAGTGTCTGGCGGCAGCCAGGCGGCCGGTGCGGCGGTTTGCTCGCTGCGTTCGCCGGTTTCGCGCTCGACCTTGGTGAACGGGCAGCCGGGCGCATGCTCGGGGGTGTCCGGGTTGTTGCGCAGGAACAGGGTGCCGGTACTGCCATTGAGGCTGACGTTGAGCACTGGCACGGCATCTCGGCGGCAGTCGCAGGCTAGCCATTGGTTGGCGCTGCGTACCTTCATCAGCCACTGGTTGGCCTGCAGCAGGCGTGGGCCGGCGAGGGTGCCGGAGGCGAAACCGACCAGCAGTTCCTCTTCGGCCGGCGTGAGGCTGCGCACCTGCGCAGCGGTCTTTTCGATGATTCGCATTCAGCAGCTCCAAGCTACGAGCCTCAAGCTTCCGGTAAAGTCAGGGCGCTTTCAAGCCGAACGCCTGAAGCTCGCAGCTTGTGGTTCACTGGCCGCCGAACAGCTTGGCGGCGCGGGCGCGGATTTCCTCGGGGCTGAGGTCTTCCTTATGGGTGGAAACGAACCACAGGTTGCCGAATGGATCCTTCAGCGTCCCGCTGCGGTCGCCATAGAACTGGTCCTGCACCGGGCGCAGGGCCAGGGCGCCGGCGGCGACGGCCTGGTCGTAGATTTTGTCGCAGTCGTCGACATACAGGTGCAGGCCGACGGCGGTGCCGCCCAGCGACTGGCTGGCCGCCAGGCCGCCCTCCATGTCGCAAGGGTCGGCGAGCATCAGCGAGGAATCGCCGATCTTGAGCTCCGCATGGCCTACGCGGCCGTCGGGGCCTTCGAGGCGGAACATCTCCACCGCACCAAAGGCCTTCTTGTAGAACTCGATGGCCTTTGCCGCGTCCTTGATGCCCAGGTAGGGCGTGATGCTGTGTTGTCCTTCGGGAACAGGTTTGACCGCCATTGCAAGGTTCCTCCTTCAGGTAAGGTCAGTACCGACCCGCCACGGGGTATACCGCGGCAGGCTTCACGCATTTACCGAGGCTGTATATTTGTACAGTTTCGGCAAATGCGCAAATGCCATTTCCCTATTAGAGGCCGTCTGCCTAGAAGATGTAGTCGGTGGTCAGGAAACTCGACTGGCGGTTGCGGATGATCTCGCTGATCAGTGCTTTGTTGGCGTCCTGGAACTTGGCGGCCACCAGGGTACGGATGGAGAACACCCGCAGGGCGTCATGTACCGACAGGGTACCTTCGGCGCTGTTCTTGCGGCCGTTGAACGGGTAGCTGTCCGGGCCGCGCTGGCACTGGGCGTTGAGGTTGATGCGGCCAACCTGGTTGGCGAAGGTGTCGACCAGCATGCCGATGGTCTGCGGGTCGTTGCCGAACAGGCTCAACTGCTGGCCGTAGTCGGAGTCGAGCACATAGTCGATCACCGTCTGCAGGTCGCGGTAGGGCACCACCGGCACCAGTGGGCCGAACTGTTCCTCGTGGTAGACGCGCATGCTGGGCGCCACCGGGTAGAGCAGGGCCGGGTAGAAGAACGAGCCACGGCTGGTGCCGCCGCCTTCGTTGAGCACGCGGGCGCCCTTGGCGGTGGCATCGGCCACCAGGCCATCGAGGTAGTCGACCTTGCCAGGCTCGGGCAGCGGCGTCAGGGCTACGCCCGGCTCCCAGGGCATGCCGGGCTTGAGCGCGGCGAGCTTGCGCTGGAACTTGTCGAGGAACGGCTCGACCACATCTTCGTGGACGAACAGGATCTTCAGCGCGGTGCAGCGCTGGCCGTTGAACGACAGGGCGCCGGTGACCGCCTCCTCGACGGCGTTGTCCAGGTCCACTTGGGGCAGGACGATACCAGGGTTCTTCGCATCCAGGCCCAGGGCCGCGCGCAGGCGGTGCGGGCGCGGGTGCAGTTTTTTCAGGTCGCTGGCGGCCTTGTGGGTGCCGATGAAGGCGAACACGTCGATCTTGCCGCTGGCCATCAGGGCACTGACCGTTTCGCGGCCACGGCCATAGATGACGTTGATCACCCCAGGCGGGAAGCTGTCGCGGAAGGCTTCGAGCAATGGGCGGATCAGCAGCACACCGAACTTGGCCGGCTTGAACACTACGGTGTTGCCCATGATCAGCGCCGGGATCAGGGTGGTGAAGGTCTCGTTGAGCGGGTAGTTGTAAGGGCCCATGCACAGCGCGACGCCCAGCGGTGCGCGGCGGATCTGGCCAAGGGTGCCTTGCTCGAGTTCGAAGCGGCTCGACCGCCGGTCGAGGTCCTTGAGGGCATTGATAGTGTCGACGATATAGTCGCAGGTGCGGTCGAACTCTTTTTCCGAGTCCTTCAGGTTCTTGCCGATCTCCCACATCAGCAGCTTGACCACCGCCGTGCGCTGTTCGCGCATGCGCCCCAGGAAGGCTTCGACATGCTGGATACGCTCGGCCACACGCATCGTCGGCCAGGCGCCGCGGCCTTTGTCGTAGGCCTGTACGGCGGCGTCCAGGGCAGTGAGGGCGGTATCGGCATCGAGCAGCGGGGCGCTGCCGAGAATCACTTGCTGCTCGCTGTCGCCGTGCTTGAGCCAGACCGGGCTGCGCACCGTGGCCAGGGGGCCGTCCCAACGCCTGAGCTGGCCACCGACCAGGTAATCGCGTTGCTCTAGGGGTTCGCCCAGGCGCCAGGCCTCGGGGATGTCATCGGGGGCGGGAAACAGCGAATCGAGCAGACGGTCCATGGGTACTGCACCTCGTTTGTTCTTGGGTAGGTGAATCGCTTCAGCTGCGAGCATGCACCCACTGGAAGAAAAACACCAGTCTGGCTCAAATTTGCCGTGGCCGGGCCGATACAGGATCAATCGCCGCCGATTTCAGCCCAATGAAGACTCTCCCCGTACCCCCTGATCAGCCGCCGCCCCATCCAGGCACGCTGCGGCGCACTGTGCACCGCTTGCTGCCGGTCGGTTTCGCCCTGGTGGGCATCGGCTTGTCCATCGCGCTCGGGCACTTGGACATGCGCCGTGAGCAAAGCGAGCAACTGAACAACATCGCCGCGCGCCTCTCTGGGGTACGCAGCGCCCTGGAGGCGCAGCTGCGAGCGGCATTCGCCGAAGCCGAAGGCATCGCCCAGCTGATCACCACCGATGGGAGAATCAGCCCCGGGCATTTCCACGGCATGGCCCAAGACGCCCTCGAGTCAGTGCCCTACATGCACCACATCGCCCTGGCGCCGGACGATGTGATCAGTGCGGTCCACCCCGAACAGGGCAACCAGGCGATCATGGGCCTGGACTACCGCCGGTTGCCCGACCAGTTCCCCATGCTGCAGTCGGCCCGTGAGCACCGCGAGGCCGTGCTGGCCGGCCCGGTCGGGCTGTACCAAGGTGGGCGGGCATTGATCTACCGGCGGCCGGTGTTCGTCGCCGGCAAGCGGGGGGTGAAGCTTTACTGGGGCAATGTGTCGATCGTCGCCGACATCGACCGCTTGCTGTGGGCCGCAGGCCTGCGCCCGGACATGGACATCCAGGTGGCGTTGCGCGGGGCGGACGGCAAGGGTGCGGACGGCGCGATGATCTGGGGCGATCCGCACCTGTTCGACGACCCGCTGCTCAGCCAGGTGGTGACGGTTCCGGGCGGGCATTGGCAGATGGCCGCCGCGCCCCGCGATGGCTGGCCGGTACTGGGCCTGTTCGCTTCACCGCTGTTCCTCTTCGCCCTGACCTGCACGGGGTTGTTCAGCCTGTTCGTCGCCCAGCTCAACGGCAACCAGCGCCTGCTGCAACAGCGCAACCGCGAACTGCGCCAGTCGCAGGCGCAGCTCGAACGCCTGGCCCACTACGACACCATCACCGGGTTGCCCAACCGCGTGCTGTTCCAGAAACAGCTGGCCGAGGCCATTGCCAGGGGCCATGGGCTGGCCGTGCTGATCCTCGATATCGACGGTTTCAAGCAGGTCAACGACAGCTTGGGCCATCCAATGGGCGACCTGTTGCTGCAACAGGCCACGGCGCGCTTCCTGCAGGAACTGGACAGCGCCGACCGGGTTTGCCGCCTGGGTGGCGACGAATTCGTGTTCATGCTCCAGGGCAGCCAGGGCCAGATCAGCCACCAGGTGTGCGCCTTGCTGCGCTGCTTGCAGCGGCCGTTCGACCTCAACGGCAATGCGGCGCTGGTCACTGGCAGTATCGGCCTTGCCCGCTGCCCGCAGCATGGCGAGGCGGTGGACAGCCTGCTGCGCCACGCCGACACCGCCATGTACGCGGCCAAGGAGGGCGGTCGCAACGCCTGGCGGTCCTACCACCCGGACATGACCGAACGCCTGCAGCAGCGTCTGGAGCTGGAGCGCAACCTGCGCCGGGCCCTGCAGCACGACGAATTCGAGCTGTGGTACCAGCCCAAGCTCGACCTGTTCAGTGGTCGCGTGGAAGGGGTGGAGGCACTGCTGCGCTGGCGTGACCCTGAGCGCGGGTTGGTATCGCCGGCCGAGTTCATTCCCCTGGCAGAGCGCACCGGCCTGATCATCCCGTTGGGCGAACGTGTGCTGGAGTTGGCCTGCGCCCAGCTGGCCGCCTGGCGCGCCGCCGACTGCCTGCCAGGGTCGATGGCGATCAACGTGGCGGCGCTGCAGATCGAGCGCAGCGACTATGTCACCAGCCTCGCCACGGTGCTGGCCCGCTACGACCTGCCGGCGAGCCTGCTGGAGGTGGAGATCACCGAAAGCCTGCTGATGGAAAGCCAGCAGCAGGCCTGCGCGGTGCTCGCGCAGTTGCGGGCCATGGGCGTAGCCACGGCGGTGGACGACTTCGGCACTGGCTATTCGTCACTGGCCTACCTGCGTGCCTTGCCCATCGACCACCTGAAGATCGACCGGGCGTTCATCAAGGACCTGCCGGGCGATGACGATGCCCAGGCGGTGGCCTGCGCGATCATCGACCTGGGCCATGCCCTGGGCTTTCGGATCACCGCCGAAGGTATCGAGACCCAGGCCCAGTACGATTTCCTGCGTAATGCCGGATGCGACCAGGGCCAGGGCTTTTTGTTGGCACGGCCGATGCCGGCGGCGGACCTGGCCCAATGGCTGCAGGCGAGCCGGGACTGCGGCTGAGTGGCGAGCCGGCCAGGCCGGTAGCCTCAGGACTCGACGAGCCTGGGGACTGCCCCATAGCCAATGCGCTGGGTTTGCCTGAGCTGCTGCTCGACCAGCGACTGCAGGGATTCGCCGGTGGGCAGGTAGGCATCGCCGAAGTCCTGCCCACCCAGGGCGCTGGGGTGCGTCACGATTTCCAGGATGCCATGGGCCGGGGCCAGCCCGGCCTTCAGGTCAGCGGGGGTGCAGACGTAGTCGGCCGTGGCGCCACTGAGCTGGCGCAGGCGGCGGTTGAGCAGGGTCTTGTACAGGCGCTTGACTGGGCCGATGTTGTGGCCGAGGTTGCGCGCCAGGCGCACCGGGACGCCTTGGCTGCGGGCAAAACGCGCGACCACTTCACCTATCGGCCAGATGTTGTGCACATGCTGGTGCGAGTCGAGGTGGCTGGGCACAAGGCCGTGGGCCAGGCAGTGTTGCCATTGCGCGTGCAGCTCCTGCTCCACGGCGGCACGTTCGCCCCGGGACAAGCGCAGGGTCGCGCGCTTGAGCGCGAAGGCGAACTCCCCGCTAGGCGAGCAGAACCGCGGTTCGGCGAGAATCGCCTGGCTCATCGGCCGGCCCTGGGTCAGGTTGAAGTGCAGGCCTATCCTGCCCAGCAGCGCGGGCTGGCGAGCCAGGGCGCAGGCCGCGGCGAAGGCGGGCATGTTGGCCATGGCCGTGGCCGAGCTGATCAGCCCGGCCTGGAACGCTTGCAGGATCACCGCATTGGTGTGTGGGCTCATGCCGAAATCGTCAGCGTTGACTATGACCTGGGAGGGCATCGGGGTTCTCCTGTGGGGAATCGGATGGGGTGAGGGCGGTCGATGGCCGTGCGCGCCCGTTCAGATAGGGCTTGAGCAGTCGCCAGGCGCGCAGGGCCAGGCCCAGTAGGCGGCCGTCAAGGCGCTTGCTGTAGAGGCTCAGGCGCCATTGTTCGAGCGGGTCGGTCATGCGTTCATGCAGCTGGTGGCTGGAGTGGTGCAGGCTGACCCGCGAAGCGTCGATCCAGGTCCATCCATCGTCCAGCCCCCAGCGAATCCACTCATCCAGCAGCACGCGACCGCTGCCCAGGTCGCGATGATCCGGCATGAAGGCCAGGTTGTAATCGTAGAGCCGCCCCTGTTCGAGCAGGCCGAGGCGGTAGCTGATGCAGCGACCGTCCAGCTCCAGGAGCACCAGGTACACCAGGCCTTCTCTGGCCAGGGCGGAGAACGCCTGGTACATCCATTGGCGGCGCTGCACGCCTGAGAAGATCCCGACCTCGTCATCGCCTTTCCAGCTGGCGGCTTCCACGGTGCTGACGGCATCGAGCAAGGCGCCGATGTCATGCACGTTGGCCTGCACCCGGCGCACTTGGGCACCGCAGGCGGCAATGCGCTTGCGCGCCCGGCGCAACTTGTAGCGTGGTGCGCCGCCGGGCTCCTGGCGATCGGCCTGGCTGACCCGGTGCAGCGGGACCACACAGCTCAGGCGTTGCTCGCAATGCGAACTCGCCGCGGCCCAACGGCCCAGCCAGCCATGGGGCTGTACCGACACTTCGCTCAGTTGCAGTAGGGCATGGGGCAGGTGCTTACAGATGGCCTGGAAGACGGTGTCGGCATCGGCCTCGGGGAGGTCGACGAGCAGGGCGATGCGGTCGCTCAAGGGGTGGCCCAGGTGGCGCACCACCGGGGCGTTGAACGGGCCATACGGTTCGCGCATGCGCACCAGCGGCAGGCACAGCCGCAGTTGTCCGCCCCGATAGCCCAGCAGCACCTGCAGGCGTTGGCCAAGCTGCAGGGCACCTTCGGCGGCCCGCAGCCAACCCAGGTGGTTGAACGGGGTGCTACCCGCTACCCGCCGGCGCAGGGCCTCGTATTCGTCGGCCGGGAAGTCGGGGGTGAGCAGCGAGTCGTGCCAGCTCAGTCGCAGGTCCATGGCTTCAAGGCTCCTTGACGGTGGCTTGGTGTGTGGGGGCCGGGCGCGTGGCGTACATGCGCCGGCCCGCAGAGGGCGTGTCAGGGTGCGCCTGCGCAGCGTTCCAGCTCAGGGCGAACAAGGTCTGGCCAGGCACCTGGAAACGCACCTGGCCGCCTTTGCAGGCGTACGTGGTCGGCCGTGGCTGGTTGTCCGGGCCGAACAGCTCCAGCCGGGCGTCCGGGCACGCATCCAGGGCCAATGTGACCTGCTGCAGTCGGTCGGCCTTGTTGACCCCCAGCAGGCTACGCCGATGCGCTTCGGCCATGGCCAGGGCATCGACTTCGAACCCGTCGTTGTCCAGGGCCAGCACCTGGCCCAGCCAGTGCCGCTGGATGAACTGCTGGGCCAGGCCGACGGGCTTTAGCTGGAAGTGGGTGTCGTCGATGACCTGGACCATGCCCTTGGGCCATTCGGGCTCGTCGGCGACATGGAACCAGTTGAGCATGTCCAGCAGGCCATCGGCCGAGGCATTGATCACCACCGACGCCCACCAGAGACCTGCGTAGTGGGTGTTCTGGTCGTAGGGGCTCAGGCTCGAGCCGCTGGAGAGGTTGGTCTGGTCCAACAGCAGCGCCTTGCGTGGCCGGCCCTGATCGTCTAGCCCCACCAGGGCGGCGGCCTGTCGCACACTGTCACGGTAGCTACGGGTGGCCAGCAGGTCGCGGACCATCCACTCGTGCCAGGCCAGAGCATCGACCTGGGTGCCTTGTTCCTCGAGCAGGCGCCGGGCCCAGTCAATGCCGCGCAGGCCCTTGGCGTCGTCCCTGAACGGGCCGCCGAGCCAGCGCGAAGATGCCGGGATGGCGATACGAACGCCCGCTTCGCGCGCTCCAGGCCAGTTGTGGACCACGGCGGTCATGAGGCGGAAGTAGTCGCGGAAGCTGGCGTAGTCGGGGTAGTTGAGGTTGGGTTCGTCGGCCACGCTCAGGTAGTGCACGCCCTTGCCGCCCAGCCGGGTGGTCGCTGCGAGCCAGGCCTGCAGGCCGTTGCGGGTGGGCGCATCGGCTGCCAGCACGGCGCGCCGGCCGGTGCCGGCCAGCAAGGTGATGTCCTGGTCGATGGCGAAGCGCTCCTGGTACAGGCGGCGCCAGGCGTCTTCGTAGTGCGGCTTGCGCACCAGGACGTCGACGAAGCTGTAGAAGCCCGCCGCCTGCGGGCGCAGGGCGTCCAGGGCGGCAAAGCTGGACGGTGGCGGCGGCACGTAGTGCATGGCCACACCCAGCAGTGGCGTCGGACCCAATGGTCGTTCGGCAAGCGTGAGTGCCACCTGGCCCTGGGCGAGCGGCAGGTCGCCCAGATGCTCGGCTCGCTGGGCGAACAGATTGGCCGTGCCGTCCAGCCAGAACGCGGCCTTGCCGCTGCCTTGCAGGTACAGGCGCCAGGTTTCGTCGCGGGCGCTGACCGGCAGCCTTTGCTGGTCGAACTGCCAATAGGCGCGGTAGGGCGCGAGCGCGACCTCCACCTTGTAACCGTCGCCCAGGCGCTGGGCCAGCAGGCGATTCACCCCGCCATGGTATTTACCGGCCAGGCTCGCCTGTTCGCCCGCCTTGACGCGAAAGAACAGGGTGGTGCCCGATGCCACTTCGGCGTTGAAGTGCACCTTCGCCGGCGCGAACAGGGCCCGGGTCGTATCCAGGTGCTCGACCTGGTAGCTGCGGAAGCTGTAGCCAGGAATCTCCAGCCGGTAAGGGCCTGCGGCAGCTTCCAGTGGCCAGCTTTGCTCGCCCCGCACCTGCTCGGCGCTGATCGCCCGTTCGGCCCGTAGCCGCCCTTGGCCATCGAGCAGATACAGGTGCTCGCCATTGGCATCGGCCTGCCAGGCCGGGTGCCACTGGATGCGCAGCTCGTCGGTGCGCTCGGGCTGCAGGTACAGGCTGCCGTCGCGGATGTCTCCCCACTGTAGGCTGGCTGCCAAGGCCCACGACGGTACCAGCGCCGCGAGCAGGGCCAGGCACTTCACGCGGGCCTCCGTTGCAGCATTTCACGCAATGGGGCGTGGTCGCTGGGCAGGATGATCAGGGTCTGCCACAGGGCCACGTTGCTCAGTTGGCAATACACCACGAGCATCGCAAAGGTAACCGCCAGGTAGGCGATCGACGAGGCCAGGGCCGCGCCGACGATGCCCCAGGCCGGGATCATGAAGATGTTGAGCAGCAGGTTCAGCGCCGCGCCAGCGCCCATGATCAGCGACACCGTGCCCGGCCGGTTCTTGCCCAGCAGGTCCAGGCGCAGGATGGCGGTATAACACAGGCCCAACAGCCCCGGGAGCAGGGCGAGCAAAGCTGGGTAGGCGGGGGCGTACTCGATGCCGAACAGGGTGATGATCAGCCACTTGCCGATCAGCGCCATGCTCAGGCAGGCCAGCAGCATCACCGTGGCGGTCAGCCGCAGGGCCAGGGGGGTGAGACGCTGCATGTCGGCATCCTGTTGCAGCAGGTGCTTCATCAAGGGCGTGGTGACGGCTTCGGGGACGATCAGCAGCAGCTCGGCCGCCGCCGTGGCCATGGCGTAGTGGCCCAGGGCGGTACTGCCGAGCACCGCACCGATGAACAGGTAGTCCGAGCGCAGGATCACTTGCTGGAACAGCAGGTCAGGGTGGCTCTTGGCGCTGTAGCTCAACAATTCGCGCTGGTCGCTGCGGTCCCAGCGCAGGCGTACCGGGTACTGGCGTGCCAGCCAGGCCACGCCCAATACCAGCACCACGGCAAGCCCCAGCAGCCAGCTGATCAGCGCCGCCTCCATGGCCTGTTCGCGCCACATCCAGAACAAGGCGAGGAACAACAGCAATGGCGCCAACGACTCGGTCAGGCGCAGGGCGTTGAAGGCATCCACGCCACCGCTGGCATTGTGCAGGGTCAACAGGCCGCTCTTGAGCACCGCCATCGGCACGGCCAGCAGCAACAGCCAGGCCAGCAGGCCGAGCTGCTGGGTCACTTCCAGTTGGCCGCCGAACTGACGGACCAAATAGACCCACAGCAGGGTCAGTAAACCGGCGAGCAGGCAGCCATAGACCAGCACCTGGGTCAGCAGCAGGCCCATGTCGCGGCGCTTGGCAGCCTGGTAGCCCACCGCGCTATTGAGCCCACCGCTGGTGACGGCACTGATCAGGTCGGGCAAGGCACTGAGCAGGGCGAACAAGCCTCGTTCGCTCGGGCCGAGGATCCGCGCCAGCAGCACGTTGCGCAACAGGCGCAGGGCGATCATCGCAAGCTTGGTGCCCATGCTCAGCGCCAGATGACGCAGGTAGGTGCTACGGATCATGCAAGGCCTCCACGGGCGATGCGCCAGGCCAGCAGCGAAGGGCAGGCAGCGGTGTGCTGGCTGACCCCGATACGCGGCAGGGCGAGGGGGTCGTCGTCATTCCGGAACAGCCCCTGGCGGGTGCTCAGGCCATAGGCATAGCTGTGCCGGGCGACCCATGAGCGGACCCGGTCGTCGTGGTCGCCGTTGGGGTAGCAGTACACCGGCAGCGGGTGTTCGCAGTGCTCATGCAGGGCGGCATGGCTACGCTGCAGTTCCTCGCCCAGGCGCTGCTCGTCGAGCTCAGGCAGCAAGGCATGGCTGGCACCATGGGGGCCGAAGCGCACCAGGCCGGTCGCTTCCAACTGGCGTACCTGGTGCCAGTCCAGGGCTTGCGGTACAGGCTCGGCCGGGCAGGCGTCGGTCATCCGTTGCAAGGTGGGCTGGCCAAGGCTCTTGAGGCTTTGCAGGTAATGGGCCAGCACTTGGCTGCGGGTATGGGAGCGGCTGCTCAAGAAATACGCCGCCGGCAGTGGGCGCCCGGTTTCACGCAATAGCTCGGCCAATGCCAGGCGCGCGTCCTCGCCGCGGGTGCCCCACAGGGTCTCGCCGATGCTTTCCCACCAGAAACGCTGGCGGCTGCCGATGTAGTCGGTGGACAGGAAGATGCTGGCCGGCACGCGATAGCGCAGCAGCAGCGGGAAGGCATTGACCGCATTGTCGCGCCAACCGTCGTCGAAGGTCAGGGCGACCCTGGGCCGGCCATGGCCGTTGGCAGGCCGGGGGGCCTGCAGCAGGTCCAGCAGGGTGACGCATTCGAAGTGCTGCGACAGCCAGCGCAGCAGGCGCTCGAAGGCCCGCGGGCCCAGGCACAGCTCGTTGCGATGGGGCAGCGCCGCGAGGCTGTCGTCCTCCAGTACCCGGTGCAGCATGAGGATCACCCCGGTGCTGTGCAGGCGGGCACGGGTACTGGGCAAATTGAAGTACAGCCAACCGCTAGCCTGCTTGATACGGGTCTTGATCGGCATAGAGGTGTACTCATCGATTCTGGTCGGGGTTCCACTGGCTGTAGCTGTACCCGCGCAGGAACTGCCACACGCCGATGCTCATGCCAGCCACCGTGACCAGCAGGAAGGCAGCCAGGCGAAACGGCTTGGGCAGGCGGCGACGGGCGTCCAGCAGGCCGAGCACCGCAGCGCCATAGCCGAGCAGTTGGGCTGCCAGGCAGAGCAGGTAGAAGCCGCCCTCGGTGGCCAGCCAGAGGTTGGCCAACAGCAACGGCACCAGTAATACGGGAGCCAGGCGGCGGATCAGCTTGTGGCTGGCCAGGGCAACGGCGTACAGGCCATGCCTGAAGGGGTTGAGCAGCTCACGTCGGGCGGCCAGGCTCAGCAACCCACCGACAGTGACCCGCTGGCGACGGCGGAACTGCTTGCCGGCCTCGTCCACACCTTGGTCCAGTACCACAGCCTCGGGCACGTAGACGATGCGCTTGCCCGCCACCGGCGCGCAGGTACTGATGAAGAAATCATCGTTGGCCTGGCGGGGAATCGGCTGGAACAGCTCGCGACGCAGGGCGAGCAGGGCGCCGTCGGCCGAGACCATGCAGCCGGTGCGGTTCTCGACCTTGCGCAGCCACGCTTCGTAATGGCGGTACAGGCTGTCGCCCAGGCTCAGGCCTTGCCCAGGCTCGGGAATGATCATGTGCCCGGCGGTGCAGCCGACTCCGGGGTCGGCGAAGGGGGCCAGGAGCCGGCGCAGGGTGTCGCCGGACCACTGGTTGTCGGCATCGGTGAACACCAGGATATCGCCCTGGCAACGTTGCACCGCCGTGTTCAACGTGGCGCCCTTACCTTGGCGCGGCAAATCCAGCACCTGCACGCACGCAGCACCGATGCCGCGGGCACGGGCCACGGTGAGGTCGCTGGAGCCATCGCTGGCCACCACCACCTGCAGGTCGGCGGCCGAGTAATCCTGTGCCAGTACGCTGGCCAGCTTGTGTTCGATGTGCCGCTCTTCGTTATAGGCGGCGATGATCACGCTGACCCGTTGCGGGGCCAATGGGCCTGGCAACTGGCGGGGAAAGAAGGGCGCGGCCAGCGTCAGCAGCAGCGGGTAGCCGACCCAGGCGTACATCGGCAGCAACAGGCACGACCAGAAAATGAACTCAGCCACGGGCAGGCCTCCTTGCGGTGCGGTTGAACAGGTTCAGCACGAGGGCGGCGCCGGCCAGGTGCAGGCGGACCCAGTGCAAGGCCCACAGTTGCAGGGTGAACACCGGGGCGCGGTGCTTGAGGCTCTGCCTCAGACTCAGTGCCAGGGCCGGGAGGGCGCCCAGCACCATCAGCAACAGGGCGAGCCGACCAGCCCCCTGGAACAGGGCCAGCAGTGCCAAGGCGGTCAACACCCAAGGCACCAGCGACAGCAGCGGGAAACGCAGCATGCGCAGGCTGGCGCCATGGCTGCGCAGCAGTTGCAGGTGGCTGCCCTGGCGCCACAGTTCCTTGCCCAGCCATTCGCCCCAGGTGCCCTCGAAGCCCCAGTGCAGCACCGTCGGTTGGCGCAGGGCGCGCAGGCGCGCGCCGGCCTGGTGCAGGCGCAGGGTGAAGTCCTTGTCCTCGCCGGTGCGCAGGCGTTCGTCAAAGCCGCCCACCCGCTCGAACCAGTCGCGGCGCAGCAGCAGATTGGGCGCCGCTAGCCAGGTGCTTGGCTGCAGGGTTTGCCCGGCGCGCAGCGTGCGCCGTTGCCAGGCGTAGGCGAACCAGGGGGCTTGGCGAGGCGTATCGCAGTCGAGGGCGAAGACATCGCCTTGGTCGCATTGCTGCAAACTGACCAGCAGGGTGAGCCAGTTGCCAGGTACTTCGATGTCGGCATCCAGGAACGCCAGCCAGGCGCCGCGGCTGGCCCGGGCACCGAGGTTGCGCAGGGCGGCGATGGTCGCGCCCGGCAGCGTCAGCACCGTGGCCCCGAGCTCGCGAGCGATGTCGGGACCGGCATCGGTGGAGCCGTTGTCCACCACCAGCAATTCACACGCCAGGCCCGCCTGCTGGGCCGATGCCCGGGCGCACGCAAGGGTTCGGCCGATGTGGCGGGCCTCGTTGAACATGGGGATGACAATGCTCACCTGGTTCATCGCGCCACCGCCGTGGTCGGGGCCTCGGCGGCCTGGCGCACCAGCACGCTGGACAACGCCAGCATCATCCACAGGTACTTGTGGCTGGGTACGCTGAGGAACATCAGGAATAGCCCGATGGCCACCAGGCTCATGGTCAGGTGAGCGGCAAGGTCGGCATGGTAGTGGTCTGCGGCGGTGCGCCAGCTGGCGCTGGCCCTGGTGAAGTTGCGCAGCGCCAGCAGCATCATGCCGATGAACAGCAAGCCTGCAGGTATGCCGGTTTCGGTGAACAATTCCAGGTAGGTGTTGTGGGCCTGCCGGTAGAGGTCGTCGCTGGTGCGCTTGGCCGGGGCGAAGGCCTTGGAGAACCCGGTGTGGGCATAGTGCAGCGGGAAGGTGCCGGGACCGGTGCCAAGCACCGGGCTGTGGCTGATCATGTCCTTGCCGACCACCAGGTAGGAGGCGCGTCGGCCCAGGGACTCGTCCTTGTGCGCGTTGATCCCTGACTTGAGCTGGGCCAGCGACTGGATGCGCTCCAGGTACGCCGGCGGCATCAGCGCGGCGCCCAATGGCAGCACGATGGCCAGGCCCAGCATGGCGAAGCCCAGGTGCCGCGGCCGGATCCGCGCCAGTTGGGCGCGGTAGACGTACAGCACGGCAACCAGGGTGGCCAGCAGCACGACCAGACCGGACCGCGACTCGGTGCGGGTCATCCCGGCGAGCATCAGCAGGCAGCATACCGCCCAGAACAGCTTGACCGGCACCTGCCGGGCCTTGATCAGCAGCCACAATGCCAGGGGCATGGCGAAGGTGATCAGCAGGGCCAATACGTTAGGGTCAAGCAGGGCCGAGGCGCGACCTTGTTGTTGGTATTTGCTCGAGAACATGGCGAACAGGCAGGTGACGCACACACTCAGGGTCACGACCCGGCACAGGGCTGGCAGGTTGAGCTCGCGCCCTACCAGCAAAGTGATTACGAACACCACCAGGCCTACGGTGAACTCGCGCAGGTGGTTGAGCGAGAGCGCCGCATCGTCGCTGGTCCAGAGGCTGAGCAGGTACAGCGCCAAGAACGGCACCAGCAGACGCCACTGGTTGCTGTACAGGCGCTCACCCGGCAGCTGGCGCACCGCCAGTTGCAGGCCAAGGGTCAGGACCAGGCCGATGCCGACGATCTTGGCCGCAGACACCTCACCATCCTTGAGCAGGCCTTCCAGCGGTACCAGCAGGGCAATCGCCAGCAGGCCCCAGGCGGGCTTGCGGTACAGCACCAGGGCACCGGCCAGGCCCACCACCACCGCGGGTGCGAGATAGGGGAAGGGGCTGGCGAGCAGGGCCAGGCTGAGCAGGGCCGCAAGGCCAACCAACGACAGGGACATGATCATGCGACAACCTCCTCGGTGGCGCCCTGGTAGACCAGAGCCCAGCGTTGTGCCAGGGTCGGCAGGTGGTAGCGTTCGCGTTGGGTTAGCTGTGCCCGGGCGGCTAGTTCCGCGGCCTGGGCGGGGTCTTCGATCAGGGCTTGCAGGTGCTGGGCGAGTTCGTCCACGGCCAGGGGCCTGGCCAGCAGGCCGCTGCGGCCATGTTCGATGACATCCGGGATGCCCCCCACGCCGAAGGCCACCACCGGCACCCCATCCTGCATGGCCTCAAGCAGGACCATCGGCGTTCCTTCGGTGCGCGAACTGATGACCAGGGCATCCAGGCGTGCCATCCAGTTGCGCATGTCGCGCTGGAAGCCCGGCAGTGCAATGCGCGCGCCCAGGCCGGCGGCGTCGATGCGAGCCTGCAGTCGCTCGCGCTCGGGGCCATCGCCAAGCATGACCGCCTTGACCTTGACGTAGCGCCGGCACAAGGGGATCAGCGTGTCGAGGAACAGGTCCGGGCCTTTTTCCCTGGACAGGCGCCCCACGTAGCCGGCCAGCCAATAGCCTTTGGCATGGCGTTCGGGCAGGGCGTGTGCTGGCGGCAGGCCGTTGGGGATCACCCGCAGCTTGCCGGGCGCCACCCCGGCCTGGTGATGCAGGCCGGCGATGCTGTCGGCGACACACACCACCGTGCCTACCACCGGCGTACGGCACAGCTGCAGGCCAAGCCATATATAGAAGCGCTGCTTGAGGCTGCGCGGCGTGAAGCCGTGCTGGGTGGTGATCAGGGGCAACCCATACAGGGCCGCCCCCAGCCAGCCAAGGGCCAGGCCCTTGAAGTTGTGGGCATTGATCAAGGGCCGTGCGTTGCGTTGGGCGAACAATTGCCTGAACACCGCGGCCGAACCACGGCAGACCAGGCAGTCGATACCGGCCTGGCGAAAGCGCGCCGCCAGCTCGGCAGGTGCATCGAGCAACAGCACACGGTGCCGGCCAGGCGCGGCCTGGCAGTGGTCCAAGAGCATGCGCTCGGCGCCGTAGAACCCGCCACTGCTGAGCAGATGGAGGATCGGCCGTTCGCCAGGGTGGGCAACGCTGTTCAATTGCGCACCCAGTGCATCAGCCGTGGCAACGTCCAGGCTTTGTGCGGGTTGGGCAGGCCAGGGGCCTGGTCGTTGATCACCAGCAGTACCGGCAGGCCCAGCTCCTGGGTAATCTGCGCCGGGTGCTTGAAGCGGTGGTCGAAGAACTCCTTGACGTAGACCAGGGCGATGGCCAACAACAAACCAGTGAGCAGGCCGAACGGAATGATCAGGCCGGGGCGCGGAAAGGCAGCGGTGGTGGGCTCGTAGGGTGCACTGAGAATGCGCGCGTTGGACTGGCTGCCGTCGAACAGGCCTTGGCCGCGGCTTTCCTCGTAGCGTTGGGCATAGGTGGAGAAGGCCTTGTGCAAGGCGTCGATCTCGGTGTCTAACTGGCGGGTCTTGCTCTGGGTTTCGCGCAACTGGTGGATGCGCTCCTTGAACTCGCCGATGCGCTGGGTCTTCTGTGCGATCACCTGCTGGGTCACGGCCAGGTCCTGCTGGCGTTCCTGGATACGGTTGGCGATCACCTTGAGGAATTGCGCGCGCAGTTGGGCGATCTGCTGGCGGGCCAGCACCATCTGCTCGGCACCGGGCAGGAACACCGTGGTGTCGGCGTTGTAGCGGGCCATCTGCGAGGTCAGCTGTTCACCGATCTGGCGGATCTCGCGGTCCTCGAAGGCGACGTTGTCTACCGTGGTGGTGAAGGTATAGGGGAAGGCGTAGTCGGCCATCCGCGCCTTGCGTGCGTCAGCCAGGCTGCCTTGCAGGTAGTCGAGCCATTGCTGGTTCTGCAACTGCCGGTCGCGTTGGGCGTTTAGCGCCTGCTCCTCGGTGTTGATGGCGTTGAGGCGGAAGGTGATTTCTTCCTTGGGGTCGGATGAGCCGATCGCCGTCAGCAGCGCCAGGCGCTGGTTCTCCAGGTCGCCCAGGCGGGCCTGGTAATGCAGCTTCTTCTGTTGGTAGAACGCTTCGGGCAACTCGTTGGACTGCAGGTCCTGGCGGTTCTTCAGGAAGTTGTCCAGCAGGCGTGCGACGAACAGCGTGCCAAGCTCCGCATTTGCGGCGCTGTAGGACACCGAAATGACGTTGGAGCCGGGCAGGGTCTTGATGTCCAGGTCATCGAGCGCCTGTTCGGTAAGGGTGTCCAGAGTCTTGTCGCGGCTGCTGTCGGCCGGCCCGGCCAGCCAGGCACGCACCGGCTCGATCACTTGCTGTTGCAGCGGCATGAACAACACCCGCTGGAGCAGGCCCGGCTCGTGCTGGTAATGCCCTTCCTGGCGCAGCTGGCTGATGGTCTGGCGGATCAGGCTGGGCGAGCGCAGGATATTGCTCTCGGTCTCCATGTCGGCCAGCGTCGGCGGGATGAACTGGTCGGCTTCCTGGGACAAGGCCGAGCTGGTGTCGCTTTGCGACAGTTTCTTGGACTGCACGATCACTTCGGCGGTGATGTCGTAGCGCTGTTGCAGCACCAGCGGCAACACCAGGGCAATCGCGGCGAACACCAGGAACACCCGCTTCACCAGGTGGCGATTGGCGAAGAAGATGCGGAAGAACTCATGCACATGGTTTTCTTTCGGTTGCGTGATCATGGTTCGTTCCCCGGTCAGTTGTCGTTGTTCTTGTTGTCGACGCGGTAGCTGAAGCTAAAGCCGAAGCCCTGGAACAGCACCACGTCGGCCAGTTGCCGGGACAGCTCGGCGGCACTGGCCAGAGACGTCTTGGGCACGTAGAGCATGTCTTCGGGCTGCAGGTAGGCCAGCTTCTGGCTGCCGCCGGACAAGGCTTCGTCGACGTCGTAGTTCACCGCGTGGACCATGTTGCCTTCGCGGCGCATGATCACCACTGAGCCAAGCTTGGCCTTGAGGGTCGGGCCGCGCGCCAGGGTCAGCGCCTCGAGCACCGAGACCGGGCGGCGGATGGCGAAGGCGCCAGGTTGGCCCACTTCGCCGAGGACGTAGATCTCGTTGGCGGCGGTGGACTTGAGCAGCACGTCCACGGTCATCCGGCCGGGCAGGCTGGCGTAGCGCTCGTTGAGGTAGTCGCGCAACTGGTTGACGGTCATGCCTTGCAGCGGCACCGAACCGATTTCCGGGAAGGTGGCGCGGCCATCGTTGCCCACGGTGATGTCGCGGCTCATGCCCGTGGTGGGGTGCACCAGGGTGTCGCGCAGGGCCGTTTCGCTGGTCATCGGGCTCAGTACCCGAACACTGACCTGGTCGCGGTTGGGCTTGAACACGCGCTTGTCGTTGTAGGCCTGGCGTATGGTGCTCTCGGCCTCAGTGGTGGTCATACCCTCCACGCGCACCGTGGAGTTGGTGCTGGGCAAGGTGATGGTGCCATCCGGCTGCACCAGCTGGCTGCCGTTCAGGCCGCTGGCGGCCATGAAGGACAGGTCCAGGGTGTCGCCGGACTGGATGCGGTAGACACCGGCCGAGCGGTTGCTGACGTGGAAGATCACTTCCAGCACATCTTGCGGGCGCAGCACCTGCTCGCGCCTGGCCACTTCGGTGGCCTGGCTCTCGGCGGGCGAAGCGGTGAGGATCTGTACCGGCATCTCGCGGTTCTGCTGGCTGGCGCAGCCGGCGAGGGCCAGCAGGCACAGGGCTATCGATGGGTATCTCATGGCGTTCATCCTGTGCGGCCTCTCAGAGGTTGTCGTACAGCCACTTGGGCATGTAGTACTTGCGCTTGTTGAACACGCTGCCGATCAGCCGTGCGCCAGCCTGGGACAGGCGCTGGGCCGCGGCCTGGGCCACTTCCCAGCGGGTCTGCTCGCCGCATACCACCAGGATCACGCCATCGACCAGGGGCGCGATCACCAGGCTGTCGGCGCTGGCGTAGATCGCCTCGCCGTCGATCACCACGAAGCGGTACTGCACGCCCAGGTGGCGCAGCAGCATGCGCAGGCGCTCGGGGTCCAGGTGCTCGCGCTCACGCTTCCAAGTGCCACCGGGCAGCAGGTCGAACGGTTGTTCAGCAAGGCGTACGATGCAGTCCTGGGCCAGCGGCGGGGTATCGTGGTCGAACAGCAGGTCGGTGTAGCCGCGTAACTTGCCCAGGCCCAGTTGCTGGCTCAGGCTGTTGGCGCCGCTGCTGCTGTCGATCAGCAACACGCTGCCGGCGCTCATCATCGCCAGCTGGCTGGCGAAGGCCAGGGCGCTGGTGCTGGTGCCGGTTCCGGTATTGGCCGCGGTCAGCAGCAAGGTGCGCTGCTCGAGGTCGAGTACGGTGGCGGTCAGGTTGGTTTCGCTCGGCGGGGCGACACTCAGGCTTCTTGAAGTAGAACCGTCCATCTCAACTTGCTCCGTGGCCAGTGAAGACTTTGAACGGAGTCTTGAGCAGGATTTTCAGGTCCAGCATCAGGCTCTGTTCGTTGATGTAGCTCAGGTCCAGCTGTACGCGTTGGTCGAAATCGATGTCACTGCGCCCGGAGATCTGCCAGAGGCCGGTCATGCCCGGGTAGATGCACAGCCGCACCAGGTGGCTGTCCTTGTAGCGGTAGGCGTTGAAGGACGTGGGGCGTGGGCCGACCAGGCGCATATCGCCGGTGACCACGTTGATCAGGTTGGGCAGCTCGTCCAGGCTGCTGCGCCGCAGCCAACGGCCCACCGGGGTGATGCGCGGGTCGTTGTCGATCTTGAAGTCGATGGCATCGGCGCCGTGCTTGTTCAGGTGGCGCACCGACTCCTTGAGGGACTCGGCGTTGGCGACCATGGTGCGAAACTTGAACATGCCGAACAGGCGGCCACGGTAGCCGGTGCGCGTCTGCACGAAGAATACCGGGCCTGGATCCGAGCGCTTGATCAGCACGGCGAGTACCAGGAACAACGGCGACAGCACCAGCAGCAGGCCCAGCGCCGCCAGGCAGGACAACACCCGGTTGGTGCGCGAGAGCGACCAGGGCCGCCCGCCGGCCCGCCCGCTGATCCAGCCGCGGCCCTGGATATGGATGGCCGCGTCGATGCGCTGCCGGTGGCTGGGGTCCATACGCTTGTCCTGGTACAGCGCCTGGGCTTGCGCACTTTGAGGTTGTCCTGTCATACCGCCCTCCGTTGATCCGCCTGCCCGCGAGGGCAGTACCCTTGAAACCAGGCGACGAAACGCTTGAGCCCTTCGTCCAGGGAAACCTGCGGCGTGAACCCGGTCAGCTCGGCCAAGGCGCTGGCGTCGGCGCAGGTGCTCAGGACATCGCCCGGCTGCAGCCCGAGCAGTTCGACCTGGGCGCTGCGCTGCAGGTGCTGTTCCAACAGGGCGAGGTAGTCGCGCAGGGCCACGGGGCGCTGGCCGCCGATGTTGAACAGCCGCCAGGGGGCGCTGCTGCTGGCCGGGTCCGGGTCGTGGGCGGACCAGCTCGGATCGCCCTTGGGCGCCAGCGGGGCCAGGCGCACCAGGCTCTCGACGATATCGTCGATGTAGGTGAAGTCACGTTGGTGGTTGCCGTGGTTGAACAGCTGGATCGGCCGGCCGTCGGTAATCGCCTGGGCGAACTGCATCGGCGACATGTCTGGGCGCCCCCAGGGGCCGTAGACCGTGAAGAAGCGCAGGCCGCTGCAAGGAATCCTGTACAGGTGGCTGTAGCTGTGGGCCATGGCTTCGTTGGCTTTCTTGGTGGCGGCGTACAGCGACAGCGGGTGGTCGACGGCGTCCTGAACCCGATACGGGGTGCGCTGGTTGGCGCCGTACACCGAGCTGGACGAGGCGTACAGCAGGTGCTCGACCGGGTGCTGGCGGCACCCTTCGAGCACGTTGAGAAAGCCCACAAGGTTGCTCGCCACGTAGGCTTGTGGGTTGTGCAGCGAGTAGCGAACGCCGGCTTGGGCGGCCAGGTGGATCACCACTTGTGGGCGCAACGTGGCGAACAAGCGGGCCATAGCGCCCTGGTCGCACAGGTCCAGGCAGTGCAGCTCGAAGTCGCCGGTCTGTTCGCGCACCCACTGCACCCGGGCGTGCTTGAGCGCCGGGTCGTAGTAGTCGTTGAAATTGTCCAGGCCCTGCACCTGGTGGCCATCGCGCAGCAGGCGCAGGCAGGTGTGGGCGCCGATGAAGCCGGCAGCGCCGGTGACCAGGATTCTCATTGGCCGATCACCCGCGCGGCCACATGGCGCAGACCGATGCCGCAGTAATGCAGGCCATGGGCTGCAACGTGTTCGGGGTTGTACAGGTTGCGCCCGTCGACGATTACCCGCGCCCGCAGCTTGCTGGCCAGCAGGGTGAAGTCGACCACGCGGAAGTTCTTCCATTCGGTGCAGATCACCAGGGCATCGGCGTCCTGCAGGGTATCGTCACGGGTGGCGCACAGCTGCAGGTCGTCGCGGTAGCCATAGAGCCGCCGGCATTCGTCCATGGCTTCCGGGTCGTAGGCACGCACGGTGGCGCCTTCGGCCCACAGCGCTTCCATCAGGTAGCGGCTGGGTGCCTCGCGCATGTCGTCGGTATTGGGCTTGAAGGCCAGCCCCCACAAGGCGACCGAAAGGCCGGCCAGGCTGCCGCCCAGGTGCTGCTTGAGCTTGGCGAAGAGGATCCGCCGTTGCCGGTCGTTGACGTCGTTGACGCTCTGTAGCAGGCGCAGGGGCATGCCGCTGCGCTCGGCGGTGCGCAGCAGGGCCTGGATATCCTTTGGGAAGCACGAGCCGCCGAAGCCGCAGCCGGGGTAGATGAAGTGATAGCCGATACGTGGGTCCGAGCCGATGCCCTTGCGCACCGCCTCGATGTCGGCGCCCAGGTGCTCGCTGAGGTTGGCCAGCTCGTTCATGAAGCTGATGCGCGTGGCGAGCATGGCGTTGGCGGCGTATTTGGTCAGCTCGGCGCTGCGGTTGTCCATGAACATCAGCTTTTCGCGGTTGCGGCAGAAGGGCGCGTAGAGCTCGGTCAACTGCTCACGGGCCAGCTCGTCATGGGTGCCGACGATGATCCGGTCGGGGCGCATGCAGTCGGCCAGGGCGCTGCCTTCCTTGAGGAACTCGGGGTTGGAGACTACGCGTACCTGCAGCCGCTCCTTGCCCAGGCGCTTGAGCTCGTCGCTGGCCAGCGCCAGCACCTGGTCGGCGGTGCCCACTGGCACGGTGGACTTGACGACCAGGGTACGGTCACTGTCCATCAGCTCGACAACCTGGCGGGTGACCTCCAGCACATGGGAGAGGTCGGCCGAACCGTCCTCGTCGGGCGGGGTGCCGACAGCGATGAAAATCAGCTCGGCATGGGTGACCGCATCGCTGGCCTGGGTGCTGAACAGCAGGCGGCCATCGCGGATGTTGTCTTCCAACAGGTCCGACAGCCCCGGCTCGCTGATCGGCGGCACGCCCTGACGCAACTGGTTGATCTTGTGGGTATCGACGTCCACACACAGGACACGGTGCCCCATGTCGGCCATCGCCGCCGCTTGTACCAGTCCGACATAGCCAGTGCCAAACACGCTCACATCCATGCCCAGTGCCTCGATGACAGTAAGGGAGTAGAAACATTGCGTGACTTTGGTATAGCTCAGCTACCTGGATTTGCGTCAAACCTATGGCGTATTTCGTTTAACTTACAAGCACTGATCAGTATGCCTGTTGGCGAGTAACCCTTTTCAAGTCCATGGGTTAGCTTTGAAAGCTAGTGGCGTTTAGCCGGTCGGCGAACCGATGAGCGGCACAGGCCTCTAAAACAGTGGCTTACAGGTGATAGAGGCGCTTGCGGGGAGGGGGAAAAGATGCCGGTTTTTGGCTTGGTCTAAGTGTCGATAAATTGACTTTTCCGTTCTAGGCAAGCCGGGGTGGGGTTTCAGGCGGGTTGGTTTCCCGCAGTTCCAGCGGGTGCAACGCCCGAAACGCCTGCGCTTCTTCCACCAGCCAATCATGCACCGCGCGGGCCCCCGGCTGGCTCAGGCCTCCGGGTGGGTAATGCAGCATGTAGCGCTTGTGGTTGGCGATCGGTACGCCGAACGGCACGATCAACGTGCCACGTTCCAGCTCGTCGTTGAGCAGGGTGCGGCGGGCGATCGCCACGCCCACGCCGGCGATGGCCGCCTCGATGGTCAGGTGGTTGCGGTTGAAGGTATGGCCGCGACGCACGTCCAGGCTGCCGGCACCGATGCCTTCGAGGTAGAACTCCCACTCGGCATATTCCGAGCTGCCACGCCAGGCGGTGATGTCGTGCAGCAGCGGGTAATGCACCAAGTCGGCCGGGCCGTGCAGGGGCGGGCGACCGCGCAGCAACGCCGGCGAGCACACCGGGAACACCTGCTCATCCAGCAGCGGCGTGGAGAGCATGCCGGGGTAGCTGCCGTCGTTGAGGTCGATGGCGAGATCGAAGTCGTCCGGGTGCAGGGCTTGGTTGCTGTCCTCGGCCACCAGGCGCAGCTCGATGTCCGGGTAGCGTTGCTGGAAGCGTGGTAGCCGCGGGGTCAGCCATTTGGCCAGGAACGAGGGAATCGAACGCAGGCGCAGGGTGCCTCGGATCTCGCCAGCGTCCAGGCGCAGCAGTTCGGCCTCGATACTGCCATAGGCCTCGGCCACGGTCTGCGCCAGGCGTTGGCCCTCGGCGCTCAGTTCCACCCCGCGGGCCCGACGCAGGAACAGGCGATAGCCCAGGCGCTCTTCGAGCTGACGCATCTGCTGACTGACTGCGCCCGGGGTGATGTGCAGCTCCTCGGCGCAGCGGGTGAACGACAGGTGCCGCGCCGCGCAGGAAAACACGTTGAGCCAGACGAACATCTGGCCATTGAGTTGTCGCCTCATGGTTTAGTACTGCTAAAGCCTTGCTTAGAAAATTTCGTTGGTCATCGCCAATGATGCGCGGCAGTATCGCGCAACTTCGCAATAGCGTTCAATTTTTCCGGAGGGGCGGGCAGCGGCCACACAAGCTGCCGAGCTCAGGCATTAGCATGGCTATCAGTGTTTTCGACCTTTTCAAAATCGGCATCGGCCCGTCCAGTTCCCACACCGTAGGCCCGATGCGCGCCGCGGCGACCTTCGCCCAGGCCCTGCGCGAGCGTGGCCTATTGGCGCGGGTGGCCCGAGTCCAGGTACGCCTGTACGGCTCGCTCTCGGCCACCGGCGTAGGCCATGCCACTGACCGCGCTTGCCTGCTGGGCCTGATGGGCCAGTGGCCCGACCGCATCGACCCGCACAGCATCGAGCCGCGTATCGCCCAGCTGATGCAGGAGCGGCGCCTGCTGCTCGACGGCAGCCACCCGCTGGCCTTCGAGTATGCTCGTGACATGTTGCTGCTCGACGAGAGCCTGCCGTATCACCCCAATGCCATGACCCTGGACGCGCTGGACGAGCAGGGCAGCCTGTTCAGCCAGACCTACTACTCCATCGGCGGTGGCTTCATCGTCGAGCAGGACGAGATCGATGCGCCGAAGGCCGATGCCGGCCAGGTCAGCCTGCCCTATGAGTTCGACAGCGGCGCTGAGCTGCTGGCCTTGTGCAAGGCCCACCAGCTGAGCGTCAGCCAACTGATGATGGCCAACGAGTGCGCCTGGCGGCCCGAGGCCGAGGTGCGTGAAGGTCTGCTGAAGATCTGGGGCGTCATGAAGGAGTGCGTCGACAATGGTCTGCGCAACGAGGGCATCCTGCCGGGCGGCCTGCAGGTCAAGCGCCGCGCGGCCAAGCTGCACCGCAGCCTGCAGGAGCTGGGCAAGCCGAACGTGATCGGCTCGACCTTGAGCGCCATGGAGTGGGTCAACTTGTTCGCCCTGGCGGTCAACGAAGAGAACGCCGCCGGCGGGCGCATGGTCACCGCGCCCACCAACGGTGCGGCGGGGATCATCCCGGCGGTGCTGCACTACTACATGAAATTCAACCCCAGCGCCTGTGATGACGATGTGGTCGCCTTCCTGCTGGCCGCAGCAGCGGTGGGCATCCTGTGCAAGAAGAACGCGTCCATTTCCGGCGCCGAGGTCGGCTGCCAGGGCGAGGTCGGCTCGGCCTGCTCGATGGCTGCGGCCGGCCTTGCCGAAGTGCTCGGCGCGACGCCGCCGCAACTGGAGAACGCGGCCGAGATCGCCCTGGAGCACAACCTGGGCCTGACCTGCGACCCGGTCGGTGGCCTGGTGCAGGTGCCCTGCATCGAGCGCAACGCCATTGCTGCGGTCAAGGCGATCAATGCCGTGCAGATGGCCCTGCGCGGCGATGGCGAGCATTTCATCTCCCTGGACCGGGTGATCCGCACCATGCGCGACACCGGCGCCGACATGCACGCGAACTACAAGGAAACCTCCCGCGGCGGCCTGGCCGTGGCCTTCGTGGAGTGCTGAGCCGCGTCCCTGAAGGGGCGCTGCTTCATCGAAATTGCAACACCCGCTGTACCGAGCGACAAAAACAACTACAAGACGATACCCATGACTGATGTACAAAACACCACGAGCATTCGTGCGGATTCGGCCGCCCCGGTTTCGACCGAGGGCACGACCAGCTGGAACCGACACGACACCACCTGGGCCCTGGGCCTGTACGGCACGGCAATCGGCGCCGGGACCTTGTTCCTGCCGATCAATGCCGGTGTGGGGGGCTTCTGGCCCTTGTTGATCCTGGCCACGCTAGCCTTCCCCATGACCTTCTACGCGCACCGGGCGCTGACCCGCTTCGTGCTGTCCGGCCGCAAGGGCGGCAGCGAGGACATCACCGAAGTGGTGGAAGAGCATTTCGGCACCGGCGCTGGCAAGCTCATCACCTTGCTGTACTTCTTCGCCATCTTCCCGATCCTGCTGGTCTACAGCGTGGCCCTGACCAACACCCTCACCAGCTTCCTCGAACACCAGTTGCAGGTGGCCGCTCCGCCACGGGCACTATTGTCGCTGTTGCTGATTCTGGGCTTGATGGTCGTGGTGCGCTGCGGTCAGCAGATCATCGTCAAGGCCATGAGCGTACTGGTGTATCCGTTCGTCGCCTCCTTGCTGCTGCTTGCCTTGAGCCTGATCCCCAACTGGAACGGCGCCTTCTTCGCCCAGGCCAGCGAAGGGCTGGACGCATCGAAACTGCTGCTGACCCTGTGGCTGGCGATACCGGTGATGGTGTTCTCGTTCAACCACTCGCCGATCATCTCGGCCTTCGCCGTGGACCAGAAGCACCGCTACGGTGCCGACGCCGACCGCAAGAGCGGCCGCACTCTGGCCACCGCCCACGTGATGATGGTGGTGACGGTGATGTTCTTCTGCTTCAGCTGCGTGCTGGCCTTGAGCCCGGGTGACCTGGCGGCGGCCAAGGCGCAGAACATCTCGATCCTGTCGTACCTGGCCAACCACTTCCAGACCCCAGTGATCGCCTTCGTCGCTCCGCTGATTGCTCTGGTGGCGATCACCAAGTCGTTCCTGGGCCATTACATCGGCGCCAGCGAAGGCTTCCAGGGCATGATCATCAAGAGCCTGCGCGGGCGCGGCAAGGCCTGGCCGGCCAAGCGCCTGGAGCGTGTGACCGCGGCGTTCATGGTGCTGGCCTGCTGGTTAGTCGCGACGCTCAACCCGAGCATCCTTGGCTTGATCGAGAGCCTGGGCGGGCCGGTGATCGCCTGCCTGCTGTTCCTGATGCCGATGTATGCCGTGCGCAAGGTGCCGAGCCTGCGCCAATACTCGGGCAGGCTGTCGAACGTATTCGTGGTGCTGGTGGGGTTGATCACCTTGTCGGCGATCGTCTATACCTTCGTGGCTTGAGTTGGCGGGGGCTGCTTCGCAGCCCCATCGCGGTGCAAGCCCGTTCCCACAGGTGAAGCGTAAGCTCAAGCAGTGCGCGATCCCTGTGGGAGGTCCCCCGGCCCTTCGGGCTGCGCTGTCGCGCGCCCGGCTCACTTAAGCAGCACACGCCGCTTGGTCAGCTCGCCATCGTCGCCACCCGGCCAGTGCAGCTCCACCAATACCTCCGTGTGGGTGCCATTGAGCGAAGGGCGAACCTGGAGCATGGCGAAGTTCTTCGAACCGGCCATGGCGTACCAGCGCTCGCAGACGATGTCGTTGATCCCCGGCATGCTGCCGCCGGCGCTGATCGCCAGCTTCAGCACGCCCGGTGCCGGCATCCGGGAAATGGCGCTGGAGGTGACCTGGAACACCTTGGCGGTCGGGTAGCGCTTGTGCAGCAGGCGGAACACCGCGGCGCAATGCACGTCGCCACTTAGGAACACCACCGGCTTGCCGCTGCTGCCCAGGGTCGCGAACACCTGGTCGAGCAGGTGCTTGCGCTCGGCCTGGTTGGTCTTGTGGTCCCATTCGTCCATGCAGTCGTCCTTGAACGAGCCGATGTCGGCGTAATTGGTCACGGCATTGCGCCAGTGCATGACCGGTACCGGCGACACCACGAACACCGCATCGGCAGCCTCGACCGCCGGGCTCTTCAGCCAGGTGGCGAAACGCTTCATCTGCGCGCTGCCCAGCAGCTTGTACGGGTCGTCTGCCTCGACGTCGTGATGGCCGCGCATGTCCAGCACGTAGAAGGCCGAGCGCCCCTGCTCGAAGGCATAGTCCCACTGGCAGGCGTCGGGGTCGTTGAGGTCGATCGGCGTGGGTGGGTTGTGGCTGTGCTGGTACTCGTAGTACACCCGGCAGGCGGCACGCCACATCAGGTCGACCAGCATTTGGTTGGTCGTGGTGTTGTTGCTGCTCTCGAACAGCAGCGAGATGCGCTTGCGCCGCTCGGCGTTGGTCAACGAGCCCCAGCCGTCCATGATCTCGTGGTCGTCCCAGATCATGTACTGGGGCAGGCGCTCGTAGATTTCCCGCTGGCTGGGCACGTTCCAGTAAACCCGGTAGAACCAGCGGTAGAGGTTGCACAGGTAGCGCTCGATACCGGACTTGTCGTAGCCCTTGCCTTTTTTGTAGGCCTGCAGCAGTTCGTCCTTGTTGTCCTTGAGCCATTCCCAGATGTCCAGGAAGCCGTTTTTTTTGTTTGTGTCCACGTACACCTGGTCGCCACCGCCGATGACGAAGGTAGCGCGCTGGTCGGCCAGTTGCTGGTGCATCAAGGGCCAGGCCCCGGCGCTGCCGTCGGCGCTGACCGGGTCATGGCAACTGTAGAAACCGAAGGTGAGGGTGTTGGGCGCAAGCGGCGGAGTGACGAAGAAGCGCGGGCGGTCGCCGCCGATCTCGGTGCGCCGACCCACCTTGGTGGGGTCGCGTTCATCGCTGATCAAGGCGTAGTAGTAGGTGGTGCCGGGCTTCAGCCCGTCGACATCGAACACCCCGGTCACGTCCGTCTCGAAGCCCAGCGTCTGTGCCTTCAGGTATACGGTCTTGATGCCCTGATCCTTGAGGTACTGGGTCACCGGCAGGTCGCCCAAGCGAACCAGATCGCCACGCAGGGGCTGGGCGCTCACCGCCAGGTACCAGGTACCGGGGCGATACAAGCGTACCCACAGACGCGTGCTGGTCGGTGTTGTGGCACCGATCAGGGCTGCGCTGGAGAGTTTGGAATACTTGCTTTCGTTGGAGGTGGGGTCAAGCAGTGGCATGAGGCTCGTCCTGAGTGCGGATCACGGTGATACCGGCCATTAAAGACCGGGTTTCACCTATTGCCAGTCAGTCAAGCCTTATCGGCTGCACTTGGGTGCCCATCGCCGGCAAGCCGGCTCCCACACTTGCGGGCAGCACTGTCCCTGTGGGAGCCGGCTTGCCGGCGATGGCCGTGCAGTGCCCCGCGTCCTTAACTGACAGGCATTAGGGTTTGGTCCGCGACGATGCCCTTCGCGGGACAAGTCGGACCGTCGCTAAGGTGCTCCATGCCAGGGACGCGGTGCCTCAGCGGGCCTTGTCGCGCAGGGCGACGAAGCTGCGGCGCATGTCGCTCGCCCAGCCGTCAAGCACGGGTTTGACGTCCTCGAGGGTGAGTTTCTGGGTGTCGTTTTCCAGTTCCGTGCCACTGCCCTTGCGTACCACCTGGGCCAGTACCTGCTGGCTGGCGCCATCGAGGAAGGCCGCTTCCACGGCGATCTTCACATCCTGGTCGCGGCCACCGGCGGCCGTATTGACCGCTGCGGCCACCAGGGCGATGGGGATCACCTCGTAGGGCTTCAAGCCCTCCGTGCTGGTGGACACCGCCGTGATCGCCGGACGCACCACGATGGTGTTGGGCCCCGGGGCCTTGGCCAGGGTCAGCACGCTGCCCATCTCGCGGCGCATCGCTTCGTTGAAGTAGCGGTTGATCTGGCCCAGGGTCTGGGCCGAGATCACTGCGGTCGGTTGCGGCTTGGGGTAGAACTGGCTGGGTTCGATGAACACATGGGTGTATTGGCTGGCCTTGACGTTCGGGTCGATCCAGCGCATCACCGGCACGCCGGAGGCACTTTCCGCCGGCTGTAGGCGGCTGTAGTCCTTGAGGAACCCGGAATAGTCGCTGGGGTCGACGCGGTTGCTGGAGCAGGCGGCGACCAGCAGAGCGGCGCACAACAGGGTGACGCGAGGCAGGGCTTTCATGTATTCGGCATCCTTGAGAGAGCGGCCAGAACAACGCTAGCAGGTCATTGTGAGTTGGCCAGTGGCCATGCCGTTGCGTTCACGAACGGGCGCCGACATCAGCCCAACACCTCCCGCAGCCGATACCACAGCATCCCCAGTGCCAGCAGCGGCGAGCGCAGGGCCTTGCCGCCGGGGAAGGTCAGGTGCGGCACGGCGCTGAACACATCCAGCCCCTGGCTATGGCCCGCGGCGATGGACTCGGCCAGCAATCGGGCGGTCCAGTGGGTGACGTTCAGGCCGTGGCCGGAATAGCCCTGGGCGTAATGGACATTGGGGTGCTGGCTCAGTCGGCCGACCTGGGGGAAGCGGTTGGCGGTGATGCCGATCATCCCGCCCCACTGGTAGTCGATGCGCACATCGCCCAACTGCGGAAACACCTTGAGCACCTTGGGTCGCATGTAGGCAGCGATGTCCTTCGGGTCGCGCCCGGAATAGTGGCAGGCGCCGCCGAACAGCAGACGGCGGTCGGCGGTCAGGCGGTAGTAGTCAAGGCCCACTTTCTGATCGCACAGGGCCATGTTCTGCGGGATCAAGGCACGGGCCAGGCGTTCGGGCAACGGCTCGGTGGCTACCACGTAGCTGCCGGCGGGCAGCACCTTGCCGCTCAGGCGCGGCTCCAGCTCGTCCAGGTGGGCATTGCAGCCCAGTACCAGGCTCTGGGCCCGGACCTTGCCGCGGGCACAATGCAAGGTCACGGTAGGGCCATGTTCGATGCGCTGAACCGGGCTCTGCTCGAAGATCCGCACCCCCAGCTGCGCTGCGGCGCGCGCCTCGCCCTGCACCAGGTCCAGCGGGTGCAGGTGGCCTGAGCCCATGTCCACCAGGCCGCCCGCGTACTGGTCGCTGGCGACCACCTCCTGGATCCGCTCGGGGCCCACCAGCCGGGTTTCGTGGCGGTAGCCGAGCGCGGCCAGGTCGTCTTGTTCTTCCTTGAAGGCGGCGAACTGCGCCGGGGTGTTGGCCAGTTCGCAGAAGCCCCAGCGCAGGTCGCATTCGATGCCGTAGCGGGCGATGCGCTCAGCGACCAATTCGACCGAGTCGATGCCGGCCTGCTTAAGGTAGCGCACGCCGTCCTGGCCTACGTAGCGGGCAAAGCCGCTGACGTCGTGGCCGATGCCACGGATCAGTTGCCCACCGTTGCGCCCACTGGCGCCCCAGCCGATGCGCCGGGCCTCCAGCAGGATCACCGAGAGCCCGCGCTCGGCCAGCTCCAGAGCAGTGTTGACGCCCGTCAGGCCGCCACCGACCACGCAGACATCGGCGCGAAGCTCGCCCTCGAGCGCAGGGTAGGGCGCGCTGTGGCGCGCCGTGGCAGCGTAGTAGGACGCTGTGTGTTGGGTAGTGTGCATGACAGGCTCGGCTCAACGGTTGGACTTGATATCGCTCCAGGAGCGGGTCATCAGGCGCATGATCTTCGGGCTCTGGGTGGTGGATACATAGAGTTTGTCCAGCACCGCCTGGGGCGGGTAGACCTCAGGGTTGTTCACCAGCGCCGTGTCCATGAGCGCCTGGGCGTCGGGGTTGGCATTGGCGTAGCCCACGGTGGCACTGACCTTGGCGATCACCTGTGGGTCGAGCAGGTAGTTGATGAAGGCCAGGGCCTGTTCGGGGTTGGCTGCATCCTTGGGGATCGCCAGCAGGTCGAACCACAGGTTGCTGCCTTCCTTGGGAATGCTGTAGGCGATCTTCACGCCGTTGCCGGCCTCCTCGGCGCGCTGGGCGGCCTGGAACACATCGCCGGAATAGCCGAAGGCCACGCAGATGTTGCCGTTGGCCAGGTCCGAGACGTACTTGGAGGAATGGAAGTAGGTCACGTAGGGGCGTACCGCCATCAGCTTGGCCTTGGCCTTGGCGTAATCGCCAGGGCTTTCGCTGCGCGGGTCCAGGCCCATGTAGTTGAGCACAGCCGGGAACAGCTCGTCGGGCGAGTCCATGAAGGCGACGCCGCACTGCTTGAGCTTTTCAAGGTTTTGCGGCTCGAACAGTACCGCCCAGGAGTCGATATGGTCGATGCCCAGTGCTGCCTTGACCTTGTCGACGTTGTAGCCGATGCCGTTGGTGCCCCACAGGTAGGGCACTGCATACTGGTTGCCGGGGTCGTTCTGCTCCAGTTGCTTGAGCAGTGCTGGGTCCAGGTGCTTCCAGTTCGGCAGCTTGTCGCGGTCAAGGGGCATGAAGGCGCCGGCCTTGGCCTGGCGGGCGAGGAAATGGTTGGAGGGCACCACCACGTCGTAGCCGGTACGCCCGGCGAGCAACTTGCCCTCCAGGGTTTCGTTGGAGTCGAATACGTCGTACACCACCTTGATGCCGGTGCTGGACTGGAAGTCGGCCAGGGTGGTGCTGCCTATGTAGTCGGTCCAGTTGTAGACCTTGACCTCGGGCTGGGCCTGGGCGGCCATGCCGAACGCCAGGGTGAGCGCGGCGGGGATCAGGGTTTGCAGATGACGCATGTCGACACCTCGTTTGGCTTTGTTGTTTACGGTGTTGGTTCGGGGCTGCCGGGCGAGGGCCCTGTGCAAGCAGGGGCCGCGTACTGACGCGGCTAGACCCGCTTGCACAGGTGCCCCGAAGGTCAGACGCTCAGCAGCAGGAATTCACGCTCCCACGAGCTGATCACGCGTTTGAAGTTCTCGTGCTCGGCGCGCTTGACCGCCACGTAGCCTTGGACGAACTGCCGGCCCAGGTACTGGTGCAGGATCTGGCAGTCTTCCATGTGCTGCAGCGCATCCTCGATGGTGATCGGCAGGCGCAGGTTGCGCCGCTCGTAGGCGCGGCCCTGTACCGGCGCGCTCGGTTCGATCCGCTCGACCATGCCCAGGTAGCCGCACAACAGGCTTGCGGCGATCGCCAGGTACGGGTTGGCGTCGGCGCCGGGCAGGCGGTTCTCCACGCGCATGGCCTCGGGGCTGGAGGTCGGCACGCGTAGGCCTGCGGTGCGGTTCTCCTCGCCCCACTCGACGTTCACCGGTGCCGAGGTGTCCGGCAGGAAACGGCGGAACGAGTTGACGTTTGGCGCGAACATCGGCAACACCTTGGGGATGTACTTCTGCAGGCCGCCGATGTGGTACAGGAACAGCTCGCTCTTACTGCCGTCGTCGTTGGCGAAGATCGGCTTGCCGGTGGCAATGTCGACCACGCTCTGGTGCAGGTGCATGGCGCTGCCCGGTTCGTCGGTGATCGGCTTGGCCATGAAGGTGGCAGTGACGTTGTGCTTGAGCGCCGCCTCGCGCAGGGTGCGCTTGAACACGGTGATCTGGTCGGCCAGGTCCAGGGCGTCGCCGTGGCGGAAGTTGATCTCCATCTGCGCCGGGCCGTCTTCATGGATCAGTGTGTCCAGGTCCAGGCCCTGAAGTTCGCACCAGTCATAGACGTCTTCGAACAGCGGGTCGAATTCGTTGGCCGCATCGATTGAGAACGACTGCCGGCCGCTCTCGGCACGGCCCGAGCGCCCCAGCGGCACCTGCAGGGGCAGGTCCGGGTCTTCGCAGCGCTGGGTCAGGTAGAACTCCATCTCCGGCGCCACGATCGGCTGCCAGCCTTTGTCGGCGTACAGCTTCAGGACTTTCTTGAGCACGTTGCGCGGCGACAGCTCGATCGGGTTGCCGTGCTTGTCGAAGGTGTCGTGGATGACGATGGCGGTGGGCTCGATCGCCCAGGGAATCTGGTACACCGCGGCAGGGTCGGGGCGGCAGACCATGTCGATGTCGGCGGCATCGAGCAGGTCGTAGTAGATGTCGTCGTCTACGTAGTCGCCGGTGACTGTCTGCAGCAACACGCTTTCGGGTAGACGCATGCCACGCTCATGGAGGAACTTGGCGGTGGGAGCGATCTTGCCGCGGGCGATGCCGGTCAGGTCGCTGATCACGCATTCGACTTCGGTGATCCGGTGTTCTTTCAGCCAGGCGGACAGCTGATCGAAGGGGGCGTTCATACAGACCTCTTGGTTGGGTTTTATGGGCGAGTCCGCGTTGGAATCTTCCCAGGCGACGCGCTGAGGGCTATCTTGGTCGCAGCCCCCTGGGGCGATCTATCCACTTTCTTCGCGAACAAATGCACCAAAAGAGTGCATAAAGGACGAGCGCGTGACAACGGCCAATGCCTTGCAGGTCCAGGCTTTCCATACCCATGATGTGACCGAACAGGTCCGCGCCACCCCGGGTTGGCAGCAGCAATACCGGCAGATGTCCCCCGGGCATTTCAACGGCCAGTTGCGTTGCCTGGGGCTCGATGGCGTGGAGGTCTACGAAGAGCGCCTGAACACGCGGGTCGAGCAGTTCTTCCGCGCGCCGAGCGGGTCGTTGGCGTTCTGCTTCGACCGCAGCGACAACAGCCTGTACCTGCTCAACGAAGACAGCCGCAACATCTGGATCACCCCGGAGAACTACCAGGAAGTGGCAGTGGTCTTCGACCAGGCTTTCATGGCGCGCCACGGGCTGAACCTGGAGCGGCTGGATGGGCTGTTCATGGTGCCCCTGGGCAGTGGGCAGAACGCCTTGTTCGGCAGCTGGCTGAGCGCGACCCTCACGCGCCTGGCCGATACCGGTTGCCCCATGGAGGGCAAGGCCCTGGCCGAACAGCTGCTGGAAGACTGCCTGTTCATCCTCGACAACGCCTGCCAGCGCCTGCAAGGCGATGCCCTGGGGCGACGTGACGAGGCGCGGGCAATCATGCGCCGGGTCAGCGAATGGGCGGCCGACTGCCCGGAAGAAACCCTCAACCTGATGGAACTGGCCGACGTGGCCGGGGTGTCGTTGCGTCAGTTGCAGCAGGCGTTCAAGGCCTTCACCGACATGCCGCCGGGGCAGTGGTTGCGGTTGCGCAGGCTCAACGGGGCTCGACGCGACCTGTTGCGCCATGGCGCCGGGGATGTGACCGTGGCCGAGGTGGCGATGCGCTGGTCGTTCTGGCACCTAGGGCGGTTTTCCGAAAGTTACCGGGAGTTGTTCAAGGAGTTGCCGAGCGAGACGCTCAAGCGTTCGCCGTAGCCGCTCCGCTGCCTATGAGATCGAGCGCCGCGCGGGCGGCGCTCGATCTCATAGGCGCCAAAGGTACCCCGGCGAATATATGCCAGAATCAGTTACGATCCAGCCATACGGTCTGCACGTTGCAGAACTCTCGCACGCCAAAATGCGACAGTTCCCGCCCGAAACCGCTCTTCTTCACGCCGCCAAAGGCCACGCGGGGGTCAGAGGCGCAGTAGCCGTTGATGAATACGCCACCGGTATCCAGGGCCGCGGTCATGCGCTCGGCCAGGGCCAGGTCGGCCGTGTAGATGGTCGAGGCCAGGCCGAACTCACTGTCGTTGGCCAGCTCGACGGCATGGTCGGCGTCGCTGGCAGTGATGATCGCCGCCACTGGGCCGAACAGTTCCTGCTTGAAGGCGGTCATTTGCGGGGTAACGTCGCCGAACACAGTAGGTTCATAGTAGTTACCCACGCCTTCGGCCTTCTTGCCGCCCAGCAGCAGAGTCGCGCCTTCGGCGAGGGTCGCCTGGACCTGGCCGTCGAGTTCGTCGCGCAGGTCGAAACGGGCCATTGGGCCGATGTAGGTGTCGTCGTCCAGCGGATTGCCGATCTTCAGCTGGCGGGTGGCTTCGACGAACTTGCGCGTGAAGGCGTCGACCACGCCTTGCTCGACGATCATGCGCTTGGCCGCCGCGCAGACTTGGCCGGTGTTCTGGTAGCGACCGATGACCGCCGCCTTGACTGCAGCGTCCAGGTCAGCGTCGGCCAAGACGATGAACGGGTCCGAGCCGCCCAGTTCGAGCACGCACTTCTTCAGTGCGGCACCGGCCTGGGCACCGATGGCCATGCCGGCCCGCACGCTGCCGGTGAGGGTGACCGCTGCGATGCGTGGGTCATTGATGGCGCGGGTGACACCCTCCGGGGTGACGTTGATCACCTCGAACACGCCGTCCGGTAAGCCGGCCTGCTTGAACAGTTCCAGCAGCAGGTAGGCGCTGCCCATCACGTTCGGCGCGTGCTTGAGCACATAGGTGTTGCCGGCCAGCAGCGCTGGTATGGCGCCCCGCAGGACCTGCCAGATCGGGAAGTTCCACGGCATCACGGCGAGGATCGGGCCCATCGGACGGTACTCGATGCGGGCCTTTTCGATCTGGGTCGGCTCCGGTGCGAGCATCGCCGGGCCGTGTTCGGCGTACCACTGGCACAGGCCTACGCACTTGCTGACTTCGCCACGGGCCTGGGTGATCGGCTTGCCGATCTCGCGGCTGATCATCTGCGCGAAGGTTTCATGTCGGGCCTGCAGGGCGGCCGCCAGGGCGAGCAGGTATTCGCTGCGTTGACCCAGCGACACCTGGCGCCATTGGCCAAAGCCTGCCTTGGCGCGTTGCAGCGCCGCTTCCAGTGCGGCGTCGGTGTCGAAGGGGTATTGGCCGATCCGCTCGCCGCTGTGCGGGTCGACGGAAATGGCGTGGGTCAGGCTGCTGATCTCGCTCATGGCGGGTTCCTCGTTGTTGTGTCCAGCGAGCGCCCAGACTAGTGGCGTGCAGCTTTAATGAAAACTGAATAATAATGAGCGAAACATTCACGAATGGAGAAAGCCTGTGGACCTGGTGCAACTGGAAATCTTCAAGGCCGTGGCTGAGCACGGCAGCATCAGCGCCGCCGCCCAACAGATCCACCGGGTGCCTTCGAACCTCACCACGCGGATCAAGCAATTGGAGGAAGACCTGGGCGTCGACCTGTTCATCCGCGAGAAAAGCCGCCTGCGCTTGTCGCCGGCGGGGTGGAACTTCCTCGAGTACACCCGGCGCATCCTCGACCTGGTGCATGAGGCGCGCCTGACCGTGGCGGGGGAGGACCCACAGGGCACCTTCGCCCTGGGCTCGCTGGAAAGTACCGCAGCGGTGCGAATCCCCGGGCTGTTGGCGGCCTATAACCAGCGCTACCCCAAGGTCGACCTGGACCTGTCCACCGGCCCGTCCGGGACCATGCTCGAAGGCGTGCTGGCCGGGCGCTTGGTGGCGGCGTTCGTCGATGGCCCGGTGTTGCACCCCACTTTGGAGGGCATGCCGGTGTTCCAGGAGGAAATGGTCATCATCGCGCCGCTCAACCACGCCCCGGTGGGCCGTGCACGCGATGTGAACGGCGAGAGCATCTATGCCTTTCGCGCCAACTGCTCGTACCGCCACCATTTCGAGAACTGGTTCGTCCAGGACCAGGCGGTCCCGGGCAAGATCCATGAAATGGAGTCCTATCACGGCATGCTGGCCTGCGTGAGCGCAGGTGCCGGCCTGGCCTTGATGCCACGCAGCATGCTCGACAGCATGCCCGGCTGCAGCACGGTGAGCGTCTGGCCGTTGTCCGAGGATTTCCGCTACCTCAAGACCTGGCTGGTTTGGCGACGGGGTACGGTGTCGCGCAGCCTGAGCATGTTCATCAAGCTGCTCGAAGAGCGTCGGGCGGCCTGACGGGCGGCCCTGTCTGGCTCGAACGCCACTACTGACGCGACGTCGAACATTGTGTAGACCATCCCTCGAGGGAGGAATGCACCATGCGCAACCATCATTTCGGCTTGTGCGCAGCGCTGCTGGTGGCCCTGGTCATGCCTTGGACCCTGGCTGCCGCGGCCGACCTCAACGCACCGATCGACCCGCAAGGCGTGCACTTGCAGCCGCAGGAGCAGAACGGCGTACGCTACCTGCAAGGTGGTATCGGCCAGGACGAGGCCAATGCCTTGCGTCGCACCCCGGGCTATGACTTGCACGTCACCCTGTCGATCGGCCCCGAAGGCAAGTTCCAGAGCGGCGCCGCAGTGGACATCCAGAATGCCCAAGGCCAGCCGGTGCTGGCATTGCAGGATGTCGGCCCACTGCTGTTCGTGCAGCTACCGCCAGGGCAATACCGTGTGTCCGGGACCGCCGATGGCGAAACCGTGCAGCAGCAGGTCACGGTGGGTGGCAAGTCGCCGGCCAACGTGAACCTGCATTGGCGTTAGCGGGGAAGGGTACATATGTACTCTTTCCGGTTTCTGGACATAGGCCTGATCCGACTTCATGGATCGGGCCTATATTTTTTGAACGATCCTGGATGCGTGCGCTTCTGATACTTCAGTGAGGCGCCTGCCGGAGTATGGCCATGAACCTGGAGATCCAGCTGCAGTCCATGCACGACCGTGGGTACGTGCTGATTCCGGGAGTCCTGGAACCGCTGCGCATAGCCTTGCTGCGATGCGCCATCGACGACTTGCAGCCGCTGCATTGGGATTACCAGGGGCTGTTGGAGCATTACAAGTGCGTCTTCAATCGCGACCCGCTGTGGCTATCGTTTCTCGACCTGCCACCGTTGGTCGAGTTGGCCGAGGCCGCGCTGGGCGCCGATTGTCATGTGATTGGCCAGACTGCCTGGCGCAGCCATCCGGGATATCCCGGCATGGGGTTGCACCTGGATTACCTGCCCATGGAAGTGCCCGACTGGATCCGCGCTCGTGAAGATTTCAGCCAGCCGGCGCAGATTCTCACGGCCCAGGTGTACCTGTGCGACATCGACGATGCCGTGGGGCCGACCTGGATCGTGCCCGGTAGCCACCGTGCCGGTCGACCGCCCCGTGAGGGCGAGGACAGCTGGCTGGGGCAGGCGGCGCGGGCGGTGCTGTGCCAGGCCGGCGATGCACTGGTGTTTCGCAGCGATGTCTGGCACTGCGGTGGGGCCAACAGCAGTGGCGGGCAGGTCCGTGACATGCTTCAGGTGCACTACGGCCGGCGCATGGTGGCGCAGAAGTTTTCGCCGTATTTGACGTGGCAGTTCAACCCCGAAGTATTGCAGGCGGCGACACCTCGGCAACGGCGTTTGTTGGGCGAACATGAGGAGTCGGTCTATGACTGATCGGGCATTAGTTACAAAAACGCAACAGTGTGTCTTCGACCATAGTGGCAAATAAGTTTCAACTTTCTGTTTAACTGGTCGATAATCCAAAAAGTATTACGTCTTGTTACTTGGATGCTCCAGGATCGACAAGCAAAAACGAGGGGCACGAGCCCCCGATTGGCAACAGGCCGGCAGGCATTGCACCGGCTTGTCCGTGAAGACCATCAGGAGATGTCATTGATGAAAACCCGTCTCGCCGCTTCGCTGGCCGCCGCCGTCCTGGCTCTGGCCGGCGCCAACATGGCCCAAGCCGCCCAAGTGTCCGGCGCCGTTGGTGCCACCGGCCAAGGCGACATGACTTACCGCATCGGCCTTTCGTTCGACTGGGACAAGAAGTGGTTCGAAAGCAACACGGGCCACCTGACCGGCTATTGGGATGCGGCCTACACCTACTGGGAGGGCGGTGAAGCCAGTGGTGCCCACTCGCTGTCGTTCAGCCCGGTGTTCGTTTATGAATTCAGCGGTTTCACCTATACCCCGTTCATCGAGGCGGGTATTGGCCTTGCCGCGTTCTCCAAGACCGATGTAGGCGACCAGCGCCTGGGGTCTTCGGTCAACTTCGAAGACCGCATCGGTTTTGGCTTGAAGTTGCCGCAAGAGCAGAAGATCGGGATTCGCGCAATGCACTATTCCAATGCCGGCCTGAAGCAGCCTAACGACGGTATCGAATCGTATTCGCTGTACTACAGCAAAGGCTTCTAATCTCCTCTTTATGTAGGAGCGGCCTTGTGCCGCGATCGGCTGCGCAGCAGCCATGAAGCCTGCCACTTCGATTTCGCAGGCTATCGTGCTCGCAGGTTTTGCGGCTGCCATGCAGCCGATCGCGGCACAAGGCCGCTCCTACAGAGGGGGGGCGGGCCTGTGGGAGCGGGCTTGCCCCGCGATTGCGGCTGCAGCATCAGCGCACTGCCTTGATCGCCAGCACGTTGCACAGCGGGTGTTCCACCACATGGGCTGTGGTCCCGCCGAGGAACGTGCGCATCGCATCGTGCCGGTGGCTGCCCATGACGATCACGTCCGCCCGGCTGTGGCTGACGAATTGGGCGATTTCCCGTATGGCCGGCCCTTCGAGGAAGTGCCTGCGCTCCAGGTCGATCTGGTGATGATCGCCCAGGCGGTTGAAGGCTGCCCGCTGGGCGGTGCGTACGCTGCCATCGAAGCCTGGCATGGTCACGGTACCGGCACCGAAGTCGGCGATATGGGTCTTGGCCGCATCGCACACATGCAACAGGTGCAGCTCGGCATTGCACTGCAAGGCCAGGGCATGGGCGCAGCGGATTACCTGTTCATCCAGGTGCTCGGCACCTTCGTGGCAGTTCAGGTCCACCGCGGCGGCGATCTGCCGGGGCAGCGGCAGGCGGATATCGCTGACCAGGTGCACGGCGATCGGGCTGTCCTTGAGCAGTTGCCAGTCCAGGGGCGTCACCAGCAGGCGCTTGAGCACCGGCTCGTGCTGCACATCCTTGACCAACAGGTCACAGCCCAGGTGCTCGACCTGTTCCAGCACGCTGCCCAACGGGTCGCGGGTGAGCAGCAGTTCGGTGGACACATCCAGCCCGGCAGTGCGTAGCTGCTCGGCCTCGTCGGCCAACCATTGGCGGTTGTGCTCGAGCAGGCGCTCACGTTCGCGGCTGTCGCTCATCAAGCCAAAGGTGTCGACATCATCGACGAACACGTTGATATCCAGCAGTGCGCCGCTGGACTCGGCCAGCGCCGCCGCCCGCTGCAGGGCAGGGGTGTGGCGCATCTGCGGTCCGAGCATCACGAACAATCGCTTGAACTGGCTCATCTCATACCTCCACGTGCGGCAGCCCCCCCTTTCTGCCAGCGCTGGTTGTCCGGGCCAAGTGGCCGAATCCCTCATTCAGTCTAGACCCTGCCGGCAGACCAGCCGGCGCATCGGGACCTGGGGTATGATGCGAGCCCTTTCTCCACATCGAGGCCCGATCCATGTCCCTGAGCGTTGAACAGATTGGCGAATTCCGCGCTTTCGCCGAGCAGCTGGCCGATGTCGCCGCCGCGGCGATCCAGCCGCATTTCCGTGCAAACCTGGACGTCGAGGACAAGGGCGGGCGCCTGTACGACCCGGTGACCGTGGCCGACAAGGCTGCCGAGGACGCCATGCGCGAGCAGATCCTCGCCCGTTACCCGGAGCACGGCATTCTCGGCGAGGAACACGGCGCTGCCGTCGGTAGCAGCCCGCTGACCTGGGTACTGGATCCGATCGACGGCACCCGCGCGTTCATCACCGGCCTGCCGCTGTGGGGTACGCTGATCGCCCTGAACGACGGCTCGCGCCCGGTCGTGGGAGTGATGAACCAGCCCTTCACCGGTGAACGTTTCGTCGGTACCCCGGCCGGCGCCTGGCGCAGCGGCACGCCGCTCAAGACCCGAGCCTGCTCCGACCTGGCCGCGGCCACGCTGATGTGCACCACCCCTGACATGTTCGACACGCCCGAACGCAAGGCAGCCTTCGAGGCCGTGGCAGGGAAGGCGCGGTTGATGCGCTACGGTGGCGACTGCTACGCGTACTGCATGTTGGCCTCGGGCTTCGTCGATGTGATCGTCGAGGCCAGCCTGCAGCCGTACGACGTACAGGCACTGATGCCGATTATCGAAGGCGCGGGCGGGGTGATCACTGCTTGGGACGGCAGCTCGGCGCAGAACGGCGGTTGTGTGGTGGCCTGTGGCGACCCGGCGTTGCATGCGCAGGTGGTGGAGATGTTGCGTCACGCCATGTGACATGGGAGGAGACTGTACTGCCTTCATCGCGGGACAAGCCCGCTCCCACAGAGGTGGGTTGTTCTCTGCGCGGCAGCGCAGCCTGAAGGGCTGGGTGATCTCTTACAAGAACCGCACAATCCAATGGTTATGCGGTGTGCTAGGTGAGCAGGCTTGAAGTACCTTTGGCCTATCCATCGCACTTTTTCGCATTTACGGGCTCTATCCATGGCCAGGCTGGGCCGATGTCCGCCCCAGCCGTTGACCCCAGACCCCGGTGCCGATGGTTGTATCACTGCTAAAACCTTCCTTGCGCCTGCTTTTGGCAGGCGCCACGCTCGCCCTGTGCGCCTGCACCCAGGAGCAGGGCCGCGACATCATCACCCAGTTCGGTGACGGCAAGCCCAGCGAGCTGTTCCAGACCAGCGTCGATCGCATGGCGACCCTGGCCATGCGCGACAACCTGCAGAGCCTGTACCTGCTGATGAACAAGCTCTACCAGCGCAACCCCAGCCAATGGAAACTCTCAGGCTACCTCGATGCTGCCACCGCCGAGCGGCAGATCCGCCTGGCCATCGAGCAGCGCCAGCCGTTGCCTCAATTGGGCAACCGCCGCGACCTGGCGGCCTTGAGCTATGCCTTGAGCCCGGAATTTCGCGGCGACCGGGTCGGTGCATTCATCTATGCCATCGGCAGCATGGTGATCACCGCCCACGGCGGGCGCACCGAGTTCTACATGACCGACACCATCGACCCGCTGTTCATCAACAACGCTGCGGGCAATATCGAGAAGGCTACCTGGATGCTCAGCCAGCGCCAGGATGCCAACGGGGTGTTGCTGTTGTTCTCCAACGAGATCTCCGAAGAAGGCAGCAACCTGAGCTTCGCCGTGGAGTTCGGCAAGATCGTGGCGCGGCTAGACCTGCTGGCACAGATGCTCGACGAACGCTACCGGCGCATCGGCCTGAATTATGCCCAGAGCCTGCTGCTGATGAACTTCCTGCCGGTACAGTAGAGCCCTCGAACGATCAGCTGGCGTCGCGACCAGGATATCTCCCACAGGGTGGGCGCTACCCGCATAATACGCAGCCTTTTCTCATACCGGATTCAGGAACCCCTCCATGCTGGCTTCGCTGTTCGCCGTCCTGGCCCCCGTGTTCATCGTCGCCGGCATCGGCTATGCCTGGGCCCGCCGTGGCCAGGACTACCCGACCGAATTCATCGCCCGCATCGTCATGGTGGTCGGCACGCCGTCGCTGGTGCTTTCCACCCTGAGTCGCACCCAGCTGGACCCGGCGGCCTTCACCAGCATGGCCCTGGCCTGCGTGCTGTGCATGCTCGGCATGGCCCTGGCCGGTTTCATCGTCAGCCGTGCCAGCGGCCAGCATTGGCGCGTGCTGATGCCGGCGTTCATGTTCCCCAACACCGGCAACATGGGGTTACCGATCAGCCTGTATGCCTTCGGCGAGCATGGCCTGGCCCTGGCCGTGGCGTTCTTCCTGACCTTGTCGATCTTCCAGTTCACTCTGGGCATCGCCATGTCCGGTGCCAGCGCCTCATTCAAGGCGCTGCTGCGCAACCCCATCGTGATCAGCCTGGCCGCGGCCTTGCCCATCATCTTCCTGGACCTTGAACTGCCACGCTGGCTGGCCAATACCGCCGACCTGCTGGGCGGCATGACCATCCCGCTGATGCTGCTGACCCTAGGGGTCTCCCTGGCCAGCATCCGCCTGCACCACGTGGGCAGCGGCCTGTTGCTCGGTGGCCTGCGCATCGTGCTGGGTGCTGCGGTGGGCTGGGGCGTCGGCACGGCGCTGGGCCTGGAGCCGCTGGAGCGGGCGGTGCTGGTGGTGCAGTCGTCGATGCCGGTGGCAGTGTTCAACTACCTGCTCGCGGTGCGCGCCAATCGCCAGCCGGAGCAGGTGGCGAACCTGGTGATGTGCTCGACGGTATTGTCGTTCGCCTGGCTGCCTGCCGTGCTGGCCTGGTGGCTTTAGGCCGACAGTCGGTGAACGGTCACGGCATCGGGCGTTGCGGGCTACTGCGCGGTATCGATACTCACCACCACCGACATCCCCGGCCGCAGGCGCTTGGCCTCCGGCTGGTCGGGGTCGACGGTGATGCGCACTGGGATGCGCTGAGCGATCTTGACGAAATTGCCGGTGGCATTGTCCGCCTGCAGCAACGCGAACTCCGAGCCGGTGGCCGGCGAGATCTGCTGCACATGCCCGTGCAGCTTGAGGTGGTTCAACGCATCCACGGTGAAGGTCGCCGGCTGGCCGATGCGCACATTGGCCATCTGGGTCTCCTTCATGTTGGCGATCACCCACAAAGTCTCAGGCACCAACGCCATCAACTGCGCGCCGGAATTGACATACGCCCCCAGGCGCGTGCCGATCTGCCCCAGCTGGCCGTCGCGTGGCGCGGTGACCCGGGTGTTGTCCAGGTCGATGCGTGCCAGCTCCACAGCCGCCTTGGCATTTTCCACCGAGGCTTCCAGCGACGCATGGTTGACCACCACCGTTTCCCGGTCCTGGCGAGCGATCTCCAGGGCCGCCTTGGCCTGTGCCAGGCTGGCCACCGCAGCGGCATGGCTGGCCCGGGCCAGGTCCAGCTCGCGGCGTGACACTGAGCCGTCGCTGATCAGTGCCTGGTTGCGACGCAGGTCGGCGCGGGCCTTGTCGGCCTGGGCACCGGCATCGGTGATGGCCGCCTGGCGCTGGGCGATGGTGGCTTCGGCGCTCCTGCGCTGCTGCAGGTTGTTGGCCAGGGCCGCCTGCTGCTGCTTCAACTGGGCGATGGCCTGGGCCAGGCGCTGCTTGTAGATGCGGTCGTCCAGCTGCACCAGCAGGTCGCCATGCTTGACGAACTGGAAGTCATGCACCGGCACGTCGACGATATAGCCGGCCAGCTGCGGCCCGATGATCGTCACCTGACCGCGCACCAGTGCGTTCTCGGTGCTCTCGATGGCGCTACCGAACGGCGGCAGGCGCCAGGCGTAGAGCACCAGCAGCACGCCGGCCAGGGCCACGCAGGCGAAGCTGATCGAGGAAAGGATACGCACCCGCCGGGTGCGCACCGGGCTGCCGGGCTCGCTGGGCGGCGCGGTGCCTTCGGGCGTTTCGGCAAGGGCGGTGGTGGTCGTGGACTGGGTCGGTTGTGTCATCGGCTCGAAGCATCGCGTGAGGTGTTGGGTGCGGCGGCTGGCCGGGTATACCAGAGCCAGAAACTGCGTATGAGGATCCAGATCATGGTCGCCACGGCAATGGCACCGATCAGCATGAAGACATCGTTGTAGGCCAGGATATTGGCCTCACGGGTGGCTGCGTTGGCCAGCAGGCGCGTGCCGACTTCGTTGCGCAAGCCGGGGTCGGCGATCACCCCCGCATAGCCGGCGCCACCACTTTGGACCCGGGCGTTGACCAGCGGTTCGAGGTAGCTCAAGTGGTCGACGAGGTGGCTGGAGTGAAACTTCTCCCGCGCCGTCTGGAACGTACCCAGCAGGGCCGCGCCGATCAGGCCGCCCAGGTTGTTGCAGATCCCGAACATCACCGAGAAGCTCACCAGGTTGCGCGGGTTGGTACGCACGTGGCTGATGCCCAGGGCCATGGACGGGCCGAGGAAGAAGGTGCTACCGAAGGCCAGCATGAATTGGCTGAGGTACATCTGCTGCGGGCGGGTGAGGTTGGTCGAGCTGCTGTCCATGAACGCCCCGGCGGCCATGGCGGCCAGCGAGATGAACAATGGCGTGACCAGGTGCGCCGGGTTGATGGTCAAGGCGCTGGTGAGCAGCCCCGTGGCCGCGCCCAGCAGCATGACCCAGTACAGGCTGCGCATCTGTTCGCTGCCCATGTTCAACGCCTGCAGGAAGCCCACCGCACCGGTGGATTGCTCGGAGGTGACCATGCGGATGAGGATTACGCACAAGGCCAAGCGCACCACCGCGCCACTGCCCAGCCAACGGGTCATCAGCAACGGGTTGCTGCGGTTGTGTTCGATCGCCAGCCCCGAACACACCAGGGCGATGGAAGCCGCCAGGGCGACACCGATCCAAGGCGCCTCAAGCCACCAGTCGATGCGCCCCAGGGACAGCACGGCGCAGAGCAGGGCGGTGCCGCTGGCCATCAGCGAGAAGGTCAGGAAGTCCAGCGGCTCGAAGGTCTTGAAGCGGTCACCCGGCGGGAGCTTGAGCAACAGGACGCAACCCAGCGCGGTCAATGCCAGGCCCAGTTCGAACATGTACAGGCCACGCCATTCGGCGATTTGCAGCAGGTCCTCGGAAAACACCCGAGCCAGCGGCACAGCCAGCTGCGAGGCGCCCAGGCCCAGCACCATGGCTTTCAGCCGCCATTGCGCCGGGAAGGCCTGGATCATGTAGTACAGCCCCAGAGAACTCAGCGCCGCGCCCACCATACCGTGTGCCGCGCGCACAGCGATGGCGGAGTTGAGGTCGTTGACGAACAGATGAGCGAAGGTGACTAGGGCATAGAGCACCAGGAACACTTCGGTGAAGGCGCGCAAACCGAACTGCTGGCGGAATTTCACCAGCAGCAGGTTCATCGACACGTTCGTCATCACGAAGGCGGCGGGCAGCCAGGCCATTTCCGCACTGGTGGCGCCCAATGCGCCTTGCAGGAAGGTGAGGTTGGCGGTGACCAGCGCGTTGCCCAGGCCACCAGTGATGGCCACCAGCAGCCCGACCAGGCCATAGGCCAGGCGTGTGGCAGGGGCATGCAGGGGGGTGGAAGGGGAACCAGGAAGGCTGGGCTTTTCGTGAGGGAGCCACTGACGCGGCGCGTATTTGTCCATTCCTGATACAGCCCTGGGTTCGCGTGGAAAAAACTCTACGCGAGTAGAGAAGGGGTTGGAATACCTGTGTTTGAACCAAACGAGCCCCGCTCCAAAAAAGCACACCATCCGTTTGCACGGCCCCAAGGAGCGGGCTTGCCCCGCGATCAAGGGCGAAGCCCTTGCCAGGCGGTGGCGATGGCAGGGCCGGCGCAATCGTGGGACAAGTCCCCGCAAGCGAGCCCCTAACAGGTTCATTTACGGTCTACCCACACATTCGGGGTATGTTCCAAGCCGCCGAATCTTCCGATAGTAACGCCACCGGCTCATCCCGAGCAGTCACACGATGGAGTTGCTATGGGCAAGGCACTGAAGGTGATTGGCAGTCTGTTGTTGGCATCCTGCGCCAGCGCCACGCAGGCAGTGGAGGCAGATGCGAGCAACACGCTGCGGCTGTACAACTGGACCGACTATATCGGCAAGACCACCCTGGCGGACTTCGAGAAGGCCACTGGCATCAAGGTGATCTACGACACCTTCGACGGCTACGAAACCGTGCAGACCAAGCTGCTGACCGGGCGCTCCGGCTACGACCTGGTCATGCTCAACGCCTCCCTGGTGCCGCCGCTGATCCAGGCCGGGGTGTTCCAGCCATTGGACAAGGGCCAGTTGCCCAGCTGGCACAACCTGGACGCCAAGGTGGTCGGTGAGCTGCAAGGCTATGACCCGGGCCTGAAGTACTCGGCGCCCTATACCTGGGGCAGCTCGGGCGTGACCTACAACGTCGACAAGATCAAGGCCCGCATGCCCGACGCCCCCATCGGCTCGCTGGCGATGCTGTTCGACCCCAAGGTCGTCTCGCGCTTCGCCGACTGCGGCGTCACGTTGATGGATGCGCCCAGCGAGGTGATCCCGTTGGCCCTGCAGTACCTGGGCAAGGACCCGCACAGCGCCGCGCCCGCCGACCTGAAGGCGGCCGAAAACCTGCTTCTGGGTATCCGCCCCTATGTGAAGAAGTTCGACTCGGTCAACTACCTCACCAGCCTGCCCAACGGCGATACCTGCCTGGCCCTGACCTGGTCCGGCGACTACGCCACCGCCCAGGCCCGCGCCGAGGAGGCGAAGAAGGACATCACGCTGGACTTCTTCATTCCCAAGGAGGGCTCGCTGATCTGGTTCGACAACTTCTACCTGCCCAAGGATGCGCCCCATGCAGCGAACGCGCACCGCTTCATCGAATTCCTGCTGCAACCACAGACCATGGCCAAGGTGACCAATTACATCCACTACGCCAACAGCAATGCCGCCGCCACGCCCTTGGTGCAGGCGGACATCCGCGCCAACCCGGCGATCTACCCCGACGACGCCACCCGTAGCCGCCTGTTCGCCCAGAAGACCCAGGCGCCTCGGGACATGCGGGCCATCACCCGGGTGTGGAGCACCGTCAAGACCGGTCTGTGAACTGACTCCCTATCATTTTTCCCGCAAGGAGCTGCCCCATGGCCACGCCAAGCCAAGCAGTCGCTTCGACATTCGCCCATGACCCACTGGTAGAGGCCGACAAGGCCCACTACATGCACGGCTACCACATGTTCGATGAGCATCGCGAACAGGGCGCATTGAACATCGTCGCCGGGGAGGGCGCCTATATCCGTGACGCCCAAGGCAACCGTTTCCTGGACGCCGTGGGTGGTATGTGGTGCACCAACATCGGCCTGGGCCGAGAGGAAATGGCCCAGGCCATCGCCGACCAGGTGCGCAAGCTGGCGTATTCCAACCCCTTCTCCGACATGGCCAACGACGTGGCCATCGAGCTGTGTCAGAAGCTTGCGCAGCTGGCACCGGGGGACCTGGACCACGTGTTCCTCACCACCGGCGGCTCCACCGCCGTGGACACCGCCTACCGGCTGATCCAGTATTACCAGAACTGCCGAGGCAAGCCGCACAAGAAGCACATCATCGCCCGCTTCAACGCCTACCACGGCTCGACCACGCTGACCATGTCGATCGGTAACAAGGCAGCCGACCGGGTGCCGGAATTCGACTACTCGCACCCGTTGATCCACCACATTTCCAACCCCAACCCGTACCGTGCTCCAGACGGCATGGACGAGGCCGAATTCCTCGACTTCCTGGTGGCCGAGTTCGAGGACAAGATCCTGTCGCTGGGCGCGGACAACGTGGCGGCGTTCTTCGCCGAGCCGATCATGGGCTCGGGCGGGGTGATCATCCCGCCCAAGGGTTACTTCCTGCGCATGTGGCAGCTGTGCCAGACCTACGACATCCTGTTCGTCGCCGACGAAGTGGTGACCTCGTTCGGGCGCCTGGGCACGTTCTTCGCCAGCGAGGAACTGTTCGGCGTGCAACCGGACATCATCACCACCGCGAAGGGCCTGACCTCGGCCTATCTGCCATTGGGCGCGTGCATCTTCTCCGGGCGGATCTGGCAGGTGATCGCCGAGCCGGGCAAGGGGCGCTGCTTCACCCATGGCTTCACCTACAGCGGCCACCCGGTGTGCTGCACTGCGGCGTTGAAGAACATCGAGATCATCGAGCGGGAGAACCTGCTGGCCCATGTGAACGAGGTGGGCGCGTATCTGGAGCAACGCCTGGGCAGCCTACGCGAATTGCCGCTGGTGGGTGACGTGCGCTGCATGAAGCTGATGGCCTGCGTCGAGTTCGTCGCCGACAAGGCCAGCAAGGCGTTGTTCGACGATGCGGTGAACATCGGCGAGCGTATCCATCGAAAGGCCCAGGCGAAGGGGCTGCTGGTGAGGCCGATCATGCACCTGAATGTGATGTCGCCGCCGCTGGTGATCACCCACGCCCAGGTCGACGAGATCGTCCAGACCCTGCGCCAGTGCATCCTCGAAACCGCCCATGAGCTGCGCGCCGAAGGGTTGTACCACGGTCGATGAGCCACTTGAAACAGGCTGTGCGCGTCCATGCTCGGCAGGCTAGACTGCCGGGCATGACCCAGCCCACCCTCGATACCCCCGTCACCCTGAGCTTCGGTGCCTTGCAGCAATGGCACGCGGCCCTGCAACAGGCGTTCGCCCACAGCGCCAGCCCCGACGGCCTGGCGCACCTGGCTGCAGCCATCGCTGGGCTGGTGTCGGCGGAGTCGATGATGATCAGCCTCGAGTGCCGGGGCCGGGCGCCGCGGCTGCTCTACCAGCACGGTATTCCCGAATGCCACCGCGACGCCGTGCTCAACCGCTACTTCGCAGCGGGCTACCTGCTGGACCCGTTCTGCCTGGCAGTGGAGAACGGTTTGGCCGAGGGGTTCTATCACCTTCAGGACATCGCACCGGACAACTTCTTCGACAGCGACTACTACAAGGCCTATTACCTGGGCACCGGTTGCAGCGAAGACAGCTACTTCATCGCCGACATCGCCGAGGACCGCAAGATTTCCCTGAGCCTGTTCCAAGGCCGCAGTGGTACACGGCTCAGTGCAGGGCAGGTGGACTTGCTGCGGGCGGTCGAGCCGATGGTACGCGAGCTGCTGGCCCGCTATGCCCGCCATCACCTGATGGAGACACCGGGCCCGGCAGAGCCGGCGGGGTTGCAGGCGGCCTTCGACAGTTTTGGTTGTCGGGTGCTCACCGACCGCGAGCGCGAGGTGGCGCACATGATCCTGCGTGGGCATTCGGTGAAGTCCACGGCCATCGAGCTTGGCATCTCGCCGGAGACGGTACGCATGCACCGCAAGAACCTTTACTTAAAGCTTGGGATCAACTCGCAGTCCGAGTTGTTTGCCCGCTTCATCGATTGGTTGAGGCAGGGGTAGGGGCGGGCGAAAGGTTGCGTTGCCGGTGCGGGCCCAATCGCCGGCAAGCCGGCTCCCACAAAAATGCCGGTCAGTTAAGCAACTGGGGCCGCTAGGCGCCCCATCGCGGCGCAAGGCCGCTCCTACAGGAAACCCGCCATTGGCCAGGTTTGCATGATCCTGTAGGAGCGGCCTTGTGCCGCGATGGGCTGCATAGCAGCCCCAATTACATGTCCCAAATAGATTAACTGGCCGGCATTAGGGCGCGGGCTTGCCCGCGATTGGCCGGGCGTGGGGTGAGGGTGTCGGCTAGGGCTTTGCCCTTGATCGCGGCGCAAGGCCGTTCCTACAAGTTGTGAGAAGGTACTTGGGAAGACATCGTGGGGGTTTGCACCCGCCGGGTTTCCTCCTCCAGATAGGCCAACAGCGCCGCGACCTCGGTATCGCCCAAGCGCAGGTTAGGCATGGCCAGGCCTTTGTATTGGGCGTACAGCAGCATGGCCAACGGGTCTTTTTCGGCGAGCATGCGGTCGGGTTCCTTGAGCCAGCGCACCAGCCAGCGAGCATCGCGTTGCCGGGTCACTCCCAGCAGGTCCGGGCCGATGCCGCCCGAGGCGCTGGGGCCGGCATCGCCCAGGCTGTGGCACGACGAGCAGCGGGTCCTGAAGATCTGCTCG
>NZ_JADLJL010000015.1:57500-113124 GCF_015680235.1 Pseudomonas guariconensis
GAGGAAGCCCAGGTAAGCATTCGCGAAGCGCAAGCTTCGTTCGACCAACAGCGCGAGCATCTGCAGGCCCAGTTGCAGCTGGCCCAGCAGGCGCTGGGGGAGCTGCAAGCGCGCCTGGCCGACAAGGATGAGCGGGTTCGCTCGCTGGAAGAGCTGCAACGCCATGCGCGCGATGCGCAGGAACAGGACAAGCGGCGCCACGAGACGCAGGTGCAGCAGTTGCAGGTGGAAGTGCTGCGCCTGCAGCAAGCCATTGCCTTCCGCCAGGAGGAGGGCACGCGCCTGCATCGGGATAACGAACGGTTGTTGGCGGAGAGCCGCCGTGCTGCGGCCAAGCGCAAGGTATTGGATGAACAACTGGAGCAACGCGACGCCCAGATACAAGGGCTGCGTTCGATCCTCGCCCAGGCACAGGGCGCAGGGGATGAAATGCGTCGGCAGCTGGAGCAACTGCAGGCCAAGCTGGACGCCCGCACAGCAGAGCTCTCGGCGTGTCAGGCGCGTCTGCGCTGACGCCATCGGGCGCCGTGGTGCGCAGATGAATCAAACTTCGTAGGGGCTGCGGACTCTTCCGTAGACACCCTCTACCGGAGACAACCGCATGAGCAGACCTGAACAGCACAAGCCCGTTGACGGCCCCCATTCTTCCGAGCACGCGACACGCAAGAGCGACCTGGGTTTCGATCCGGATTCCCCCGACCTGGAAGACCCGCAAGTCGACCCGCAAGGCCCGGCCAAGGCGCCTCGGGACGAAGAAAAGAAGGATTGACCACGAAGGCTTCGCCAGCGCCCCGGGTGTCGAGTCGCTGGCGAAGGTTTGGTACCGTCAGGCGTGATCAGCCTTGGGGCATTTTCTTGGCTTCTTCCACGCCCGCCGAGGACAGCTTGATCGGGTAGTTCACGCTCAGCCGATGCTCGGCATCGACATCGACGCTACCGTCCTGGATCAATCCCTGCTCCTGCAGGGTCTTGAGCATCCCTGCCACGGCCTTCTCGCCGCGGTAGTTGTCCAGCAGTTCCTTGCCCAGCCCTTGCGGGTGGGCATGGAACAGGCGGGTGAGGATTTCGGAACGCAGTGCATCGTTACTCATGGCATGCCTCACGCGTGCTGCAGGTCATTTGCCGTGCTTGGCCTGGAGCTGCTTGGCGTGCTCCAGGTGCTGTTCGAGCTTGGGCAGGGTTTCGCTGGCAAAGGCCTTGAGCTCGGGTTTGTCGGAGGTGTTCGCTTCGTCCTTGAACAGTTTCACGGCCTTTTCATGGGCCTCGACCTGGTTGTTGATATACGACTGGTCGAAGGACTCGTCGCGCCATTGCAGGATCATCTTCTTGACCTTGTCGGTCAGCGCGGCCTCGTCCGGCACGCTGATATCCAGCGAGCGGGCGACATCGCCGAGTTTCTGGTTAGCCTGGGTGTGATCGGTGACCATCTGCTGGGCGAAGGCCTTGATCTCAGGGTTCTTGCTCTTTTCCTGGGCCAGGTTGCCCGTCACCACTTCGGCGATGCCCGCCTCGGTGGCGCTGTCGACGAAGTCGTTGGAGCTGGCGGCCAGCACATGCATCGAAGCCATGCCCAGCGCGACGGTCAGGCCGACTCGCTTGAGGAACAGATTGCTCATGTGTCACTCCTTATCCATTGGCGCGACCTCAGTGTCGCTTAGGGTTGAGCATGGCCGATGGGCAAAGGTTTGATTTTTCTGCGCACCACGAGGCGAATGGTCATTGGGTTGAACGTTGCCGGCAACCTGGGCTCAGACATTCAAAGGTTGCACCGAGGAACCTGCCCATGAGCATCGAACGCAGCATTCCCGAGCTCGAAGCCTGGTACGCCCAGTACGATGACGCGAGCTATCGGCGCGAGTCGCCGGATGCTTACCACCATGAACTGATCCGTACCGCCGAAGCCCTGCGCGACGATGGCGCTATCGACTGGGACGACTGGCTGGCGCTCAAGGCCCTGGCCGACCAGGCCCATGGGCGTGCCCTCGCAGAAGCCGTGCAGGCCCATGTCGACGACCCTGACGCATGAAGACCTTGAAGATCGCCACGTTCAACATCAACGGCATTCGCAGCCGCCTGCCTGGGCTGCTGGCATGGCTGGCGCGCGAGCAGCCGGACATCGCCTGCCTGCAGGAGCTCAAGGCCGCCGACAAGGACTTCCCGCGCGATGCTCTGGAGGCTGCAGGCTATGGTTGCCTACACCACGGCCAGCCGTCCTGGAACGGCGTGGCCATCCTCGCCCGGGGCAGCGAGCCGCTGGAAGTACGACGGGGCCTGCCAGGCATGGAGCAGGACAGCCAGAGCCGGTACCTGGAAGCCGCGGCCCATGGGGTTTTGGTGGCCTGCCTGTACCTGCCCAACGGCAACCCCCAGCCCGGGCCAAAGTTCGACTACAAGCTGCGCTGGTTCCAGTGCCTCAACACGCACGCCCAGGGGCTGCTGGACAGCGGCCACCCGACGGTGCTGGCCGGAGACTTCAACGTGGTGCCCACCGACCAGGACATCTACAATACGCGCTCCTGGCTCAAGGACGCGCTGCTCCAGCCCGAGAGCCGCGAATGCTACCGCCAGCTGCTGGCCCAGGGCTGGAGCGACGCGATCCGCCAACTGCACCCGCACGAGCAGGTCTATACGTTCTGGGATTACTTTCGTAACCATTGGCAGCGCAACGCGGGCCTGCGCATCGACCATTTACTGCTCAGCCGCGAGCTTGCGCCACAGCTCGAGGCCGCCGGGGTGGATGCCTGGGTGCGCAACGAGCCGAAGGCAAGCGACCACGCGCCGGTGTGGATCTCGCTGCAGACCGCGTCGTAGGGCGGCGTAACTTGCCAAGCGTTGTCCGCGGGCCCGGTACGCTGATCTATAGTCATAGGCGGCGAGGGCTGGACAGCAAGGGAATGTAATGGCCGTAAGCAGGAAGCAGAACGAGGAAGGGCCATTTGCGCTCACCAGCGAAGACCGGGCCGTTGGGCTGTTGCGCCTGGTCGTGAGCTTCATGGCGGTGGTGCTACTGGCCTTCCTGTCGATCGAGGGCTGGCGGATCGCCCGTGATTACCGCCATGCCTCCCTCAACGCCGAAGATGCGGTGATCAACCTGGCCAGGGCCACTGCGCAGCATGCCGAGGACGCCATCCGCCAAGTCGATGTCATCACTGCGGCACTGGCCGAACGCCTCGAAGGCGATGGTTTCGCCAACCTTGACCGGCCGCGGCTGCATGCCTTGCTCAAGCTACAGAAAACCATCATGCCACAGCTGCACGGCCTGTTCGTGTACGACGCCGACGGTCGCTGGGTGGTGACCGACCAGGCTGCCATACCCAAGCACGCCAACAACGCCGACCGCGACTACTTCATCTATCACCGCACCCATGCCGATCGGGACGTGCGTATCGGTTCGGTGGTGCGCAGTCGGTCCACGGGAGACCTGATCATCCCGATCTCTCGACGTCTGGACCACCCGGACGGCCGTTTCGCCGGCGTGCTGCTGGGCACCATCAAGGTGGATTGGTTCGTGCGTTATTACGGCGACTTCAAGATCGACGAGCGTGGCGCGCTGGTGCTGGCCAAGCGTGATGGCACCATCCTGGTCCGGCGGCCCTTCGTCGAACAGGTGGTGGGGCGCAGCCTGTCGGAGAGCGAAATCTTTCGCAATCACCTGCCCTATGCCGACCAAGGCGTGGCCGAGGCCGTGGCGGTGGTGGACGGCACGCCGCGTTTGTACGCCTACCGGGCGCTATCGAGCTACCCGCTGGTGGTCGAGGCAGGCTTGTCGCGCGAGTCGATCCTCGCCCCATGGCGTCACGACATGCTCAAGTCGGTACTCGTGCTGCTGCTGTTGCTGGTGGGGCTGGCGGCCTTCGGCTGGGTGGTACTGCGCCAGTTGCGCGAGCGCATCGTCATCGAGCGCGCCTTGCACCAGGCGCACCAGACCCTAAAGTCCCTGGCGCTCACCGACAGCCTGACGGGCCTGGGCAACCGCCGGCGGCTCGATGGTGTATTCGACGCCGAGATCCGCCGGGCGCGGCGCCAGGGCTACCCGTTGGCGCTGGTGATGATGGACCTGGACTACTTCAAAGCCTACAACGACCGCTATGGCCACCCAGGTGGCGACCAGTGCCTGCGGCGTTTCGGCGAGATGTTGCAGCATGCGCTGAAACGGCCGGGCGACCTGGCGGTGCGCTATGGCGGTGAGGAGTTCACCTTGCTGCTGCCCAATACCGATGCCCAGGGTGCGGTGGCGATCGTGCAGGAGATCCTGGCCTTGCTGCGCCGACAGATGATCGAGCATGCCGGCAGCCCGCTGGGGTATGTCACCGCCAGTGCAGGCATCGCGGTCGGATATCCAGGCCCAGAGGCGGTTACCCCGGAAGGCCTGATGGCGGCGGCGGACGGAGCCCTGTACGAAGCAAAACGTCAAGGGCGGGACCGGCATTGCCTGGCCTCCAGCGCGCCCTGATCATTCAGCCTGCCGACTGGACCAGCAATGCCATGGCGCAGCGTCCAACCAGGCCATGTGCATGCTCCTGACGCAGGACCTCACGCAGGCGAGTATCCAGTTGAGCCTGTTCGACGACCTTGAACCCATGGCGCGCGTAGAACGGCGCATTCCAGGGCACCTCGGCGAAGGTCGTCAGGGTGACGACACGCATGCCTTGGCTGCGCGCCACGGATATCGCCCACTGCAGCAGAGCGCGACCGATACCTTGGCCCTGCGCCTGCGCGCACACCGAGATTTCATGGATATGCAGCCAGTCGTTGGCCTGTTCGGTGCAGATGAAACCCCGCAGGTGGTCGTTGTCGTCAATGGCCACCCAACTGCCTTGCCCGGCGATGAATGCCCGGTGGGCCGCATCGTCCAGCACATCGCCGCTCGCCAGCCAGGCCAGGTCGGGCAAAGACAGGAACGCCTGGGCCGCCGAGCGCTCGATGGCCGCAAGCAAGGGGACGTCATGAAGGCGGGTGGGGCGAATGCGCATCGGCTGTCCTTGGCGAAACGCCCAGTTTGCGAGCCTTGCCGTACAAAAGACAAGGCTCGCGTGAGGCTCATTCGCCAACCAGCTCGCGCAGCTGCCAGCGAACCGAGCTGACGCCTTTCTCGAGGCTTACCCGGCTGACCAGGCGTTCGAGCTGGGTGGGGGCCTGTGGCGTGCCGAGCAACTCGGCGCGAACCTCCAGGCGCGCGGGGTTGGCCAGGTCTTCGCTGTGCAGTGATTGCAGGCGCAGGCCTGGGTCGCTGAGGCTGTGCAGCATCAGGCTGCGCACCTGGATCTCGTCCTCGGCGCGGCAGACGATACGCACCTCGAAACGCTGCTCCACCTCGCTGGCCGGCAGCACGTCCTGGCGGTCCAGGCGTTGGGCGATGTCACGCAGCAGGATATTGGCGCACAGCACCACCAGGCTGCCCAAGGTCGCCTCCAGCAGCAGGCCCAGGCTGCACAGCACGCCGACGGCAGCCGTGCACCAGAGGGTGGCTGCGGTGTTCAGGCCTCGCACGTTGAAGCCGTCGCGCATGATCACGCCGCCGCCGAGAAAGCCGATGCCGGACACTACATAGGCAGCGATACGCGAGGCATCGGTGGGCGCCATGCCAGGCACCGCCTGGGTCATGAGTACGAACAGGCAAGCGCCAGTGCTGACCAGCGCGTTGGTACGCAGGCCGGTCAGGCGCTGGCGCAGTTGACGTTCGGCACCGATCAGGGCGCCGAGTACCAGGGCTACGCTGACGCGCAGCAGAAAGACTTTCCAATCCATAGCAAACCTCATTTCCCGGGCGCATGCCCGCGGGGCGCCGTCACGTGCGGCGCAACTGAAAACAACGAGTGCGAGGACCACATGCCCGCATGCCGGGGCACGGGGCAGGAAGGAAAGAAGGGGAGACATCGGCCCGCTTGGGCTGTGATGAACCACCGTCTACCGAGTGCGGCAAGACAGTGGCAGGAGGGCTGCCGGACTAGCTTGCCGTGTGGGCCTGTCGCAATCGACTGGGGCTACTGTCCAATGCAGGACTCCTGTTGTGGGATGCAAAACTGCGCCGCGGACCTTACGCCTGGCGCCGGGCAGGGTCAAGGGCAGTTGCGTGACAATTGCGCTTTCTGGGAAATTTCCTTCATGAAGTCAGGCATTAGCCGACTGGGACTTTCATGAAAAAGGCCACCGAAGCGCCCCCAGGCGGTGTTAACCTTGCCCCCTTCGTTACAACTTCGGACCGTTACATGCTGTTCAATCTCGCCATCCTGTTCGGCACGCTGGTGGCCATGGAAGGCGTCGGCACACTGGCCCACAAGTACGTGATGCATGGCTGGGGTTGGTGGCTGCACCGCTCGCACCATGAGCCGCACCTGGGCATGCTGGAGACCAACGACCTGTATCTGGTGGCACTCGCCCTGATCGCTTCGGGCCTGGTCGCCCTGGGCAAGGCCGGGTACGCGCCGCTGCAATGGGTCGGCGCTGGCGTGGCGGGCTACGGCGTGCTGTATGTGTTGGCCCATGATGGCTTCTTCCATCGCCACTGGCCCCGGGCGCCGAAGCCGGTGAATCGCTATCTGCGGCGCTTGTATCAGGCTCATCGGCTGCACCACGCGCTGCCTGGGCGCAAGGGCAGCGTGTCGTTCGGCTTCTTCTACGCACCACCTTTGCGTGTGCTCAAGCGCCAGGTACGCGCGCGACGGGCACAGGGCCTATAGACGCGCGACGCAGTCAAGCCTTGCGGCGCAGCATCAGGATGAAGAACATCCCGCCAATGGCGGCGGTGGCGATGCCGATGGGCAGGTCCTGGGGCGCGATCAGGGTACGTGCGCCAATGTCCACCCAGACCACGAACAACGCTCCGAGCAAGGCGCAGGCCGGGAGCAGCCGACGATGTTCGGCGCCTACCAAGTGGCGGGCGACATGGGGCAGCATCAGGCCGACGAAACCGATGGCCCCGGACAACGACACCAAGACGCCGGTAAGCAGCGCGCACCCCACGAATACCTGGGCCCGCACCCGACGAGGCTCGAAGCCCAGACTGACGGCTGTCTGTTCGCCGCTCATCAAGCCATTCAGGGCCCGCGCCAAGCTCATCAGCAAGGCGAAACCTGCCAGTACGCACAGTGCTGGCAGCCACAGCAGCGACCACTGCGCCAGGCCCAGGCCGCCCAGCATCCAGAACATCACCGAGCTGGCTGCGTGAGGGTCGCCGGTGTAGAGCAGCAGGTTGGCCAGGGCCATGATCACGAAGGACACGGCCACCCCCGCCAGCAACAACCGGTCGCTGTCCAGACGGCCACGGCGGCTGGCCACCGCCAATACCAGCAACATGCTGCCGAGCGCGCCGATGAACGCCGCCAGTGGCAAGCTGAATGGGCCGGCGAAGGCGCCCAGGAACAGCACCACCAGCACTGCGCCCAGCACTGCACCGGAGCTGACCCCGAGCAGGTGCGGGTCTGCCAGCGGATTGCGTGTGACGGCCTGCAGGGCGCCCCCGACCAGGGCCAGGCCTGCGCCCACCAGCGCTCCGAGCAGCACCCGTGGGGCGCGGATCTGCCAGACGATCTGCGCCTGGCCGCGGCTCCAGCTCCCTGTGTCGCCCAGGCCGGCCTGTTGCATCACGATGCCCAGCACGTCGGCCAGTGGCACCTTGGCAGCCCCAAACCCCAGGGACAACACGCACGAGCACAGCACAGCCACCAGCAGCCCGGCGAGCAGCAGCCGGTAGGCACTGCGATCACGCACGGGCATCACTGCGGCGTGCCTGCGAACAGGCGGGGATGCAGCGCCGCTGCCAACAGCTCGATGGCACCGGCATTGTCCACCGATGGGGTGACCTGGAGGTAGGAAAGCACCACGAAGCGTCGATCGCGAATGGCCGTTACCTCGCCCAGGGCCGGCTGCGCGAGCAGGAAGTCGCGCTTCTGTTGCCAGGAGGTCGGGCCGTAGTCGACGATGACGATCACCTGCGGGTCGCGCTCTACCACGCTCTCCCAGTTCACTTCGGTCCAGCTGGCAGCGACGTCGGCCATCACATTGTCACCGCCAGCCGCCTCGATCAGCGCCTGGGGCATGCCGAGACGGCCAGAGGTGGTGGGGCGGTCTTCGCCGCTGTCATAGAGGAATACGCGGGGAGCCTGGTGTACATCGGCGACATGGGCCTGCACGCGGGCCACGCGCTGGCGCAGGGTATCGATCAGCGCCTGGGCCTGCTGGCGAACATCGAAGATGCGCCCCAGGTTGTCCAGGTCCCGGTACAGGTCGTCGAGGCTGGCGCGGCGCTGGGGCATCACCCGCGAGCAGGACTCGCTGAGCTCGTACACCGGGATGCCGAACGGTGCCAGGGCCTGCGGCGTGACCGGGCCGCCTACGTACATGCCGTAGCCCCAGCCGGCGAAGAGAAAGTCGACGTTCGCATCGAGCAGGGTTTCCACCGACGGGTAGCGCGGCGCCAATTCAGGCAGGCCGGCGAGAGCACCGGTCAAGGATGGGTCCAGGGTCTTCCAGCCACTGATTCCGGTGAAGCCAACCATGCGCTCGCGCAACCCTAGGGCCAGGAGCATGCCGGTCAGGTTACTGTCATGGCTCACCGCCCGCTGGGGCGGCTGGCTGAAGGTGACGTCGCGATCGCAACTGCGCACGGTAACGGGATAGTCGCCGGCCCAGGCGGCGAAGGGCAGGGCGGCCAGCAGGGCCAGGCAGGCAAGGTGTCGCTTCATGCGGGGCTGATCCAGGTGATACGTGGGTGAAAAGCCACGGGGTGACGGTCGACCAGTGCCCGTACGCCAAAGACCTCGGCCAGGCACTGCTCGGTCAGCACGTCGGCTGGGGGGCCGTGGGCAACGATGCGGCCAGCCTCGATGACATACAAGCGGTCACAGAAGGCCGCAGCCAGGTTCAGGTCATGGAAACTGGCGAGCAGGCTCAGGCCGGTGGCGCGCAGGTGCTTCAGCAAAGCCAGCTGGTAGCGGGGGTCGAGGTGGTTGGTGGGCTCGTCAAGGATCAGCAGACGCGGTTGCTGGACCAGTGCACGGGCCAGCAGCACACGTTGCTTCTCGCCGCCAGACAACGGCGCGAAGCCGTGATCGCCGCGTCCCTGCAGCCCCAGGCGATGCAGGCTGTCGTCCACCAGCGCGTCGTCATCGTCGCCATCGAACCAACCCTGGTGCGGCGTGCGGCCCATGGCAACCACGTCGCGTACGCTCAGGCCAAAATCTTCGGGAAACTCCTGGAGCATCACTGCGACGCGTTGCGCCACCCAACGCGCTGGGCGCTGCCAGATGTCCTCGTTCTCGAGCAGCACGCGCCCGGCATCGGGCCGAGTGAAGCGATAGGCACAGCGCAGCAGGCTGGTCTTGCCGCTGCCATTGGGGCCGATCAAGCCGACGCATTCACCAGGGCGCACCTCCAGATCGATGTTATCGAGCAGCCTCCGGCCACCATGGGATGGCGCCCAGTGCAAACCTTCGAGACGCAGGGTAGGGGCGGACATGACGAGCAACCGTACCGGGAATGAATGTAACCCGACGATGACGGCGCGCAAGGGAATCGCGGGCAGGCTACTGCCCCAAGACCGGCCCGCGCCCGCCCACCGCGGGAGTTGCCAAACGAGGTGACAGGCCGGTCTCCGGGCTTGCGAGAGTCGTGAGGCATTCACCTTCCCATGCTGGCGGCACAGTGGCGTATCGAATGCATCGCTCGCTTACCGTTGCGGGGGCAGCGCCGGACTGGTCGCGCAAGGCGATGCACCGGCTTCCCGTTTAATCCCCGGCGCGGCGGCAGGGGACACCTGAAACTGGGGCGCATCTGAGCATTTATGGGGTGGGGAGTCAACCTGTAGGGCGCCCCCGGGCTAGGCGGAGTCTGTAGACAGCGACCGCGTACCGGGTGCGTTGAAGCATTTATCGAGTTTGCGCGTGTGAATGCATCAATGAGGAGGAGCACTTTATCGAACACAGAACATAAATATAAACAATATAACTAAACTAAATGAATATTTAGTTTAGTTATTCCTTAAGCTCATATCATAAGGACAGGGTAGCCCATCTGGTGAGCTATGGGGTAACTCATGCGTGATCGCTAAGGAGTACCATTCGATGATTCACTATCCAGGCTGGATGCTTGAAAGCGCCCATCATTACCTCAAGGCCGCTGAGATTCTAGACGCCCAAAACCTCCCGCATGTTGCCATGGTCAATGCAGCGATCGGTATGGAAATCTTGCTGAAAAGCTTTATTTCCGTACCGGATCAGCACCAAGGTACGTCCGGCGAAACCTACAAGCTCGACGTCGAAGCACTTAAAACGGCTCACCAGCACCTGCAGTCGATCGGCAAGATTCCACCCAAACAAAAGCGTGACGCACACGATCTGCTGACGCTGTTTCACGCGGTGCCTCCAACGATTCGTGAGAGCCTGGCTCTGAACAGCCAGGAACACTCATTCGAGCGGTATCGCTGAGGTCCAAGTTCGATCTGCAGCGCAGTGATCGAGGCCAGGGGCCTGGCTTCAAATCTGCCACACACACGACCCAGGTGGCTCCATACGAATTTGCGCATAATGTATATTATGTTAAATATCATATTATTCGAGGACAATACCGCGGTTCTCTCCGCCCCAATCCATCTCACCTCGCTGTTCAACCAGCTGGCCCTGAGACCAGCCCATGTCCCGAGTAAATGGCCCTTGTGATCAAGAAGCAATCACTCGCCTGGCATCCCTTCGCACGGCTTGAGGGGGTACGCCATATCCGCGAATAAAGACCTCTCGCATATGCCGGCGATCCCTGAAGCCAGCTTCCTTCGCCACGACATCCAAACTGTGTCGGCTCTGCTCGATCATCAACCGGGCCGCCTCAAGACGCAGGCTTTCCACGGCCTTGGCGGGTGACTGCCCTGTCTCGGCAGTGAAGACGCGGGTAAATTGTCGGGGACTCAGATGCACCACTTCGGCGAGCTCCTCAACGCCCAGAGCGCGGCTCAGGTTCTTGCGCGCGTAGTCCAAGGCGATCTGAATCCGATCCGATTTCGGCGAAAGCGTCAGTAGCTCGGAGTGTTGGGATTGTCCACCTGACCGCCGTTGATGCATCACCAGCTTTCTCGCCACCGACCTGGCCATCTCGGCGCCCAGATCTTTTTCCACCATGCCCAGCGCCATATCCAGGGCGGCGGTCATGCCAGCGGACGTCCAGATTCGCCCGTCCACAATGTAGATCCGATCTTCTTCGACTTCGATTTTCGGGTGCAGCTCGCGCAGTTTTTTCGCGTAGGCCCAGTGCGTCGTTGCCCGTCGATTATCCAGCACGCCCGCTTGGGCCAATACGAAGCACCCGGTACACAGACCTGCGGTGCGTCGAGCGCTGTCGACAAAACCTCGCACGCTGGCCAGCACTTCCTCGCCCGGCGGTGTGAGCGGCGTCAATGTCCCGGTGATCATCCATGTGTCGGCCAAACCAGGAGCCCCCAACGCAAGCGTGTCCATGCACATCCCCAGGGACGAGCGCACCGTGCCGCCCTCGATGGAAAAATTCTGGATCTTGTAAACCGCTTCGCCCGCCACGATGTTCGCGAACTCGAAGACGGCCTGCGTCGCCAGCGACATGATCTGGAAACCTTCGGTTATGAGGTAGCCGACCCGGTGCATGATTGAAACTCCATTATTTTACGTCCTAAAAACGTACCATATGCGTCATTTAAGACGAAAGCGACATTCTGCATCATGGCTCCACATAACCCACGGAGCACGACCATGACGCAGCAATTCAAAGGCACTGCCCTGATCACCGGCGCTTCCACCGGCATCGGTTCCATCTACGCGGAACGTTTGGCCCGGCGGGGTTACGACCTGGTCCTGGTCGCCCGAAACCGTGATCGCCTCAACACCCTGGCGGCCCGGCTCACCACAGAGACCCGCCAGAACGTGGAGGTGTTTCCGGCAGACCTCGCCAATGCTGCTGATCTGGCCAAGGTGGAGCGCAAGCTGCGTGAAGACGCCAGCATCAGCTTGCTGGTGAACAACGCCGGGATCGGCACCCACACCAGCCTGCTGGAAAGTGACGTCGAGCGTATGGCCGAAATGATCACCCTCAACGTCACCGCCCTCACCCGCCTTACCTATGCAGCCATCCCGGGGTTCGTGGCTCGCGAAAAAGGCGGCGTGATCAACATCTCGTCCATCGTGAGCCTGGCGCCAGAACTGCTCAATGGCGTGTATGGCGGCAGCAAGGCCTATGTCACCGCCTTTACCCAGTCCCTGCACAAGGAGCTGGCAGATAAGGGCATCAAGATCCAGGCGGTGCTGCCAGGTGCCACCGCAACCGACTTTTGGCAGATCGGCGGTTTGCCTGTCGAGCACCTTGACCCGGGCATCGTGATGTCGGCCCAGGATCTGGTGGACGGCGCCCTGAAGGATTTCGACGACCACATTCTGATCTCCATCCCCTCGATGCATGACCTGCAGTCATTCGAACGCTACGAAGCCAGCCGGCAGGCCCTGTTCAGCCAGTTGTCCAGCAATCGGCTGGCTCCGCGTTACAACGCCAATTGACCACCAGCAAAGGAAACGGATCATGAAACTCAGCGCAAACACCATTTTCATCACCGGCGGTACCTCAGGCATTGGCCGCGCTCTGGCCGAGGCATTCCATCAACGTGGCAATCAGGTGATCGTTGCGGGGCGTCGGCAGGCATTGCTGGATGAAATCGCCCGGGCCAACCCCGGCATCGATACGGTGCGCCTGGATATCAACGATCCGCAGCAGATCAAGGAAGTGGCTCAAGCAGTGATCCGCCGCCATCCCTCGCTGAATGTGATCATCAACAATGCCGGCATCATGCCGTTCGACAACCCGGCCTCTGGGGACTACGACGACGAACAGGCGATGAACCTGCTGCAGACCAACCTGCTCGGCCCGGTGCGCGTCAGCGCTGCCTTCGTCGAGCACCTCAAGCGCCAACCGGATGCCTATATCATCAACAACAGTTCGGTGCTGGCCTACCTGCCGCTGGCGGCCACCGCACTGTATTCGGCAACCAAGGCGGCCATCCATTCCTACTCGCTGTCGCAACGATTCAGCCTGCGTGACACCAGCGTCAAGGTGCTGGAAATCGCGCCGCCATGGGTAGACACCGACCTTGTTCACAAGAGCGGTGATGAACGTGCCATGCCACTGGGAGACTTCATCCAGGAAACCCTGGCCAAGCTCGAATCAGCGACTACGGAAGTCCTGGTGGATCGCGTCGTCCCGCTGCGAGCGAACCAGGGGGCGAACGAACACGCACTGATCCATCAGTTCAACCTGTCGCTGGTGGAAAACCCGATTCCTGTTGCCTGAACCCAAATTCCCGAATCCGTTCAAGGAACTGCCTCATGACTCGCATCAACGCTCTGTCACTCGAACAGGCACCTGCCGCTGTCCGTACCGTCCTTCAGGGCGTGGAAAAAAGCCTGGGTTTCATCCCGAATGCGTTTGCCACCCTCGCCCATTCCCCTGCTGCGCTCAATGGCTACCTGGCACTTTCGCAAGCATTGAACAAAAACAGCCTGACACCCGCCGAACGTGAGATTGCGGCGCTGGCAGCATCTGAGGTCAATGGCTGTGACTACTGCGTTGCCGCACATAGCTTCTTTGGCAACAAGGCGGGGCTTGGAGTCGATGATCTATTGGCAGCACGCGCCGGCACGCTCGATGGCGTCGCTGCACTGGCCAGGGCGGTTACGTTGAGCCGGGGCCAGGTCACCGATGCGCAGTTGGCAGCAGCACGGGAGGCAGGCCTGGATGATGCCAAGATTGTCGATGTGATCGCCCAGGTGTCTTTGCTGACGCTGACCAATTACCTCAACAACGTAGCGAAGACCGCTATCGATTTCCCTCCCCAAAGCCACTGATTACGGCTGGCCGTGCCGGGTGAAGCTGTCGGCCTGTCCAACCAGGACGACAGCTATGTGAAAGCAGGTTGTCTGCTGCAAATGCCACTCTGAAGATGCTCATCGAGAGCATGTACAAAGTGATACACGACAGGCTTTTCCAGACATATCCCGGATAAACGCTGTTGTCACCATGGCCCCTCGAATCGTGGCGGCATCCCGCGCGCCACATTCATTTCTTGGAGCCCGCCATGAATCGTCACGCCGAAATCGCCAGCCTGCACGGCTGGAGACTGTTTTCACTGCTGTCGCTGCTGGTACTGATCGTCACTTCCCTGGCCTTGTGGTCCCAGCCTCAATGGGTTGAAGCCCTGCGCAGCGCGATCCGGGCTACTGCCCGTACGTCCTTCATGTTGTTCCTCGCGACTTTCCTGGCGTCCTCGCTGGCAATCCTGGTGCCCACTGCCTTCACCCGCGGTTTATTGCGTGAGCGACGCTTCCTGGGATTGGCTTTCGCCTTTTCTCACGCCATACATGCAGTGCTGATCATTCTCTACGCAAATATCTTTCCCGAAACCTTCTGGCATGGCCGCACGGCCGCGGCGAACATTCCTGGCTCGATCGGATATCTGTTCATCATCCTGTTGACCGTCACCTCCTTCCCGGGTGCAGTGAAACTGCTCGGTGCCCGCACCTGGAAAGGCCTGCATAGCACCGGAACCTGGGTGATCGCCGGCATTTTCATCCTGTCCCTCTACAAGCGCATACCGATGGGGTCTTGGTACCCACTGGGCTTTGCACTGATCTTCAGTGCCATTGTCTTCAAGCTCATCGCGAAACTGGCCGTACGTTTGCGCAACAACACGCGTGCCGTTACAACGCCAAGCGCTACACGGTGATTCTTCTCTCAAGCTGACAAGCTATCTGGGCCGGTACTTCCCATTGCGGTAAATGCATGGCTTCAGTGGCATAGCGCAATGCAGCGATCGGCCTGATCTGCAATTTTTCCTCCTCCAGCAGCGCCCTTTTCTTTTCTGAAGAGGGCGTTTGTCGTTGTGCTGAATAAATCCTCCATCAAGACGTCTGCTCATCCTGCAGGAGAGATAACCCTGTTCCATTGCCCTGCCGTGCAGACCGGTAGCGACTTGCTTCACCGCCCTCCATTCGTGCTCGCGCAGTGCTGCAGGAACGCAAAAAGCCCGCATACCTTCAGGGTATGCGGGCTTGGGTGACACCCGAACGAACGGCGGATCAGATTCCCTTCCTGACCAGGTGCTCAGGGAGGAAATCAGCGAACGTTCATTCCTTGGCCTGGCTCAGCCTGCTGTACAGGTCGGAAGGGAACGGCTTGCCGTTGGCGTCGAACTGGCCCTTGCGGAACTGATAGACCTCGCCTTCGGAGAGGAAACCGTCATGGTTGGCGTCGATGGCGTCGAATTCGGCATTGGCCTTCGGCGCGACCGCCAATAATTCGGCCCGGGAAACACGGCCATCATGGTCGGTGTCGGTGCGGGCGAATGAGGCATCGCCACACTTGCCTTCACCGCATTTGCCTTCGGCCTGGGTGGTTTTCACCTGGGCGCCGCCAGCGCCGCACTTGCCCTCGCCACATTTACCCTCCCCGGCCTTTTCTGCCGAGGCGAGTTGATACCCCTGCGGCAGGGCTTCTACGGCAAAGGCTGCAGACGTCATGTTGAGACCGCCGACCAGGGCAACTGTGAGCAGGCCAAGGCGGGTCTTGTTAGGCAACTGGATACGAGACATTGTGCTTCTCCGGATTTCTATGATTGGCCTCATGGCCGAAAGCGCCAGTGAACGAGGCCCAGGGGCCGTTTCGTTCAGGCAGGCTCATTTGATCGGCGGCATGTGTCCGAGGCGTATCCCGAAACAGAGCCATTTGTAGCAAAACCCTGGAAACACGCAGGAAGATACAAAGAGATACACACCCAAATACCACCAGGAACTGGCCAGGCGGCTACGTGTACAGTGGACCCTGTTTAAAAGCGCTTGGGAATTTACGCCTTTTTTACTCGACATTTCCCCTCCGTCTCCAATACTCCCGGCATCGTCGACACAGGTTCATTCAATGCCACTTCCCGCCTTGCGCTTCATTGCCTTCATCATCGGAGTATTCCTGATCACCTTGGCTGTCGGCATGGTGATTCCCATGGCGACGCTGCTGGTCTACGAGCGCAGCGACGATCTGAGCGCCTTCGTCTGGTCTAGCCTGATCGCGCTTTGCGCGGGCCTGCTGCTGGTCGCTCGGGGCATACCCGATACGCCGCAACTGCGCGCCAGGGACATGTATCTGCTGACCACCGCCAGTTGGGTCGTCGTTTGCGCATTCGCGGCCCTGCCGATGGTGTTCATCCGGCATATCAGCTACACGGACGCATTCTTCGAGACCATGTCGGGAATCACTACGACCGGCTCGACGGTCTTGACCGGCCTGGACACGGCATCGCCCGGACGCCTTTCGTATCGTTGCGGTTACGGCATGGTTGGGCACCACCCGCGTTATGTCGTAAAGTAGCTGGTTGCCGAAAGAACCGTCATGGCCATAGCCATGGAGGGCTTTCATCCTTTACAAGTAAATGTGGTGAAGATGAACAAGCCTTTCATTTCGCTGTGCCCTGAAATTACTCGGGCACACGCGTTGATGCTGATGGATTGGTTGCAGGATGAGCGTGTCACCTGCTATCTGAGCGATTCGCGTCATGTCTCCCGCTCCATCGAGCAAGCCATCGATCGGACTCAATTGCCGATCCTGACCCATCTGTTCAACCGCGGCGGCCGATTCTTCATAGCCTATGACCGGCATGACGCGCCGGTGGGATTTGTCCGTCTCGTCAAGACCGGCTCAAATTGCGAGATCGTCCTGGCCATCGGAGACCGCAATAAATGGGGCCGACGTCTTGGTGCCCGCACGATCCGCGAAGGCATGAAGCTGGCCTTCTTTGACATGCGGGCCGCGAAACTGATCGCTAAGGTCCACCCTGACAACACCCGTTCGCTGAAAGCCTTCCTGCGCAGCGGCTTCGTGCTTGAAAGCGAAACGCCGACATTGAAGTCGTTTTCCATGACACTGGGGCGCTATCGCCAGCTATTGCGCGAAGGTGTTGTTAGCGACTCCTCTGGGATCTACATCACTGAAATCGACAAGGCCAGGCTCGAGCGTCTGCTTGCGCTTGAACAAGGCCCGGCCGTTGTCGAACTCGAACATGAGCTTGAGCGAGCCATTGTAGTCAAGCCGCAGAAGGTGGCGAGTACGGTTGTGACGATGAATTCCAGGGTCTTGCTGCAGCTGGACGATGAAGAGATCGAAGTGGCCTTGGTCTACCCTGAGGAAGCGGACAGCAATGCGGGGAAGCACTCCGTGTGTTCCGACATCGGTGCCGCCATTCTCGGCTACCAGGAGGGAGATACCATCGACTGGCGAATTTCTGAACGCAACTGCCGGATCGAGATCAGGAAAGTGCTTTACCAACCGGAGACTGCGGGACATTTTCATCTGTAGCCGCACGCCATTTGCAGTGCGATACATAATGCGCCTTGCTCGACACATCCTGGATGAACACCACTGACACAATGGCTCCACCGGGCGTCGGCATCCCGCCCGCCGCGCCCCCTCCAGAAGCTGCCATGACCCGTACCGCTGACACTCCCAACCTGCTTGCACGGGTACAGAGCCAACCACTGCGGCTTGAGCAATGGACGTGCTGCTCGGGCGGGTGATGCTGGTCTTGTCTTTCCTGCTTTCTAGCGATTCCAGGCCCGGTGCGATCGATTCAAAGCCCGAGCTCACTCAACCCAGGGTGGTCATCCGGCCGCCGCCCCAACGGCCAATGGTACTTGCGCTCACTTTCGCTAATCGGCAGGTCGTTGATACTCGAAAACCGCCGCTGCATGAGCCCGTTGGCAGCGAACTCCCAGTTTTCGTTGCCGTACGAGCGGAACCAGTTACCCGAATCGTCGTGCCATTCGTACGCATACCGTACCGCGATACGGTTATCGGCAAACGCCCACAGCTCCTTGATCAACCGGTAGTCCAGTTCCTTGTGCCATTTACGTTCCAGAAACGCCTGCACCTGGGCGCGGCCCTCGATGAACTCGCTGCGGTTACGCCAATGGGTATCTTCCGTATACGCCAGCGCCACTTTGGCTGGGTCCCGTGAGTTCCAACCGTCTTCGGCTCCCCGGACTTTCTGGATGGCCGTTTCCAAGGTGAATGGCGGCAAGGGTGGGCGTGATGCTTCGGTCATCTCGGTGTCCTCTGTAAATGATCTGGCGCATTAAGCTATAGCTCAACCAAGCCGACTTGGTGCGGCCGCTATATTCCTAACCTGCCGATACATATCAATCCAACTAAGCGATCAGGTTATAAGGTAGACCAATTCATTCTCCTCTCCCTCTCGCGTCCCTGCCAGAATCCATCTCGCCAGCGGTCTACCGCCGCCGCTCTACAACGGGCCTTTCCTCCCCACAAACCCTGCCCTCGCCCATCCCCAGGAGCTGCATATTCATGAAGAAACTCACTGCCCTCACCGCCCTTACCCTGGCTGTCCTTTCCGGCGTGGCCCATGCCGATCGCCTGGCGGATATCAAGCAAGCCGGCGTGCTGCGTGTCGCGGCCTTCGACAGCAACTCGCCGTTCGGCTTCGTCGACGCCAAGAGCAAGCAGATCGAAGCCCTCGGCCAGGCCCTGCAGAACAGCCGCCGTTACCGCCAGGGAGGTGCGTGAGGCATGGACTTCTCGGTGATTGTCGACAACCTGCAGTACCTGTTGGTAGGCGCCTACCCCGACGGCCCGCTCGGTGGCGCCGCGCTGACCCTATTGCTGGCACTGCTCTCAGGCCTGGCCTCGGCTGTGCTGGGCCTGGGGCTGGGCATCGCCCTGGCAGTGCTGCGCGGCTGGCCGCGGTGGGTACTGGTGACGGTGCTGGGTTTCTTCCGCGCCATCCCGGTGCTGATGCTGATCTTCTGGAGCTACTTCCTGTTGCCGATCGTCTTCAAGGTCGACGTGCCGGCACTGGCCACGGTGGTCTGTGCGCTGTCATTGATCGGCGGCGCTTACCTTGCGCATTCGGTGTATGCCGGCATCCACAGCCTGCCCGCCGGCCAATGGGCGGCGGCGAAGGCCTTGGGCCTGCGACCCGCGCAGGTGCTGCGGCTGGTCATACTGCCCCAGGCGTTGCCGATCATGCTGCCGTCGTTTCTCAACCAATGGATCTCGCTGATCAAGGACACCTCGCTGGCCTATGTGATCGGGGTAGGTGAGCTATCGTTCGTGGCGACCCAGGTAAGCAATCGGGTGATGGTGCATCCCACGGAGATCTTCCTCTTCGTCGCCCTGCTCTACTTCTTGTTGTGCTCCACGCTCGACCTGCTGGCTGGATTGTTGGCCCGACGACATTCTTCAAGACAGTTATCTCATTAAACACATAGCAGGCAGTTCTATATGCCCACACCACGGATCCCTGTTCTGCTGAGTGTAAATATTCAACGAAACCAAAAGGTTTTGGCGCGGCACGGGCATTGTGCGTGATCTCTCCTGGCAATAAAAAAATGTCTGCAAAGGCATGAAAAAAATAACGCGCCCCGCCACTTGGCCTTCGCCCTCGCTCGCCTTTTTTGAACGCGTTGACCCCTCCAAGAAAGTGGCTAGCCTAGAAACACACCACGCGCTTGCTCATGGGGTGAGCGCAGCTGCAAAGAGGCAGGGACGCTCTTATGGACACCTATCAATATGATTATTCCTATGCGTTGACCCAGGACAAAGTCAACGACATCATGCGCAACAACTTGGCATCGGTATCGATGCCCCTCGCCTATACCGACCACGACCCCATGACCGGTGCGATCACCATGCTCGATGTCCATCTGGATGTCTGGAGCATGGCCGACGGTGGCCAAAACGGCCTGATGAAGCTCAATGTGCCCATCAAGGATGGCAGCCTGAGCATCTCGAACCTCCCCGGCGTCAATGGTGAATGGAATATGGCTGGGGTCAGTTTGTTGCTGGAAATCACGCTAGGCTGGATGGGCCCCGGCAGCCAGCAAACACTCAGCGGCGAAGGGGCGGCGACCCAACTGGTGTTTTCCCCGAGCCAAGGCGCAACGCCTGATGATCCCGGTTATGTCGCGATTCTCACGGTCACCGACCCTTCCGGCCTGCTGACGAGTGCTGCCATCGGCATGCTCAAGCAGATCATCCAGGCGGCGTTCTACGAAAACCGGGGCAACCTGCAGTATGTGTTCGCCGGGGTCGTCCCGGTACCGGCAGGGGCGTCGAGCTGGCTGCGCCCGTACAAGTGGCAGTATTACATTGCATCGGGTGACATCGAGGCGCTGTGCTTCTTGTCCATGCTGGACGATACGCCCTTCCCATCAACTCCCGCATTCGATTCGACGGCATTGGTTCCAGGAGCCAATGCCGTCGCGCTCATTTCGCAGGCGGCATTCTTCAAGTACACATTGCTACCGGGCGTCCAAGCAACGTTCCCGGGTGGAGCGTTCTCCGTCAGCCAAGCGAACCAACACTCGCTGATTGCCAATAATGGCCCGTTCACCGTGGTGGTGGGCGGCGACTCGATCAACACCACCCATTTTTCCCTTTGGCCTTCAGATGCAGGCGACGGTTTGCAGACCTCTTCGGCAGGTGGCGGTCCCCTCACCTTCCTGTTCGGCCTCGCCGATCTGCCTGACGCGTCCTACAGCTGGACCACCCAGACGGTCAATCCGCTGTCGCTGGACGTCTCCACTGGCGTCATGACCTTCAAACAGGATCCGAACCCGAAGACCACCCACGACCAGGACATCCCATGGTACGACTACATCATTCTGGTGGGGCTGGGCCTGACACTGGTCGGCCTGATCGCTGACATCACCGATGCCGTCAATGACTTCGGCGACCAAGTCAACGACATCGGCATGTCCAACATCAACGCAACCCTGCAGGCCACCCTCGGCAATCATGCGGTGAATGTCACCGACCTTCTGGATTGGCAGGCAAACGGCCAGTCGTTCACGTTGACCGACGGCGGACTCGACGGCGCCCTCTACGTGCGTGGAAATCTTTCTTGAGCGTTCCAGGTGCCCGGTACGGGTTCCATGCCGGGAAATTGATCCATCCAGGAGGAAACAGCCAATGGCCGTCACGACCGACAACACCGCGATCGCCCCGGTACCCGTAGCGCAAGTCGACACCCACCCAACGGCCGATACCTATGATTGGGATACCGTGGTGGCCTTGCATTTCGATACCACCAATACCGCCCTTACCGACAACTGGAGCAGTGTCGATGATCGGGCCAAAACCCTTTCCCAGGCCGCCAGCGACGACCCTACCTACCAGATCCAGGCCAGCCTGGGCGCCTGGCAATTGACCACTGGTGGCGATGGCAAAAACATCAATATGAGCGTGCCGATCGTCAGTGGTGTCTACCAAGCGGGCACCAACAGCTATCCGCTCGACGGGCTGGGCATGAGCGCTGTCATCCAGATCAACATGGACTGGATTCCCGATCCGGGCCAGCTGTCCTTCGTGATCAACAGCGGTGTAAGCGCCATCGTCACCGACCTTGACAACAACATCATCGATGCGGCGCTGATCAGCGAGTTCGAAGCCAACGGTGTCACCATCACCAGCGAGTCACCGCTGTCGCCGGTCAAGCCGTCGGCCGCCTGGTTGATCGCCGCAGCCGACAATACCTTCTATTACCTATTCCTCAGCCAAGACAAGGACCAGAACCAGTTCCTGTCCGTTTACCAATACACCGAAGCCTTCAAAAGTCAGCTCTGCGCCCTCAGCGAGGAGGCCGGGGGTACGCCAGCCGTCGTGGTTATCACTGTGCTGAACCCTCCGAACGCCGGCACCATCGGTAATGCGGTGCTTCCGGATCTTCTGAGCGAATGGTTCAACAGCAACATCGCCTACTTCAACTTCGTGTTCTCGGTCATCGACCTGACCCCCCAGCTTGCGCAATCGCCCAATTACACCTGGATCGACCCGACCGCCACCAGCTATGCAGTGATCGACCAGCAGACCATGGAGAGCTCGGTGATGGGGGTGATGACCATGGTGCAAAACAATGCGCCCGGCACCAATCACCAGGTTTCGCCCAACGCCATTCCCTCCGGCAGCGATGCTAACGGTGCTGACGTGGGGCTGTTGATCAGTGGCCCGAACTTCATGAAGAACATGATGCTCGGAGGCGCCAAGCACCTGTTCGACGATGCCAGCGACGAGGACTTCTCGATCTTCAACGATGGTTTGTCGATCAAGAACGTCAACGACTTGGTCTACGGCTACTTCAAGATGGAAGACGACCCCGACGCCACCACGCCGGACAACGGCTACTCTGCCCAGTTGGACGAGGGTACGCTGCCTCAGGGGCTGGTCGATGCCTTCAAGCAATACAATGGCAACGGCGGCTACTTCTACAACCCTGACCTGCGCGGCGATACCGTCAGGGTCAATGTCAAGGGCAGCCAGTGGTTTCTCAGCGGCAGCGGCGGCGAGTACATCGTCGATCTCGAGAACGGCCAGCTCGAGTTCTACACAGCCACCCAGGTCAGCATTCCTGCGGGGCAGTTCGAGATGAACCTGGAGCACAGTTTCCTCGAAATCAAGTTCATCGACCTGACCTACGCCCAGAGCTGGCAGTACGACGTGCACATCAACTACACCGAGCAAGTCAACCTTGGCCTGAAGACGGTCACTACCTCGACGGGGGCGACGAAGCAGATCTTCAACTTCACCCAGTCAGCTCGCGACATGACCATCAATGTCACCAAGACCCAAGCGGAGATCACCTTCGAGATCGTGTTGGGTGCCGTCACGGCCACGCTAGCGCTGGTAGCCGTGTTGGGCCCGATCGTCGATGGCCTGGCCGGCGCAGCGGAGGTCACGGTCGAAGGCGTGGACGAAGGCAGCGCCCTGCTCAATGAATCTTCCTTCGTTGATGAGCTCAGCGGTAGTGAGGAAGCGGACGCGCAGAACCTTGCCAATGAGCAGGATGCCTTGAGCGTGAGCGCCAACCAGACCGGTGGGCGGATGACGAGCATCAAGAACGCTTTCAACTCCACCCGCTGGAAAGTGTTTGGCGGAATCACCGGTGCCATCGCCGCCGCCTCAGGGGTGGAGATCGCCGTCTCCGCCATCCTGGCGTCGGTGTACAACAACGAATGGGAGAATGTGCCTGGCTTCGATGCCTTCGCCAATGACGCCATCGAGCCGTACACCTTCCCCGGCGTCAACGGCTATGACCTCACCTCGGCGTGGCTCGCCGACTCGCTTCAAATCGGCCTGAAAACCAAATGACCGCAACGGCGTACGGAACAAGGAGACGCGATATGGCGAGCAACACAGGGGTCTACACCTACAACTGGGATACCGCCTTCGCCATCCCTGTTCCAGACGTCAACAAATCCATCGTCGACCAGCAGTCGTCTCCGCCGGCGTTTTCCCTTACGGCGCCGGATGCGTACACAGTCTCGGCCCATTTCGGCGACTGGCAGATCTGCATGGGAGGGGATGGCAAGAATGTACGTTTTGCCATCCCCATGACCGAAGTCGTGGTGGACTACAGCAACGGCCAGCGCGTGGCCTGCGAAACGGGCGCGGCGGTCATTGAAATCAACCTGCACTACATTCCCCATGATGTATCGGGTGATGTCCCGTCCAACCCTGTCGCGCTGGTCGCGAAAACCACTTCGGATGACCCATCGACTCCCGTGGCCGCCCTGGTCGGGCAAGTAACGCTGTCTCCTGACCCCGGGACCGTCACCAGTGCAGTGTTCGGACAGGCGTTGCTGGAATGGATCAACGAAAACCTGGAGGCATTCAGCCATATCTTCTCGGTCGTCGATCTCAACCGCATGATCGACCAACAACAGTGGGGCTTCGTGACCCCCAACTACACAAGCTACGCCTACCTCGATGGCGCCACGCTGGAAGACAGCGTCCTGGGTGTACTCACCATGACCGGCGATCGTAGCGGTGAAGCCCTGAGCGACCAGATATCGCCCTCGGCGATACCCGCGGGAAGCGAAGCCGGGTTCCTGGTCTCCCAGGAACGAACGCTCTATGACCTGATACGCCCGGCGATCATGGTCGCCTACCCCGGGCTGACCGATGACAACTTCCTGATGAGCGACGACAAGACCCGCCTCTACCTGGTGCAGGGGGTATCCGTCGACATGCCGCCGGTGCAGCAAGGCAGCTCGACCTACTACCCTAAGCTCACCGCACTTACCGTGGAAACCGACGGCGAGACATTCACCGTCACCAGTACCACCACGACCTACATCACCTTTGGCATCACCTCGCAGACGACCGCCACCAACTGGTACACCCTGAACCTCGGGACGTCGAACAACGGCCAAACCATCACCTTCATCCAGACGCAGCCGACGGATCAGCAATACACCGTCCACCAGGACCCCGGCGTGGTCATCACCGAAGTCATCCTGTCGATCATCATCGGCCTGGTTTCCGTGATCTGCGCCCCTCTCACCGACGGAGCCTCGATCGTCGTAGGCGGCTTGGTGATCGGCCTGTTGTTGGGGGCCTCGCAGATCGCCACAGGCGCCATCGAGTCGGTCAACAAGGACACGTCGCCCGCCGTCGACCTGCTCATGGTCAATGCCGTCGACCCGATCAAATGGACGGGCAGTTCGTCGTTCACGCTGGACTACGTGCACCCGAACATTTCACTGCAACTGGGCGGTGATCCGCTGTTCGTCTAGGCCTTCAGGCACAGAGACAGCTTACCCTGCCCCGACGGAGCAACAGGAGCCATACCATGGCGAGCCAGTCGACCCACTTCGTGAAGTACCGCTTGAAAGACAGTGCCCAGGGCGAACATTACCTGACTTTCTCTTCCCGGGCGCCTAGGGTTCCGGTGGACGGAAAGGATCATGCGCTCGTTCGCAAGGTCGCTGAAACCGACCAACAGGCGGCTGATGCGATCACGTGGCTGATCCAGGAAATGACCGCCAATGAGCAGCGCTTCTTTGCCTGGCTGGGAGGCGATGCTTCGCGTATGGAGCATTTCATGCAAGACCCGATCGGCGCATTGAAACAGGCCATTCCTGAGCTATCAGAGGCCTTCTATGCGCAACTTGCCGCCTTGCCGAAGCTGTACGCACGCCGTCGGTAGCGACGCTGCTGCTCATCCTTCGGCAACTTCGAGCAACCCGATGTCACGAGAACGGCCCTTGAGTTGGGTCACGGGTGGACGTCTGCGTTATCTATACGTTTCGTCAGGAATGGGGATGTAGTCCCCAGGTATATATATGCGCGGGCACGGGGCGAATGCGGGTGCCGTTATGAGTACGGAAGTTTGAAACGGCGCTGGCCCTTCAGTTAAAAGCTCATTGAAATCGTTACGGGCATCAATGAACTTTTAACGAATTAGAAATGGGCTGGCCACCCTTTGTTTTCGGGCAAGCATCGAGCGCCGCCCGCGCGGCGCATCGTGCAAACAGGGGTGCCTTATTGCGCCAGAAAACACAACGACGTATTCTCGCGCAACTTCCGAATTATCGACGGAAGTTGCGCCGCTATATGGCCATTACTTGCATAAAGCCATCACATGAACTTGAACATTCCCACCACCGAAGATATATGCAAGTGGTTGCTGGATGCTGGCGCACTTCAAGCCACGGATATCCAGCGTGCCGCCCGCTTGGGCGTGGCACAAGGCATTGGCGAGGATGAAAAGTTGCGCACGCTGTTACGCCTGGGAGCGGTAAAAGAGCAGCAAATGGCCACTGCCTCGCCGGCTTGACCTTGAGCGGCGTGGTCCTGAGCACCGATGCCAAGCTGGCCTACCTGCGCGACGGCAACGAGCCGGCGCACAAGGTCGAACTAGGCGCGACCCTGGGCAGTGGCTGGACCCTCAGCCACCTCACCGCGACCACCGCCACCTTCACCCGCAATGCCCAGACCTACACGCTCAGCCTGCCCCTGCCGCGCTTGCCCGCGCCACCCAAGGCTTCCGTCATCACACCGTCACGTACTCCATCACTATGACCATGCACCTATCTTCGCGTTTTCTCCTGCCGACAGTGCGCACACCGTTGCTGGGCCTATGTGTCGCTGTCGCCCTGGCCGGGTGCACCCCTCCCAGGCAAGGCCTGCAGACTGACCAGGCGCTGATGCGCGAAGCCCTCGAGGGGGCCGGAGCGCCGCTGCCACCTGCGCACAGGCACCGACGACCGCTCGCAGCGATACGATTGCCGCGAGCCCTACACGGCGCATCATCGAAGGCGACCAAGCCTTCGTTCGCCCGTCGTCAAGCGCCGCGCGCACGCCTGCCCCGGAGCCCGGTGACATCGTCTTCAATTTCACCGACCAGCCGATCGAGGCCGTGGTCAACAGCATCATGGGCGACCTGCTGCATGAGAACTACAGCATTGCCCAAGGTGTGCAGGGCACGGTCAGCTTTTCCACCTCAAGTTCGAAGAGCCGCGATCGTACCGAGCTGGTCGTGCTGATCACACCGAAGGTGGTGAACAACCCCGAGCAGGCGCGCCAGGTGACGGCGGAGTATCGCCAGCAGATGCAATTGTTGAAAGCCCAGGCGGCGGGGTCCTGAACCCATTGGGGCTGCTGCGCAGCCCATCGCGGCACGAGGCCTCACACGGTACAAGTCGGACCGCCGCCCCTACAGGACCTACAGTATTACCCTGCCCGGCCCCGCATCAGATCCCGTCGCGGGCCAGGTCCATCGCGAAGTAGGTCAGGATCAGGTCGGCGCCAGCACGCTTGATCGAACCGATGCTCTCGCGCACCACCCGTGCCTCGTCGATGGCACCGGCCAAACCACCGAACTTGATCATCGCGTACTCGCCACTGACCTGGTAGGCCGCCAGCGGCAGGCGCGAGGCGGCGCGGATGTCGGCGATCACGTCGAGGTAGGCGCCGGCCGGCTTGACCATCAGCACATCGGCCCCTTCCTGCTCGTCGAGCAGCGACTCGCGCACGGCTTCGCGGCGGTTCATCGGGTTCATCTGGTAGCTCTTGCGGTCGCCCTTGAGCGCGGTACCGCCGGCTTCGCGGAACGGGCCGTAGAGCGAAGAGGCGAACTTGGTCGAGTAGGCCATGATGGCCGTGTCATGGAAGCCTGCGCCGTCCAGGGCGCTGCGAATGGCCTGGACCTGGCCGTCCATCGCTGCCGACGGGGCGATGAAATCGGCACCGGCGGCAGCGGCCACCACCGCTTGCTTGCCCAGGTTGGCCAGGGTGGCGTCGTTGTCCACGCCATGGTCGTGCAGCACGCCGCAATGGCCGTGGCTGGTGTATTCGCAGAAGCAGGTGTCGGACATCACCACCATTTCCGGCACGGTGTCCTTGCAGATACGCGCCATGCGCGCCACCAGGCCGTTTTCGTTCCAGGTATCGCTACCGGTCGCGTCCAGGTTGTGCGAGACGCCGAAGGTCATCACCGACTTGATGCCGGCGCGGGCGTAGCGCTCGATTTCGCTGGCGAGCCGCTTCTCGGGAATGCGGTTGACCCCCGGCATGCTGGTGATGGGCACGAAATCGTCGATACCTTCTTCGACGAAGATCGGCAGGATCAGGTCGTCGAGGCGGAATTCGGTCTCCTGGAACAGGTTGCGCAACGATGGGTTCTGGCGCAGGCGACGTGGGCGGACGATGGGGAAGTTCGACATTGGAGCTCCAGACAAGTTTTGCTACCCGCCACCTTAAGTCGTAGGGCCGCCACTGACCAGTCCTGACGTGAAGAATATGTGTTGCGCCCCGGGCAACAAAACCAGGTGGGCGCGGTATCGCGCCCGTCCGGGTGTCCGCTCAGCGACAATCGGTCGCAATCACTTGGGCAGCGGATACAGCGCCTCGTCGAACTGCGACAGCTTGGGGAACTCCAGTGGCAGGTCGTCCGAAAGGTGGGTCAGGCGTTGCTGGTAGTCATGCAAAAACCCTTTGCGCGCCTCGTCGCTGATGTACGGCACGTGCCAGGCCACGAACGGTGGCAGCACCTCGAAGCCGACATAGGCCAGGGTGCCACGCAGGATCGGCCGCAGCATGTCCTCCAGCGGCCCGTGGATGGCACCGTCGCCGAACATGTGCTCGCGCCCGCCCAGGGTCACGGTCACCAGCGCCTTCTTGCCCACCAGCCCGCCCTGGTCGTAGAAACGCTTGCCGCCGTAACACACACCGGAGACCAGCACGCGGTCGATCCAGCCCTTGAGCATGGCCGGGGCGGAGAACCAGAAGATCGGGAAGTTCAGCACCAGTAGGTCAGCCCACAGCAGCTTGTCCAGTTCGGCCTGGATATCCGCGGCGATGGAGCTACTCTTGACCCCCAGGCGCTGCTCCAGGGCATATACCAGGTAGTCGGGGTTCTCCCGGGTGCCGAAGTCTTCGGCGCTGGCCACCGGGTTCCAGCCCATGGCGTACAGGTCGCTGACCTGCACCTGATGGCCCTGGGCGGTGAAGGTCTCGACTGCCTGGTCGCGCAGGGCGGCCGTGAAGGATTGCGGCTCGGGGTGAGCGTGGACGATCAGTACATTCATGAAAGGGTCCTTGCTAGTGAATCGTTGGGGCTGCTTCGCAGCCCTTCGCGGTGGTCCGGGCAAGCCGCTCCTATAGGCGGCGTGCAGTGGCTGTTGGCTTCAGACCTGTACGGCCTTCACTTCGACAAACTCACCCAAGCCCTCCTCGCCCCATTCCCGACCATTGCCGGATTGCTTGTACCCGCCGAACGGCGCGCGGTAGTTGAACCCGGCCCCATTGACGAAGCACTGCCCGGCGCGCATCTGCCGCGCCAGCTCCAGGCCGCGCTCGCGGCTACCGGCCCAGACGGCGCTGGACAGGCCGAACGGCGAATCGTTGGCCATCTCGACTGCCTGGGCCTCGTCGGCATAGGGAATCAGGCACAGCACCGGCCCGAAGATTTCCTCCTGGGCGATGCGCATGCGGTTGTCGACGTCGGCAAATAGCGTAGGCGCCACATAGTAGCCCCGCTCGAAGTCCGTGGCGGTGTCGCCGCCGCATAGCAGCCGCGCACCCTCCTCCTGGCCCAGGCGAATGTAGTCCAGCACGGTGCGCCGCTGCCCAGCCGAACACATCGGGCCAAGGAAGCTGCGCGGGTCACGCGGGTCGCCCATGGTGAGCACCTGGGTTTCTGCCACCGCGATCTCCAGGGCCTGCGCATAGCGCTCGGCCGGCAGCAGCATGCGGGTGAGCGCCGTGCAGGTCTGCCCGGAGTTGATCATCACGTCCTGCACCCCATGGCGCACGGCCGCTTCCAGGTCGGCATCGGCGGTGATCAACAGCGGCGACTTGCCGCCCAGCTCCAGGCACACGCGCTTGACCGTCGGCGCGGCGGCCTGGGATACCCGCACCCCGGCGCCGGTGGAGCCGGTGAACGACACCATGTCCACCTGCGGGTGCCGGGCCAGGGCCTCGCCCACCTTAGAGCCTGGCCCGCTGACCAGGTTGAACACACCCGCAGGCAGACCGATGGCGTCGATCATCTCGGCCAGCAGGAAGGCATGCAGCGGCGTTTCCTGGCTGGGCTTGACCACCACCGTGCAGCCGGCGGCCAAGGCCGGGGCCAGCTTGCCGATCATCTGGTGCAGCGGGTAGTTCCAGGGGTTGATGAAAGCGCATACCCCCACCGCCTCGCGGTACACAAGTGAATGGCCGACTTCGCGCACCTCGTCCATCAACCCGGCCAATTCGCTGTACTGCTCCAGCCCCTCGATCGGGCCATCGACCTGAACCATCTGGCACCACTGCACCGGCATGCCCAGCTCGGCGGTGATCACATCGGCCATTTCCCCGGCCTTGGCCTTCAGTTGCGCGGCCAGGGCACGAATGTAACCAGCGCGCACACCGGAGGGTGTGCGCGACCAGGCGCCGAACGCACGCCGGGCAGCCGTCACCGCGCGCTCCACGTCCTGCTCGTCGCCCAGCGGTACGCGGCCGATGGCGGCCTCGCTGGCCGGGTCGATGACCTCGGCCATGCCCTGCCCGCTCGGCAATTGCCAGGCACCGTCGATGTACAGCCGCGGGTACTCACGCATGGGCCTGTTCCTCCACTAAGGCCCGCGCACAACGGGCGATACGCCGGCACGCGTCGTCCAGCGCCTCGGCGCCGAGCACCAGGCCCAGACGGATATGCCCGGCGGCGCTCGGCCCGAAGGCCTCGCCTGCCAGCACCGATACCCCTTCACGGTCCAGCAAGCGGTCGGCGAAGGCCTGGGCGCTCAGGCCGGTCTCGCGGATATCGACCATCACGAACATGCCGCCATCAGGCTTGAGCGCCTTGATGCCCGGGCAGCCTGCCAGGCGCTCGCAGACCAGGTCGCGGCGCTGGCGATAGGCGTCGCGCATCGCCTCGAGTTCCGCCAACGGCTGTTCCAACGCCACGACCGCGGCATCCTGGATGAAATCGGGCGAGCCGTAGAGCATGCACAGGGCAAGGTTTTCCAGGTGGCCGGCCAGCTCGGCTGAACCCACCACCCAGCCGACCCGCCAGCCGGTCATGGCGTGGGACTTGGACAGGCTGTTGAGCGTCGCGGTGCGCTCGGCCATGCCCGTCAGGCTGCCGGGGCTGACGTGCTCGCCGTCGTACAACAGCTCGCTGTAGACCTCGTCGGAAATCAGCCACAGGTCATGGGCGATGCACAGCTCTGCCAGCGCCTCCCAGGTAGCGCGCGGCAGGCTCGCCCCCGATGGATTATGCGGGCTGTTCAGGGCCAGGGCACGGGTACGGGGGGTGATGCGCGCAGCTACATCCGCGGGGCACACGCGAAAACCGTTCTCCGGCTTGACCGGCACCGGTACCACGGTCGCGCCACAGGCGCCGAACACGGCCTCGTAGGTGACGTACATCGGTTCGGCGACGATCACCTCGTCGCCCGGTTCCAGCACGCACTGGGCTACGCAGAACAACGCGCACTGGGCCCCGGCCAGCACGGTGACTTGGTCGGCATCCACCTTCTGGCCGCTGCGTTGCTGGTGGCGACGGGCAATGGCCTGGCGCAGGGCCAGCTTGCCGCGCACGTCCGAATAATGGGTATGGCCGTCGCGCAAGCTGTCGATGGCCGCCTCGACGATGGGCGCCGGGGTATCGAAGTCGGGGTCGCCCACCGACAGCAGCAGGATGTCCTTGCCCTCGGCCTGCATCGCCAGGGCGCGGTAGTGGATGTCCCAGGCGGCGGCGCCGTCGCCGGCGATGCGTTGGGTCAGCGTGGAAAAGCGCATGGCAATCCTCCGTCAGTGGGCACAGGCGTGCTTGAGTTCGACCAGGGTCACGCCGTTGCGGGCAAAGCCCGCCTGCAGCTCCTGTTGCAGCTCGTCGAGGCTGCGCGGTTGCGCCACGGTGCAGCCGAACGCCCGACCGAGCGCGGCGAAGTCCGGGTTGCGCGGCAATACACCGATGGGCTCGATGTCCAGGCCGAGCATGTCGTCGCGGATCTGGCCCAGGGCATCGTTGTTCCACAACAGCACCACCAGCGGGCGGTCCAGCTCCTCGACCGCGGTGGCCAGCTCCTGGGCGGTATAGAGGAAACCACCATCGCCCACCAGCACCAGGCCTGGGCGGTCATCACTGGCGAACATGCCGCCGATACCCGCTGGCAGGCCATAGCCGAGGGTGCCGTAGCCGGTGGGGTGCAGCCAGCTGCGTGGGGCCCGGCTGGTGAAGGCATAGTTGCCGGTGTAGGCCAGCTGGGTCATGTCGCTGCTGATGAAGGCGTTTTCCGGCAAGACAGCAGCGATACGGTCGAGGATCGCCTGGTGGATGCCTTGCAGCGGGCCATGGCCTGCGCGGATCGCCTGGCGCAGGTAGGCCACCGCCTCGATAGCGGCGCCGGCGTCGCGCTGAACGTGCGGCAGGTGTTCCAGCAGGCCCGCCAAGGTCTGCCGGGCATCGCCATGCAAGGCCAGAGCACAAGGGTAGAAGTCGTTGAACTTGCGTGGGTCGATATCCACCCGCAGCAAGTCACCACGAAGCGGCAGGCGCTCGCGCCAGAAGTCGGTGTCGGCCATTTCCGTACCCACTGCGAGCACCACGTCGGCTTCGGCGATCATCTGCCAGCCAGGTTCCACGCACAGGCTGGCACCGGCATTCAAAGGCGACTCAGGCGGCAGCAGGCCCTTGCCGGCCACACTGGTGAACACCGGCGCCGCCAGGCGCTCGCTCAGTTGCCGCAGTTCATCGGCGGCCTGCAAGGCGCCGCCACCGGCGATGATCATCGGTCGCTTGGCAGCAGCGAGCTTCAAGGCCGCCTGATCCAGGCTGTCACGGTCCGGCAGGCCACGCCCGGGGCGGCGTACCACCTCGGCGCTCCAGTCCCGGGCGACCGGGGCCGCCAGTACGTCCAGCGGCACGGAGATATGCACCGGGCGTGGGCGCTCGCTGTCGAACACGGCCCAGGCACGGGCGATCAGCTCTGGCAGGTCCTCGGCGCACAGGGCCACGGCGGAGAACGCGGTGATCGGCGCGGTCATGGCGCGCTGATCCTGGGTTTCGTGCAGACAACCCCAGCCTTTGCCCAGGCTTGCGGTGTGGTTGACGCTGGAGATCACCAGCATCGGGATGGAGTCGGCATAGGCCTGGCCGATGGCGGTGGCCGCGTTGGTCACGCCGGGGCCAGTGATGACGAAACACACGCCCGGCTTGCCGCTGACCCGGGCATAGCCGTCGGCCATGAAGCCGGCGCCCTGTTCATGGCGGGTCAGCACATGGCGGATGCCGCTGCCCGGCAAGCCCCGGTACAGCTCCAAGGTATGGACCCCAGGGATACCGAACACGGTATCCACGCCATAGTTACCCAGCAGCCGCACCAGGGCCTGGCCGGCGGTCATGGAAGGTTCATGCATGTCGTTCTCCTTGCGGCTGGCCGAGGCGGATCAGCGCATCGACCGCGGTGGTGCCCTGGGCACCGACCATCAATGGGTTCACGTCCAGCTCCAGCAAGCGGCCTGTGTTCTCGCAGGCGTAGTCGGCCACGGCGCGGATCGCCGCCACCAAGGCGTCGAGGTCGGCCGCCGGGCGCCCGCGGAAGCCTTGCAGCAAGCCGGCGCTGCGCAGGCCCAGCACGGCATTGCGGATGGCGCCGTCGGTGGTGGGAAGCAACAGGTTGACACTGTCCTTGAGCAGCTCCACCAGCACCCCGCCCGCACCGATCACCAGGGCCAGGGCGAAGTCGTTCTCGCGCTTGATACCGACGATCAGCTCGGCCAGCGGCGCCTCGGCCATGGGCTCGAGCAGCACCTGGTCGAACGGCACGTTCGGCGCGTAGGCCGCGATACGCTCGCGCATCTGTTTGAGCGCCGCCTCCAGGGCGCTGGCGTCACGCAGGTTGAGCGCCACGGCGCCGGCTTCGGTCTTGTGCGGCAACTGTGCGCTGACCGCCTTGAGCACCAGAGGGAAGCCCACCCCGGCGGCCTCGGTGACAGCCTGCCCGGGCGTGGTCAGCACACCGGCCGGCACCGGCAGGCCAAACGCGCGCAGCGCCTGCTTGGATTGCCATTCATCGAGCATTTGCACCTGGCCATCCAGCGCCTGTGGGCACAGCGGTACCAGGGCCGACTCGCCCAGTGCCAGCAAGCGCGGGCGGTTCCGTTGGTAGGCGACGATCCGCCCCCAGGCCGCCAGGCCGTCCTCCACGCCCTGCAAGGCGGCGATGCCATGGGCGTGCAGGCGCTCGCGGGCGCAAGCCGGCAGCAGCTCCGGAAAGGCCGAGGTGACGAAGCCGACCTTGCCATGACGCGCCAGGGCGTCGCAGTAAAGCCCCAGCAGCAGGTCGCACTCCTTGCGCTCGCCGGTGAACTGCGCCGGGTAGTCCAGCACCAGCATGGCCGCGTTGGCATCACCGCACAGGGCACTGTCGAGCATGCGTTCGAGCGCGGCGGCATCGCCCCAGATCGCCGTGGTGAAGTCCAGCGGGTTGACCAGGTTGGCGTAGGCCGGCAGCACCTGGGCCAGCTCATCTACCTGCCCCTGTTCGAGTGGAGGCAGAGCCAGGTCATTACGCTCGGCATAGTCGGCGATCAATCCGGCGTCGCCACCGGAACACGCCAGGGCGATCAGGCGGCCATCCTTGGGCAGTTGCCCGCAGGCGGCGGCCTTGAGGGTTTCGACAAAGCTTACCGGGCCGCTCACGCGGATCACGCCCAGACGCTGGAACAGGCTGTCGTACAGGGCGTCGGAGCCCGACAGCGAACTGGTGTGGCTGAGCGCGAGTTCGGCACCGATCTGCGAGACGCCGGTCTTCAGGGCGATCACCGGGATGCCTCGCTCCAGGGCCTTGTGCGCGGCGCGGGCAAAGCCGGGCACGTTCTTAAGGCCTTCCAGGTGCAGGCCGATGGCCGTTACCCGTTGCTCATCCAGCAGCACATCCATCAGCTCGGCTACGCCCAGTTGCGCCTGGTTGCCGACCGAGGCCATGTAGGCTACCGGCAGCGAGCGGTCGCTCATCGACAGGTTGTAGGCGAAGTTGCCGCTCTGGGTCAGGATCGCCACGCCCTTCTCCACCTGCTTGCCGCCATGGGCGACTGGCCACAAGGCAGCGCCATGTAGGTAGTCGAGCAGGCCGTAACAGTTAGGGCCGAGCAAGGCCATGGAACCGGCGGCCTCGAGCAGGCGCTGTTGCAACAGGCGCCCTTGTTCGCCGCTCTCGGCAAAGCCCGAGGCATAGCAGATGGCGCCACCGGCACCGAGCTCGGCCAGGGCCTGGACACATTGCAGGGTCAGGTCTTTGTTGGTGGCGATGAACACGGCGTCCGGTGCACAGGGCAGGTCGGCGATGCTCGGCACGCACGGCACGCCGTCCAGGCTTTCGTGCTGCGGGTTGACCAACCACATCTGGCCGGCGAAGCCGCCTTCGACGCAGCGCTTGAGCGCCCGTGCCATGCTGCGGCCACCGACGAAGGCCAGGTGCCTGGGTGCCAGCAGGCGCTTGAGGTTGTCACGGATCGAATGCGACATGGGGTTCTCCAGGCCGATCAGCGCAGCAAGGGGCGCAGCAGTTCACGGGAAATGATGTGCCGCTGAATCTCCGAGGTGCCCTCCCAGATGCGCTCGATGCGCGCGTTGCGCCAGATGCGCTCCACCGGCCCTTCGTCCATCAGGCCCATCCCGCCGAAGATCTGCACCGCCTCGTCGGCGACCTTGCCCAGCACTTCGCTGGCGAATAGCTTGGCCATACCGGCCTCGCCGTCGGTCATACTGCCTTGGTCCATCTTCCAGGCGGTGTGCAGGGTCAGCAGCTCCGCGGCGCGAATCTGCGTGGCCATGTCGGCGAGCTTGAACGACACCCCTTGGTAGCTGCCGATCGCCTGGCCGAACTGCTTGCGATCGGCCGACCATTGCAGCGACAGGTCCAGGGCGCGCTGGGCCTGGCCGACGCAGTTGGCGGCGACCATCACCCGGCCGGCGGTGAGCCAGGCGTTGGCGACTTCCCAGCCCTTGTCCACTTCACCCAGTACCTTGCTGGCCGGCACGCGGCAGTCGTCGAAGAACAACTCGTAGGTGTGGTAGCCGCGGTTGCTCACGCACTTAGGCCCACGGCGTACGGTCATGCCCGGGGTGCCGCGGTCGACCAGGAAGGCAGTCACGGCGTTGCGCTTGCGCCCGTTGTGCTCGTAGGTATCGGTGACGGCGAAGACGATGGCGAAGTCGGCGTGGCCCGCGTGGCTGATGAAGTGCTTGCTGCCGTTGATCACGAAGTCATCGCCGTCGCGCACGGCGCGGGTCTTGATGGCGTTGGCGTCGGAGCCGGCGCCTGGCTCGGTGAGAGCGAAGCAATCGATCTTCTCGCCTTGCACGCACGGCAGCAGGTAGTCATTGATCTGCTCGTCCTTGCAGGCCATGAGGATCTTCGAGGGGCGTGCGACAAAGACATGCAGGGCCCAGGACACCTTGGACAGCTCGCGTTCGATCAGCGCCTGGGACAGGTAGTCCAGGCCACCGCCACCGACCTCCTCAGGCATGTTGAAGGCGTAGAAGCCGGCGGCGATGGCCTTGCCGCGGATTTGCGCAGCAAGCTCCGGCGACACGGCATCGGCGCGGTCCACCTCTTCCTCGTAGGGCAGCAGCTCCTTGTTAACGAAGCTGCGTACCGCTTCCACCAACATTTCTTGTTCTTGGGTGAGTTGGAAATTCATCTGGAATGGTCCTGAAGAAGGTCGTGTAAGTATTTATTTACCAACGAAATGAGGTGCGCGCTTCTCGATCGAAGCGCGCAGCGCCTCGGCGCCGTCCTGGCTACGCCCGCACAGCAGGCCGGCGGCAAGTTCCGCCTGTAGCTGCTCGGCCAGGGTGCGTTGGGCACCGTCGCGGATCAGGCGCTTGGTCTGGGCATGGGCGAAGGTCGGGCCATTGGCCAGGCGCCCGGCCAGTTCGGCTGCGACCGCCGGCAACTGGTCGTCGGCGCATACCTCGCCCACCAGCCCTGCGGCCAGGGCTCGTTCGGCGCTCCACAGTTCGTCGAGGAACAGCAGGCGCTTGGCCTGTTCGGTGCCGATCAGCCGTGGCAGGTGCCAGCTGGCCCCGGCGTCGGGGCTGTAGGCCATGCTGGTGTAGCCGGCCTTGAAGCGCGCCGAGGCGGCGGCGATGCGCAGGTCGCAGCACAGGCTCAGATCCATACCGGCGCCGACGGCGGTGCCGTTGATGGCGGCGATGGTAGGTTTGTCCAGGCTGTGCAGGCGCTGCATCAGGGCGTGGGCGGTCTCGGTCCAGCCGTAGCTTTCCAGGGCGCCACGGGCTTCGGCCTCGGCCCATTCGGCAAGGTCTGCACCGGCACAGAAGCTGCGGCCGGTACCAGTGAGCACCACTACCCGCACGGCTGGGTCGGTGTTGAAGGCCTCCAGCAGTGCGTGCAGCTGCTTCAGGCTGGGGATGTCCAGCGCGTTGCGCTGCTCGGGGCGGTTGAGGGTGATCCAGGCAACGCCGGCTTCGACCTTGCTCAGCAGTGGCGACGGGCTAGTCATGGGAGGCCTCGATGTTGTTGTGATGGTGTGAGGGACAAGGTTTGAAGAGATACTAAACGAGTGTTCAACAAGGCGGCAATCGAGGTAAAACTGCGTGTAACAAATGAAGTTACTCGTATAACTCATTGTTTTTAATGGATTTAAAATGACGAAGAATGAGTTCGATCGCTGCGTTGTTACAACTTTGCACAACTGAAGTTTTGTCGTGCCTGCTCCAACGCAATCGCGGGACAAGCCCGGTCCCACAGGGGAACCAGCGCTAGCCTGTGGTACCGGGCTTGTCCCGCGATAGGGGCTTCAGGTGAGCGCGCGGTTCAAACCCCAGGCGCGCTCGGGGCGAAGGCCCCCTGACGACGGCGATTGACCAGGAAATATGCCGCATAGCACAGGGCAATGAAGCCAAAGCCCCAGTACAGCGACGGCCGCTGGGTCTCGTCCATGGCCAGGAACACGAACAGCGAACTGCACAGGGCGATGCACAGCAGCGGCACCAGCGGGTACAGCGGCGCGCGGTACTTCAGGTCCTCGAGCTTGCCGCCGTCACGCAGGTACGCCTTGCGGAAGCGGTACTGCGCCAGGGCGATGACGATCCAGGTCACGGTGCCGGACATCCCGCTCACCGCCATCAGCACCATGAACAGCGTATCCGCGGCGATGAAGCTGGTCATCAGCGATACCAGCGCGAAGCACAGGGTGACGCTCAAAGCCCGCAGCGGTACGCCACGCTTGCTCAACGGCGACAGACTCTTGGGCGCCATGCCGGTCTTGGACATGGCCCAGAGGATGCGGGTGGAGGCGTACAGCCCGGAGTTGCCCACCGAGAGGATGGCGGTGAGGATGACGAAGTTCATCAGGTCCGCCGCGTACGGGATGCCGACCATGTCGAACACCTGCACGAACGGGCTTTCCATCAGACCGGCCTGCTCATGGGGCACGATGGCCGAGAGCACGGCGATCGCCAGCACGTAGAAGATCAGTACACGGAACACCACGTTGCGCACCGCACGCGGAATACTCTTTTCCGGATGCTCGGTCTCCCCGGCGGCCACGCCCATGATCTCGCAGCCCTGGAAGGCATAGACCACGGTCATCATCACCGCGAACACCGCCGACAGGCCATGGGGGAACGCGTCGCCGACCAGGTTGTCCAGCATCGGTGCTGGCGCCCCGCTCTCCAGCGGGATGCCGCCGAAGATCACCAGCACGCCGATGACGATGAAGCCCAGGATGGTCGCGACCTTGATGCCGGAGAACCAGTACTCGGCCTCACCGAAGGCGCGGGTGGCCAGGGCGTTGAGGCCGAACAGCACGCCGACGAACAGCGCCGACCAGTACCAGATCGGCACGTCGGGGAACCAGCGGGTCATGAGCATGCCTGCGGCGGTGAACTCCAGGCCCACGGTGGTGGCCCAGCTCATCCAGTACACCCAGCCGATCATGAAGCCGGTGGCCGGGCCGATGAATTTCGTGGCGTGGGCCTGGAACGAGCCGGATACCGGCATCTGTACCGACAGCTCGCCCAGGCAGACCATCACCAGGTACATCAGCAACCCCGCCACCAGGTAGGCCAGGATCGCGCCCACCGGGCCGCCTTGGTTGATGGTGACCCCCGAGCCCATGAACAGGCCGGTGCCGATCACGCCGCCCAGCGACAGCATGAAGATGTGGCGGCTCTTGAGCGCGCGGGTCAGCTGGATACCTTTGCGGTCGGTGGCCTCAGACATGGCGCACCTCGGCTCGGCAGGTACGCTGCAACGGCAGGGAATTGAGAGGGGCATCAGCTTTACGGCAGTTCATTATTGTTATCTCCAATAAGCCTCATGGACCGTGGGGCGCACGGTTGCCATCGATTATTGGAAACGGATGTAAGGTGCCGTTGTACGAAAGGATCGAAGATGTAAAAAGTCGTAACTTTTTTGTACGTCAGCCCTGTATCAGCTGTTCCAGGGTGGCGCGCGCCCCGGCAAGCTGCATGGCCAAGGGCTCGCCGAGGCCTTCCAGAGCCGCTAGGTCATCAGCCAGCGCAGCATCCTCCAGGCGCCGCAGTACCGCCCCCAGGCCACGAAAGCCCAGGGAATCGCTGCTGCCCGCCAGGCGATGGGCCAGGTGCGCGACCTCGGTGCAGTCCTTGGCCTGCATGGCCTGGGCCAGCGCCGCCTGGTGCTGCTCGATGGCCTTGCGCAGGACCACCAACAAGCCTTGCACCTTCTGCTCGCCGAGCAAGGTGCGATGGGTTTGCAGCAATGCCCAATCCACGCTGTCGTCCGGCGCCTTGGCTGGTATCGCTGGCGCCGCCTCGGCCAGGGCCTGGCGCAAGCTGTCCAGGCGCAGCGGTTTGGCCAGCACGCCCTGCATGCCCGCTTCCATGTAGCCGGGCACCTGTGCAGGCTGCACACCAGCGGTCAAGGCCAGGATCCGGGTATCGCGATTGGGCCCCGTCGTGGCGCGCACGTGGCGGCACAATTCGACGCCACTCATACCCGGCAGGTGTACATCCAGCAGGATCAGGTCGAAACGGTGCCGCGCACACATCGCCAGGGCCTGCCCTGCATCTTCGGCGAAGCTGACCAGGTGGCCATCGCGGGTGAGTAGACCGCCGGCCACCTCGCGATTGAGCGCCACGTCCTCGACTACCAGGATGTCCAGCGTTTGGGAAACCTGGCGAATGGGAGCCTGGGCCTGAGGCTGCCGGCCTCGGGCCAACTCCAGCTCGAACCAGAAGCAGCTGCCCTGCCCCTCGGTGCTGTCAAGGCCGATGCGCCCGCCCAGTTTTTCTACCAGGTGCTTGCAGATCGCCAAGCCCAGGCCCGTGCCGCCATAGCGCCGCGCCACAGTCTCGCTGGCCTGGGTGAAGCGCTCGAAAATCCTGGCCTGCATGGCCGGGGCGATGCCGATGCCGTTGTCGCTGACCTTCACGCTTACCCGCTGGCTCGCACCCTGGTTGGCCAGCACCTGGACCTGAAGGCTGACTTGGCCGTGCTCGGTGAACTTGATGGCGTTGGCCAGCAGGTTGCTCAGCACCTGGCGCAGGTACTGCTCGGCACCATAGTGGAAAGGGAGCAGTTGCGGGTCGATCTGGCAATGCAGCCGGTTACCGTTGTCCACGGCACGGGGCTCGAGCAGGGTCATGACCTCCTCGCAGAGCTGACGCAGGGAGAAGTCGACCCGGTCCGGGCGGCTCTCGCCCTCCTCCAGACGTGCGAAATACAGCACTTCGTTGAGAATCGTGAGCAACCCCTCCCCGGCCTTGTACAACGCCTCCAGACGCTGCCGGTCGAGGTCGTCCAGGCGCCCGCCGCGCAGCAGTTCGGCCATGCCGAGAATACCGTTCAGGGGGGTGCGCAGCTCATGGCTCATGGTCGCCAGGAAACGCGACTTGGCCAGGTTCGCCGCCTCGGCCTCGTCCTTGGCCCGAGCCAGGCTCTCGGTGCGCCGCTCGACCATGGCCTGCAGCTCGTCGCGCTTGTCCTGCAAGGCCAGGCGATCTAGCTCGCGGCGCTCGATGTCGCTGAGAATCGCCCGGCGCATGTCATCCAGGGCATGGGCCACGGTGTCGATCTCGTCTGGGCGCGCCGAATGGCGCCGGCCCAGGCGCAGAGGCTCCTGCCACTGCCCGGCGCCGATACGTCGGGCGAACTCGGCCATCACCTGCAGGTGGCGCGTCACCAGGCGGTAGAACAGCCCAGACAGCGCCACGGCCAGGCCGCACAGGAAGACGCCCATCCATAACAGGCTGGTGAGACCGGTTGCGAACAAGCGGCGATGCACCGCGCCCAGGTCGATGCTGACTTCCAGCTCGCCCAGATGGCGCAATGGCCCGGAAGGCGGCTGATAGTCCAACGGGAAGCGCTCGATGCGCAGCGGCCCCTTGGGCTCGGCCTGGCCCCGTAGCAGCCGGAAGTCGTCGCTCAACAGCCGCACCCGGGCCACATCGGAAAAATCCACCAGGCCACGCAACTGCACATCCAGCTGCGCCTCGTCCAGGTCCCACAGGCTGCGCTCCAGGCTGGCCAGGTAGCCGGCGCGGATCAGGTCCATGCGCGCTTCGATGTCGCGCATTTCCCGGCGGTATTCGAAATACAGCTGCACCGAGCTGGCCAGCACGGTGAAGCAGAGGCTGAACAGGAAGATGAACAGCAGCAGGCGGCGCAGCAGGCCGTCGGTGTGCAGGCGGATCATGGTGCATCCGCCGGTAAATTGATCATGTCGCGGTAGGTCACCTCGCTCTGCCCCAGCCAGACGTCGATCTCGCCGCTGTCGGTCATGCGCCGCAATTGCGCGTCGATGGCATCCATCTTCCGGCTCAGGGGCGAGTGGCGCGAGACTGCGACACGCAGGTAGTCCACGCTCAGGGCCTTGGGCAACGCCTGGATGTCCTCGGCGCCGGCCAGGTGCTCGACGAACAGTTCGCCGGTGCGCCGCTCCTGGATGACGAAGTCGATGCGGCCACGGATCAGCTTGCCGAAATTCTGCTGGCTGGACGACACCCATTCGATGTTCTGATGCCGGGCCACGAAACGGTCGAACTCGGCGCCATAGCTCTCGCCGAACAGCAGCCCGCCGCGATAGCCGGCCAAGTCTTCGATGCGCTGGAAATGCACCGGCCGGCGTCGGTTGTAGAACACCGCCACTTCCTCGCGCAGCACCGGCACCGTGGAAAAACGCATGCTCTGGTCGCGCTGGTCGGTGTTGTAGGCCAGCACCACGTCGACCCGCCCGGCCGCCGCGTCCATCAGGCAGCGTTTCCAGTTGCCCAGCACCACGATCTGCACGTCGTAGCCCAGGCGCCCGAGCAACTCACGCACCACGGTCGGGGCCAGGCCACGCACCTGACGCCCGTCACTCCAGGAGATCGGTGGGTAGACCGGGTAATCGCAATAACGGATGCGCTCCCCGGCCCCAGCCTGCAGGCTCAGCAGCACCAGGGCCAGCACCAGCAGGCGGCCCATGGGGTTCAGGCCGCCACGCTGGCGGTGAACAGGTAGCCGGTGCCGTGGATGGTGATGATCAACTGCGGCTCGGCCGGGTCGTCGTGCAGCTTGCGCCGCAGACGGCCGACCAGTACATCGATGGAGCGATCGTTGGGTACCCATTCGCGGTTGCGGATCTGGTCCATCAACTGGTCGCGGGTCAGGGTATGCCCGCTGTTGCGCAGGAACACGCTGAGCAGCTGGAATTCGCCATGGGTCAGCAGCGTTTCGCCGCCATCGGGGTCGATCAGCCGGCGCCGGTCGGTATCGAGCGACCAGTCGGCGAACTGCTTGAGCGATTGGGTGCACGCCGGTGCGGGCTGGGCGACGCGGGCATGGCGCACGCGGCGGATCAGGTTCTTGGCACGTGATACCAGCTCGCGGGGGTTGAGCGGCTTGATCACGTAGTCGTCGGCGCCGCATTCCAGGCCGACGATGCGGTCGATGTCATCGTTGCGGCCGGTGATGAGGATGATGCCGACCTCCGAACGCACCCGCAGCTCCCGGGTCAGGGTCAGGCCGTCCTTGCCCGGCAGACGGATGTCCAGCAGCACCAGGTCGACATCCTGGCTGGCGAGGAAGGCATCGGCCTGCTCGGCGGTATCAGCGCTGTGGACGTCATAGCCTTCCTGGGACAGATAGGCATGCAGCAAGTCGCGAATAAGCGGATCGTCATCGACGACCAGTACCCGAGGCGTCATTGCGTGTTGTCTCTTTCTTATTGGTGTTGTTCTTCGAACCCGCGACGGCAGCGTACCCGTTACTGAACAGGTGATCAACAGCCCTCGATCAGGCTGAAGCGCCGCCTGCCGCCGGCCTGCAAGCCATCGACCCAGGCTTCGCAGATCAGCACCCCTTGTTCGGGCGAGAAGGTTCCGGGGTTAAGCCCGGATTCGAGCCACAAACCGTCGAGCAAGGCGCTCAGGCTGATGGCGGCAAGGTCCGCGTCGAAGCCCTGCCAGCTTTCCTCGCTGGCCAGCGCGCCCAGCAGGCGGCTCAGTTCGTTGCGGTATTCACCATAGGAATGGTCATGCACCTGGTTGATGGCGTCGGCCGTTTTCACCGCGCCCCAGAACGCCAGCCAGGCATCGAGTAGCTGTGGGTCGAGCAGCTCGGCGCAGAACGAAGCGCGGAAGAACGCCGACAGCCGCTCGCGCGCATTGGGCGCAGCCTGGGCCATGGCGTCGCGCAGCAGGCCCATGACCCGCCCCGTCACCGCCATGTAGGCCTCGGCGACCAGTTCGTCCTTGCCCGAATAGTGGTGGCTGATCAGCCCCACCGAGACCCCGGCCTCGGCCGAGATCTTGCGGATCGAGGCGCCCTGGAAGCCGTGCCGTTTCAGGCAGGCAAGGGTCGCCTCGACCAGGTTGGCCTTGCGCAGTTCCGGCAGCATGCGGTTGTAGCGGGCTTCCTGGCTCATCGTGGTTCTCATTGGGACTAGTCTGGCTGAACGACTGTACAACAAGCCGAGCACCGTGATAAACCCTCCCTGCCACCGGCCTGGCGTTCATGCGCCGAGGCCCCGATCACAACAACAAAGCGGCTGCCATGAACGACCTGATCACCTACGCGCTGGACCAGGGCCTGCTGACCCTGACCCTCAACCGCCCCGACAAGCTCAACGCCCTGAACGTCGCCATGTACCGCCAGCTGGGCGACCTGCTGCGCGCAGCCGACGAAGACCCGCTGGTCGAGGTGATCCTGATCACCGGTGGTGTACAGACCTTCAGCGCCGGCAATGACCTGCGCGATTTCCTCGACAACCCGCCCCGCGACCGCGACAGCCCGGTGTTCTGCCTGATGCGCGTGGTCATGGGCCTGGCCAAGCCGCTGATCGCCGCCGTCAATGGCCCGGCCATCGGCATCGGCACCACCCTGCTGCTGCACTGCGACCAGGTGCTGGTCAGCCGCTCGGCCAAGTTGCGCATGCCGTTCGCCCCGCTCGGGGTGTGCCCGGAGTTCGGCTCCAGCCTGTTGCTGCCCCGGCTGCTCGGCCACGCCCGGGCCGCGCGGTTGCTACTGGCCAACGAACTGCTCAACGGCGAACAGGCCGTGGCCTGGGGCTTGGCCAACGAGCTGCATGAGGATGGTGAGCAATGCCTGGCCGCCGCCCGGCAACTGGCGCGCAAGCTGCAGGCGATGCCCCAGGAGGCCCTGCGTATCAGCAAGCGGCTGCTCAAGGACAGCTACCGAGCGGAGCTGGAGGCCACGGTAGAGCGTGAAAGCCAGTTGTTCGTCGAGCGCTTGCAGAGCGCCGAGGCCAAGGCAGCATTACGGGCGTTGGTCAAGGACTGAATCTCAGCGTGCGAAGGCCCGGACCAACTGTTCGATGATCAAGCGTATCCGGGTCGTGTGGCGAAGGTCTTTGTGGGTGACCATCCACACGTCGTAGGGATCCCTGCGCTCGCGCGTCGGCCACAGGCGCACCAGGCCATCGCGCTCGCCCATGTCGATGGGGATCTCGCCGATACCCAACCCTTCGGCGATGGCGCGGCGCACCATGAAGCTTGAATTCACTGCCGCCACCACTCGACCCTGGTCGATCGCCTCGTCGACCAGGGTCGGTACCGATCGGTCGCGCCAATACGGTTCGTACATCACCAGGTCGTGCCCGGCGAATCCGCTGCCCGGCACGGGCTCGCCGTGCCGCTGCAAGTAGTCGGCACTGGCGTACAGGCCCATCGGCCAACTGGCGAGCTTGCGCAGAATCAGGTCCGGGTTGTCCGGACGCAGGTTACGGATGGCGATATCGGTCTCGCGTTGCGACAGGTTGATCAGCTCCGAGGAACCATGCAGCACCACGCGGATGTCAGGGTGTTCCAGGTGAAGCTCGCGCAGCGCCGGCAACACGAAGTCGCAGGCTAACGAGTCGGTGGTGGAGATCCGTACCTCGCCCGAGTCTTCACGATCGACCCCGCGGATACGTCGGGCCAGCTCCAGCGCGGCACTTTCAACCTTTTGTGCCAGCGCGAATGCTTCTTCGCCGATGCTGGTCAGTTGATAACCCCCTGGGGTTCGCAGGAACAGGGTCGAACCTAGATCCGCCTCCAGCGCGGCGATGCGCCGCCCCACAGTGGCCTGGTCGACCCGCAACACCCGTGCGGCACGGCGCAATGTCAGTTCGCGGCCCAGGGCCAGAAGGATCCTGGCGTCATCCCAATTCATCGATGTTTTTCCTCGTAGCACATCTGCAACACAGCGCCGCAAAATCGCCGCGCGCCCGCAACAACGGAGTTCCGTACCTTGTCATGCAATGTCTTCTACACCAAAAGGCTGGAACCCATGAACAAACGCTCCGATATGATGGCCATCGAAATCACCCAACCAGGCGCTCCCGATGTCCTCAAACCTACCCACCGGACCGTACCCGAGCCTGACGCACGGGAAGTGCTGATCAAGGTTCGGGCTGCCGGCGTCAATGGCCCGGACCTGCTTCAGCGTAAGGGCTTGTACGACCCGCCCGCCGGCGCTTCGGACATTCCTGGCCTGGAGGTCGCCGGCGAAGTCGTCGCCCTGGGTCGCGAGGTCCGGCATTTTGCAATTGGCGATCCGGTGATTGCCTTGGTCACCGGCGGAGGCTACGCCGAATACGCAGTGGCCGATGAACGCACCACCTTGCACCTGCCCGAAGGCCTGACAATGGTGGAGGCCGCTGCACTGCCTGAAACCTTCATGACCGTCTGGGTCAACCTGTTCCAGCGTGGCGCCTTCAAGGCCGGCGAATCGGTGCTGATTCATGGCGGCGTCTCCGGCATCGGTACCACCGCGACCATGCTGGCCAAGGCGTTCGGCGCCTCACGGATCTTCACCACCGTGGCCAACCCTGAACAGCAGGCGGCCAGCCGGGCCCTCGGCGCCGATGTGGCGATCAACTACAACCGTCAGGATTTTGCCCACGAAGTGCTGCACCATACCGACGACCAAGGCGTGGATGTGATTGTCGATATCATCGCTGGCGATTACGTGGCACGTAACCTCCAGGCCGCCGCCTTGAACGGTCGTATCGTGCAGGTTGGCGTGCTCAAGGGCCCCGCGCCGCAACTGGACCTGTTCCCGTTGCTGACCAAGCGCCTGACCCTTGTTGGCTCGACCCTGCGCTCGCGCAGCGCCGACGACAAGGCGCAGATCATAGCCCAGCTGCAAGAACAGGTCTGGCCTCATGTTCGCAGCGGTGCGGTCAAACCACTGATCTTTTGTACCTTCGACCTCGTCGAGGCAGCCAAGGCCCATGCCTTGATGGAAAGTGGTCAGCACATGGGTAAGGTGGTGCTCACCGTCGACGCCTGAATACCGGGCCTTTTCAGTCGCCCATGTCCGTCAGTTCGCCGTTGCGCAAGGCGACCCTGACGGCTTGGGCGGTCGTATCGACGCCAAGCCGACGGCGTGCCGAACGCAGGTGGTTCTCCACCGTGCGCGGCGACAGGCCAAGGGTCGCGGCGATGTCGGCCTGGCGTCGCCCGGCAGCTGTCCAGGCCAGCACCTCCCGCTCGCGCTCGGAGAGCTGGCGCACATGGCCGTCGACGGGTGCCTCCAGCAATCGGCGGGCGGCCCAGAACGCCGCCGTCGCCAGCATGGTCAAGGCCACCCGCGCACGCGGCGACGCGTCGATCCGCTCACCGCCCAGGCTCATCGCCCCCTCCAGCCCTGCCGGGCCGAACACCGGAACCTGCAGGCCATGGACGCCGGGGCCAATGGGCGAGCGCACCACCCGGTAGCGTTCGTTGCCGTCCACCGACACCTTGCTCCAGTAGAACGGTGCGCGTGCCTGCAGGATGTGATGGGTCACCGGGCAATGGCGCACATAGGTTTCGGCATCCACCGGCAAATGGTCGCCGAACCAGTTTCCCTCCACCCAATGAATGCGCTCGACCACCTCGTCTCGCGCCGCTGTGGCGGAGAACAGCACGAAGCGGTCGTAACCCAGCGGCCCAGCGAAGCCACGCACTGCGTTCTGGACGACCGTGAGCGCCCTGGCGCCCTCGATCTCCAATGCCGTGCCGAATATCCCGTCGACGGGTAGGCTGCTCACCTTGCGCCCACCTCGTCGAGCAGCGCAGCAGCCGCCAGCTTGCCGAGCGCGTTGCCAGCCAGTGGGCTGTCACCGGTGAGCAGCTTGCGGTCGCGCAGGGTCGCACCAGAAATGTCCTGGTTGACGATTTCAACGCCCAGAGCTTTGAGCCGCTCGCCGAACCTCCAGGTCAGGTGGCCGGGCATGTAGCCGATGTCGGGGGTTTTGGCGTCCAGGTCATCGGGGAATGCGCAAATACGGTAGCCGTTGTAGATACAGCTTTCGCGGCTTTCATCGAGCCCCGCAGCCAGCAGCGCAGCGGGCCCGTGGCACAGGGAGATCACGAACTTGTCCTGCGCAGCCGCCCATAGCAACACCCGCTTGACGTCCTGGCTTTCGGGTAGGCCGATCAATGCGCCATGGCCGCCGGGTATGAACACACCGATATAATCCGAATCCGGGCCCAGTGCTCGCTCGATCACATCGGCAAGCTTGAGCGGCTGCTTGAATGCATCCCGGTAGCGGGCATACAGCCCCTTGACCTCTACGTCCTGCGAAGGCATGGCCCAGAACTCGAATTTCACCGGATTGCCGGACAAGGTCGCCACGTCGAAGGCGAAACCGGCCTTGTCCAGGTGATACATCGGCAACAGGGTTTCCACGGGATGGTTGCCGGTAGAGAACATGGTGCCGTTGTCGGTCAGCAGATAGCGCTCGTCGGCACCGATCATCAGTACCTTCCAGCGACCGCCGGTGTAGGGTTTGGGGTAGTCGGCGCCACTGAGGTCGGATTTGGGCGCGGTGAACTGGCTGAGCGAATAAGGGGAAGGGAAGAACGCGTTATCTTCGGCGGGGTCAGGTGTGGGGCGCTTGTCGTCCTGGGGGCTCGTCATGGTGTTCTCCAGCTGAGTTGGATTGGCGAAATCCATGCTAGGTGCCTGATCGGCCAGCGACAATGAGGGTTTTCCCGCAATTGCGCTGATGCCAACCCGGCAGTCTAGCCCAGTGACCAGTAGCGCGTGCTGTTGCGCTGAGTGGAGGTGACTCGCGCCTCAGCGCAACGCCACCTGCCATAGCCTGGCAATGTCGGTCGCCCGCGCCTTCAGCAGTACCCCGGCTTCGGTACAGGCCCGCTCCAGGGTCATCGGCCCGCTGGTCAGGGCAAACGCGGCATCGATACCGTGGGCGTAGAGCTGTTGGTAGCCCTCGCCGAGCGTGCCGGCCAGCACCACCACCGGTACGCCATGACGCTTGGCGACGCGGGCCACGCCCATGGGCGTCTTGCCGCGCAGGGTCTGGGCATCGAAGCGCCCTTCCCCGGTGATCACCAGGTCGGCGCCCTGCACCAGGGCGTCGAGGCCGGCCAGGTCCGCGACCACCTCGACTCCTGGGCGGAAGCGAGCGCCCATGAATGCCTTGGCGGCGAAGCCCATGCCGCCGGCCGCACCGCAGCCCGGGAAGTCGCGTACATCCTCGCCCAGCAGGTGCGCGCAATGGTCGGCGAAATGGCCCAGAGCCTGATCCAGCACCTGCACCTGCTCAGGGTTTGCTCCTTTTTGCGGACCGAAGATCGCCGAGGCGCCATGGGGGCCGCACAGGGGGTTATCGACATCGGCGGCCACTTCCACCTGGACTTCGGCCAAACGCGGGTCCAGGTCACTGGCATCGATTCGCGCCAGGCCGGCCAAGGCCTGCCCGCCTTCTGCCAGCGGTTGTCCGTCTGCATCCAGCAAGCGCAGGCCGAGCGCACGCAGCATACCGCTGCCGCCATCGTTGGTCGCGCTGCCGCCAATGGCCAGGACGATACGCGTGGCGCCGGCGGCCAGAGCCGCAGCGATCAGCTCGCCGGTGCCCCAGGTGCTGCTGCGACAGGCGTCGCGCTGGCCGGTGGGCACCAATTGCAGGCCGCTGGCCTGGGCCATTTCGATGATCGCCGTGCGGCTGGATGCCAGCCACCCCCAGCCGGCTTCGACCGGCGCACCCAGCGGACCACGCACCATCTGACGACGCAGTTCGCCCTGGCTGGCGGCGAGGATCGCCTCCATGGTGCCTTCGCCACCATCGGCCATGGGGCATTCGACCAGTTCCGCGTCCGGCCAAACCTCGGCCAGACCCGCACCGATGGCGCGGGCGACAGCGGCAGCGTCGAGGCTGTCCTTGAACGAATCGGGGGCGATGACGACTTTCATGGGGATTCTCCTGATCCAGATAACCCGCATGCTGACAGGTGTAGCGCAAGGTGGCCTCTGGCGGATGCACAAAAGTGTGATGGTGGTGTTTGGGCGAATGCCTGCGGCGCGGAATTTCCAGGGGCATTACGGGCCCCATCGCCGGCAAGCCGGCTTGTATGGTGATACTTGAAGGGGTGGTGGGAGATTACCCAGCCCTTCGGGCTGCGCTGTCGCGCAGAGAACAAGCGGCTAGCGCGGCCCCTTGTGGGAGCGGGCTTGTCCCGCGATTAAGGGCGCAGCCCTTGCCAGGCGACGGTGATATCCGGCCCGGCCCAATCGCGGGACAAGCCCGCTCCCACAAGGCCCGCAAAATCAAATAGTTATGCGTTGTTCTATGAGAGCCGGCTTGCCGGCGATTGGCCGGAACGGGCAACAGCATCATGAATCCTGAGCGAGCAAGGCTGGTTGAGCGCATTGGTGATTACCCACATTGGGATGCGATCTGGCTTTGAGTAAAGGGTTGTCTTCATCGCCGGCAAGCCGGCTCCCACAGGGTGTGGTTGGCGCTGCACCAGTGGGAGATAACCCATCCCTCCCGGGCTGCGCTGTCGCACTAAAGAACAAGCGGCTAGCGCCGCCTGTGGGAGCGGGCTTGTCCCGCGATCAAGGGCGAAGCCCTTGCCACGCGACGGTGATATCGGGCCCGGCCCAATCGCGGGACAAGCCCCACAAGGGCCTGCACAATCAAATAGTTATGCGTTGTTCTATGAGAGCCGGCTTGCCCACAACCATAGAATCTCCCAAAAACGGTCCGTGAAACCAAAAGCACGACCACCCGTGAAATAAATTTGAACGCCATCCTCCGATAGGCTTCGAAAGATCGATACCCCGCGATCCTTGCCCAAGGAGCCAGTCATGACTTTCCTGCTGCGGCCATACCTGCCATGAAGCCCTATTACCGTGCCCCCTGCGCCTGCCTGGAGCTGGATTTCGTGCGTGACACCCTGTTCGGCCCCGTGGCCCAACGCGTGGAGTGCCATGTTCAGCTCGCCGCCCTCAACCTGCAAGGTTCCCCGGCCCTGCGCCTGCACATCGACCCACCCCTGCCGGACAAGCTCGACCGTGCCCATAGCGTGGCCTTCGAGTGGGATGGCCGCAGCTATCACGGTGTGGTGCGCGACCATGCAAAGTGCGGGGACGGCGGCATGAACCTGGTGCTGGAGCTGCAATAAGCGATCAACGGCCCACAGTTCGCCTGAACCCTGGGCCCTTTGCGCTTCTCCATAACAAGAGGACACGCCTGCCCTCGAGGAGAATGCCATGAACAGTCCGTTGCTCAAGCTCTTCACCCACCCCGGTGCCGCCTGGCTGGACATCCGCCGCGCCGAGGAAGCCCATCCGCAACAGTACTTGCCACGCCTGTTGGCCCTGGCCCTGATTCCCGCGCTGTGCCTGTTCGTCGGCACCACCACCTTCGGCTGGAGCCTGGCCGCGGAGGAACGGGTACGCCTGAGCATGGGCAGCGCCGCGCAACTGGCAGGCCTGCTGTATGCCACCACCGTGGTCGGCGTGATGCTGATGGGCGTGATGATCCGCTGGATGTCCCGCGGTTTCGACACCCAGCCGACCCTGAACCAGTGCATCGGCTTCGCCGCCTACTGCGCCACGCCCTGGTTCGTCGCCGGCGTGGTGGGTTTGGTGCCCATGCGCTGGCTGGCGGTGGCGGCGCTGCTGGCGGCCTCGGCCTATGCCACGGTGCTGTTGTATGGCGGTTTGCAGACCTTCCTGCGCCTGCGCAAGGAACAGGCGATGCTGTTCGCGACCTGCGTCTGGGGGGTGGGCCTGTTGCTGCTGGTGACCATCCTGGTGGCGATGATCCTGTTCTGGTTCAACGGCCTGATGCCCGAATATGTGCGCCCGGCCAGCCTCGGCTGACCGGGTCGCGACGACCGTCAGGCGATGGCCTTGAGCGCGGCTGTGTGGCCCAGGCGTTGCGCCTTGCGCAACTGGGTCACCAGCTCGTGCAGGTCCCGGCAGCTGTTCAGGCTGTCCAGAGGAATACCGCTGACCGTGAGGCAATCGTCCAGGCTCTCCCCTTGCCCCAGGCGGATGGTCAGGCTGACACCGTCCGGGCAGGTCACCTCGCAGCGGTCCGGCAGGCAGGCCTGTTCGATCAGCTGACGCATCTCTAGTAGCGAAACACCTATCAACGACATGGTTCGACCCTCTCTATACTGGATGGCCTGTTGTGTGTGAGTACGCCCTATGTTGGCGAAGTGCCAATTGATATTGCGCATGCTCAAGCGGCGGTCCATTCGCGTGAACAATGCAGCCGCGCAAATCTCTTAGCACCTTAGAGGAAGAACGCCGCAAGGCTCCGGCTGTTCGATCGGCTGCGGGCCAGAGGCGACGGGCGGTCGGGTCTTCACCGTTCGTCGTTGGAAACGAACTTTTTTCAAACTTTTGCGCCTCGGTGTGATTCCCACGGATAGGCCATGGAATGTCTTGCACCTGGCCAGCCCTCGATGCTGCGCAAGGGATGTGGATACCCGATGATCGATGCAAAACTCTTCGTGATCGACTATGAACTGCACGGCCAGCACAAGTCCTTCGTGATCCGGGCCGAGCGGATGGACAACGCCGAGGCCTGGCACTGGGCCAGTTGCGATGCGGGGGTGGCCCGTATCGGGCGATATGGGCGGGAGAAGATCAAGAAAGTCAGCAAGCCCGTGGCGGAGCGCTACGGGATCACTGAGGTGCATTGGCGCCAGTCAGGATAATGGGCTGGGTGATCTCTCACAGAGACCTGAGCGGGCTCGCCCCGCGATGGGCCACAAAGCGGCCCCTTTACTGCCCCCCCACCATCTGCCCAAACCGCCCCGCCTGGAAATCGGCGAACGACTCGGCGATTTCTGCCTGGCTGTTCATCACGAACGGGCCATAGCCAACGATGGGCTCGTCGATCGGCTCGCCGCTGAGCAACAGCAGGCTGACTTCTTCCAGCGCCTCGACCTGCACATGCTCGCCATCACGCGCCAGCAACACCAGGCTGGCCGGGCCAGTCTCACGCTCGCCATTGACCCGCACGTTACCGCGCAGTACCACCAAGGCTGCGTTGCGTCCTGCGGCGATCGGCAACTGCAGGGTGGCACCCGCTCTCAGGCGCAGGTCCCAGACGTCCATGGCGGTGAAGGTTCGCGCCGGACCTTGATGGCCCTGGTAGGCCCCGGCGATCACCCGCAGGCTACCGGCCTCGCCTTCCAGCGACACCACCGGGATATCCGTGGACAACAGGGTCTGGTACCCCGCTGCCGCGCGCTTGTCACGGGCCGGCAGGTTGACCCACAGTTGCACCATCTCCAGGGTGCCGCCAGTGCGGGCGAAGGCCGGCGAGTGGAACTCCTCGTGGAGGATGCCGTTGGCGGCGGTCATCCACTGCACATCGCCAGGGCCGATCAGGCCACCGGCGCCGGTGGAGTCGCGGTGCTCCAGCTCGCCCTGGTAGACGATAGTCACGGTCTCGAAACCCCGGTGCGGGTGCTGGCCGACCCCACGCCGCGCGGTGGTCGGGGTGAAGTCGTGCGGGCCTGCATAGTCGAGCAGCAGGAATGGGCTGATATGGCGCGCCAGGTTGTCGTAGGTGAACAGGCTACGAACCGGGAAGCCGTCCCCGACCCAATGGCCGTGGGGGCTGCGGTGGATACCCAGAATCTTTTTCATGAGAAGTCTCCTCTCTCAGATGGCTGGGTATAACACTACTTATGGAACCAATGTTGCGGTAGACGGCAAAATTGGCATTGTTCGTCTCACTAGCGGAACAATCATGACGTGTTCGCCGTAGCAGGTTCGGCGGCTGTGAGATCTCGCAACCCGCTCTCAAGCCGTCTACTGAACGCTGATCGCCCGCAACCGCTGCCCTACCCGTGGCCCGAACACATTGATCAGCAACCCCAGCATGACCAGTACAGCGCCCCAACCCTGTACCGCACTCAAACGTTCATCGAGCAGCCAGGCCGAGGAGCTCAGGCCGACCACCGGCACCAGCAGCGAAAACGGCGCCACCTTGCCTGCCGGATGCCGCGACAGCAATGTGCTCCACAGACTGTAGCCAAGCATGGTGGCCACGAATGCCAGGTAGGCCAGGGCCAGTGCCGAGCTCCAACCAATGTTGGCCAGGGCATGGCCGATCCGCTCTGGCCCCTCCAGCCACCAGGACAGCGCCAGGAACGGCAGCGGCGGTATCAAACCGCCCCAGATCACCAGGGCCACCAGGTCCACCGAGCCGAACCGGCGGGTGATGATATTGCCCATGCCCCACATGGCGCCGGCGCACAGGGTCAGCAGCAGCGCCAACAGCGGCACATGGCTGCTGTTCTCGCTGCCGATCAGCACCAGCCCGCCCGCGGCCACCAGCAGGCCCAGGAGGCTGGCCAGGCGCAGGCGCTCGCCGAGAAACAGCGCGGCGAACCCGAGGGTGAAGAACGCCTGGGACTGCAGCACCAATGACGCCAGCCCTGGCGGCATGCCGCTGTACATGGCCTGGAACAGGAAGGCGAACTGGCCCAGGGAAATGGTCATGCCGTAGGCGATCAGCCAGCGCCAGGGCAGTTTCGGGCGCCTGACCAGGAGCACCGCCGGAAAGGCCACCAAGGCAAAGCGCAAGGCACCGAGCAGCATGGGCGGCAGGCCATCGAGGCCAACCTTGATGACCACGAAGTTGACGCCCCAGGCGATGATCACCACCAGGGCGATCAGCAGGTCCTTGACTGGCATTGCGGTTTCCTTCTTCAGGCTTTCTAGACATATTTCGTAACAGCATAAGGCCTTTGTTTTCCCACGGACCAGCACAGTTGGCCATCAGCCTTGCGCAACAGTCGTGCCGGCGAGGCGTCTGGTACAACGAACTGCGGCCAGACGGACCGTGTCAAGCTTCACTTGACCCTACTTGTCTATACATGCTCATATCGCACACAGCCATCCTTTCCTTGCAGATGGCTGCCCGCCCCCACAAGAACAAACAAGCGGAGTGCCCCATGCCCAGCAAACCCGTGATCGAACGGCGCTCGATCGACTACATCCCCGAAGCTGAACGCCATGGACGCGTGTACAGCCAATTCACCTTGTGGCTGGGAGCCAACCTGCAGATCACTGCGATCGTCACCGGCGCCTTGGCCGTGGTGCTCGGCGGCGATGTGTTCTGGTCGCTGCTCGGCCTGTTGCTCGGCCAACTGATCGGCGGCGCCGTCATGGCCCTGCACGCCGCCCAGGGGCCGCGCCTGGGCCTGCCGCAGATGATCTCCAGCCGAGTGCAGTTCGGGGTCTACGGCGCGGCCATTCCCATGGCCCTGGTGTGCCTGATGTACCTGGGCTTCACTGCAACCGGCACGGTACTGTCCGGCCAGGCCATCGGCCAGTTGTTGAGCGTGAGCGACAGCACCGGCATCCTGATCTTCGCCGGGGTGATCGTGCTCGCCACCCTCGCCGGCTACCGGGTGATCCACTGGATCGGCCGCGTGGCCAGCGTGCTCGGCATCATCGCCTTCGTGTACCTGTTCAGCCGCATCCTGATGCTGGCCGACATCGGCCAGTTGCTCGACAACCGCCACTTCACCTGGGCCTCGTTCTTGCTCGCGGTGTCGCTGGCCGCTTCTTGGCAGATCGCTTTCGGCCCCTATGTCGCCGACTATTCGCGCTACTTGCCCAGCACCACGTCACCGGTCAAGACCTTCCTCGCCGCCGGGCTGGGGTCGGTGATCGGTGCCCAGGCCTCGATGATCCTCGGCGTGTTCGCCGCAGCTATCGCCGGTGGGCAATTCTCCGGCCACGAGGTGGCGTACATCGTCGGCCTGGGAGGCGCTGGTACCACGGCCGCGCTGCTGTACTTCAGCATCGCCTTCGGCAAAGTGACCATCTCGACGCTGAACTCCTACGGCAGCTTCATGTGCATCGCCACCATCATCAGCGGGTTCCGCGGCCACCTCGAGATCAGCCGCCTGCAACGCCTGGTGTTCGTGCTCGGCATCGTCGGCGCCGCCACCCTCGTCGCCCTGCTCGGCCAGCACTCGTTCCTCAGTGCGTTCAAGTCGTTCATCCTGTTCCTGCTGACCTTCTTCGTGCCTTGGAGCGCGGTGAACCTGGTGGACTACTACTTCATCACCAAGGAGCGCTACGACATTCCGGCCCTGGCCGACCCCGAAGGCCGCTACGGGCGCTGGAACTGGCCAGGGATCATCGTCTACACCATTGGCGTGCTGGTGCAAATGCCATTCATCGATACCAAGCTGTACACCGGCCCCATGGTCGCCCACCTGGGCGGCGTCGACGTGTCCTGGCTGATCGGCCTGGTGGTGCCTAGCCTGCTGTACTACTGGATCGCCCGTGGCCGCGCCGCACAGGCACCGGCCCATATCATCGTTCCCGACGCCCGCTGATTTCCCGCCCTCCAGGTAGCGGACGCCCGTTCGCTACCTGCGCCTGATCTCGCTCCTACCGCAAACGCCCGCCGGTACCTGCCTGTGGGAGCCGCCGCCCGCACACAGCATGAGCGGCAGCCTCGAGGGCAGCGATGAGCCTGTGGGAGATTCTATGGTTGTGGGCAAGCCGGCTCCCACTGGTGCAGCGCCAACCACACCCTGTGGGAGCCGGCTTGCCGGCGATGAAGACAACCCTTT
>NZ_JADLJL010000016.1 GCF_015680235.1 Pseudomonas guariconensis
CAGGCAACCCCTGGCGTTCGCAGGCCTGGCATTGGCCGGGAGGGAGTGCCGATTCGGCGATGACATGGGCGATGTTCTGGCTGAGGTTCATGGGTAGACCTCAGGTGAAGCTTTCGAGGCCTTGTTGGAAGCGCATGAAATTGCAGCGAAGATCATCTTGTACCCAGATGAGTGGTGGCTGTAGCGCTGGCGAGGCATAAGAATTCCTTGTCCGTTGAGCTGCCGAGCAGGCGAAATCTCCATCACCTGCCATTGAGAGCAGGTACGAAGAGAGCAGGTACGAACGTTAGGGCAGAGTGCCTTCAGGAGGACAACTCTTCCTTCCTATGCACTTGTAGGACGCTTCGCTTTTTTTGCATTTAGCGCTTCCTGCATACCGCCATCTCAGGGTACGTCCCGAAAGTTTCATCAACCTTCACCTGCCGAGTTGGCCCGTTCCCTGCTATATCCCAGCCAGCGAATTTGATCGAATGGTCAGGCCGGCGTGGTTGCATGGCGCGGTGCATGACCTTCTTTGGCGGCCATGAGGCCAGGTATTTCAAGGGCCACAGGATGTCATTGGCGGAGCAGGTCGAAAAAACCGGGAAGGAGGCGGGTTGGAGTGCGCAGTTGCAATTGCGCTTCATCCAACGCCAGGGCATGACCCGCCTTGGTGCGCGCCGGCATTTCGGTCCTCTTTTGGTGCAGCGTCCGTTTCATCCGGAAGGGGCGCCGTGCCATGTCTATGTGCTGCACCCACCTGGCGGCATCGTTGCCGGTGACCGGCTGGTGCTGGATGTGCACCTCGAACCGGGCAGCCACGCGCTGCTGACCATGCCGGGGGCGAGCAAGTTCTACCGCAGCATCGGCCCGACCGCGCAGCTCGGGCAGCGTTTTCACCTGGCTGCCGGCAGCACCCTGGAATGGCTGCCCCAGGACAGCATCTTCTTCAACGGGGCCCGGGCCAGTCTCGACAGCCGTTTCACCCTCGAGCCCGGCGCCCGGTTGCTGGCCTGGGAAACCCTGTGCCTGGGCCGGCCGGTGATGGGCGAGCGCTTCGTGCAGGGTGCCCTGGACAGTCGCCTGCATATCGAAATGCCCGACGACCCAGGGCTGCACGAGCGGCTGCGTATCGAAGGTGGCCGATTGGAGAAGCTTGGCGGTCATCCCTTGGTCGCCACTTTTTGCGCCACCCCTGCAACTACCGCTGTGCTGGAGAAGGCGAGGCAAGTGCTCGAAGGGCTGGGCAGTCCGGCCGGCGCCACCTTGCTTGGGCCGTTGCTGGTGATTCGCTTGCTCGACCACGACAACCAACACCTGCAACACACCCTGCAGCGCCTCTGGCACGTGCTGCGTCCGGCCATCCTTGGCCTGGCCCCGTGCCCGCCGCGCATCTGGGCCACCTGAGAGAGACGCCATGGAGCTGACCCCGAGAGAGAAAGACAAACTGCTGTTGTTCACCGCCGCGCTGTTGGCCGAGCGGCGCCTGGCCCGAGGCGTGAGGCTCAACTACCCCGAAGCGGTGGCGCTGATCAGCGCCGCAGTGCTGGAGGGCGCGCGCGATGGGCGCACGGTCGCCGAGCTGATGAGCCTGGGCCGCGAGGTACTGCAGCGTGAACAGGTCATGGAGGGGGTGCCCGAGATGCTGCATGACGTGCAGGTCGAGGCGACCTTTCCCGACGGCACCAAGCTGGTGACTGTGCATCACCCCATTGTGTAAGGAGCCGAGCATGATTCCCGGAGAAGTCCAGGTCGCCGACGGCGACATCGAGCTCAATGCTGGCCGCGAAACCCGCCGCGTCAGCGTGGCCAACCATGGCGACCGGCCGGTGCAGGTCGGGTCGCATTATCACTTCTATGAAGTCAACCAGTGCCTGGTCTTCGAGCGCGAAGCGGCGCTTGGGTTTCGCCTCGACATCCCCGCCGGCACCGCGGTGCGCTTCGAGCCGGGGCAGGCGCGCACCGTGCAGCTTGTGGCCTATGCCGGCAAGCGTGAGGTCTTCGGCTTCCAGGGCAAGGTGATGGGCGCGCTGGAGGGCAGGGCATGAGCCGCATTTCCCGGCAGGCCTATGCCGACATGTTCGGCCCCACCGTGGGCGATCGCGTGCGCCTGGCCGATACCGCCTTGTGGGTCGAGGTGGAAAAGGACTTCACCGTCTATGGCGAGGAGGTCAAGTTCGGCGGCGGCAAGGTCATCCGCGACGGTATGGGCCAAGGCCAGATGCTCGCCGCCGACGCCATGGATCTGGTACTGACCAATGCCTTGATCATCGACCACTGGGGTATCGTCAAGGCCGACATCGGTGTCCGGCACGGGCGTATCGCCGCCATCGGCAAGGCGGGCAACCCCGACGTGCAGCCAGGTGTCACCGTGCCGGTCGGCCCCGGCACGGAAGTGATCGCCGCCGAAGGCAAGATCGTCACCGCTGGCGGGATCGACTCGCATATCCACTTCATCTGCCCGCAGCAGGTGGAAGAAGCGCTGACCAGCGGCGTCACCACCTTCATCGGCGGTGGTACGGGGCCTGCCACCGGCACTAATGCCACGACCTGTACGCCGGGCCCCTGGTACCTGGCGCGCATGCTCCAGGCCGCCGACAGCCTGCCGATCAATATCGGCCTGCTGGGCAAGGGCAACGCTTCACGGCCTGAAGCGCTGCGCGAGCAGATCGCCGCCGGTGCGGTGGGCCTGAAGCTACATGAGGACTGGGGCTCCACGCCCGCCGCCATCGACTGCTGCCTGGGCGTGGCCGAGGAGCTGGACGTGCAGGTGGCGATCCATACCGACACCCTCAACGAATCCGGTTGTATCGAGGACACCCTGGCGGCCATCGGCGATCGCACCATCCATACCTTCCACACCGAAGGCGCCGGGGGCGGCCATGCGCCGGACATCATCCGCGCGGCGGGGCAAGCCAACGTGCTGCCGTCATCGACCAACCCGACCTTGCCGTACACGGTCAATACGGTCGATGAGCATCTGGACATGCTCATGGTCTGCCACCACTTGGACCCGAGCATCGCCGAGGACGTGGCCTTCGCCGAGTCGCGCATCCGCCGCGAAACCATCGCCGCGGAAGATATCCTCCATGATCTGGGCGCCTTCGCCATGACTTCGTCCGACTCCCAGGCCATGGGGCGGGTCGGCGAGGTGGTGCTGCGCACCTGGCAGGTGGCGCACCAGATGAAGCTGCGCCGTGGGCCGCTGGCAGCGGACGGCAGCTACAGCGACAACTTCCGGGTCAAGCGCTACATCGCCAAATACACCATCAACCCGGCCCGGACCCACGGCATCGCCCATGAAGTGGGTTCGGTGGAAGTGGGCAAGCTGGCCGACCTGGTGTTGTGGTCGCCTGCCTTCTTCGCGGTCAAGCCGGCGCTGGTGATCAAGGGTGGAATGATCGCCAGCGCGCCGATGGGCGACATCAACGGTTCTATCCCGACCCCGCAGCCGGTGCATTACCGCCCCATGTTCGGTGCCCTGGGCGCGGCGCGGCACGCCACGCGCATGACCTTTCTGCCCCAGGTGGCGATGGGGCGTGGCCTGGCCGATGAGCTTGGCCTGCGCAGCCTGATCGGCGTGGCCCACGGCTGCCGGCGGGTGCGCAAAGCCGACATGGTCCATAACGACCTGCAGCCGCATATCGAGGTGGATGCCCAGACCTACCAGGTGCGCGCCGACGGAGAGCTGTTGGTATGCGAACCGGCCTGCGAGTTGCCGCTGGCCCAGCGTTATTTCCTGTTCTGAAGGAGTGCCCATGATTGTCCTGACCCGCCGGATCGCCGAAGCCGAAAGGGTGACCGGCACCGTCACCCTGGATGTGGACCGCCGCATCAAGAGCCGTTTGCGCATGACCCTGGACGATGGCCGTGAAGCCGGGCTGATGCTCGAGCGCGGCCATTTGCTGCGCGGTGGCGAATTGCTCGCCGATGCCCAGGGCATGCAAGTCGTGAGAGTACTGGCAGCCCCCGAGCAGGTATCCACGGCGCGCTGCGCCGACCCGTTGTTGCTGGCCCGTGCCGCCTATCACCTGGGCAACCGCCATGTGCCGCTGCAGATCGAGGCGGGCTTTTTGCGTTACCAGCACGACCATGTACTGGACGAGATGCTGCGCGGCCTCGGCCTGACCGTGCTGGTCGAGCAGGCGCCTTTCGAGCCGGAGGCCGGTGCCTACCAGAACGCGCCTCACGGCCACGATCATCCGTTCGTGCGTTTACCCGTCCATTCCTGAAATACCTTGGAGCATTCGATGAAAAAGACTTTCGCCCTTGCCTTGCTGCTGGTGGCCTTGCCGGCCTTCGCCCACCCAGGTCACGACAGCAATCCCTTGCAGGACGGCCTGCTGCACCCCCTCACTGGCCTGGACCACCTGCTGATGTTGCTAGGCACCGGTGTGCTGGCAGCCTTGACCCGGCGCCACCTCGGCCTGCCGTTGGCTACCTTGGCGGCCATGTTCGCCGGCGCGGTGTGCGGTCATCTGTTCGGCGGCGTGCTGGGCATGGAAACCATGATCGCGGTGTCTGTTCTGGTCGCGGCGGGTGCCTTGCTGCTACCGAACCGGCAACTGTCGCTGGCCCTGGCCATGCCGGTGTTCGCGCTGTTCCATGGCTGGGCCCACGGCGTGGAAGCCACCCCAAGTGCATTCTGGTTGTTCAGCGCAGGCTTCGTCACCGTCAGTGGCCTGCTGCTGGTGGCAGGCTTCGCCCTCGGCTGCCTGCTGCGCCGTCATAGCCGCCTGCAGAAGGTCTTTGGGGGCGGACTGCTGGCCGGCGCTGCATTCGTGCTGGTCGGCTGATGAGCGGTGACCTGGCGCTGCTGCGCCTGCTGCAACTGGCCAGCCCCGGCCTGCCGGTGGGCGGTTTCACCTATTCCCAAGGCCTGGAATGGGCGGTGGAGGCTGGCTGGGTGCAGGATGTCTCGAGCTTCGCGGCCTGGCAGCGCCAGCAGATGTACGACACCCTGGGGCTGCTCGATTGGCCGGTGCTGGCGCGGCTGCACCGGGCTTGCTTGGACGGCGATATCGAGCGCTTCGACCATTGGTGCCGCTTCCTGCTGGCCAATCGGGAGACCGCCGAGCTACGGCTGGAAGAGCAACAGCGCGGCAGCGCCCTGGCACGCATGCTCGACGGCTGGCAACTGGGCCAGGCCCCGGCTTGGCGTGCGAGCCTTGCACGTTGCCAGCTGGGCGGCATGGCCTGGCTTGGCGCGCATTGGTCCATTGCGCTGCGCCAGTTGGCCCTGGGCCATGGCTTCGCCTGGCTGGAGGGCGCGGTGACCGCAGGGGTTAAGTTGGTGCCGTTTGGTCAGCAAGCCGCCCAGACCCTGCTGCGGGACTTGAGCGAAGAGCTGCCCGCCGTGCTCGAAAGCGCCCTGACCCTCGCAGACGACCAGCTCGGCGGTGGCCTGCCACTGCTGGCGATCGCCTCGTCATGTCACGAAACCCAATACACCCGTTTGTTCCGATCCTGAGGACTGCCTTGATGCAACATTACCAGCAACCCCTGCGCGTCGGTGTCGGCGGCCCCGTTGGCTCCGGCAAGACCGCGCTGCTCGAAGCCTTGTGCAAGGCCATGCGCGACCAGTACCAGATCGCCGTGGTGACCAACGACATCTACACCAAGGAGGATCAGCGCATCCTCACCGAGGCCGGCGCGCTGGAGCCCGAGCGCATCGTCGGTGTGGAAACCGGAGGCTGCCCGCATACCGCTATCCGCGAGGATGCCTCGATGAACCTGGCTGCCGTGGAAGCGCTGGCGCGCAAGTTCGGCAACCTCGAGGTGATCTTCGTGGAGAGCGGCGGCGACAACCTAAGCGCGACGTTCAGCCCGGAGCTGGCCGACCTGACCATCTACGTGATCGATGTGGCCGAGGGCGAGAAAATCCCGCGCAAGGGCGGGCCCGGTATCACCAAATCGGATTTCCTGGTGATCAACAAGACCGACCTGGCGCCCCATGTCGGCGCCTCGCTGGAGGTGATGGCGCATGATACCCGGCGCATGCGCCCGGAGCGGCCGTGGACGTTCAGCAATCTGAAGAAGGGGGAGGGGCTGCAGGCGGTGATCGACTTCATCGTCGAACGTGGAATGCTGGGCGTCGGCTGAACGGGCAACGGCGTCCACAGCCTCGATAGTGTTGAGGCGAAGGTGCCTCGAGTCGCTGTGCGTCGACAGTGATACCGGCCAGCCAGCTCAGGGTTCAAAGGCCTTTGCGCTGGTCGGTCGGATGCCCCTGCAACGAACCCACGAGCTTGAGCGTGGTGCCGTCGGCCAGCGTCAACACAAGGTTTTCGAGGGTCCCGGCCAGGCGATCCGGAAAGATCGGCTGACCGTCGGGGTCGACATCGTCGTAATAGAACCGCGTGCCTTCAAGCCAGCCGAGGGCCGTCTGCAAGTCGGGGCCGAGGTAGTACTTGCCGTCGAGGAAGAAGCCAGTGAACTGCCAGGTACGCTCCTCGTTATCTACCGTGTAGCGTTCGCCAGGTTGCATGCCGGTTTTGGGATCGAGCATTCGATGAGCCTCCAATGGTGGTGGTTATGGGGTAGAAAACCCCTCCTGCGCAGAGGTTCCTTACAAGAGACGGAAGTGTTTCTGACTGTGGCGCGATGGAATCGCTGGCAACCTGCGCAGTCCCACCTGATAGGTGGGCATACATGAAGCCCGATATCCCTCGCCATGGAGAAATGTCATGAAAGCAGTGGTAATGACCGCATTGCTGGCCACCGCCGGCCTCGCCCAGGCCGCCCAGACGGTGGAGTTGAAACTGGCCGGCCCGGATGGCCCAGGCAAGCCGATCGGCACGGTCATCCTCGAGCAGGGCCAGTATGGCACCGTGCTCACCCCGGACCTCAAGGACCTGCCACCTGGCGTGCACGGTTTCCACCTGCATCAGCGCCCCTCGTGCGAGCCTGCCCAGGAGAACGGCAAGCCGGTGCCGGCCGGTGCCGCAGGCGGGCATTGGGACCCGGATGCATCCAACGCCCACAAAGGCCCCTACGATGACAGCGGCCACCGCGGCGACCTGCCGGCGCTGTATGTCGGTGCCGACGGCAAGGCCACGACGCCGGTATTGGCGCCACGGCTCAAGGCAGAGGACTTCAAGGGCCATGCCCTGATGGTGCATGCCGGTGGCGACAATCACAGCGACCACCCCGAAAAGCTTGGCGGGGGTGGGGCTCGGGTGGCGTGCGGTGTCGTTCAATGAAAAATATGCTCAAGCCATAGGCAAATCCTTGGCCACCGAAGCGCCGGCCGAGCCGGCGCTAGGGTAAGGTGGCGGGAAAGATCCCGTGCGCCGCCAACGGCGCCAGAGAGGTGCCTGTGGCTTCCTATACCTTGCGTCAACTCAAGTACTTCGTCACCACCGTGGAGGCTGGCAGTGTCGCCGAGGCGTCACGCCAGCTGTACATCGCACAGCCCTCCATTTCCACGGCTATCAAGAGCCTGGAGGAGAGCTTCGGTGTTCAATTGTTCATCCGCCACCACGCCCAGGGCGTGTCGCTGACACCCAGCGGCAAGCGTTTCTACGCCAAGACCAAGGCCCTGCTGCAGATGACCCACGAGTTCGAGCAGAACGCCCTGGCCGACAACGACACGGTGGCCGGGCAGATCGACATCGGGTGTTTCGAGACGGTGGCACCGTTGTACCTGCCCAGGTTGATCGCCGGCTTTCGCGAGCGCTACCCGGGCGTGGATATCCGCCTGCGCGACGGTGAGCAGCAGGACCTGATCCAGGGGCTGACCGCCGGCACCTTCGACCTGGCATTCCTCTACGATCATGACCTCGACGGCACCATCGAGGCCGAGCCATTGATGGCGCCGCAAAAGCCCTACGTACTGCTACCGGAGAAACACCGCTTCGCAGGCCAGGCCCAGGTGTCCCTACGGGACCTGTGTTCGGAGCCGATGATTTTGCTCGACGTGGCGCCGAGCCGTACCTATTTCGTCAGCCTGTTCAACGAGATGGGCCTGACGCCGAACATCGTCTTCAGTTCGCCGTCGATCGAGATGGTGCGGGGAATGGTGGGGCAGGGGTTCGGTTTTTCGCTGTTGGTGACCCGGCCGCATTCGCCCTACACCTACGACGGGCAGCGCTTGGTGACCGTGGATATCGCCGAGCCGGTGACGCTGTCGGGGCTGGCGGCGGCGCGCTTGAAGCGCGTGCAACTGACCAAGCCGGCGCAATTGTTCGTGGAGTTCTGTCGGGAGCAGCTGGAGCAGCTATAGAAAGCATCGCGGGACAAATCGAACCTGTGGGAGATCACCCAACCCTCCCGGGCTGCGCTGTCGCACAAAGAACAAGCGGCTAGCGCCGTCCCCTCTGTGGGAGCGGGCTTGTCCCGCGATTGGGCCGCAGAGCGGCCCTCGTTGCGTCACGATTGATCCGGCACCACGGCGATCACATCGATTTCCATCAACCATTCAGCCTGTGCCAACCCCGCTACCACCAGCCCGGTAGAAATCGGGAACACGCCCTTGAGCCACTTGCCGACCTCCTGGTACACCGGCTCGCGGAAACGTGGGTCGGTGATGTAGGTGGTGGTCTTGACGATATGCGACAGGTCCGAGCCGGCTTCCTCGAGCAACTGCTTGACGTTCTTCATCGCCTGTTCGGCCTGGGCCCGGGGGTCGCCCAGGCCCACCAGGCGGCCTTCGAAGTCGGTGCCCACTTGCCCGCGTACATAGACCGTGTTGCCCGCGCGTACTGCCTGGCAGAGGTCGTTGTCCAGCGTCTGGTTGGGGTAGGTCGCCTTGGTGTTGAACATGCGGATACGGGTATGAGTAGGCATCAGTGCGCTCCGAGGGTGCTGACTTTCTTGATCGAGGACGGGGTCTGTTCGGCATCCGCTTCGCGCTGCTGGCGATCGCGGTAGGCCTGGTAGGTACGTTGGGTGGCGATGTGGCCTGCCACATGCTTGGCGTCGTGCCATACGCCCCAGATGAACGACGAGCCGCGTCGCGACAGCCAGGGCAGGCCGAGGAAGTACACGCCAGGCTCGCGGGAAACGCCGCGTTGGTGCTGTGGCTTGCCGTTTGCGTCGAAGGTGTCGACCTGCAGCCAGCTGAAATCCACGCCATAGCCAGTGGCCCAGATGATGGTGCTGACGCCTGCCTTGGCCAGGTCCAGTTCACGCAGCGGGTTGTTGATGCAGTCGGGGTCCGGGAGGCGCTTGCGGGCCTCGGGCTCCTCCGGCAGGTCCAGGCCGTTGCGTTCGATATAGGCATCGGCGGCATCGAGCAGGGCCAGGTAGTTCTCATCGCCGCGGCGGATGTTGTCGGCCAGGTCCGCCTGGAAGCGCACCACGCCGTTGTCGAACGACTGGGTCAGACCGACCAGGGTCATGCCTTGGTGGGCCAGGGCGCGGAAGTCCACGGTATGGCCGCCGCGGGCACCGCTGACGGCGATGGTCACGTGTTCACGGCCGGGCTTGGCGATTTCCGCATCCCATTCGCCGAGCACACCCAGCCACCAGCAGAAATCGCGGTTGCGGTAGCTGCGCGGGGGGCGGTCATGGGCGCCCACCGACAAATACACCTGGCGCCCCGCGCGCATCAGTTCCTCGGCGATCTGCACCCCTGAAGAACCCGCGCCCACTACCAGCACGGCGCCCTCGGGCAGTTGCTCGGGGTTGTAGTAGGCGGCGGAGTGGATCTGGTACAGGCGTTCATCCTTCGGCGCGATGGCTGGAATCACTGGGCGCTGGAACGGGCCGGTGGCGGCCACCACGCGGTTGGCATGGATCACGCCCTCGCTGGTTTCGATGGTGAACCCCGGGCGATCGGCGTTGCGCATCACGCGCTTGACGTCGACGCCGGTGCGCACGGGCAGGTTGTAGGTGCGCACATAGGTCTCGAAATAGTCGGCGACCTGGTCCTTGCCGGCGAAGGCGTCCGGGTCCAAGTCGAATTCAAGGCCCGGGAAGCGGTCGTGCCAGACCGGGCCGTTGGCCACCAGCGAGTCCCAGCGCCCGGTACGCCAGGCCTCGGCGATGCGCTTGCGCTCGAGTACCAGGTGCGGCACGCCGAGTTTGCTCAGGTGTTCGCTCATGGCCACGCCGGCCTGGCCGGCGCCGACCACGAGGGTGTCGATTTCGATGTTGTTCAATGTCATGTCTGAGCCCTTCTTCGAAGGCGGTTCTATTCAGGTCGGTGGGGTACCGCCTTTGCCTGGAGCCAGACTAGGGACGCCGCTTGCATCGCGAAAATATTATTTAGCTAATGCTTGTCCATAAATTAACGAAGGCCTTGAACGGCGAGCCTTTCAGGCGTGTCAGCAGGGTTTGGGAATACACGTTCCTTTATTTTTATTGCCTTAGTTTTTTGCTTGCCAAGCCCTAGGAAAAAGTTGGTTTCGTGGGCCATTGGCTTCTGCCCAGAATGCGTCTACCCGCGCGCAAAGTGCTTGTTTCGCGCGGCACCCCCCCATCAGGAGCCCTGGAACATGACCTTTTCCATCATCGGCCGCTGCCCGGAAACCGGCCAGCTCGGAATCGCCATCAGCTCGTCGAGCATCGCCGTGGGGGCTCGATGCCCCTGGGTGCGTGCCGGCGTCGGCGCGGTGGCCACGCAGAACATCACGTTGCCAGCCCTGGGGCCCCAGGTTCTGGACGCCCTGGAGCGCGGGCAAGTGCCGAGCGCAGCCCTGGACCAAGTGCTCACGGCCAATGGCTGGAGCGAGTATCGCCAGGTGACCGTGATCGACAGTCAGGGCGAGGTCGCCCTGTTCACCGGCAAGGAAGCGCTGGGTGTGCACAATGCGGTGGCCGGCCAGCAATGCGCGGCCGCGGGTAACTTGTTGTCCTCAATCCAGGTGATAGAGGCGATGGTCGAAGCCTTCGAACAAACGGTAGGGCACCTGGGTGACCGTTTGCTGGCGGCCATGCACGCCGCAATGGCTGCCGGTGGCGAAGCGGGGCCGGTGCATTCGGCCGCGATGAAAATTGCCGGTGACCTGACCTGGCCGCTGGTCGATTTGCGGGTGGACTGGGCCGACGAAGACCCCATCGGCGCCTTAGGCAAACTCTGGCAGACCTATCGCCCACAGATGCAGGACTACGTGACCCGCGCACTGAACCCCACCGCGGCGCCCAGCTATGGGGTGCCGGGCGATGAATGAGCCGAACAGCCGTGAGCTGCTGGCGCGGCTTGTGGGTTTTGCCACCGTCAGCCGCGACTCGAACCTGGAGCTGATCGGCTTCATTCGCGATTACCTAGCCGAGCTGGGGGTGGCGTGCGAGTTGTTCCATAACGATGAAGGCAGCAAGGCCAACCTGTTCGCCACCATCGGTCCCCAGGACCGCGGTGGTGTGGTGCTGTCCGGGCACACCGACGTGGTACCGGTGGACGGCCAGGCCTGGACGGCCGACCCCTTCACCCTGACTGAGCGTGATGGGCGTCTCTATGGGCGTGGCACCGCCGACATGAAAGGCTTCATCGCGTCGGTGCTGGCCGCGGTGCCAGCGTTTCTTGCCCAGCCATTGAAGCTGCCGGTGCATCTGGCGTTTTCCTACGACGAAGAGGTCGGCTGCCTGGGCGTGCGCGCCATGCTCGCTGCCCTCGAGCAACGTACGCATAAGCCACGGCTGTGCCTGATTGGCGAGCCCACCGAACTCAAGCCGGTGCTCGGCCACAAGGGCAAGCTGGCCATGCGCTGTCAGGTGCAGGGCGCAGCCTGTCATTCGGCGTATGCACCCTATGGGGTCAATGCCATCGAATACGCCGCGCGGCTGATCGGCAAGCTGGGGCAAATCGGCGACAGCCTAGCCCGGCCCGAGCACCACGACGAGCGCTTCGACCCGCCGTTCTCCACGGTACAGACCGGTGTGATCAGCGGGGGCAGGGCGCTGAACATCGTTCCGGCCGAATGCGCGTTCGACTTCGAGGTGCGGGCCTTGCCTGGCTTCGAGGCCCAGGCCGTGGCCGACCAGTTGCAGGCCTATGCCCAAGCCGAGTTGTTGCCACGCATGCGCGCGGTGAGTGCCGACAGCGACATCCGCTTGCAACCGCTCAGTGCCTACCCGGGCCTGGCGACACCAGCCGACAGTGAGGCGGCGCAACTGGTGGCGCTGCTCAGTGGTTCGAATGCGTTCGGCACCGTGGCGTTCGGCACCGAAGGTGGGCTGTTCGACCAGGCGGGGATCCCGACCGTGGTGTGTGGCCCGGGCAGCATGGACCAAGGGCACAAGCCGGATGAGTTCGTCAGTGTCGAGCAATTGCGTGCGTGCGATGCGATGTTGTTGCGGTTGGTGAAGCACCTGAGCCTTGGCTGAGGTTTGTTCCGACGCCATCGCGGGGCAAGCCCCACACAGAAGTGCGTGGGAGCGGGCTTGTCCCGCGATCAAGGGCGAAGCCCTTGCCAGGCGACGGTGATATCGGGCCCGGCCCAATCGCGGGACAAGTCGGATCGCCGCACCGCCGCTCCCACAAAGGGCCCGCAAAATTAAATAGTTATGCGTTGTTCTATGGGAGTGGGCTTGCCCCGCGATGGTGCGGGTTCAGCAACGAAAGCCTTCCAGGCTTACATCGCCTCAGGCTTGAACAGTGGCTTCTTCATCACACCCTTGATCCACACCACTGCGATCAGCGAAACCACTGCCAGCACCACCCCGGCAACGCCGAAGATCCTGCCGGCCATCTCGGGGCTCGGCGAGGCATACCAGATCGCATATAGCATCCCGCCAATGCCGAACACTTGCGGCAGTGGGTAGAACGGTGTGCGGAACGGACGCGCCAGGTGCGGGTAGCGACGGCGCAGGGCGATCACATCCAGGTGCACGATGATATACGCCAGCAACCAGGCCAGGGCCGCGGAAAGCAGCAGCAGGTTGATCGCCGCAGCGTTCTGGCCCATCACCAGGATCGGCAGGCCGGTGATGGCGGCGACGAACAGCACCGCTACCCAGGGTGTATTGGCGCGGGGGCTGAGCCGCTTGAACTGCGGGAACGCCTGGCCGCTGCAGGCCATGCCGTAGAGCATCCGCGGGATGGCGGCGAGCGAGGTGTTGAGGGTACTGCAGGTGGCGGTGACCGCCGCGATCACCAAGAACACTTCGCCGGTCTTGCCGAACACCGTGGTGGCGAACAGGTAATGCGGCAAGGCATCGGTAGACAGCGCCTGGCGTGGCACCAGGAACAGCGCGCCCAGGCCATACAGGGCGATGGTGGCGAAGATCACGGTCAGGCCGATCATCATCGAACGCGGAATATTGCGCTCTGGCTTGCGGGTTTCCTCTACCAGCGAGCAGACGAACTCGGCGCCGACGAAGCCCCACACGGCCATGGCAGTCAATGCCAGCACGCCTGCGCCCATCGGGTTCCAGTCGCCTTGCAGCAGGGCATGGGTAGCGCCGGCGTCATGGCCTTCACGGATGGCCGCGATGCCAAGGATCAGCAGCACGATGACCATCACTACCGCCATGGCGTTCTGCAGCTTGGCGAAGATGTCGATGCCCATGAGGTTGAGCACGGTGAACAGGCCAAGCACGGCGAAGGCCACCGAGAATTGCGGGAAGGCCCCGGGGTAGACCTTGGCGACGATCAGGTCGAGCAGCAGCAACTCGGCCGACAGGGCGAACATGGCCACCACTACGTAGCCGGAAAAGGTCGCCAGGATGGCCGGGAAGTGGCCCAGGGCGACCTCGGTATAGCTGGAGAGGCTGCCGGCGCGGGGAATGAGCAAGGCCAGCTCGGAGAACGAACAGGCATAGCTCAGCGCCAGCAGGTAGGCCAGGCCCAGCGGCACGATGAAGCCAAGGCCCGCGGCACCAACGCCTTGCAGCATCATTACCATTACGCCCTGGGACACCACCAGGCCGATGGCCACGGCCAACAGCGACCCCAACCCCAGTACCCGGCGAAAGCCGGCTTGATTCGCCTGCGCGGTGGCAGGCATGGACGCACTCGTACTCATCGTGTTCACCGCTCTTTGTTGTTGTAGTTGCGGCGAATACTGGAACAGGGGGCGGAAACGGAAAATTATTAAAAATATGCTCGGTAGGCAGGAAAAAGTTGGGTAGACCTGGCGATGATGTGTAGGAACGGCCTTATGCCGCGAAAGGGCCGCAAAGCGGCCCCGAGGCTCGGTTCAGAATGTCGCCTTGACCTGCAGCCCCACGACCAACGCATTGTCGATGTCCTGCCCGGAGAAGGCCCCCGGCTCGATGATGTATTGCACATCCGGCCTAAGGTTCAGCCACGGCGTGGCCTGGTAGCCATAGCTCAGCTCGATCAGCTGCTCGGCGCTGTCCAGGTTGGGGAAGCCTTGCCCAGCGGCCAGCGCCGTATCCTCGAGCACATCGCGACTACGGGGGTTGGGTACCGCGCGACCATAACCCAGGGCCAGGGTGTCGCGCGGGCGTCCCTCGAACGGCTTGTACAACACAACGCCCGCGCCATACCACTTGGTGAACGGCGAGGCCGCCTTGCTCGATGCAGAATACTGGCCGAACGCATGGAGGCTACGGCCGGGCGATGCCGGATCGTTCCACACGGCCTGGTCGAGCAGCAGGTAATGACCGCCACGACCGGAGACCTCCTTCTCGCTGCCGATGCGTTTCACGTCGGAGCTGTCGTAGTAGTAGCCCAGCTTGTACTCGCCTGGCAGCTCGCCCTGCAGCTTGTACACCAGCTCCACCGGCACCACCGTACCGGTGGTGTGCTTGGGCCCCAGGTGCCAGGCACGACTGGAATTGCCGTTGCTTTCGGGGTCGACATTGAACGCCGCCACGCGCAGTTGCCAGGCTGGCGACAGGTCATATTTCACCCGTACCCCCAGATGCGCGTTGGGATAATTGGTCCAGCCGCTGCCACCGGACATGTTCAGCGGGTGACCGCAGAAACCGGCGTTCATGAAGTTGCACAGGATGACACTGTCCAGCCCGCCCAGGTCATTGCCCATGGCCATGTAGCCGAGCTTGACGTTCAATGCCGGCGTGAACAGGGTGCGCTCGTAGCTCAGTTCGGTCAGGCGGGTATACAGGCCGCCATAGTTCTCCTGGATCGGCAGGCGGTTGCCAACCAGGTCTTCGGAGGCGCTGTTGCCACGGCGGTCGTTGAGGGTCAGCTGGACTTTGCCGCCGTTGTCCAGGTCATAGAGCTTGGAGAGATCGAACTGCACACCGAGCTTGAGGTTCTGCGAATAGCGCGCCGAACGGTGCAGGCCGCCATGGGCGTTGTAGGCGGTTTCGCCGCTGTAGTCGCCGGTGAACTTGATGCCGTCTTCCTCCAGCTGGTGGCGTAGGCCGCCCCAGTCGCCGGTCAGGGTGTCACGGGTCATCAGGTCGTTGCTGGCCAGGGCGCTGGTGCTGGCCAGAGCCACGAGCAGGGCAGTGGGGGTGACGCGAAAAACGGGTGGCATTGCAAAGTCTCGGGGTTATCAATAAGGAATAAACGCGGGCTCCCACAGGCCAGCGGTATGCACGGTCCTTGTGGGAGATCGCCCAGCTCTTCGGGCTGCGCTGTCCCCCTTGTGGGAGCGGGCTTGCCCCGCGATCAAGGGCGACGGTGTTACCAGGCCTGGCCCAATCGCGGGACAAGCCCGCGCCCAGAAGGGCCTGCCAAGGCTTGCCCCGCGATGGGCGACGGGTTTTATGGCAAGGCGTAGGCCATCACATAATCGCCACGGTCAGTGGACTGGCGCGCACCGCCGGCGGTGACCACCACGTACTGCTTGCCGGTCTTGGGCGAGACGTAGGTCATCGGACCGCCCTGGCTGCCGACTGGCAGACGGGCCTTCCAGATCTCGCTGCCATTGCTGCTGTCATAGGCACGCAGGTAGAAGTCCTGGGTGCCGGCGATGAACACTAGGCCACCTTGGGTCGACAGGGTGCCGCCGAGAGTCGGCAGGCCGATCTTGATCGGCAGATGCATGCGAATGCCCAAGGGGCCGGTGTCTTCGACGGTGCCCACCGGTACCTGCCAGGCGATCTGGCGGCTCTTCATGTCGATGGCGGTCAGGGTGCCGAACGGTGGCGCCTGGCACGGAATACCGGCCACCGACAGGAAGCGGTTCTTGTTCACGGCATAGGGGGTGCCCTTGAGCGGTACGGCGCCCATGCCGGTATTCAGCGCTTCACCACCGGAGGCAGCCTGGCCCTTGTTCTGCGACGGGATCATCTGGATCCACAGGCCCAGGCGCATGTCGTTGACGAAAATGAAGCCGTGCACCGGGTCGGTGGAGATGCTGCCCCAGTTCATGCCGCCCAGCGAGCCTGGGAAGCTCAGCGACAGGTCGGTGCCCGGCGCGGTGTACAGGCCGTCGTAGCGCATCTTCTTGAAGTCGATGCGGCACAGCAGTTGGTCATACGGGGTAGCACCCCACATGTCCGATTCGGTCAGTGTCTGCGCGCCGATCTGCGGCATGCCCACCGACTTCGGTTGGGTTGGCGAATACGGTTCGTTCGGAATGTTACTTGGCTTGACCGGTACTTCGTCGACTTGGGTCAGCGGCTTGCCGGTGGCACGGTCGAGCACGTAGATCTGCCCGGCCTTGGTGCCGATCACCACTGCAGGTACCGACTGGCCGTCATCCTTGGTGAAGTCGATCAGGCTCGGCTGCATCGGCAGGTCGAAGTCCCACAGGTCGTTGTGCACGGTCTGGAACACCCACTTCTGGTTGCCGGTGGTGGCGTCCAGGGCAAGCACCGAAGCGCCATAGGTGTGGTCCAGCTTGCTGCGTTCAACGCCGTAGATATCGGTGGACGACGAGCCCATCGGCAGGAACACGGTATTCATCGCCGGGTCGTAGGACATCGGTGCCCAGCTGTTCGGGGTGCTGCGCACGTAGGTGCTGTCGCCCTGCGGGGCCTGGCGGTCTTCCGGGTTGCCTGGGTCGAAGGCCCAGCGCATTTCACCGGTGGTCACGTCGAAACCTCGGATCACGCCGCCTGGCATGTCGGTCTGGACGTTGTCGGCGACACGGCCGCCGACCACCACGGTGGTGCCGGCCATCAGCGGGGCCGAGGAGAGCTGGTAATACGAGTCCGGGACATCGCCCAGGCCAGCCTTGAGGTCGACCTGCCCGTTGTTGCCGAAGCCTTGGCAGAACGCACCGGTGTCGGCGTCGACTGCGATCAGGCGGCCATCGATGGTGTTGGTCAGCAAGCGGCGTTGGCAATTGGCACCGGCCGGTACGCTGGCGGCGACGATCGGCGAGCTGTGGGGCTGGGTCGGTTGGGCCAGCGGCGCAGTCGCGTCGAAGTAGGCCATGCCGCGGCAACGCTGCCAGACCTTGGACTGGGCGTTGATCTCGTTCTTCCAGATTTCCTTGCCGGTGTCGGCATCCAGCGCGATGAGGTTGTTGTGCGGGGTGCAGATGAACACCTTGTCGCCTACCTGCAACGGGGTCAGTTGATCTTCGGCACCATTGCCGTCGCTGAGCGCCACGTCGCCGGTGCGGTAGGTCCAGGCGACCTGGAGCTTGTCGACGTTGTCACGGTTGATCTGGTCCAGGGCAGCGAAGCGGCTGCCGCCTTCGGTATTGCCATAGTGGGCCCAGTCTTTCTGTGTCTTGGCCGGTTCGACCGGCGTCAGGCCCGGCCCTTTGCCGGTCGGGGCAACGCTTGGGTGGGCAACGAACATGTTGCCGGCGGCAACCGCCAAGGCTACGGCCAGGACGCCTGCCACGCCATAGGCGCCACGGCCGGCGCAGCCACCACTGGCACGCACCAGCATCGGGTACACCAGCGCCACCACCAGGCCAATGGCCGAGAACATGAACAGCCGCGAGAACAACGGCCAGAAGACCAGGCCGGCGTCCATCACGGCCCAGATCGCGGTGCCGACCAGAAACGCGGCGAACAGCCAGGCGCCAGCAGGCTTGCGTCGGGCGATGAGCACGCCTGAGATGGCCATGGCCAAGCCACCGACCAGGAAGTACCAGGAACCTCCCAGGCCGGCGAGCTTGATGCCGCCAGCGACCAGGAGCAGGCCGAGCAGGGCGATGATCACGCCCAGGCCGACCAGGATGAAGTTTGAGGCGCCGGAGGCGCGAGGTGTTTGTGTCATTGCCAAGGATCTCGCAGGTGGGACTGTGTGCAGTTTAGGCCCTTAGCAAGCTAATTAACAAGTTAGTACACAATTTTTCGAGGCGGATTGTCGCAGGCAGGGAACTCGCTAGAAGGCTAGGAAAAGCCTTAGATCATGTCGGTGAAAACGCAGAAAATTCAAGGATCTTGGGTCTTTATCGACTTCGCTGGAGTAGCGGCGAGCGTCAACGACGCAGCCCCTCCATCAAGCATTTCAGCGCGCCCTTGATCCGTTCTGCCGCGTCTTTGGGATCATCCTGGGCGATGACCCACATTCCGCTGTCGCCCATGGCGCCATTGATCAAATGGGCCATGGCCACGGGATCGAAGTCGCGCAGTACGCCTGCCTGCTGCAACGCCACCAACCCTTCGATCATGGGGCCGATGTAACTCTGCTCCTCAAGCTCGCGCAGACGCGGGCCGAGTATCGCCGGCGCGTCCTGCAGGAGGATGCGGCGAAGGGCCGGGTCGTGCAGCAGGTCGTAGTAGTGCAGGCAGGTATCGAGGTAGCCCTCCCAGGGATCGCTGTGGGTGGCGAAGCGTGCATCCAGTGCTTGGTTGATCTCGTCGAGCAAGTGGGTCACCACTGCGGTGAACAAGCCGGCCTTGCCACCGAAATGATGGTGGAGGGCGCCACGGGTAAGGTCGGCTTCGGCACATAAATCGTCCATGACCACGGCGGCGAAGCCCTTTTCGGCGAAGTGGCGACGGGCAACGGCAATGAGGCGTTCGGTGGTGTCTGCACGCATGGCGGCGCGGCTGCGGCGTGGTGTGGGCATCGGATAATTCCAGGGCAATACGAGGGTTCGAAATTAACATACGTTGCGTATGTCATTAAGTGGTATTAGCATACGCGGCGTATGTAAATTGAGGTTCGTTTCAATGTCCGTTTCCCTCGCGTGCCGCAGGACCACCTGGCTGGCGGAGCTACCGGCCTTGCTGCGCCTGGCCTTGCCTTTGGTGCTGGGCCTTTCTGCCAGCGAATTGATCAGCCTGACCGATACCCTCATGCTGGCTTCGCTGGGGACCGTGGTGCTCGCCTGCGTGTCGCTCACGGCCAGCGCGGGTTTGATCTTCCATGCCGGTCTTTACGGCATGTTGGCGACGCTGAGCGTACGCGTGGGGCACGCCTTCGGTGCAGGCGATACCCATGCCGTGGCCCGGACGTTGCGCGCGGGCCTGGGCTATGGGCTGCTGCTTGGCATCCTGGGCTGCCTGGCGATGATCGCGATCCTGCCGGTGCTGGAATGGGCCGGTGTACCGCTTCCGGCGATGCACCTGCTCGAACCCTATTGGCAGGCGATGGCGGTGTTTCTGATTCCGTTCTGCCTGGCGGTGGTGTTCAAGGATGTACTGGAAGCCATCGGCCGACCCTGGGTGGCGGTGATGGTGGTGATGAGTGCGGTGCTGTTCAACATTCCCTTGAGCTATGGCTTGATCCATGATCATTTCGGCTTGCCCGCCCTGGGCTTGATGGGGGCAGGTATCGCCAGCGTGCTGGCCGAAGGCCTGGCTGTGCTGCTGGCTCTGACCTATTGGCGACTGGCGCCGTCGTTGGCTGTCTATCGGTGTGCCGCGCCCGGAAAGCGACTGGCCTGGCGCACGCTGTTGGGTGAAGGCTGGCCGCTGGGCCTGGGTTACCTGGCCGAAGCCGGTGCGGTGGTGGTCGCTGCCTGGATGCTGGGCTGGCTGGGCACCGCGGCACTGGCGGCCAACCAGGTGGTACAGTCGATCGGCGGGTTGTTGTACATGTTGCCGCTGGGTATGGCCGCTGCGGTGAGCATTCGTATCAGCCAAGCCCAGGGGCGCGGGGAGGGCTTGCGGATCAGCGCCATCGGCAGTGCCACATTCATCAGCGTGACAGCTTGGATGGCCGCCAGTACCGTGCTGTTGGCGCTGTTCGGCCGACGGATCGCCGAGGCCATGAGCGACGACCCGCAGGTTATCGCCATTGCCGTGCCGATGTTCGTGGTGGTGGCGGCCATGCAGGTTGCCGATGGTCTGCAATCTACGGCACTGGGCGCCTTGCGTGGCCTGCAGGATTACCGTTGGCCGGTGGGGGTGACCCTGGTCAGCTATTGGCTGCTGGCGTTGCCGTTAAGCTATGGCTTGGCCTTTCATTCGCCGTTGGGTGCGGTGGGGGTCTGGGTCGGCTTTGCCGCTGGCCTGGCCGTGGCTGCGGTATTGCTGCCACGGCGCTTTTACCGCCTGCAATCGCAGGCCGCCTCTGGGGTGGCCTGCGCGAGGTCAGTCGATGGTCAGGTTGTCGAGCACAATGCGTGAGCCATCCTCCATGTTGCTCATCAAGCGAATCACTGCGGGGGGCGTAACGGTCATGGTGTGGCGCCCGAAGTGCATAGGTCCTACCGCTTCGGAGTCCACCAGCACCGTCTCATGGCCGTCGAGTTCGGTGACGCTGCAATAGCTGTTGCAACCCCAGGAAAACTCAACCGTTCGCGTGCCAGTATCATTGCCGTTCGGGTCCACAGGGAAATCCAGCAGGTTGTCTACGACCAGGTATTTACCGGTGACCAGGGAGGTACCGAGGTTCGTATCCTGAATCTCGATGAATTCGGAGGCGCTGGCAGTGAAGCCCATGCCGCCTGAAACCAGGTCTGCGGGTTGTCCGGTGGGCATGTCTTCGAAATCCACTTCCAAGCGAGGTGCCGTCAGGCCTACCGCCTGATCAGTCTCGAGGAAGCTGATGACGGTGGTTGCGTGTCGGTCCCGTGGGAATGCCAAGCGTATGAGTGGCAGTGTCTGACCGTACTGTTCGAAATAGCGCGCCTGGTCGATGCGTGCCTTTGCTCTGGATTCCAGGTTTCGCGCCGGATAGAAGAACGAATGCAACGGGAGTTGGGCGCCATCGCCGGTTCGCCAGGTGGAAAGCATCAGCTCGTCGAAGGTTTCCCAGGCAAGCCCTGTCAGGCCCTGGTGTGCGTCGATGGATGACTTGAACCAGGCGGCGGTGGCTTCGCGTCCTTCGCGAATGTCCCAGCCACAAACCTTGTTGGTGGTCGCAGTCCTGGAATATTTGCTCAACCAGTCGGACGCGGTGTGGATGTTGAGGTTCTGGCAGGTATCGGTCAGCTCGGGTACCTCCGCCATCGGGCCGCAGCCTTGCAGGTCGGGGCGTTGCCAAGTGTTGGCGTTGATCGGGAACGAGCAGAGCACTTTGATGTTGTCGAGCCTGCCCGGCGGAGTGGCGTGGCCGGGGTAGAAGATGAAGCCGTTCCAATTTTCCCAGGTCCTGGCGAATGTATGGTCGCGCCTTAGCCAAGAGAAGGACACGCCGCCCAGTGCGATAGCCCCGGGGCTTGGGTCCCACGGCAGGAAATCCGGGTTGGTATCGGTTGCCCGTAGCATCAGGCCGCTGCACAAGTGCGCGGGTTTGTCCGGGCCGCCGCAGTTATCGGGCGTTGCGTTGAACCAGGTATTCAATTCGCTGGCGGCCTTGGCGCCCCGTTGGCTCAGGTCCTCCATAGGCGCTTCGGCGAATGCTGGCTGGCGGGTGGGGCCGAGTGGGGTGTTGGCGGCGTGTAACGGGCTGCTAAGGGCCAGCCCGCCAAGGATATAGACCAGAGGGCGCATCGTGAGGTCTCGTCAGTTTCTAGGGCCGGTTGAAGATCAACCGCGTCGGAGCCCAGTGTCGAGCGCGTGTCTTGCCAACGCTACAGCCATTACCTGACGATGCCCGACTATGTAGCTGAAAGCCCTGTAGCTAAAAGCTGATGATGATGTGGCCACCCTGTCGTTTGGCTCAGCGCCCCAACGGCAAGGCCAGACCGATGAGTGCGAACAAGGCCCCGCAGCTGCGGTTGAAGCCACGCCCACCCTTGGCCAGCCAGGGGCGGATGCGAAAGGCCAGGCGTGCCAGCAGGTATTCGACGAAAAATTCCACGCTGGCGAACGTCGCGGCCATGATCACGAACTGCATCGCCAGGCCGCGCTGGGGGTCGATGAATTGCGGCAGGAATGCGCCGTAGAACAGCAGTACCTTGGGGTTGGCCATGGCCGACAGGAAGCCTTGGCGGAACAAGCTACCGTTGCCCAGGTTGGTGGCGCCTTCGGCCAGTTCCAGGCGCATTGCCGGGCTGCGCCAGAGTTGAATGCCCAGCCACAGCAGGTAGGCCCCACCGACCCACTTGAGTATCTGCAACAACGAGGCCGAGGTGTGGAGCAAGGCGCTCAGGCCGAACATGGCCAGGGCGATCAGGGCACTGAAGCCGAACACACCACCTACGATGGTGAACAACGTGCGACGGGCGCCGTAGAGTGCGCCATGGCTCAGGGCCAGCAGGCTATTCGGACCGGGGGTCAACGACAGGCCGATGCTGGCCAGCAAATAGAGAAGCCAGGTATCCAATGCCATGAACAGTGCCTTTGGCTAAAGAAAGGACGCCAGTCTAGGGCACGAAACGCTGTTTGGAGGGTAATATTCGGACATTCTATGGAGGTTTCTGGACACGCTTTAATGACCCCCGATGTTCGCCTGTTGATCCTTCCCTTGCCGGAATTTGCTCTGTTGCCGTTCGGCGCGTTCCTCGACAAGCTGCGCTTCAGCGCCGACGATGAGGATTACAGCCGCCAGCGTTATTGCAACTGGGCATTGCTGGGCTTGGATGCGCAGCCCGTGCCTTCAAGCAGCGGTGCGGTGGTTCAGGTGGACGTTACCGCCGAGCAAGCAGACTTCAAAGGTTATGAATACCTGGTCTTGTTCGGCGGACGCAGCGCCGCTGCAACGGCCGCCCTGGCGCCGCGTTACCGGGCACTGCTCAAGCGTGCCGTGCGAGCCGGAGTGAAGCTGGTATGTATTGATAACGCGGCGTTTCTACTGGCCGCCTGCGGCCTGCTCGATGGCCACAAGGTGGTGGTGCATTGGCGGCACGAGGCCGAGTTTCGTGCCTCGTTCCCCCATCTGCAGGTGCAGCGCGAGCAGCTGTACTGTTTCGATGGTACGCGTATCAGCTGTGCCGGGGGCACTGCGGCCATCGACCTGGCGGTAGAGCTGTTGTCACGGGCCTGTGGCCGGGCCCGGGCGCTCAAGGGGTTGGCCGACATGCTGGTGGACGAGACCCGCGACAGCCGCCATGCACTGCGCTCCCTGGAAGCCGGGGCAGGGCAGGGACGTCAGGTCCAGCGTGCCACCGCGCTGATGCGTCATCACCTGGCGGCGGCGCTGTCGGTCGAACAGCTGGCAGCCGAGCTGGGCATCAGTCGCCGCCAGTTGGACCGCCAGTTCCTGGCCAGCCACGGCATGAGTGCCAAGGCCTGGTGGCAGGAAATGCGACTGCAGCAGGCGCGCTGGCGCTTGGTCAATTCAAGCCATAGCCTGGCGCAGATCGCCGATGAAGTGGGTCTCGGGGATGCCAGCTACCTGGGCAAATGCGTGCGGCGGCGGTTTGGTTGTACGGCGTTGGCGTTGCGAGAGGGTGCGCCGCAGCAGCTGCGGGGCCAGTGAGATCGCGCGCCGCGCGGGCGGCGCGCCTACAGGCTTCATAATGTCCGCAAAAGTCATTGCGGCGAGGCGAACACACCGGTCCAGTAGATGCCGGCATCGCTCTTGGGGTCCACGGCATAGGCCGCACCCAATTCGCGAAAATCAGGGTTCATCACGATGGCGCAATGGCCGGGGCTTGCCAGCCAGCCATCGACCACCTTGCGCGGTGTATCGCGCCCGGCGGCGATGGTTTCACCGATCTGTTGGTACAGGTAGCCCGCAAGCTCCGCGCGGTCGCCTGGGGTGCGGCCGTCGCGGTCCAGGTGGTCGAAGAAGTTCTGGTTGGCCATCGCTCGGGTATGGTTGGCGGCAACCCCTGCGAGGGTGGTGTTCCAGCCTAACGCCGGCGCTGCTGCGAAGGGTTGGCCGCCACACTGGCGCGGTACCTTGCGTGCGGCATTGATTTCCTGCAGCAGCTTCTGGCCTTCGGCCTGCCAGTCGCCCAAGCGCCCGCTGAGCAGCGGACGGGCCAGGACGATACGCCAGTCGCGGCCCTCCTGGCTGACTCCGATATCGACGAACTGCGGGTCGAGCACCACCTGGCAGAAGCTTTCTTCGATGGCGTGCATCGCGGCCTGGGCATCGCGCGGGCCAGACAGGCTGATGGCTTGTACGTTGACCATCGGGTAGGCGGCGCGGGTCATGGCTTGTTGCAAGTCACGGGTGCCTTCGGGCGATAAGGCCAGGCGAGTGTCGCTGTTGAGGGGAGGCAACTCCAGCGAAGCCTCGCCGCCGCAACGCTGGGCCTGGCTGCGGTAGGCGTTGATCGACTCGATCAGTTGCCCTTCTTCGCCACTGAAGGCCAGGGCATTGGCGCACGCCATCAGACCCAGCGACAGGACGGCAAGACGGGCAACGGATGACAGGACGCGCATGAAGATCTCCCTATGAACTGGCAGCGCCTAGGTTGCGCTGCTCATCCTACACAAGCGCAGGGCTTTTGGCCCCGCCTTGTGCATTGCGAATAACGGCCGGCAATCGATTGCAACTCGGCAAAAGAGGGGGTAGACCACCGCCTGCCGGAAAAGTGCGGCACGTCATTGGCGTTTTCATCCAGGCGATCCCTGCCCCATGAACTTGGACAGGGAAAGATCTATGCTTGCTCAATGACCACCACCGAGTTTCCCCTTCGCCAACCCTGCCCGCCGGGCGCCTGCGATTGCGGGCGCGAACGGCTGCACGAAGGGCCGCCCCAGGCGCAACGTATCCTGTTGCTGACCCGCCAGGAGGAAAAACGCTTGCTTGAGCGCCTGGAGAATCTCAAGGACCTGGAAGACCTGCAGCGCCTGCAGGTGCGCTTGTATGAGCAACTGGGCATCCGCGTGCATATCGCTCCGGGCTACAACGAGGTGCGCACCATGCGTGGCATCGTCATCGAACTGGACGAGCAGCCGGGGCTGTGCCGCAAGACGCGTCAGTCGATCCCTGCTGCCATTCGTCGTGGGCTGGAGCGCAACCCGCAGGTTGCCTTCCGCCTGCTCGATGCCCACGACCTGTTGCGTGACGCCTGAGCTTCAGCGCATCGCCGCCAGCTTGATGCCGAACCCGACCAGGCAGGCGCCCGCCAGGCGCTCGAGCAGGTTGCTGACGCGTGGGTTGGCGCGCATGCGCTCGGCCAGGTGGTGGGTCAGCACCACCGCAACCAGGCCATAGAGAAAGGTCAGCGCCGCCACGGTCACCGCCATGAAGGCGAAGGTGACCACGCCCTGGTGGCGTACCGGGTCGACGAACAGTGGAAAGAACGCCATGTAGAACATGATCGCCTTGGGGTTGAGCAAGGTGATCATCATCGTCTGGCGCAGGTAATGCCCATTGGCCATGCGACTTTCCCGCGGGGCTGCGTCAGGCTTGCTCAACACCATGCGTAGGCCAAGCCAGGCCAGGTACGCCGCACCGGCCCATTGCACCACATGGAAAGCGGCAGGGTAGGCGGCCAGCAGCGTGGCGACTCCGGCCACCGCCAACCACATCAGCACCTGGTCGCCTAGGATCACCCCACAGGTCGCGGCCAGGCCTGCCTTGATACCGCCTTTGCCGGTGGCCGTGATCAGTGCGAAGTTGCCAGGCCCTGGGATGGCCAACAAGATAAGGAAGGCAATGACGAATGCGCCGTAGTCGGTTACGCCGAGCATGAGAAAACGCTCCATGAAGGGGAGCTCGATATATGCCACCATCGGCGCCGCTTGCAAAGTCAGGCGATTAATTTTTCCCGCTCGCCCTTCGTTTGATGGGAAGCCGCCCTGCGCGCCGCGCACCGGCTTTCATCATTCAAGGAGACAGGCAATGACGTCCGTATTCGACCGCGACGATATCGTGTTCCAGGTAGTGGTCAACCACGAAGAGCAGTATTCCATCTGGCCGGACTACAAGGCCATTCCCAACGGCTGGCGCGCGGTGGGCAAGAGCGGTTTCAAGCAGGAATGCTTGGCCTATATCGATGAAGTCTGGACCGACATGCGCCCGCTGAGCCTGCGTCAGAAAATGGCGCAAGCCCAGGCGCAATGAGGCGTTGGCGGTGACCGTAGTGAACCTGTTGTGCCTGCCTTATTCCGGCGCCAGCGCCATGGTGTACAGCCGCTGGCGCCGCAAGGTGCCGGCCTGGCTGCGGGTGTGCCCGGTGGAGCTGCCCGGGCGTGGTGCGCGTCTGGGCGAGCCGCTGCAGACCGACATGCAGGCCCTGGCCCGGCAGCTGGCCGCCGAACAGCGTTTGCACGCCAATATGCCTTATGCCTTGCTCGGCCATAGCCTAGGCGCGTTGCTGGCCTTCGAGCTCGCCCATGAACTGCAGGCACTGGGCTGCCCACCGCCGCTGGCGCTGTTCGCCTGTGGCACCGCGGCGCCGACCCGTCGGGAAGACTATGACGCCGGCCAATGGCGCGAGCCCAAGCCCGATCACGTCCTGATCGCAGAGCTGCGTGACTTGCAGGGCACCCCGGAGGAGGTGCTGGCCAACCAGGAACTGATGAACCTGACCTTGCCGGTGCTGCGCGCCGACTTCCTGCTATGTGGCCGATACGCCTACCGCTGCCGCCCTTTGCTACGCTGCCCGTTGCATGTGCTCGGCGGCGAGGACGACCGGGCCAGCCAAGAGCAGTTGCTGGCCTGGCGCCAGGAGACGGTGGGCGATTTTTCCCTGGAGGTATTCCCCGGCGGGCATTTCTTCATCCACGAGCATGAAGACCGTGTATTGGCGGTGCTGGCCAGCGCCCTCGATGCCCATCGGCGTTGTGCATGATTGACGCCACCCCCTTGCCTCGGCCAGCCTAGTAGCCTTCGTGGCCTACGGCAGGCCGCTACTTTCCCAGGCAAGGGGCAGTCAATGCTGATCGATCCTCACAAGGCCACGCTGCTGGTCGTCGATATCCAGGAAAAACTCATAGGCGTCATGAGCGACTCCGAAGGCACTCGGGCGCGAGCCCATTGGCTATTGGCGGCGACCGCCGAGCTGGAAGTGCCCACGGTGATCTCCGAGCAGTACCCCAAGGGCCTCGGGCACACCCTGGCCGAGTTGCTGGCAGCGGCGCCGGCAGCCGAAGTAGTGGAGAAGCAGCATTTTTCCTGCGTGGCCGCGCAGTGCTTGCCGGCCAGCCTGATGGCGCGTGAGCAAGTGATCGTCTGCGGTATGGAGACTCACGTCTGCGTATTGCAGACCGTGCTCGGCCTGTTGGCCTTGGGCAAGCAGGTGTTCGTGGTCGAGGATGTCTGCGACAGCCGTACCCCGGCCAGCAAGGCGGCCGGTCTGGCGCGTATGCGCGATGCCGGGGCCTGTGTGGTCACGCGTGAGATGGTGCTGTTCGAATTGATGGGCAGCGCCGCCCACCCCTTGTTCCGTCATATCAGCAAGACCTACCTGGTGGGCGAGCAGCCTTGAAGGGAATGATCGACTGGCGGCTGGCCTGCGGGCTGGCCATCCTCGTGCTGCTGCAAGGCTGCGCTACCTCGCCGCAAGCGCCCGAGGTCGACCCGGCCAAGGTCCAGGCCCAAGTCAAGCGCCTGCTGCCGGCCTCGACCCGGGACCGAGACGGTTGGGCACGAGACATCCAGGTCGCGTTCACCTCCCAGCGCATCGCCCCCAGCAGGAGCAACCTGTGCGCTGTGTTGGCCGTCACCGAGCAGGAGTCGACGTTCAACGCAGACCCCCAGGTGCCGAACCTGGGCCGCATCGCCCGGGAGGAGATCGACCGCCGCGCCGCGCGCCTGCACATTCCCAAGCTGCTGGTCGATGGCGCGTTGAAGACGCCATCGCCCAATGGCCAGACCTACCAGCAACGGTTGCTGGCCGTGCGCAGCGAGAAGCAACTGAGCGGCCTGTTCGACGACTTCATATCGGGCCTACCCCTGGGGCGGACGCTGCTCGGTGGGCTCAACCCGGTGCGCACGGGCGGGCCGATGCAGGTGAGCATCGATTTCGCCGAGCGCAATGCCAGGGACTACCCCTACAACCACCAGGGGACGATCCGTCAGGAAGTGTTCACCCGCCGCGGTGGGATGTACTTCGGCATTGCCCACCTGCTGGGCTACCCCAGCCATTATCAACGCCAGATATATCGCTTCGCCGACTTCAATGCCGGCTGGTACGCCAGCCGCAATGCCGCGTTCCAGGCAGCCCTGAGCCTTGCGACCGGGGAGCGGCTGGCGCTCGATGGCGATTTGATCGCGCCAGGCTCGATCATGCCCGGCAGCACCGAACGGGCCGCACGCAAGCTTGGGGTCAAGCTTGGATTGCGCAACACGCAGATCCGCAGCCAGCTGGAGAAGGGCGATAGCCTCGCGTTCGAGGACACCGAGCTGTACGAAGGCGTGTTCGCCCTCGCCGATGCCGCGGCCGGCAAGCCCGTGCCGCGGGCCGTGTTGCCGGGGATCGAACTCAAAAGCCCGAAGATTACCCGCAAGCTGACCACTGCATGGTTTGCGGGCAGGGTGGACGAGCGCTACCAGCGCTGCATGAAGCGTTGATGGGGCTTTTGGGGGAGCAGCGGCGGTATGGCAAGGGCTTCGCCCTTGATCGCGAGGCAAGTCGGACCGCCGCACCGCCGCTCCCACAGCGCGTCTACATTTCTGAAGCCAGTGCAGCCCGAAGGGCTGGGCGATCTTCCTCAGGGCTGGTGGGGGCTTGCCGGCGAGGGTTCAGGAACGCCTCGGTTGCCCATACGCCTGGCTGATCCGGTCGATGACCATCGCCAGTGCGACGATCGCCAGCCCGGCCTCGACCCCTTGGCCGACATTCAGCGTCTGGATGCCGGCCAACACATCTTCGCCCAACCCCCGGGCTCCGATCATCGAGGCTACCACCACCATCGACAGTGCCATCATCACCGACTGGTTCAGCCCAGCCATGATGCTCGGCAAGGCCAGGGGCAGGGCAATGCGTCGCAGTCGCTGCCAGCGGTTGGCACCCAGGCCATGGGCGGCCTGCAGCAACGAGGGGTCGATCTGCGCCAGGCCCAGCTGGGTCAGGCGCACCAAGGGCGGCAAGGCATACACCAGGGTGGCGAACACGGCGGGCACCTTGCCCAGGCCGAACAGCATCAGCACCGGGATCAGGTAGACGAATGCCGGCAGGGTCTGCATCACGTCGAGCACCGGCAACAGCAGGCGTCGAGCCAGTGGCCGCGTCGCCAGGACGATTCCCAGCGGCACGCCCACCAGTACACACAGGCCCGTGCTGACCAGTACCAGAGCCAGCGTCTGCAGCAGCTTGTCCCAAAGCCCGAGCATGCCGATCAGGGCCAGCAAGGCGCACAGCACCACCGCTCGCACCAGGCTACGGCTGGCATGCCAGGCGAGCAGGCCCACCATCAGCAGCAACAGCCACCACGGCAGCAGGCGCAAGCCGTTCTCCAGGCCTACCAGCACCTGCAATAGGTGGTCCGAGAGGTGACGCAGCTGGTTGCCGTAATGCAGCACCAGCCAATCGACCAAGCGGTTGACCCATTCGGCGAAAGAAAATTGCAGCGCTTCGGGAAAGCCTGCGCTCACAGCGCGCCCTCGACCTTCGCTGCGGCCTCGGCAGGCAGCCAGGCCTTCCACACCGCCGGGTTGTCTCGCAGGAACGACAGGGCCGCGTCACGCGGCGGCTGGCGGGTTTCGCTCATCCGCGCCAGGGCCTTGTTCAGGCGCTCGATCGGCAGGTCGACCTTCTCGAATACCGCGACCAGGTCCGGGTATTGCTGGCGGAAGGGCGCCGACACGCCGACCGACAGCTTCGCCGGCAATGAGCGGCTGCCCTTGGGCGCCGGGTGCTTGGCATCGGTCAGCGTGGCCCAGGCCGCGGCGTCGAAAGGCGGCTCCTCCAGGCGGACCAGGTCGTAGCGCCCCATCAGCGGCGTCGGGCTCCAGTAATAGAACAGCACCGGCTGGCCGCGCCGGATCGCCGAGCCGATCTCCGCATCCAGGGCCGCGCCCGAGCCGCTGCGAAAGTTGTTATAGAGGGTGTCGAGGCCATAGGCCTTGAGCTTCTGGCTGTTGACCGTCTCGGACGTCCAGCCGCTGGGGCTGTTGAGGAAGCGGCCTTTGCCCGGAGTTTCGGGATCACGAAATACCTGCGGGTAGCGCTTGAGGTCCTCGACGGTACGCAGGTCTGGGGCCAGCGGAGCCAGGTTGCGCTCTGGGTCGCCCTTGATCACATAGGCCGGCACCCACCAGCCTTCCTCGGCATTTTTTACCGTGTCGCCGAGGGCGAATACCTGGCCCGCTTGCTCGGCCTTGACCCAGGCAGGGCTGCGCCCGGCCCATTCCTCGGCGATCACCTGCAGGTCGTTGCGTGCCAGGGCAACCTCCATGCTGACGGTGCTGCCCGGCAACGTATCGGTGGGGTAGCCGTAACCGTGCTCGACGATCAGCCGCAGGATCTCGGTGGTCAACGCGCCACTTTCCCAGCCTATGGCGCCGAAGTGGATGGGCGTGCGTTCGTCGGCTGCGGCACTGTCGGTGCTGGTCAGGCCGAAAGTGAGTAACAGGCCGGCCAGCAGCGCAGGAATCTTCTTCATGTTTGCCTCTAGGTTGCCAGTCCTTGGGTTGGGGCAAGTGTAGACGACGAAGGTTCGACACCTTGGCTGGCGCGGCTCAATGTGCATGGAGCCTTGGTGCGGTTGGATGCTGAGGGGAGGGCGGTTCTACTCGGCACCCGATGAGCTGTAAAAGGTTGGGGCGCTTTGCGCCCCGATAGCAGGACAACCGTTGCTGAAGAAGGCTGAATGAGCACTCAGACGCGGAACTGGTCCATCAGCCCCTGTTGCTGGTTGGCTAGATCATTGAGCGACTGGCTGACACGTGCCGACTCGTTGGCCTGGCCCGACAGCGATTCGGTGACATCGCGAATGGTCGCGACATTGTGGTTGATCTCTTCGGCTACCGCGCTCTGCTCTTCGGCGGCCGAGGCGATCTGCAGGTTCATGTCGGTAATGACGGTCACTGCCTGGCCGATGCGTTGCAGTGCGGTGACTGCCTGCCCGACCTGCTCGACGCCGCCTTGGGCCTGGCGGTGGCTGTTGTCCATGGCGCCGACCACTTCCTGGGTACCGGCCTGCAGTGCCTCGATCACCTGGCGGGTCTCTTCCACCGACTCCTGGGTGCGCCGGGCCAGGTTGCGTACCTCGTCGGCGACCACCGCAAAGCCGCGCCCGGCCTCACCGGCCCGGGCGGCCTCGATGGCAGCATTGAGGGCCAGCAGGTTGGTCTGCTCGGCTATCGAGCGAATCACCTCCAGCACCGAGCCGATCTTCTCGCTGTTCTGGGCCAGGCCTTCGACCTGGGCCATGGCGCCGCTCATGTCGGCGGCCAGCGCATCGATGCGGGTGGTGGTGCGGTCGATCACCGCCAGGCCTTCGCGGGTAGCCTGGTCGGCCTCTCGCGCGGCTTGGGCGGCCTGGGCGGCGCTACGCGCTACGTCCTGGGCGGTGGCGCTCATTTCATGGGAGGCGGTGGCTACCTGGTCGACCTGGCGGTACTGCTGTTCCATGCCGGCGCTGGTCTGGGCGGCGATGGACGCGGACTGGTCGGCCGTGCCTCGGGCGGCCTGCACCGAGCGTTTGACCTCAGCGATGGTCGGTTGCAGCTTATCGAGGAAGCGGTTGAACCAGCCGGCCAACTCACCCAGCTCGTCGCGCTTGTCGTAGGCCAGGCGGCGGGTCAGGTCGCCTTCGCCGCTGGCGATGTCCTTGAGCATGGCGGCAACACCAAGAATCGGCCGGGTGACACCGCGGGCCATCAGCCATACCAGCAACAGCCCCACGATCGCCACGGCCAAACCAAGGCCTAGCTCGAGCAAGGTGCCGCTGGTATTGAGGGCATCGAGTTCCTGTTTGAGCGCTTCGGCCGGGCCGGTCAGGGCGCTCTGCGGCACATCCAGCAGCACCCCCCAGGGCTTGCCGCCCGGGATCGGCTCGAAGGCAGCCAGCACCTTCAGGCGCTGTTCGTGGTGCATGACCTGCAGCTTGCCGCCTGGCAGCTTGCGCACCAGTTCACCGCCCTGGGCCGGGTCGACCTGGTCCAGGCGCTGGGCCAGCTTGCCGGCGTCGGCGCTGTAGCCGGCCAGAAGGCCAGCGGGGCTGAGAATGCCGACCGTGGTACGGCCTTCGTAGAGACTACGGCTGGCGCGCTCGCTCAGGGCTTGAAGGCTGTTGAGGTTGATGTCGATGGACAGGGTGGCGATGACTTTGTCTGCCACGATCAACGGGAACACGATGCTGGTCATCAGCACCTGCTGGCCATCGATGGTATAGAAGTACGGCTCGCTCACGCACACCTTGCGGGTGCTACGCGGGCATACCCACCACGTGTTGGCCGGCTCGCCGCTGGGGCCGACCTCGGTGTTGGCCATGTCCTGTTCCGGCAACGCCATGGACGTCAGCTGACCGGCGCGCGGCTGCGACCAGTACAAGGCAAAGCGCCCGGTTTCGTTACTGCCCAGCTCGGCCTGGCCGTTGAACAGGCTGTCCTTGCCATCCAGCGCGTTAGGCTCGAAGACCAGCGACAGGCCGAGCAGGTCCGGGTTGGCCTGCAGCGCAGCGCGCACCTGCCGGGTCATGTCCTCGCGCAGGTCATAGGCGTCGAGAAAGCGTTTTTCGGCCTGTTCACGCAGGAACAATACCTGGCGGGCGAAACCGGCGCCGTACTGGTAGGCATCCATGAACTGGCGGCGGATATCCAGGGCCTGCACCTCGCCCTGGGACTCGATGCGCGCCTGGGCCGACTCGGTGAGCATCTGCATGCTGCTGGCCTTGACCAGGTCCGAACTGTGATCCATGCGGTACAACGACAGACCGATCAGCACCGTGACGATGGTCGCCAGGCACAAGCCGGCCAACAGAGTGATCTTCCACTGGATGGAAAGTTGACGCAAAGGCATTTGGGGATCCCTTGTAAGAGGTCTTGGCCTATGCCAGCCGGTCTTGTCGTGGCTGCTGTGACCCTTCCATCGCAGGCCTAGGAGCGGGCTTGTCCCGAGATGACCGCACAGCAGCCCGGCCGATCGGCAGCAGGGCCTGGGGCTGCCCTTTATGTCGGCGAATCGATCCCTTTCTTTATCCAAGCATTCAATAAAAAAACTGTATTTTCAGGCGCTTCTGACACGCGTCGCGGGTTTGACCGCTTTGACAAGCGCCCAGGTGTGCTTCAGAGTGTGCGCCCTTCATAACAACATCCCCTGGCCCGGCCACTGCCCGCAGGCAGCCTGTCGCCGGCGCACTCGCTTTTCGTCTGTCGTAACGAGGTAAACCACACCATGAATGCAGTCATTGCCGCGGTCGGTGTCATGCTTGTCTTGAGCCTGTCCCGCGTGCATGTGGTCATCGCCCTGATCGTCGGTGCCCTGACCGGTGGCCTGGTCGGCGGCCTGGGTACCGAAGGTACGCTGAAGGCCTTCAACAGTGGCTTGGGCGGTGGTGCCACGGTGGCGCTGTCCTACGCGCTGCTCGGCGCCTTTGCCGTCGCTATTGCCAAGTCAGGCCTGGCCCATGCCCTGGCCGACCGCGCCTTGGCGATGGTCGATCGGCAAGGGCATGCCGACAATGGTGCGCTCAAGTGGGTGCTGGTCGGCCTGATGCTGGTGGTGGCTGTCTGCTCGCAGAACATCCTGCCCATCCATATCGCCTTCATCCCGCTGTTGGTACCGCCGCTGCTGTACGTGCTGACCCGCCTGCGCATCGACCGGCGGCTGATCGCCTGCGTGATCACCTTCGGCTTGATCACCCCGTACATGTTCCTGCCGGTGGGATTTGGCAATATCTTCCTCAACGAGATCCTGCTGGCCAACGTTGCGCGTGCGGGTGTGGACGTCAGTGGCGTCAACGTCACCCATGCCATGGCCATTCCGGCAGCGGGCATGCTCGCCGGCTTGTTGCTGGCCGTGTTCGTCAGCTACCGCAAGAAGCGCGACTACGACCTGGGCCGCATCGAACAGGTCGAGCAGGTCAGCGTGCGCTACAACCCCTTGACCCTGCTGGTGGCCGGTGCCGCGATCGCTGCGGCGTTCATCATCCAGCTGTGGCTGGACTCGATGATCATCGGGGCCATGGTGGGCTTTCTGATCTTCTCGCTGTCGGGCATCGTGCGCTGGAAAGACACCGACGACCTGTTCACCGAAGGCATGAAGATGATGGCCATGATCGGTTTCATCATGATCGCCGCTTCTGGCTTCGCCGAGGTGATGAAGGCCACGGGTGAAGTGAACGGCCTGGTCGAGGCTTCGGCACAGTGGATCGACCACAGCAAGGCTGTCGGCGCCTTGCTCATGTTGCTGGTAGGGCTGCTGGTGACCATGGGCATCGGCTCGTCGTTCTCCACCGTGCCGATCCTGGCGGCGATCTTCGTGCCGCTGTGCGTGCAACTGGGCTTCGACCCGCTGGCCACCGTGTGCATCGTGGGCACCGCCGGAGCGTTGGGCGATGCCGGCTCGCCTGCATCGGACTCCACCCTCGGCCCGACGTCAGGGCTGAACGTGGATGGCCAGCATCACCATATCTGGGACACCGTGGTACCGACCTTCATCCACTACAATCTGCCGCTGCTGGCGTTTGGCTGGTTGGCGGCGATGGTGCTCTGAGCCCGCGGCTGATAGCTAGCTCGCCCCTTGTGGCAGCCAGCTGTCTTGAGTTGCTTGCCCCGGACCTATCGCTGGCAAGCCAGCTCCCACAGGTACGGCGGTATCTCTGAAGACAGCGCAGGCCTTGTGGGAGCGGGCTTGCCCGCGATCAAGGGCGAAGCCCTTGCCAGGCGACGGTGATATCGGGCCCGGCCCAATCGCGGGACAAGCCCGCTACCACAGGGGGGCGGCGCTAGCCGCTTGTCCTTTGTGCGACAGCGCAGCCCGAAGGGCTGGGTTATCTCCCACAGGGCCTGATGGGCAATTGTCTTGCGGAGTGTGAAGCTCTACGGTTTCTGGATCGGTTTGCGCTGCTCAGCCACGGCTGGGCGGTGGCGAGATGCGATTGAGCACGATGCTGCCATCCTGGCTACGCGTCAGATAGACCGGCAGCACTTTGGGCAGGTTGTCCACCAGGCGTTCCACCTCGTCGATGCTGTACACCCCGCTGATGCGGATCTTGCCCGTGCCTTCGTCAGCCAGGCGCAAGGGGTTGTCCAGGTAGCGGTTGATCACCGGCAGGGCTTCGGCCAAGGTAAGGTTGTCCAGGATCAACTTGCCGCTGCGCCAGGCCAGGCTGTTGCCAGCCTCGTCGCTTTGCGCCAGTGCAGGCTCGAAGTCGCCGGTGCGGTAGCTGGCCTGCATGCCAGGGCCAAGGCGGTAGCCGTCATCGGCGCCATGGCTGGTGACCAGCACCGAGCCTTCCACCAGCGTCACCTTGACCTGATCTTCATGTTTCCAGACATTGAACTGGGTCCCGGTGACCCGGGTCTGGCCGCTGCCTGCCCGGACGATGAACGGGTGACGGCTGTCGTGCTTGACCTTGAAGAACGCCTCGCCCTTGACCAAGGTGACCTGACGCCGGTTCTTATAGTTCAGGTAGCGCAACTCGGTGTGCAGGTTGAGCTCGACCACGCTGCCGTCGCTCAGGGTCACTTGCTGTAGCCGGCCATCGCTTTCGAAGTGCTGGTAGCGGCTAGGCAACCAGCCTTGTTCCCAGCCGACCCAGCCAGCCAGGGGCAGGGCGAGCAGAAACACCGCTGCGGCCGAGGCCAGCGGGCGCCAGGAGCGCTGGCGCACCACAGGCCGGGCACCCGGGTTGAAGTCCACCACCGTGGCGGTAGCGGGCAAGAGCTCGGCGGTGTGCCAGATGTCCTGCATCGCCAGGTACTCCTCCCGATGCCGCGGATCGGCCGCCAGCCAGCGCTGGAATGCCTCGCGCTCGGCTGCCGTGCAGTCGTCGGCATGCAGCCGCATGCACCAGTGTGCGGCTGCGTCGGCGAGGGCATCGTCGGGGTTGGGGGTCAAGCGATCGTGGTTCATTGCGGCTCCCGGTTTTGCGCATTCTACCCTCGACCGGGGAGTGTCGAGAACCGAGATAATGGCAAACGACTATCAGATGCCCGTTTTTTCATCGCGATTCCGGCGGATTGATACAGCGTATTGACGAAAATTTACATAGCACGCTAATCAAGGCTTTGACATTCACTGCCTAGGCAGTAATATTTCTACACATATTGCTCGGGCCTGCGCCATGTCTCATTTCTCTCCGGAAAACTTCCAGACCTGCACCATCGGCATGCTCCTGGGCCGCGCCGCGTTGCTCAAGGACCGCATCCTCGATTGGCACCTGGAAGCAGACGGCGTCACCGCCGCGCAGTTCAAGGTGCTGATCATCGTCACCCAGTACGAGGTGGATACCCCAGCCGAACTGTGCCGCTACCTCGGCCTGGACAGCGGTTCGATGACGCGCATGCTCGATCGTCTCGAGCAGAAGGGCCTCATCCTGCGCAACCGTTGCCCCGAGGACCGCCGCCAGGTCCGCCTGGCGTTGACCGACGATGGCCAGCGCCTGGCCGACCGGCTGCCGGAGATCGGAGCGGCGGCAATGAACGAGCTGGTCGGCGCATTGCAGCCTGAGGAGCTCAAGACCCTCGAAGGCCTGCTGGCCAAGGTGCTGCTGAGCGCCGGCGACCCCCTGACGATTCGCCGTTTCGGCGACCGTTGACCCTGTAACGACTCTTTCCAAGGTTATTGTCATGGCCTCTTCCGCTGATACTTCCACCCCAGCACCTGCGCCGGACAACACGCACAAGCGTAAGGCCTGGCTGCTGGGCCTGCTACTGGTGCTGATTCTGGCAGGCGCCGCTACCTGGGCATGGTATGCCCTGGTCGGGCGCTGGCATGAAAGCACCGACGACGCCTACGTCAACGGCAACGTGGTGGAAATCACGCCGCTGGTGACTGGGACCGTTACCAGCATCGGCGCCGACGATGGCGATCTGGTGCACGAAGGCCAGGTGCTGTTGCGTTTCGACCCCGCCGACAGCGAGGTGGCGCTGCAGGCCGCCGAGGCCAAGCTGGCGCGCACCGTGCGCCAGGTGCGCGGGCTGTATAGCAATGTCGATGCCCTCAAGGCGCAATTGCAAACCCGCCAGGCCGAGTTGCAAAAAGCCCAGGACAACTACCGGCGGCGCAAGGTGCTGGCCGACAGCGGGGCGATCGCGGCCGAGGAGATTTCCCATGCCAGGGACGATCTGAGCGTCGCCCAGAGTGCCCTGAACAGCGCTCGTCAGCAGCTCAATACCAGCGCCGCGCTGGTCGACGACACCGTGGTGTCTTCCCACCCTGAAGTCATGGCTGCCGCCGCGGACCTGCGTCAGGCCTACCTCGACCATGCCCGTACCACACTGGTGGCGCCGGTCACCGGCTACGTGGCCAAGCGTACCGTGCAATTGGGCCAGCGCCTGCAGCCGGGTGTGGCGACCATGGCGGTGATTCCCCTGGACCAGGTATGGATCGATGCCAACTTCAAGGAAACCCAGTTGCGCGACATGCGCATCGGCCAGCCGGTGGAGATTTCCGCCGACCTGTACGGCAGCGACGTGAAGTACAGCGGCACGGTCGACAGCCTAGGTGCCGGTACCGGCAGCGCGTTTGCCTTGCTGCCGGCACAGAATGCCACCGGCAACTGGATCAAGATCGTCCAGCGGGTACCGGTGCGTATCCACCTGAACCCTGAGCAGCTCAAGCAACACCCGCTGCGTATCGGCCTGTCCACGGTGGTCGAGGTCGACCTGCATGACCAGAGCGGCCCAGCCTTGGCCCAACAACCCCCGCAGCAGGCCAGCTATGCCACCCAAGTGTATGACCGCCAGCTCGTCGAGGCGGACGACCTGATCGCCCGGCTGATCCACGAAAACAGCGCCAGCGGCAAGACGGCCCAGCGATGAGCAACAACGCGCCCGCACAGTTCACTCCGCCGAGCCTGCTGCTGACCACCATCGGGCTGTCGCTGGCCACCTTCATGCAGGTGCTCGACACCACCATTGCCAACGTGGCCCTGCCGACCATCTCTGGCAACCTCGGCGTGAGCTACGAGCAGGGCACCTGGGTGATCACCTCGTTCGCCGTGAGCAACGCCATTGCCTTGCCGCTGACTGGCTGGCTGAGCCGGCGCTTTGGTGAAGTGAAGCTGTTCATCTGGGCCACCTTGTTGTTCGTGCTGGCGTCATTCCTGTGCGGTATCGCCCAGTCGATGCCGGAGCTGGTGGCGTTTCGTGTGCTCCAGGGGGTGGTCGCGGGCCCGCTGTACCCCATGACCCAGACCTTGCTGATCGCCGTGTACCCGCCCGCCAAACGCGGCATGGCGCTGGCCTTGCTGGCCATGGTCACGGTGGTGGCGCCGATTGCCGGGCCGATCCTCGGTGGCTGGATCACCGACAGCTACAGCTGGCCGTGGATCTTTTTCATCAACGTGCCTATCGGCCTGTTCGCCGCCGCCGTGGTGCGCCAGCAGATGCGTACGCGGCCGGTCACCACCAGCCGCCAGCCGATGGACTACGTTGGCCTGCTGACGCTGATCATCGGCGTTGGCGCCCTGCAGGTGGTATTGGACAAGGGCAACGACCTGGACTGGTTCGAGTCGTCTTTCATCATCGTGGGCAGCCTGGTCTCGGTGATATTCCTGGCGATCTTCGTGATCTGGGAGCTGACCGATCGCCACCCGGTGGTCAACCTGCGGCTGTTCGTGCACCGCAACTTTCGCGTGGGCACCTTGGTGATGGTCGGTGGCTACGCTGGGTTCTTCGGCATCAACCTGATCCTGCCGCAATGGTTGCAGACGCAGATGGGCTACACCGCCACCTGGGCGGGCCTTGCGGTGGCGCCGATCGGCCTGTTGCCGGTGGTCCTGTCGCCCTTCGTCGGCAAGTATGCGCATCGGGTCGACCTGCGCCTGCTGGCTGGCCTGGCCTTCCTGGCGATCGGTGCCAGCTGCTACATGCGTGCTGGCTTCACCAACGAGGTGGACTTCCAGCACGTGGCCCTGGTGCAACTGTTCATGGGTATCGGCGTGGCGCTGTTCTTCATGCCGACCTTGAGCATCCTGCTGTCGGACCTGCCGCCGCACCAGATCGCCGACGGCTCGGGGCTTGCGACCTTCCTGCGTACTTTGGGCGGCAGCTTCGCCGCGTCGCTGACCACCTGGATATGGATCCGTCGCGCCGAGCAGCACCATGCCTACCTGAGCGAGCACATCAGCGAGTACGACCCGGCCACCCAGCATGCCCTGGGGCAGCTGGGTGGGGCCAACCCGCAGAGCTATGCGCAACTGGAGCGTATCCTCAATGGCCAGGCCTACATGATGTCGACGGTGGACTACTTCACCTTGATGACCTGGGTGTTCGCCGGCCTGATCCTGCTGGTATGGCTGGCGCGACCACCGTTCACCGCCAAGGCGGCGCCGGCCTCGGCTGGGCATTGACGGCTGCGCGAACTGTGTGGAACGGGTAGGCCCGCTCCCGTAGGCCCTGCGTCAGCCGCTTTTCCCATGCGCTTCTCAAGGGCATTCACAAGCATTGCCTTTTCCCCTATTGTCGGGAATCCATTCCCAAAGCAATTGGCGGATTCATGGAGAAGGTCATCGTCATCACCGGTGCCAGCCGTGGCATCGGCGCTGCCACGGCGCTGCTGGCGGCACAACAGGGCTACCGCATCTGCATCAACTACCACGCCGACGACCAGGCCGCCGAACAGGTGCTGGTCCAAGTGCGCGCGTTGGGCGCTACGGCCATCGCCGTGAGGGCCGATGCCAGCGTCGAGGACGAAGTGTCCCAGCTGTTCCATCGCGTCGACCAGGAGCTTGGCCCGGTTACCGCGCTGGTCAACAACGCCGGGACCATCGGCCAGCAGAGCCGGGTCGAGGAAATGTCAGAATTCCGCCTGCTCAAGGTGATGAAGACCAACGTGGTCGGGCCGATGCTGTGCGCCAAGCATGCCCTGTTGCGCATGGCTCGGCGCCATGGCGGGCAAGGCGGGTCGATCGTCAACGTGTCGTCGGTCGCGGCACGTCTGGGTTCGCCCAATGAATATGTCGACTATGCGGCCTCCAAGGGCGCGCTGGATACCTTCACGCTGGGGCTGGCCAAGGAAGTGGCGGGCGAGGGCGTACGGGTCAATGGCGTACGCCCTGGGTATATCCATACGGGCTTTCATGCCCTGAGCGGTGACCCGGACCGCGTGGCCAAGCTCGAGCCTGGCCTGCCCATGGGACGAGGCGGGCGGCCAGAGGAAGTGGCCGAGGCGATCATGTGGCTGCTGTCGGACAAGGCGTCCTATTCGACGGGCAGCTTCATCGACCTTGGGGGAGGACGCTAGTGTCCTGGCAGGTCGGTCAGAATGACCTGATGATTTTCCCCAGCGTCTCCATGGCCTGTTCTGCCGTGTCGTGCCAAGGGCTGCCATAGTTCAGGCGAATGCAATTTCCAAAGCGTCGGGTCGGCGAGAAGATCGGCCCTGGGGCAATGCTGATGCCCTGGGCCAGGGCCAAGTGGAACAGCTTGAGGGCGTCCATCTGCTCGGGCAGTTCCAACCACAGGAAGTAACCGCCGGTGGGGTGGCTGACCCGTGTCTGGGCCGGGAAGTGCCGGGCGATTGCGGCGAGCATGCTCAGTTGCTGGCCCTCCAGGGCATAGCGGAGCTTGCGCAAATGCCGGTCGTAGCCGCCGTGCTGCAGGTAATCGGCAATGGCCGCCTGGGCCGGCATCGAGGCACACAACGAGGTCATCAGCTTGAGCCGTTCGATCTTCTGAGCGAAGCGCCCGGCCGCCACCCAGCCGATGCGGTAGCCTGGTGCCAGGCTCTTGGAAAATGAGCCGCAATGCATCACCAGCCCGTCGGTGTCGTACGCCTTGGCCGGCTTGGGCGCTTGCTGCGAGTAATAGAGTTCGGCGTAGACATCATCCTCGATCAGTGGCACCTGGTGGCGGCGCAACAGGTCGACCAGCGCCTGCTTCTTCGCTTCGGGCATGCTGGCTCCCACCGGGTTCTGGAAGTTGGTCATGCACCACACGGCCTTGATCGGATGTTTGTCCAGAGTCTGTGCCAACGCTCCCAGGTCCATGCCTTCGCGTGGATGGACCGGAATCTCCACGGCTTTGAGCTTGAGCCGTTCCAGGACCTGCAGGCAGGCATAGAAAGCCGGGGCTTCGATGGCCACCAGGTCGCCGGGCTGGGTCACCGCCTGCAAACAAAGGTTCAGCGCTTCCAGCGCGCCGTTGGTGATCAGTAGTTCCTCCATCGGTAACATCAGGCCGCCGACCATGTAGCGCAGGGCGATCTGCCGACGCAACTGCGGGTTGCCCGGTGACAGGTCGGTGACCACCATGTGCGGGTCCATGGTGCGGCTGGCACTGGCCAGGGAGCGCGACAGGCGTTGCAGCGGGAACAGCTCGGGGCTGGGGAAGGCCGACCCGAACGGCACGGTGTGCGGGTCCTTGATCGAGTCGAGGATGGAAAACACCAACGCACTGACATCCACATCGGTGGACTCGCTGACCGATGCCTGACTCAGGGGCTCGCTGAACTGGCGTGGCGCATGGGCATTGACGAAATAGCCCGAGCGCGGCCGGGCACGGATCAAGCCGCGACGCTCGAGCAGGTAGTAGGCCTGGAACACCGTGGACGGGCTTACGCCGTGGGTCTGGCTCGCGTAGCGCACCGAGGGTACCCGCTGGCCGGGGGCGAGCACGCCGGAGCGGATCAGTTCGGCAATGTCGTCGGCGAATCGTTCGTAGCGTTTCATCGTGGCTCGGCAGGCAGTGACACATCAGTATAGGGGCCCACTATGAGACGTGAGCTGTTTTCAGCACAGTCTCAGGTAACGCGATAAAAACCGTATCAGATGGCCGTGGATTGTCACACAGCCCCTAGATAACGGAGCCTGGCGCACTGCTCTTCAGGTGTCTGCGGCTATCTATCGCACCGGCCACGGTAAGCGCGTCGGCTTCGGCCTCGGTGATGGGGACGCGTTGGCCGGCGAGCAGCGCCACGGACATGCGCAGCTGTTCGTCGGTAATGATCTCGATGTCCGGGCCTTCGGCCTCGATGCGCAGGTCCTCGCCGATCAGCGTGCAGCGGCGGGTGGTTTCATCGATTTCAATGGGCATGGCGAATTCCTCTTATGGCGGTCATCGGTTGTGACCGCGCCAGGTTCGCGGTTGCTGCATCGTTCCGCTCGGCGGGGCCGATCGCACTCCGAGCAGGCGCAACGGTCCATCGTTGTGAGCGCAGCGGCAGGCGCCTGGCACGCGTTGCGCTGGGCTGCCCCTGTTGGGGCGTTGCAGAACCTGGGAGGCATAGCATGGAACCCTGGTGGCACACGATATGGCAGGCCATACAGGCCGAATTCGCGGATATCGCCGATGAGCGCGAGGTTACTCAGGTTCTGGTGCGCCTGATCATGGCGGCGCTTCTGGGCGCGGTGCTGGGTTTCGAGCGTGAGCACAAGGGCAAATCGGCCGGCGTGCGCACGCATATGCTGGTCTCCCTGGGGGCAGCGCTGTTCGTGCTGGCGCCTAGCATGGCCGGGGCGGACGAGCAGGCATTGAGCCGGGTGATCCAGGGTATCGTCGCGGGCATCGGCTTTCTCGGTGCCGGTACCATTCTCAAGGGAAACGGCACGGACACCAGCCATGTGAAAGGCCTGACCACCGCCGCCGGGTTGTGGATGACCGCTGCCATCGGTACCGCCGCTGGCATGGGACGCGAGGCCACGGCAGTGATCAGCACGGTGCTGGCGCTGTTGGTGCTGGGCAGCATGCCTGTGCTGGTGGAGAAGATCGAGGGCGAGGAGGAGAAGCAGGAGGGGGATGACAGGAAGCACTGAGGGGAGCCGAAGCTCCCCTCATAAGCGTTGTTGCTTGCTCTTTTTTATTATTGGAGACTGGCCTGTTGTTGTTTTTGTCAGCCTTCGCCTCTGTACTGCGGGTGGCCCCCACTCGGGGCACAAGAGCAAACGTATTTTTTTGAGCGCCGACCTGCCTTCATCATTGCTGATCCGATCCTGGCTGCCCGCTACCTGAAGGTAGTTTTATTGTTCTGTGCCAGACCGCGGGGCGAACCCCTGAAAAGCGTGTTTACTCCAAAAAAATCTGCTTGCTACGCCTCTGCCGTGTTGTTCTTGTTATGTCAGAGCCGTTACCTGTTGTTTTTATTGGGTGTCACGTTTTTGTTCTTGTTATGCCAGAGATAAAGCAGATGGCGTGCCAACTTTTTAAAACCCTTTAAAATCAATTGCTTAGGCGAAAATGAAAAAATCAGGGCACCCGAAAATATGCCGATTTGTTTCCCTGTTACCCGATTTTTCGCTGGCAAACGTGGGGGAGGTAACACTTCACCCACACGAATGTGACACCTCGATGACCTATTGTGCGCTACGGGCACGCGCCACCCGCGACCCATTGTCGCGGCCCAGGACTGTGCTGATACGCTGCCCGGCAGCGATCAGTTGCGCAAGGTCGATGCCAGTCTCGATGCCAAGGCCCTGCATCAGATACACCACGTCCTCGGTGGCGATGTTGCCGGTAGCGCCCTTGGCATAGGGGCAGCCGCCCAGCCCCGCGACCGAGCTGTCGAATACCTGGATGCCTTCGAGCAGGCTGGCATAGACATTGGCCAGGGCCTGGCCATAAGTATCGTGGAAATGCCCGGCCAGCTGTTCGCGCGGCACTTGGGCCGAAACCACCTCGAACAACCGGCGGGTGTCGCCAGCGGTACCCGTGCCGATGGTATCGCCCAGGGAAACCTCGTAGCAGCCCATCTCGTGGAGTGCTCGTGCCACTGGGGCGACCTGCTCGGCACTGACCTTGCCTTCATAGGGGCAGCCCAGCACGCAAGAGACATAGCCGCGCACGCGTACCCCGTGGTTGCGCGCTGCGTCCATGATCGGCTCGAAGCGCTTGAGGCTGTCGCTGATCGAGCAGTTGATGTTGCGTTGGGAGAACGCCTCGGAGGCGGCCGCAAATACCGCTACCTCCTTGACGCCGGCTGCCAGGGCATCTTCGAACCCTCGCAGGTTGGGTGCGAGCGCGGCATAGGTCACCCCTGCACGCTGCCTGATCGCGGCGAATACCTCGGCCGAGCCGGCCATCTGCGGCACCCACTTGGGCGAGACGAAACTGCCCACTTCGATATAGGACAACCCAGCATCGGTCAGGTCGTCCACCAGGCGAACCTTGTCGGCGACGCTGATGGGCTGGGCTTCGTTCTGCAGGCCGTCGCGTGGGCCGACTTCGACCAGGCGGACTTTCTGGGGCAATGACATGGTGGGATTCCCGTGGCGGATCAATGGCTGTTGTTGTGGTTCTGTTTGTTCAGGGTGGCGGCCAGGGCCTGTTCACAGCGCTCCTGGGCGGTATCCAGCTCCAGGTGCATTTGTTGGATGTCGAGCATCTGCTGTTCCAGCTGGGCACGACGTTCGGCGATCTTGGCGAGCATGCTGGTCAGTTGCTTGAGGTTGCCGCCGCTGGGGTCGTACAGCTCGATCAGCTCGCGACACTCGGCCAGGGAAAAACCGATGCGCTTGCCGCGCAGGATCAGCTTCAGGGTGACCTTGTCACGCGCTGAATAGATGCGCTCCAGCCCTCTGCGCTCAGGGCTGAGCAGGCCTTGTTCCTCGTAGAAGCGGATCGCACGGGTGGTGATGTCCAGTTCGCGGGACAGGTCGGAGATGCTGTAGGTCTGGCTGCTCATGCTCGGGCTCGGAAGAGTGAATAGCCGTAAGCTAAAGGCAGGTTGACGTTTACGTCAAGCGAGCCGTCCCGGGCTTGTCCCGCGATTGGGCCGGACCAGATATCACCGTCGCCTGGCAAGGGCTTCGCCCTTGTTCGCGGGGCAAGCCCGCTCCAGGTGCGGGGGGAATACTATCTATCCAGCAGGGACACCATCTCCCGATAACCACGCTGGCGCGCATGTTCCAGCGCCGTCACGCCATCCTTGTCGGCGATCGTCGGGTCCGCTCCGGCCGCCAGCAGACGACGCACGATCTCCACATGACGTGGTCCGCCGTCGCCGAGAATCACCGCTTCGAGCAGGGCGGTCCAGTGCAGCCGGTTGAGGTGGTCCACGTCGACACCGGCATCGATCAGCATCTGCACGGTCTCGACATGCCCGCGCTCGGCAGCGGGAATCAATGCCGTGCCGCCGTAGCGGTTGGTGCTCTTGAGGTCGGCCCCGTGATCCAGGGTCAGGCGCAGGATGTCGTTCAGGCCGCGGGCACCGGCATACAGGTAAGGGCTGTCCTGGATGTGGTCCTTGGCGTTGACGTCGGCACCGGCCTCGATCAGTACCTTTGCCGCCTCCACACGGTTGGCGTGGGTGGCGACCAAAAGGGCCGTGCGGTCCTGGCTGTCGCGGGCATCCACGGCGGCCCCTTGGTCGAGCAATTGGCGTACAGCGGTGGCATCGCCACGTTGGGCGGCATCGAGCAATCGGATATCCATGGCAGAGGTCTCGGCGTGGACGGCAAAGCTGGTGAACAAGGCGAACAGTGCAGTGGCGAATGGCAAGCGCATGGGCTGGGCTCCTGATTGACCGGCTTTCATCCTAGGAAAACCACCTACAGGCTTGGAAGTTAATTATCCGCATGGCATGCAGTGCATTTGTTGATGCGAGTCGTTTTGCGGTTTTTTACGCAGGCTCGACTAAAATCGCTGTTTTTGGCATGCATTGCCCATCGGATTACAGGACGTCACGCTTGAAAAGGCCTTCGCACACACTGTTGCTTATCCTCTGCGGCTTCCTGGCCCTGACCGGTTGCGGCTTGGGCGGACGGGCAGGGCAGCCCTCCCTGCCACCTGCACCGGAACTTGCATCCGGCTATCGCGCAGGCCTGGTACCTACGTATGCCAGCCGCCATATGGCGGCGGCGGCCAACCCGCTGGCCAGCGAGGCGGGGCGGGCCATGTTGCGGGCCGGTGGCAGCGCCATCGATGCGGCCATCGCCATGCAGGCGGTACTCACCCTGGTCGAGCCGCAGTCCAGCGGTATCGGCGGCGGGGCGTTCATCCTGTATTGGGATGGCCGGCACGTGCAGGCTTTCGATGGTCGCGAAAGCGCCCCGGGTGGTGTTACTCCAAACCTGTTCCTCAAGCCCAACGGCAAACCAATGGGCTTCAGAGAGGCCCAGATCGGCGGGCGTTCGGTCGCAGTGCCGGGTGTGCTGCGAGCATTGAAGCTAGCCCATGAGCAGCATGGCCGGTTGCCGTGGCGCGACCTGTTCGCGCCGGCCATCGAGCTGGCACGAACGGGCTTTCCGGTTTCCAGCCGCCTGCATGCATTGCTGGCCTCCGATGCCTTCATTGCCGATTCGCCGAGCATGGCCCGGTATTTTCTTGATGCCCAGGGCAAGCCACTGGCAGTCGGCGCGCTGCTGAAGAACCCCGAGCTTGCCCATACACTGGAACTGATCGCAGCCCAGGGGCCTGATGGGTTCTACACCGGGGAGATCGCAGAGGCGATGGTGGCGGCTGTGCGTGATCACGCCAATCCCGGCTACCTGTCGCTCGAAGATCTGCGGCAATACCAAGCCAAATCGCGTACTGCCTTATGCGGCCCGTACAAAGCCTGGCGTATCTGCGGCATGCCGCCGCCGTCTTCCGGCGCGGTCGCCGTGCTGCAGACCCTCGGCATCCTCGAAGCAGTGCAAACGGCGACGCCTCGGCTGGACCTTGCAAACATGCCGCCCGTGCCGGTGCCCTCGGTGGCGGGGCTGGAGCCGACCCCCATGGCGGTTCACCTGATTGCCGAGGCAGAGCGTCTGGCCTACGCCGACCGCGCCCAATACCTGGGCGACAGCGACTATGTTCCGGTCAATACCCAGGGCCTGCTCGACAAGGCCTACCTGGCCAAGCGCGCCAGGTTGATCGGGGCGCAGAGCATGAAGCACGCATCGGCCGGTTCTCCGCCTGGCGTGGACCTGTCGCTGGCCCCGGATCGCTCGCCGTTGCGAATCGCCACGTCCCATGTTTCGGCCGTCGACGAGCAGGGTGGGGCCATCGCCATGACCACCTCGGTGGAAGCCGCGTTCGGCTCGCATCTGTTCGTCAAGGGGTTCGTTCTGAACAACCACCTTACCGACTTCTCCTTTGTGCCGAGCGAAGGTGGCAGGTTGGTCGCTAATCGCGTCGAGCCGGGCAAGCGGCCATTGTCGTCCATGTCGCCAACCTTGGTGTTTTCCCGTCAGAGCGGTGAGCTGGTGGCCAGCCTCGGCTCGCCCGGTGGTTCGCAGATCATCGGTTACGTGAACAAGGCATTGATCGGCCTGCTGGATTGGCAGCTCGACCCCCAGCAAGCCATCAACCTGCCCAATTTCGGCAGCCGCAACCTGGGCACCGAGGTAGAGGCCGGGTTGGTCAGCCCCGGGTTGGTGCACGAACTCGAGCTCCGCGGGCACGACGTTACGCCCATGACGATGACCAGCGGCACCCAGGTCATCCTACGCACGGTCGATGGCTGGTCGGCCGGCGCCGACCCGCGTCGCGAAGGGGTGGCGCTGGGCGACTGATCCTTTGGGCGCTGTTGCCCGCCATGGGTAGGCGTGCTAGAAATCGGGCCTGTCATTCATAAGTTGAATAGCTCTATGTCTATCAGCGTTAAATCGAATAGGGCTCTGTTCGACCTGGACCTGTTGCGTGCCATTGTCGTGGTGGCCGACTGCGGCAGTTTCACCACCGCCGCGGCACGCCTGCACTCGACTCAGTCCACCATCAGCCAGAAAGTGCGTCGGCTAGAAGACATGGTCGGCCATCGCCTGTTGGTGCGAGGTAACCGCGATGTGCTGCCCACCGATGCGGGGCAGACACTGCTCGGCTATGCCCGCCACATGCTCGCGCTCAATGACCAGATGCTCGAAGCCCTGGCTGGCGCCATGGTGGGCGTGACGGTGCGCCTAGGCGTCCCCGAGGACTTCGTGGGTGGGCGCACCACCAATGCCTTGTCGGCATTCAGCCGACGCCATCCTGAGGTCAAGCTGGAAGTGACCAGCGGGCTGTGCCGCGACCTCAGCCAGGCCTACGACAACGGTGAGCTGGACCTGGTGCTGCTCAAGCAGCGCCGCAACGCTCGCGAGGGCGTGGCCTGCTGGCCGGAACGCCTGCAGTGGATCGACAGCGTGCGGACCCCGGCCTTCGAGCTGGACCCTATTCCCTTGGTGACGTTCCCACCCCGGGGGCTGTACCGGGACGACATGATCACTGCCATCGAGGGGATGGGCCGGCGATGGCGCATCAGTTTCACCAGCTCCAGCCTGAGCGGGATACAGGCTGCAGTGGCCGATGGCATGGGCATCAGCCTGCTGCCGCCGCGCGCGGCGACGGCCGAGCACAGGGTGTTGGGAGCAGGGCAAGGGCTGCCGGAAGTGGACAGCTACGAGATCGTGGTCGTACACCGGCCCACGGCGGATGCCATGGTGCGGGCATTGGGTGACGTACTGACGGAGCTTCTCGCGGCCCATGAAATCTGAAGGTGCAACTTTCTGTGTTCATTGGGTGGTGCTTTTTAAGGCAATTCTTACACAAAAGGTGCAACCGCTCCTCGGTCAGGGCTATGCAAGTGCAACCTGATCGGCGCACAATCGCGCCCCTCTTTTTCGGTTGAGGTGCGCGAAGCCCCGTGTTTCGCCACTCTCAGCCTGTTGCAGTCTTGCGAGTGGAGTTGCACCCGGAATGAATGAGCAGGCCCCAAGCGTCGAACAGCGCTTCGAAGAATCGACCCCCGCCACCCTTGGCAGCTGGTCACGACAAGATACCACCTGGATGCTGGGCCTGTTCGGCACGGCGATCGGTGCAGGGACCTTGTTCCTGCCGATCAATGCCGGCCTCGGCGGTTTCTGGCCGCTGCTGATCCTGGCCGTGCTGGCCTTCCCGATGACCTACTACGCCCACCGTGGCCTGACCCGCTTCGTTCTTTCCGGGCGCAGTGGCGACATCACCGAAGTGGTGGAAGAACACTTCGGGCTCAAGGCCGGCGCCTTGATCACCGTACTGTACTTCTTCGCCATCTTCCCCATCCTGCTGATCTACAGTGTGGCCCTGACCAATACGGTCAGCAGCTTCATGGAGCACCAACTGCACATGACCCCGCCGCCGCGGGCGATCCTGTCGTTCGTGTTGATCCTGGGCCTGTTGGCGATCGTGCGCTGCGGCGAGCAGGCCACGGTCAAGGTCATGAGCCTGCTGGTGTACCCGTTCATCGTCGCCCTGGCGTTGCTGGCCCTGTACCTGGTACCCCACTGGAACGGCGGCATCCTGGACAGCGCCACCGTGCTGCCGACCGGCTCGGCTTTCCTGCATACCCTGTGGCTGGCGATCCCGGTGATGGTGTTCTCCTTCAACCACTCGCCGATCATCTCGGCCTTCGCGGTCGACCAGAAGCGCCGCTACGGCGAACATGCCGACCAGCGCAGCGGTCAGATTCTGGCCCGTGCCCACCTGCTGATGGTGGCCATGGTGCTGTTCTTCGTCTTCAGTTGCGTGCTGACCCTCAGCAGCGCTCAGCTGGCCGAGGCCAAGGCGCAGAACCTGTCGATCCTGTCGTACCTGGCCAACCACTTCAGCAACCCGACCATTGCCTTTGCGGCACCGGTGATCGCCTTCATCGCCATTGCCAAGTCGTTCCTGGGCCACTACATCGGTGCCAGCGAGGGCCTCAAGGGCATCATCGCCAAGGCTGGTCTGCGCCCCGGTGCCAAGGCCCTGGATCGCATGGTCGCCGCGCTGATGCTGGTGGTGTGCTGGATCGTCGCCACGCTCAACCCTAGCATCCTGGGCATGATCGAGTCCCTGGGTGGGCCGATCATCGCAGCGCTGCTGTTCCTGATGCCGATGTACGCTATCCGCCGTGTGCCTTCGATGCGCAAGTACAGCGGCGCGATGTCCAACGTCTTCGTCGTGGTGCTTGGCCTGATCGCCATGTCTTCGGTGGTCTATTCGGTGGTCAGCAGCCTGTTGGGCTGACCTTGCGAATAAAAATACCCAGGCAGTTTGTTGCTGTCTGGGTATTTTTTTGTCCACAAAAAAATCCAGGAAATAGAACGATTTAACTTTTCCGATAGGCACCTGCGCGCCTTCATGCTTAACTCAGGCTCCTTTTCAAACCCCGTATAAGGATTTCGTCATGGCTCAAGTGACCCTCAAAGGCAACCCAGTTCAGGTCAACGGCAACCTGCCACAGGCGGGCGCCCAGGCACCGGCTTTTTCCCTGGTGGGTGATGGCCTGGCCGACAAGTCGCTGAAGGACTACGCCGGCAAGCGCAAGGTGCTGAACATTTTCCCAAGCGTCGACACCCCGACCTGCGCAACTTCCGTGCGCAAGTTCAATGCCCAGGCCAACGATCTGGCCAACACCGTCGTGCTGTGCATCTCCGCCGACCTGCCGTTCGCCCAGGCCCGCTTCTGCGGTGCCGAAGGCCTGGAAAACGTGCAGAACCTGTCGACCCTGCGTGGTCGTGAGTTCCTGGAGAACTATGGCGTGGCCATCGCCGACGGCCCGCTGGCTGGCCTGGCCGCCCGTGCGGTGGTGGTGCTGGACGAGAACGACAAGGTCCTGCACAGCGAGCTGGTTGGCGAAATCGCCGACGAGCCGAACTACGACGCGGCGCTGGCTGCCCTGAAGTAAGCGCAGCAGGGGCGCTTCGCGCCCCATCGTTGATTCCGCGGGGAAGCTCAGCCCATCAGGCCGTTCCCACGGGGGCAGCCCGAAGGCTGGGTTGCTCTCGCAGGGCTCTACGCATTCAAAACAGACGGCCTGGAACGATTTCCAGGCCGTTTTCATTTAAAGTTCAGCATCTTGGCAACGTAAGGCGAAGGTAAATGCCTGGTAAAGGTTCTTTGCTAACACCGAGTCAGTGCTTATCGTTCAATCTCCCCAAGTCGTTATCTCCGAACAAGGTTCGTTCAACCCATGCAAGCTTCCGTCTCTCGTTCCCCTCGTCGCTGGCTCTTCGGCCTGCTGATCCTGCTGCTGGTGGCCTTGCTGGCCTGGTGGCTGTGGCCCGCGACGCCGACCCATCAGGCGCAGCCCAGCGGCCGCCCGGGGAAAGGCATGGGCATGGGGATGGGCGGGCGCCCAGGCTTCGGTGCCTCCAGCGACCCGGTGCCGGTGCGTGTGGAGCCGGTTCAGGTCGGTGACTTCCCGCTGTACTACAAGGCCCTAGGCACCGTTACCGCGACCAATACCGTCAATGTGCGCAGCCGCGTGGCCGGAGAGCTGGTCAAGATCCACTTCAAGGAGGGCCAACAGGTCAAGGCCGGCGAGCTGCTCGCCGAGATCGACCCGCGCCCGTACCGCATCGCGTTGCAGCAGGCCGAAGGCACCTTGGCGCAGAACCAGGCCCAGTTGAAGAACGCCCAGGTCGACCTGGCGCGCTACAAGGGCCTGTATGCCGAAGATAGCATCGCCAAACAGACACTCGACACCGCCGAGGCCCAGGTCGCGCAGTTCCAGGGGTTGGTCAAGACCAACCAGGCCGCGGTCGCCGACGCCCGCCTGAACCTGGACTTCACCCAGATCCGTGCTCCGATCAGCGGCCGTGTAGGCCTGCGCCAGCTTGACCTGGGCAATTTGGTGGCGGCCAACGACACCACCGCCCTGGTGGTCATTACGCAGACCGAGCCGATCAGCGTAGCCTTCACCCTGCCGGAAACCGAACTCTCCACGGTGCTCGCGCGCTACCGCAGCGGTGCCAGCCTGCCGGTCGAAGCGTGGGATCGTGGGGATAGCAAATTGCAGTCCACCGGTGTGCTGGGCAGTCTCGACAACCAGATCGATACCACCACCGGCACCCTGAAGTTCAAGGCCAGGTTCGATAACCAGGACCAGGCGCTGTTCCCCAACCAGTTCGTCAATGTGCGCCTGCTGGCCGATACGCTCAAGCAGGTGGTGCTGGCCCCGGCCGCGGCGATCCAGTTCGGCAACGACGGCACCTTCGCCTACGTGGTGAATGCCGAAAGCAAAGTCAATATCCGTAAGGTCAAGGTCGGCGCCAGCGACGGTGAGCAGAGCGTGATCCTCGATGGCCTGGCCGCAGGCGATCGATTGGTGCTCGAAGGCACCGACCGCCTGCGCGAGGGCAGCAAGGTCGAAGTGGTGGAGGACAGCTCCCAAGTGCCGACCACCCCCGGCCAACACCTGCAGGGCCAGGATGCCAAGGGCTCGGCCCAGGCCGGTGAATCGGGCAAGGCGGGCGCATGAACCTCTCGCGCCTGTTCATCCTGCGGCCGGTCGCCACCACGCTGAGCATGCTGGCCATCGTCCTGGCCGGCCTGATCGCCTACAAGCTGCTGCCGGTCTCAGCGCTACCCCAGGTGGACTACCCGACCATCCGCGTCATGACCCTGTACCCCGGTGCCAGCCCACAGGTCATGACCAGCGCGGTCACCGCGCCGCTGGAACGCCAGTTCGGCCAGATGCCCGGCCTGACCCAGATGGCCTCGACCAGCTCCGGCGGCGCATCGGTACTGACCCTGCGCTTCAACCTCGACATGAACATGGACGTCGCCGAACAGCAGGTACAAGCCGCGATCAACGCTGCCACCAACCTGCTGCCCAGCGACCTGCCGGCGCCGCCGGTGTACAACAAGGTCAATCCGGCCGACACCCCGGTGCTGACCCTGGCCATTTCTTCCAAGACCATGCCGCTGCCCAAGCTCAACGACCTGGTCGATACCCGCGTGGCGCAGAAGCTTGCGCAGATCAGCGGCGTGGGCATGGTCAGCATCGCCGGTGGCCAGCGCCAGGCGGTGCGCATCAAGGTCAACGTCGACGCCCTGGCGGCCAACGGCCTTAACCTCGAGGACGTACGCACGCTCATCGGCGCATCCAATGTCAACCAGCCCAAGGGCAACTTCGATGGCCCGACACGGGTGTCGATGCTCGATGCCAACGACCAGCTGCGTTCGCCCGAGGAATACGCCAACCTGATCCTGGCGTACAACAACGGTGCGCCTCTGCGCCTGAAGGATGTCGCCGAGATCGTCGATGGCGCCGAGAACGAGCGCCTGGCGGCATGGGCCAACGAGAACCAGGCCGTGCTGCTGAATATCCAGCGCCAGCCTGGGGCCAACGTCATCGAAGTGGTCGACCTGATCAAGGCCATGCTCCCGTCGATCACCGACAATCTGCCAGCTGGCCTGGACGTGATGGTCCTGACCGACCGTACCCAGACCATCCGCGCCGCGGTCAAGGACGTGCAGCACGAATTGCTGATCGCCATCGCCTTGGTGGTCATGGTCACCTTCGTCTTCCTGCGCCGTTTCAGCGCTACCATCATCCCGTCGATTGCCGTGCCGCTGTCGCTGATCGGCACCTTCGGCGTGATGTACCTGGCCGGCTTCTCGGTCAACAACCTGACCCTGATGGCCCTGACCATCGCCACCGGTTTCGTGGTCGACGACGCCATCGTCATGCTGGAGAACATCTCCCGGCACATCGAGGAGGGCGAGACGCCGATGCAGGCGGCGCTCAAGGGCGCCCGGCAGATCGGCTTCACCTTGGTATCGCTGACGTTCTCGCTGATTGCGGTGCTGATCCCGCTGCTGTTCATGGCCGATGTGGTCGGCCGACTGTTCCGCGAGTTCGCCATCACCCTGGCGGTGGCGATCCTGATTTCCCTGGTGGTGTCCCTGACCCTCACGCCGATGATGTGCGCACGCCTGCTCAAGCGCGAGCCCAAGGAAGAGGAGCAGGGGCGTTTCTACCGTGCCAGCGGCGCCTGGATCGACTGGCTGATCGAGCGCTATGGCCGTGGCCTGCAATGGGTGCTCAAGCATCAGCCGCTGACCCTACTGGTCGCTGTCGCCAGCCTGGCATTGACGGTGTTTCTCTATATCATCGTGCCCAAGGGGTTCTTCCCGGTGCAGGACACCGGGGTGATCCAAGGCATTTCCGAGGCGCCGCAATCCACCTCGTTCGCCGCCATGAGCGAGCGCCAGCAAGCCCTGAGCAAGGTGATCCTGCAGGACCCGGCGGTGCAGAGCCTGTCGTCCTACATCGGTGTGGATGGCGACAATGCCACCCTCAACAGCGGCCGCCTGCTGATCAACCTCAAGCCCCATGCCGAGCGCGATGTCACCGCCAGCGAGGTCATCGGTCGCCTGCAACCGCAACTGGACAAGCTGGTGGGCATCCGCCTGTTCATGCAGCCGGTGCAGGACCTGAGCATCGAGGACCGGGTCAGCCGCACCCAGTACCAGTTCAGCCTGTCGTCCCCGGATGCCGACCTGCTCGCCGAATGGAGCGGCAAGCTGGTCCAGGCCCTGCAGCAACGCCCGGAGCTCCAGGACGTGGCCAGCGACCTGCAGGACAAGGGCCTGCAGGTGTACCTGGTGATCGACCGTGACATGGCCAGCCGCCTGGGCATCAGCGTTTCGCAGATCACCAACGCCTTGTACGACGCATTCGGCCAGCGGCAGATCTCCACCATCTACACCCAGGCCAGCCAGTACCGCGTGGTGCTGCAGTCCCAGGCGGCGTCGAGCATCGGCCCACAGGCGCTGGAGTCGATCCATGTCAAGGCCAGCGACGGCGGCCAGGTACGCCTCTCGGCGCTCGCCCGCATCGAGCAGCGCCAGGCACAGCTGGCGATTTCCCACATCGGCCAATTCCCTGCAGTGATGATGTCGTTCAACCTGGCCCATGGCGCATCCCTGGGCGAGGCGGTCAAGGTCATCGAGCAGGTGCAGCAGGAGATCGGCATGCCGCTGGGCGTGCAGACGCGCTTCCAAGGCGCCGCCGAGGCGTTCCAGGCCTCGCTGTCGAGCACCTTGCTGCTGATCCTGGCGGCGGTGGTGACCATGTACATCGTGCTGGGCGTACTCTACGAGAGCTACATCCATCCGGTGACCATCCTCTCGACATTGCCGTCGGCAGCGGTCGGCGCGTTGCTGGCCTTGCTGTTGAGCGGCAATGACCTGGGCATGATCGCCATCATCGGCATCATCCTGCTGATCGGCATCGTCAAGAAAAACGCCATCATGATGATCGACTTCGCCCTGGAGGCCGAGCGCCACCAGGGCATGACCCCGCAGGATGCGATCTACCAGGCAGCGCTGCTGCGCTTCCGGCCGATCCTGATGACCACCCTGGCCGCGCTGTTCGGGGCTGTGCCACTGATGCTCGCCACCGGCTCCGGCGCTGAGCTACGCCAACCGCTGGGGTTGGTGATGGTCGGTGGCCTGTTGGTCAGCCAGGTATTGACGCTGTTCACCACGCCCGTCATCTACCTGTACTTTGACCGCCTGGCTCGCCGCTGGCGCCCAGCCACTGACGCGCAGCAGGCTGAGGCATGAATCTGTCCGGTCCGTTCATCCGCAGGCCGGTGGCAACCATGCTGCTGAGCCTGGCGATCATGCTGCTCGGTGGCGTGAGCTTCGGCCTGTTGCCCGTGTCGCCCTTGCCGCAAATGGACTTCCCGGTGATCGTGGTGCAAGCCAACCTGCCGGGGGCCAGCCCCGAAGTGATGGCTGCGACGGTGGCCACGCCGCTCGAGCGCAAGCTGGGCAGTATCGCCGGGGTCACCACGCTGACCAGCAGTTCCAACCAGGGCTCGACCCGCGTGATCATCGGCTTCGAGATGGGCCGCGACATCGATGGTGCGGCGCGTGAGGTGCAGGCGGCGATCAACGCTACTCGCAACCTTTTGCCCAGCGGTATGCGCAGCATGCCCACCTACCGCAAGATCAACCCGTCGCAGGCGCCGATCATGGTGCTGTCACTGACCTCGGACGTACTGCAGAAAGGCCAGCTCTACGACTTGGCCGATACCATTCTGGCCCAGAGCCTGTCCCAGGTCAGCGGGGTAGGGGAAGTACAGATCGGCGGCAGTTCGCTGCCGGCGGTGCGCATCGCCGTGGAGCCACAGCTGCTCAACCAGTATGGCCTGTCTCTGGACGAGGTGCGCACGGCGGTGGCCAATGCCAACCAGCGCCGGCCCATGGGCTTTGTCGAAGACGCCGAGCGCAACTGGCAGGTGCGGGCCAACGACCAGCTGGAAAAAGCCGACGACTACAAGCCGGTGGTGATCCGCCAGCAGGATGGTTCGATCCTTCGCCTGTCCGACGTCGCTACCATCACCGATGGTGTGGAGAACCGCTACAACAGCGGCTTCTTCAACGACCAGAGCGCCGTGCTGCTGGTGGTCAACCGCCAGTCCGGCGCCAACATCATCCAGACGGTCGAGCAGATCAAGGCCCAGTTGCCTGCCCTGCAGTCGTTGCTGCCGGCCAGCGTCAAGCTGGACGTGGCCATGGACCGCTCGCCAGTGATCAAGGCGACGCTGAAGGAAGCCGAGCACACCTTGTTGATCGCCGTGGTGCTGGTGATCCTGGTGGTCTACCTGTTCCTGGGTAACTTGCGCGCGTCACTGATCCCCAGCCTGGCCGTGCCGGTGTCGCTGGTCGGCACCTTCGCGGTCATGTACCTGTGCGGCTTTTCCCTGAACAACCTGTCGCTGATGGCGCTGATCCTCGCCACCGGCCTGGTGGTCGACGATGCCATCGTCGTGCTGGAGAACATCTCCCGCCACATCGAGAACGGCCAGCCGCCCATGCGCGCTGCCTTCCTGGGGGCCAGGGAGGTTGGCTTCACCCTGCTGTCGATGAACGTCTCGCTGGTGGCGGTGTTCGTCTCGATCCTGTTCATGGGGGGCATCGTCCGCGGTTTGTTCCTGGAGTTCTCCATCACCTTGGCAGCGGCGATCCTGGTCTCGCTGCTGGTGTCGCTGACGTTGACGCCGATGCTCTGTTCCCGCTGGCTGAAGCCCAGCACCCAGGAGCAGAACCGCCTGCAGCAGTGGAGCGAGCATGTGCACCAGCGCATGGTCGCGGCCTACGACCGCAGCCTCGGCTGGGCGCTGAGGCACAAGCGCCTGACCTTGCTCAGCCTGCTGGTGACCATCGGCGTCAACATCGCCCTGTACGTCGTGGTGCCCAAGACCCTCCTGCCGCAACAGGACACCGGCCAGCTGCAGGGCTTCATCCGCGGCGATGATGGCCTGTCGTTCAGCGTGATGCAGCCGAAGATGGAGATCTACCGCCGCGCCTTGCTGGCAGACCCAGCGGTGCAGAGCGTGGCCGGCTTCATCGGTGGCAACAGTGGCACCAACAATGCCTTCGTGTTGGTGCGCCTCAAGCCCATCAGCGAGCGTAAGCTGTCGGCCCAGCAGGTGATCGAGCGCTTGCGCAAGGAAATGCCCAAGGTACCCGGCGGGCGTCTGTTCCTGATGGCCGACCAGGACCTGCAACTGGGCAGCGCCGGGCGCGACCAGTCTACCTCCCAGTACCTCTATACGCTGCAGAGCGGTGACCTGGTTGCGTTGCGCGAGTGGTTTCCCAAGGTGGTCGCGGCCCTGCGCGCCCTGCCTCAATTGACGGCGATCGATGCCCGTGACGGAGCCGGCACCCAGCAGGTGACGCTGGTGGTCGACCGTGACCAGGCCAAGCGCCTGGGCATCGACATGGACATGGTCACCACGGTGCTGAACAACGCCTACAGCCAACGGCAGATCTCGACCATCTACGACAGCCTCAACCAGTACCAGGTGGTGCTGGAGATCAACCCGAAATACGCCTGGGACCCCAGCACCCTGGAGCAGGTGCAGGTGATCACCGCCGATGGCGCCCGCGTGCCGCTGTCCACATTCGCTCATTACGAAAACAGCCTGGCCAATGACCGCGTCAGCCATGAAGGCCAGTTCGCGTCCGAGAACATCGCGTTCGATATCGCTGAGGGCTACAGCCCGGACCAGGCGATGGCTGCGGTGGAGCGTGCAGTGGCCAAGCTTGGTTTGCCGGAAGAAGTGATCGCCAAGCTCGGCGGTAGCGCCGATGTCTTCGCCCAGACGACCCAGGGCCAGCCCCTGATGATCCTCGGTGCCCTGGTGCTGGTGTACTTGGTGCTGGGTATCCTCTACGAGAGCTATATCCACCCGCTGACCATCCTCTCCACCTTGCCGTCGGCCGGTGTCGGCGCCTTGCTCGCGCTCTATGCCACGGGCGGGGAGTTCAGCCTGATCTCGCTGCTGGGGCTGTTCCTGTTGATCGGGGTGGTGAAGAAGAACGCCATCTTGATGATCGACCTGGCCTTGCAGCTGGAGCGCCACGATGGCCTGAGCCCCGAGGAGTCCATCCGCCGGGCGTGCCTGTTGCGCCTGCGGCCGATCCTGATGACCACCTTGGCGGCCATCCTCGGCGCGCTGCCGCTGCTGCTCAGCCGTGCCGAGGGCGCCGAAATGCGCCAGCCCTTGGGCCTGACCATCATCGGTGGCCTGGTGTTCAGCCAGGTCCTGACCCTCTACACCACGCCCGTGGTCTACCTGTACCTCGACCGCCTGCGCCACCGATTCAACCGTTGGCGCGGCGTGCGCACCGACGCCGCACTGGATACCCCGCTATGAATTTCGCCCAGACCCCACTTCACCGCGCCCTGCAGATGCTGACCCGTGGGCGTGGCTCGCGCCTGGTCGGCGCGGGCCTTTGCGCCGCGCTGCTCAGTGCCTGTACGCTGAGCCCGGACTATCAGCGCCCAGAGCTCGCAACCCCGGCACAGTTCAAGCAGGCCGAAGGCTGGACCCAGGCCAACCCCTCCGATGCCATCGCGCGAGGGGCGTGGTGGGAAATCTACGGTGACAGCGGCCTCAACGCGCTGGTCGATGAGCTCAACCGCAGCAACCAGACCGTTGCCCAGTACGAGGCCCAGTACCGTCAGGCCCAGGCTCTGGTGCGCAGCAGCCGGGGCGCGCTGTTCCCCAGCCTCGACCTGTCGGTGGGCAAGACCCGCTCGGCCCAGGGCACCGGCAGCAGTAGTTCTAGCCTGTCCAACAACAGCAGCGGTATTCGCAATACCTACAACGCCCAGCTTGGCGTGAGCTGGGAGATCGACCTGTGGGGCAAGCTGCGCGAAACCTTGAATGCCAACGAGGCCAGTGCCCAGGCGAGCCTGGCGGACCTGGCCGGTATTCGTCTTAGCCTGCAGTCGGAGCTGGTGCAGAACTACCTGCAGTTGCGGGTCATCGACGAGCAAAAGCGTCTGCTGGAGGCCACCGTGGCGGCCTACGAGCGTTCGTTGCGGATGAACGAGAACCAATACCGGGCAGGCGTCGCCGGGCCGGATGCCGTCGCCCAGGCGCGCACCCAGCTCAAGAGTACCCAGGCCGACCTCATCGACCTGGCCTGGCAGCGTGCCCAGTACGAAAACGCCATTGCCGTCTTGCTGGGCAAGGCCCCGGCTGATTTTGCCCTGGCCGACAGCAAGGCTATTCCGGCGCTGCCGCAGATTCCGCTGGCATTGCCTTCGCAGTTGTTGGAACGCCGCCCTGACATCGCCTCGGCCGAGCGCAACGTGATGGCGGCCAACGCCAATATCGGCGTGGCCCGCGCGGCCTATTTCCCGGACCTGAGCCTGAGCATGAGCGGTGGCTATTCCAGCAGCAGTTTCAGCAACTGGATCGAGCTGCCCAACCGCTACTGGTCGGTGGGGCCCTCGCTGGCCATGACCCTGTTCGATGCCGGCAGGCGCAGTGCCGAGGTCGACCGCACCGTCGCAGTATACGACCAGACCGTGGCCCAGTATCGGCAAACCGTGCTCGATGGCTTCAAGGAAGTGGAGAACTACCTGGTGCAGTTGAAGGTGTACGGCGACGAAGCGCTGGTGCGCCAGGAGGCGCTGGATGCTGCCCGCGAGTCGTTGCGCCTGACCGAGAACCAATACCGCGCCGGCCTGATCAGCTACTTGGACGTGGTCAATGTGCAGACCACAGCGCTGAGCAACGAGCGCAGCGTGCTGAACCTGCTGCAGGGCAGGTTGGTCGCCAGCGTGCAGCTGATTGCGGCATTGGGCGGCGGTTGGGATGCACAGCAGGCATTCGCCGAGGCCGAAGGCGATCGGTAACGCCTTGCTGGACCTCGCCGGTCGGTTTCATCTTGATGAGGTATGGACGCGCGTTGCGTCAGATCTCGAATCTTTAACTTCTTTCCTCGAATTCGCCCTCTTCATGTGAGGGCGAATGCCCCGCCTCTTGATCGAACACGATCAGATCTTCTTGCGAAAATTGCCAGGTCATTATGTCGGACTCATACACGCTCTTAATAGAGCATGGATCATAACGACTTACAACCTTGTACTTCTGATGGTTATCCGCTGCTGAGCGGCTCAATAGACTTCTCTATCCAACGCACCTTGGAATTGTTCTGACCTGCACGGCTCCTGCGCGTCCATGCAGCAGGGCGCCTACGTCAGAGCCTTGGGCTTGTTTTTGGTTTTAGAAGCGTCCGACGGTTTCTCGTCTCGCTCAGTTCAGTGCCGCACGGCAAACTATTGAGGATCTATCGTGATACAAGTAAATCATGATGCTCAGGCTGCGCTATGCGCAAAGGCCGGTATCAACTCCCTCGCTTCGGCTGGGTTACGCTCTTGTGCAGAACTGCAATGCCTGGATAACAGCCTGACATCGCACGATATGCGGGTGCTGCACAAAGTTGCGACGAGAACCCGCGACGATGCAATGCTGCTCGAAAAGAAAATATTGACCCATGCCTCGCCCTTGCTGCCCCAGGCGATCAAGTTGGGTATCAAGCACCCCGGTGTTTCGTTGCAGGATTACCAAGACTGGTTCGGGGGGCGCGCATTGAAATTTGCCGCCCCGGGCGACGTTGCTTCGATGTTTTCACCGGCGGCCTATCTGGTGACGCTGTACCGCGAAGCCCAAAAACTCTATCCCGAGGACAATCCCTGGCATATCGATGTGCGCCGTCCTGACCTCAAGGACCTGACACTGAGCCAGGTGAACCTGGATACGCCAGTGAGCGCGTTGAGCCTGTCCAACACCATCTTGATGAAGCGCCTGGACGAAGCGGGCGAGACCCTTGAGGGGCTGTCGGCCCATGTGGGATACGGGGTCACGCCTTACCATCATCACTACAACCGCTTCAGCCAGGCCCGGCGCCTGAAGGATCCGGCATTCGAGCACATGGAGGGTGCGCCTCATGTCTCCAAGCATCTCGGCGATGCCTCGATGGCCGGGTTTCGTCACGATATCTCGCCCGCCCTGTATGCACTGCTGGTTGATGAAATCACCGATGAAAACGTGGATGCCAAGTTCGCGACCTATTTCCCTGGTACCGTGCCAGAGGAAATGCTGCGTCCTGCCCGGTTGCGCGAATGGTTCGGCCTGACCGACAAGGAGCTGATGGCGTTCATCAACGGTGGGGTCAAGATCGAGGACGAGCGCAAGGGCCCCCAGACGGACGTCTCGGAGCTGATCAATAACGGCGGGGTCATCTACCAGTTAGGCGTCGGCTCGGCCAGCACGGCGATCCTCTACGCGTACCTGTTCTTCCTGGGCGGCGATCGCTGGGAGCTCAGCTTCAGCCTCAAGCAAGCCGGGGCGATCGAGTTCATCCTGGAGGACGTGCATAGCCTCAGGTTGTCGCCGAAGATGGTCGACGACACGGCCTTCAACCCGGGTAAAGAATACCGCTACGCATTCGAGTGGAAAGGGCCGAGTGAGTACCGTTCCTATGCGTCCTACACGGTGAAGTTCGAAAGCGACACCGACCGCGGCCGTGTCCTGAGTGCCCGTTTCGCCACGCCGAAGCTTTCGCCGGCGCACTTCCTGCTCAAGCTCAACAAGACGATCAGGCTGCACAAGGCCACAGGGCTCGATGCGCAGACGCTGGATAGTATCATCCGCAGCGTGGATCCGACCCAGATCAGTGCACAGACCCTAACGGTGCTGTCGCATGCGGTACGGCTGGCCAAGCGCTACGCCATTTCCCATGAGAGCGCCCTGGTCATGGCACGGCAGTTGATCGACGTGGCTGCCCCTGCTGGCCAGATGAGCCAGTTCGACCGCCTGTTCAACGACCCACCGCTGATCGAAGGTGGGCTGGATCCGGAGGCAGAGTATTCCATGCTCGACCTGGATCCCAGCAAGGCTAGCGAGCACGCTGACATCAAGGCCACGCTCAAGCGTGCCTGCCAGACGGATGACGAGGGGTTATACCAGCTGGGTCGGTTCCTTCTGGTTAAACCGAATGACAGGTGGTTGTTTCCCACCACGGTGGACTACCTGTCCGGTCTCTACACCTTGAGCCTGTGGGCACGGTCGCATGGCTTGGCACCGGTCGAGCTGACGTTGTTGTTGGAGACTTTTGGCGCGCCGCGAGAGCTGGGTCAGGCACGGCCGGATCAATGGCTGGCCTTGCTGGAGCGCTTGACGGGGCTGTCCAGCTGGCTGCATAAACGTGGTTGGACAGTCCAGGACTTGGTCCTGATGTCCCGCGACGTGAATGAAATCCCTGCCAGCACCGAAATTACCAATCTGATCAAGGAGATGCAGTCGGCGATCGCCAATGCAGAGCTTCCCGAGGCCCCCGTCACGGAAGACTACCTTCGCGTGCTGACCCCGCTGATCGCCTCGGTCTTTGGCCTGAGCGGGGAAACAACTGCGCAGGCATTGCTCATCTGGGCGGACCGAGCGGCGCCGGGGGGGCTCTCGCTGGTGGAACTGGGCGAGATGCTCAAACTGCAGGAGCCGGTGAGCGATCCAGCGATAGCCTTCGCCTATGGTCTGGCGCAGATGGCGCTGATCGTGCACGCCAGCGGTGTCACCGCCGACCTGCTTGCGCTGCTGGTGGAGCAACCCCATCTGCTGGCCGACGAGGCCGTGGAAGGCGAGGCGAGCCGCGCAACCCTCAAGCGCTCCATGGACATGGTGGTGGCACTGACGGACTTCAGTGCCTGGCTGAACGAGCTGCCGGACGCCGCGGGCGCAAGCGGCGCCCTGCTTGCCGCGCTTAACGCCAAGGGGGTCTCGCCCGCATTGCTGGCCCAAGCCACGGGGCAGGCCGAAAGGCTGATCGCCCAGGCGGCCAAACAAGCCGATTGGAAGGGCGACGTGAAAGACGCCTCGAGCCTGGTCAGTGCGCACGAGATCGCGGTTGTACGGCAATGGCTCGACCTGGCAGGCGCCTTCGGCGTACAACCGGACACCGTCGCGGCGATGCTGCTGCCAGAGCATACCTGGAACGATTGGCGAACGCTGGCGGACGCCTTCGAGGGTGGTCTGGACGCTTCGCAGGTCAAGCGGGCGCAGGTAGCGGTCGAGGCGCCGCTCAGCAGTGCCCTGGCTGGCGTGCTGGCAGGGCGCATGAACTTCGGCGTTGAGCAGTTGAACCAGCACCTGCTGCTCGACAGCCTCAATGGTGCGCAAGTGATGACTTCGCGTATCGCCGAAGCCATGGCGGCACTGCAGATGTTCATCCATCGCACCCTGTCCGAGCCGGAAGACAAGCATGCCCTGAACACTGCGGCACTGGACCGACAGTTCTTCCGCGACTGGACCCGCTGGAACGCCCGCTATGCCACCTGGTCGGCCGGGCAGATGCTGATGTACTACCCGGAAAACTACATCGACCCGACCGTGCGCCTGGGCCAGACCAAGGCGATGGACGACATGCTGCAGGTGCTGGGGCAGGCGCAGATCAACGGCGATACCGTGAGCGATGCGTTCCATGGCTACCTCAGTGCGTTCGAGGAAGTGGCGAACCTGGAGACCATCAGCGGTTATCACGATGGACGCGATCCAGACGCCGATAGCCAGCATGCGCTGGGCAAAACCTGGTTCATCGGCAGCACACGTGGCGAGCCTCGCGAATACTGGTGGCGGATGGTTGATGAAAGCAAGCGTGGGACCGATGGCGTACTGCCGGCCAATGCCTGGACGCCTTGGACGAAGATTGAACTGGCGGCCCAAGTGCAAGGCCGTCTTATCCGGCCGGTGGTCTACCGTGAACGTCTATATCTGATGTGGGTAGAGCGCCAGGAACACATCATCACCCGCGATGACAAAGGTGAACCCAAGGATCGTGAATGGCGTTGGTCCTACAAGCTTGCCTGGCTGCGCTATGACGGCACCTGGAGCATGCCACTGGATTACCCGATATCTTCGACGGTCGTGATAGAACTCGAGAGTAATAAGGTTGAAATAGAAAAATTATCGTTGTTCCTCGCTTATATGCCAGGGCTGAATGCGCTTGTGGCAGGCATGTATGAACGAGGCAAAAGGATAGGCTATGGCGGTATCGAGATCTATGAGGCCCTGAACAGCAAGGCGATAGGTGAGGAGGACTTCACTACCGATTTGGAAGCGAACATGCATTGGCTGGATACCGATGAACACACTGGACTATGCGCTGTGCTCTACAGGAAAGGGCAGGTCATGGAAGGCGGAATTGTCGACACCGGCTCGCCTGTACCGACTGGGTTCAAGACGTTTACCATTTCCAATATGAAGGTGAGGGCCATCGAAACTTCGAATGATGGCGATGACTATAGCTATAGTCTGTACCTCGATACGGTGCTGTCGGTAGAAGGCAAACGTCCGGAGATCGACAATCCTTGGATACCGGTATTGGTAACTGAGTATGAGGAGCTTGCACAGGAAGCCAGGAAGATAAGGGCGCTGGCGCGAGGGCCATGGGGAGCGTTCTTGTTACGTGAGGAGAATCAACAGCTCTGGGCGTATTTCTGCGTCACTCAGCAACGTCTGTCTGAGGTTTTCCCTCACCACATCACGAATATTAGAACTGTATGTGATTATCCGATTCCAAACGAGAAAGAAGACCTCAAATTCGTCTGGGCGCGTGAGGAACAGGCGCGTGTTGCTAAGTTCAGGATAAACTCTGAGGGTCCGCTATCCGAAATTAGCGTAAGGTTTGGTTTGGCGAACCTTTCGTTTACCCGTGAAATCCATGTCATGACGTTACTGGATCATATGGGTGAGCCTGACTTGGTCGCGCCTCATTCATATGTGAATATCCCCGGGGAAATTTCCGGCCATGAAGTAAAGCGTATCGTCAATCGTGCCAATGGGAGAGAGGGTACCGTCGAAACGGCATCTCGTGACTTCGATCTGGGGCGTGGCATGCAACAGTTCAAGTTTACAGGCGTATTGGCAGTCGGCCAGATGTCAGAGTGGGAAGGCCAAGACAAAGCCTCGCATCAATTAGTTTTTCAGTTTGGCGAGGGTAATACTCGCACATGGCGGATCGACCTGACCAAGAAACCCGACACCTCGTCGTACGGTGGGGAGCGTACAGAATGGGTGGCCCGATTCGAAGCCGCTTCCGAGAAAAACGCCATCATTGGTCAAACCGCCGAAGGCGCCCAATATTTCAAGCGTGGCCGATCGGTCACCCGGCTCAATACGCTGTTCGCCCGCCAGCTCACCGAACGTGCAGTCCTGGGCATCGACACCATTCTGAGCTATGACACCCAGCAGATCCCCGAACCCGTCATCGAAGGCAGCGACGCCAGCCCGATGATGGACTTCCGGGGCGCCAACGCGCTGTACTTCTGGGAGTTGTTCTATTACACGCCGATGATGGTGATGCAGCGTTTCCTGCAGGAAGAGCGCTTCGACCTGGCCGAGCAATGGCTCAAATACGTATTCAACCCGACCGGCTATACGGTAGACGGCGTTCACACGTACCGCATGTGGAACGTACGCCCGCTGGAAGAGGACACCTCATGGAACGACGAGCCCTTGGAATCGCTGGACCCGGATGCGGTGGCGCAGAATGACCCGATGCACTACAAGCTCAATGCGTTCATGCGCTTGCTGGACATTACCCTGGGCCGTGGTGACGCAGCATACCGCAAGCTCGAGCGCGACACCCTGAGCGAAGCGAAGGTATGGTACCAGCGTGCCCTGCGCCTGCTGGGCGACGAACCCTGGATCGAGCCGAGCACAGATTGGAATGATCCGTCGCTGGGCGATGCCGCATCGCAAAAGGCGCTGGATGACCGCATGGATGCCCTGTCGATGATGGCAGACGGCGTTTGTGCCGACGATGTGGTGCGCCTGCGTGCGGTAGGTAAAGACCGCGCCGAGGCGGGCAGAACGCTGTTCCTGCCCGAAGCCAACCGCATGCTGCTGGGGTATTGGGAAGCGCTGCGCATTCGACTGTACAACCTGCGGCATAACCTGACCCTGGACGGCCAGCCGTTGAGCTTGCCGCTCTACGCCACGCCGGCGGATCCGAAGGCCTTGTGGGCCGACGCCGTTTCCGCGCAGGCGGGCAACGCGAGTGCCTTGCCAAAAATCGACCTCGTGCCTGCCTTGCGCTTCATTCCCCTGATGGAAGGCGCACGGACCATGGCCTCGCAGCTCATTCAGTTCGGCAGCACGATGCAAAATATCCTGGAGCGCCAGGATGCCGAAGCGTTGGCTGAGTTGCTCAATACCCAAGGCGTGGAGTTGGCGGCCAGCAGCGTGAAGTTGCAGCAGCAGACGCTCAATGAACTGGTCGCCGAACGTGAGGTGCTGACGGCGTCATATGCAAGCGCAAGCCTGCGTCATACCCATTACCACCAGCTCTACGAGCAGGACATCAATACCCGCGAACACCTGGCACTGGACCTGTCCACCTCGTCTCAGACCATCAGGGCCGCTGCGAAGGGGCTGCACATGGCGGCCTCGTTCGCCGACGCTGTGCCGAACATCTTTGGCCTGGCCAATGGTGGTGGTCGCTGGGGGGCGACATTCAATGCCATGGCCATTGGTACAAGCCTGGCTTCGGATGCGCTCGATATTGCCTCGTGGCGTATGGGCCAGGAAGAGGCCTACCGCCGCCGTCGCCAGGAGTGGGAGATCCAGTACAAATCGGCCGAGCAGGAAATGAAAGTCATCCAGGCCCAGCTCGACGCCCTGACTGTGCGGGAAACCTCGGCCAACATGCAGATCGCACATATGCAGACCCAGTCGGCCCACGCCCAGGCGCAACTGGCCTTGTTGCGTGGCAAGTTCACCGGCAAGAAGATGTACAGCTGGCTGCGAGCGCGTCTGGCGAGCATTTTCTATACCTACTACGACCTCACTGCCTCGCGTTGCATGATGGCGCAGAAGGCGTTGCAGTGGGAAATGGGTGACGACACCCGCTACCTGCGCACCGGCACCTGGAACGGCGCTTGGGCTGGTCTGCTGTGCGGCGAGGGGCTGATGTTGGCCCTGGGTCAGATGGAAAACGCCTGGGTGAAATGGCAGAAACGTGAACTGGAAGTCAGCCGCACCGTATCGCTGGCGCAGCTCTTCGAAGGGCGCTTCGAAATAGCGGATACGGTGAACCCTGACCTTACGCTCAACGATGTCATCAAGCTGATGCTCGACAAGTCACAGAAGGTCACGGTCAAGGACGCCGAGCTGACCAAGTTCGAGATCACCGACACGAAAGATCTGGCGATTCATTTTGGCCTGAGAGAGCTGGGCCTGACGAAAGACTTCGCCAACAGGTCATGCAGGGTTCGCAGCCTGGCCGTTTCCTTGCCAGCCTTGCTCGGCCCTTACCAGAATGTACGGGCTCGTCTGCGCACGGACTTCCAAGGCTTGCCGCTTGGCTGCGAGGAAGTGGCGATTTCCCATGGCATGCAGGACAAAGGTTTGTTCCTGTCCGATGCCGGTGATTCCCATCCGCGCTGGGGGGCTCAGTGGTTGCCTTTCGAAGGTCTGCGCATCGTCGAGGACGAGGACGAGGACGGCAAATATCGCAACACGACCATGACGTTGAGCTTCACCGACGTCCTGGGTGAGCAGAAGACCCTGCTGCAAAGCCTGAGCGATATCCTCGTGCACGTTCAGTTCACCGTCCGCTGATCTTGCTAGGGAGGCTCGCGCCTCCCCCCTGCGACCACGCCGCGCAAGCCATCGAGCTTGTGCGGCGTTTTTATTTTAGGATCCATTCCCATTCTCAAAAAGCCCGTGCGTTTCGTCCGTGCTCCAGTACAATGGCCAACTTTTTTTCGAGTTCTTGTTCAGCCCTGGCTGGGATTCAAATGCTGATCGGTAGTTATTCCTCTTCCCTTGTATTGATCTCATTGTGCGTGGCCATCCTGGCGTCCTACACCGCCCTGGACCTGACCGGTCGCATCGCCACGGCCAAGGGCCGTGCGGCCTACCTGTGGATGGGAGGAGGCGCCTTCGCCCTGGGCGTAGGCATCTGGTCGATGCACTTCATCGGCATGCTCGCCTTCAGTTTGCCCATCGAGCTTGGCTATGACCTGACCCTGACCGCGCTGTCGCTGCTGATCGCCGTGCTGTCCTCGGCCTTCGCCCTGTGGCTGGTGAGCCAGCCTAGCCTGCCCTGGCTGCAGTTGGCGCTTGGGGCGTTGATCATGGGCGGCGGGATCGCCAGCATGCATTACACCGGTATGGCGGCCCTGCGCATGCTGCCGGGTATCGACTATGACCCGACGTTGTTCGGCGTATCCCTGGGCATCGCCGTCGGCGCATCGGCGGCGGCGCTGTGGATCGCCTTCCGCCTGCGCCAGCACACCCCTTATGTGCGCCACATACGGGGGGCAGCTGCGGTGGTGATGGGTATCGCCATCGTGGGCATGCACTACACCGGCATGGCAGCAGCCAATTTCCCGGAAGGCAGTTTCTGTGGCGCGCTGGCCGATGGCCTGCGCGGTGATGGCCTGGATTACCTGGTGCTGATCACCACCCTGGCGGTGCTGGCGGTGGCCTTGCTCACCTCGGTGCTGGATGCACGCCTGGAGGCCCGTACCGCTGCACTGGCGCACTCGTTGACCCTGGCCAACCAGGAGCTCACCCAGCTGGCCCTGCATGACACCCTGACCGGCTTGCCCAACCGCACCCTGCTGGCCGAACGCATCGAGCAGTCGATCAGCAAGGTGGAAGAGCAGGGTGGTTGCTTTGCCCTGATGTTCATCGACCTGGATGGCTTCAAACCGGTCAACGATGCCTTTGGCCACCATGTCGGCGATCAGTTGCTAAAGGCCGTCGCGGCGCGCCTGCGTGGCCATTTGCACAGCCAGGACACCCTGGCGCGCATCGGTGGCGACGAGTTCGTCCTGCTGGTGGCGCTGGACGAGCCGGCCGATGCCATGGACGTAGCGGTCAAGCAGGTGGACCTGGTGGCCCGGCCTTACCGCGTGGCCGAGCACGACCTGCAGCTTTCCGCGAGCGTGGGCATCGTCCTGTACCCTGGCAACGGCCAGGACCAGCATGAACTGCTGCGCAATGCCGACGCCGCCATGTATCACGCCAAGAGCGCGGGCAAGAACGGCTATAGTTTCTTCGACGTGTCCATGAATACCAATGCCCGCCAGCAGTTGCAGTTGCTGCAGGACCTGCGTGCTGCCTTGCAGCATGGCCAGTTCCGCCTGCACTACCAGCCCAAGTTCGATGCGGTCGCTTGCCGGCCGATCGGTGCCGAGGCCTTGTTGCGTTGGGAGCACCCACAGCAAGGTCTGCTGCTGCCGGACCGTTTCATCGGCCTTGCGGAAAAAACCGGGCTGATCATTCCGATCGGTGATTGGGTGCTCGGCGAAGCCTGTCGGCAGATGCGCCTGTGGCTCGACCAGGGGCGCAGCGACTGGCGCATCGCGGTGAACCTGTCGGCCATCCAGTTCTGTCACGCCGGGCTGGTCGACAGCGTGGCCCGCGCGCTGCAGGGCAACGACCTGCCGGCCAATCGCCTGACCCTGGAAATCACCGAAACCACCGCCATGCGCGACGCAGACGCCAGCCTGGCGGTACTGCAGAGGCTTTCCGACATGGGGGTGGACCTGTCCATCGATGATTTCGGCACCGGCTATTCCAGCCTGATGTATCTCAAACGCCTGCCCGCCAATGAGTTGAAGATCGACCGCGGGTTTGTCCGCGACCTGGAGCAGGACAGCGATGATGCGGCAATCGTCTCGGCCATCGTCGCCTTGGGTCAGGCCCTGGACCTGCGGATCGTCGCCGAAGGGGTGGAAACCAATCGCCAGCAGGAATTCCTCACCCGCCTGGGTTGCGATTCGTTGCAGGGGTACCTGCTCGGCCAGCCCGTACCGGCCGAACAGTTCATGGAACGGCTCGGTGCCATGGGCCAGCCTGGCGATGAAGTTCGGGCTAGCTAGACCGCGTCTCGCAGCACACAGGAAGGTTCGAACGCCTCCATCTCGGCCTCGACGGCCTCGATGATACGTTCCACGTCCGCAGCAGCCATGATCGCTGCGCAGGGAATGCCGGCGATGGCCAGCAAGGTTTCGCCGGTGGCGCGGTCGAACAGCCGTGCGACCATGCTGCGCGGGGCATCCATGCTTGCTTCGAAGCCCAATGGGTGGAAATGCCAGCGCATCACCTGGCAGGCGTTGGGGAACGTCATCTTGTTCATGCCAGCCTCCTTGTTCTGATCCTGAACCCGGTGATCGGCCGCTCACTCGGCCGGTGGGAATCTAACCATAGCACCTGTGTCGCCAGTGTCTCGCGTCGAACATGACAAAAATGCCATTGCTTGACGTGCGTCACAGGCGACCGGTGCCTGGCCGAGTGCCGGCAGCCGCCGGGGCAAACGTTTTTCTGGGCGATAGCGGTCGGGCCGGGAGGTTCCGGCCACTGTCGAAAAACAGCGCACTTTCGGACCAGCGGTCCACGGATATGTCAACCCAGCAGGCCGGCTGCGATGTTGATGGTGAACCCGAGGATCGCGGTATTGAACACCAAGCCCGCCCGCTGAGGGTGAAGGCGAAGTAGTGGAAACCCAGGGCCCCTCGCGCCCGCGGTCGAGCGATGGTCGGCTGGGTAAGCATGGAGCAATCCTTGGTTCGAACAATGGGGCGCTAATGGGGTACCATCCCGAACCATGCCAGCGGCAAATCCCTTGTATATCAGGGTAATGGCACGCGAAGGGTCGAATTGACCTGGCCGTTTTATTGTCGCTCTGACTATCAACCACGTCGTATTGACTCGCTTCATGCTTCGCCTGCCGAAGCTACCGCTACAGGATCCATGTTTTGTCCGATCACCTGCACAATCCGCTGCTGCAGTACCTGGCCCGCCTGGCCCCTTCCAGCCAGCTGACCATGCGCTACATCCTCCAGGACGCAGCCGACCGCCTGGGTTTCGTCGACTGCGATATCACCGAGGTACCTTGGCACTTGCTCGAGCCTGGCCATGTGGTCGCCTTGGTGGCGGCGCTGCGCGCCGATGGCTACGCGCCCAATACCTCGTCGTTGTACGTGAATGCCGTGCGTGGCGTGATGAATGAGGCGTGGCGCCAAGGCCTGATCGACCATGAAAAACTGCTGCACATCCGCGAGGTCAAGCCGGCCAGCGGCAGCCGCCTGCCGCCGGGGCGCAACCTGCGGCGCAGCCTGATCCGCGAGCTGATGGACGTGTGCGCGGCCGATCCGCGCCCGCAGGGCGTACGTGACGCTGCGATCATCGCGCTGCTGTATGGCACAGGGATGCGCAAGTCCGAATCGGTGGACATCGACCTGGCGCAGGTCGACTTCCAGGCGCGCAGCCTGCAGGTCGTGGGCAAGGGCAATCGGCAACTTATCAAATACGCACCGGCCTGGGCATTCGAGAAACTGCAGGCCTGGTTGGACTTGCGTCGCGCGCACCTGCCCGCGGGCGAGGCGGATGATGCCTTCCTGTTCAACCGCATTCGGCGCGGCAGCCACATCACCCGGGCGCGCATCACCAAGCATGCGATCTATTACATCGCCCGTCAGCGAGGGTCGCAGGTGGGGGTGAAGATCATGCCCCACGATTTCCGCCGTGCCTTCATTACTCGGGTGATCGAGGAGCATGACCTGTCGATTGCCCAGAAGCTGGCGCACCACGCCAATATCCAGACCACCGCCAGCTATGACCGGCGTGACGACAACGAACGACGCCGGGCGGTGGACCGCTTCGACTACTGAGGCGCAGAGAACAAGCGGCTAGCGATGCCGCTTGTGGGAGCCAACTGTCTTGAGTTGCTTGCCCCGGTCCTATCGCTGGCAAGCCAGCTCCCGCAGGTACGGCGGTATCTCTGAAGACAGCGCAGGCCTTGTGGGAGCGGGCTTGCCCCGCGATCAAGGGCGCAGCCCTTGCCAGGCGACGTGATATCGGGGCAGGCCCGATCGCGGGACAAGCCCGCTCCCACAGGACCTCGCAAAATCAATTAGTTGCACCTGTTCTATGAGAGCGGGCGCGCAGCGGCCGCAAACCGGGCGAACCCGGCCCTTCCTTCAATCAATGGATGCTCGACGCCAGCTCGAAGATCGGCATGTACATGAGGATCACGATCAGGCCGATCAGCAGACCGATGAAGGTCATCAGCAACGGCTCGAACAGGCGCACGAACCATTCCACCCAGCGACCGATCTCCTGATCATGGAAGTCGGCGCAGCGTTCGAGCATCTCGCCCAGGTTGCCTGAGCGCTCGCCCGCCCGCAGCAGGCGTAGCGACACCGGCGTCACCAGTTGCCCCATCTCCAGTGCATCGGACAGCGGCAGGCCTTCGCCCACGCGTCGGCAGGCGTGCTCCAGGCCTTGCGCGGCGGCGCTGCCGAGCAGGCCACGGGCCATACCCATGGCGGTGAGGATGGGGATGCCGCCTTGCAGCAGAATCCCCAGCGAACGATAGAAGCGGGCAAGCTCATACATCACCAGGCGCTGATGCAAGGCCGGCAGGCGGCGCAACTGATGGTTGGCCCAGCGGCGCACGGCAGGGCGGCGACGCAGCAGCGCCAAGGCGCAAAGGCCACCCAGTACCGCCGATGCCAGGGGCAACTGCTGCGCATGCAGGAACAGGCCGACCTGCATCAGGATCCGCGACAACCAGGGCAGCTCGCTGCCCATGCCCTCGAATACCAGGCTGAAGCGAGGCACCACATAGCCGAGCAGAAACAGCACCACGCCGCCGCCCACCAACAACAGCAGCAACGGATAGACCGAGGCGCCGACCAGCTTCTGCCGGACCAGGTCCAGGCGTTGTCGGTAACCGATATAACGTGCCAGGGCTTCGCCCAGTGCACCGGTGCGCTCGCTGGACTGCACCAGGGCCACATACAGGGCGGGGAACACCTTCGCCTGCTGGCCCAGCGCCTGGGACAACGAATGGCCCTCGTAGAGCTGGCGTACCAGCGCCTCGAGTACCTGGCGCGCCGAAGGGGTAGGGGCCTTCTCGGCCAGGCTCTCCAGGGCTTCGATCAACGGCAGGCCGGCACTGAGCAAGGTGCCCAGTTCCTGGCTGAACAGCACGAGGTCGAAGCTTGGCGTACGCAGCCAGGGCAGTGCGCGCAAACCGCCGCCCTGGCTGCGCAGGCTGACCACCCGCAGGCCTTGGGCCTCGGCGTGGCGCCGCGCCTGGCCGGCATCCTCGGCCTCGACCTGCAACTGGACGATGCCCTGTGGGCCTAGCGCCTTGAGGCTGTAGCGCATGGCGGCTCTCCTCATTGCCAGCTGGTGATTTCGGCATTTTCTCCGTCTCCGCCGGGCTGGCCGTCCTTGCCCATCGAGAGCAAGTCGTACTCGCCGCCGTTTTCACCGGGTTGGCGGTAGATATAGGCGCGACCCCAGGGGTCTTGGGGCACGGCCTTCTGCAGGTAGGGCCCCGACCAGCGTTGTTCGCCACTCGGAGCGGCTACCAGTGCCTGCAGGCCCTGCTCGCTGCTGGGGTAGTGGCCGACCTCCAGGCGGTACAGGTCCAGTGCCTTGCCCAGGCCTTCGATCTGCGCTCGGGCGACCTTCGCCTCCGAGCGGCCGAGCTGGCTGAAATACTTCGGCGCGACGATGCCGGCCAGAAGGCCGAGCACCACCAGGACCACCAACAGTTCGAGCAGGGTGAAGCCGCGTTGGGTGATGGATCTGCGCTGCATGGTGAAACCCTCCAGTGCGTTCGGGCAGGTTTGCCTTCGCCATGCAACAGCCGTGCACGTCTGGCTCGGGGCCTTGCGCCATGCGCCATGGCAAGCGGCACAGTGCTTGCGTTCCAGCTGGAAACCTCGGGTTTTCCGGGGCATTTCCCCCACATCGGGGGCCACGACGGGGAGGCAGCCGACATGCGTGGAATCATCCTGGGATTGATCTGGCTGGCGGCGGGCGCCGCCCAGGCCGATATGTACATCGCCATCGATGCCAAAGGCGGCTACGTGCTATCCAACGTGCACCGGCCAGGGCGGCACTATGAGCGAATCATCAGCGAGCCGCAGGCCCATGCCGGGCCTGTCGATGCGCAACTGATCACCGGGCGCCCCTACGCTGACCTTGTGGCCGACGCGGCGCGTACCCATGGCGTGCCGCAAGCGCTGCTGCATGCGCTGATCAAGGCCGAGTCCGGTTACAACCCCAAGGCGCGCTCACCCCAGGGCGCGGCCGGGCTCATGCAGCTAATGCCTGGCACGGCGAAGGAAATGGGGGTCAAGGATGTGCTCGACCCCGCGGCCAACCTGCAGGGCGGTGCGCGTTATCTCAAGCGCATGCTCAAGCTGTTCGACAATGATATAACCCTGGCCGTGGCCGCCTACAATGCAGGCCCGGAAGCTGTGCTCAGCCGAGGGCGGGTGGTGCCGCCGTTCGCCGAGACGCAGAAGTACGTGCCCAACGTGCTGCGTGACTACCGCCGCTTGCAGGGGCTTGCCGAAGATGCGCCGCTCTACAGCGGGTGGTGAACCGGGCCTTGCGGCGTTTTGCCGGGAATCTGTTCGGCGAGCGGCGGGCGAACCCCCAACTCTGGGCTATAACCTTCAAAGGTGCCCAGCCGTTGGAGTCCGTCATGGACCTCGCCCCACGTTCCGACACACTCGAAGTGCCCGCAGGTGGTGATGGCGGTAAGGTCCATAAGCCTTTCGACCTGTTGCGCTGGTATGCCTGGGTCAGCCTGGCGATCATCATCTCGGTGGCCGTGGGCCTGGGGTTGATTTCCAGCCGTTTCATCATCAACGAGAGCGTCGAGCGCGATGCGCTGCTCACCGCCCAGTTCATCCAGGCCATCGCCGACGCTGAAGTGCGCCACGTGTCCATCCCCAATGTGCGCACCATGGGCGAACTGCTCGACTCGCGCATGGACCTGGCCATGCCCGATGTCGACCCGGATGCACGGAGGCGCGCCCGCGGCGAATTCCTCGACCATATCGCCCACCTGCCGGACGTGCTGTTGGCTAATATCTACGCGCCGGACCGCACCGTGATCTGGTCGAGCAACCCGGCGTTGATCGGCAAGATGATCGAGTCCGACGACGACCTGGAGCGCGCCTTCGAATATCGGATGCAGGTTTCGGCCAGCTACCACGATTTCGACGACGCCCGCAGTGAACAGAAGTTCGTGACCCCGCCCAAACAATTGTTCATCGAGAACTACATCCCGCTGTTCGACGCCGATGGCCAGCGGGTCGCGGCCATGGTCGAGATCTACAAGGAGCCCCATGACCTGATCGTGCGCATCGAGCACGGCCTGCTGCTGATCTGGCTGGCCATCGCCATCGGCGCGAGCCTGGTCTACCTGGGCCTGTATGGCATCATGCGGCGCGCCGCCCGGGTGATGGCGGTGCAGCAGAAGCGGCTGATCAGCAACGAGACCTTCGTGGCGCTGGGCGAGATGTCCTCGGCAGTTGCGCACAGCCTGCGCAACCCGCTGGCTAGTATCCGTTCAAGCGCCGAACTGGCCCAGGCGTTCGATGAAGGGCCGGCGCAGAAGAACATCAACGACATCATCAGCCAGGTCGATCGCATGTCCCAGTGGGTGCGTCAGCTGCTGCAATCGCTGCGCCCTCTCAACGACGACGCGATCCCCGTGGACCTGCCGCAAACGCTCCAAGACAGTCTGCAAGCTTTCGCCGTGCCGCTGGCGCGCTGTGGGGTGAGCCTGGACCTCAAGCCCTTGCCAGCATTCCAGGTGCTGGGCCATCCGGTGTTGCTGGGGCAAATCTTCAACAGCCTGATCGCCAATGCCTTGGAGTCGATGGAGCAGGGTGGCCAACTGCGTGTGGAGGTGGTGCGCCAGGACCGACGTAGCCTGACCTTGAGGGTCTCGGACACCGGCCGGGGCATGAGCGAACAACAACAGCGCATGGCCTTCCGGCCTTTCTTCACCACCAAGCAAGGCGGGCTTGGGGTGGGGCTGGTGCTGGTCAAACGGATCATGGAGCGCTTCGGTGGCTCGGTCCGGCTGAGCAGCCGGGAGGGGGAGGGTACGAGTGTTTCCTTGAGCTTCCGGTTGGTCAGAAATTAAAGCCAAATATCAAGTTATGCCTATAAATCATTGTTATTGGTAGTTTTTTGTCGAATGGGTGAGAAATACCCCCAATTGTGGGGTCTGAGTTCCGAAACCAGATTAGATTATTTAAATAACTAACTGATTTTGCTCAGTATTTTTCTTTCAGATTAGATTGGCCGGTTTCTTGCTGCGCCCTTTGGCTATAGACGGTGGCGGCAGCGAAATAGGCAAAGTGGTATCACCTTGCTACTCACGGTAGCGATGCCTTGCTTCCCCCCGATGGCATCTCAGAGCGGGAACCCCACCATGCATACGCTGGATCATGATGCTCCCGACAAGACGTCACCCACTTCGAGCGGGCTGGCCGCGCCGCTGCGTGAGTTCAACCTGCTGCGCTGGTTCTCGGTGATCAGCCTGTTGGTGATCACGGCGGTAGCCGGTGGGCTGGGTTACTTCTCCACCCGCTTCGTGGTACGCGACAGCGTCGAGCGTGACGCCATGCTCACCGCCCAGTTCATCCAGGCCATGGCCCAGGCCGAGGTCCGTCATTCGCAATTGCCGCCAGGCACCACCATGGGCGAGCTGCTCGACCCGCGGCTGGACGAGCAGCACTTGCAGATCGCGCCGGCGCTGGTCAAGTCGACTCGAGTGGAATTCCTCGACCATGTCGAGCACCTGCCCGACACGTTGCTGGCCAATGTCTATGCCCACGATCGCACCATCGTCTGGTCGACCAACCCGCAGTTGCTAGGCAAGCGCATCGCCGAGGACGATGACCTGGACCGCGCCTTCCATTCGCGCAAGGCGGTGTCGGCCAGTTACCACAAGGCCGATGAGGACCGCGAGGAGCAGAAATTCGAACGTGAGCCGCAGTACCTGTTCATCGAGAACTACATCCCATTGTTCGACAGCCAGGGCGAGCAGGTGTTGTCGATGGTGGAGATCTACAAGGAGCCCCAGGACCTGGTGCGGCGCATCCAGCGCGGCTACGTGCTGATCTGGGTGTCGACCTTGCTGGGTGGGGCGCTGGTCTATTTTGGCCTGTTCTGGATCGTGCGCCGCGCCGCCGGCATGCTCCACCACCAGCAGGACCGCCTGGTGGCCAGCGAGACGTATGTCGCGCTCGGCGAGATGTCTTCGGCAGTGGCCCATAGCCTGCGCAACCCATTGGCCAATATCCGCTCCAGTGCCGAGCTGGCCCAGGAAATCGCCAGCGAGCCGGCGCGCAAGAACATCGCCGACATCATCAGCCAGGTCGACCGCATGTCGCGCTGGGTGCGTGATCTGTTGGTGTCGTTGCGCCCGACCAGTGACGAGGCAGAGGCGGTGGACCTGGTGGCGGCGATCGAGGACACCCGGCTGGCCTTTCTGCAACAGATCGAACGCAACGGCGTGCAGTTCAGCTTCGAAGGGCCAACCCAGCTTTGGGTGGCCAGCCAGTCGCTGCAGTTGACCCAGATCCTCAACAGCCTGTTCGCCAATGCCCTGGAGGCCATGCCCAAGGGCGGCCTGCTGTGCGCGGAGGTCAGCAACCTGGAGGGGCAGCAGGTGAAGCTGGTGCTCAGCGATACCGGCAAGGGCATGAGCCAGCAACAGGAGCGGATGGTGTTCAAGCCGTTCTTCACCACCAAGCAGGGTGGCCTCGGTGTGGGCCTGGCCCTGGTCAAGCGCATCATGGAACGCTTCGGCGGCTCGGTCAGCCTTCGCAGCCGCGAAGAGGAAGGAACCCGCGTCAGCCTTGTCTTCAATATCGCAGCGGGAGGGGACCATGGGGCCCAGCATTCTGGTGGTCGAGGATGACGAAATCCTCGCTGACAACATACGCACGTACTTAGGCCTGAAGGGCTTCGAGGTCACGGTTTGCCATAGCGCCGAGCAGGCGCTCGAGCAGGTCAGGCAGGGCCAGCCCGATGCGGTGCTGACCGACAACTCGTTGCCGGGCATGAGCGGCCACGACCTGCTGCGCAACCTGGTGGCCCAGGCGCCGGACCTGAAGGTGATCATGATGACCGGCTACGGCAATGTGGAAGACGCTGTGCTGGCGATGAAGGAGGGCGCCTTTCACTACCTGACCAAGCCGGTGGTGCTGGCCGAACTCAAGCTGATGCTGGACAAGGCGCTGGCCGCAGAACGGATGGAGCGCACCCTGTCGTTCTACCAGGAGCGCGAGGCGCAGAAATCCGGGTTACAGGCGTTGATCGGCGAGTCGCCGGTGATGCAGAGCCTCAAGCACACCCTGCGCCAGTTGCTCGATGCCGAGCGGCGCATGACCAGCGACGACCTGCCGCCGGTACTGATCGAGGGCGAGACGGGCACCGGCAAGGAACTGGTGGCCCGGGCGCTGCATTTCGATGGCGCGCGCAGCAAGGGCCCGTTCATTGAATTCAATTGTGCTTCGATCCCTGCCAACCTGCTGGAGGCCGAACTGTTCGGCCATGAAAAAGGCGCGTTCACCGACGCCAAGGAGCGTCGGGTGGGGCTGGTCGAGGCGGCCGACGGGGGCACCTTGTTCCTCGATGAGATCGGTGAAATGGACCTGGTGCTCCAGGCCAAGCTGCTCAAGCTCCTCGAAGACCGCAGCATTCGTCGCATCGGTGCGGTGAAGGAGCGCAAGGTCGACCTGCGGGTGATCAGTGCTACCAACTGCAACCTTGAGCAGATGGTGCAACAAGGCAAATTCCGTCGTGACCTGTTCTTCCGCTTGCGTATCATTGCCCTAAAAGTGCCGCGGCTGTATGCCCGTGGGCAGGATATCCTGCTGCTGGCCCGGCACTTCCTGGCCCATCACGGCCGCCGTTATGGCAAGCCCAACCTGCGCTTCAGTGCCGAGGCCGAGGCCTTGATGCTCGGCTACAGCTGGCCGGGCAACGTACGCGAGCTGCGCAACATGCTCGAGCAGACCGTGCTGCTGGCGCCCAGCGAAGTGATCGCGGCCCACCAGCTGAACTTGTGCATGACGTTGGTCGACGAACCCATGGCCCAGCCCATGCCTGCGGCATTCGAACCGCCACGCCAGGAGCCGGAGCCTGGCACCAGCCTGCCGGACATGGAGCGCGACCTGGTGTGCAGGACCCTGGATCGGACCGATTGGAATGTCACCAAGTCGGCGCGGTTGCTGGGGTTGTCGCGGGACATGCTGCGTTATCGGATCGAGAAGCTGGGCCTGACCCGGCCTGACAAGCGTCAGTGGTGAGGTTTGGCACACGCTCAAGGGGCCGCAAAAGATTACCCAGCGCTGAACCCCTGTGGGAGACCACCCAGCCCTTGCGCCCGGCCCAATCGCGGGACAAGCCCGCTCAAGAAGCCCGCCATTGGCAAGGTTTGGGTGATCCTGTAAGAGCGGTCTTGTGCCGCGATGGGCTGCACAGCAGCCCCAAAGAGATATCTCAAATAGCTTAACCGGCTCCCACAAGCGGGCACTGTTCGCTTCAAGGCTGGCCGCTATCGCCGCCGCGCGTCCCGCTGCCATCGCCATGCCCGCGCATCCCTTCCGATCCGCCACCGTCCATCCCCGGCAGGTCGCGGTTGTCGTTCTGTTCGGCGGGCGGGCTGTCCGGGTCATTGCCCTGGATGCGCGGGTCGGTATCCCGTGGCATGGGTTTTTCGATCGGGTTGAGCGTGCTGTCGACGCCGGGCTGCGGCGCGGGCGAGTGCGGGTCGTCCGGGTGGGTCGGCCCGGTGCCCGCCGCCACGGCCAGGGGAGAGGCCAGCAGAACGGCGAGCAGGCAGGTGCGGTGCAGTTTCATGGGTGGCTCCTTGCAAATGACCTGTACCGGATTGGGCTACGGGCCCGCAGCAAGGTGCCACCACCACGATGAACGGTCAGACCACCATCGACAGCAGCATGATGAAAATGATGCCTACCACCGAAAGAATGGTTTCCATCATGCTCCAGGTCTTGAACGTCTCGGCCACGGTCATGTTGAAGTACTGCTTGACCAGCCAGAAACCAGCGTCGTTGACGTGGGACAGGATCAGCGATCCCGCGCCGGTGGCGAGCACCAGCAGCTCACGGTTCACACCGGGAACCAGGTCCACCACCGGAGCGACGATGCCCGCGCCGGTAATGGTTGCCACGGTGGCCGAACCCGTGGCGATACGGATTACCGCCGCCACCAGCCAGGCCAGCAGGATCGGCGAGATTTCGGCCTGTACCGCCATCTGCCCGATCACGTTGCCGACACCCGTGTCCACCAGCATCTGCTTGAAACCCCCGCCAGCACCGACGATCAGCACGATGGCGGCGGTGGGCGCCAGGCTCTGGTCGAGCATCTTCATGATCTGCTGGCGCGAGAAGCCGCGAGCAGAGCCGAAGGTGTAGAACGCCAGCAGCAGGGCGGCGAGCAGGGCGGTGATCGGGTGGCCGATCAGGTCCATCCACTGGCGCACGATATGTTCGGCCGGCAGCACCACGTCGGCGAAGGTCTTGAGCAGCATCAGCGCCACTGGCAGCAACACAGTGAGCAGGGTGATGCCGAAGCTTGGCAGGTTTTGCTGGTTGGTCTCGCGGGCGATCTGGTCCATCAGTTCCTGAGACGGGTTGCCCGGGATGTAGCGGGAGATGAAGTTACCGAACAGCGGGCCGGCGATCACGGCGGTCGGCAGCGCCACCAGCAGACCGTAGAAGATGGTCTTGCCGATGTCGGCATGGAAGATGCCAATCGCCAACAGCGGGCCCGGGTGCGGCGGTACCAGCCCATGGACCACGGAAAGGCCGGCCAGCAGCGGGATGCCGATCTTCACCAGAGAGACCCCGGAGCGGCGGGCGACGATGAACACCAGCGGGATGAGCAGCACGAAGCCGATCTCGAAGAACAGCGGAATGCCCACCAGGAAGGCGGCGAACATCATGGCCCAGTGCACCTTCTGCTTGCCGAAGGCGCGGATCAGGGTCTGGGCGATCTGGTCGGCGCCGCCGGAGTCGGCCATCAGCTTGCCAAGCATGGTGCCCAGCGCCAGCACGATGCCGACGAAGCCGAGCACGCCGCCGAAGCCGTCCTGGAACGACTTCATGACCTTGGCCACCGGCATGCCGGAGGTCAGGCCGAGAAAGCCTGCGGCGAGGGTCAGGGCGACGAAGGGGTGGACCTTGAAATGAGTGATCAGCAGGATGAGCCCGACGATGGTCACCAGAGCGTCGAGTAGCAGGAAGGTATCAGTAGCCAATCCGAACATAATTTATATGCCTCGATCTTATCGTTGTTTTGGCGAAACGTTCGACACGTTCAGGTGTCGGGACAGCGCTGTCTTTGGTGAGCCGGAAAAACCGCTGGCGTCAGGCGGTTCGCGCCAGCCTCCGGTCACCGCAGGGCTTTAGCCAGGTATCTACGGCGTGAGCCAGGGTCTCGATGGGCAGGGTGGCGTCCAGCGTCAGGGTCAGCGGTTCGCCATGGGGCGGCTCGAGGGCGGCGAACTGGCTGTCGATCAGGCTGGCCGGCATGAAATGACCGGGGCGGGCGAGCACGCGCTTCTCGGCTTCGGCCGGGGTCAGTTCCAGGAACACGAAGCCAAGGCCTGGCACGGCTTGACGCAGGGTTTCGCGGTAGCGGCGCTTGAGCGCAGAGCAGGTGAGGATGGGGCGTTCGCCGGCCTGGAGCGTGGCTTGCAGTTCCTGGCCAAGGCGGACGAGCCAACCGGCACGGTCATCGTCATCCAGAGGAATGCCGGCGCTCATCTTGCGAATGTTCTCGGCAGGGTGAAAGGCATCGCCTTCGATCAGGCGACCACCGCTGGTGCTGGCAATGGCCGACCCGATGCAGCTCTTGCCGCAGCCAGCCACACCCATCACCACTATTGCAGACAGGGGAAAGTTCATCAGTACCTCCTGCGGGGTGAGATAGCGCTGTCTCGCTGATGGCGAAACGCAGTTGCAAGCGCCACCCTCCCGGGTGTTATTGGTCTTGTCTTCACGCAGTATGGACGCTGGGCACATAGCCGCTAAAGTTTTACGTTGCCTGTGTCCTGAGACAGCGCTACCTTAGTGGCCGTTCCCTTTTCTGGCAAGTAGTAAAATTACAACCCCCATGTCCCGCACAGGCTCGCGTACCACCGGTCGCCCCACCCTGGCAGAAGTCGCCAGGCTCTCCGGCGTTTCCCCCATCACCGCTTCGCGCGCCTTGCGCGGCGTCAGCACCGTGGCCCCGGAGCTGGTCGAGAAGGTCATGGTCGCCGCTGCCAGCCTTGGCTACGTGGCCAACCCGGCCGCCCGGGCGCTGGCGTCGGCGCGCAGCCAATCGGTGGTGGTGCTGATCCCGTCCCTGTCCAACCAGTTGTTCATCGATACCCTCGAAGCGATCCACGAGGTGATGCGCCCGCGCGGGCTGGAAGTGCTGATCGGCAACTATCACTACGACATCGCCGAGGAAGAAAACCTCATCCGCAATTACCTGGCCTATCAGCCCTGCGGCATGTTGCTCACGGGCTTTGAGCGCAGCGACGCGGCGCGACAGATGCTGGCGGCCAGCGGCGTGCCATGCGTGCACATGATGGAGCTGGGCGGCGAGGCAGGTCAGCTGTCGGTGGGGTTCTCCCAGCAGCAGGCCGGGCGTGCAGCGGCACACCACCTGATCGAGCGAGGCCGGCGGCGTCTGGCGTTCATCGCAGCCCAGCTCGACCCGCGTGTGATGCAGCGTGCCGAAGGTTTTCGCCAGGCCTTGGCTGAAGCCGGCCTGCACGCGCCGGAGCTGGAGCTGCTGGCACCGCAGCCTTCGTCCATCGGCCTTGGCAGCGAGCTGTTCAGCCGCCTGCTTGCGCAGTCACCCGATGTCGATGGCGTTTTCTTCTGTAACGACGACCTGGCTCAGGGGGCGGTACTGCAGGCGTTGCGCCAAGGGATTCAGGTACCGCACCAGGTGGCGATGGTCGGCTTCAACGACCTGCCGGCCTCGGCGCACATGGTGCCGCGCCTGACCTCCATCCGCACGCCGCGGGCAGCTGTCGGCCGCGGTGCGGCCCAGGCGTTGCTGGCCCTGCTCGACGGCAAGCGCGTGGCGACCGAACAGCAGGACCTAGGGTTCGAACTGATGGTTCGCGAAAGCTCCTGAGGCCCGGCAAGCCGAGGGGTCAAGCCGGCCCATCGAGCCTGGCGAGACTTTCTCGCAGTTCCCCCAGCAGGGTCTCTAGGCTGGCCTCGAGGCGGCGCAACGCGGCCCCGGTTGGCTGGCCGTGGGCGACGGCGTGCTCGACCGCTTCGCAATCGCCTACCACACCACGCACCTTGAGCATCTTGGCACCGCCTTTGATACGGTGGGCCAGGGCGTGGGTCGCTTTGTCCCCAGGCGGGTCGCCCAGGGCCCGCAGCGCGGCGAGGTCTTCGCTGGCGCTATGGGCAAGCTGGTCCAGCAGGCGGCGAATGAGCGTCTCGTCGTCCTGGGTCAGGTGACGCAGTTCATTGAGATTGAAGCCGGTGGCCGGGGCGTCGACCGGGCTGGGCGCGGCAGGTGCTGCTGGCTCGACGCTCGCCAGCGGCTGCGGCCTCGCCTGGGGCAGGTGGGCCTTGAGCGCCTGCAAGCCGATAGGCTTGAACAGGCAATCATCCATCCCGCTGGCCAGGCATCGAGCCTTCTCCTCGGCCTGGGCATTGGCCGTGATGCCAATAATCCGACAAGGCGGTAGGTTGCGCTCGCGTTCCAGGGCACGGATCCGTCGGGTCAGCTCGTGGCCATCCATCACCGGCATACTGCAGTCGGTCAACACCACGTCGAAACTACCGGCCTCCCACAGCGCCAAGGCTGCCGCACCCTGTTCGGCCTGGATGACCCGATGCCCCAGGGTGGCCAATTGTTTGTCCAGCAGCAGGAGGTTGGCCGGATAGTCATCGACCACCAGCACATTCAACGGCTTGCTCGCCTGTGATAGGGCGGCTTCGGGGCGTTCGTGCCGAGGCAGTGGCGTGGCAGGCGGCAAGGCAAGTTCCACTTCGATCCGGGTGCCCATGCCTTCCACGCTGTGCAGCTGTAACTGGCCACCCATGAGCTCGGCCAGGGTGCGGCTGATCACCAGCCCCAGGCCTGCGCCCTGGCGGGCCTGAGGCCCGTTTACCTGGGCAAAGGTATTGAATAGCCTCGCCTGGTCCTCAGGGCTTATGCCGATTCCCGTGTCCTGCACGGCCAATGCAACGCGAACCGTTGCGCTGGACGCATCAGGAGTAAGCCTCAGGCTGACCTTCACGCTGCCGTGGTCGGTGAACTTGATGGCATTGCTGATCAGGTTGGAAAGAATCTGCTTCAGGCGCACCGGGTCGGCTTGCAGCCAGGCCGGCGCCTGTGGCAGTTCGGCGTCCAGGAGCAGGCCTTTGATGCGAGCATTGCCTTCGAACACCCGCAGGGTCGAGCGGACCAGCTCCACCAGGTCCGTGGGCGCCGGTTGCAGGGTCAGGTGGCCGGATTCGATGCGCGAAATGTCGAGGATATCGCCGATCAGCTCAAGCAGGCCCACCGCCGAGCCGTGTGCGGTTTGTAGCGCCTGTGTGTCGCTGCGGCCGTGTCGGCTGTCTTCCAGCGCCAGCTCGAGCAGGCCTATCACGGCGTTCATGGGGGTGCGGATTTCGTGACTCATGATCGCCAGGAAGGTGCTCTTAGCCTGGCTGGCCTGTTCGGCGTCGTCTTTGGCTTGGCGCAGTTGTTCCAGCAAGCTCCGGCTCAGGGCCAGCTGGGCCTGCAGGGCGCGTTCGGCTTCGGTGCGCTGGTGTATGAGCTTGCGCAGGTAGGTGTTCCAGAACACCACGCCGGCCAGCAGCAGGACCGCCAGCGCGACGATTTGCAATACCAGGGTGCGGTAGTTGCGCCACGGGCTGTCGCTGACCACGGTGGTGGTGCGCCAGCGGTTGACCACCTGGTCCAGTTCCTCGGGCGGTATGCTCAAAAGCGTCTTGTTCAGGATCGATTGCAACAGTGACTGGTTGGGCGCCACCGCGAAGGCCGCAACCGCCGGTTCGTCACTCTGTAGGCCGGCGATGCGCAGGGCGTTCTTGAACACATGGGTAATGTAATAGCTGGCGTTGATGTGCGAGCTGAGCGCGACATCCGCATTGCCATTGGCTACTGCTTCCATCAGCTCGAGGTGGGTATTCACCTCCACCAGACGTGCGCCGGGATACTTCTGCCGCAGCGCCTCCCGCTGAGGGGAGCCGCGCAGCAGTGCGACCCGTCGCCCGTCCAGCGCGGTGGGGCCGCCGGCCCAGTATGCATCGCTGCGGGTAACCAGGACCCTCGGGCTCACCAGGTAAGGGCGGGTATAGCGCAGGCGCGCCGCCCGTTCGGGGCCATAGCCCAGGGCGCCGATCATCTCGGCGTTGCCCTCGGCCACCTCGTCGACCATTTCCTGGATCGAGTCGCGTTCGACGATTTCGAAGCGTAGGCCGGTCAACAGGCGGATCTGCTTGAGCAGGTCGATCGTGATACCGCTGGGGTTATGTGCAGCGTCATTGAAGGTCAGGGGGGCGAGCGAACTATTTACCAGTACGCGGATTTTCGGGGTTCGCTTGATCCACTCCTGCTCTTCGTCGGTCAGGGCGCCGGTGTGGTTTTTCAGTAGCAGGCTGGTGTTTCCGGTGCTCCAGCGGCGCAGTATGTCCAGCCGTTCACTGTCGCTGATCCGGGAGAGGGCGCTATCGACCAGGCGCTGCAGGCGTGGGTTGTCGCGAGCCAGGGCAAAGGCGAATACATCCGTTGCCAGCGGGCTGAAATGGTCGATCTTCACCAGTCCCTGCAAGCTCTTGCCAACCAGGTAGTCCGTGCTGATGGCATCGCCCAGGTAGGCATCCGCCTCGCCCAGTGCCACGGCCGAGAGCCCTGCCAGGGTCGAGCGATACAGGCGTAGCTGCGCCTGGGGGTATTGCTCGCGGACCTTGGCTTGCGGCAGGTAGTGATCAACCATCGCCAGGCGCAAGCCGGCCAGGTCCTTGGCGTGCAGGGCGAGCATCCGATCTTGCCGGCTGACGATCACCGGCAGGTCTTCGGCATAAGGTTGGCTGAGCACCATTTGCGCATCGGCGGCCTCGAACGCATTCGAGCTGCCCAGCAGGTCGATGCTGCCTGCACGGAGCGCGTCGATGGCCGCCTGGCGATCAGGGAAGCGCCGGACTTCGATCTCCACGCCCAATTGCTTGGCGATCAGGCCGGCATAGTCGGCGCTGATCCCTTCGTAATCGGTGAGGCTGGTGTTGATTTCGAACGGGGGGTAGTCCGGCTTCGAACTACCGAGCACCAGGGTCTTGCGCCGCTCCAGCCATTGCCGGTCGACCGGGTCCATCGGCAAGGGCGGCGCGACGCTCAATGACCGCGCCAGCAGGTGGCGAGCCTCGCTATCCGTGCTCGCTGCTGGCGAAGTGTTGGCTATCAGGCACAAGCCCAGCCAAAGAGCCCCTAGCACGCTTTTCATGCAGAGCGTGTTCAAGCGACCTGGTTGCGCTTGGCCAGATCAACCATCTCGACCAGCGATTCGGTCTTGAGCTTGTCCATGATGCGACCCCGGTAGGTGCTGATGGTCTTGGCGCTGAGGTTCATGGACTCGCCGATGTACTTGTTGTTCTCCCCGCGGCTGAGGCGACGCAGCACTTCCATCTCACGGTTCGAAAGGCTCCCCAGGCGCTCGCATTCGCTCTCCAGCGAACTGCTGTTGACCGACATCTGTGGAAAGGTCGAGTAGCCCTTGACCAGCGCCTTCAACGCGAACACCAGGGCGTCCAGGTCTTCATCCTTGTTGACGAACGCGGCGATCCCGGCATCAAGACAGCGACGTACATAAAGGTCGGCAGGTTGACCGGTGAGTACCATGATCTTCGGCGGAGACTCAAGCAATTGCAGTCGCTTGATCACTTCCATGCCGTCAAGGCCAGGTAGGCCGATGTCGAGTATCGCCACGTCGGGGCGGAGCAAGCGGGCCTGCTGCACGGCATCGATACCGTCTCCTGATTCACCGATGACGCGAAAACGTTCACGTTCGAGCAACATGCGTACTGCGAGTCGAACGGTTGGATGGTCGTCAACCATCAGAACGGTTGTCATTGGATAACTCCTGTAGGAATGTGGTCCGTTTCCTGAAATCCCGCAGGAATACCCTCTGGGACCTGCGCGGCAGCGCGCAAGATACGTTTATTCGGGGGGTATAGTAATGGGAGGCGTAGGGTCGTTGAATAAACTAAGAGGATTTGTTGAAAAGTCCTACAAGCGGTATGGCAATGATACAGGCTGGACAGTCAGGGTCAATTCGCGTCCCTATTCACCGGTTCGGGGCAACGGGAATGGGACTTTATGACGCGTTGGCGTGAGGCTGGGTTGTTCAGCAGGGCGGTTCCGACACGTGTTGGCCGAGGCACCAGCTGGCCGCCGCAATTCGGGCAACGTCCTTGGAAATGCTGCTCGTCGCATGCCCGGCAGAAGGTGCATTCGAACGAGCAGATCCGTGCGTCGGGGCTGTCGCCTGGCAGGTCGCTGTCGCAGCATTCGCAATTGGGGCGCAGTTCGAGCATCTGTGTAACCTCATGTCGTTTTTTGTAGGAATGATCTTGGACTTTAGCCCAGCGGGCGATAGAGGTGAGCATGCCCGGCCCGGTACAAAGCCGACTCGGCGAAGGGGGTGTCGCCCAGTACATGACCCACCAGGATCAGGGCCGTGCGCCGGAAACCTTTGGCTGCCGTGAGCGCGACGATATCCTGCAAGGTGCCACGCACCCAGTCCTGGTCCGGCCAGGTGGCGCGGTGTACCACGGCAATCGGGCAATCCGGGCCGTAGTGGGGTAGCAGCTCGGCAACGATGCGTTCAAGGTGCTTGACGCCCAGGTGGATCGCCAGCGTACTGCGGTGCCGGGCGAGGTCAGCCAATTGCTCGCCTGCGGGCATGGGCGAGCTGTCCCCGTAGCGGGTGAGAATCACTGTCTGCGCCAGCTCCGGTAAGGTCAGCTCGCAGCCGAGCAGGGCTGCGCTAGCCGCAGCGGCCGTGACGCCCGGAATGACCTGGTAATCGATGCCCAGCTCGCGCAGGTGGCGGATCTGCTCGCCGATAGCCCCGTACAAGCTCGGGTCGCCACTGTGCACGCGAGCTACGTCCTGGCCTTTTTCATGCGCGTTGCGCATGGCTGCGACGATCTGGTCGAGGTTCAACTCGGCGCTGTTGATCACCGTATGAGCACTATGGCCTTGCAGGACGGCCGCAGGCACCAGGGAGCCGGCATAGATGATCACAGGGCATTGGCGGATCAGGCGCTGGCCCTTGATCGTGATCAATTCCGGATCGCCGGGGCCGGCACCGATGAAAAAGACCGTCATGGGAAATCCTTGCAGAAAGGCAATTGAGAATAGTGATTATCGGCTGCACGCCAAGGCAACGGTAGCGCGGTCGCTCGTCTGGCGTGGCACCAGCAGCCTAGGCGGCCCTTGTCTCTGTGCGGCCAGCGCCAATGCTGCGCTTTCGGCGACCCCCCAGCAGCCACTGTGGTTGAACGCGGCGCGCGAGCGGTGGCTGAGCAACGGTTCGAAGGCGTGCAATTGCGCAGACGGAAACAGCGTCAGGGTGACCCCGAGGCGACTGGCCAGTTCCTGCAACCCAGCTTCGCCGGCCTTCAGGTCGATGCTGGCGATCCCTTGCAGTTGGGCCAGTTGCAGGCCATGGGCAGACAGTGTGTCGCGCAGGAGCTGTTCGAGGAGGTCAGCCGGGCAGCCTTTGCGGCACCCAAAGCCGGCGTAGAACGCCGGCAACAGGGTAGCGCGCGTCATCAGGCCTGGCTGGCGCGACGATAGAGCCAGGCGCTGAGCAGGCCGAGGGCGAGCCAGAAGGCCGCATTGGTCAACCAGGAGGCAAGCTTGAACTGGGCTTCCAGGGCTTCGGGGGCCAAGCTCTCGTGAACGGTTGTTTGAGGGGCTCCTACCAGATGGGGAACGGTCAGCAAGGCCACGCCGAGCACCTTGAACAGCCAATGCCGGGCAAACACCGCCAGCGCCAGGCCCGCGGCCGTGGCAGCCGCCGTACCGGCCCACCAGGCCTGGCGTTGGCCTAGGTCGGCCGCGACAGTGCCGGGCAGTTCCGGGGGTAGCCCGAGGGTCGGCGCCAAGCAGAACACCGCAAAGCCGGCCAGGCCCCACAGTGCCCCGGTGGCTACCCGCCCTGGCTCGCGCAGGCTATACAGCGCTGCAAGTATCAAGGCGAAACCGACGGCCACCACCAGATTGCCGCCGGTGGTGGACAGCACGCGTTGCCAGCCGTCTTCCGGGGCCCAGGCTTCGGCATCGTGGGTATGTGCGACCGTGCCATCCCCATGGGCGTGGTGCTCGGCGTTCGGGGCGCTGCTTTCAAAGGTTTCCGCCTGGAGAATCAGCGGCGTGACCCAAAGACTCTGCAACAGGGTAAGCAACAGGGCGGCGAGCAGCCCGCTGAAGCCGGCGGTACGGGCAATGCGCTTGATCATGCAGGCGTACTCAGTGGCAGGGGAAGGCGGCGCTGTGGCGGGTATCGTGGGCGGCGTTGTGCACGGCCTCGATGTGCGAGAAGCCAGCGAAGTACACCAGGCACAAGCCCAGCAGGCTGGCTCCGATGGCGAGGATCACGCGCTGGCTGAGGCTGACAGGCGTGGCGATGCTGTGTTTGGCACTGGTGACGGACATGACGCGTTCCTCTGCTTTTTATGGGCGGCGGGTACAGGCGTCACGCCTGGGCAAGGCTTGCCCAGGGCATACGACAGCACCCGCCCACCGCGGGGTGTTCATTCGACGTCAGGCCGGTCTCCGGGCTGGCGAGGAGGAGGCAGGCTCCCTGGATCGCGTCACCTTCCCATGCCATACGACGCGGCACAGTGGTCAAGACGCGCACTCGCTTACCGTTGCGGGGGCAGCACCGGCCTTGCCCGGCCCCTTGGGGCCTGCGACGCACCGGTTTCCCGTTTCACCCCCGAAGGGGCACCTGAACGCAAGGTGCAAGCAAAGCATGCGGCCGATTTCCCGTCAATTGGCGGGTGAGGCGTGAGCGGGCATGGAGGGAGACGGTCCTGATGTCGGTGGCACATGAATACTGCGCTGATGGTTGACCGCCTACCCACCACTGCGTAGCCTTGCCGCTTCGAGGTTCTGCGGCGTTGGCCGCAGCTAAGACGGGAACGCGGTCCAAGCCGCGGCTGCCCCCGCAACTGTAGGCACTGAACAGGATCGACACAGCCACTGCGTCCAGGCGCGGGAAGGCGTCGTTACACCGGCCCCGGCCGGTACGGTGCAAGCCAGGAGACCTGCCTCGCGACGTTTTCGACTTTCAACCGGGCGGGGTGATCCGGTGGCGAACGAGCCCGGCCAGCAGGCCCGCGGCTTTCGTCCTGCATGCCCGCGCCATCTGCCTAGGGCATCGCGACATGAAAACATTGGCCAAGCTCCCCGTCACCATCGTCACCGGCTTCCTCGGCTCGGGCAAGACCACCTTGCTCCGGCACATGCTCGACAACGCCCAGGGCCGGCGCATCGCGGTCATCGTCAACGAGTTCGGCGAGCTGGGTATTGATGGCGAAATTCTCAAGCAATGCAGCATCGGTTGCACCGAGGAGGAGGCCAGCGGCCGTGTCTACGAACTGGCCAACGGCTGCCTGTGCTGCACCGTGCAGGAAGAATTCTTCCCGGTTATGCGCGAGCTGGTGGCACGTCGCGCTGACCTGGACCACATCCTCATCGAAACCAGCGGTCTGGCCTTGCCCAAACCACTGGTACAAGCCTTCCAGTGGCCGGAAATCCGCAACGCCTGCACCGTCGACGCGGTGATCACTGTGGTCGACAGCCCGGCGGTGGCCGCCGGTACCTTCGCGGCTTATCCCGACCAGGTGGATGCCCAGCGCAGGCTCGACCCAAACCTGGACCATGAGTCCCCCTTGCACGAGCTTTTCGCCGACCAGCTGGCCAGCGCCGACCTGGTGGTGCTCAACAAAGCCGACCTGATCGATGCCTCAGGCTTGGCCAAGGTCCGCGCCGAGGTGCTCGAGGAACTGCCGCCGGCGGTCAAGGTGATCGAGGCCAGCAGCGGTCGTCTGCCGCTTGAGGTGCTGCTTGGGGTGGGTGCCGAGGCCGAGGCGCACATCGACGGTCGCCGCACCCACCATGACGCCCATCACGACGGCGACGACCACGACGACCACGATCACGATGCCTTCGACTCCATTTCCATCGACCTGCCGGAGGCGGACGAGAGCTTGTTGCTCGATGCACTGACCCAACTGGTGGTGGAATTTGGCATCCTGCGCGCCAAGGGCTTCGCCGCCATCCCTGGCAAGCCCATGCGCTTGCTGATCCAGGGCGTCGGCACCCGCTTCGACAAACACTTCGACCGTGCATGGCGCGCCGATGAACCGCGCATCACCCGCCTGGTACTGATCGGCCAGGAACTGGACGCCGCGCACCTGGAAGCACGCCTGCGCCAGGCCCTGGGCGCCTGACCCATGCACTTGCTGCGGACCCAGCCCGGCGGCTTCGTGCCGGACGACAGCATCGCCGACCTCGGCCAGACGCCTGCCGAGCTGGTAATCCTCTGCAGCGGCGACTCGCACCTGGCGCTGCTCGCCGAAACCGCCGAGCAATTGCCGGAGGATTTCCCTAGCCTGCGCCTGGCCAACCCTATGCAGGTGCAGAACCACGCCTCGGTCGATCTTTATGTAGACCAGGTGCTGCGCCACGCGAAGGTGATCCTGGTATCGCTGCATGGCGGAGTCGGCTATTGGCGCTATGGTGTGGAGCAACTGGTGGCGCTGGCCGCCCGTGGCGTGCAGCTGATCCTGGTGCCCGGGGACGACCGCCCGGACCCTGAACTGACCGGCCTGGGCACGGTGACCGGCGCACAGGCTGAACGCCTGTGGCATTACCTGCGCCAGGGGGGCAAGGCCAATGCCCTGAACCTGTTCAACTGCCTGGCGAGCCTCTGGCTGGAGCGTGATTACGCCTGGGACGAGCCGCACTCCTTGCCCCGCACCAGCGTCTACCACCCCGGCAAGCCCCGCGCGACCCTCCAGGATTGGTATGCCCAGTGGCACCCCGAGCGACCTGTGGCGCCGGTGCTGTTCTATCGCTCGCACCTGCAGGCGGCCAATACCTCGTTCATCGATGTGTTCTGCCAGCGCCTGCAGGCCGCGGGGCTCAACCCGCTGCCAATCGCCGTGGCCAGCCTCAAGGAGGCAGCCTGCCTGGCGCAAGTCGAGGCCTGGCTGGACGAGGCCGGGGCCGAAGTGGTGATCAATACCACCGGCTTTGCCCTGTCCAGCCCGGAGCAGCCCAATCTGCGTCCCCTGCGGCGTGACATCCCGGTGCTCCAGGCGATCTGCGCCCAGGACAATCAGCCGGCCTGGGAGGACAGCGAACAGGGCTTGGGCGCCCGCGACCTGGCCATGCATATCGTCTTGCCGGAGCTGGATGGACGCATCATCACCCGGCCGGTCAGCTTCAAGGATCTGGCCTGGCGCAGCGAACGCAGCCAGTCGGATGTGGTCTGCTACCGCGCCCACCCCGAGCGCATGGACTTCGTCGCCGAACTGGCACGTCGCTGGGTAATGTTGGCGCGCCTGCCCAATGCGCAGAAGCGGGTGGCTCTGGTGCTGGCCAACTACCCGACGCGCGATGGGCGCATCGGCAACGGCGTTGGCCTGGACACCCCCGGTGCCGCGCTGAATATCCTCCAGGCCCTGCAAGGGCAGGGCTACTCGGTAACCGACCTCCCGCAAAGCGGCACCCTCTTGATCCACCAGTTGCTGGGTGGCGTGACCAACGACCTGGACCACCTCGACCAGCGCCCCTGTGCCCAGAGCCTGAGCCTGGCCGACTACCAGCAGGCCTTTGCCTCGCTGCCGCAGGCGAACCAGCAGGCAGTGCTGGAGCGTTGGGGCTCGCCGGAACAGGACCCGATGTTCCGCAGTGGCCGGATGATGATCGCCGGCCTGCGCTATGGCCTGACCTTCGTCGGCATCCAGCCCGCCCGCGGCTACCAAGTTGACCCCAGCGCGGTCTACCACGACCCGGACTTGGTGCCGCCGCATGGCTACCTGGCGTTCCACTTCTGGCTGCGCAACGGCTATGCCGCCGACGCAGTGATCCATGTCGGCAAGCACGGCAACCTTGAATGGCTGCCCGGCAAGGGCGTCGGCTTGTCTGCCGAGTGCTGGCCGGACGCGTTGCTCGGCCCGCTGCCGAACATCTATCCGTTCATCGTCAACGACCCGGGCGAGGGCGCCCAGGCCAAGCGCCGGACCCAGGCGGTGATCATCGACCACCTCATGCCGCCGCTGACCCGCGCCGAAACCTACGGGCCGCTGCGCCACCTGGAGCGTCTGGCCGACGAATACTACGAGGCGCAGTTGCTCGACCCGCGCCGGGCTCGCGAACTGCAGCGAGATATTCTCGAGCTGGTCAAGGCCAACCATATCGACCGTGAACTTCAGCTCGAGGGGCAACTGGACGATGCCGCGCTGTGGTTGCCGCGGTTGGATACCTACCTGTGCGACTTGAAGGAGTCGCAGATCCGCGATGGCCTGCACGTGTTCGGGCTGTCGCCGCGAGGGCGTTTGCGCCGCGACACCCTGCTGGCCCTGCTACGTGTCGAGCGGGGCGACGGCAAAGGCGCGAATGCAAGCCTTGTCCGCGCTCTGGCCAAGGCCATGGCCCTGGGTTTCGACCCGTTGGACTGTGACCTCGGTCAACCGTGGCAAGGCCCGCGGCCGCAACGTTTGCAAGTGCTCGACGATGCGATCTGGCGCACCTATGGCGATACCCGCGAGCGCCTCGAGCTCTTGGCCTTGGCACTGATCGAGCAGGCCTTGGCGGGCCAGTTACAATTACCCGACGAACCCGCCTGGCAACCGGTCGCGACAGTGCTCCAGGCCTTGGTCGACACGCTGGCGCCGACACTGGACGGCTGCGGCGCCGCGGAAATCGACGGCCTGCTGGCCGCGTTGGCCGGGCGCTTCGTTCCAGCAGGCCCGAGCGGCGCGCCCAGCCGCGGGCGCCTGGACGTTCTGCCCACGGGCCGCAACTTCTATACCGTCGACGTACGCAACCTGCCCACCACCACCGCCTGGCGCCTGGGTTTCGCTTCGGCCAACCTGATCCTCGAGCGCCACCTGCAGGATCATGGCGACCACCTGCGCCAGCTCGGCCTGTCGGTATGGGGCACCGCGACCATGCGCACCGGCGGCGACGATATCGCCCAAGCCATGGCCTTGATGGGCGTGCGCCCAGTCTGGGCCACCGGCAGCCAGCGGGTCGACGATTTCGAAATCCTGCCCTTGAGCCTGCTCGATCGTCCGCGCGTGGACGTGACCCTACGCGTATCGGGTTTTTTCCGCGACGCCTTCGGCAACCTGATCCGCCTGTTCGACGCCGCTGTGCAGGCGGTGGCAGCCTTGGACGAGCCTGAAGACCTCAACCCCCTGGCCGCCCGCGTGCGACGCGAACGCGAGGCGTTGCTGGCCGAAGGCGTAGACCTCGAGCAGGCAGCGCGCCAGGCTGGCTGGCGGGTGTTCGGCGCCAAGCCCGGCAGCTACGGTGCCGGCGTGCAAAACGCCATCGATGGTCGGCTCTGGCATACCCGCGACGACCTGGCCGAGGTCTACCTCAATCATGGCGGCTATGCCTATGGCGCCGCCGACGAGGGCACCCCGGCCCGAGCTGAGTTCGCCCGGCGCTTGGGCCACGTGCAGGCGGTGCTGCACAACCAGGACAACCACGAACACGACCTGCTCGATTCCAACGACTACTACCAGTTCCAAGGCGGCATGCTCGCTGCCTCTGAAACCCTGGCCGGCAGAACCCTGGCCAGCTACCACGGCGACCACAGCCAAGCCGACCGCCCGCGCATCCGGACCCTCAAGGAAGAACTGAACCGGGTGATCCGCGCTCGAGCCTTGAACCCCAAGTGGATCGACGGCGCCAAGCGCCACGGCTACAAAGGTGCCTTCGAACTGGCGGCGACGGTCGACAACCTATTCGCCTTCGACGCCACCACACACCTGATCGACGATCACCATTACCAATCCCTGGCCGATGCCTATGTGCTCGACCCGGCGACCCGTGACTTCATGCGCGAGCACAACCCCGAGGCCCTGCGCGACCTCACCGAACGCTTGCTCGAAGCCCAGCAGCGCGGCTTGTGGGCGGCGCCGGGCGACTATCGCCAAGCGCTCGAGGAACAACTGCTCGATGGCGAGGAACAAGCCTGAAATGAACGAACCCCTGCAATTCCCGCTGGCCGCCGTGGTGGGGGCCGACGACCTCAAGCTGGCCCTGTGCCTGACTGCGATCGACCCCAAGATTGGTGGTGTGCTGATCGAAGGCCCTCGGGGCATGGCCAAGAGCACCTTGGCCCGTGGCCTCGCCGACCTGTTGCAGGCGCCTGGGCACACACCGCCGTTCGTGACCCTGCCATTGGGGGCCACCGAGGAACGGCTGGTCGGCACCCTGGACCTGGATGCCGCGCTGGGGCAGGGCAAGGCGCAGTTTTCTCCCGGCGTACTGGCCCAGGCCGATGGCGGTGTGCTTTATGTCGATGAGGTCAACCTGCTACCCGACCCGCTGGTGGATCTGTTGCTGGACGTGGCTGCCAGCGGCACCAACCGCATCGAGCGCGATGGCATCTCGCATCGCCATGACGCCCGCTTCGTGCTGATCGGTACCATGAACCCGGAGGAAGGCGAGCTGCGCCCGCAGTTGCTTGACCGCTTCGGTCTGAATGTGGCCCTCGAAGGGCTGCCGCCACCAGAAGCGCGTCAGCAGATCATTCGCCGCCGCCTCGCCTTCGACAGCGACCCGCAGGCGTTCTGCAGGCAGTGGGCCGACGCCCAGGCACAACTGCGTGAGCGCTGTCAGGCCGCTCGCCAACGCCTGGCTCAGATTCCGCTGGATGACCAGGCCCTGGCCTGGATCACCGAAGGTTGCTTCAGCGCCGGTGTCGATGGCCTGCGCGCCGATCTGGTCTGGCTACGCGCGGCTCGGGCCCACGCCGCCTGGCGAGGGGGAGCGACGATAGAACAGGGCGACGTCCAGGCCGTGGCGGATTTCGCCTTGCGTCATCGGCGTCGCGAATCGCCACCGGCCGATGCCCCGACCAGTGCGCCGCCTCCGGATGGCGGCCATGCAGGTCCTCAGGGCGGCGAGGGCGACTGGGGGGCACTGGCGCCGCAGGCGGTCAGCAATGGTGTGCGGCGCGAGGTGCCGAACTGGGCAAAAAAGCCCTGAGCATCCGCCCGCACGCTGCACAGGAGGCGGATGCCAGGCCACAGGCAGGAACGCTCGCCGGCGCCGCTCGAGGCCGGGCCAGTAGCGGCGGCTCGGCGCGGGTCGCCTGGCTGCCCACCTTGCTCAAGGGGCGGCCGCGGCAACGCCAGGATTTGTGTTGGCAACAGCGTCAGGCCGAGGCGCCGCAGCTGTGGCTGGTGATCGTCGATGCCTCGGCATCCACCCGACGCAACCAGGCGTTGGCCCACGCCAAGGGGCTGCTGGCCGAACTGTTCGACCAGGCCTACCGTCAGCGTGCCCGCCTGGCCCTGCTGACCGCCAGCGGTGGTGCGCCGCGCTGGCAGCGTCATGGGCTCAAGGCATCGGCGGCCCTGCAACCGTGGTTGCAGGCGCTGGGTGCAGGCGGCGGTACGCCGCTGATCGCTGCATTGGAAGACGCGCGGCGCTGGCTGCTGGCGCGCGACAAGCGCCACCCCCAGGAAACCCGGCGCTGCCTGGTGCTCACCGATGGCCGTCTGCAACGCTGGAGCCCCCTTCAGCCGATGCCGTGTGCGACGGTGCTGGTGGACATGGAGCGGGCGGCGGTGCGTGTGGGGCGGGGGCGGCAACTGGCCACGCAACTGCAGGCCGAATATTGGCACATCGAGCAGTTCAAACCGTTGGGCTGATCACGCTTAGGAAGTATCGGCTGCGACAATAAGCCGCAAATAAAAAGTTGCCAGCAGGGCAGAGGGAAAGTTGCACAAGTGCGTGAGCGGGCACGCACTTGTGTTGGCCGTCGATATTATTCAGGCATCGACCAAGGTTGCAGGTCATACCCTTTTTCGCAAAGTTCGGCACGCACTTCCTCGATCAGGCTGGCCCATTGCGCAGGGTCGGAATAGATACGCGAGGATACTTGCTTGCTGCCGATACGCGTGCTGGTCCGGTCGATCACTGCCAGGCTTAGCTCACCAGTACCGTTGGGTGCATCCCAGGCTACGCACTGGAAGGGTTCGAAGGCGTGGTCGGCGATCAGCAGTGCTTCGTTGACACGGAGCGGGGCGTTCATGGTTCGGTCTCTCTATGGTCCCAAACAGCGAAGTGATGTCCGCGTTGCTTGATAATCAGAGGTGCGCAGCGCGGGGTTATTCGTACTGATGCTCCAAGTCGGGGTTGAAGTCACACAGCCATTAAAAATTTTTTCAAAGGTCGCATGATAAGTCGCGCAACCTGTGACGCCCGAAATGTTGAAAGATTCCCAGGTCTCCGGCGGGGGGCCGCCATTGGCGGACAAACGGTCATGGGGTTGTCGAGGTTCGTTGCTACTGTTAAGTCGGACGTTGCAACTTACTGTTTCTACTTAAAAAACCACTTTTTGGCGCCAAGGAACAGTCATGCCCGAACCGACCGCTCAACGCCGCCTGCTCATCGTCGACCCGTGCGACGATTGCCACCGTCTACTACCGGGCCTGCGCAGCGTCGGCTGGGATGTGCACAGCTGTACCCTGGCCTTGGCGCTGGAGCAGCGGTGCGATGTCGGTCTGTTGCGCCTGCAGGCCTCGCACCTGCGTCACCCCGAAGCGGTCAAGGACTTGATCACCCGCAGCAACACCGAATGGATCGCCGTGCTCAGCGCCGAGGAGCTGCGTACGCAGAACATTGGAGATTTCGTGTGCGAGTGGTTTTTCGACTTCCACACCTTGCCGTTCGATGTGTCGCGGGTACAGGTCACCCTTGGCCGGGCCTTCGGCATGGCACGCTTGCGTGGCAAGGGCACGGTGCGGGTCGACGAGCCGGAGCACGAACTGCTCGGCGAGAGCCGCCCGATCCGCGACTTGCGCCGGTTGCTGGGCAAGTTGGCGCCGACCGAGTCACCGGTGCTGATCCAAGGCGAGAGCGGTACGGGCAAGGAATTGGTGGCGCGTACCCTGCATCGTCAGTCGCAACGCAGCGACAAACCGTTCATCGCTATCAATTGCGGCGCCATTCCCGAGCATTTGATCCAGTCGGAGCTCTTCGGCCATGAAAAAGGCGCCTTCACCGGTGCCCACCAGCGCAAGGTGGGGCGTATCGAGGCGGCCAACGGCGGTACCCTGTTCCTCGACGAGATCGGCGACCTGCCGCTGGAGCTACAGGCCAACCTGCTGCGATTCCTGCAGGAAAAGCATATCGAGCGGGTCGGCGGGAACCAACCAATCCCCGTGGACGTCCGAGTCCTGGCCGCGACCCACGTAGACCTGGAGAAGGCCATTGTCCAGGGGCGCTTTCGGGAAGACCTTTACTACCGGTTGAACGTGTTGCAGGTTGTCACCGCGCCGCTACGTGATCGGCATGGCGACCTGTCGATGCTGGCCAGCCACTTTGCCCATTTCTACAGCGTGGAGACCGGCCGTCGCCCACGTTCGTTCAGCGAACACGCGCTTGCGGCCATGGGCCGGCACGACTGGCCTGGGAACGTTCGCGAGTTGGCCAACCGGGTGCGGCGTGGCCTGGTACTGGCCGAAGGGCGGCAGATCGAGGCCCAGGACCTGGGGTTGCAGGGCGTCGAACAGGAGGACCAGCCTCTGGGCACCCTGGAGGACTACAAGCACCGTGCCGAGCGCCAGGCATTGTGCGACGTGCTCGACCGGCACAGTGACAACCTCAGTATCGCGGCCAAGGTGCTGGGGGTGTCCCGGCCTACGTTCTATCGCTTGTTGCACAAGCACCAGATCCGCTGACATTCCCGGGTAACCCTGTCGTATCGACGGATGCAGGCTTTGCAGGAGCGGCCTTGCGCCGCGAAAGGGCTGCGGAGCAGCCCCAGGATTTTGGCCTTGATGCACCTCTGTCGGGGCTGCTTCGCAGCCCTTTCGCGGCACAAGGCCGCTCCTACAGGGGCTGGGTGTGGCGCGGGGTTACCGGCGATCAGCGTTCTTGAGACTGGCCAAAAGGCGCGTCAGCCCTTGTTCCAGCCCGGTCACCGTGGGCAGGGCGAACTGGCCCAGCAGGCGACTGTTGTCGGCACGGGAATGGCGGATATCGCCCGGGCGCCCGGCATCGTAGCGCAGCTCGGGGGTCTTACCGGTGGCCTGGCTCAGGGCTGCGACCAGGTCATTGAGGCTGGTGGCGCGGTTGAGCCCGACGTTCACCGGCTCCGGACTGATCGCCTGGCTTTGCACGGCCTGGACCAGAATCTGCACGAGATCGGCGACATAGACGAAGTCTCGGGTCTGTTCGCCATCGCCGTAGATGGTGATCGGGCTGTCGGTATTGACCCGCTCGCTGAAGATGCTGATGACCCCGGAGTAGGGCGAGCTTGGGTCCTGACGCGGACCGAAGATATTGAAAAAGCGCAGAATCACCGGTTCCAGGCCGTGCTGGCGCTGGTAGAACCCCAGGCAGTGTTCGCTGGCGAGCTTGTCGAAGGCGTAGGGGGTCAAGGGCATCTTGGGCGTGTCTTCATGAATGGCGCTGCCCTGGCCGTTGCTGCCGTAGATGGCCGCGCTGGAGGCGAACACCACCCGTTTGATCCCCCGTTCGCGCATGGCCTCGCACAGGTTCAAGGTACCGATGAAGTTGCTCTGGTGGGTGCGCAGCGGGTCGTCCACCGATGCTTGCACGGAGGCCACGGCGGCCAGATGGACCACCGCCGTGCAATGCTTCAGGGACTGGGCGACCGTTTCGGCATCGGCGACATCGCCAATGACCACGTTCAGGCGTGGGTTGTCGACGGGCAGGTTGCTCAACTTGCCGGTCGACAGATCGTCCAGCACCCGCACGCAATGGCCTTTTTCCAGCAGGGCTTCGACCAGGTGCGAGCCGATGAAGCCGGCCCCGCCGGTAACCAGGATTTTCTCGGAAGGCATTGTTGCTTACTCCACGATTGGATGAGACCCACCGGGTCAGTCGAAGCCCAGGGTGCGCTTCCAGTTGGTGGGGAAGCGCACATGCAGCGGCAATTGGTCGATACGCCAGCGTGGCGACAGCGGCTGGTCGAAGCGTGCCGCCACCTGCAGGCCCATCTCGCTGGCGGCGAACGGGCCGCGTAGCACCACCGGCGTGCGCCCGGCGCTGTCCACCGCCTGGACCACATGGGCGTCGAGCCACTTGCCGTCCGGCATGCGTACTTGCAGCGGCTGGCCGACCCCGGCATAACCGATGTTGTGCGGCTCCAGGTAGATCCACAGCAATGGATCACCGACGCGCTCCAGGCGCATCAGCAAGGTGCCAGGGCCGACATTCTCGCCGGGCGTGACCAATACCTCGGCGATACGTCCAGGCTCGGGGGCGACCAACGACAGCGCCTGCAGTCGGGTCTGCAGCCATTGCCGTTCGGCGTTCTGCTCGATCAGCTGGCGGTCGAACTCGCGCGGCTGGCGGGTCAGTTGTTCGCGACGCTCGAAGGCGGCCAGTTCGGCCTGGCGCCTGTCTTGTTCCGCCTGCGCGGTCATCAGCTCGCCGCGAGTGGCCGCGCCTTGGGCGAGCAGGGCCGACAGCTGCTGCACCTGCTGCGCGGCACGTCCCGCGCTGGCACGCAGCGACTGCCTTTCGCGGCTGACCCATTCGGAGTCCGCCACAGTCGGCATCTCGGTGGGCATGGCGGCCAGCTGTTGCAGGCGTACGCGCCACTCGGGATTGTCCAGATTGACCAGCAACTGGCCTGTCTGGACCTGCTCGCCCGCCGTCACATGCAATTGCTCGATCCGGCCGGCATCCCTGGCACGCACTTCCTCGATGGGTAGGCGCAACTGCGCCGGTGCATCGATCAGGACCAGGCTGAACAACAGCTTGCCCAGCAACCATAACAATGGGCTGGCGACCAGGAACAGGATCAGGTACCAGCGCAGGCGAAACGCCATGCGCTTGCCCGGCGCATAGAGCACCTTCAAGCCGTGATCGTGGGTCGGGTTGAGTTCTTTGGGGCTGTCAAAACGAATATTCATGAGCCTTTCACCGTTTTGGATAATCAGCCCAGGCTTGCCAGTCGATCCCGACAATTCCCTGGGGAGACAAGTCTTTGCGCCACTGGGCTACCTGTTGTTGCAGCCGCTCGGGCGGCTGCCCGGCCCAGCTCTCGGTCTTGAGCAACTGCGGCTCGACGCTCTGGACCAGGCGAAAGCTCAGGTCGGGCCAACGCTTGGCGATGGCATTGGCACGCTGGATGCCGCGTTTACTGTTGCTGGTGTAGATCATTACGCTCACTTGGCGTACACCGACGCCAGGCAAGGCACAGGGCACGCAGGTTTTGGTCGGCGGGTCGGGTTCGAACCAGCGTGGGTGGCTGGCGATTTCCACCGGCCACCGGCTCGTCTGCACGGCAGCCTTGAGTGTGTCCAGCCAATCGCGTAGGCGCTGCTCGGGCACCGGCCAGCCGAGCTGTTCGACTTCAAGGTCCAGGTGCAGGCTGTCGAAGGCCAGGCCGTCGAGTTTTTTCACGAGGCTCATCAGTTCGTGACGCTGGGCCGGCTCGATCCAGCTCGGGTCACCGAGCAGCAGGCTCACCTGAAGACCTTGGCCAGAGGCTTGGGCCAGCAGTTGTTCCAGCGCTTGCCGGGTAGTGGGCAGGTTACGCACTTGCGTCGCATCCAGACCCAGGTAGATCTTCTGCATGCCGGCCTGCTGCAAGGCTTGCAGTTCGGCAGGGCGGCGGTGTGGGTCGAGCAGGGCGGCACTGTTCCAGACATAGGTGCCCTGGTTCCAACCGGCGGTGCGAATGGGCGCATCGCGCACGACAGAAAGGGGCAGCAGCGGCGGTGCCGCGGCCAGCGTCAGCGAGGTCGCGGAATCATTCAGGGTGGTCCATTGCTGCCGCTCGCGCCCGAGCAGTTGATCGGCCTGGGGCGCATCTTCGAGCAGCAGGTCCAGATTGGCCTGGCGCAACCAGGCGGCGTGCCAGGCCGCGATCAGGTCCAGGCCGCTCTGGTAGTAGAGCCGCTGGGCCATCAGCTGGCCATCGAAGCCATCGTCGCCACCGCCGATGTTGCGCCGTTTCTCCTCTTCCAGGGCTTGGGCGACGACACTGCGTTGCTGACGCCGCTGCTCGAGGGTGAGCTGCCCGGCACGCTGGGCGCGCAGGGCTTTGTTGAGCTCAAGCCCCAGGGTCTGGCGTTCTGCTTCGAGGCGTTCGCTGGCCGCATCGTAGCGGGCCTGGGCCAGTTGCTTGCGCGCACGGCTGTTGCCGACCACGTCGAAGGGCATGGAGAAGTTCAACGCCACCAACAGGCCGCTGCCGGACTTGTCCGAGCCGCTGCGGTATTCCTTGCTGCCGGCGAGGATCACATCCGAGTCGATGGCGTTGTACCAGGGGCTATCGCGTTGGGCATCGGCCTGGGCGAGCAGGTTCTGCTTTTCGCTGATGCGGGGGTGACGGCCCAGCACGGCCTGCCAGCGATCGAGCGGTTCCGGTGCCAGGGCCAGGGGTTCGGCAGTGGCCTGGGCGCCTTCGGGGATCGGTTGGCCGCTGAGCAGGGCCAGGTCTGCGCGTATGTCCGCCTCGAGCTGGGGCAGGTCGTCGCAACGCTGGGTCATGACCTGCCATTCACTCAGGCGCAGTTGTGCCTGGGAGTCGCGCAGCCAGCCTTTTTCACGGCGCATGCGGATCTTGCCCGCGGCGTCCGAGGCGCCAGCCTTTAGCGATCGGCACAGCGCGAGCTCCTGTTGCGCCCGCCACCAGTCGGCATAGGCGCTGCGCAATGCCAGGCGCCGGCTGGAACGCTCGAGCGCCTGGCGCATTTGCTGGCGCTGCTGTTCGTACTGGTTGTTCTCCAGCAGTTCGAGCTGGCGGTTGAGGCTGCCGAGCAACGGGTGGCGCACGCCCAGGTTCAGGTTGCGCCCATAGTAGTCATCGCGGATGTCCTCGGTGACCAGTTCCTCGAACCGGCCAGCGCTGGCACCGGCGAAGACCTGCCAGCCGGCACGGTCCTCGTGCAGTTTGGCTTCAGCCTGCAAGGCGCGCAGATCGGCGGCGCCTGCCCGGGCCAGGGGGGTGTCCTGCTGCCGGTCGAGCAGCTCCTGGAGTGTCAGGAGCTGCCCATGGGCCAGGCCGCTGGTCATGGACAAGGTCAATACCAGAAGAAATGAACGCATCTAGAACCTCGTGGCTTTCTTGAGGACCCACCAAGGCGCCATGCTGCTTTCCTCATGGCCGCGACGGAAAATCTCGTTGAGCATGGCCACCGCACTCCAGCAGCGCATGATCAGCATGAAGAAGGGGAACACCGGTACCAGCACGGCCAGGTGTGCATCCTGGCGCGGCCGGTCCGATACCATCAGCAGCATCACCAGGAACAGCACCAGGGTGATCGACAGGTACAGCAGGTAGATCAACGCTGCGAGCACGAACAATGTGGTGCCCGGCAGCACGAACACCGCCAGCAGCAGGTAGCCGACGATGATGAACGGCAGCACCAACTGGAAGAAGAAGCCGCTGAGCAGGATCATGATGAAGGTCGGCCAACCCAGCAGCGTCGGGTTGATGTTGTGGTTGTGCTTGCGCACGTAGAGGAAGAACAGGTCGCCGTCCCAGCGCAGGCGCTGCATGAGGAACTGGCGGAAGGTCACCGGCGCGTCGGTGTGGCCGACGGCTTGCGGCTCGAACGGAATGCGCAGGTCGTGGCGGGCGAAGTAGCTCTTGATTCGCAGGGTCAAGTCCAGGTCCTCGGCGGTATGGGTGTTCCAGCCGCCGATCTTGACCAGGAAGCTGCGCCTGAAGGCACCGAAGGCACCGGACACATTGTTGACCAGGTTCCATTCGGCCAGGCCGATCTTGGACATGTGGATCGACAGCAGGTATTCCAGCGCCTGCATCGCCGTCGATACCGACGCCCAGGTATTGCGCACCCGCAGGCTGCCGGCCACGGCCGGTACCGAGGGGTCGGCGAAATGACGCACGATCGAGCTGACCATGTTGTTGTCGAACGACGTGTCGCCATCCAAGGCCATGACGATTTCGCCACTGGCCAGCGAGAGCCCCGCATTGAGCGACGACACGCGCCCTCCGCGTTGCCATTTGGCGATTGGCCGCAGGTGGCGCTTGGGATACAGCTGTGAATCGAGGCGGAAGCTGCGCACCGCCTGCAGGGTCGGCTGGTTGACGGTAGCGCCATCGACCACCGGTATCAGCTCGATATGCCCTGGGTAGGTCTGCTCGCACAAGCTGAGCAGGGTTTTCTGAACATCCATCCCTTCGCTGTAGCAGGTGATGATGCACGAGACCCGCGGACAATACTGGTTGACCTGCGGTGTGGAGGCGTGGCGGCGCACGAACCAACGCAGCACCCCCAGCAGCACCAGCAGGATCAAGGGCAGCTCCAGCAACAGGAAATAGGGAAAAAGCATCAGGAACACGCGGCTCAGGCCATCGGGCCCGGTCAGCGGGTACAGCGCGTTATAGAGCTGCTCAAAAAACGGCGGCATGGTGTGCTCCTCATGCCAACCCACTGGCCACGCGGGCCAGCAGCAGTTCGGCATTCTCGTCGCCGTGAAGGTCCTGGGGCGCGGTCAGGCTGGAGATGCGCAGGCTGATGCTGCTCACCTCGGGGTCGCTGAACAGCTCCGCGACCTGACCCAGGCGCCGCTTGACCGTGTCCAGCCCTTCCGAACCGGTGTGCGGCAGCAGGACCCAGAGAATTTCCTCGGTGCCGCGCGAGCACCGGTCGGTTTCGCGCAGGGCTTCCTGCAGGCGTGCCACCAGGCTGTCGATGAAGGCATGGCCACGGTGTTCGCCCAGGCGCGTGACGGTCTGGCCAAGGTTGACGAAGCGCAGGCCAAGCACCGAGAACGTCGACGGCTCGTAGCGGCGGACGATCTGCAGTTGCCAGCTCAGCAGATCGTGGAAGGCTCGTCCGCCGAGCAGATTGAGCCGGTTGAAGTGGCTGATGTCGCCGCTTTCGCTGTCCAGGCCTTGGCGGCAGCGCAGGCGGCCGGCCTCGGTCAGGCGGTAATGGCGAACTTCACGCACGCGCAAACGGTCCGGCGCATGGACCTGGCCACAATCCATGCAACGCGCCTGCACGGAGGCGTCGACGAAGAACGCCTTGCAGCCACGGCAGCAGTAGTTTTCCAGCGGGCGGTCGTAATCGCTGCCGATGTGTCGCAGCTGTTTCAGGCAGTTGGGGCAGAGCAGCATGGCGTTCTTCATGAACGCGTCCTGGGGCGCCACATGGCCGCAGGTGAAGCAATGCAGCGCCGGTTGCCGGGAGATGTCCAGGTCCTGGCACTCGGGGCAGACATCGACATAGTTCAAGCGTCCGGAGCCGCAGTCGCCACACAGTCGGATGCGGTCGAGCATGTCGCCCTCTTCGAGCCAGTCCTGCTGCGCCATCAGGCTCAGCCAGGCAAAGCTGCTGACCTGTTCCTCGCCGGCCAGCGCCTCGAGCAAGGGATACCGGTAATGCTGGGCGACGCTAGGATCGCGTACAGCAAGGACCTGTGCGCTGGCACGCATCCACAGCCAAGCCAGTACCCGGCCTTCGAAGCGATCGGCCGCGGCCGATGCCTCGAAGCGGGCGTAACGTGACTGCCAGAGCTGCCAGCGTACTGTCAGCTCGTCCAGGTCGGCAGGCACTGGCCCATCGCTCAGCGCGATGCAGCTGTCGTCCAGGTCGCGACAACAATGGATCAAATGGAAGCGGTAGGGGCTGGCGCTGCGCAAGGTATGCAGGGACCGGCTGGCGACAGCGGCGGGTTGATCGATCAGCAGGACATCGAATACCGGAGCGGCCAGCAGACTTTCGAGGTCGGCGAAGCAGTCCAGTGTCGCGCCGCTGTGGCTCGACACCAGCCCGCCCAGTACTGCGATACGAGGAGTCGGGGTTGGCATGTTGTATTTCCTTGTGGGTCAAACGAACAACGTGCAGTCAGAAACCCGGCGACTATAGAGACTGCGTCAAAAAACCGCTAATAATTTTTTGTGATTAATATTTTTGACGTTTGTGACGTAAATTTGACTTTTTAACTGTGATGAGGGTTCAGAATTGAGACACGGTATTTCAGCGGATTAGAGCAAACAGGTGAGGTTCTTTGGGAAAAGTGCAGCTATCCGTTCAAAAAATGACGGTTTCGCAATTGGGTGGACAGGCGAATTCGAGCCGTTTTTTTGAACAGAGCCGATGACACTGGCCGGTGCATGCCAGAGGGCTTTCATTGCCTGGTTACGTCACGCCAATGCCTCGGTACGACGTGTTGACGAGACAATCGACCAGCGGATTGAAATGCCCCGGATCTGACCGTTATAAGAGCCCCTTCATCCCTTTGGACGCGTACCCATGACCGTTGAATTTCGTCCGGCTCGCCGCTCGGATGCCCGTGATATCGCCAGGCTGTTCCAGATCACTTCCGAAGGTGTAGCCGATTACATCTGGAGCCAGTTGGCTGAGCCAGGGCAGGCGCTGCTGGATGTCGGCGCTATCCGCTATGCGCGAGATGACGTGGATTTTTCGTACCAGAATTGCCTGATCGCAGAAGCGCAGGGGCGCGTGATCGGCATGATGCACAGCTATGCGATGTACCACGACCCTGCAGCCGAGCCTGTGACCGACCCGGTGCTGGCGCCCTATGCCGACATGGAAGTACCCGACACGCTCTACATTTCGAGCTTGGCGTTGCATGAAGGCTGGCGTAACCAGGGCCTGGGCGCGCGCTTTCTGGAGCTTGCCCAGGCAAGGGCCGACCAATTGGGGCTCAAAGGCCTGAGCCTGATCGACTATGCCGAGAACACTGGGGCCCGGCGCTTCTACGAGCGCAAGGGCTTCGGCATCGTCAAGACCTGCCAGATCGCGCCACATCCGCTGGTACGGGTGGCGGGGGACGCCTACCTGATGTATCGGCCCAGCGTTGAAGCCGAGCAGGCCTGACACCGAACCTGGTATGCGATGCCGGCCAGCAGGCCCGCGATGGGCCCGCTGGCTGGCACGCTATCACCAATTGTGCGTATAGCTGGCGGTCAACACAGTCCCCGGTGCCGGCAGGTGGCTGGTGTTGTTGTTATTGCGCAGCAGTTGGCTGTAGAGCGGGTAGTAGTCGCGATTGAACAGGTTCTGGATGCCGATGCTCACCTGGTCATCGGGGGTGAGCCGATACTGGCTCACCAGGTCCACCGTCGTGTAGGTACTGACCTGGTGGCGGCCGAAGCTGTCGACACCATTGAGGCGATAATCCTTGGAATCGAAGAACGTGGCCTGTAGGCGGTTGCTCCAGTCGAAGGTCGGCTTGTACTGAATGTACGCCGTCAGCTTCAGTGGCGGGACGCGATAGCCGGTCATGTCTTGCCAGCCCTTGCCGTCCGGCTTCTCTCGCCCTTGCATCCAGGTCGCGCTACCTCCGGCGCCCCATACTTCATCGTCGCTGAGCCAGTCCGCGCTGGCCTCCACGCCATAGACGCGCTCCTTGGTGCGGGTGAGGATCAGGCCGTTGTTGAAGCTTTGTACGTCGCCCAGCTTGGAAGTGGTGTAGAACAGCGCCAGAGTGCCCAGAGTGTTGCTGCCCAGCTCGCCGCGCCAGCCAAGCTCGTAGTTGTTGGTCTTGACCGGCTCCAGGTTCGAGGCGCCGAGATCGAAGCCACGGCGTGCGTTGCGCAGCTGGATGCCGATGTCGGGCAACTGGAAGCCCTGGCTGAAGGAGGCGTAGATTTCCTGGCCGGTGACCGGCGAATAGACGATGCCGATGTTCGACAGCAGCGCATCGTAGTCGATGTCGCCACCCTTGACCGTTGCCGGAGAGGCCGCCTTGGATTCGGACAGCGGGACGAAATCATCGAACTTGGCCGTGGAGTACTCGTAGCGCAGGCCGCCGTCGATCGACCAGTGTTCGTTGAAACGGTGCTGCAGCTGGGCGAACGCGCCGGCGCTTCGGGTTTTGAGCGGCGGCATGTAGGTAAGCCTGCCGGTCTTGTCGAACACCAGGCCGCCACTGGCGTCGTAGGCGTCCGAGTCGAACACGTCCAGCGGCATGTCGCTGCGCTCCTGGTTGTAGTCGCCGCCCCACACCAGTTCGGTATTGCCGCTTTCGCCAAGCGGGGTGCGCAGGGTCAGGCGGCTGCCGAACACTTCGCTGTTCTGCATCACCTGATCGACGTTGCCGCCGCGGGTTGCGACGGCGCGGGCATCGAATGGGGTGAAGCGGGTGAAGTAGTCCCGGTAGTACACCTGGGCAGAAAGCCGGCTGCCGAGAATGTCCAGGTTCTCGTATTCCAGGTTCACCAAGGTATTGCGAATGCGGTTCTGCTCGTCCAGGTCCAGGCCTTTGATCGCATTGGCCGGGACCGAGCCTGGTGGAAGCTTGGCGACGCTCGGGTCGGTGGCGTAGTCGGTGTCCTGGCGTGCGTCGTAATGGCTGACCGCGAGCTGGACCCGTTGGTCCTCGTCGATGCGCAGCCCGAGCTTGCCCCCGATGTTGTAGATGTTCGAGTCGAACAGGTCGCCCTGGCTCGGTTCCGGCGCGATGCGGTCGCCGTGCGCATCGTACGAGGCGCCGACGTGGCGGGTACCGAAGTCGAACGCGTAGTCCACTGCCCCTTGGGAGCCTGCGAAATACTGCTGGAACTGACCGCCCAGCCCATCGCTGCCCAGGCGGCTCAGGGGTGAGGTGGCGCTCAGGCTGGTTTCGGCCCGGTTTTCACCACCGGCGGGGCGGGTGGTGATGGAAATGATGCCGCCAGTGGCGCCGCTGCCATAGATGGCGCTGCTGCCGCGTATGACTTCGACCCGCTCGATCAATGCCGGGTCGATGTTGGCCAAGTTGCGCGAGGAGTCGCGGTTGGTGTTGAGCGGCACGCCATCGACCATGATCAGCATGCTGCGTCCGCGCAGGGTCTGCCCATATTCGGTGATGGTGCGGCTGGAGTCGGACATGCCCGGAACTACCTTGGCCAGCACCGTGGCCAGGCTGTCGGAGCCTTGGCGCAGCTCCTGCAGTTGGTCGTGCTCGATGACGGTGGACTGCCGGGTCGCAGAGACCAGGTCACTGCTGGTGCGTGAGGCGGTGATCTCCATCTGTGCCATTTCCAGAGGCTGGCTCGGGGCGGCTTGCGTGGGGGCGGGGGTATCTTGGGCCGCGCTGGACGGAACGATGATGAAGGTGTGCTCATCCTTGGCTTGCGCTTGCAGGCCGCTGTCCTCGAGCAACTTCTGCAGGGCTTGCTCCGGGGTGAACCGGCCTTTGATCGCAGGGGCCTGACGGCCTTCACCCAGGTCGCCGGCAAAGATGATCTGCACCGAGGACTGGTGGGCGAGGGTGTTGATGGCTTGCCCGAGCGGCGCGGCCGGCAGGTCCACGTCCACCTTTTCCCGACCTTGCGCCGACATCGCGAGGAGCAGGCTGCTGGTCAGCAACGAAAGGCGTAGGGAGCGATTCCTGAAGGAAGAATGCACGTCTGGAGTTCCTTTGTAGGTTGGCTTTTTCCAAATAGCCGCCACGGAGATCCAGAAACCCTACCTGCTTTTGAGAATTATTTTCTTGTCGTTTTGCGTTGAACCAGTACGGCGCCGTCCGCTTGGCGCAGCACGGCAACGGGAAGGATGCTCGGCAGCAGGTCGAGCAACCGGTCGACCTTGTGGGCGTCGAAGACACCTGTCACCTTGAGCGCCGCCAAGCTGGTATCGCCCATCTCGATAGGCGCCTTCCGATACTGGCGCAGCACCGCGATCGCCTCGTCCAGCGGCGTCTGCTCGAACACGATGCGGTCATCCTTCCAGGCCATGGCGGTGGCTGCGTCGACTTTGCTGACCGGCGTCAGTTGCCCGCCGATCGAGTCGACCTGCTGCCCCGGCATCAGAATGGTCGAGGCTTGAGCTTCGCCCCCCGGCCCGACAAACCCGCGCCCCCCGGCCAAGGGGACAACCCCGGCGTAGTTTAACAGGCGCCCGG
>NZ_JADLJL010000017.1 GCF_015680235.1 Pseudomonas guariconensis
CCTATCTGCGCGAGCAGGTAGGGGTTTTGTCTTTCCGGGTCTGATAACCGCGCCCGGGGTCTACGGCCGCTGCGCGCCCGATTCGCGGCACGAGGCCGCTCCTACAAGGGGGTGCCGGTCGGCCACGGCCATGCCTATGGGTCTTGTATTGCTGCCTTTTCCTATGCAAGCCCCCTGACGCGTCGCTATCATGCCAGCCTTATTCCTGGTCGAGACTGGCATGCTGAAGTTGTTGAATCTCCTCAAGGATGGCCGGTTCCATTCCGGGCAGGCCCTGGGGGAAGCACTGGGGGTGAGTCGCAGCGCCGTGTGGAAGCAGCTGCAGCACCTGGAAAGCGAATTGAACCTTGTTATCCACAAGGTGCGCGGTCGTGGCTATCAGTTGGCTGCTCCGCTTACCCTGCTCGAATCGCAGTCGATCGCCGAATATACGCAGGGAGAAGCGTGGCCGCTCGCGATCCATGACGCCATCGATTCGACCAACGCCGAAGCCTTGCGCTGTATTGGCGAAGGGCGACCTGCGCCGTTCGTGGTGCTGGCCGAGCGTCAGAGTGCAGGTCGGGGAAGGCGAGGGCGCCAATGGATAAGCCCATTCGCCGAAAATCTTTATTACAGTCTGGTGCTGCGGGTGGACGGCGGTATGCGTCAGCTCGAAGGACTGAGTTTGGTCGTTGGCCTGGCCGTGATGCGCACCCTCCAGGGTTTTGGTTTGGTGGGGGTCGGGTTGAAGTGGCCCAATGACCTGTTGGTCGGTCAGCAAAAGATCGCGGGTATCCTGCTGGAGCTGGTGGGAGACCCAGCAGATGTCTGCCATGTCGTACTGGGTATAGGCATCAATGTGAACATGCAGGTCAACGACCAGGTTGATCAGCAATGGACGTCAATGAGGCGTGAGGCGGGAATGACGATCGATCGCAATCGTCTCGTTGCAAAGCTCAACCAACAACTTCAGCATGAGTTGGCTCGCCATCGTCGTTACGGTTTTGCGGCATTCCAGGAGGAATGGGAGCAGGCGAACCTGTGGCAAGGGCGAGCGGTATCGCTGGTTGCGGGTAGCAATCGTATCGATGGGGTGGTGCTTGGGGTCGATGGGCAGGGGGCCTTGCGCCTCGAGGTCGACGGCGTAGAAAAGAGCTTCAGTGCAGGAGAGCTCAGTTTGAGGTTGCGTGATGATTCTTGAGCTCGATTGCGGTAATAGCTTTATCAAGTGGCGGGTAATCCATGCCGGCGATGCAACTATCGTCGGCGGCGGCATAGTCGATTCCGACCAGGCCTTGCTGGCCCAGATCGCAGCGTTGCCCGGTCAGCGGCTGAGCGGTTGTCGAATGGTGAGTGTGCGCAGCGAAGACGAAACCGATGTGCTCTGCGCGCATCTGGAGCAGAGTTTCGGTGTGCGGGTCCAGGTTGCTCAGCCGGCCCAGGAAATGGCAGGCGTGCGTAACGGATACGACGACTACCAACGCCTGGGTATGGACCGTTGGCTCGCCGCATTGGGCGCCTATCATCTGGCGAAAGGCGCCTGTCTGGTAATCGATCTGGGAACGGCAGCCAAGGCGGATTTCGTGGCTGGCGACGGCCAGCACCTCGGTGGATATATCTGCCCGGGCATGCCGCTGATGCGCAGCCAACTGCGCACGCATACTCGCAGAATCCGATACGACGATGCTTCGGCAGAGCGCGCCTTGAGCAGCCTGGCTCCCGGGCATTCCACTGTCGAAGCGGTCGAGCGAGGTTGCGTATTGATGTTGCAGGGATTTGCTCGCACCCAGATCGAGCAGGCGCGTGCGTTATGGGGAGAGGCGTTCTCCGTATTCCTTACCGGCGGTGATGCACCTCTGGTTCAGGATTCGGTCCCGCAGGCTCGGGTGATACCCGACCTGGTCTTCGTCGGTCTGGCCATGGCCTGCCCATTGGATTGAGGTGCCTATGCGTTGGTTGTTTCTGCTATTGGTGGTGCTCAATGTCGTCTATTACGTCTGGCACCAGCAGGAAGCGCCGCTGAAGGCCAAGGAAGTGGCCCCGCTTTCCTTATATAAAGGTAACCAGCAGGAGATTCGCCTGTTGCGTGAGACTGGTGCCTCTGCGCCGGCCAAACGCCGTGAAGAATGCCTGGTGGTGGGTGGGGTGGCGACGCAGGAGCAGCTCGTGGCCCTGCGTCAGCGTCTGGTGAGCCTGGATATCGCGACGGTGCCGGTGGCGGGACAACTGCCCGGCGCGGAGGGCCGCTGGCTGAAAGTGGCCGTTGAAAGCGAGCGTTTGCTGGACTCGGCGGTGCTGTCCAGTCTTTCCAAGGATTTCAAAGACTTAAAACACAAAATTATTTTGTGCGAGGGTATTGCAACTGCCGAATAGCTTGATAGAATGGCGCCCGCTTCGCAGGGAACACCACTGAGGTGGTAGGACCGGAAGCTGTTGTCAAAGTAGCTAACCTCAAGATTTTAATGAGAAAAAGCTTGACAGCAGGACGGCAAGAGTTGAAAATGCCGCCCACACTTAGGAGGGGTTCCCGAGTGGCCAAAGGGATCAGACTGTAAATCTGACGTCTACGACTTCGAAGGTTCGAATCCTTCCCCCTCCACCAGTTTAGCGAGAGCCGCAAGCTCCGCGGGTATAGTTTAGTGGTAGAACCTCAGCCTTCCAAGCTGATGATGCGGGTTCGATTCCCGCTACCCGCTCCAAGTTTGCTGTTGTTGCACAATGTGTTTCGCTCTTGTAGCTCAGTTGGTAGAGCACACCCTTGGTAAGGGTGAGGTCAGCGGTTCAAGTCCGCTCAAGAGCTCCATATAAACAAGGCAGATATGAAAATATCTGCCTTTGTTTTATCAGTAGTAATGACTATTTCTTCTGCGGAGGACTGTATCGATGGCTAAGGAAAAGTTTGATCGTTCCCTTCCCCACGTTAACGTCGGCACCATCGGCCACGTTGACCACGGTAAGACCACTCTGACCGCAGCTCTGACTCGCGTCTGCTCCGAAGTTTTCGGTTCGGCAGTCGTTGAGTTCGACAAGATCGACTCGGCTCCGGAAGAAAAAGCGCGCGGTATCACCATCAACACCGCTCACGTCGAGTACAACTCGAACATTCGTCACTACGCTCACGTTGACTGCCCAGGTCACGCTGACTACGTGAAGAACATGATCACCGGTGCTGCCCAGATGGACGGCGCGATCCTGGTTTGCTCGGCCGCCGATGGTCCGATGCCACAAACCCGTGAGCACATCCTGCTGTCCCGTCAGGTTGGCGTTCCATACATCGTGGTCTTCCTGAACAAGGCTGACCTGGTAGACGACGCTGAGCTGCTGGAACTGGTCGAGATGGAAGTTCGCGACCTGCTGTCCACCTACGACTTCCCAGGCGACGACACCCCGATCATCATCGGTTCGGCTCGTATGGCTCTGGAAGGCAAAGACGACAACGAAATGGGTACCAGCGCTGTCAAGAAGCTGGTTGAAACTCTGGATGCCTACATCCCTGAGCCAGTTCGTGCCGTTGACCAGCCGTTCCTGATGCCGATCGAAGACGTCTTCTCGATCTCGGGTCGTGGTACCGTTGTTACCGGTCGTATCGAGCGTGGTATCGTCCGCGTTCAGGATCCGCTGGAAATCGTTGGTCTGCGTGAAACCAGCACCACCACCTGCACCGGTGTTGAGATGTTCCGCAAGCTGCTGGACGAAGGTCGTGCTGGCGAGAACTGCGGCGTTCTGCTGCGTGGTACCAAGCGTGACGACGTTGAGCGTGGTCAGGTTCTGGTCAAGCCGGGTTCGGTCAAGCCGCACACCAAGTTCACCGCAGAAGTCTACGTTCTGTCGAAGGAAGAAGGCGGTCGTCACACTCCGTTCTTCAAAGGCTACCGTCCTCAGTTCTACTTCCGTACCACTGACGTGACCGGTAACTGCGAACTGCCGGAAGGCGTTGAAATGGTAATGCCAGGTGACAACATTCAGATGACTGTCACCCTGATCAAGACCATCGCAATGGAAGACGGTCTGCGCTTCGCTATCCGTGAAGGCGGTCGTACCGTCGGCGCCGGTGTCGTAGCAAAAATTATTGAATAAGTAGTTGATTTCTCATGATCAGGCCGGCATAATGGCCGGCCTGATACAGCGTTAAAGGTCAGTAGCTCAATTGGCAGAGCGACGGTCTCCAAAACCGTAGGTTGGGGGTTCGATTCCCTCCTGACCTGCCATTCACCTCGGTGTGATGGCTTTCTTCTCACAGGATCCTCCTCGATGACTCCCAAAACTGAAGCCCAAGAATCGCGTTTTGATCTGTTCAAGTGGCTGGCTGTTGTAGTGTTGGTGGTCGTTGGTGTTGTGGGTAATCAGTATTACTCCGCAGCTCCAATCCTGTATCGCGTCCTTGCACTTCTCGCCCTGGCTGCCGTTGCAGGCTTTGTTGCCTTGCAGACTGCGAAGGGTAAGTCGTTCTTTACGCTGGCGAAGGAAGCTCGTGCTGAGATCCGTAAAGTCGTGTGGCCGACCCGCCAGGAAACCACTCAGACCACGCTCATTGTCGTGGTCGTCGTGTTGGTTATGGCGCTGCTGCTGTGGGGTCTTGATTCCCTGCTCGGCTGGGCGGTCTCCTTGATTGTTGGCTAAGGGTGTCCCGTGGCTAAGCGTTGGTACGTCGTGCATGCTTACTCGGGTTACGAGAAGCATGTCATGCGCTCTCTGATCGAGCGCGTCAAGCTGGCTGGCATGGAAGACGAGTTCGGCGAGATCCTGGTCCCGACCGAAGAAGTCGTCGAAATGCGCAACGGCCAGAAGCGCAAGAGCGAGCGCAAGTTCTTCCCTGGCTATGTATTGGTCCAGATGGAAATGAACGAAGGGACTTGGCACCTCGTCAAGGACACCCCTCGTGTTATGGGTTTCATTGGTGGTACCGCAGACAAACCTGCGCCGATCACCGATAAAGAAGCTGAAGCTATCCTACGTCGCGTCGCCGACGGTAGCGACAAGCCGAAGCCGAAGACGCTGTTCGAGCCGGGTGAAGTGGTTCGCGTCATTGACGGTCCCTTCGCTGACTTCAATGGCAGTGTCGAAGAAGTTAACTATGAAAAGAGTCGCTTGCAGGTTGCAGTGCTCATTTTCGGTCGCTCTACTCCGGTGGAGCTCGAGTTCAGCCAGGTCGAGAAGGTCTAGGCGAACGACGCATCCCATACCCCGCAGCCCTATGTGCTGCGGGGTTTTGTCGTCACTGGGATAAAACGCAAGTCATACGGGGAGCCATCTGGCGTTCGTACCCGATTTTGGAGTAGCTCATGGCTAAGAAGATTCAGGCTTACATCAAGCTGCAAGTTAAGGCCGGCCAGGCCAACCCAAGCCCACCCGTCGGTCCAGCACTGGGTCAGCACGGCGTGAACATCATGGAATTCTGCAAGGCCTTCAACGCCCGTACTCAGGGTCAAGAGCCAGGTCTGCCGACTCCAGTGATCATCACTGTCTACAGTGACCGTAGCTTCACCTTCGAAACCAAGAGCACCCCTGCCTCGGTTCTGCTGAAGAAAGCTGCTGGCCTGGCTAGCGGTTCGGCTCGCCCGAACACCGTCAAGGTCGGTACCGTTACCCGTGCTCAGCTGGAAGAGATCGCCAAGACCAAGCAGGCTGATCTGACTGCCGCTGACCTGGATGCAGCTGTGCGCACCATCGCCGGCTCTGCCCGCAGCATGGGCCTGAACGTGGAGGGTGTGTAATGGCTAAGCTGACTAAGCGCCAAAAGGCTATCGCCGAGAAAATCGAAGCAGGCAAGGCCTACAACTTCGAAGAGGCCGCCAATCTGCTGGCTTCGCTGCCGGCTGCCAAGTTTGTCGAGTCCTACGACATCGCCGTCAACCTCGGTGTTGACCCGCGTAAATCCGACCAAGTCGTTCGCAGCGCTACCGTGCTGCCGCACGGCACTGGCAAAACCGTTCGCGTAGCCGTCTTCACCCAGGGTCCAGCTGCTGAAGCTGCTCTGGCTGCCGGCGCTGACCGCGTAGGTATGGACGATCTGGCTGCCGAAATGAAAGGCGGCGACCTGAACTATGACGTCGTCATCGCATCGCCTGATGCCATGCGCGTTGTGGGTCAGCTGGGTCAGGTCCTGGGTCCTCGCGGCCTGATGCCAAACCCGAAAGTGGGTACTGTGACTCCAGACGTAGCCGGCGCCGTCAAGAACGCCAAGGCTGGTCAGGTGCGCTACCGTACCGACAAGAACGGTATCATCCACACCTCCGTTGGCAAGGTCGGCTTCGAAGCTGGCAAGCTGAAGGAAAACGTTGAAGCCCTGATCGCCGATCTGAAGCGTATCAAGCCGGCTTCCTCGAAAGGTATCTACGTCAAGCGCGTTACCCTGAGCACCACTATGGGCCCAGGTCTGATCATCGATCAGAGCTCGCTGAACGTGTAATGCTCGGCCGGCGCGGCCTTGTCCGCGCCGGCTGCTGAAAATTGGGGTCCCTGCCTGGCGGGGGCTATCCAAGACCGTAGGCGGCGCAAGCCTTAAACCACAAGCCTACGCAGATGGTGCTCCCGATTCGTTACCGAATCAGACACCAAAACGACATCCGGCCTCGGCTGGATGAAACGGTAAAAACCAGGAGTAAACCCGTGGCAATTAAACTCGAAGACAAGAAGGCCATCGTCGCTGAAGTCAACGAGGCTGCCAAAGTCGCTCTGTCCGCTGTCGTGGCCGATGCCCGTGGTGTGACTGTAGGCGCAATGACCGGACTCCGTAAAGAGGCCCGCGAAGCTGGCGTTTACGTACGTGTCGTACGTAACACCCTGCTCAAGCGCGCTGTTGAAGGCACCGAGTACTCGGTCCTCAACGACGCGTTCAAAGGCCCGACCCTGATCGCTTTCTCCAACGAACACCCGGGCGCTGCTGCTCGTCTGTTCAAAGAGTTCGCCAAGGGTCAGGACAAGTTCGAGATCAAGGCAGCTGCGTTCGACGGCAAGTTCCTTGCCGCTAACCAGATCGACGTGCTGGCAACTCTGCCAACTCGCGACGAGGCTATCGCACAGCTGATGAGCGTGATCCAAGGTGCAACCAGCAAGCTGGCTCGTACCCTGGCTGCTCTGCGCGACCAGAAAGAAGCCGCTGCTGCCTAAGGCCGCGCAGTCTCTTTCGAAATCAAACGTTTAATTTGATGGCCGCGTAGGCTGTCACCCCAATACAGGAATTCATAGTCATGTCTCTGACTAACGAGCAAATCATCGAAGCGATCGGCCAGAAAACCGTTCTGGAAATTGTTGAACTGATCAAAGCGATGGAAGAAACCTTCGGCGTTACCGCTGCTGCCGCTGTTGCTGCTGCCCCTGCTGGTGGCGCTGCTGCCGCTGCTGAAGAGCAGACCGAGTTCAACGTTGTTCTGGCCGAAGCCGGCGACAAGAAAGTCAACGTGATCAAGGCCGTTCGTGAACTGACCGGTCTGGGCCTGAAAGAAGCCAAAGAGAAAGTTGACGGCGCTCCTGCTGTGATCGCTGAAGGCGTTTCGAAAGAAGCCGCTGAAGACGCCAAGAAGAAGCTGGAAGAAGCAGGCGCTAAAGTCGAGCTGAAGTAATTTCGACTTTGCGACTCCAGCCCGAGCGTTAAGCAAAAGGCTGACGGCTGGTGGCTTATGCCACCGGCCTTTTTCCGTTATTGGTGGCCGATCAGGTCGGCCCCGATAACGTGCTGCAAGAACACCCAAGAGGGTGTGCAAACCATGGGGTTTGCAGATTTTCTGGCTGCTCCCGCTCGGGAGGAGCCAAACAAGCAGGTGACCAAGCTGGGGAACGCTGATGGCTTACTCATACACTGAGAAAAAACGTATCCGCAAGGACTTTAGCAAGTTGCCGGACGTCATGGATGTGCCTTACCTCCTGGCCATCCAGCTGGATTCGTATCGCGAATTCCTGCAGGCGGGAGCATCCAAGGATCAGTTCCGCGACGTCGGCCTGCACGCGGCCTTCAAATCGGTATTCCCGATCATCAGCTACTCCGGCAATGCTGCCCTGGAGTACGTCGGCTATCGCCTGGGCGAGCCGGCTTTCGATGTGAAGGAATGTGTCCTGCGTGGCGTGACGTTCGCTGTCCCGCTGCGTGTGAAGGTGCGCCTGATCATCTTCGACAAGGAATCGTCGAACAAAGCGATCAAGGACATCAAAGAGCAAGAAGTCTACATGGGTGAAATCCCCCTGATGACTGAAAACGGTACCTTCGTTATCAACGGTACCGAGCGTGTTATCGTTTCCCAGCTGCACCGCTCGCCAGGTGTGTTCTTCGACCACGACCGTGGCAAGACTCACAGCTCCGGCAAGCTGCTGTACTCCGCCCGCATCATTCCTTACCGCGGCTCCTGGTTGGACTTCGAGTTCGATCCGAAGGACTGCGTGTTCGTACGTATCGACCGTCGCCGCAAGCTGCCGGCTTCGGTACTGCTGCGTGCCCTGGGCTACAGCACCGAGGAAGTCCTCAACACCTTCTACACCACCAACGTGTTCCACGTTTCCGGCGAAAAACTCAGCCTGGAACTGGTCCCTCAGCGTCTGCGTGGTGAAGTCGCGGTCATGGACATCCATGACGGCAGTGGCAAGGTTATCGTCGAGCAGGGCCGCCGTATTACCGCGCGCCACATCAACCAGCTCGAGAAGGCCGGCGTAAAACAGCTGGACGTTCCAATGGAATACGTCCTGGGCCGTACCACCGCCAAGGCCATTGTGCATCCGGCCACTGGCGAGATCCTGGCCGAGTGCAACACCGAGCTGACCACCGAGCTGCTGATCAAGGTTGCCAAGGCGCAGGTCGTCCGCATCGAGACCCTGTACACCAACGACATCGACTGCGGCCCGTTCATCTCCGATACCCTGAAGATCGACACCACCAGCAACCAGCTGGAAGCCCTGGTCGAAATCTACCGCATGATGCGTCCAGGCGAGCCGCCAACCAAGGATGCCGCCGAGACCCTGTTCAACAACCTGTTCTTCAGCGCCGAGCGTTACGATCTGTCCGCCGTGGGCCGCATGAAGTTCAACCGTCGTATCGGTCGTACCGAGATCGAAGGTTCGGGCGTGCTGAGCAAGGAAGACATCGTCGACGTGCTCAAGACCCTGGTCGACATCCGTAACGGCAAGGGTATCGTCGATGACATCGACCACCTGGGTAACCGTCGCGTTCGTTGCGTCGGCGAGATGGCCGAGAACCAGTTCCGCGTTGGCCTGGTGCGTGTAGAGCGCGCGGTCAAGGAACGCCTGTCGATGGCTGAAAGCGAAGGCCTGATGCCGCAGGACCTGATCAACGCCAAGCCGGTCGCGGCGGCGGTGAAGGAGTTCTTCGGTTCCAGCCAGCTCTCGCAGTTCATGGACCAGAACAACCCGCTCTCCGAGATCACCCACAAGCGCCGTGTCTCCGCACTCGGCCCAGGCGGTCTGACCCGTGAGCGTGCTGGCTTCGAGGTTCGTGACGTACACCCGACCCACTATGGTCGCGTGTGCCCGATCGAAACCCCTGAAGGTCCGAACATCGGTCTGATCAACTCCCTGGCGGCCTACGCCCGCACCAACCAGTACGGCTTCCTGGAAAGCCCGTACCGCGTGGTGAAAGAGGGTGTGGTCACCGACGACATCGTCTTCCTGTCCGCCATCGAAGAAGCCGATCACGTCATCGCCCAGGCCTCGGCCGCGATGAACGAGAAGAAGCAACTGATCGACGAGCTGGTAGCGGTCCGTCACCTGAACGAATTCACCGTCAAGGCGCCGGAAGACGTCACCCTGATGGACGTTTCGCCGAAGCAGGTTGTTTCCGTCGCTGCCTCGTTGATTCCGTTCCTCGAGCACGACGACGCCAACCGTGCATTGATGGGTTCGAACATGCAGCGTCAGGCTGTTCCGACCCTGCGCGCCGACAAGCCGCTGGTAGGTACCGGCATGGAGCGCAACGTTGCCCGTGACTCCGGCGTCTGCGTCGTGGCCCGCCGCGGTGGCGTGATCGACTCGGTCGATGCCAGCCGTATCGTGGTTCGCGTGGCCGACGACGAAGTCGAGACCGGCGAAGCAGGTGTGGATATCTACAACCTGACCAAGTACACCCGTTCGAACCAGAACACCTGCATCAACCAGCGTCCGTTGGTGAGCAAGGGTGACGTGGTCGCGCGTGGCGACATCATGGCCGACGGTCCGTCCACCGACATGGGCGAACTGGCGCTGGGTCAGAACATGCGCATCGCGTTCATGGCGTGGAACGGCTTCAACTTCGAAGACTCCATCTGCCTGTCCGAGCGTGTGGTCCAGGAAGACCGCTTCACCACCATCCACATCCAGGAACTGACCTGTGTGGCCCGTGACACCAAGCTTGGCCCAGAGGAAATCACCGCGGACATCCCGAACGTGGGTGAGGCTGCGCTGAACAAGCTGGACGAAGCCGGTATCGTCTACGTAGGTGCCGAAGTCGGCGCTGGCGACATTCTGGTCGGCAAGGTCACCCCGAAAGGCGAGACCCAGCTGACGCCGGAAGAAAAACTGTTGCGCGCGATCTTCGGTGAGAAGGCCAGCGACGTTAAGGACACCTCCCTGCGCGTGCCGACCGGCACCAAGGGTACCGTCATCGACGTCCAGGTCTTCACCCGTGACGGCGTCGAGCGCGACAGCCGCGCCCTGGCCATCGAGAAGATGCAGCTGGACGAGATCCGCAAGGACCTCAACGAAGAGTTCCGCATCGTTGAAGGTGCGACCTTCGAGCGTCTGCGCGCTGCCCTGAACGGCCAGGTGGTCGACGGTGGTGCGGGTCTGAAGAAAGGCACCGTGATCACCGACGAAGTCCTGAACGGTCTGGAGCACGGTCAGTGGTTCAAACTGCGCATGGCCGAAGATGCACTGAACGAGCAGCTGGAAAAAGCTCAGCAGTACATCGTCGATCGCCGCCGCCTGCTGGACGACAAGTTCGAAGACAAGAAGCGCAAGCTGCAGCAAGGCGATGACCTGGCACCGGGCGTACTGAAGATCGTCAAGGTCTACCTGGCTATCCGCCGTCGCATCCAGCCGGGTGACAAGATGGCCGGTCGTCACGGTAACAAGGGTGTGGTCTCGGTGATCATGCCGGTCGAAGACATGCCGCACGACGCCAACGGTACTCCGGTGGACGTCGTCCTGAACCCGCTGGGCGTACCTTCGCGTATGAACGTCGGTCAGATCCTCGAAACCCACCTGGGCCTCGCGGCCAAGGGCCTGGGCGAGAAGATCGATCGCATGATCGAAGAACAGCGCAAGGCCGCTGAGCTGCGCAGCTTCCTGACCGAGGTCTACAACGAGATCGGTGGTCGCCAGGAAAACCTGGACGAGTTCTCGGACGAAGAGATCCTCGCCCTGGCCAACAACCTGAAGAAGGGCGTGCCGATGGCTACCCCAGTCTTCGATGGTGCCAAGGAGCGCGAGATCAAGGCCATGCTGAAGCTGGCCGACATGCCTGAGAGCGGCCAGATGGTCCTGTTCGACGGCCGTACCGGCAACAAGTTCGAGCGTCCTGTAACCGTGGGTTACATGTACATGCTCAAGCTGAACCACTTGGTGGACGACAAGATGCACGCGCGTTCCACTGGTTCGTACAGCCTGGTTACCCAGCAGCCGCTGGGTGGTAAGGCACAGTTCGGTGGTCAGCGTTTCGGGGAGATGGAAGTGTGGGCGCTGGAAGCATACGGCGCGGCATACACCCTGCAAGAAATGCTCACAGTGAAGTCGGACGACGTGAACGGCCGTACCAAGATGTATAAGAACATCGTGGATGGCGATCACCGTATGGAGCCGGGCATGCCCGAGTCCTTCAACGTGTTGATCAAAGAGATCCGTTCGCTCGGTATCGATATCGATCTGGAAACCGAATAACACGTGACGCGAAGGGGAGCGGGGCAGGTAATGCCCGCTTCCTGCTCCGCCAGGAGGAAAGGCCTTGAAAGACCTACTGAATTTGCTGAAAAACCAGGGTCAAGTCGAAGAGTTCGACGCCATCCGCATCGGTCTGGCGTCGCCTGAAATGATCCGTTCGTGGTCGTTCGGTGAAGTTAAGAAGCCGGAAACCATCAACTACCGTACGTTCAAACCTGAGCGTGACGGCCTGTTCTGCGCCAAGATCTTTGGCCCAGTCAAGGACTACGAGTGCCTGTGCGGCAAGTACAAGCGCCTCAAGCACCGCGGTGTGATCTGTGAGAAGTGCGGCGTCGAAGTCGCCCTGGCCAAGGTTCGTCGTGAGCGCATGGCGCACATCGAGCTGGCCTCGCCGGTTGCCCACATCTGGTTCCTGAAGTCGCTGCCGTCCCGTATCGGCCTGCTGATGGACATGACCCTGCGTGACATCGAGCGCGTGCTCTATTTCGAGAGCTATGTCGTTATCGACCCGGGCATGACCACCCTGGAAAAGGGCCAGCTGCTGAACGACGAGCAGTACTTCGAGGCGCTGGAAGAGTTCGGTGACGATTTCGACGCCCGCATGGGTGCCGAGGCTGTCCGCGAGCTGCTGCACGCGATCGACCTGGAGCACGAGATCGGCCGCCTGCGCGAAGAGATTCCGCAGACCAACTCGGAAACCAAGATCAAGAAGCTGTCCAAGCGCCTGAAGCTGATGGAAGCTTTCCAGGGCTCGGGCAACCTGCCTGAGTGGATGGTCCTGACCGTTCTGCCGGTTCTGCCGCCAGACCTGCGTCCGCTGGTTCCGCTGGACGGCGGTCGCTTCGCGACTTCCGACCTGAACGACCTGTACCGCCGGGTGATCAACCGTAACAACCGTCTGAAGCGCCTGCTGGATCTGTCGGCGCCGGACATCATCGTGCGCAACGAAAAGCGCATGCTGCAGGAAGCGGTCGACGCCCTGCTGGACAACGGCCGTCGCGGTCGCGCCATCACTGGCTCGAACAAGCGTCCGCTGAAGTCCCTGGCCGACATGATCAAAGGTAAGCAAGGTCGCTTCCGTCAGAACCTGCTCGGTAAGCGCGTGGACTACTCCGGCCGTTCGGTAATTACCGTAGGTCCGACCCTGCGCCTGCACCAGTGCGGTCTGCCGAAGAAGATGGCCCTGGAGCTGTTCAAGCCGTTCATTTTCGGCAAGCTGGAAATGCGTGGTCTGGCGACCACCATCAAGGCTGCCAAGAAGATGGTCGAGCGTGAGCTGCCGGAGGTCTGGGACGTCCTGGCCGAGGTGATCCGCGAACACCCCGTACTGCTCAACCGTGCACCGACCCTCCACCGTCTGGGTATCCAGGCGTTCGAGCCGGTGCTGATCGAAGGCAAGGCAATCCAGCTGCACCCGTTGGTGTGTGCTGCGTACAACGCCGACTTCGACGGTGACCAGATGGCCGTTCACGTACCGCTGACGCTGGAAGCCCAGCTGGAAGCGCGTGCGCTGATGATGTCGACCAACAACATCCTGTCGCCTGCCAACGGCGAGCCGATCATCGTTCCTTCGCAGGACGTGGTTCTGGGTCTCTACTACATGACCCGTGAAGCCATCAACGCCAAGGGCGAAGGCCGTGTGTTCGCTGACCTGCAGGAAGTCGACCGCGTATTCCGCGCCGGCGAGGCAGCGCTGCACGCCAAGATCAAGGTCCGTATCAACGAGACCGTGAAGGACCGTGACGGCAGCATCACCAAGAACACCCGTATCGTCGACACTACCGTCGGCCGTGCGCTGCTGTTCCAGGTAGTACCTGCTGGCCTGCCGTTCGACGTCGTCAACCAGTCGATGAAGAAGAAGGCGATTTCCAAGCTGATCAACCAGTGCTACCGCGTGGTGGGTCTGAAGGAAACCGTTATCTTCGCCGACCAGCTGATGTACACCGGCTTTGCCTACTCGACCATTTCCGGCGTATCGATCGGTGTCAACGACTTCGTTATCCCGGACGAGAAAGCCCGCATCATCGGTACCGCTACCGACGAAGTGAAGGAAATCGAGAGCCAGTACGCCTCCGGCCTGGTAACCCAGGGCGAGAAGTACAACAAGGTCATCGACTTGTGGTCGAAGGCGAACGATGAAGTGTCCAAGGCGATGATGGCCAACCTCTCGAAAGAGAAGGTCATTGACCGCGAAGGCAATGAAGTCGAGCAGGAATCCTTCAACTCGATGTACATGATGGCTGACTCCGGTGCGCGGGGTTCCGCGGCCCAGATCCGTCAGCTGGCCGGTATGCGTGGCCTGATGGCCAAGCCGGACGGCTCCATCATCGAGACGCCGATCACCGCGAACTTCCGTGAAGGCCTGAGCGTTCTGCAGTACTTCATTTCGACCCACGGTGCTCGTAAAGGTCTGGCGGATACCGCACTGAAGACCGCGAACTCCGGTTACCTGACCCGTCGTCTGGTTGACGTGGCCCAGGATCTGGTCGTGACCGAGATCGACTGCGGCACCGACCAGGGCCTGGTCATGACCCCGCACATCGAAGGCGGCGACGTTGTCGAGCCGCTGGGTGAGCGCGTACTGGGTCGTGTCATCGCCCGAGACGTGTTCAAGCCGGGCACCGAGGACGTCATCGTTCCGGCGGGTACCCTGGTCGACGAGAAGTGGGTCGAGTTCATCGAGCTGAACAGCATCGACGAAGTGGTCGTGCGTTCGCCGATCAGCTGCGAAACCCGCTACGGCATCTGCGCCAAGTGCTACGGTCGCGACCTGGCTCGCGGTCACCAGGTGAACATCGGTGAGGCTGTCGGCGTTATCGCTGCCCAGTCGATCGGTGAGCCGGGTACCCAGCTGACCATGCGTACCTTCCACATCGGTGGTGCTGCAAGCCGTACCTCGGCTGCCGACAGCGTCCAGGTGAAGAACGGCGGCATGGTGCGTCTGCACAACCTCAAGCAGGTCGAACGTGCCGATGGCAACCTGGTTGCCGTATCGCGTTCCGGCGAGCTGGCCATTGCCGACGAGTTCGGCCGTGAGCGTGAGCGCTACAAGCTGCCATACGGTGCGGTGATTTCGGTCAAGGAAGGTGAGAAGGTCGAGGCTGGCGCCATCGTCGCCAAGTGGGACCCGCACACCCACCCGATCGTGACCGAGCTGAAAGGTACCGTGACCTTCGTGGGCATGGAAGAAGGCATCACCATCAAGCGTCAGACCGACGAATTGACCGGTCTGACCAATATCGAAGTGATGGACGTCAAGGATCGCCCTGCCGCCGGCAAGGAAATCCGTCCGGCGATCAAGATGGTCGACGCCGCTGGCAAGGACCTGTACCTGCCAGGTACCGACGTACCTGCCCAGTACTTCCTGCCGGCCAACGCCCTCGTCGGTGTGGCTGACGGTGCACAGATCGGTGTGGGTGACGTTATCGCGCGTATTCCGCAGGAAACGTCCAAGACCCGTGACATCACCGGTGGTCTGCCGCGCGTTGCCGACCTGTTCGAAGCGCGTCGTCCGAAAGAAGCGTCGATCCTGGCTGAAGTCAGCGGCACCATTGCCTTCGGTAAAGAAACCAAGGGCAAGCGCCGTCTGGTGATCACCCCGACCGATGGCAGCGAGCCGTACGAAGAGCTGATTCCGAAGTGGCGCCACCTGAACGTCTTCGAAGGCGAACAGGTAAACCGCGGCGAAGTCATCTCCGACGGCCCGAGCGATCCGCACGACATCCTGCGTCTGCTGGGTGTAAGCGCGCTGGCCAAGTACATCGTCAACGAGATCCAGGACGTTTACCGCCTGCAGGGCGTGAAGATCAACGACAAGCACATCGAGACCATCCTGCGTCAGATGCTGCGTAAGGTTGAGATCACCGAGTCCGGCGATTCCAGCTTCATCAAGGGCGACCAGATGGAACTGACCCAAGTGCTGGTCGAGAACGAGCGTCTCGCCGCCGAGGACAAGTTCGTCTCGAAGTTCTCGCGTGTTCTGCTGGGTATCACCAAGGCGTCGCTGTCGACCGAATCGTTCATCTCCGCGGCTTCTTTCCAGGAAACCACCCGCGTTCTGACCGAAGCGGCCGTCACTGGCAAGCGCGACTACCTGCGCGGCCTGAAAGAGAACGTGGTCGTGGGTCGTCTGATCCCGGCCGGTACCGGTCTGGCCTACCACAGCGAGCGCAAGCGTCGCCGTGATGCCGACAAGCCGCTGCGTGTGAGCGCCAGTGAGGTGGAAGCCGCACTGACCGAAGCGCTGAACTCCAGCGGTAACTGAGAACAGGGCAGGGCCCCGGTTCATCCTGCAGGGCATCGGTGACATGAATTGTTGCCGATGACCGGGCGAGGAGGGCCGGGGCCTCGTCTTGACTGGGTGCAAGATCCTCTTTAGACTTTTGTACCCTTAAATTTGGTGAGGCTCCGTCTCGCCAATTTTTGGCTTTCTTGCAAGACAATAGCGTCGCAAGACAATCAGTGGAGCTAGTAGATGGCAACTATCAACCAGCTGGTACGTCAGCCGCGTAAGCGTACCGTCGAGAAATCCGACGTACCTGCGCTGCAGAACTGCCCGCAGCGTCGTGGCGTGTGCACCCGCGTGTACACCACCACGCCGAAAAAACCTAACTCGGCACTGCGTAAAGTATGCCGTGTGCGTCTGACCAACGGTTTCGAGGTTTCCTCGTACATCGGTGGTGAAGGCCACAACCTGCAAGAGCACAGCGTCGTCCTGATCCGTGGCGGCCGTGTAAAAGACTTGCCAGGTGTTCGTTACCACACCGTTCGCGGTTCTCTGGATACTTCGGGCGTCAAAGGCCGTAACCAGGGTCGTTCCAAGTACGGTACCAAGCGTCCGAAGTAATCGGCCGTTTGCAGACATCCAATTTTTTGAGTCGATAAGAGTAAGGTCGGGCAGGGGTCGAAGACCCACGTCCCGGGCTAACCTGAAGACCGTTTGAGGGCTTATCATGCCAAGACGTCGTGTAGCAGCAAAACGTGAGATCCTGGACGATCCGAAGTACGGATCCCAGATCCTCGCCAAGTTCATGAACCACGTGATGGAAAGCGGCAAGAAGGCCGTAGCCGAGCGCATCGTTTACGGTGCCCTGGATACCGTCAAAGCACGCAAGAACAGCGACCCCCTGGAAATCTTCGAGAAAGCTCTCGACGCCATCGCTCCGCTGGTCGAAGTAAAGTCCCGCCGTGTCGGCGGTGCCACTTACCAGGTTCCGGTTGAAGTTCGCCCATCCCGTCGTAACGCTCTGGCAATGCGCTGGCTCGTAGACTACGCCCGTAAGCGTGGCGAGAAGTCCATGGCGCTGCGCCTGGCTGGTGAACTGCTGGATGCTGCCGAAGGCAAGGGTGCTGCAGTCAAGAAGCGTGAAGACGTGCACCGTATGGCCGAAGCCAACAAGGCGTTCTCGCACTACCGCTTCTAATTCAAGCATCAATTTTTTTGCGAGGGCTTTATGGCTCGTACTACAGCTATTAACCGCTACCGTAACATCGGTATCTGCGCGCACGTCGATGCGGGCAAGACTACCACTACCGAGCGGATCCTGTTCTACACAGGTCTGAGCCACAAGATGGGCGAGGTGCATGACGGCGCCGCGACCACCGACTGGATGGTGCAAGAGCAAGAGCGCGGTATCACCATTACCTCCGCTGCCGTTACCACCTTCTGGAAAGGCTCCCGTGGTCAGTACGACAACTACCGCGTAAACGTCATCGATACCCCCGGCCACGTTGACTTCACTATTGAAGTAGAGCGTTCGCTGCGTGTACTCGACGGCGCGGTCGTCGTATTCTGCGGTACCTCCGGCGTTGAGCCGCAGTCCGAAACCGTATGGCGTCAGGCCAACAAGTACGGCGTTCCACGTGTTGTCTACGTGAACAAGATGGACCGTGCCGGTGCCAACTTCCTGCGCGTTGTCGGCCAGATCAAGAACCGCCTGGGCCACACCCCGGTTCCAATCCAGCTGGCTATCGGTGCAGAAGACAACTTCCAGGGTCAGGTCGACCTGATCAAGATGAAAGCCATCTACTGGAACGAAGACGACAAGGGCACCACCTATCGCGAGGAAGAAATTCCGGCCGATATGCTGGACCTGGCCACCGAGTGGCGCAGCAACATGGTTGAAGCCGCCGCCGAAGCCAACGAAGAGCTGATGAACAAGTACCTTGAAGAAGGTGACCTGTCCGTCGAAGAGATCAAGGCTGGTCTGCGCGCCCGTACCCTGGCGAGCGAGATCGTTCCTGCTGTCTGCGGCTCCTCGTTCAAGAACAAGGGCGTTCCCCTGGTTCTGGACGCCGTCATCGACTTCCTGCCGGCTCCGACCGAGATCCCTGCCATCCAGGGTATCAACCCGGACGACAAAGACCTGGCCAAGGACGATCCTGCCGTTCGTCACGACGAGCGTCATGCTGACGACAACGAGCCGTTCTCGGCTCTGGCGTTCAAGATCGCTACCGACCCGTTCGTAGGTACCCTGACCTTCGTTCGCGTGTACTCGGGCGTTCTGAGCTCCGGTGACTCGGTCATCAACTCGGTAAAAGGCAAGAAAGAGCGCGTTGGTCGTATGGTGCAGATGCACGCCAACCAGCGTGAAGAGATCAAGGAAGTTCGCGCTGGCGACATCGCGGCCCTGATCGGCATGAAAGACGTCACCACCGGTGAAACCCTGTGCGACGCCGACAAGCCAATCATCCTTGAGCGCATGGACTTCCCAGAGCCAGTGATCTCGCTGTCTGTTGAGCCGAAGACCAAGCAAGACCAGGAAAAGATGGGTATCGCGCTGGGCAAGCTGGCCCAGGAAGACCCGTCGTTCCGCGTCAAGACCGACGAAGAAACCGGCCAGACCATCATCTCCGGTATGGGTGAGCTGCACCTGGACATCATCGTTGACCGCATGAAGCGCGAGTTCAACGTTGAAGCCAACATCGGCAAGCCGCAGGTTTCCTATCGCGAGAAGATCACCAAGTCCAACGTCGAGATCGAAGGCAAGTTCGTTCGTCAGTCGGGCGGTCGTGGTCAGTTCGGTCACTGCTGGATCCGCTTCTCCGAGCCGGACCAGGATGACAAGGGCAACATCACCGAAGGCCTGGTCTTCACCAACGAAGTCGTTGGCGGTGTGGTTCCTAAGGAATACATCCCGGCGATCCAGAAGGGTATCGAAGAGCAGATGAAGAACGGCGTTGTTGCCGGCTATCCTCTGATCGGCCTGAAGGCTACCGTGTTCGACGGTTCGTACCATGACGTCGACTCCAACGAGATGGCGTTCAAGATCGCGGCCTCCATGGCGACCAAGCAGCTGGCCCAGAAGGGCGGCGGTGTTGTGCTTGAGCCGATCATGAAGGTTGAGGTAGTAACCCCTGAGGATTACATGGGTGACGTGATGGGTGACCTGAACCGTCGTCGTGGTCTGATCCAGGGTATGGATGACTCCGTCTCCGGCAAAGTTATCCGTGCAGAAGTCCCGCTGGGAGAGATGTTCGGTTATGCGACCGACGTTCGTTCCATGTCTCAGGGTCGCGCAAGCTACTCCATGGAATTCTCCAAGTACTCGGAAGCTCCGTCGAACATCGTCGAAGCACTCGTTAAAAAACAAGGCTAATCCAGCCCTTTAGGCAAGAGGTTCACTGTCGTGGCTAAAGAAAAATTTGATCGTTCCCTTCCCCACGTTAACGTCGGCACCATCGGCCACGTTGACCACGGTAAGACCACTCTGACCGCAGCTCTGACTCGCGTCTGCTCCGAAGTTTTCGGTTCGGCAGTCGTTGAGTTCGACAAGATCGACTCGGCTCCGGAAGAAAAAGCGCGCGGTATCACCATCAACACCGCTCACGTCGAGTACAACTCGAACATTCGTCACTACGCTCACGTTGACTGCCCAGGTCACGCTGACTACGTGAAGAACATGATCACCGGTGCTGCCCAGATGGACGGCGCGATCCTGGTTTGCTCGGCCGCCGATGGTCCGATGCCACAAACCCGTGAGCACATCCTGCTGTCCCGTCAGGTTGGCGTTCCATACATCGTGGTCTTCCTGAACAAGGCTGACCTGGTAGACGACGCTGAGCTGCTGGAACTGGTCGAGATGGAAGTTCGCGACCTGCTGTCCACCTACGACTTCCCAGGCGACGACACCCCGATCATCATCGGTTCGGCTCGTATGGCTCTGGAAGGCAAAGACGACAACGAAATGGGTACCAGCGCTGTCAAGAAGCTGGTTGAAACTCTGGATGCCTACATCCCTGAGCCAGTTCGTGCCGTTGACCAGCCGTTCCTGATGCCGATCGAAGACGTCTTCTCGATCTCGGGTCGTGGTACCGTTGTTACCGGTCGTATCGAGCGTGGTATCGTCCGCGTTCAGGATCCGCTGGAAATCGTTGGTCTGCGTGAAACCAGCACCACCACCTGCACCGGTGTTGAGATGTTCCGCAAGCTGCTGGACGAAGGTCGTGCTGGCGAGAACTGCGGCGTTCTGCTGCGTGGTACCAAGCGTGACGACGTTGAGCGTGGTCAGGTTCTGGTCAAGCCGGGTTCGGTCAAGCCGCACACCAAGTTCACCGCAGAAGTCTACGTTCTGTCGAAGGAAGAAGGCGGTCGTCACACTCCGTTCTTCAAAGGCTACCGTCCTCAGTTCTACTTCCGTACCACTGACGTGACCGGTAACTGCGAACTGCCGGAAGGCGTTGAAATGGTAATGCCAGGTGACAACATTCAGATGACTGTCACCCTGATCAAGACCATCGCAATGGAAGACGGTCTGCGCTTCGCTATCCGTGAAGGCGGTCGTACCGTCGGCGCCGGTGTCGTAGCCAAAATCATCGAGTAATCACTCGGTCGATTGAAAAAAGCCCCCGCTCAGCGGGGGCTTTTTTTATTGGGTTGACACTAATTGGGGGCGTCTATAGAATCACGCCTCCTTTTAACGGGCGTAGTGCGCCCGATGGGAACAGCCTGGAGTCTGAAATCCAATGCAAAATCAGCAAATCCGTATCAGGTTGAAGGCTTTTGACCATCGCCTGATCGACCAATCCACCCAGGAAATCGTGGAAACCGCGAAACGTACTGGTGCACAAGTGCGTGGTCCAATTCCACTGCCAACCCGCAAAGAGCGTTTCACCGTTCTGGTTTCCCCGCACGTCAACAAAGACGCGCGTGACCAGTACGAGATTCGCACTCATAAGCGTGTTCTGGACATCGTCCAGCCGACGGATAAAACCGTTGACGCGCTGATGAAGCTTGATCTCGCGGCAGGCGTGGAAGTGCAGATCAGCCTCGGCTAAGACTTCGGTCTGGTCGTGTAACGCTCTGAAATGGGCGGCCATAGCGGGTGAAAGCCCCGTACACTCATGAGGTTTACAACATGACTATTGGTGTAGTCGGTCGTAAGTGCGGCATGACCCGCATTTTCACCGAAGAAGGTGTCTCCATTCCGGTCACGGTCATCGAGATCGAGCCGAATCGCGTCACCCAGTTCAAAACTGAAGAAACCGATGGCTACCGTGCAGTGCAAGTCACTGTAGGCGAGCGTCGTGCTTCGCGCGTGACTGCCGCTCAGGCAGGTCACTTCGCCAAGGCTAACGTTGCCGCTGGTCGCGGTGTTTGGGAGTTCCGTCTTGAAGAAGGCGATTTCCAGGCTGGCGATCTGATCAAAGCTGAACTCTTCACTGCAGGCCAGCTGGTAGACGTAACCGGTCAGTCCAAAGGTAAAGGCTTCGCCGGTACCATCAAGCGTTGGAACTTCCGTGGTCAGGACAACACCCACGGTAACTCCGTATCGCACCGTGTCCCTGGCTCCATCGGCCAGTGCCAGACTCCTGGTCGTGTATTCAAGGGCAAGAAGATGTCCGGTCACATGGGCGCCGAGCGCGTGACTGTTCAGTCCCTGGAAGTAGTACGCGTAGACGCAGAACGCAACCTGCTGCTGGTCAAGGGTGCCGTTCCAGGCGCTACTGGCGGCGACGTGGTTGTGCGTCCAGCTGTCAAGGCTCGCGGTTAAGGGGAAACTGACATGCAACTCAATGTAAATGACGCTCAGGCGATCGAAGTTTCCGAACTGACTTTCGGTGGCGAATTCAACGAGACGCTGGTACACCAAGCAGTCGTGGCCTACATGGCCGGCGGCCGTCAGGGCACCAAGCAGCAGAAGACCCGTTCCGACGTGGCTGGTGGCGGTAAGCGCCCATGGCGTCAGAAGGGCACCGGCCGTGCTCGTGCCGGTACCACTCGTGGCCCGATCTGGCGCGGCGGTGGTGTCACCTTCGCAGCTCGTCCTCAGGATCACTCGCAGAAGCTCAACAAGAAGATGTACCGCGCAGCCCTGCGCTCCATCCTCTCCGAGCTGGTACGTAGCGAGCGCCTGGTCGTAGTTCAGGACTTCGCAGTCGAAGCCCCGAAGACCAAGGACCTGCTGAACAAGCTGAACGGCATGGGTCTGAACGACGTACTGATCGTTTCCGACGCCGTTGATCAGAACCTGTACCTGGCTGCTCGTAACCTGCCGCACGTCGACGTACGTGACGTTCAGGGTTCCGATCCGGTCAGTCTGATCGCATACGAGAAAGTGTTGATCACTGTCTCGGCCGTGAAGAAATTCGAGGAGCTGCTGGGATGAACCAGGAACGCGTATTTAAAGTCCTCCTTGGCCCGCACGTTTCCGAGAAGGCTACCGTTCTGGCTGAGAAGAAAGGCCAGTTCGTATTCAAGGTTGCTACCGACGCAACCAAGCTGGAAATCAAGAAAGCTGTCGAAGGCCTGTTCAACGTAAAAGTTGAAAACGTGTCGACCGTCAACGTTCTGGGTAAAACCAAGCGTACCGCACGTGGTCTGGGCAAGCGCAATGACTGGAAGAAGGCGATCGTCTCCCTTCAGCCAGGCCAAGATCTCGATTTCAGCAGCAGTGCTGAGTAAGGAAGGGGTGCATCATGGCAATCGTTAAATGCAAACCGACTTCCCCTGGCCGCCGTTTCGTGGTCAAGGTGGTCAACAAGGAGCTGCACAAAGGCGCTCCTCACGCACCGCTGATCGAGAAGAAATCGAAGTCTGGTGGTCGTAACAACAATGGCCGCATCACCACTCGTCACGTTGGTGGTGGTCATAAGCAGCATTACCGTCTGGTCGACTTCCGTCGCAACGACAAAGATGGCATCCCTGCCACTGTCGAGCGTATCGAATACGACCCGAACCGTACTGCTCACATCGCCCTGCTGTGCTACGCAGACGGCGAGCGTCGCTACATCATCGCCCCTAAGGGCGTTGTTGCCGGTGACCAGCTGATCGCAGGTGCCCTGGCCCCAATCAAGGCCGGTAACACCCTGCAACTGCGCAACATCCCAGTAGGTAGCACCATTCACGGCATCGAACTGAAGCCGGGCAAAGGTGCACAGATCGCTCGTTCCGCTGGTGCTTCGGCTCAGCTGATCGCTCGTGAAGGCGCTTACGTGACCCTGCGTCTGCGCTCTGGTGAAATGCGTAAAGTACTGGCTGAGTGCCGTGCGACCCTGGGCGAAGTCTCGAACTCCGAGCACAGCCTGCGTTCGCTGGGTAAAGCTGGTGCCAAACGCTGGCGCGGCGTTCGCCCAACCGTTCGTGGTGTTGCCATGAACCCGGTTGACCACCCGCATGGTGGTGGTGAAGGTCGTACCTCCGGTGGTCGTCATCCGGTATCGCCATGGGGCTTCCCAACCAAGGGTGCGAAAACCCGTGGTAATAAGCGTACCGACAACATGATCGTCCGTCGTCGCAAGTAACTAGAGGGATACGACAGTGCCACGTTCTCTGAAAAAAGGTCCTTTTATCGATCTTCACCTTCTGAAGAAGATCGAAGTGGCGGTGGAGAAGAACGATCGCAAGCCAGTTAAAACCTGGTCGCGCCGTTCGATGATCCTGCCACAAATGGTCGGTCTGACCATCGCGGTACACAACGGTCGCCAGCACGTCCCCGTTCTCGTGAACGAAGACATGGTCGGCCACAAACTGGGCGAGTTCGCCGGTACCCGCACCTATCGCGGGCACGTGGCTGACAAGAAAGCCAAGCGTTAAGGGGTAAGGAAATGGAAGTAGCCGCTAAGTTGTCGGGCGCTCGAATCTCCGCCCAGAAAGCCCGCTTGGTCGCCGACCAGATCCGCGGGAAGAAGGTGGGCGAAGCGCTCAACCTGTTGGCCTTCAGCAGCAAAAAAGCCGCTGAAATCATGAAGAAAGTCCTCGAGTCGGCCGTTGCCAACGCCGAACACAACGAAGGCGCAGACGTTGATGACCTGAAGGTCTCCACCGTCTTCGTCAACGAAGGGCGTTCGCTGAAGCGCATCATGCCGCGTGCCAAAGGCCGCGCTGATCGCATCGTCAAGCGGTCTTGCCATATCACTGTCAAGGTTGCGGACAAGTAACGGAGTCGATCAGATGGGTCAGAAAGTACATCCCACTGGCATTCGCCTGGGAATCGTCAAGGAGCACACCTCCGTCTGGTATGCAGACGGCGCTACTTACGCAGATTACCTGTTGAAGGATCTGAAAACGCGTGAGTACCTCCAGGACAAACTAAAAAGCGCGTCCGTAAGCCGTATCGATATTCATCGTCCGGCTCAAACTGCACGCATCACCATCCACACCGCTCGTCCCGGTATCGTTATCGGCAAGAAAGGTGAGGACGTTGAGAAGCTGCGTCAGGACCTGACCAAGCAGATGGGTGTGCCTGTGCACATCAACATCGAAGAGATCCGCAAGCCGGAACTCGACGCTATGCTGGTTGCGCAGAGCGTAGCTCAGCAGCTGGAGCGCCGCGTAATGTTCCGTCGCGCCATGAAGCGCGCCGTACAGAACGCCATGCGTATTGGTGCCAAAGGCATCAAGATCCAGGTGAGCGGTCGTCTCGGCGGTGCCGAGATCGCACGTACCGAGTGGTATCGCGAAGGTCGTGTGCCCCTGCACACCCTGCGTGCCGATATCGACTACAACACCTACGAAGCTCACACCACCTACGGTGTGATCGGTGTGAAGGTTTGGATCTTCAAAGGCGAAGTGATTGGTGGTCGCCAAGAAGAGCTGAAGCCGCAAGCACCAGCGCCTCGTAAAAAAGCTGCTAAGTAAGGGGTACGCCAAATGTTGCAACCAAAGCGTACAAAATTCCGCAAGCAGATGACCGGCCACAACCGTGGTCTGGCACTGCGCGGTAGCAAGGTCAGCTTCGGCGAATTCGCCCTGAAGGCTGTTGCTCGCGGTCGTCTCACCGCCCGTCAGATCGAGTCGGCACGTCGTGCCCTGACCCGTCACGTAAAACGTGGCGGCAAGATCTGGATCCGTGTATTCCCGGACAAGCCGGTTACCAAGAAGCCTCTCGAGGTTCGTATGGGTAAAGGTAAGGGTTCCGTTGAGTACTGGGTTGCCCAGATCCAGCCAGGCAAGGTCCTGTACGAGATCGAGGGTGTTTCTGAAGAGCTGGCGCGTGAGGCCTTCGCCCTGGCTGCTGCAAAGCTGCCACTCGCCACCTCCTTTGTTAAGCGGACGGTGATGTGATGAAAGCGAATGAACTTCGTGAACAATCGGCACAGCAGCTGAACGAGCAACTGCTCGGCTTGCTGCGCGACCAGTTCAATCTGCGTATGCAGAAAGCAACTGGCCAGTTGGGGCAGTCGCACCTGCTCTCGCAAGTTAAGCGTGACATCGCTCGCGTGAAAACTGTGCTCAACCAGCAGGCAGGTAAGTGATCATGGCTGAAGCTGAAAAAACCGTCCGTACGCTGACTGGCCGTGTCGTCAGCGACAAAATGGACAAGACCATCACCGTTCTGATCGAGCGTCGCGTCAAGCACCCGATCTACGGTAAATACGTTAAGCGTTCGACTAAGCTGCACGCGCACGACGAGACCAACCAGTGCAAGATCGGCGACAAGGTTTCCATCCGTGAAACCCGTCCGCTGGCCAAGACCAAGTCCTGGGCACTGGTTGAAGTCCTCGAACGCGCTGTTGAAGTCTAAGGGCGAAGGGTCGGAGAAATTTTATGATTCAGACTCAATCCATGCTCGATGTGGCCGATAACAGCGGCGCTCGTCGCGTCATGTGCATCAAGGTGCTCGGCGGTTCCCACCGCCGTTACGCCGGTATCGGTGACATCATCAAAGTTACCGTCAAGGAAGCAATTCCGCGCGGTAAGGTCAAAAAAGGCCAGGTGATGACTGCTGTTGTCGTCCGTACCCGTCACGGTGTACGTCGCGCTGACGGTTCCATCATTCGTTTCGACGGCAACGCTGCTGTTCTGCTGAACACCAAGCAAGAGCCGATCGGCACTCGCATCTTCGGGCCAGTGACCCGTGAACTTCGTACCGAGAAGTTCATGAAGATCGTCTCGCTCGCCCCTGAAGTGCTCTAAGGAGATCCGACATGCAAAAGATTCGTCGTGACGACGAGATCATCGTGATCGCCGGCAAGGACAAAGGTAAGCGCGGTAAGGTGCTGAAGGTGCTCGCTGACAACCGTCTGGTTGTTGGCGGTGTCAACCTGGTCAAGCGTCATACCAAGCCTAACCCGATGGCGGGCGTCCAGGGCGGTATCGTCGAAAAAGAAGCGCCTCTGCACGCTTCCAACGTTGCCATTTTCAATGGTGAAACCAACAAGGCTGACCGCGTTGGCTTCAAGGTTGAAGACGGCAAGAAAATTCGTGTCTTCAAGTCGACCCAGAAAGCGGTTGATGCTTGAACACTGCTAGGTAGAAGACAATGGCACGACTGAAAGAGATTTACCGGAACGAAATCGCTCCCAAGCTTAAGGAAGAACTTAAGCTGGCGAACGTGATGGAAGTTCCTCGCGTAACCAAGATCACCCTGAACATGGGTCTGGGCGAAGCGGTCGGTGACAAGAAGGTCATCGAGAACGCCGTTGCCGACCTGGAAAAGATCACCGGTCAAAAGCCGGTCGTGACTTTCGCTCGCAAGTCGATTGCGGGTTTCAAGGTTCGTGAAGGTTGGCCGATCGGCGTCAAGGTAACCCTGCGCCGCGATCGTATGTACGAATTCCTGGACCGCCTGCTGGCGATCTCCCTGCCTCGGGTTCGCGACTTCCGCGGCCTGAATGCCAAGTCCTTCGATGGTCGTGGCAACTACAGCATGGGCGTGAAAGAGCAGATCATCTTCCCGGAAATCGATTACGACAAGATCGATGCTCTGCGCGGTCTGGACATCACCCTGACCACCACTGCTCGTACGGATGACGAAGGCCGCGCCCTGCTGCGTGCTTTCAAATTCCCGTTCCGCAACTGATTGGAGTAGGAAAATGGCCAAGAAGAGCATGAAGAACCGCGAGCTGAAGCGTCAGCTCACGGTAGCCAAGTACGCTAAAAAGCGCGCTGAGCTGAAAGCGACCATCGTCAACCTGAACGCCTCTCCAGAAGAGCGTTTTGCTGCCGTAGTCGCCCTGCAGAAGCAGCCGCGTGACGCCAGCGCCTCGCGCCTGCGCAACCGTTGCCGCCTGACCGGTCGTCCTCACGGTGTATACCGTAAGTTCGGCCTGGGCCGTAACATGCTGCGTCAAGCTGCAATGCGCGGTGACGTACCAGGTCTGGTCAAGGCCTCCTGGTAATCGCTGCCGGTGCAGTCCCGACGGAAGGGGAGCAATCTTCCGACCGTCGGTGACCTCGCCAACAAACAAGCCCCTTCATGGGGCTTGTTTCGTTTCTGTCTTGTGTCTAGAATGACCGGCTCACCTGAGCCCGGGTTTTTTACCCTGCCCGCTCGGGTGGTTGTGATAGCCGCAAGGCTAATAATTCTTGTATCAGGAGCATCTAGCCCATGAGTATGCAGGACCCGTTAGCGGACATGCTAACTCGCATCCGTAATGCCCAGATGGCTGAAAAGTCCGTCGTAAGCATGCCTTCCTCCACCCTGAAGGTCGCGGTTGCCAAAGTTCTGAAGGACGAAGGTTACATCGCTGGCTACCAGGTCAGTGGCGAAGCCAAACCCTCCCTGTCGATCGAACTGAAGTACTTCGAAGGCCGTCCGGTCATCGAGGAACTGAAGCGCTCCAGCCGTCCAGGCCTGCGCCAGTACAAGTCCGTCGCAGACCTGCCGAAAGTACGTGGCGGCCTGGGCGTGTCTATTGTCTCCACCAACAAAGGTGTGATGACTGATCGCGCTGCGCGCGCTGCCGGTGTTGGCGGCGAAGTTCTGTGCACAGTGTTCTAAGGGGAGATAGGCATGTCTCGCGTCGCTAAGAACCCCGTTAAGCTGCCTTCCGGCGTCGAAGTCAAATTCGCCGGCCAGCAGCTTTCGGTGAAGGGTGTCAAGGGCACTCTCGAACTGAACGTTCACTCGTCTGTTGAAATCACCCAGGAAGCTGGTGAGCTGCGTTTCGCCGCTCGCAACGGTGACCAGCAAGCTCGCGCCATGGCCGGTACTACCCGTGCCCTGGTGAACAACATGGTCCAGGGCGTAAGCCAAGGCTTCGAGCGTAAGCTCCAGCTGGTCGGTGTTGGTTACAAGGCACAGGCCAAGGGCAGCGTCCTGAACCTGGCTCTGGGCTTCTCGCACCCAGTGGACTACGAACTGCCAGCCGGCATCACCGCTGAAACCCCCAGCCAGACCGACATCCTGATCAAGGGTATCGACAAGCAGCTGGTTGGTCAGGTGGCCGCTGAAATCCGCGACTTCCGTCCGCCAGAGCCTTACAAAGGCAAGGGTGTGCGTTACGCGGACGAAGTAGTCCGTCGTAAAGAAGCCAAGAAGAAGTAGGGCCTAGCAAATGACCGACAAAAAAGTTACTCGACTGCGTCGCGCTCGCAAAGCACGCCTGAAAATGCACGAACTCGAAGTCGTGCGTCTCTGCGTGTTCCGCTCCTCGCAGCACATCTACGCCCAGGTCATTTCGGCCGACGGCAGCAAGGTTCTGGCAAGCGCCTCGACCTTGGACAAAGAACTGCGTGATGGCGCCACCGGCAACATCGACGCGGCCACTAAGGTTGGCAAGCTGGTAGCTGAGCGTGCGAAAGCCGCCGGTGTATCTCAAGTTGCCTTTGACCGTTCCGGCTTCAAGTACCACGGCCGCGTCAAGGCGCTGGCTGATGCTGCTCGTGAAGGCGGGCTGGAGTTCTAAGTTATGGCAAATAACGATCAAAAGCGCGACGAAGGCTACATCGAGAAGCTGGTTCAAGTTAACCGCGTAGCTAAAACCGTTAAAGGCGGCCGTATCTTCACCTTCACCGCGCTGACCGTGGTAGGTGACGGCAAGGGGCGTGTTGGTTTCGGCCGTGGCAAATCGCGCGAAGTACCTGCCGCGATCCAGAAAGCCATGGAAGCTGCCCGTCGCAACATGATTCAAGTCGACCTGAAGGGCACCACCCTGCAGTACGCCACCAAGGCCGCCCACGGCGCCTCGAAGGTCTACATGCAGCCTGCCTCGGAAGGTACCGGTATCATCGCCGGCGGCGCAATGCGTGCTGTCCTGGAAGTTGCTGGTGTCCAGAACGTTCTGGCCAAGTGCTACGGTTCGACCAACCCAGTGAACGTGGTTTACGCCACCTTCAAGGGTCTGAAAGCCATGCAATCTCCTGAGTCCATTGCTGCCAAGCGCGGCAAGAGCGTTGAGGAGATCATCTGATCATGGCAACTGTAAAAGTAACGCTGATCAAAAGCACCGCCGGCCGTCTGCCTAACCACAAACTGTGCGTTAAAGGCCTGGGTCTGCGTCGCATCGGTCACACTGTAGAAGTCCAGGATACTCCCGAGAACCGCGGGATGATCAACAAGGCTTACTACATGCTGAAGGTCGAGGGTTAATCGATGAAACTCAATGATCTGAGTCCAGCGCCGGGTTCCCGTCGCGAGAAGCATCGTCCGGGTCGTGGTATCGGTAGCGGTTTGGGTAAGACTGGTGGCCGTGGTCACAAAGGTCAGACCTCCCGTTCCGGTGGTTCGATCGCTCCGGGCTTCGAAGGCGGTCAACAGCCGCTGCACCGTCGTCTGCCGAAGTTCGGCTTCGTTTCCCTGAAAGCCATGGACCGCGCCGAAGTGCGTCTGTCCGAGCTGGCCAAGGTGGAAGGCGACGTGATCTCCGTGCAATCCCTGAAGGATGCCAACGTGATCGGCCAGCACGTACAGCGCGTGAAAATCATGCTGTCGGGCGAAGTCACTCGCGCAGTCACCATCAAGGGTATCGCAGCCACCAAGGGTGCGCGTGCGGCTATCGAAGCAGCTGGCGGCAAGTTCGAGGAATAAATGGCTAAGCAAGGTGCTCTCTCTTCGCTCGGAAAGGGCGGGATGTCGGAACTCTGGGCTCGTCTGCGCTTTCTGTTCATGGCGATCATCGTCTATCGGATCGGCGCGCATATCCCGGTGCCTGGCATCAACCCGGACCGTCTGGCGGATCTGTTTCGGCAGAATGAGGGGACCATTCTTAGCTTGTTCAACATGTTTTCCGGTGGCGCGCTGGAGCGCATGAGCATCTTTGCACTGGGGATCATGCCGTACATCTCGGCGTCGATCATCATGCAGCTCATGACCGCGGTCAGCCCGCAACTGGAGCAGTTGAAGAAGGAAGGTGAAGCTGGCCGTCGCAAGATCAGCCAGTACACCCGCTACGGCACCGTTATCCTGGCACTGGTTCAAGCCATTGGCATGTCCATTGGCCTGGCCAACCAGGGCGTGGCGTTTTCTGTTGGTCTGGGCTTCCATGTTGTCGCCGTTGCTACTTTCGTGGCCGGCGCGATGTTCATGATGTGGCTGGGCGAGCAGATCACCGAGCGCGGTGTGGGCAACGGTATCTCGATGTTGATCTTCGCAGGTATCGTTGCCGGTCTTCCGAGAGCAATCGGGCAGTCTTTCGAGTCTGCGCGTACGGGTGATATCAACATTTTCGCCCTGGTCGCTATCGGTTTGCTTGCAGTAGCGATTATCGGCTTCGTGGTGTTCATCGAGCGTGGTCAGCGTCGTATCGCCGTTCACTACGCCAAGCGTCAGCAGGGCCGTAAGGTCTTTGCCGCGCAGACCAGCCACTTGCCGCTCAAGGTGAACATGGCAGGGGTTATCCCGGCCATTTTCGCCAGCAGCATTCTGCTGTTCCCGGCTTCGCTGGGTGCCTGGTTCGGTCAGTCCGAGGGTATGGGCTGGCTGCAGGACATCTCGCAGTCGATCGCTCCTGGTCAGCCGTTGAACATTCTGCTGTTTAGTGCAGGGATCATTTTCTTCTGCTTCTTCTACACAGCGCTGATGTTCAACCCGAAAGACGTAGCGGAAAACCTGAAGAAGTCCGGTGCCTTTATTCCGGGTATCCGTCCTGGTGAGCAGTCGGCACGCTACATTGATGGCGTTCTGACCCGTTTGACCATGTTCGGTGCTCTTTACATGATGGCCGTCTGCCTTCTGCCCCAGTTCCTGGTGGTGGCAGCAAACGTGCCGTTCTACCTTGGCGGGACCTCGTTGCTGATTGTGGTAGTGGTTGTGATGGACTTCATGTCCCAAGTACAATCGCACCTCGTTTCGCACCAGTACGAATCCCTGATGAAGAAAGCCAACCTGAAAGGCTACGGTGGCAGCGGTCTGCTGCGCTGATAGACCCCTAAGGTTCGAGGAGTCGGTAATGAAAGTTCGTGCATCGGTGAAAAAGCTGTGCCGCAACTGCAAGATCATTCGTCGCGAAGGTATCGTTCGCGTGATCTGCAGCGCGGAACCGCGTCACAAGCAGCGCCAAGGCTGAGTGTGATCCGCGCTTCAAACCCAGCAGCTAGTGTGCTGCTGGGTTGATTATTCGTTTCTACAGCGATATTATCTCGCGCCCTATTTCTTGGCTTCCGGGGCGTAGGTAGCTGTCAATTGGAGTCCCACTGAATGGCCCGTATTGCAGGCGTCAACATTCCAGATAACAAGCACACTGTTATCTCGCTGACCTACATCTATGGTGTCGGTCGCACTACTGCACAGAAGATCTGTGCAGATGCTGGTGTGAACCCAGCCGCTAAGATCAAGGATCTGAGCGACGAGCAAATCGAAACCCTGCGTGGCGAAGTTGCGAAGATCACCACCGAAGGTGATCTGCGTCGTGACATCAACATGAAGATCAAGCGCTTGATGGACCTGGGTTGCTACCGCGGCCTGCGTCATCGTAAAGGTCTGCCGGTTCGCGGTCAGCGCACCAAGACCAACGCACGCACCCGTAAGGGCCCGCGTAAGCCGATCCGCAAGTAATCGCCCAGGAATATAGACATGGCAAAACCTGCTGCTCGTCCTCGTAAAAAAGTCAAAAAGACAGTGGTTGATGGCATCGCCCACATCCATGCGTCTTTCAACAACACCATCGTGACCATCACCGACCGTCAGGGCAACGCTTTGTCCTGGGCGACCTCCGGTGGTTCGGGTTTCCGTGGTTCGCGCAAATCCACCCCGTTCGCAGCCCAGATCGCTGCTGAGCGTGCTGGTCAAGCTGCGCTGGAATATGGCCTGAAGAACCTCGACGTCAACGTCAAGGGCCCAGGTCCAGGTCGTGAGTCCGCCGTTCGTGCACTGAACAGCTGCGGCTACAAGATCGCCAGCATCACCGACGTGACGCCAATCCCGCACAACGGGTGCCGTCCGCCGAAGAAGCGTCGCGTGTAATCAGGAGACAGATAAATGGCACGTTACATTGGTCCAAAATGCAAACTGTCTCGTCGTGAAGGCACCGATCTGTTCCTGAAGAGCGGCGTTCGCGCTCTGGAATCGAAGTGCAACATCGAAGCAGCCCCAGGTATCCACGGCCAGCGCCGTGGCCGTCAGTCCGACTACGGTACCCAGCTGCGCGAGAAGCAAAAAATTCGTCGTATCTACGGTGTCCTGGAGCGTCAGTTCCGCGGTTACTACCAGCTGGCAGCCTCGAAGAAGGGTGCTACCGGTGAGAACCTGCTGCAACTGCTCGAGTGCCGTCTGGACAACGTCGTCTACCGTATGGGCTTCGGTTCCACTCGTTCGGAATCGCGCCAGCTGGTTTCGCACAAGGCAATCAGCGTCAACGGCAAGACCGTAAACATTCCATCCTACCAAGTTCGTCCGGGTGACGTGGTCGCGGTTCGCGAGAAGTCGCAGAACCAGCTGCGCATTGTTCAAGCCCTTGAACTGTGCGCCCAGCGTGGCCGAGTTGAGTGGGTTGACGTGGATGCTGCCAAGAAGTCGGGCGTTTTCAAGAACGTTCCTGCTCGCAGCGACCTGTCCGCCGACATCAACGAAAACCTGATTGTCGAGCTCTACTCCAAGTAAGGGCTAGAAAATAGGTGCATCCATGCAGATTTCGGTAAATGAGTTCCTGACACCCCGCCACATCGATGTGCAGGTTGTCAGTCCGACCCGCGCCAAGATCACGCTCGAGCCTCTCGAGCGTGGTTTCGGCCATACCCTGGGCAACGCGCTGCGCCGCATCCTGTTGTCCTCCATGCCTGGCTGTGCAGTAGTCGAGGCCGAGATCGATGGCGTACTCCATGAGTACTCCGCGATCGAAGGTGTACAGGAAGACGTCATTGAAATCCTGTTGAACCTCAAAGGCCTGGCCATCAAGCTGCACGGTCGTGACGAAGTTACGCTGACCTTGTCGAAAAAGGGTTCGGGGGTGGTTACCGCTGCCGATATTCAGCTGGATCACGATGTCGAGATCGTCAATCCCGATCACGTAATCGCGAACCTGGCGTCCAACGGCGCCCTGAACATGAAGCTCACCGTAGCTCGTGGTCGCGGTTACGAGCCGGCCGACTCCCGTCAAACCGACGAAGACGAAAGCCGCAGCATCGGCCGTCTGCAGCTGGACGCTTCGTTCAGCCCGGTGCGTCGTATCGCCTACGTGGTCGAGAACGCCCGTGTTGAACAGCGTACCAACCTGGACAAGCTGGTCATCGACCTGGAAACCAACGGTACCCTGGATCCTGAAGAGGCCATCCGTCGTGCCGCGACCATCCTGCAGCAGCAGCTGGCCGCGTTCGTCGACCTCAAAGGTGACAGCGAGCCTGTTGTAGTCGAGCAGGAAGACGAGATCGATCCGATCCTGCTGCGTCCGGTTGACGATCTGGAACTGACCGTACGTTCGGCCAACTGCCTCAAGGCGGAGAACATCTACTACATCGGCGACCTGATTCAGCGTACCGAAGTAGAGCTGTTGAAGACTCCGAACCTGGGCAAGAAGTCCCTGACTGAAATCAAGGACGTCCTGGCCTCCCGTGGTCTGTCTCTCGGCATGCGCCTCGACAACTGGCCGCCTGCAAGTCTTAAGAAAGACGACAAGGCGACCGCCTGATCGTCGTAATCACCGAACGTAGTGTTTGGTAAGGAATGAATCATGCGTCATCGTAAAAGTGGACGTCACCTGAGCCGTACCAGCTCTCACCGCAAGGCTATGTTCCAGAACATGGCAGTGTCGCTGATCGAGCACGAGCTGATCAAAACCACCCTGCCGAAAGCCAAGGAACTGCGCCGCGTTGCCGAGCCGCTGATCACCCTGGCCAAGGAAGACAGCGTCGCCAACCGTCGCCTGGCTTTCGACCGTACCCGTTCGAAAGCTGCCGTTGGCAAGCTGTTCAACGACCTGGGCAAGCGCTACGCCACCCGTCAGGGCGGCTACCTGCGTATCCTGAAGTGCGGTTTCCGCGCTGGCGACAACGCGCCTATGGCGTACGTCGAGCTGGTTGATCGTCCGGTCGGTGGTGCTGTAGAAGCTGCCGAGTAAGACATCAGTCTGCTACAAGAAACCGGGCCTCGTGCCCGGTTTTTTGTGCGTGTATGAATTGCTATTTTCTATCGATCTTACTTATTCAATGAATTAGTTCTTGTCACCTGGCTCGACCATACTTGTCAGCACGCCGATACAGCGGCAGCCCTAGACTGATAAGGAGAGCCCATGAGCAAGATTCTCACCACCGCCAGCGGTGCCCCAGTAGCCGACAACCAGAACTCCCGTTCGGCAGGCCCACGCGGCCCGCTGCTGCTCGACGATTTCCACTTGGTCGAGAAGCTCGCCCATTTCAACCGCGAGAACATCCCTGAGCGCCGTGTGCATGCCAAGGGATCGGGCGCCTACGGCACCTTCACCGTGACCCGTGACATCACCCAGTACACTAGCGCCAAGCTGTTCGACAGCATCGGTAAGCAAACCGAGACCTTCCTTCGTTTCTCTACGGTCGGCGGCGAGCGGGGCTCGGCCGACACCGAGCGTGACCCGCGCGGTTTCGCAGTCAAGTTCTACACCGAGGAAGGCAATTGGGACATCGTGGGCAACAACACGCCGGTGTTCTTCATCCGCGATCCGCTCAAGTTCCCTGACTTCATCCATACCCAGAAGCGCCACCCGCAAAGCAACCTGAAGAATGCCCAGATGATGTGGGATTTCTGGTCCCATTCCCCTGAGGCGCTGCACCAGGTCACCATCCTGTTCTCCGACCGTGGTATCCCTGACGGGTACCGGCACATGCACGGCTTCGGTAGCCATACCTACAGCCTGATCAATGCCGAGGGCGAGCGCACCTGGGTCAAATGGCACTTCAAGACCCAGCAGGGCATCAAGAACCTCGCGCCCGCCGAAGCTGCCCGCTTGGCAGGTACTGACCCGGACTACGCCCAGCGTGACCTGTTCGAAGCCATCGAACGCGGTGACTACCCACGTTGGACCGTGTGCATCCAGGTGATGAGCGAGGCCGAAGCCGCGGGGCGCGCTGAGAACCCCTTCGACGTGACCAAGACCTGGTCGCAGAAGGACTACCCGCTGATCGAGGTCGGTGTGCTGGAGCTCAACCGCAACCCGCTCAACTATTTCGCGGAAGTCGAGCAGGCGGCCTTCGGCCCGAGCAACATGGTTCCGGGTGTCGGCTTGTCGCCGGACCGGATGCTGCAAGGTCGGGTATTCGCCTACGCTGACGCCCACCGCTACCGTGTCGGTACCAATCACCAGCAGTTGCCGGTGAATGCCCCGCGCAGCCCGGTGCACAGCTACCAGCGCGATGGTGCGATGGCCTCCGGCAGCTATGGCGGTGCCCCGAACTATGAGCCCAACAGCTACAGCGACGCGCCTAAGCAATCTCCGCGGCATGCCGAGCCGGCGCTGGCCCTGCAAGGTGCTGCCGATCGCTACGATCATCGCGAGGACAACGATTACTTCAGCCATGCCGGTGCGTTGTTCCGGCTGATGAATGCTGAGCAGCAAGCTTTGCTCATCAGCAATATCGCCGGCGCGATGACCGGGGTCAGCATGGATGTGGTGCAGCGCCAGTTGCAGTACTTCTTCAAGGCGGACCCGGCCTATGGCGAGGGGATCGCCAAGGCGTTGGGCGTGAATCTCGCCTAAGTCGAAGTGATAAGAAGAACCGCCCTCATTTGGGCGGTTTTTCAATGAATATCACTACTGTTTAACCGATTTTTTGCTTCTAATTGCGCGTTTCTCCGTGACCGCGAGGCAAAGCTGGTTCACACTATTGGCATTGACGCATTCACAGGGAGAAGCAGGGCGATGCAAGGTCACCCGGACGTAATCAACTACCTCGTCACGTTGCTGAAGGGCGAACTGGCAGCGCGCGACCAGTACTTCATCCATTCGCGCATGTACGAAGACTGGGGCCTGTCCAAGCTCTACGAACGTATCAATCACGAAATGGAAGAAGAGACCCAGCACGCCGACGCCCTGATGCGCCGCATCCTCATGCTCGAAGGTACGCCGGACATGCGCGCCGATGATCTGGAAGTGGGCAGCACTGTGCCCGAGATGATCGAGGCCGACCTCAAGCTCGAGTACAAGGTGCGTGCGGCGCTGTGCAAAGGCATCGAGTTGTGCGAGCTGCACAAGGACTACATCAGCCGCGACATCCTGCGTGCGCAGTTGGCCGATACCGAGGAAGACCACACCTATTGGCTGGAGAAGCAGCAGGGGTTGATCAAGGCCATCGGCCTGGAGAACTACCTGCAGTCGCAGATGTAAAAGCTGGGCTGCTTTGCAGCCCTTTCGCGGCACGAGGCCGCTCCTACAGGACAGCGCAAACCGCGGTCTTGTAAGAGCGGCCTCGTGCCGTGAAAGGGGCGCAAAACGCCCCCGTCCTCAAGCCCGATCCCGCTCCAGCAGCGGCTTGAGGTAATGCCCGGTATAGGACTGCTTCATCTCGGCCAGTTCCTCTGGCGTACCGCAGGCAATGATCTGGCCGCCCTTGGAGCCTCCCTCCGGTCCCAGATCCACCAACCAGTCCGCGGTCTTGATCACATCCAGGTTGTGCTCGATCACCACCACGGTATTGCCGTGGTCACGCAAGCGATGCAGCACGTCCAACAGTTGCTGGATGTCGGCGAAATGCAGGCCGGTGGTCGGCTCGTCGAGGATATACAGTGTCTTGCCGGTATCGCGCTTGGACAGTTCGCGAGACAACTTGACCCGCTGTGCCTCACCGCCTGACAGTGTTGTGGCCGACTGCCCCAGCTTGATGTAGGACAGGCCCACGTCCATCAACGTCTGCAGCTTGCGCGCCAGGGCTGGTACCGCGTCGAAGAACGCACGGGCATCCTCGATGGTCATTTCCAGCACTTCGTGGATGTTCTTGCCCTTGTATTTGATCTCCAGGGTCTCGCGGTTGTAGCGCTTGCTCTTGCACACATCGCACGGCACGTAGATGTCCGGCAGGAAGTGCATCTCCACCTTGATCAGGCCATCGCCCTGGCACGCCTCGCAGCGTCCGCCCTTGACGTTGAACGAGAAGCGTCCCGGGCCGTAGCCCCGAGCGCGCGACTCCGGCACGCCGGCGAACAATTCGCGGATCGGCGTGAAGATGCCGGTGTAGGTCGCCGGGTTGGAGCGCGGTGTGCGGCCGATCGGGCTCTGGTCGATGTCGACTACCTTGTCCAGGTGCTGCAGGCCGTCCAGGCTGTTGTGCGGTGCGGCCTCCAGGCTGCTGGCACCATTGAGCGCGGTGGCGGCCAGGGGGAACAGGGTATTGTTGATCAGAGTCGACTTGCCCGAGCCGGAAACCCCCGTGACGCAGGTCAGCAGGCCGATCGGGACTTCCAGGTCGACGTTCTGCAGGTTATTGCCACGGGCGCCTTTGAGCTTGAGCGCAAGCTTCTTGTTGCGCGGCGTGCGCTTGGCTGGCACGACGATCTTCTTGCGCCCGGACAGGTACTTGCCGGTGAGCGAGTCGGGGTGGGCCATCACCTCTTCTGGCGAGCCCTCGGCAACGATCCGGCCACCATGCACGCCTGCGCCAGGGCCAATGTCGACCACGTAGTCGGCCAAGCGAATGGCATCCTCGTCATGCTCCACCACGATCACCGTGTTACCTAGGTCGCGCAGGTGGTTCAGGGTGGCCAGCAGGCGGTCGTTGTCGCGCTGGTGCAGGCCAATGGACGGTTCATCGAGAATGTACATGACGCCCACCAGACCGGCACCGATCTGGCTGGCCAAGCGGATTCGCTGGGCTTCGCCGCCGGACAAGGTCTCGGCGCTGCGGTCCAGGGTCAGGTAGTCCAGGCCGACATTGACCAGGAACTGCAGGCGCTCGCAGATCTCCTTGAGGATCTTCGCCGCGATCTCGCCGCGTCGACCGGTCAGGGTCAGGTCGCTGAAATAGTCGCTGGCTTCGCCGATCGGCAGGTTGGTGACTGCCGGCAGGGTTTTCTCGCCTACCCAGACGTGACGCGCTTCGCGGCGCAGGCGGGTGCCGCGGCAATCCGGGCAGGGCTGGGTGCCGAGGTATTTGGCCAGCTCCTCGCGTACGGTGGCGGACTCGGTCTCGCGGTAGCGTCGCTCCAGGTTGGGCACGATGCCCTCGAAGGGGTGCGAGCGCTTGACGATGTCGCCACGGTCGTTGAGGTACTTGAAGTCGACGCTCTGCTTGCCGCTGCCGTGCAGGATCACCTTCTGGTGTTCAGCCGACAGCTCGCCGAACGGCAGCTCGAGGCTGAACCCGTAGTGCGAGGCCAGGGAGCCGAGCATCTGGAAGTAATAGACGTTGCGTCGGTCCCAGCCGCGTATGGCGCCCTCGGCCAGGGTCAGCTCGTTGTTGACCAGGCGCTTGGTATCGAAGAACTGTTTCACGCCCAGGCCGTCGCAGGTCGGGCAGGCGCCGGCCGGGTTGTTGAAGGAGAACAGCTTCGGCTCGAGCTCGCTGATGGCATGGCCGCACACCGGGCAGGCGAAACGGGCAGAGAAGATCATCTCTTCGCCGGCCTCGTCGTCCATCGGCGCCACCAGGGCGATGCCATCGGCGAGCTTCAGCGCGGTCTCGAAGGACTCGGCCAAGCGTTGCTGCAGGTCTTCGCGGACCTTGAAGCGGTCCACCACCACATCGATGCTGTGCTTCTTCTGCTTGTCCAGCTTGGGCAGTTCGTCGAGCTCGTACAGCTTGCCGTTGACCCGGGCGCGTACGAAACCTTGGGCGCGCAGTTCATCGAACACCGCCAGGTGCTCGCCCTTGCGCTCGCGCACTACCGGCGCCAGCAGCATCAGCTTGCTGCCTTCGGGCTGGGCGAGCACCAGGTCGACCATCTGGCTGATCGTTTGCGCCTCCAGCGGAATGTCATGGTCCGGGCAGCGTGGCGTGCCGACGCGGGCATAGAGCAGGCGCAGGTAGTCGTAGATCTCGGTGATGGTGCCGACGGTGGAGCGGGGGTTGTGCGACGTGGATTTCTGCTCGATGGAAATGGCCGGCGACAGACCCTCGATGGTATCGACGTCGGGCTTTTCCATCATGGACAGGAACTGCCGGGCGTAGGCCGACAGGGACTCCACGTAGCGACGCTGTCCCTCGGCGTACAGGGTGTCGAACGCCAGGGACGACTTGCCGGAACCGGACAGGCCGGTGATCACGATCAGCTTGTCCCGAGGCAGGGTCAGGTCGATGTTCTTCAGGTTGTGGGTGCGTGCCCCACGAATCAGGATCTTGTCCACTGCGGCCTCGCTCGGCGGGCATAAACAAAGGAGTATAAGGCGCGCTGCCAGTACGCGGCAAAGCGTCGCGTGGATGCTGTTACGCTGTCGGACTGATAGAATCGCCGCCGGTTCACACGAGGTTATTCCATGCACGACACCCACAACGAACGCATGAGTGGCAGCGAAACCCGCGCCGCAAGCGGCCTGGCCCTGGTCTTTGCCTTTCGTATGCTGGGCATGTTCATGGTTCTGCCTGTGCTGGCCACCTATGGCATGGACTTGGCCGGTGCGACCCCTGCGCTGATCGGCCTGGCCATCGGTGCCTATGGCCTGACCCAGGCCGTGCTGCAGATTCCGTTCGGGGTGATTTCCGACCGCATCGGGCGCCGCCCGGTGATTTACCTGGGCCTGGTGGTGTTCGCCCTCGGCAGCCTGCTGGCGGCCCAGGCCGATTCGATCTGGGGAGTGATCGCCGGGCGCATCCTACAAGGTGCAGGTGCCATCTCGGCGGCGGTCATGGCGCTGCTTTCCGACCTGACCCGCGAGCAGCACCGTACCAAGGCCATGGCCATGATCGGCATGAGCATCGGCCTTTCGTTCGCGGTGGCCATGGTCATAGGCCCGCTGTTGACCCGTGCCTTTGGCTTGTCAGGATTGTTCCTCGCCACTGCAGGACTTGCCCTGGTCGGCATCGCGTTGATCGCCTTCGTCGTGCCCAGCGGCCACAAGGCCTTGCAACATCGCGAGTCCGGCGTGGCGCGCCAGGCCCTGGGGCCGACCCTGCGTCATCCGGACCTTCTGCGCCTGGACGTGGGCATTTTCGTCCTGCATGCAATCCTCATGGCCAGCTTCGTCGCGCTGCCCCTGGCCTTCGTCGAGCGCGGCGGCCTGCCGAAGGAACAACATTGGTGGGTATACCTGACCGCCTTGCTGGTCTCATTTTTTGCAATGATCCCGTTCATCATCTACGGCGAGAAGAAGCGCAAGATGAAGCGTGTGCTGATCGGCGCAGTCAGCGTGCTAATGGTGGTCGAGCTGTTCTTCTGGCAATGGGCTGACAACTTGCGCGGACTGGTGACCGGCACCGTGGTATTCTTTACGGCATTCAACCTGCTGGAGGCATCGCTGCCTTCGCTGGTGAGCAAAGTGTCGCCCGCAGGCGGCAAGGGGACGGCGATGGGGGTCTATTCCACCAGCCAGTTCCTCGGTGCTGCCTTGGGAGGAATCATCGGTGGCTGGTTGTTCCAGCACGGTGGCCTGGGCATGGTGTTCCTCGGTTGCGCAGGGCTGTGTGCCGTGTGGCTGGTGACGGCCTTGAGCATGAACGAGCCGCCGTACGTGACCAGCCTGCGCATGCCGCTGACGCCGGAGGGTCTCCGGGAGGCCGGCTTGACCGAACGCCTGTTGGCCGTGCCGGGTGTGACCGACGCCGTGGTGGTGGCAGAAGAAGCCGCCATCTATATCAAACTGGATACGAAAATTTTGGACCGCGCGACCCTCGAGCGTCTGGTGAACCCAGCCGCTTCGGCGTGCGAAGCCTAGGAGAACGTTATGGCCCGTGGGGTTAACAAAGTCATTCTGGTCGGCACCTGCGGTCAGGATCCCGAAGTCCGCTACCTGCCCAACGGTAACGCCGTGACCAACCTGAGCCTGGCCACCAGCGAGCAGTGGACCGACAAGCAGTCCGGCCAGAAGGTCGAGCGTACCGAATGGCACCGCGTGGCTCTGTTCGGCAAGGTCGCCGAGATCGCCGGCGAGTACCTGCGCAAAGGTTCGCAGTGCTACATCGAAGGCAAGCTGCAGACCCGCGAGTGGGAAAAAGACGGCATCAAGCGCTATACCACCGAAATCATCGTCGACATCAACGGCACCATGCAGCTGCTCGGCGGCCGTCCGCAGAACCAGCAGGGCGGTGATCCGTACAACCAGGGTGGTGGCAACTACAACCAGGGCGGTCAGCAGCAGTACAACCAGGCCCCTCGCCAGCAGGCTCCGCGTCCGCAGCAGGCCCCGCAGCGTCCTGCACCGCAGCAGCCAGCTCCGCAGCCGGCGGCTGACTTCGACAGTTTCGATGACGATATTCCGTTCTGATTCGAACGGTTAGGCATCACGTCAGACTAGAAACCCGGAGCAACCGCTCCGGGTTTTTTCATGTTCTGAATTTTGGTTGGCTACAGGTTCGCGTTAGCCATCGATGGTGAGGTCCCGCGATCGCTTCATACCTGACCCACGTCATCGCACATTCCTGATTCTTGACTAGAGTTACAGGTTGGTGGCCATCCCGATGGCCGCTACCGTGAGTCCTAGAGGCGCCGGCACGTTCCAGGCGCCCAGAACCTGATCAGGAGTGCACGATGGACCTCAACCGTCGGCAATTCTTCAAGGTCGCCGCCGTCGGCCTTGGAGGCTCGAGCCTTGCGGCGTTGGGCATGGCCCCTACGCCTGCGTTCGCCGAGCAGGTGCGTCACTTCAAGTTGGCGCATACCAAAGAAACCCGCAACACCTGCCCCTACTGCTCGGTCGGCTGCGGCCTGATCATGTACAGCCAGGGCGATGCGGGCAAGAACGTCAAGCAGAACATCATCCACATCGAGGGCGACGCGGACCACCCGGTCAACCGCGGCACCCTGTGCCCGAAGGGCGCCGGGCTGCTGGACTTCATCCACAGCCCCAACCGTCTGCAGTACCCCGAGGTGCGCAAGCCAGGCAGCAAGGAATGGACTCGGATCAGCTGGGACGAGGCGCTCGATCGCATCGCCGACCTGATGAAGAAGGACCGCGACGCCAATTTCATCGAGAAGAACGACCAAGGCCAGACGGTCAACCGTTGGCTCACTGTGGGCTTCCTCGCCGCGTCGGCCGCCTCCAGCGAGGCCGGCTATCTGACGCACAAGGTGGTCCGTTCGCTGGGTGTACTGGGGTTCGATAACCAAGCGCGTGTCTGACACGGCCCGACGGTGGCAAGTCTTGCCCCGACGTATGGCCGTGGCGCCATGACCAATCACTGGTCTGACATCGCCAACGCGAACCTGGTCCTGGTGATGGGTGGCAACGCAGCAGAAGCGCACCCGTGCGGCTTCAAGTGGGTGACCGAGGCCAAGGCGCACAACAAGGCGCGGCTGATCGTGGTCGACCCGCGATTCACGCGTACCGCCTCGGTGGCGGACTACTATGCGCCGATCCGCACCGGTACTGATATCGCCTTCATGGGCGGGCTGATCAACTACCTGCTGAGCAACGACAAGATCCAGCACGAATACGTGCGCAACTACACCGACGTGTCGTTCATCGTCAACGAAGGCTATGGCTTCGAAGATGGGTTGTTCAGCGGCTACGACGCGGACAAGCGCATCTATGCCGACAAGTCCGGCTGGGGCTACGAGCTCGGCGAAGACGGCTTCGCCAAGGTCGACCCGACCCTGCAGCACCCGCGTTGCGTCTTCCAATTGATGAAGCAGCACTACAGCCGCTACACCCCGGAAGTGGCGAGCATGACCTGTGGCATGCCCCAGGACGCCATGATGAAGATCTGGGAAGAGATCGCCACCTGCTCGCAACCGGGCAAGACCATGACGATCCTCTACGCGCTGGGCTGGACACAGCACTCGATCGGTGCGCAGATCATCCGCAGTGCAGCCATGGTCCAGCTGCTGCTGGGCAACGTCGGTATGCCGGGAGGTGGGGTCAACGCACTGCGTGGGCACTCCAATATCCAGGGCCTGACCGACCTGGGGCTGCTGTCCAACTCGCTGCCTGGCTACCTGACCCTGGCCGGCGACGCCGAGCAGGACTACGCCACCTTCATCGACAAGCGTGCCTCGAAGCCGCTGCGCCCAGGGCAGCTGTCCTACTGGCAGAACTACGGCAAGTTCCATGTCAGCCTGATGAAGGCCTGGTATGGCGCCAACGCCACCGCCGAGAACGACTGGGGCTATGAGTGGCTGCCCAAGCTGGACGTCGGCGCCTACGACGTGTTGCGCATGTTCGAGATGATGGGGCAGGGCAAGGTCAACGGCTATATGTGCCAGGGCTTCAACCCCATCGCCGCATTGCCGGACAAGAACCGCGTCACCGCCGCGCTGGCCAAGCTCAAGTGGCTGGTGGTGATGGACCCGCTGGCCACCGAAACGTCCGAGTTCTGGCGCAACGCCGGCCCGTTCAACGACGTCGACACAACCAACATCCAGACCGAGGTGTTCCGCCTGCCCACCACGTGTTTTGCCGAGGAGGACGGCTCGCTGGTCAACAGCAGCCGATGGCTGCAGTGGCACTGGAAGGGTGCCGACGGCCCGGGCCAGACCCGCACCGATGTGCAGATCATGAGCGAACTGTTCCTGCGCCTGCGCCATCGCTACAAGGCAGAGGGCGGCGCCTACCCCGACCCGATGCTCAACATCAGCTGGCCCTACAAGATTCCTGAAGAGCCATCCCCGGAGGAGCTGGCCAAGGAAATGAACGGCTGGGCGATCACCGACCAGGTCGATGCCGCCGGCGCTACGCTCAAGGCCGGCCAGCAGCTTTCCGGCTTCGGCCAGCTCAAGGACGACGGCAGCACCGCGTCCGGCTGCTGGATCTTCGCCGGCAGCTGGACCGAGCAGGGCAACCAGATGGCCCGGCGCGACAACAGCGACCCCTACGGCATGCACCATGTGCAGAACTGGGCCTGGGCGTGGCCTGCCAACCGGCGCATCCTCTACAACCGTGCCTCCAGCGACCCGCAAGGCAAGCCGTGGGACCCGGAGAAAAAACGCCTGGTGTGGTGGAACGGCAAGGCCTGGACCGGCACCGACGTGCCGGACTTCAAGGTCGATTCGCCGCCGGAGGCCGGGATGAACCCGTTCATCATGAACCCCGAAGGTGTGGCGCGGTTCTTCGCCATCGACAAGATGGCCGAGGGGCCGTTCCCCGAACACTACGAGCCGTTCGAGACGCCCATCGGCATCAACCCGCTGAACCCGCAGAACAAGCAGGCCACCAGCAACCCGGCTGGGCGGGTCTTCGACTCGGTGTGGGACACCCTCGGCAAGGCCGACGAGTTCCCCTACGCGGCCACCACCTACCGGCTGACCGAGCACTTCCACTTCTGGAGCAAGCATTGCCGCCTCAACGCCATTGCCCAGCCCGAGCAATTCGTCGAGATCGGCGAAGTGCTGGCCAATGAGAAGGGCATCAAGGCGGGCGACCGGGTGCGGGTCAGCTCCAAGCGGGGGCATATCGAGGCAGTGGCGGTGGTGACCAAGCGGATCCGCCCGCTGAAGGTCAACAACCAGACCGTCCACCACGTGGGTATCCCGTTGCACTGGGGCTTCACCGGTATCACCCGGCATGGCTACCTGACCAACACCCTGGTGCCGTTCCTGGGCGATGGCAACACCCAGACACCGGAGTCCAAGTCGTTCCTCGTCAACGTGGAGAAAATCTAAATGGCCCAGCAAGACATCATCGCCCGCTCGGCCACCACGACCGTACCCCCTTCGGTACGCCAGCAACAGGAAGTGGCCAAGCTGATCGACACCACCAAGTGCATCGGCTGCAAGGCCTGCCAGGTGGCGTGCTCGGAGTGGAACGAACTGCGTGACGAGGTCGGCCACAACCATGGCTCCTACGACAACCCTCAGGACCTGACCGCCGACACCTGGACCCTGATGCGCTTCACCGAGCACGAGCGCGACGACGGCAACCTGGAATGGCTGATCCGCAAGGATGGCTGCATGCATTGCGCCGAGCCTGGTTGCCTGAAGGCCTGCCCGAGCCCGGGGGCGATCATCAAGCACGCCAACGGCATCGTCGACTTCAACCAGGACCATTGCATCGGCTGCGGCTATTGCATCACCGGCTGCCCGTTCAATATCCCGCGTATCTCGCAGAAGGACCACAAGGCCTACAAGTGCAGCCTGTGTTCCGACCGTGTGGCCGTGGGGTTGGAGCCGGCCTGCGTGAAGACCTGCCCGACCGGGGCGATCGTCTTCGGCAGCAAGGACGAGATGAAGGTGCATGCCGCCGAGCGCATCGTCGACCTCAAGTCCCGTGGTTACGATAACGCCGGGCTGTACGACCCGGACGGCGTCGGTGGCACCCATGTGATGTACGTGCTGCACCATGCCGATACGCCCACGTTGTACGCCGGCTTGCCCGACCAGCCGGTGATCAGCCCCCTGGTGGGGTTGTGGAAGGGCATCAGCAAGCCATTGGCATTGCTGGCCATGGGCGCGGCGGTGTTGGCCGGGTTCTTCCATTACGTACGGGTCGGCCCACAGCGGGTCGAGGAGCAAGACCACCCGGCAGCGGGCGAAGACGGCGTGCATCAGGTGGACCCGTCGGTCCATGTCTATGATCCGACCAAGCCCGGTGGGCAAGGGGAGCCACGGCCATGAGCGACCACAAACCTATCGTGCGCTACAACGCCAACGAGCGAAGCAATCACTGGATCGTCGCGATCCTGTTCGTGATGGCCGGGCTGTCGGGGCTGGCGCTGTTCCACCCGGCACTGTTCTGGCTCAGCCACCTGTTTGGCGGCGGGCCGTGGACACGCATCCTGCACCCGTTCATCGGGGTGGCGATGTTCGTGTTCTTCCTTGGCCTGGTGTTGCGCTTCTGGCGCGCCAACTACATCACGGCCAACGATCGTCTATGGCTGCGTCGCATCGACCGGGTCATGCTGAACAAGGAAGAGGGCGTGCCACCGATCGGCAAGTACAACGCCGGGCAGAAGCTGCTGTTCTGGACGCTGCTGTTGTGCATGCTCGTGTTGCTGGTCAGTGGTGTGGTGATCTGGCGAGCCTGGTTCAGCCAGTACTTCGATATCGGTGCCATTCGCCTGGCCACCTTGCTGCATGCCCTGGCGGCGTTCGTGCTGATCCTAGGCATCATCGTGCACATTTACGCTGGCATCTGGATCAAAGGCTCGGTGGGCGCGATGCTGCATGGCACGGTGAGCCGTGCCTGGGCGCGCAAGCACCATGAACTGTGGTACCGGGACGTGACGGGCGACAAGGCCCCGCCAAGCCCGGGTAGAAAAAAAGGATGAGCGCTTGAGCACGATTCTCGAACCTGGGCAGATCGAGGCGGCGGCGACTGCGCCGCCGTTCCTGCATCTTCCGTCAGCCGAACTGTTCCAACTGCGTGCCGAACGGCTCGAGCATCTGGCCGAGGGGCATGCCTTGGGCGATTACCTTCGGCTGGTCGCTCGGCTGTGTCGTGTCCAGCAGCAGTTGCTGGCGCAGCCACCCAGCCCCATGCCGTTGGCCGAAGAGCGTCGGCGCCTGTGCCTGAGCCACGGCCTGCCGCCGCTGGCCGCCGACAGCCTGGTGCGCGAGGGGCCTTGGCTGCCTTGGCTGGAGGCATTGCTCGAGCACTTCCAGGACGCGCCGGGCGGCCCGCTGGCCGATGCCGTGCGGTCCTTGGGCAAAAGTGATCAAGCGCAGCGCAAGGGCTGGGCCATCGCCCTGCTCGGTGGCCAGTATGATGCTGTGCCGGCGGCGTTGGTGCCTTTCATTGGCGCTGCATTGCAGGCGGCGTGGAGCCATTGGTTGCTGAGCCTGCCGGAACCGGACCTGAAACCAGGTAGCAGCCTTTCGCAATGCCCAGCCTGTGGCTCGCCGGCCATGGCCGGGGTGGTGCGTAACCGAGGCAAGCACAATGGCCTGCGTTACCTGGCCTGTTCGCTGTGTGCCTGCGAGTGGCATGTGGTCCGGGTCAAGTGCGTGTACTGCGACTCGAGCAAGGGCCTGCGCTATACCAGCTTGGAGGATGACCGCCATGCCCCGGGCAAGGCGCCGCTGCGTGCCGAGTGTTGCCCGGGCTGCAACAGCTACCTCAAGCAGTGCTACCTGGAGAACGACAGTGCTGCCGAGCCCTTGGCCGACGACCTGGTCAGCCTGGCACTGGACATGCGCCTGGACGAAGAAGGCTTCCAGCGCCTGGCGCCGAACCTGCTGCTGGCGCCGGGTGGGGGGTGAGTGTCTACACTTCACTATCGAGTTGCCCCCATCGCCGGCAAGCCGGCTCCCACAGGTACAACGCAAGCCTGTAGGAGCGGGCTTGTCCCGCGATAAGGCCCGCCCAGACAACGGATCAGTCCAAGGTAGTACTGCATGTCTTCCAACCTCGCCAGCGACACCCCCCGCTTGCCCTCCATCGATACCCTGCTACGCCACCCGACCTGCGAGCCACTGATCGAGCGTCACGGCCGCGACGCCGTGCTGGCCACCCTGCGCCAGTTGCTCGATGACCTGCGCGAGCCCACCCGTCTCGGCCAGCTGGACGCAGTGGAGCTGGCGCCGGGGGGCCTCAATGGCCGTGCTGCAGAGCGCCTGACCGCTCTGCAGCGCAGCCAGGTCCGCCGGGTCTTCAACCTCACCGGCACCGTGCTGCACACCAACCTCGGCCGTGCGCTGCTGCCGGAAGAGGCCGTCGAGGCCATGCAGACCGCTGCCCGCTACCCGCTCAACCTGGAATTCGACCTGGCCACCGGCAAGCGTGGTGACCGCGACGACTTGATCGAAGGCCTGATCCGCGAGCTCACCGGCGCCGAAGCGGTCACCGTGGTCAACAACAATGCCGCTGCCGTGTTGCTGGCGCTCAACAGCCTGGGCGCTCGCAAGGAGGGCATTATCTCCCGCGGTGAGTTGATCGAGATCGGCGGTGCCTTCCGTATCCCTGACATCATGGCCCGCGCCGGCGTGCGCCTGCACGAGGTGGGCACCACCAATCGCACCCACGCCCGCGACTACCAAGGGGCGATCAACCCACGCACCGGCCTGCTGATGCGTGTGCATTGCAGCAACTACAGCATCCAGGGCTTCACCACCCAGGTGCCCACGGCCGAGCTGGCCACCATCGCCCACGCCCACGGCCTGCCCCTGCTCGAAGACTTGGGCAGCGGCAGCCTGCTCGACCTCACCCGCTGGGGCCTGCCGGCCGAACCTACGGTGCGCCAGGCCTTGGCCGATGGCGCCGACATCGTCACCTTCAGTGGTGACAAGCTGCTCGGCGGCCCTCAGGCCGGCATCATCGTGGGGCGCAAGGCGCTGATCGCCAAGATCAAGAAGAACCCGCTCAAGCGTGCCCTGCGCGTCGACAAGATCACCCTGGCTGCCCTGGAAGCGGTACTGGCGCTGTACCGCAACCCTGACCGCCTGGCCGAGCGCCTGCCTAGCCTGCGTTTGCTGACACGCCCTCAGGGCGAGATCGCCGCCCAGGCCGAGCGCCTGGCGCCGGTATTGGCCCACTGCTTGGGGTCGCAATGGGCGGTCAGCGTGGAGCCTGCGCTGGGCATGATCGGCAGTGGCAGCCAGCCGGTGGCACGCCTGCCCAGTGCCGCGTTGTGCCTGCGCCCGCTGGTGTCGAAGAAGCTGCGCGGGCGCAGCCTGCACGTGCTGGAGCGGGCCCTGCGTGCCTTGCCGGTGCCGGTGCTGGGCCGCATCGACGACGATGCCTTGTGGCTCGACCTGCGCCAGCTGGATGACGAGGCGCAATGGCTGGCGCAGCTTCCCGAGCTGCAGTTGGGGCCGGTCCAGTGATCGTCGGCACCGCCGGCCATATCGATCATGGCAAGACCGCGGTGCTCCAGGCTCTGACCGGCCAGGCGGGTGACCATCGCCAGGAGGAGCGCGCCCGGGGCATGACCATCGACCTTGGCTATCGCTACGCCGCCCTGGCCGAAGGGGCACCGCTGACCGGTTTCATCGATGTGCCGGGCCACGAGCGCTTCATCCATAACATGCTGGCCGGTGCCCATGGCATCGACCTGGTACTGTTGGTGGTGGCTGCCGACGACGGCGTGATGCCACAGACCCGTGAGCACCTGGCGATCATCGAGCTGCTGGGAATTTCCCAGGCCCTGGTGGCAATCAGCAAATGCGACCGCGTCGACCCGCAGCGCGTGGCGCAGGTTCAGGCCGAAGTCAACGACCTGCTAGCCCCTGGCCCTTATGCCGATGCGGCGCAGTTTCCGTTGTCCAGCGTCACCGGTGAAGGCATCGAGGCGCTGCGCCAGGCCTTGCTGGCGGCCGAGGGGCGCGTGCGCCAGCGCAGCGCCCGGGGTGGTTTCCGGCTGGCGGTGGACCGGGCATTCGCCGTGGCCGGTGCCGGTATCGTGATCACCGGCACGGCACTGGCGGGGCGAGTCAGCGCCGGGGATACCCTGCTGCTGGGCAAGGCAGGCAAACCTGTACGGGTCCGCGGGCTGCATGCGCAGAACCAGGCCGCGCTGGTGGCTGACGCCGGCCAACGGGTGGCCCTGAACATCAGTGCCGAGCGCCTGGCTCTGGAACATATCCACCGCGGCGACTGGCTGGTGCCGGACTGGCTGCATGCCCCCAGCCTGCGGGTAGACATCGAACTCACCTTGCTGGCAGGCGAAACACGCACCTTCGAGCATTTCAGCGCCGTGCATGTGCACCTGGGCACCCAGGATGTCACTGCGCGTGTGGCGTTGCTCGAAGGCGAGATACTGGGGGCTGGCCAGCGGATGTTCGCCCAACTGCTGCTGAACGCGCCGTTGCAGGCGGTGCACGGCGATCGCCTGGTGCTGCGTGACCAGCGTGCCCAGCGCACCTTGGGCGGCGGCCGGGTGCTCGATCCTTTTGCCCCCAGCCGCCAGCGGCGCAGCGCAATGCGCCTACGCCAGTTGCAGGTACTGCGCCAAGCCACGGAGCTGGAGCAAGCCTTGCCAGGCTTGCTGGAGGCGGCGCCGGGTGGGCTGGACCCCCAGCGCCTTGAGCGCCAGTTCAATCGCTTGCGTGAGGGCTGGCGGCTGCCCGGCGGCGTGCAAGCCATCACCACGAAACAGGGTTCGCTGCTGTTTGCCCAGCATCATTGGCAGGCACTCAAGCAGCAGGTCATCGCACAGCTTGCGCACTTCCACGAACAGGAACCGGACCAGCTAGGCCCTGACCGCGATCGCCTGCGCCGTTTCGTCGCCTTGGCCGTGGAGCGGCCGACGTTCATCGCCCTGCTGGAAGAGCTGTTGGCATCGGGCGATATCGTCAATAGCGGCCCCTGGCTGCACCTGCCGGAACACAAGGTGCAGTTGAGTGATGACGATGCTGCCTTGTGGGCGCGTCTGGAGCCGGCATTGCTGGAGGGATTGTATGACCCGCCGTGGGTCCGTACCCTGGCCACGGCGCAAGCGCGCGACGAAGGCGAAGTACGTCTGCTGCTGCGCAAACTGGCCCGGCTGGGGTTGGTGCACCAAGTGGTGCGTGACCTGTTCTACCCTGAAGCGACGATCCGGCGCATGGCCGACATGCTGTTGCAGCATTCAGCCAGTACACCGATAGTGCAGGTCGCGGCGTTTCGCGATATGTTGGGCATCGGTCGCAAGCGAAGCGTACAGATTCTCGAATACTTCGACCGCCTCGGCTTGACCCGGAGGGTCGCCGACCAGCGTCACATCCGCGCCGACAGCGCCCTGGCCCAGCAATCGGCCAGGCACTGACTACAAGGAAGGCAATCGCGCCCGGTGGCGCGGCCGGGCTTCAAACCCGGTTGGGGACGGCAGCCGTTCCCGGGCAGGTTCGACTCCCGCTGCCTTCCGCCATTCAACTCGACACGCGCCTACACGCGCTCGCCGCACAGGTCCAGGGCAAACCAGTGCTCCGCCGCCTGCACATCGAGCCCGGCGCCCAGCAGCGCGAACAGCTTGCCCAGCGCCGCCTCGCGGGTCATCCCGCCGCCGCTGACCAGGCCGGTATCACGCAACCGGCTACCTGCGGCATAGGTATCGAACACCACCGAGCCCTCCGGGCACTGGCTGATCGCGACGATCATCACACCGCCCTGGCGGGCATCGTGCAAGGCGTCGAGCAGGGCCTGGTCATCGGACGGGCCGGTGCCGCTGCCATAGCATTCGAGCACCAAGCCCTGGATGCCCGTTGCGAGCAAAGCCTGGACGAAACCGGCCTGCAGGCCGGGCACTACCGGCAATACCGCAAGCCTCACCGGTTCGCGACGCTGCCGGTAATCGAGTGCTGGGGGAATCGCCGCGGCTCGCTCGCCCTCGCGATGGCGGGGCAGGGCCGCGAAGGCATCGAATGCCTCGCTACGCAGCTTCGAGGCACGGCAGCCATGCAACAACTGCCCGTGGAAATACAGCTGTACCCCACTTTCCAAACCTCGTTCCAATAGCCGCAGGGCGCCGAGCAGGTTATCCCAGGCATCGCTGTCGGGTGCACCGGCGGGCAGCATGGAACCGGTCAGCAACACCGGCACCGGCAGGCCCAGCAGCAGGAACGACAACGCCGCCGCGCTGTAGGCCAGGGTGTCGGTGCCGTGCAGCACCAGCACACCGTCATGGCCATCGCGCTCCACCGCCTCGACGATGGCATCGCGCATGGCCAGCCAGTTGGCCTGCTGCATGTTGGCGCTGTCGATCAGCGGGTCGAGCTCACGCAGCGACCAGGTCAGGCCTGGTGCGTCGGCCTGCGAGGCCAGATAGTCGCGCATCCGCGCCTCGAAGCCGCTGGCCGGGGCCAGGCCTTCTGGGGTTTGCAGCATGCCGATGGTGCCACCGGTATAGAGGACGAGAAGATTCTTGACTGCACGCATGGAAAGCTTCCGTAGCGATGAGCGGAGAAGAGAGCCGCCCCGGATGGGGCGGCTGGGCAGGGGAGGATATCAGCGCTGCGGTTGAGCCTGGGCGGCGGCTTTGTCAGCGGCTGTGTCAGCTTGTGGGTTGGCTGGCCAGGCGTTGCGGTCCAGGTCCAGGTCGGCGAACTTGCTGGAATCGAATACCGGCTGCTCGATGCCTGCGCGGCGTTGGTCGTCGTAGTCGCGCATCACCCGCAGGCCGGTCTTGAACAGCAGGGCCAGAGCGATCAGGTTGACGAACGCCAGGCAGGTCATGGTGATGTCGGCGAAGGCGAACACGGTGGACAGGTTCTGCACCGAACCCCAGATCACCAGCGCCAGTACCAGGCCACGGAAGATCATCAGCACGACGCGGTTGCGGCTGAGGAATTGCAGGCTGTTCTCGCCCAGGTAGTAGTTGTAGAGGATGCAGGTGAAGACGAACAGCGACAGCGCGACGCTGACGAACAGGCGGCCCCAGTCACCGACCACGGCGGCCAGCGAGTTCTGGGTCAGGACGATGCCATCACCTTCGAAGCCTGGGGTGTAGAAGCCCGACAGCAGGATCAACAGCGCGGTGCAGGTGCAGATCACGAAGGTGTCGAGGAACACGCTGAAGGCCTGGACCACGCCCTGGGCGCCGGGGTGCTTCACGGCGGCTACGGCGGCGACGTTCGGCGCGCTGCCCAGGCCCGCTTCGTTGGCGAACACGCCACGCTTCACGCCCATGACGATGGCGCTGCCGAGCAGGCCGCCGAACGCCGGGTCGAGGCCGAAGGCGCTCTTGAAGATGGTTTCCAGCATGGCCGGCACGTGTTCGATCTGGGTGCCGATCACATACAGGGTCACACCGATGTAGGCCAGGGTCTTGACCGGTACCAGCAGGTCGGACACCGCAGCGATGCGCTTGATGCCGCCGATGAAGGTGATGGCCAGCAGTGCGGCGAGGACGATACCGGTGGTGCCCGGATCGAAGCCGAAGGCGTTCTGCAGCGAGTGAGTCATGGTGTACGACTGCACGCCGATGAAGGCGAAGCCGTAGGTGACCAGCAGCAGGATCGAGAACACGATCGCCATGCTTTTCAGCTTCAGGCCGTGCAGGATGTAGTAAGCCGGGCCGCCGCGGTACAGGCCGTCGCCGTCGGCGCGCTTGTAGACCTGGGCCAAGGTGCATTCGAAGAAGCTGCTGGCCATACCGACCAGTGCGGTGACCCACATCCAGAACACGGCGCCTGGGCCACCGAGGGTCACGGCGATGCCGACCCCTGCGATATTACCGGCACCGACACGGCCGGCCAGGCTCAGCATCAGGGCCTGGAAAGAGCTCAGTTGGCCTGCCTGGCCGCGAAGGGATTCCTTGAAGACACCGAACATGTGGCCGAAATGACGGAATTGGACGAAGCGAGAGCGGATGGTGAAGTAACCGCCGAGTCCGACGATCAGCACGATGAGAAGTTTCCCCGAAAGGAAATCGTTGAGTGCTTCGAGCATTGGGAATGACCTCGATTCTTGTTCTTCGCGTGGAAAGACCAGCGGGCGGCAGAGACGCACCGCTTTCATTGGCGCGCATGGTTGGCCATGACAACTATGGTTACAATTTCGCGGGTTGCTCTGACTTGATGCGACTTGATGCTAACATTGCATCACTCGCATCATCTGGACCCTGCTCATGGGCGATCATTTCGCTATCAACCTCAAACTGGCCTGCAGCCATTACCGCTCTATTTCAGAGGTTTGCCGGCAGCTGTCGATCAACCGCGCTCAGTTCAACAAGTACCTGAGCGGCCAGAGCCGTCCGACGGCCTACAACCTCAAGCGCATCGGTGACTTCTTCGGCGTGGAGGACTACGAGCTGGGCCTGCCGCCGGAACAGTTCGCCCGCCTGATTGGCGCCCGCACCCTGTCTGCCCAGGCCGAGCAGCAGAACGACCCGATCAGCGAACTGTTCAAGCCGCTGCACGCGCAGGCCGGCAACTTGTCACGTTACTGTGGCTATTACTTCGAGTATTCCAACTGCATGTCGGTACCCGGCTCGATCCTCGTATCGCTGGTGCACCTGTGGGAGGAACGCGGCAGTTTCCTGTTCGAACGCCTTGAACGCCAAGAGCGCTCCACTGCAACCGATCCGCACGCCGAAGTACGGTGTCGCTACCTCGGTGCGGCGTTCCAGTTGCAGGACAGGGTATTTCTCATCGACTACGAGTCGCTGACATTCAACGAGATGAGCCAGACCATTCTCATCCCGAGCTTCAAGAGCCGCATCACCCGCCTCAATGGCCTGAAGAATGGCGTCTCCAGTGGTGACCGCCGCAACCCGGCCTGCACCCGCGTGGTCTGGGAATACCTGGGCGAAGAGGTCAACCGCATCAACGCCTACCGCCAGGTCAAGCTGTACCGCCCGGACGACCCGCGCATCGATGATGACGTGCGTGAACGCCTGAGCGTCGGGCCGCTCAAGAATGGGTTGTTTGAAATCGAGTGAGCCTGCTGTCGAGTGTTCATTTAATTTACTCGATATTTCCTACGGCTATATAGGAAGTTTCTGGCTATATAGGTTGTTGATCATGTTCGCGGCGTTGTTAATAATACGTATTGGCTGATTTCTAGATGTCATTCGGAAAATACGGAGTGAATAAGTGTGTGTGTTCTGTGAAATAGTCGCAGGGCGCGTCCAAAGTCATATCGTATGGCAGGACGAAAACTACATGGCCTTTCTTTCCATTTACCCCAATACGCCTGGTGTAACGGTCGTGATACCCAAGGCTCATCATTCAAGCTACCTCTTCGAGCAGGACGACGTTGTAATCGCGGGCCTGCTCGCGGCAACGAAGAAGGTCGCGAAACTATTGGTCGAAGGCCTGGAGGGGGTCGGGCGTACAGCGCTGGTGTTCGAGGGGTATGGCGTCGATCACCTTCACGCAAAGCTGTATCCCATGCATGGAACTGGTGAAGACAGCGCCTTCCGGAAGATCGCCTCTGTTGTCGAAACGTACTTTGATCGCTACCTGGGCTATGTCTCTTCCCATGATGGGCCACGAGCGGATGATCTGCAGCTAGCTGAAATGGCGCAGCGGCTACGTCACCCTTTGGACACCTAGCTAGTGTGGTGTCACTACCTCGGTGTCGCGCTCCTGTTGCAGTGAATACGAGTCGCGGATGTGCAACGAGACAAGCCTGACCATCCTCCCTTCACAGTTGCCTTATCCAATCGCCGATCGGGTTGCCGTCGCTGAGCAAAAGTTTCAATGCCATGAGGCAACATACGCAGATCAGTAACGGTTTTATAAGTCGTGTGCCGAAATGGATGGCGCAACGGGCGCCGACTTGAGCGCCGATAGTGGCTGACAGCGCCATGGTCAATGCGAGTGGCCATAGGATGGCACCACTGATAATGAACACCGATAGCGCACCCACATTGCAAGAGGCATTGAGCAGCTTGCTGTTGCAAACTGCTTGAAGAACGCTTTGCCCTAATAGAAGCGTGAATGCGACCATCAGAAATGAGCCGGTTCCTGGCCCGAAGACACCATCATAGAAACCGATTAGCGGAACGATAGTCAGCGCAAAGCAAGTCAGCGATATTTTTGCGGTGCGTTGGCGTCCATCCAAACTCGGGCTGCTAGCGAAGTAGATCGCGACGACAATCAGCAGTACAGGAATGGATGCTTCAAGAACAGTCCTCTCCAGCAGACTGATTGATAGGGCGCCTATCATGCCACCCGCGAAGGACAGGACAGCCATCGGCAAACCCGTTCGCCAATCGATCATGCGTTTTATGGCAAATGCCCACGTGGCGGAAACGCTGGCGGAAGAGGCCTGGAATTTATTGGTAGCGATGGCTGCCAACGGGTCCAACCCGGCGATGAACAAGGCAGGTAGTGTCAGCAGGCCACCGCCGCCTGCGATGGCATCAAAGAAACCGGCTAGGAACGCAACTGTGGCCAATACAAAAAGTGCGCTTAATTCAAGTTCCATTAGAGTCCTTGCCTTCAGCCACGTACGATCAATGGGTCGTGCTGTATAACGAGAGGTCTGGAGTAAGGCGCGTAGCCGAAAAGTCGTACGAGCAGCCGTCCGTTGTCCTTTACTATTTCTCTTCCATGCAGGGCTCGGCTGTTATTTATCAAGAGTGCAGTTGCGGGAGTCAGCACGAACTTGTAAACATTGGCCGTCTCCAGTAGAGACTGAAACGTCTGCAGAGCACGTTTGGCCTCGAAGCTTGCACAGTTGGCCAGTGCAAAGCGGTAACTGCTATATCGTATGGTGAAGCCGCCATGCTTATCGAACTGAAGAATGGAGTTGGGGGCAGGCGTCTCGCTTTCATTTCTGACGAAACAGTCGCTTCTCGAAAAGGTAAAAGATTTCGAAGACAAGGCCAGTGCTTCAAATCCTCCCAGCTTTGAAATCACATCGTGTAGGGGAATTACATGAGTAGGTTCGTCTTGCGGGTTCCATCGGGCAGTCAATATCAAAGCGCTTGGGGCGGGAGAGTGGCCGTCCGAGGAAATGGTTGAACAGTAATAAGGCGGTTCTGTATGGGGGCCTAGACAGACTCCAGCGTGGGAACTGAGCTCTGGTTTGTGCGCCTTCGGCTCTTGTGCAAGGCGTTGTTCCCCTCCACCTTTGAAATTACCGACCAATCGCATGTGTTTGCCTTGGTTGTCGATATCAAATGCGAAAGAGCGAAAGCGTACCAGGGCCAAGAGGATTTGATTACGCGATGCCAGATAAAGATTGATCGGATCGCTTTCCATTACCCTCATTCGAGGAAGTTGGTCCGGCGCCTGTCCTACCTTTGGCGTTAACATGCCTGCGAATTCAAGTGCCGCAATTCGGTTGTACAAAAAATCGTTCAGTGTTGTTTTTTGATTTGGTCCGAAAGATCTATGGATTTTCCTGGCCCATTGGTTGGCCAATATCGCAACACCACTGGCGTCAGGCCCTCCACGTGCTGCAAGTACCTGGCTGGCGTGGTCAAGCCTATGAGCCTGTGCAAGGGTGAAGAGAAAGTGAGTGCTTCCTTTGTTGGGCATTGGCTGGTGTCCTCTCGTCGAGTATGCAGTAGTCACTCGGGCTTTATTGTTCTTGAAGATATTCAGCCAAGTATTTTGATCTTTTGATGCAGGATCGAGCCTACCGCGCCATAGGAAATTTCCTTAAGGGGCGTAGGAAATGAAGATTCAGATTGCAGCGCCTCCCCAGGGTTGGACTTCCCCGAGAGGAACCCGCAAAATGTCCGCCTCTTTCCCTCAACCTGTCCGGACCTGCTGACTCTATGCGTATGCGCCTGATGCTGTTGGGTGGTGGCAATGCCCTCGGGCAAGCGCTGATTCGTCTCGGAGCCGAAGAGGACATCGGGTTCCTGGCGCCACGCCCGCCGGAGAATGGCTGGGCGCCGGCCAGTCTCACGCAATTGCTCGATGACCACCGCCCCGATGTGGTGATCAACCTGGCCTATTATTTCGACTGGTTCCAGGCCGAGTCGGTCAGCGAGCAGCGCCTGGCGCTGCAAGAGCGGGCCGTGGAGCGTCTGGCCGAACTGTGTCAGCACCACCAGATCATCCTCGTGCAACCTTCCAGCTACCGGGTATTCGACGGCTCGCGGGCCACGGCCTACAGCGAGAAGGACGAGCCGGTGCCGCTGGGGCTGCGCGGCCAGGCGTTGTGGCGTATCGAGCAGAGCGTGCGGGCGGCGTGCCCGCAGCATGTGCTGCTGCGTTTTGGCTGGGTGCTGGACGAGAGCATCGATGGCGCGCTCGGGCGTTTCCTCACTCGCGCCGAGCAGCCCCAGGAGCTGCTGCTGGCGGATGATCGTCGGGGCAATCCGACGCCGGTGGACGACGCGGCACGGGTGATCCTTTCGGTGCTCAAGCAGCTCGATTGCGACGCCCCGCTGTGGGGTACCTACCACTACGCCGGCAATGAAGCGACCACGCCGCTGGCGTTGGGCCAGGCAATCCTGACCGAGGCGGCGCAGTGGCAGAAGCTGGCCGTACAGGCACCCACGCCCCAGGCTCACGCCGCACGCCCCGATGCCGCCGAGGAGCCGCAGAACGCTGTGCTGGCTTGCAAGAAAATTCTTCACACCTTCGGTATCAAGCCCCGCGCCTGGCGCGCCGGCTTGCCGCCCCTACTGGACCGATTCTACCGAAATGGCTGATGCCCCCATCCTGATCACCGGCGGTGCCGGCTTCATTGGCTCCCACCTGTGCGATGCGTTGCTGGACAAAGGCTATGCCGTGCGGGTCCTCGACGACCTCTCTACCGGCAAGCGCGCCAACCTGCGGCTCGACCATCCGGGCCTGGAACTGATCGAAGGCGATGTCGCCGATGCTGCCTTGGTCAACCGTGCCGTTGCAGGTTGCCGCGCCGTGGTCCACCTGGCTGCAGTGGCCTCGGTGCAAGCCTCGGTCGAAGACCCGGTGCGTACCCACCAGAGCAACTTCATCGGCACCCTCAATGTCTGCGAGGCCATGCGCCTGCATGGCGTGCGCCGTGTGCTGTTCGCCTCCAGCGCGGCGGTGTACGGCAACAATGGCGAAGGGCAGTCGATCGCCGAGGACACCCCCAAGGCACCACTGACCCCCTACGCGGTGGACAAGCTGGCCAGCGAGCAGTACCTGGACTTCTATAGTCGCCAGCATGGGCTGGAGCCGGTGGTGTTCCGCTTCTTCAATATCTTCGGGCCGCGCCAAGACCCGTCCTCGCCCTATTCGGGGGTGATCAGCATCTTCTGCGAGCGTGCCGCCCAAGGCCAGCCGATCACCGTATTTGGTGACGGCGAGCAGACCCGCGACTTCCTGTACGTAGGCGATCTGGTCAAGGTGATGGTCCAGGCGCTGGAGCTGGCGCAGGTGGAGGAGGGGGCGGTGAACATCGGGTTGAACCAGGCCACGTCCTTGAACCAGTTGCTAGCGGCTCTGGAAAAGGTCATCGGTGGCTTGCCGCCGATCAGCCATGGTCCTGCGCGCTCGGGCGATATCCGCCATTCCCGGGCGGACAACACGCGTTTGCTGGCGCGGTTCGAATTCCCGCGGCCCACTTCGATGGTCGAAGGCTTGGCGAAGTTGTTGGGCAAAGCTTGATCGTTGTCGCAGAGCGCGTGATCTGAACCTGCTCTGCTCCTACAGGAATCGTGTAGGCCGGCGAGTTCGGAGCAAGAAAGGCTGGATGGCGACCGCGGCCGCCATCCGGAATGGCATCAGAACTTGTAGCCCAGGCCCACCATGTAGACCCACGGGTCCACGTCCACGTCGACCTTGGTCTTGCTGTAGCCCAGCGCGGTCGGGCCGTCGACGGTGGCCTTGGTGTCGATGTCGATGTACCAGACCGAGGCATTGACCAGCAGGTTGTCGGTCAGCATGTAGTCCATGCCCAGTTGCGCGGCCAGGCCGACCGAGTCTTGCAGCTTCAGGTTGCTGAAACCCTGCTGCTTGCGCGCGCCGCTGAGGTCTTCATCGAAGAAGGTGGTGTAGTTGATGCCGACGCCAGCGTAGGGCTGGAACTTCGAAGAAGGTGCCATTGGGTAGTACTGCAGCGACAGGGTCGGCGGCAGTTGCTTGATGTCGGCCAGCTTGCCGTCCAGGCCGCCACCCAGGCCCTTGACCGCCACGGTATGGTTGAATGGCGTGGCGGCCAGCAGCTCGACGCCGATGTGGTCGGTAAGCATGTAGGCGAAGGTCAGGCCCAGCTGGGTGTCGCTGTCCAGGGTCGCCTTGGTACCCGACACCTTGGTGCCGTCGAATTTCAGGTCGCTGCTGTCTTCATTCGGCGCAACGGTGATGGCGCCGGCGCGCATGATGATGTCACCGGCCTGGTGGGCGTGGGCAACAGGGGCAGCGAGCGCCAGGGCGATAAGCGAGGCGCCGAGCAAAGACTTGTTCATTGAAGCTCCCAAAGGACGTAAGTAATCGAGTAGTCCAATGGTAGGGAGCCGGTCGAACGCAGCTTTTGATTCAGCTCAACGAAGCTGTGTCACAAAGCGGAAACAGTTCTCACTGTAGCTCATAAGCATAGATTTTCTCGGCCTCCATCTGGTAGCCGGCCTCGGCCAGCTCGCTGCTGGTGGCTTTGACCTGCATGCGGCCCTCGATCCAATAGGGCTGGTAGAGGTCTTCGATGCGCACGCCCATCTCGCTGACGATGTGCACGATCTGGTTGGAGGGCGGCGGCGGCACGTGGATGCATGCGCCGTAGTAAGGCACCAAGAGGAATTCGGTGGTGCGGCCTTCCTCGCTGACTTCCAGCGGCACGATGTAACCGGGCAATTTGACCTGTTGGCCATCCAGCGCCTTGACCACCGGGGCGTCGGGCGCCTGCTGACGCGCAGCGGGGGCAGCTTCGGCCAGTGCGCTGCCCAGTTGCGAGAGGCCGTGCAGCGGTGCCTGTTGCACCGGCACCACCGGCGCGCCTTCGGGGATCAGGGCGGGCCAGTCCAGGGTACGGGGTTCGGCCGCCGGCAGAGGCAAGGCCAGCGACAGCAGTAACAGGAGCAGCAGGGCTTGTAGAGCCACCGCTGTGCCTGTGGGAGCCGGCTTGCCGGCGATGGGGGTAACGGGGGACATGAGGAACATGCGGGCTGCTCAGAGGTGAATGGACAAACCATCGGCCAGCGACTGCCGATAGGCACGCCAGGCCGGTACGCTGCCCATCAGCAGCGCGGCGCCAAGAATGATGGCCAGCAACGTCCACTCATGGGTGCTGGGCCAGGCCAGCGGCAGGTAGAGGCCGTAGTTGGCCTGGACATAGCCTTGGGCCAGGGCGATGCCTGCGTACAGCAAGCCTAGCCCGGCCGCGATGCCTGCAACAGCCAGTGCCAACGCCTCCAGCACCAACAGCCCAGCGATATGCCAGGGCCGTGCGCCTACCGAACGTAGGATGGCCATCTCCCGGCGACGTTCGTTGAGACTGGTGAGGATCGCCGTGAGCATGCCGATCAGCCCCGTCAGAACCACGAACAGCGACACCACGAACAACGCCTGTTCGGCGGTCCCCATCAGGCTCCAGAGCTCCTGCAGGGCGACGCCGGGCAGGATTGCCAGCAATGGCTCGCTGCGAAACTCGTTGATTTCCCGTTGCAGGGTGAAGGTGGCGATCTTGCTGTTCAACCCGAGCATGAAGGCGGTGATGGCCGCTGGCTGCAGGTCCATGGCCCGCGCCTGTTCGGCGCTGATACGCCCGGCGCCACGGGCCGGCACGCCGTTGTGCCAGTCGACGTGGATCGCTTCCATGCCCGCCAGGCTGATATGCAGGGTGCGGTCCACCGGCGTGCCGGTGCGGGCGAGGATGCCGACCACGGTGAACGGCTTGTCGTCGTGCTTGACCAGGCTGATAGCGGCTACACCATGGGCCAGCACCAACTTGTCGCCGAGCTTGTAGTGCAGGGCGTCGGCCACCTCGGCGCCAAGCACCACTTCGAACGGGTCGTCGGCGAACGGCCGGCCCTGGCTCAGCGCCAAGTGCTGACGACGGCCGAACTGGTAATGACTGAAGTATTCGCCAGTGGTGCCCATCACCCGGTAGCCGCGATGGGAGTCGCCCAGCGAAATCGGAATGGCCCATTTCACCCGCGGGTCCTTGGCGTAGTGCTCGAAACTGTCCCAGCGGATGTTGTTGGTGGCGTTACCGATGCGGAACACCGAATACAAAAGCAGGTTCACCGAGCCGGAACGAGCGCCGACGATCAGGTCGGTGCCGCTGATGGTGCTGGCAAAACTGGCGCGGGCCTCGGTGCGCACGCGCTCCACCGCCAGCAACAGGCACACGGACAGGGCAATGGCGAAGACGGTCAGGAACGCAGTGAAGCGACGGTTGGCCAGGCTGGCCAGGGCAAGGCGGAGCAGGTACATCAGGCCTCCCGGGGCTTGGCCGCGCGGTTGAGCTCGGCCAGGGACAGGTGACGGTCGAACAGTGGGGCCAGGCTCTGGTCATGGCTGACGAACAACAGGCTGGCGCCGGCGGCGCGGCATTCGTCGAACAGCAGGCCGATGAATGCTTCGCGGGTATCGGCGTCGAGCGCCGAGGTCGGCTCGTCGGCGATCACCAACTCGGGTTGGCCAATCAAAGCCCGGGCCGCCGCAACCCGCTGCTGCTGGCCGATCGACAGGCTGTCGGCGCGGCGGGCGAGCAGGGCTGGGTCGTTCAGGCCCAGGTGCGCGAGCAATCGGGCGGCTGCCTGGTCGACGCTGCCATGGCGCTGCTGGGCGCGTTCGGCTCGGCTGCGCGAGAAGCGGCAGGGTAGTTCGACATTCTCCCGCACCGACAGAAACGGCAGCAGGTTGAACTGCTGGAAGATATAACCGGTGTGATCGACCCTGAAGCGATCCCGGGCGCCTTGGCCGAGGGCGGCGAGGTCCTGGCCGAGCAGGCGGATGCTGCCTTGTCCAGGCTTGTTCACCCCGCCCAGCAGGCCGAGCAGGGTGGTCTTGCCACTGCCGCTGGGGCCTTTGAGAAACAGCGCTTCACCAGCCTCCAGGCGAAACGCGGGGATATCCAGCAGTGGCGGCTGGCCGGGCCAGGCGAATACCAGCCCCTGCAGGTCGATTAGCGGCTGGCTCATTCAGAATGCGACCAATGGCTTGCCAGGCGTGGCTTGCAGGCCCTTCTGGCCGTTCGGGCCGATGACCTGCACGGTGATTTTCTGAGTCGCCGGGAAAGCCTTGAACAGCGGTGTCAGGTCGACCTGGGTGAGCTTGGCCGGTGTGGCGCAGGTCAGCTGGTAATGGGCGTTGATGTCGGAATGGCCGTGCTCGTGCTCATCTCCATCCGCATCGTCGTGGCCGGCCTCGGCGAACAGGGGGCTGTCGAGGTCCTGGGCATCTTCCTTGCAGCCTGCAGCCTGGGCCAGGTCGAACAGCTGCAGGGGTTGCTCCAGCTGCTGGCGTGTGGCGGCGACCTTGGCCTTGTCAGCATCGTTGCCAGGAGCATGTTCGAAGCCGACCAGGTTCATCGCCGGGCTGTCCAGCGCCAGTTCCAAGGTGTTGCCGTCAAGCACGACATCGAGCTTGGCCGCACCGTGTTCGTGGGCTGCAAGGGTGCCGTGGGCATGGTCATGGTCGTGATCGTCATGGGCCTGGGCCATGGCCAAAGGGAGCAGGGCGAAGGGCAGAGCGAGGAACAGGCGGCGCATGGAACACTCCGGGGCGGTCAGAAGTCGAGTTCGTAATGTTATAACAACTTTTCTCGCGCTCGCCAGCGGCCTGGTGCAGGTTTCATGTAGCTGTGCTGCAGGTTCGACCAATCACGGGGCAAGCTCGTGCCTACAGGTTGTGGGGTGTGCTATGAGAGCATAGAGGCCATTGACTTCGAATTTGAGGGTAACAGCGTGAGAATTCGCGGACAGATCGGCGATTGGCCGGTGGACCTGACCATCGAGTTGGAGCCTGCGGAATGGGCGCGGCTCGGGCGTCAGCTGGACGTGCCTGTGCTAGCCGAAGCGGCAGCGGTGCCAGCGGGGGCTGCGCCGCGCCAGGACGATGGGCAATGGCTGGCGGCGCGAGAACTGTTGCGCCAGGCCGGGCAGGTCAGCGGGCCGGAACTGCTGGAGCGCTTGGAAGGTTTGGCCGGAAGCACGGCGGCGGGCAAGCGGTTGCTGGTGCGCTTGCGCCATAGCAGTGAGGTGAAGGTGGAAAGCGGGGTGGATGCGCCGGTGTATCACTGGGTCGGGTGATGTCGACCTGAGCTGGCCCAATCGCCGGCAAGCCGGCTCCCACAGGGCCAGCGCTGACATCATTTAGAGACACCGCCGTACCTGTGGGAGCTGGCTTGCCAGCGATTGGGCCTGTGCGGTTCAGAACATCGCCGCCGACAATTTGCGCCGATACACGCTCACCAGCGGGTGCTCGTTGCCCAGCAATTCGAACACCTGCAGCAGTGCCTTCTGCGGTAAGCCGTTCTCGTAGCCACGGTTGCGCTGGAACAGTTTGAGCAACCCATCCAGCGCCGCCTCGTATTGCTGGCGCGCCAGTTGCTGGATGCACAACTGGTAGGTGGCTTCGTCGTCCTGCGGGTTCTGGGCCAGGCGGCTCTTGAGCTCGGCGGCCTCCGGCAGGCTGGCGGCCTGGCGCAGGAAGGTCAGCTGGGCCTTGGCGCCCGCCAGGGCAGCCTTGTGCTCGTCGGTCTTGACCGCGTCCAGCACCACTTCGGCTTCACCCAGCTCACCCCGTTCTGCCAGGCAGCGTGCGTAGTAGATCAGCGCTTCGGCATTGCTGTTGTCTTCGCCGAGCAGCGCCTGGAGCACGGCTTCGGCTTCTGCGAAGCGGCTCTCGGCGAACAGGGCCTTGGCCTGCTCCAGCGGCGCGGCTGCAGGTGGTGCGGGCATCTGCACATGAGGCTCGAGCATGGCGCGGATAGCCGACTCGGGCTGGGCGCCAGCGAAACCGTCGACTGGTTGGCCGTCCTTGAACAGCACCACCGTCGGCAGGCTGCGAATACCGAACTGCGCGACGATCTGCTGTTCAACGTCGCAGTTGACCTTGGCCAGCAGCAATTCGCCCTGGTAGCCCTCGGCGATCTTGGCCAGCAACGGCATCAGCGCCTTGCACGGCGCGCACCATTCGGCCCAGAAATCGACCAGCACCGGCTTGTGGAAGGAATTCTCGATGACCAGTTGCTGGAAGGTGGCATCGGTGGCATCGAAGATGTATGGCAGATCTTTACTAGGAGCTTGGCTCATCGCGACTCTCGCAAACCCGTGAATGGCACCACTATAAAGGCTCGCGGCTGGCGTGGTACAGGCTGACCCGGCGGAATTCGTGCGGCTCGGCCAGGTCCGGCAAGGTCAGGGCTTCGAGCACACCGAGCTGGCGGTAGCGTGGGTGATTGAAGTCGCGCACCCGCGAATCGGCCACCAACGCCTGGCGACCGCGGCCCAGGAACGCGTCGAGCAACGGCAGGTTGGCGCGGTCGTAGAGCACATCGGCCACCAGTACCAGGTCGAAACGGTCCTCTTCGGCGAAGAAGTCATTGCTGTAGCCAAGCGCCACCTCGTTGAGCGCGGCATTGGCCCGGCAGGCATCCAGGGCCAGCGGGTCCAGGTCGCAGGCCACCACTTCCAGTGCGCCTGCGCGCGCCGCGGCGATCCCGGCGATGCCGGAGCCTGCGCCAAAGTCCAGCACGCGCTTGCCACGTACCCATTCAGGGTGTTCGGCCAGATAGCGGGCCATGGCCAGGCCGCTGGCCCAGCAGAAGCTCCAGTAGGGCGGTTCGTCGAGAATGCGGCGGGTTTCCTCGGGGCTGAATGCGCGGTCCATGTTCTGCGCATCGATCAGCCAGAGCTTGATCTCGCAGCCGGGCAGGTCGCTGGCGACCAGGCGCGCTTCGCCGATCAGGCCGCTGAGTGCCTGCTGCAGATGCAGTGGGGGCATTTATGGCGCCTTCTCGAAACGCAGCGGGCCGGTGACCTGGTTGGTGGCCTGGGCGATACGCAGAGGCGGCAGGTGCAGGATCAGCTGGCCGGAGCGGCTGGCGCGGCCACGCAGCTCGACGCGGGCACCGGCCGGGAAGGCCTCGGGGTTGAAGCGCAGGCGATAGGGCAGGGCCTGGCCGGTACCGGTGAGGGTGCTGCTGGCCAGCAGGCGCTGTGGCCTGCCGCGTTCATCGATGACCAGCAGGGCCAGCTCCACTTCGGCACCGACGGGTATTTCCAGCAAGGTGCCGCTCACCTCGCGCTGGTAGGCGGGCAGCGGGCCAAGCTCCTTTGGCTTCTTGACGGCCTTGGCAGGCGGTACTGCAGAGGCTTGCTCGGTCTTCGGTCGGTCGCTGCCGCAGGCGGCGAGCAAGCCGGCGAGGCACAGCACGACGAGCGCTCGGTAGTGCATGGGGTAGTCCTTCACGGGCAGAATTGCATGGATGGTAAACCCTTTGGCTTGTCTTGCCAGTGGGATGCGCTACCATGGCCCTCCCTTTTTTTGTTGCCTGCCACCATGCACTGTCCCTTTTGCGGTGCCAACGACACCAAGGTCATCGACTCGCGCCTGGTCGCCGAGGGCGAACAGGTGCGTCGCCGCCGTGAGTGCGTCGCCTGCGGCGAGCGCTTCACCACCTTCGAGACCGCCGAGCTGGTCCTGCCACGGCTGATCAAGCAGGACGGCACGCGCCAGCCTTTCGACGAAGAAAAACTCCGTGCTGGCATGCAGCGGGCGCTGGAAAAGCGTCCGGTCAGCGTCGAGCGCCTGGAAGCGGCCCTGGCGCACATCAAGCACAAGCTGCGTGCCACCGGCGAACGCGAGGTCAAGTCGCTGGTGGTCGGCGAGCTGGTGATGGCCGAGCTGCGCAAGCTCGATGAAGTCGCCTATATCCGCTTTGCATCGGTCTACCGGCGCTTCCAGGACCTCGACGAGTTCCGCGAGGAAATCGACCGCCTGGCCCGGGAACCGGCCAAGGAATGACCATGCCGAGCCAAGCCGCCATTCTCGACGCCCATTACATGGCGCGCGCCCTGGAACTGGCCCGCAAGGGCCTGTACAGCACGCACCCGAACCCGCGCGTAGGCTGCGTGATCGTGCGTGACGGGAAGGTGGTGGGTGAAGGCTGGCACGTGCGGGCCGGCGAGCCCCATGCCGAGGTCCACGCCCTGCGCCAGGCCGGCGAGCGCGCACGCGGCGCTTGCGCCTATGTGACGCTCGAGCCGTGCAGCCACCATGGTCGTACGCCGCCCTGCGCCGAGGCGCTGGTCAAGGCCGGTGTGGCTCGGGTAGTGGCCGCCATGCAGGACCCCAACCCGCAAGTGGCCGGCCAGGGCCTGCGGCGTCTGGCCGAGGCCGGTATCGAGGTCAGCAGCGGCGTGCTCGAAGCCGAGGCTCGCGCACTCAACCCGGGCTTTCTCAAGCGCATGGAGCATGGCCTGCCGTTCGTGCGAGCCAAGCTCGCCATGAGCCTGGACGGCCGCACCGCCATGGCCAGCGGCGAGAGCCAGTGGATCACCGGCCCTGCCGCCCGCGCCGCGGTGCAGCGCCTGCGTGCCCGTTCCAGCGTGGTGCTGACCAGCGCCGAAAGCGTGCTGGCCGACAACGCACGCATGACCGTGCGCGGCGCCGAGTTGGGGCTGGACGCCGAAACCACCGCCCTGGCCCTGGCCCGGCCGCCCCTGCGCGTGCTGGTCGATGGCCGCCTGCGCCTGCCGCTGGAGGCGCCGTTCTTCCAGGCCGGCCCTGCACTGGTGATAACCGCCTGCGCAGACGACCCGCGTTATGCTCAGGCCGGCCATGAGCTGCTGTGCCTGCCCGGTGACGCCGGCCGTGTCGACCTGTCTGGCCTGCTGCAGATCCTGGCCGCCCGTGGTGTCAACGAGGTCCTGCTGGAAGCCGGCGCCGGCCTGGTCGGCGCCTTCGCGCGCCTGGGCCTGGTGGACGAGTTCCAGCTGTTCGTCGCCGGCACGTTCCTCGGCAGCACCGCGCGCCCGCTGCTGGACTGGCCGTTGGCGCAGATGGCCGAGGCGCCGCGCCTCAAGATCACCGAGGTGCGCGCGGTCGGCGATGACTGGCGGATCACGGCCATCCCCTTGCCGGCCTCCGGCGTATAATGCCCGGCTTGCCACGCGCAGCCCTGTTCCCGAGGAGGACACCATGTTCACCGGCATCATCGAATCCATCGGCACCATCCGCAGCCTGACCCCCAAGGGCGGTGACGTGCGCCTCTATGTAGAAACCGGCAAGCTCGACCTGGGCGACGTCAAGCTGGGCGACAGCATCGCCGTCAACGGCGTCTGCCTGACCGCCGTGGAGTTGCCCGGCGATGGCTTCTGGGCCGACGTCAGCGTCGAGACCCTCAAGCGCACCGCCATGGTCGACCTCAAGAGCGGCAGCCGGGTCAACCTGGAAAAGGCCCTGACCCCCACCACCCGGTTGGGCGGCCACCTGGTCAGCGGCCACGTCGACGGCGTCGGCGAGATCATTTCGCGCAGCGATAACGCGCGCGCCATCCAGTTCCGCGTGCGTGCGCCCAAGGAGCTGGCCAAGTACATCGCCCACAAAGGGTCGATCACCGTCGACGGCACCAGCCTGACGGTCAATGAGGTCGATGGCGCCGAGTTCGAGCTGACCATCGTCCCGCACACCCTGTCCGAAACCATCATGGCCGACTACCGCGCAGGTCGTCGGGTCAACCTTGAGGTCGACCTGCTGGCCCGTTACCTGGAGCGTCTGCTGCTGGGCGACAAGGCTGCCGAGTCGAGCAAGGGCAGTGGCATCACCGAAAGCTTCCTGGCCGCCAACGGCTACCTGAAATCCTGATTGAGAAGGGGGTGCCGAGTGGCGCTCAACAGCATCGAAGAGCTGGTGGAAGACATCCGCCAGGGCAAAATGGTCATTCTCATGGACGACGAAGACCGTGAGAACGAAGGCGACATCATCATGGCTGCCGAGTGCTGCCAGGCCGAGCATATCAACTTCATGGCCAAGCACGCCCGCGGCCTGATCTGCATGCCGATGACCCGCGAGCGCTGCGAAACGCTCAAGCTGCCGCTGATGGCGCCACGCAACGGTTCTGGCTTCGGCACCAAGTTCACCGTGTCGATCGAGGCCGCCGAGGGTGTCACCACCGGCATTTCCGCTGCCGACCGCGCGCGCACCGTGCAGGTGGCCGCCGCCCGTGATGCCAAGGCCGACGACATCGTCAGCCCCGGCCACATCTTCCCGCTGATGGCCCAGGCCGGTGGCACCCTGGCCCGTGCCGGGCACACCGAAGCGGCCTGCGACCTGGCGCGCATGGCTGGTTTCGAGCCCAGTGGCGTGATCTGCGAAGTGATGAACGACGACGGCACCATGGCCCGTCGCCCGGAGCTGGAGGCCTTCGCCGCCGAGCACGGCCTGAAGATCGGCACCATCGCCGACCTGATCCACTACCGCATGATCCACGAGCGCACCGTACAGCGCATCGCCGAACAGCCGCTGGACAGCGAGCTGGGCCAGTTCAACCTGGTCACCTACCGCGACGCGGTGGAAGGCGATGTACACATGGCCCTGACCCTCGGTGACATCCGCGCCGAAGAGCCGACCCTGGTGCGCGTGCACAACATGGACCCGCTGCGTGACCTGCTGCTGGTCAAGCAACCGGGCCGTTGGAGCCTGCGTGCGGCGATGAGCGCCGTGGCCGAGGCCGGCAGCGGCGTGGTGCTGCTGCTGGGCCACCCGCTCGATGGCGACGTGCTGCTGGCACACATCCGCGAAAGCGCCGGCGATGCGCAGCCCAAGGCCCCGACCACCTATAGCACCGTCGGTGCCGGTTCGCAGATCCTGCGTGACCTGGGCGTGCGCAAGATGCGCCTGATGAGCTCGCCGATGAAGTTCAACGCGATATCCGGATTCGATCTGGAAGTTGTAGAATACGTGCCCTCCGAGTGACACAGGCGTAACTGTCGTCCTGCCGCTCGTGTCCAAACCCTCCCGCAGGCCGCGTGTGCGCGGCCTCGCTCTTTAAGATGAGAACACCGGAATGACCCTGAAGACCATCGAAGGTACCTTCATCGCCCCCAAAGGTCGCTATGCTTTGGTGGTTGGCCGCTTCAACAGCTTCGTCGTCGAAAGCCTGGTAAGCGGTGCCGTTGATGCCCTGGTACGCCATGGCGTCAGCGAAAGCGACATCACTATCATCCGTGCCCCGGGCGCCTTCGAGATCCCGCTGGTTGCACAGAAAGTCGCCCAGCAAGGTGAATATGACGCGATCGTCGCCCTGGGTGCGGTGATCCGTGGTGGTACCCCGCATTTCGAATACGTGGCGGGCGAGTGCACCAAGGGCCTGGCCCAGGTGTCCATGGAGTTCGGTGTTCCGGTGGCCTTCGGCGTCCTGACCGTCGACTCCATCGAACAGGCCATCGAGCGTTCCGGCACCAAGGCTGGCAACAAAGGTGCCGAAGCTGCCCTGTCCGCCCTGGAAATGGTCAGCCTGCTGGCGCAGTTGGAGGCCAAGTGATTAGCGACGAAAGCGATCGTTTCAACCCGCGCGAGCCACGCGCGGCGGATGCTGGCAAGCCCTCCAAGAGCGCCAAGCGCCGCGAAGCCCGCAAGCTCGCGACCCAGGCCCTCTACCAGTGGCACATGGCCCAGCATTCGCTGAACGAGATCGAGGCTCAGTTCCGGGTCGACAACGATTTCTCCGATATCGATGGCGCCTATTTCCGCGAGATCCTGCATGGGGTCCCGGCGATCAAGGGCGAAATCGACAAGGCCCTGGCTCCATGCCTGGACCTGCCGCTGGAGGAGCTCGACCCGGTCGAGCTGGCGGTGCTGCGCCTGTCCACCTGGGAGTTCATCAAGCGCGTCGACGTACCGTACCGCGTGGTGATCAACGAAGGTGTCGAGCTGGCCAAGGTCTTCGGTGCCACCGACGGCCACAAGTTCGTCAACGGTGTGCTGGACAAGCTCGCGCCGACTCTGCGTGACGCGGAAGTCAAGGCGGCCAAGCGCTGATCGCGGCGCCGACCGACCATGGGTGAGTTCGAGCTGATCCGTCATTACTTCGCCGCTGCGGCCTGTGCGCAGGGCGGCGAAGGTGTGGTCCTCGGCATCGGTGACGACTGCGCCCTGCTGGAGCTGCCTGCTGGCGAGCAGTTGGCGGTGTCCACCGATACCCTGGTCGAAGGCGTGCATTTTCCTGTCGCCTGCGACCCCCTGCTGCTCGGCCAGCGCTCGCTGGCCGTGGCGGTCAGCGACCTCGCGGCCATGGGGGCCGACCCCATCGGCTTCACCCTCGCCCTGACCCTGCCCCAGGTCGGTGCCGACTGGCTCCGGCAGTATGCCGATGGCCTGAACCGCATGGCCTTGCGCTGTGGCGTCAGCCTGATCGGTGGCGACACCACCCGTGGCCCCCTGGCTATCACCGTGACTGTATTCGGCAAGGCGCCTGCAGGGCAGGCCCTGCGCCGCAGCGGTGCAAGGCCGGGCGACCTGCTGTGTGTGGGCGGTTACCTGGGCAATGCGGCCGGAGCCCTGCCGCTGGTGCTGGGCGAACGCACGGCGCCGGCCGAGGTCGCCGAACCGTTGTTGGCCCAGTACTGGTCGCCCTTGCCCCAGCTTGCTCTGGGCCAACTGTTGCGTGGCCGGGCTACGGCGGCGCTGGATATATCCGACGGGCTGCTGGCCGACTGCGGGCATATCGCCAAGGCTTCTGGTGTCGCGCTCCAGGTAAATGCCGAGCAGGTACCGGTCTCGCCCGCCCTGCAGACCTTCCTCGGCCAGGAGGCGGCCTTGCATGCCGCGCTGACCGGTGGCGACGACTACGTGTTGGCATTCACTGTGCCTGAGGCGCAACTTTCATCCCTGCCTGATCCTGGCGTCATCCATGTCATCGGCCGTGTGCTCGAAGGACAGGGCGTGACGCTGCGCGACGGGCAGGGCCAGGACATCACCCCGGCGCAACGGGGTTACCAACATTTTAGGGAGACACCGTGACCGACCACCCCAACCAGGTGCCTGCGGAGTTCGTTCCGCCTTCGGTCTGGCGCAACCCCTGGCACTTCATCGCCTTCGGCTTCGGCTCCGGTACCTTGCCCAAGGCGCCCGGCACCTGGGGCTCGCTGGTGGCGCTGCCGTTCATCCCGCTCTGGCAGATGCTGCCGGACTGGGGCTACTGGCTGCTGCTGGGCATCACCATGCTGTTCGGCTTCTGGCTGTGCGGCAAGGTCGCCAACGACCTGCGTGTGCACGACCACGAAGGCATCGTCTGGGACGAGATGGTCGGCATGTGGATCACCCTGTGGCTGGTGCCGGAGGGTTGGCAGTGGTTGTTGGCGGGGTTCCTGATGTTCCGCTTCTTCGACATCCTCAAGCCCTGGCCGATCCGCTGGGTCGACCGCCACGTGCATGGCGGCGTCGGGATCATGCTCGACGATATCCTGGCCGGTGTGTTCGCCTGGCTGGGCATGCAAGTGCTGGTATGGGTGGTTGCTTGATCCAACGCTGATCCCCTGTAGGAGCGGCCTTGCGCCGCGAAGGGCCGCGCAGCGGCCCAACCGCCGGCAAGCCGGCTCCCACCGCCCCTGCGCTAACGGCGTACCTGTTGGAGCGGCTTGTCCTGCGATCAAGGGCGACGATGATATCGAGCCCGGCCCAATCGCGGGACAAGGGGGGCGAGCTCGAAGCCCAACCATCAAACTTTTCGATCTTAAGCGGCGATATTCAGCCTGCGCATGGGTGGCAACCTGCTGATACAATCGGGCAATTGGAACTGCTTATTTTTTAGGAGCACAACGTGCCCGTCGTCTTTGTCGCCGCCTCGAAACTCCCGACTCCCTTCGCGATCTTCACCATGCATGGCTTTCTCGACGAAGCCACGGGCCGTGAGCATGTAGTGCTCAGCCTGGGTGATATCGCCGACGGCGAGCCGGTGCTGGGGCGCCTGCATTCCGAATGCCTGACTGGTGATGCGCTGTTTAGCCAGCGCTGCGATTGCGGCTCGCAACTGGAGGCCGCGTTGCAGGCCATCGCCCGTGAAGGCCGTGGCGTGCTGCTGTATCTGCGCCAGGAAGGCCGTGGCATTGGTTTGCTGAACAAGATCCGCGCCTACGAGCTGCAGGATGGCGGTGCCGACACCGTCGAGGCCAACGAACGCCTGGGCTTCGCCGCCGACCAGCGCGACTATGCCATGTGCCAGCCCATGCTCGAGCACCTGGGGGTAGGCTCGCTGCGTCTGATGACCAACAACCCGCGCAAGGTCAAGGCCCTGACCGACATGGGCATCAAGGTCGCCGAGCGCGTGCCGCTGCACACTGGCCACAACCCGCACAACCGTCTCTACCTGGCCACCAAGGCCGGCAAGCTTGGCCACATGATGGGCAACGAACACCAGGGCGAGCCGCAGGCGTGACCCGCAGCCAGGTGAAGCGGCGCCTGGCGCTGGCGTGGTGGCAATACCTGGCGGTAGGCCTGGTGCCGCTGCCGGTGATGGCGTGGGCCTTCGGTGGCGGCGATACCTTGATCCCTGTCCTGGCCATGCCGCTGTTCATCGCCGGCGCTGCCTCCATGTTCCTCAGCCTGCCGCGTTTCGGCGCCTACAAGCGTGCCTTGATCGCCACTTCGAAGGCCCTCGGCTCGCCCGAGGAGCCCCAGGCATGGATCGAGCTGGCAGGAGTGCGACGCATGGCCATGCTGTTCGCCTGTTTCCCTGCCTGGGTGGCGGCACTTTCGGTGCTGGTCGGCTTGGAGGCGGTGCCGCAGATTCTTCTGGCACTGTCCACCGTGGTGCTGCTCTACCTGTACCGCATCCCCCGCCAGCTGGGCTGATGCGCATTCTTTTCTGCCTGCTGGCCCTGTTGGCCTTCGGCGTCAAGGCCGAAGGCGTTTCTCGGGTGGTCAGCCTGGCCCCTTCGATGACCGAGATCATGCTTGAGCTGCATGCCGACGACTTGTTGGTGGGTGTGCTCGACGGTGGCCAGCGACCGGCGTCACTGCAGGGCCTGCCTTCGGTAGGGCGGTACAGTCAGCTCGACATGGAGCGCCTGCTCAGCCTTGCACCCGACCTGTTGTTGTTGTGGCCCGACAGCGTGGCGCCGGCCCAGCGCGAACAGCTCAGGCGCCTAGGCATCCCGACTTTCGTCGGCGAGCCCAAGGACATCGACCAGTTGATCGGGCAGATCGGAGCCATTGGCCAGCGGGTAGGGCGTGCCGAGCGAGGCCGGCAATACGCGGCCGCCTTGCGCGAGCGGCTGCAGGGGTTGCGCGAGCAGTACCGGCGACAACAGCCGCTGCGGGTGTTCTACCAGGTGTGGGACCGACCGCTGTACACCCTCGGCGGGCAGCAGATCGTCAGTGATGCGTTGGAGGTCTGCGGTGCGCGGAATGTGTTTGCCGACCTCACCCAACCTGCGCCCCAGGTGAGCGTGGAGTCCGTGCTGTTGCGCGATCCGCAGGTGATCCTCGCCGGCGACCAGGCCCAACTGGCCAGCTGGAAGGCCTGGCGCACCCTCGATGCGGTGGCCAATGACCGCTTGCTGGTAGTGCCCGACAAGGGGCTGGAACGCCCCAGCGGCCAGATGATCGAGGCCACGGCGCGCCTGTGCGAGCTGCTTGCGGCTAGAGCGCCGGCGTCCAGGTGACGCTCAGCAGCCAGGTGCGGCCTTCTTCGCGGTAGCCGTAGTTGGTGCCCTGATAGTTGTAGTGGGTGCGGCTGTACTGTTTGTCCAGCAGGTTGTCCAGCTTCAGATCGAGCTTCAGTTCACGGCTTGCCGCCCAGCTTCCACGCAGGCCCAAGGTGCCATAGCCGGCAATTGGGTCGGTATTGGCTTCATCGTTGTAGCTGCTGCTGGCTGCTTGCCAGGTGGCGCCAACGGCGAAACGGTCGAACTGACGGTCGAGATCCAGGCTCAAGGTACGCCGCGCCCGGCGCGACAGGGTATGACCGTTCTCGCGGTTACGCGGGTCGGTCAGCGCCAGGGCCAACTGCGATGTCCAGCCGTTCCACTCCTGGCTTAGCGCCATCTCGAAGCCGTTGATGCGAGCCGAGCCTACGTTTTCTGGCTGGACGCTGTATTCGATCGCGTCACGCAGGTCGGTACGATACAGCGACGTTTCCAGTTTGCTGCTGTCGCTTAATTGGCTGCGCCATTGAAGCTCATAACTCTTCGAATGTTCGGGTTTCAGGCCTGGGTTGTTGTAGCCGGGAAAATATAGATCGTTGAAAGTGGGTGCCCGGAAGCCTTCGCTGTATGACAGCAGCACGTCGTTGTTCGCATCGAACGGTACAGTCAGGCTGCCGCTCCAGGTGGTTTGCCCACCGAATTGCTGGTTCTTGTCGTGGCGCAGGCCCAACTCGGTGGAAAAATCTTCGCCACGAAAACGATGTTGGGCAAATACCGCGCGATTCCAGCGGCTGTCCTCGGTGAAGTCGGCACTGGCATGGACGCGGTCTTCGTACCAGTCGCCGCCCAAGAGCAGATTGTTGCGCTCGTCCAAGGCCACGGTGTTCTGCCAGGTGGCCTGGTCGCGGTAGGTATTGAACGGGAAGCTCGAGTGGCTGAGCTTGTCCCGGCTGTCGTCGCGGTTCTCGCTGTGAGCCACTTCGAGCCGGGTGTTCCATTGCTCGGTCACTTGGGTATCCAGATAGCTTCCGATACTGCTGACGGCGAAGTTCGAATAGGGCTCTTGCGGGCTGAACCCGCGTGGCTCGTCGTACTCGTGGCGCCCACGGCTATCAAGCACATTCACTCCCGCCTCGAATCGCTCGCCAAACGTATGGCTCAGGCTCAGGTTGAACGACTTGTTGCGATAGGCATCGTGATCGCTGTCACTGGCGAACGAAGGCCCGGTCGAGTCGATGCCCGCGGTTTCGTCCAGGCTGGCCCCCAGGTTGAAACGGGTCGCGCCGTTGCCGCCGGAGAGCCCCAGGCTTCGCTGGAACGTCTGGTTGCTGCCCGCCGCCAGGCGCAGGCGCGGCTGCAGGCCTGGGCCATTGCCACGGCGGGTGAAGATCTGGATGACTCCGCCAATGGCATCGCTGCCATAGATGGCCGAACGCGAGCCACGCAACACCTCGACCCGCTCGATCTGGTCGATGTCGAGAAACTGCAGGCCGCTGTCGCCGGAGGTGGCGTTGGCGATGCGCACGCCATCGACCAGTACCAGGGTTTGGGCGGCCTTGGTACCGCGGATGAAGATCCCCGGCAGGCTGCCTCGACCACCGGTAGGCGCCACTTGTACGCCCGGCACGCGGCTCAGCAGATCGGTGACGTTGGAAGGCTGCAGGCGATCGATATCCGTACGGGTGAACACCGTGTTCGCGGCACTGGTGGCGCTGCGTGATTCGACCTGGCGGCTGGCGCTGACCAGTACGTCGGGGAGCTTGAGGGCGTCGTCGCGGCCCGGCTCGGCGGCCAGCAGCGGAAGAGGGAGGCAGAGCAGGGCGAAGGCAGGGGATTTCATTGACTGTTCCATTTTTCGAGGGCTGCGCCTTCGATCACGGCACAAGGCCGCTCCTACAGGGGCCACGCAGCCCTGTAGGAGCGGCCTTGTGCCGCGATGGGCCGCCAAGCGGCCCCGGGGATTACAGGCCGAGCCTGGCCAGGCGGGCTTTCACCGAAGCCTCGATCCCGGCCGCATCCAGGCCACATTCAGCCAGCATCTGCGCCGGTTTGGCATGCTCGACATAAATATCCGGCAGCCCCAGGTGCAGCATTGGCTTGAGCACCGCCTCGCGAGCCAGGAACTCACTGACCGCAGCGCCGGCGCCGCCCATGATGGCGTTCTCCTCGACGGTCACCAGCAGCTCATGGTTGGCCGCCAGTTCCAGCACCAGGGCCTCGTCCAGTGGTTTGACGAAACGCATGTCGACCACGGTGGCGTTGATCTGCTCTGCCACCTTCATCGCCTCGGCCAGTTGTACGCCGAACACCAGCAGGGCGACCTTCTCGCCCTTGCGGCGCACCACACCCTTGCCAATCACCAGCGGTTCCAGATCGCCGCTGATCGGTGCGTTGGGGCCGGTACCGCGGGGGTAGCGCACCGCCGCCGGGCCGTTGTACAGGTGGCCGGTGGTGAGCATCTTGCGCAGCTCGTTCTCATCGCTCGGGGTCATTACCAGCATGCCCGGGATGCAGCGCAGGTACGACAGGTCGAAGCTGCCGGCGTGGGTCGGGCCGTCCTCGCCCACCAGGCCCGCACGGTCGATGGCGAACAGCACATCGAGGTTCTGCACCGCCACGTCGTGGATCAGCTGGTCGTAGGCACGCTGGAGGAAGGTCGAGTAGATGGCGACCACCGGCTTGGCGCCCTCGCAGGCCATGCCCGCGGCCAGCGTGACCGCATGCTGCTCGGCGATGGCGACGTCGAAGTAGCGCTCGGGGTAGCGTTCGCTGAAGGCCACCAGGTCCGAGCCTTCCTTCATCGCCGGGGTGATGCCCACCAGGCGGTTGTCGGCAGCGGCCATGTCGCACAGCCATTGGCCAAACACCGCCGAATACTTCGGCCCACTGACCTTCTTCGGTGCGGCGGGCTTGTCGACGGGCTCGAGCTTGGTGATGGCGTGATAGCCGATCGGGTCCAGCTCGGCCGGGGCGAAGCCCTTGCCCTTCTTGGTGATCACGTGCAGGAACTGCGGGCCCTTGAGGTCGCGCATATTGCGCAGGGTGGCGATGAGGGTCGGCAGGTCGTGGCCGTCGATCGGACCGATGTAGTTCCAGCCCAGCTCCTCGAACAGGGTGCCGGGTACCAGCATGCCCTTGGCGTATTCCTCGGTGCGGCGGGCGATTTCCCAGGCACCTGGCAGGCGCGACAAGACCTTCTTGCTGCCCTCGCGCATGCTTGCGTAGGTGCGGCTGGAGAGGATCTTGGCCAGGTAGTTGGACAGGCCGCCGACATTGCGCGAAATCGACATGTCGTTGTCGTTGAGGATCACCAGCATGTCGGCATCGACTTCCTGGGCGTGGTTCAACGCCTCGAAAGCCATGCCAGCAGTCAGGGCGCCGTCGCCGATCACTGCGATGGACTTGCGCGGGTCGTTCTGCAGGCGAGCGGCGATGGCCATGCCCAGTGCCGCGCTGATCGAGGTGCTGGAATGGCCGACGCCGAAGGTGTCGTACTCGCTTTCCACGCGGCGTGGGAAGGCGGCGATGCCGTCTTTCTGGCGCAGGCTGAGCATGCGATTGCGCCGGCCGGTGAGGATCTTGTGTGGGTAGGCCTGGTGGCCGACGTCCCACACCAGGCGGTCGTCCGGCGTGTCGAAGACGTAGTGCAGGGCGATCGTCAGCTCGATGACGCCCAGGCCGGCGCCGAAATGCCCACCGGTCTGACCAACGGTATAGAGCAGCTCCTGGCGCAACTCGTCGGCCAGGGTCTCCAGGTCGGCTTCGGCCAGCCGGCGCAGGCCGGCAGGCGTGTCAGCGCGGTCCAGCAATGGCGTGACCGGGCGTTCGCGGGGGATCTCTTGAAACGTCGTGGGCATCAGGCGAGTCGTTATAGATATGAAGACGCGGCAGTTTACCCCATTGTGGGAAAAGCTGCCCATGCAGGTGTGGTGGACGCTGCCCCTGTGGGTGATCACCCAGCCCTTCGGGCTGCGCCGTCGTGCAGAGCACAAGCGGCTAGCGATGCCCCTGTGGGAGCGGGCTTGTCCCGCGATGCGATGTTGGATTCACCGACGTCATCGCGGGGCAAGCCCGCTCCTTGAGCAGGCGAGCATGCTTTAATGGCGACGCTCGACGATATAGCGAGCCAGTGCGCGCAAGGGTTCGGCGCTGTCGCCAAAGCCTTCGAGCGCGCCCAGGGCCTGGTCGCGCAGTTCCAGCGCGTAGGCCTTGGCCGCCTCCAGGCCCAGCAGAGCCGGATAGGTGGGTTTGTCGCGGGCGATATCGGCGCCCTGGCGTTTGCCCAGGGTGGCGGTGTCGCTCTCTACATCGAGAATGTCATCCTGCACCTGAAATGCCAGGCCGATTGCCTGGGCGTAGGTCTGCAGGGCGCCCAGCTGCGCCTGGCTGGCGCGGGCGCTGGCCAAGGCGCCGAGGCGTACGCTGGCTTCGATCAGGGCGCCGGTCTTATGCCGGTGCATGTATTCCAGGGCCTTCTGGTCGAGCTTCAGGCCCACCGAGCCCAGGTCGATGGCCTGGCCGCCGACCATACCGGCCGGGCCGGCAGCCTGGGCCAGGGCTTGGACCATCTGCAGCCGAACGGTATCGGCCTGGGGGCTCAGGCGCGGGTCGAGCAGGGCGCTGAAGGCCAGGCTTTGCAGGCCGTCGCCAGCGAGGATGGCACAGGCTTCGTCGAAGGCCTTGTGGGTGGTCGGCTGGCCGCGGCGCAGGTCGTCGTCGTCCATGGCCGGCAGGTCGTCATGCACCAGCGAGTAGGCATGGATCAGCTCGACCGCACAGGCCGCGCCATTGGCCTGTTCGGCCGGGGCGCCGAAGGCTTCGCAGGCCGCGTAGGCCAGCAATGGCCGTACACGCTTGCCGCCGTTCATCACGCTGTAGCGCATGGCTGCATAGAGCCGCTCGAGCTCCTTGGACGGCGCCACGAACAGCGGCTCGAGGGCCGCATCGACACGCGCTTGGCAGCTTGCCTGGTACTGGCCGATCATGCTTCGGGCTCCGCGTCGAACGGCTGGGCCGCCAGCTCACCGTCGCGTTCGAGCAGGATCTGCACCTTCTGCTCGGCCTGGGCCAGGGCGGCCTGGCAATCGCGGGTCAGGGCGATGCCTTGTTCGAAGGCGGCCAGCGACTCTTCCAGCGACAATTCGCCGTTCTCCAGGCGCTCGACCAAGGCTTGCAGGTCGGCGAGGGATTGCTCGAAATCGATGGAGGCTTTTTTGCGGGCCATGGCGACTGTCTCGGTGGCTTTCAGAACGGCGCGACACTAGCAGAGCAGGGCAAGGGGAGCAAACTTCCCGGCCCTGAGGCTGGATTTACCGACCCGAGCGTTGGCCCAGCGGATGATGATCGTCGGACCGCTGTGCGGCCTTTCGCGGTGCAAGGCCGCTCCTACAGGTGCGCCGTTAGCGCAGGCTCGGTGGGAGCCGGCTTGCCGGCGATTGGGCCGCTGCGCAAGGCCGCTCCTATAGAGCGGAGCCATTCTCGATGTGTAGGAGCGGCCTCGTGCCGCGAAAGGGCTGCGACGGCAGCCCCAAGGCCCGTCAGGCGGTCGCCGTTTCCAACGCCAGCGCCTGGCGATACTGCGCCAGTTCCTCGATGGTCAGCACCGGCAGGTTGTATTGCCGCGCGTACACCGCCACCTCCTCGCCGCGGGCCATGCTGCCGTCGGGGTTCATCAACTCGCACAGCACCGCCGCCGGCCGCAGGCCCGCCAGGCGCGCCAGGTCAACCGACCCTTCGGTATGGCCCCGACGGGCCAGCACCCCGCCGTTACGCGCGCGCAGCGGGAACACATGTCCGGGGCTGACGATATGGCGCTGCTCGGCGGTCGAGCGCAGAGCAGCCTCGATGGTGGTGATGCGGTCCTGGGCGGACACGCCGGTGCTAACGCCCTCGGCCGCCTCGATGCTGACGGTGAAGCCGGTGCCATGGCGGGCCTGATTGTTCTGCACCATGGGAGCCAGTTGCAGGTCGTCGACGGTGGCCTCGTCCAGGCACAAGCAGACGATACCGCTGCAATCGCGGATCATCATGGCCATGGTCTGCAGCGAGATGTTCTCGGCGGCGGCGATGATGTCCGCTTCGTCCTCGCGGTCGTCATCGTCGAGCAGCAGAACGGGGCGCCCGGCCTGGAAGGCGGCGATGGCAGCAGTGACGTTGGGGAATTTCGGGTGGTGCTTGGTGGACATGAAACGCTCCTCGTGATTGATCGATGAACGTCTCGGGGCGAACAAAACGCGCGCGCAGGAACACCGGATGGCCCCCGCCTGACGCCTTCTTTCATCCGGACTATGACCGTCGGCCCTGGAATCTCACCAGGTCTGCTGACCCCCGGCATGGCCGGGGCGCTCGCGGGCTCATCTTTCGATTTACCGCCGGTGGGGACTTTCACCCCGCCCTGAAGACCCGGCAAGCATACAGCACTGTGCCACCCTGCGGGCAAGGCCGGCCTACGACCTTCGGCGGTATGATGGTCACCAACGCCTTTTTCCGGAAACGACACCATGGACATTCTCGAAGTCGCCGGTGGCAAGCCGGTCAAGTTGTGGACCGACGGCGTACCCGTGGAAGACGATGCCCGCCGGCAGTTGTTGAACACCGCACGCATGCCATTCATCTTCAAGCACCTGGCGGTGATGCCGGATGTGCACCTGGGCAAGGGGTCGACCATCGGCAGCGTAATTCCTACCGTGGGCGCGATCATCCCGGCCGCAGTGGGCGTGGACATCGGCTGCGGCATGATCGCCGCGCGCACCTCGCTGCATGCCCGCGACCTGCCAGACAACCTGCACGGCCTGCGCAGCGCCATCGAGCAGGCCGTGCCTCATGGCAAGACCTTCGGCCGCCGCGACCAGGGTGCCTGGGACCAGGTACCGAAGCAGGCCGACCAGGTGTGGCGTAGCCTGGCCGCGCGCTTCAAGGCGATCACCGACAAGTACCCGCGTCTGGAAAAGACCAACAACCGCCATCACCTAGGAACGCTTGGCGGTGGCAACCACTTCATCGAGGTCTGCCTGGATGAAGCCGAGCGTGTGTGGTTCATGCTGCACAGCGGTTCGCGCGGGGTGGGCAATGCCATCGGCAACCTGTTCATCGAGCTGGCCCAGGCCGACATGCGCCAGCACCTGGCCAATCTGCCGGACAAGGACCTGGCCTATTTCGAGGAAGGCAGCCGGCATTTCGCCGATTACACCGAGGCGGTGGAGTGGGCCCAGGATTTCGCCCGGCATAACCGCGAGCTGATGATGCAGGCGGTGGTCGGCGCTGTGCGCAAAGCCCTGGGCCGGCCTTTCGAGGCGAACCTCGAAGCAGTCAACTGCCACCATAACTATGTGCAGCGCGAGCGGCATTTCGGTCGCGAAGTACTGGTGACCCGCAAGGGCGCGGTGTCCGCGCAGAAGGGGCAATTGGGCATCATTCCGGGCTCCATGGGGGCCAGGAGCTTCATCGTGCGTGGGCTGGGTAACGAGGAGTCGTTTTGCTCCTGCAGCCATGGCGCCGGCAGGGTGATGAGCCGGACCAAGGCCAAGAGCCGCTTCACCCTCGAGGACCAACGGCGCGCCACCGCCCATGTGGAGTGCCGCAAGGACAAGGACGTGATCGACGAGATCCCCATGGCCTACAAGGACATCGACGCGGTGATGCAGGCCCAGCGCGAGCTGGTGGAAGTGGTGCACACCTTGCGCCAGGTGGTGTGCGTCAAGGGCTGAAGAAGCAGGGCCACGCTTTCATAAATCAACGCATAACTATTTGATTTTGCAGGTCCTTGTGGGAGCGCCGCACCGCCGCTCCCACAGGGGGAGGCTGCGCTAGCCGCTTGTTCTTTGTGCGGCAGCGCAGTTGATCTCCCTCATAAAAAGGGACGTGTGGTCAGATGCCCGGCATCGGCACGAAGCCGGGCAACTGCTGGATCCGGTCCATCCAACGGGTGATATGGGGGTAGGGCACCAGGTCGACACCGCCTTCAGGAGCCAGCGCGACATAGGGGAATACCGCGCAATCGGCAATGGTCGGCCGCGACAGCGCCAGCCACTCGTGCTTGGCCAGGTGCGCGTCCAGCAAGGGCAGGATGCGCGCCGCTCTCTTCAGGGTGTCGGCCTTGTCGATGGCATAGCCGAACTTATCCACAAGGCGTGCGGCGGCAGGGCCGTTCTGGATCTCGTTGGCCGCGGTGGAAAGCCACTGCATGACTTCGGCCTGCAGGTGCGGCTCCACCGGCCACCAGGCCGCCCCGCCATAAGTGCCGGCCAGGTACACCAGGATCGCCTGGGAATCGCGCAGTACCCGCTGGCCATCCACCAGGATCGGCAGCTCGCCCCACGGGTTGAGCTCGATCAGCGGCGCGCGCTTGTGTTCACCGCCGAGAAAGTCCACGGGAATGATCTCCAGGTCCAGGTTCGCCAGATGGGCGAACAGGCGGACTTTGTAGCAATTGCCGGACAGTTCCAGGTCATAGAGCTTCATGACGTTTCCTTGTTATTGAGCCAGTAGCTGGTTGAATTCCAGGACGTTGCCGTCGGGGTCGCGAATGAACAATGCAACGCGACGCGGCCCGATGCGGTGCGGCCCTTCGGTGATGGTGATGCCTTGTTGGTGCAACCAGCCCTGCAGGGCCTCCAGGTCTTCCACGATGAAGGCCGGGTGGGTCATGCCGGGCAGCTTGATCGGTGCATCCAGCAACACGTTATGGGCGCGGGGCTGGCGGGCACCGTTGAAGATCAGGTTGATGCGCACGCCGCTGGGCGTGAGCATCTCGTTGGCTTCGAAGTCGCTGAACCGCGCGCTTTCGACGAACCCCAGCGCTTCGTAGAAGGCCACGGCGCGGCTGCGGTCGCTGACGCGGATGCCGATGTGATCATAGGCGAGGATCGGCGAGGGGCTTGGGGCATTGGCACTCATGACGGAAACCACACACATGTTCGGAGGTGCCCAGTGTGGCCATTGACGGGCGTTTCACCAATGCCTGTAAGCTGACAACACTATTGCATTTGTTGCACAGACGAGACCCGACGATGGACCGATTGAAAGCCATGGCCACCCTGGTGCGTATTGTCGACAGCGGCAGCCTCAGCGCCGCGGCGAATGCCTCCGGGCAATCCACCGCCTCGGTGGTGCGCACCCTGGCGGCGCTGGAGAAGCACCTGGGCACGCGCCTGCTCAATCGCAATACCCGGCACCTGGCGTTGACCGAGGAGGGTGCCGAATTCCTGGCCTGGAGCCGGCGCATACTTGCCGAGTTCGACGAGGTTGAACACGGCTTCGATGCACGGCGCAAAAGCCCCGGCGGGCTGCTGCGCATCACTGCGCCGGTGGAGTTCGGGCGCCGCTACGTCGCGCCTTTGGTCAACGAATTCCTGGCGCTGCACCCAGCCATCCAGGTAGAGCTGACCTTGCTCGACCGTCTCGTCGACCTGCTTGACGAAGGCGTGGAGCTGGCCATTCGCATCGGGCAACTACCGGATTCTTCGTTGATCGCAATGCCCCTGGGCCATACCCGCCTGGTGCGCTGCGCAAGCCCAGACTACCTGCAACGCAATGGTATGCCGCAGCAGCCGTCGGACCTGCTGGCACATACCTGCATCGGCTTCGCGCCCCAAGGCAGGCAGTGGCAATTCCAGGAGCAAGGGGCTGTCGTGACCCGGTCCATTCCTGCGCGCATGACCACCAACCAGATCCAGGTAGCCAGCCTGGCTTGCCAGCAGGGTGTCGGTATTGGTCAGCTGCTGCACTATCAGGTGGCCAGCGAGCTGGCCGAGGGTCGGCTGGTGCGGGTGCTGCAGGCGTACGAGCTGGCCGACCTGCCGATTCAGATGGTGTACCCGCATTCGCGGCTGCTTTCGGCGCGGGTGCGGCAGTTCATCGACTGGGCTTCGCCGCGGCTGAGTGCGGTGATTCCCGATCCGGCAGTGTGAAAGGCAGGCATTAAAAAGCCGGCTTGTGGCCGGCTTAGCCAGCATCCATTAAAATTCCACAATGTTCAGCGAAGCCTAGTATTTACGGGGCTTTCAGCCTATTATTCGTCCAGTTGCTTCCGATGGTTTTCACTTTTATCCGCTTCCAAAGTGTGGGTCAAAGTGTGGGTCGGGAGGTGTGGGTCAGGATTTTGGAGGCTGTATGGGCAAGCTGGCTGGCAAGACCGTCGAGTCCTTAATAAGGGCTGGGGTTCCGGGTAAAACCAATGATGGTGAGGGGCTGTATTTCCAAATAAGCAAAGCCGGCGCATCGAGCTGGATTTTCCGCTACAAGCTGGAAGGAAAGGGCAGGGAGATGGGGCTAGGGCCGTATCCGGCTGTAACCCTTGCCGAAGCACGACAACTGGCAGCCGCCCAGCGCAAGGTTTTGGCTACTGGCGCTGACCCGCTCGCTGCTCGTGATGCTGACCGCGAAGCGAAGCGAGAGGCTGAGCGTCAGGCTCAGGCTCGCCGAATTTCGTTCGAGACGCTGGCAGTCGAGTATCAGGCAGCCCATGGCGCGAACTGGTCGGAGAAATGGCGCAAAGGATGGCTCCGCAAACTGGAGCTGTACGCCTTCCCAGTCATCGGCAAGCTGCCTGCCGGAGAGATTCAGACTGAACATGTCCTGAAGGTGCTGCAACCGATCTGGGCAACGAAAACCCGCACCGCCGATGAGGTTCGCGGCCAGGTTGAGCAGGTGCTAGATGCCGCCAAGGCTCGCCGACTGCGTGATGGCGACAACCCGGCCCGCTGGCGTGGCCACCTGGATAACCTTCTGTCCAAGGCCGAAAAGAAGAAGGCCCGTCAGCGCCAGCACTTCCCCGCGATGAAGTGGCAGGACGTGCCGGCCCTGATGCAGAAGCTGGCGCAGGATGAGAGCCACGCAGCCGTCGCCGCTAGGCTGATGATTCTGTCAGGCGCACGTGCGCAGATGATCCGGTTTGCCGCCTGGGGCGAGTTTGACCTAGATGCAGGCGTTTGGTCGCTGCCTGCTGAGCGCATGAAGATGCGCAAAGCCTTCTCTGTTCCTCTGTCTGCCGAAGTCGTCGAAATGCTCAAGTATCTGCCGCGTATCGAGGGCAGCCCGTATTTATTCCCTGGCCAGGGTAAGACCGGCGCCATGCACGCCAACGCCGTCCGAAATCTGTTGCACGGTCTCGGGCATGACGACGTGACCCGCCACGGCTTCCGTTCGAGCTTTCGAGATTGGGCGAACGAATGCACCCATTACCCACGTGAAGTGTGCGAACTGGCGCTAGCGCATGACGAGCGCGACCAGACCGAAGCCGCCTATTCACGATCCGATTTTCTGGAAAAGCGCCGCGCCCTGATGGCCGATTGGGCGGCCTACTGCACAAGCACTCCAGCCAATAACGTAGTCCCAATGCGGAGGGCGAAGTAATGAAAGTAAATGTGCCTTTGACGCCGGAGGAGCACGCGCAGGCTGATGCGGAGTATGAGCGTGTAGTTGTGAATCAGAAAAAGTTCATCCGAGATATGGCGGATAAGCTGGAGTCAGGTGAAAAGCTGGACTCCTTCGAGTCAGCAGTCATTGCGGCCGTCCTGCGTGGTGCTGCTGAGGGGATAAACACTCAGCGTAAGCTCCGGGCAGGGAAACCTGCAAAATTGCCTGGAGAAATATGTCTACTTTTCGCACTGAAAACGTTGTTTCAAGGCGCAAGCGAAAACGCAGCAATAGAAGCGCTTGCAGAGGAATATGAAGTTAGCACCACTGCCGTTAAGAAACGTCTCGGTAAGGCTGGCAAGGGCATAGAGCAAGAGGCAGCGCGGCAAGAACTGCAGGAAACTATTGCGTGGCTGAAGCGCCTTAAAGTCAAGGAAACTTAATAGTCAGAGTTAGTTACTAAACGGCCAGTTTTCTTGTGCGTAGTTTCCATAACCGTCCAAGCTCAACCGAGGAATGACGGTTATGTCCAATATCCAACCCCGCCATATCATGCGTCTGCCAGAAGTTATTACGGCTACCGGCTACAAGCGCAGCTCCATCTACCTGTTCATGGAACAGGGTACTTTTCCGAGATGCCGCCGCATTGGCCCGCGCGCCGTCGGCTGGGATAGTCTGGAAATTGAAGCCTGGATTCGCTCCAAGTTGGGAGGTCAGCAATAATGGCCAACCAACAAAAAAACGTCTCACTGGCGAGCGACTGGCACCGGATGGGTGGCGGCTATTCGTGCCGCTTCACCATAAGAAATGGCGAATTTCACGCGGATTGGTCCCCACGCTTTCCGAATCCGCGCAACCGACGACGAATCATCAAAGCAGGCAAATACTTCGCTGCCCGGCATCAGTTTCTAACGAAAGTGGCGGAGAACATTGGCGGCAATGTTCTTTGTATCGGTGCGGGGAGCCTAAGTTGATGACAGACATTGAAAGCGTCCGGGCGCCGGAGGCTTTACGCGCCCTGAAACAATGGCTTATCTGGCGGATGGAGCCCAATCCTAACGGGCCTAAACCCCGGAAGATGCCTTACTACGCCGGGAGCGGTAATCGCCGGGCGAAACACAACACCCCCGAAGACATCAGCCAGTTGGTGGGGTTCTCCGAAGCCAAGGCAGCCGCTAAGAAGAAAGGCCCTGATTGGGGCGTCGGCCTGGCTATGGTCAAGGGTTCCCCCGTAACGGCACTCGACTTTGATCGGTGCGTCAGCCGAGATCCTGAGGGCAATCCCGTGGTAGCGGATGAGGTGGATCGAATGATCGTCGGTACCTATGCCGAGATCAGCCCTTCCGGTACCGGCGTTCGTGCCTTTGTGACCGGATCTGTAGGTAACGGGCGCCAGGCACACCACGACGAATGGGAATATGGCCTTGAGCTCTTCAACGGCACAGGCTTTGTCACCTTCACCGGCAACGTGACTGAAACCACGAAGGCAACCGGCGACGAAAACACGGTAGCCCCGCCGACCGCTGCTTTGCTTGAGCATATAGAGAAGAGGTTCTGCCCCGCCCTGAAGGCAAAAAAGGAAGATATCGACGAAGGCGTTTTCACGCTCCCTCCGCCGCGGGTCGGGATGACTATCGACGAGCTTCGCAGGATGCTGGAAAACCTCGACCCCAACATGGGCAATAAGGAGTGGCACGATCTCGGCGCCGCCCTCCACCATGAGACTGAAGGATCGGCCGACGGCTGCGCGCTTTGGGATGAGTGGAGTTCAGGCGGCAACGGGTACCCTGGTACCGAGTATTTCGAGAATAGGTGGGAAGGCTTCGACTCAACCAAAGAAAACGCCATTCGTATAGTGTCGTACTTCAAGCTTGCCCAGGAAGGAGCGAAGGCGCGAGGAAAAACGTGGGAGATTCCTAACCGAAAACCAGCTCAGCCGATCAGCCCTGAACCCCGGATAAAGCTGCACAACCGCGCCGACCTTTTTAGCATGGCGCCTATCGAGTGGCTTGTTAAAAAGGTGCTCCCGGCCAAGGGGATCGCACAGGTCTATGGCCCGTCAATGTCCGGGAAATCGTTCCTAATGCTGGATATGGCGTGCCACATTGCCGAGGGCCGGGAGTGGTTTGGTTATCGAGTAAAGCAAACCCCCGTCGTTTATGCAGCACTCGAAGGGGAAGCAGGTTTTCGTCTGCGCGCAGAGGCATGGGAAAAGCAAAACGGCAGGCAAATCCCTGAACAGTTCCACATGGTTCTGCAAGCGTTTCGAATTGATGACCCCGACCACGTGGCAGCGTTGATTGCAGTTGTGCCGCATGGCGCAATGACGATTATCGACACCCAAAGCCGCGCAGCGCCTACCGTTGATGAAAATTCGGCAAAGGACATGGGTGCAATCCTCGAAGGCGCCAAGGCCATTGCCGATGCAACTGGAGGTATTGTGGTGCTGGTGGCTCACACCGGGAAGGATGCAAGCAAAGGCCCGCGAGGCCATTCGTCACAGATCCCCACGATGGATGCCGCCATCTTCGTTAACCGGGACAAGGATGTCAGGACATGGAAAATCGGCAAAAACAAAGAAGGCGTCGACGGTGTCAATCACTCGTTCACTCTTGAGGTGATCACGCTTGGGTACGACGAGGATGCCGACGAAGTGTCTTCATGCGCTGTTGTCGAGGCCGGGGGGAGGCTGACCAGTGAACCTGTTCCCCCTGGCGAACGAAAAGGGATTGACGCCTATCAGAGGGCTTGCGAGGCCGGGGGAGGAGAATTTGATAGCGAGGGGCAGTTTGTTGGCCTGCGCGAGAAAGTTTGGCGTGAGAAATTCTACGAAATCTACGAGGGTAGTGCCGCAGATACCCCGGACAAACATGTGGTCAAACCGGACACCAAACGAAAGGCATTCAACAGGGCCAGGGAAGCGTTGATTAACTCCGGCCGTGCAAGTGTTGTCCGGGCTGATGTTTACAGGATCGACGAGTTTGAACATGTTTGGAACTCTCATTCCACACCATGCCCATGAACCGGACACCCCGGACAACCACCGGACAAGTCCGCATCTGTCCGGTCGACGTAGGCCGGACGGACACGGACACGCGCTTATAAGCGTGTCCAGTGTCCGGGTGGACGTCTGGACAAAAACAAAAGTGATTTATCCCCCGCGTTTTCAATTGCCCTGGCTGAAGCTCCTGTAAGTCATGGAAACTTAATAGTCAGAGTTAGTTACTAAACGGCCAGTTTTTTCAGCGGTAGGGTCTCAATCGGAAATCCATTTTCGTTTGAGGCTCAAGCACTTATGAACCTGCATCAGCTCCGCGAGCAGCGCACCGCAAAAGTCGCCGCCATGCAATCACTGGTCAATAGCGCTGGCGCTGCTGGCCGTGACTTGACCGCCGATGAATCCAAGCAGTTTGACGCTCTGAAAGGCGAGGAACGTACCCTCTCCGCCAGCATCGAGCGCCACGAACACCTCGCCACTTTGGAAGTTCGCACCGCCGCACCGGTCGGCAAAGACACTGCCGAGACCTTGGAAGGGCGTGTGTCGCTGCTGTCCGTGCTGCGCGCTGGTATGGAAGGTCGTAACCTGACGGGCGCCGAGGCTGAGTATCATCAAGAAACTGAGCGCCGCACTGGCCGTAAAGCCGAAGGTGTGTTCGTGCCCATGGGCCTGCTGGAGCGCCGCGCCAACACCACCGGCACCGCGCCGGAGCTGGTGCCGACTGACCACCGCGCCGACCAATACATTAGCCCCCTGCGTGAAGCCCTGATGGCCCGCCGCTTGGGCGTGCGCGTGCTCTCTGGCCTGCGTGGCAATGTCGTCATTCCGAAGTTTGGCAGCGGCCTGGAAACTGGCTGGGTCGCTGAAGGCGGTGCAGTGCCGGAAGGCGAGATGGCCTTCGACAACGTAACCCTGGCGCCCAAGCACGTCGGCGGCAAGACCGAGATGTCCCGCCAGCTTATCCAGCAGTCCAGCCCGGACATTGAAGCCCTGGTGCGTCAAGACCTGGCATTCCTGATTGCCAAACAAATCGACCGCGCCATCATCGCGGGCAGCGGCGCCAGCAACGAACCGCGAGGCATCATCAACACCGCTGGCATTCAGACCGGCAACCTGGCCACCTTGGACTGGGCCAGCGTCATGACCATGGTTCAGCAGTTTGAAGACACTGAGCTGACCAATGCCGCATGGCTGACCACCAGCACCGCAAAAACCAAGTTCGCCACCACTCTCAAGGAAGCCGGTCTGCCGGGTTACCTGCTGGAAAACGGCCAGGTGGGTGGCTACCCGCTGAATGTCACTCGCCAGTTTACCGCCGACAGCGCCGGCGACTCTCCGGTGCTGCTGGGTGACTTCTCGCAGGTGCTGCTGGGCATCTGGTCCGAGCTGGACATTCTGGTAAACCCGTTTGCCGAACCGGCCTACAGCCGAGGCGGTGTGCAAGTGCGCGCGATGGCCACCTGTGACGTGGCCCTGCGCTACCCCGAAGCTTTCGTATTGGCCGAGGCGTAACCATGGAACTGGAGCGCCGTTTTTCTGCCGGTGCTGCCGTGGAAGGTCGCCAGCTTATCGGGCTGGCGGCCCCCTTCGGGGCAGAGACGAGCATAGGCGACTTCCGCGAGGTCATCGCGCCGGGAGCCTTCACCCGCACCTTGAGCGATAAACCGGACATTCTCGCCCTGGTGGATCACGACACCGGCAAGGTGCTGGGCCGTACCCGATCCGGCACGTTGGAGCTGCGCGAGACGTCCGAGGGGTTGGAATACCGTCTGACCCTCCCCGATACCAGCACCGGCAATGACCTGCGCACCCTGGCCAAGCGCGGCGACCTGGGCGGCGTGTCGTTCGGCTTCCGTGTCCTGCGTGACTCCTGGGCCGGCGACCTACGCACGCTGCAGGAAGTCGAGCTGCACGAAATCAGCATTGTGCAGGCACACCCAGCTTACCCGACCACCACCGTTAGCCTGCGTTCCCGTGTAGGCGACTGCCCTCGTCTGGCACTGGCCCGCCGCTACCTGGAGGCCATTGCGTGAAATTTCCCTGGTTCAAAAAGCATGAAACCCGCGCCGACACCTTCGACCCGTACTGGTCGCAATTCCAGTTCGGGCAAGACACCGCTGGCGTCCACGTTGACCACCGCAGCGCAGAAGGCGTGAGCGCCGTCTATGCGTGTGTGAGTGCGATTGCTGAGACGGTGGCCAGCTTGCCGCTGGACGTGTACCGCCGCACCGATGACGGACGCGAAAAGGCTCGCAATCACCCGTTGTATCACCTGCTGCATGATGCGCCGAACGAATGGCAGACCGCTCTAGAGTTTCGCGAACTGCTGCAACGTCACGTCCTGCTGCGTGGCAATGGTTATGCGCGCATCGTCTGGAACGGTGCGGGTCGAGTCGAAGCACTCAAGCCCCTGCATCCGGATAGCGTCACCGTCCTGACCAACGCCAGCAGCGACCGCCTGCTATACGACGTGACTGACCGCAACGGCAGGCTGACCCGCCTCACCGCTGATGATGTTCTGCATCTGCGCTTCCACTCTGATGACGGTGTGTTGGGCCGTTCGCCGATTCATGTGGCCCGCGACACCATCGGCCTGGCCCTGGCTGAGCAGACCCACGGCGCGAAAATGTTCGAGCAGGGCACTAAGCTGTCGGGCGTCATTGAGACCGCACCCGGAACCACTAAGGAACAGGCCGCGCAGATTCGCGAGAGCTGGTCCGTTGGCCAATCAGGCGTGAGCAACCACGGCAAGACCGCCGTGTTGCCGCAAGGGGCGAAGTTCAACACCGTGTCCATGACGCTGGAGGATGCCGAGTGGATCGAGGCCCGCAAGCTGTCGGTAATCGAGGTCTGCCGCCTGTTCCGCTGCCCGCCGGTCATCGTGCAATCCATGGAAAGCGCGAACTACTCCAACAGTGTGGAGCTGGCCCGCCAGTTCATCACCCTGACCCTGCGTCGTCACTTGGTCGCCTGGGAACAGGCCGTTAACCGCACCCTGCTGGGCGGTTCGTTCTTCTGTGAGCACAACGTCGAAGGGCTGCTGCGTGGCGATTCGACCACCCGTGCCGAGTTCTATCAGCGAGGCATCGAGGATGGCTGGCTGCTTAAATCAGAAGTGCGCCGCATGGAAAACCTACCCACTGTAGAAGGTATCGATGATGTCCGAGAAGAAACGCAAAATTCCAATGCTGGAACCTCGAGTCAAGGAGTTGCCTCCCAGGGTGAAGCCCCTCGAGCGCAAGCCGAAAAGGAGGCCAAATGAAGACGCCCAAGCCAGGGGGGAGTTCGAGATACAAGCCGAAGGCGAGGGTTATTTCATTATCCAGCGCGGCGTGGCGCCGGTTGAGAGCTCAGGTCATAGCTGAGGAGCCGTTATGTGGTTGGTGCTTGGCACGTGGCCTGTATGTGGCAAGCACCGAGGTGGACCACATCAACAACGATGGCGACGACAACCGCAGGGAGAATCTAGCTGGCATGTGTTGTTCGTGTCATTCCGTAAAAACTGCGCAAGACATGGGCAAGAGCACCACGATGGGCTGCGACGTGAACGGCATCCCGACCGACGCGCGCCACCACTGGAACATTCCGAAAAGATCACCAGCAGTTGACGGCACGCTGATCGCGCCCGACCTGCCTTCTAATCGTTAACTGCCTGAAAATCATGAAGACGACCGCTCGCCGCCCCCGATCTGACAGTGCCAAGGCCGCTGTAGCCGCTAGCCAGGCCGTTGCGCTTGGCCCGCTACTGCCGCCCACTCACGTACGGCTGCGAGAGTCTGATCGCCCTTTCTGGAACGCCATTGTGACCGCTCGCCCACGTGATACCTGGACTGACGCTGACCTAGTGCTGGCCGGCAACCTCGCTAGGGCGTATGCCGACATGGAGACCTTGCAGGAGAGCATCGAGCGCGACGGCATGTTGGTAGAAGGGAAGGTGAACCCAGCCTGTGAGCTGCTGGACAAGATGACCCGTCGCGCCCTGGCGACTGGCCGGCAACTGATGGTCGCCACCATTGCCACTGTGGGCAAGGCCCAGGACATTCACAAGGGGGCTGCGCTGGAGCGTGGCGCACGTCAGCACGAGGATGACGACCTGATCCCGACCTTGGGGACGCTGCAATGACCCGCGCTGAAAAGATCATCGCCTTTATCGAGCGCTATTGCATCACGCCCGAGGGCGCGGACGTTGGCAAGCCGCTGTGCCTGGCCGAATTTCAACGCCAGTTCATCCGCGACGTGTACGACAACCCGCACGGCACCCGCCGCGCCATCTTGTCCGTGGCCCGGAAGAACGGCAAGTCCGGCCTGATCGCGGGCCTGCTGCTGGCGCACCTTGTTGGCCCCGAGGCGAAGCAAAACAGCCAGCTTGTGTCTGGAGCCATGAGCCGGGACCAAGCCGCCCTGGTGTTCAACCTGGCCGCCAAGATGGTGCAGCTATCGCCCGCCCTGTCAAAGATCGTCCGCATAGTGCCGAGCGGCAAGCGACTGCTGGGGCTGAACCTGAATACCGAATTTCGTGCGCTGGCTGCCGATGGCAAAACGGCACATGGCCTATCGCCCGTGCTCGCCATTCTCGATGAAATCGGCCAGATACGCGGGCCGCAATCTGACTTCGTTGACGCCATCACCACAAGCCAAGGCGCCCACGAAGCGCCGCTGCTGATCGCCATCAGCACCCAAGCAGCCAACGACGCTGACCTGCTGAGCCAGTGGATCGACGACGCCAAAATCAGCAAAGACCCGCGCATTGTTTGTCGCCTTTACGCTGGGGCTGAAGGCTGCGACCTGATGGACCTGGATGCGTGGAAAGCAGCCAATCCAGCATTAGGCCTATTCCGCTCCGAGACAGACTTGCGCGAACAGATGCAACAGGCCGAGCGGATGCCTAGCATGAGCAACACCGCCCGCAACCTGCTGCTCAACCAGCGCGTCAGCCTGGACAGTCCATTCATCAGCCCAGACGTGTGGATGGCCTGCGACACCATGCCTGAGCCATTCGAGGGCCTGGTATATGCCGGCCTCGACTTGTCCGCCCGAACCGATTTAACGGCGCTGGTGCTGATAGGCAAGTCCGGGGGCGTGTGGCAGGTTCGCTCGTACTTCTGGACACCTGAGCAAGGGTTATTCGACCGCGCTAGAAAAGATCGTGCGCCCTATGACGTATGGGCGCGGCAAGGATTCATCCGCACCACACCGGGGGCCACGGTCGATTTGGAAGCGGTGGCGCTGGATATGGCCGAAATCTTGAGTGATTGCGACGTGGCTGCAATCGCCTATGACCGATGGCGCATCGACGTGCTGAAAAAGGAATTGGAACGCCTGGGGCTGGAGCTGCCATTGGTGCCGCACGGCCAAGGTTTCCGAGATATGGCGCCGGCACTCGACGCCCTAGAAGCAGAGCTGCTGAATGGCCGTGTCGCCCACGGTGGCCACCCTGTCCTGACCTTTTGCGCGGCCAACGCCGTTGCAGTGAAAGACCCTAGCGGCAACCGCAAGCTGGACAAGAGCCGTCGCACCGGGCGCATCGACGGCCTTCAGGCACTGGCAATGGCGTTCGGCGCCGCCCAGGTAGCCGAGACACCCGCCGATCTTGATACCGAGGTATTTTTCGTATGAGCCTGACCATCGCTGAAGCCAAGCAACATCTCCGAGTCTTGCACAATCTGGAAGACGACTTGATCCAACTTTATCTGGATGCCGCCAAGGGACACGTTGCGAAGTATCTGGGGAATGATCTGCCCGACCCTATGCCCGAGCCAATTCAGGCCGCCGTTTTACTGCTGACCGCTGACCTGTTTGTCAATCGGGAGCGCCAAGGGGACCGCATTCTGTATGAGGGCACGGCCTATTCACTGTTGCTGGCCCCGTACCGAACAATGGAGGTGCAGTGATGAATGTAGGACGCCGGAGACACCCTATCGAGGTGGAGGCATTTACCTATATCCGCGATCCGGATACTGGTGGGGTAATCGAAGGATGGGTCACTGTCGGCATTGAATGGGCCAGCATGGACGGTATCAGCGGGAAAGAATTCAACGCTTCTGCCGCAACGCAGAGTGTGGCAACGCACCGAGTCACTATCGCTTACCGGGACGACCTCACCACTTCTCACCGGTTTGTTTACCACGGTAAGAAATACGACCTAAAGGCCCTACTTCCCAACAATGATCGCACCGAACTGGTGTGCATGTGCCAGGAAGGGCTATTGACCTAATTCACCGTTTCCCGTGCGGCCCTTCGGGGGTTACGGGACGGGGTACAGTCGTGAGTCACCCGTCATGAAAGAACCGCGACAGCTTGCAGGCAGCCCTCCTTCCGACATTTTGTCGGTGCCGTGGCAAGCAACCCGCCCGCGCTTGGGCACAAAAAAGCCCCGCCTGAGGAGTCAGAGCGGGGCTTTCATCCTCAGTTCCGCCAAGACTGTTTAAGTTCATCGTCGAACCATAAGTCGATCATGTCGGAAACCGAAAGTGTACTTTTGAAGTCGAGGTGGCCTGGTGAATTGCTTCGTAGCCAATCTCTGAAGTCGGATGAGTGCAATTCTTGAATGCTCAACCGCTGTTGCGGCTCCAGCCGTCGCCAATGCCCTATAAGTGCGCGAATTTCTCGCTCTGCGTCAGCTTTTTTCATGAGGCAATCCCCGGACGAGTTGATCCCACTAGTCGCGATGAGTCTATAGCACCGCTCTGCTATTAGGCTCTTTCCGACGCCAAAGTGTGGGTCAGGGTGTGGGTCGAACTGGCGAAATTGCGCAGAGCCCAGTGTTTGCGCGATTTTTAGGCATTAAAAAGCCGGCTTGTGGCCGGCTTCTCGGGGACGGTCTTGGCTAATTTTTGGTAAGCCGCAACCGCCTTAAACGGTATGGCCACTAGGGCCTGAAAAAGATGGCGGACGGCTGTGTGAGGCGTCGCCAGGCCCTCTGGATCGCGGCTTGAGCCGGCCGGGGCGAAATGTGCCGCGTAGCATACTAGGGCCGGCGCGGGTTGCCCAGCAAAAAATGGCACAGGGTATGTCAGCCAGGCCGGCGCACGCTGACACACGACCAATGGAACACCCAACCGAGAATGTGCATACCCTGAGCTCGGCGTTGCTTGGGGGTATAGCGCTCGGTAGGCCCTTGGCCATGCAGGTAGAGGTTGCCCTGGCGATCGTGGGTCAGGCGGTCGACGCGCAAGCGGCCGTTGTGAAGCAACACGTAGGTTTCATCCTCGACGACCCAGGTCAAGCTGCGGTCGATGACCAGGATTGCATCCCTGGGAATGGGCGAAGGGGCACCCGATGGCGGCATGGAAACGCAAGCGGCATGTTCCAAATGGACGCCCAAGATTTGCAGTGCCTGTTCGGAGAACGGCAAGTACCGGCTCTCGTCAGGCTGGAGTCGGCCGTCCTGCAATGCATGGTACGGGATACGCAGCAGGCGCCCTTCGCGGATGGATGGGCGGGTCACATCGTCACGCGAGGCGCAATGGCGCGGAGGCGGGGTGGGGTGTTTCGGACCTTCGCCGCTGAGCAGCCAGCGCCGCTGTACGCAGAACAAATCGGCGATTTCATCCAGCCGTGCCAGGGGGACGCCGCGGGTAAACCAGTTGTTCACGTGCTGGGGCGTTACGCCACGCTGGGCAGCGAAGTCGGAAGGGGTCAGGTGGCACTCCAGGAGGAGGGCTCTTAGGCGGTCACCGGAGGTAGTCATATGGCCGAGTCTAGCGAGACGGCTCGTGCCTTGAAATGAACGCGTTGTTTATTGGTTTTGTAGGAAGGTGTGTGTAAAGAAGGATCTTTCTTAGGGGGCTGTAAGAATGAGTGAGTTTGAGCGCGCTATCGCCCGGGGCGCGGCGGCCGCGCCGCGGAGGCCTGGTGAGGTTGGGGGGGGGGTGGGGCGGGGGAG
>NZ_JADLJL010000018.1 GCF_015680235.1 Pseudomonas guariconensis
GGCTCCCACAGGCCATGTGGGAGCCGGCTTGCCGGCGATGGGGCCGGGATTCAGGCGCTACAGGCCTAGCCCAGAACGATCAAGGCACGACGCCTATCGTCCCAGCCCCCACCTTGGGCTGGCGATAAAGGTCCAGCAATACCTGGTCCAGAACCTGCGAAGCCCCCCAAGGCTTGGGGTCGTTCAAGATCGCTGCCACCGCCCAGGTATGCCCATTGCTGTCGCGGCTGAAGCCGGCGATCGCCCGGACGGTATTGAGCGTTCCGGTCTTGATATGGCCTTCGCCACTCAGGGCCGTGCGCTTGAGTCGCTTGCGCATGGTCCCGTCCATGCCCACCAGGGGCATGGAGCTTATGAATTCTGCCGCGTAAGGGCTCTTCCAGGCCGCCTGCAACAGCGCCGCCATTTCACGGGTGCTGACCCGCTCGGCACGGGACAGCCCGGAGCCATTCTCCATGACCAGGTGCGGCGCGGTGATGCCCTTCTTCGCCAACCACTGGCGCACCACACGCTGGGCGGCACGTGCGTCATCCCCGTCGGCATCGGTGCGGAACTGTGCACCCAGGCTCAGGAACAGCTGCTGGGCCATGGTGTTGTTGCTGTACTTGTTGATGTCGCGGATCACCTCCACCAGGTCCGGCGAGAACGCCCGGGCCAGCAGGCGTGCGCTCTTGGGCACGTTCTCGATGCGGTCGCGGCCTTGGATGCTGCCGCCCAGCTCGTTCCAGATCGCACGTACGGCGCCGGCGGCGTAGGTCGGATGGTCGAGCAGCGACAGGTAGGTCTGGGAGTTGCAGCCATCACCGAGCTGGCCGCTGACAACCACGCTTACCCCATCGGCCTGGGTCACTGGGTTGTAACGTACATCGCCCGTGCAGCGCTTGGATGCCACGGCCTTGACCTGGTTGTCGATACGGATGTTGGCCAGCGGCGGTTCGACGGCCACCGTCACCTTGCCGCCGTCGTTGCGGGCTACGAAACGCAGGGCCTTGAGGTTGACCAGCAACGAATCCGGGCGTACCAGGAACGGCTTGTTCATGTCGCCGCCGTCGTCATTGAACTGCGGCAGGTTAGGCTGGACGAAGTGACTGCGGTCCAGCACCAGGTCACCGGTAATGGTGCGCACGCCGTTGGCACGCAGGTCGCGCATCAGCAACCAGAGCTTTTCCATGTTCAGCTTCGGGTCGCCGCCACCTTTGAGGTACAGGTTGCCGTTGAGTACACCATTGCTCAGGGTACCGTCGGTATAGAACTCGGTTTTCCACTGGAAGGTCGGGCCGAGCAGTTCCAGCGCCGCGTAGGTAGTGACCAGTTTCATGGTCGAGGCCGGGTTGACCGAGACATCGGCATTGAACACGGTCGGCGTGCCTGGGCCGTCAAGGGGCAGCATCACCAGAGACAGGGCCGAATTTTCCAGCTTGTTGGCCTTCAGCGCCTGCTGCACCTTGGGCGAGAGGGTGGTATTGACCGTGGCAGCCTGGCTGGTCATGGCGAATGGCAGGAACAGGCCGGCAAGAATCAGGGGACGAAGCGTTTTGATCATGTGTGATTTCAACCCTGCGCACGAGGGAAAAGACAACGGGGCTGTATAGATGATGGCCCCAGGACAAAATACTGTGCGCATTATGCCCCAAGCGCACCGCCCATGGGCCATGTTCGACGGAAAAGCGCCGCTTTGGCGCGGAAACTGGTAAAGTGCCGCGCGTTAATACTCAAGAGGATTGTTTCATGGCCACCAACCGTTCCCGTCGCCTGCGCAAGAAGCTCTGCGTGGACGAATTCCAGGAGCTGGGTTTCGAACTGAACCTGGAATTCAAGGAAGACCTGTCCGACGAAGCCATCGATGCCTTCCTCGATGCCTTCCTCGCCGAAGCCATGGATGCCAATGGCCTGGATTATGTTGGCGGCGATGATTTCGGCCTGGTCTGCCTGGCCAAGCGTGGCTCGGTCAGCGAAGAGCAGCGCGCCATTGTCGAAGCCTGGCTCAAGGGCCGCAGCGAGCTGACCAAGATCGAACTCAGCCCGCTGCTGGACGCCTGGTATCCGGACAAGCCGATCAATACCTCGGCTTCCTGATCCATCTGCGCGGCCGCCGCTCGGCGCGCCGCTTCAGCGAGCCCTGGCCAGATCCTGCAGATGCCTGGCCAGGGCTTTCTCGACACGGCGCATATGCCGTGCCAAGGCCTGCCTTCGCAGCTTGCGTTGCGACAGGGCCAATGGCTGACCTTCCAGCGCCTCGCACGCCTTTATCAAGGCCCTGGCTTCGAGCATCCTCGCCACGCCGAGGATATGGTGTGCCTGGGTGGCGAGCATGTGTGGATCGAGGCCTGGGTCGATGGCCATCAACGTGGCCAGGTCCTGTTGCAAGCTTTGCTGCAGGGCTTTGAGTAGCCGTTCATGGTTGGCGGGATCATCTCCGGCGATGGTGGCCAAGCCTGCGGGTTCGAAGTGCTTGGGTCGCGGTTTTGCAGGTATACCCTGCCAAGCGGGGACGATGGCGGCGAGGCGTTGGTTCAACATGTGCAAGCTGATGGGTTTGAGCAGGCAATCGTCCATGCCGACGTCCAGGCACTTCTGACGCACTTCCGGTTGGGCATTGGCGGTATAGCCCAAAATCACGCAACGTGGCCAACCAAACCGGTGTTCCTGCGCTCGAATCGCTTCGGCCACCTGGTAGCCGCTCATGCGCGGCATGTTGCAGTCCAGGATCACCAGGTCGAAACCACCCGTTCGCCATTTCTCCAAGCCTTCATGGCCATCACGCGCACTGTTCAGGCATACCCCCAGGAAGCCCAGTTGTTGCTCCATCAGCAGCAGGTTGGCTGGATGATCGTCGATCACGAGCACGTTCAGGCGCGCCACGGGCGCTTCGACCTCAGGTATGAGGGGCGTCGCTTCCATCGGCGCGGCGACACATTGCAGCGGCATGACCAAGCGCACCTGGGTACCCACTCCCGGAAGGCTCTTGATCGTCAGGCTGCCTCCCATCATTTCGCAAAGACTGCGGCTGATCGCAAGGCCCAGGCCGGTGCCCGCGCGCGCGCCTTCGCTGTGAGGGTTGGCCTGAACGAAGGGGTTGAACAATTGCTGCAGGTCATCTTCATGGATACCGATACCGGTATCACGCACTTGCAGGTCCAGGGTCGGTGCGTCCGAGCCGCCATCGCTGAGGGCGAGGCTGACGCACACCTGGCCGTCCTGGGTGAACTTGATGGCATTGCTCACCAGGTTCGAAACGACCTGTTTGAAGCGCAGTGGGTCGAGCAGGGCATGGCAGCGTGCATCCGCTGCGATCACCACCTGCAGGGTGAGGCCCTTCTGGCGCGCCAGGCCGTCGAATACCCGGGCCACCGATTCGACCAGGGTACTGGGGTCGACCGGCTCGGGCGCAAGGTAGAGATGCCCGGATTCGATGCGAACGAAATCCAGGATATCCCCGATCAGCCCCAACAGGTCCTTGGCCGAATGATAGGCGACCTCCAATGCCGGTCGGTCCAACTGCCCTTTGTCGGCGCGCCGTACGGCCAACTCCAGCATGCCGATGACCGCATTCATGGGGGTGCGGATTTCATGGCTGATGGTCGCCAGGAAGGTGCTTTTGGCACGGTTCGCGTCATCGGCCTGCTGCTTGGCCAGGCGCAGTTCCTGAATCAGCTTGCGGCGCTCGCTGATGTCGATCCAACCGCCAATGATGCCCTGGACCTCGCCCAGCGAATCACGATAGGGCAGGATCCAGTGATAGAGCGTCAGATGCTGACCGCCGATGTGGAAAGCGCGATCGAGTATCAGGGGGGTGCCTGCGGCCATGACCTGCCGGTAGTCGGCTTCTATCTGCCGGGTGTATTCACGTTCATTGCCCAGGCTTTCGTCCAGGCGTTTGCCGATCAAGTCCTCGGCCTGCGCTTCGACAGCCTCCAGGTAGCTGGCGTTGCAACTCTGCAAGCGCCCTTCGCGGTCACGTACATACATGGGGTGGGGCGTGCCGTTGAGCAGGGCGCCCATGAATTCCAGCTGGTCGTTGAGCGCGCGTTCCACACGTTGGCGGTGTTTGATCTGCCGGCGCAGGTGCGCATTCCAGAGCAAGGCCAGCAACAGCAGCAAACCTATGGCCAGCAGGAACTGCAGGGCCTCGCGGCGAAACGCCTGCCAAGGTGCGTCGTCATGCAACCGATAGCCCCGCCAGCGGTTGTCGATCACACCCAGCTCTTCCGGGGAGATGCTCTGCAGGGCTTTGTCGAGTATCGACGCGAGCGCCTGGGGTTGGCGGTTGGTGGCCATCGCGAAGGTGGCCGGCTCGCTGCCGATCGTACTGCGGATCACCAGGTCCGGGTTGTCGGCCAACGCGTGGTTGGCGTCGATCAATGTGGTGATGGCCGCATCCACCTCGCCGCTGCCGAGCAGGGCCATGGAAAAGAACGGACTGTCGGTCTCGATCCGGCCGATCTGCGGATAGCGTGCCGAGAGCAGTTCGGCGATGTTGCTGTCGCGCATGATCGCGACCTGCCTGTTCTGCAGTTGTTCGAGCGATGATGCCTGGTCACTGCCTGCACGGGTGACCAGTACATAGGCGCTTTCCAGGTACGGTCGGCTGATGTGCAGTGCAGTGTCATGTTTTTCATCGCTGGAAATGGCTGCGATGACATCGGCTCGACCATCCTTGAGCCGGGCCAGCATGTCCCGAATGCCGCTGGCCCGTTCGATTTCGAAGCGCAGGCCCGTGCGCAGGCGGACGAGTTCGAGCAAGTCGGCGGCAATGCCGCGGAAATGACCGTTGCCATCGAAGTAGGAAATGGGGGCGGCCGTTTCGTTGATGGCCACGCGCATGACCGGATGCTCTCGCAACCACTGCTCCTCGTTAGGCGAAAGCTGCAGCTTGCGATCGCTCAGAAGCAGGTCGCTGCCGGCACCCCAGCGTTTGAAGATGCTGGCCTTCATGGCGTTGGGCTGGTTGTCGAGGGTCGTGTCGACCAGCGCCTTGAGCTGGGTGTCCTGGCGACGCAGGGCGAAGCTGAAGCCGATGGCCTCGTGCTTGCCGAAGCTGGCCATGCGCAGGGGGGGCATGTGGCCCCGGTTGAGTTGGTAGTGGGTGGAAATGGTATCGCCGATGAACACATCGGCCTGGCCAAAGGCGACGGCATTGAGCGCCAAGGTCGAGGACTGGAAGGCGAGCAGTTCGGCCTTTGGGTAGGTTCGCAATACGTTCTTTGGCGACAGATAGTGATAGAGCATGCTCAAACGCAGGCCTTCGAGCTGGTCATCCAGCACGCGGCCTTCCTGTTCGCGGGTCACCAGCACCGGTTGGTCGACGGCATAGGGCCGGGAAAGGGCGAGCCCGGCACTGGCCTCGTAGCCGTTGGCGCTGCCGAGCAGGTCGATCTGGCCTCGGGTGAGTGCGTCGATCGCTGCCTGGCGACTGTCGAAACCCAGCACCTGCACTGGCAGCCCCAAGGCACTGCCGATCAACCCTGCATACTCGGCGGTGAGTCCTTGGTAGTCTCGCCCTCCCGTGGTGATGTCAAAGGGCGGATAGTCCGGAAAGGACGTCCCGACCACCAATACCCGCTTTTTTTCCAGCCACTGACGTTGAGCGTCGTTCAGCGCCGGAGGGATCGGCTTGAGGTTCGAACGCGTGAGCAGGTTCAGCATCTTGGGGGGCGCCGGTTCGGCAACGGCCGCGCCGCACATCATGAGCAAAGCTAGATAAATGGCCAGGTACCGCCCCATGCCGCACCTCAAACCAAGGCGTTGCGCTTGGCGACATCGATCAGGTCGACCAATGTCTGGACCTGAAGTTTTTGCATGAGCCGTTTTTTGTAGGTGCTGACGGTCTTGTTGCTGAGAAACATCCCTTTGGCGATATCCTTATTGCTTCTTCCCTGTGCGAATAGTTGCAATACCATAAGCTCTCTGTCATTGACTTGTCGGAAAAGTCGTATTTCAGTGTTGGATTCGGCAAGGCTGCCATTAACCGCCTGGCTTGGGAAGTAATTGTAACCAGACAGGACCGCTTTGATTGCACTTAGCAGCTCGCTAAGATCTTCTTGTTTTCCGACATACCCCGCAGCGCCTGACTGCATGCAACGGATGGCGAAAAGCGCAGGTGACTGGGCGGTCAGAACTAGAACTTTCAAGGGTAACGCCATGCTTTGGAAGCGGGAAAGCACTTCCAGGCCGTCCAGCTTTGGAATGGCGATATCCAGGATTACCAAGTCGGGGCGTGTTTCGCGGATCATCTGCATGGCGTCCACGCCATTGTCCGACTCGCCGACAATCTTGTAATCCTGGTTCTCCAGCAGCATTCGAACTGCCAGGCGAATTACGGGGTGATCGTCGACAATATATACAGAGTGCATATTCAACTTCCATGCGTAGGTGTCGGAAACAGCGGATACCTTAGCTCAGTTGCTAGATGAGGAATACGCGATGAAAGGCTGTAATTACGATATGGGAAAAGGCTTACAGTAAAAAGCTATCCGCGCTACGCATTCAGCGTGTTTAGGTGGGTGTCAGACCAAGATTTGGTTACTTTTTATTTGGAAATATAAAGAGATGTTTAATTGAAAGGGTGGTTGTTAAGATATTTCCTTCAATGACGTCGATTGAGTGTGGGTTGGCTCCCGCCCTTATGCAGGGCTGGAGCGTCCGGTCATTTCACTGGCCATTTCGCTGGCATAACTATCAGTCATGCCGGCAATGAAGTCGATCATGCGCAGGAACGCATTGTGTAGCGAGCCATGAGGGTCAGGGGCATGGTTGCCGATCAGGTCCAGCACACGTCGGCTCTTGAACGACGGCGTGCGCCCACCATGCTGTTCCAGCGCAGCCCCACAGAACGCGTTGAGGAGGATCTCAAGGGTGGTGTAGGCGCCTATTTCATGCAGGGTCTTGCGCTTGTCCTGGAAGATTTTCTTGCGTGCCATGTCCTTGGCCTGCAGGACGCAGCGCTTGGCTGGGCCATGCATGTGCTCCACCAGGTCCCCGGCCAGGTGGCCGGCAAGCAGGGCTTGTTGCTGCTCGACGAAGGCCTGGGCGGCGGCATTGGTCAGGTGTTCGATGGCCTTGCCACGCAGGATCGCCAGTTTGCGTCGCTTCGAGTCCGCCGGCCCGAGCTGGCGGTAGGTTTCGGGAAGGTCGTCGCCCACCAGGTCAAGCAGCAAGGCCTCGACTTCGGCGTACTGCAACAACTCCATCTCCAGGCCATCTTCCAGGTCGATCAATGCGTAGCAGATATCGTCGGCCGCTTCCATCAGGTACACCAATGGATGCCGTGCCCAGCGCTGCTGCTCGAGCTGCGGCAGGCCAAGCTTGCGGGCAATCTGTTCGAGCAGTGGCAGTTCGCTCTGGTAGCAGCCGAACTTGTGCTTCTTGTAGCCCAGGGCGTCGGCGTGGCGGGCACTCCAAGGGTATTTCACATAGGTACCCAGGGTGGCGTAGGTCAATCGGGTCCCGCCGTCGAACTGGTGGTATTCCAGTTGGGTGAGGACGCGAAAGCCTTGGGCGTTGCCTTCGAAATTAAGGAAGTCGGCCCGCTGGTCGTCGCTCATGTCGTCCAGCCAGCCGCGCCCGGCTGCCTGTTGGAACCAATGGCGGATGGCGTCTTCGCCGGAATGCCCGAATGGCGGGTTGCCAATGTCATGGGCCAGGCAGGCGGACTGGATGATCATCCCCAGGTCGCTGGGCTCGCACCAGGCGGGCAGGCTATCGCGCAGGGTCTCGCCGACGCGCATGCCCAGCGAGCGGCCGACGCAACTGACTTCCAGGGAGTGAGTCAGGCGGGTATGGATATGGTCGTTGCTGGAGACCGGGTGTACTTGGGTCTTGCGTCCCAGGCGGCGGAAGGCACCGGAGAAGATGATGCGATCATGGTCCTTGTGGAAGGGGCTACGCCCCAGTTCCTCGGGGCTGTACAGGGCTTTGCCCAGGCGTTCGCGGGTCAGCAGGGTATGCCAGTCCAAGGCTCGATCTCCCATCAGATGGAGGCCATAGCTTCCCGTGTCGAGCGCGCCCGCGCAAGCGGCGGGCACGAGGGGTCAGGGGCGTCGGCTGCCGTGCAGGAACAGGCGGACCAATGGCACCAGGCTGGTACCCAGGCGCAGCAGGCGGCTGAGGTTGCCGCTGCGTACGCCTTTACCCGTGAGAAAGCCCAGGGCGACCACCGCGCCCAGGCCCCACAGAGGCGCGTGCTTGATGCCCAGGCCGCCGTGCAACGAATCGCCCATGCCGCGCAGGCGGCGGACGGGCTCGAGCAGTTGCGCCGATTCGTGGCGGATCTCCTGACGGTGCATTTCCAGGCGCAGGCGCAGCAGCGCCTTGCGTAGCTCCTTGGGGTTTCGGGTATTGGGCAGTTCGGGCAGGCTCATGGCAACAGGCGCTCCCGGTCCTTGGCAAGTTCTTCGAGGGTGGCGCTGAAGGGTGACGATTCGTCGAACACGGCAGCTTTCAGGCGCAATCCGCAGTACAGCGCAGCGATGCCATAAAACACGCACAAGCCAACGATGCCGGCCAGGCGATAGCTGTCCCACAACAGCACCAGCACCAGGCCGGACAGCGCCGTCAGCAGCAGCAGACCGAACACCAGGGCAAGGCCCGCGAACAACAGCAGGCTGAGGGTTCGGGCTTTCTGTTCCTGCAGTTCGATGCCGAACAGTTCGATATGGCTGTGCAGCAGGCCGAGCAGGGCCGCGCCGAGGCGCTTGCCGGAAGCGCTGGCGCCTGGGGCGTCGTTGTCCATGGGCACTCCTTAACGTCGATTGGCCAGCAAGCCGATCAGCAAGCCGACCCCGGCGGCAATGCCAATGGCTTGCCAAGGGTTTTCCTGGACGTATTGCTCGGCACTGCCTAGGGCTGCCTGGCCACGTTCGCGGACCGAATCCTGGGTCGAGTGCAGGGATTCTCGGGCCTGGGTCAGGCGCTCATGCAGCTGTTCGCGAAGTGCATCGGCCTGGTCGCCGGCCAGGTTGGCTGTGTCGGCGAGCAATTTCTCGGTGTCACGCACCAGGGCCTGGAAGTCATCCATCAATAGCTCTTGAGCAGTCTTTGCCGGTTTGTTGGCCATGCGATTTCTCCCTGTGAAAGTGTGTGGCTATTTCGAGTGATGGGCGAAGCGGAAGGTTCAGTGCAGTTGCTGGTATGGCCCTTGCTATTACCTGGGGCATGGTCATCAGGGCGTGCGTCGAATGCGTGCACCTGGCTGGCCGATACCGATAAACCTTAACCCAATCCACGACAAACCCAAGAAAAAACCACGCAGCTCCCGCCCGGCTCACCGAAACAGGGCAGGGGGCTGGCACCGAACCGGTGCACGGATGCGGGCTCTTGAACTGTCCTGGTGCTTTTTCAGGTCTGCCTACTCATGGAAAACACGCACAGCGCTATGGACTCCCTCGTTCATGGCTCCAATACCCTGTTCATCCTCATGGGTGCCATCCTGGTGCTGGCCATGCATGCAGGCTTCGCCTTCCTCGAGGTGGGCACGGTGCGTCACAAGAACCAGGTCAATGCCTTGTCGAAGATTCTCAGCGACTTCGCCATTTCGGCCCTGGTGTATTTCTTCGTCGGCTACTGGGTGGCCTATGGTGTGAGTTTCCTCCAGCCGGCTGCCGAGCTCGCCACCGACCATGGCTATGCATTGGTCAAGTGCTTCTTCCTGCTGACCTTCGCCGCGGCGATCCCGGCGATCATTTCTGGCGGCATCGCCGAACGCGCCCGTTTCGCGCCGCAGCTGTGCGCCACAGCCCTGATCGTGGCATTGGTCTACCCCTTCTTCGAAGGCGTGGTGTGGAATGGCAACTTCGGCCTGCAAGCGTGGCTGCAGGCGCGTTTTGGCGCCCCGTTCCATGACTTCGCAGGGTCGGTGGTGGTGCATGCCATGGGCGGCTGGCTGGCGTTGGCGGCGGTATTGCTGCTGGGCGCGCGCCGTGGACGCTACCGCGACGGGCGGCTGGTGGCGTTCGCGCCGTCGAGCATTCCGTTCCTGGCGCTGGGTTCGTGGATCCTGATCATCGGCTGGTTCGGCTTCAACGTCATGAGCGCCCAGACCTTGCAGGGCATCAGTGGCCTGGTGGCGATCAATTCGCTGATGGCCATGGTCGGCGGAACGCTGGCCGCCCTGGTGGCCGGGCGCAACGACCCAGGTTTCCTGCATAACGGCCCGCTGGCAGGGTTGGTAGCCATTTGTGCAGGCTCCGACCTGATGCATCCCATCGGTGCCTTGGTGACCGGCCTGATAGCCGGGGCCTTGTTCGTCTGGTGCTTCACCGCCGCGCAGAACCGCTGGAAGATCGATGATGTGCTGGGTGTCTGGCCGCTACATGGGCTTTGTGGTGTCTGGGGCGGCATTGCCTGCGGTGTCTTCGGGCAATCGGTACTGGGCGGAATGGGAGGTGTCAGCCTCGTCAGCCAAGTGCTTGGCAGCCTGGCAGGCGTACTCGTGGCGTTGGTGGGCGGCTTCGCCGTGTACGGATCGATCAAGGCAGTGCATGGGCTGCGCTTGAGCCATGAGCAGGAATTCCAGGGCGCTGACCTGTCGCTGCATCGTATCGGGGCCACTAGCCAGGATTGATGCTCGTCAGGTGCGCAGGGCAGGGGATGGACCTAGAATAGGTATCCCCCTCCATAGACCCGAGGCTTGGTCATGCTGCCTGAATGCCAATTGTTCGGCACCCTTGGGTGCCACTTGTGCGAAGTCGCCGAGGGCGTGCTGATGCCTTTTGTCGAACATGGCCTGCTGGTCGAACTGGTCGACATTGCCGACAGCGAGGCCTTGTTCGAGCGCTATGGGTTGAGCATCCCGGTGTTGCGACGTTGCGACACGGGGGCTGAACTGGGTTGGCCGTTCGATGCCGAGCAGGTCGTGGCGTTCTTGGGGTAAGAAATGCTCGGGTAGGAGTCATCTCCCTCCTGCATCCAACAGGGCATGGATCGAAAATTCGGGGCCGATCCGAACCCTGGAGTAACGTGATGTTCATTACCCCCCATTTCACTCTCGCAGAAATGACCGTTTCGCAAATCGCCGCGCGCGAAGGGCTGGACAACAAACCGGGCCCGCAGGCCTTGGCCAATCTTGACCTGTTGTGCCAGGCCTTGGAGGGCGTGCGTGCGCTGTGTCGAGCCCCTGTTCTCATCAGCAGTGGGTTTCGCAGCCAGGCCGTCAACCAGCGGGTGGGCGGCGCTCGCAACAGTGCCCATCTTTCCGGGCTGGCCGCCGATTTCACTGTGGTGGAAATAGAGCCTCGGGAGGTGGTTCAGCGCATCCTCGCCAGCGACCTGGTGTTCGACCAATTGATCCTGGAATATGACAGTTGGGTCCATCTTGCCGTGGCGGTACAGGCGCCGCGACGGGAGGTGCTGACCGCTCGACGAGGCACGGGTTACCTTCCGGGGCTGCATTGAGGCGATTGACGCAGGCGTGGCGGCATCCGTATGCTGTATATAAATACAGTATTGGGAATGCCACATGCTCAATGTCGAGCAATTGAAATACAGCGTCAATCGCATGCCGCCTTCGCGTGTGAGCGAAGCCGTGCTGGAACTGCGGCTCGAAGGCCTGGTGACCGACGACCGCACCCCGTTCGGCAAGGTCCACTTCAACACCTGTTTCGCCGAAATCGAGGCGCTGTTCCAGCGCGCCGGCTATCACCGCCCGCTGGATGTGGTGGGGTACCAAGGGCTGGTCTATGCCCTCTTCGATCCGGGCCGCTGGGAGGCCGTGCAGGTGTTGCGCTGGTTGAAGGAGCACAGCGAGTTGACCGGCCAGGCTGGTTGAGCCGGCGGGCATGACGGATAATGCCCGCCTTTGAATGCCCGAGCCTTGCCATGACCGCAACTTTCGACCCCGCCCGCCAGCAAGCCAGTACCGTATGCCTGCCCCCTGGCCGTTGGGCGACCGTGCTCGATTGTTTGAGCGATCATTTCAAGGGCATCGGTCGCGAGCAGTGGCTCGACCGTTTCGCCCGTGGGCGGGTACTGGACGCCGAAGGGCGGGCGATCCCTGCTGACCTGCCCTATCGCCAGGGCATGCGCCTGCATTATTTTCGCGAAGTGCCCAACGAAAGGCCGATACCCGTACAAGAGGCCATCCTGCACGTCGATGAGCATCTGGTGGTGGCCGACAAACCGCATTTTCTTCCCGTCACCCCCACGGGTGAATATGTCGAGCAGACCTTGCTGCGCCGCCTGATCCGTCGTCTGGACAACCCCCACCTCGTGCCGTTGCATCGAATCGACCGCCACACCGCGGGGCTGGTGCTGTTCTCGGCGAACCCGCAGAGCCGAGGTGCTTACCAGCGGCTTTTTCCCGAGCGACGTATCGACAAACACTACCAGGCCATCGCTGCGGCGCTGCCGGAGCGGGCGTTCCCGTTGGTGCATCGCAGCCGCCTGGTACATGGCGAGCCCTTCTTTCGCATGCACGAAGTGGAAGGGGAGGCAAACAGCGAAACGTGGGCCGAGGTGTTGGAGAAGAACGGCGAGCTGTGGCGCTACGGGCTGTCGCCGGTGACCGGCAAGACGCACCAGTTGCGGGTCCACATGGCGTCCCTGGGCGCCGGGATCTGCAACGATCCGTTCTATCCGCAGCTGACGAACGAAGAGGACGACTACCGGCGTCCCTTGAAGCTGTTGGCGCAGAGCTTGCGGTTCGAAGACCCGTTCACGGGGCAGGTGCGTTATTTCGAGAGCCGGCTGGCACTTGACTGGTGATCGACGGCTTGGGGTGGGTGGGCCGTATGGCTTGACTTTTCAGGTCCTGTGGGGCTTGCCCCGCGGTTAGGCCGGGGCCGATAACACCGTCGCCTGGCAAGGGCTTCGCCCTTGATCGCGGGGCGAGCCCGCTCCCACAGGGGGCGCTGGGTGACCTTCAGGTAAGACGGTGTCTCTGAGCAGCGCAGGGCAGGTGGGAGCCGGCTTGCCGGCGATGGGCTGCGAAGCAGCCCCGCTTCAGGACAGGCCTCAGCGGTTGAACCGCTCCACCAGCGAATACTGGCTGCCGGCCGTGCTGGTCAGTTCCTCGCTCAACAATGCCGAACGCTGCGCCTGTTCGGCCGTCTGGTCGGCCAGGTCGGCGATGGTGCTGATGTTGCGGCTGATCTCGTCGGCCACGGCAGTCTGCTCTTCGGTCGCGGCGGCGATCTGGGTGGCCATGTCGGTGATGTTGGCCACCGCTTCGCTGATCCCCGCCAATGCCTGGTCGGCTTCCATGACCCGTTCCACACCTTCCTGGGCCTGGCGATGGCCATTCTCCATGGTCTGCACTGCATTGCTGGCAGTCTGTTGCAGCTTGGCGATCAGGCCGTGGATCTGCCCGGTGGACTCGGCGGTACGCTGGGCAAGCTGACGAACCTCGTCGGCCACTACCGCGAAGCCACGGCCCATTTCGCCCGCCCGGGCGGCTTCGATGGCTGCGTTCAGGGCCAACAGGTTGGTCTGGTCGGCGATGCCTTTGATCACATCCACCACGCCACCGATCTCGTCGCTGTCCTTGGCCAGTTGGGTCACGGTCTGCCCGGTTTCGCCAACGGCAACCGACAGGCGCTCGATGGCTTCACGGGTTTCCCCGGCGATCTGACGGCCCTGGCTGGTCAGGCGGTTGGCTTGCTGGGTGGCGTCGGCGGTGCGTTGTACGTGGTTGGCCACCTCTTGGGTGGTGGCGGCCATCTGGTTGACCGCAGCGGCCACCTGCTCGGTTTCCACGCGTTGGCGCTCGAGCCCGGTGGAGCTCTGGTGCGCCAGGGCATCGGACTGGCGAGCCTGGTCGCTGAGCTGTTCGGCGCTGTCCTGCAGGCGCGTCAGGCAGGTCTTCATGCGCGCATCCTGGCTGAGCATGGCCATTTCCAGGCGTGCCTGGACGCCGCGGCTGTCGGTGTACATCTGCGCGATCAACGGGTCGGAGGTGGTCTGCTCGGCCAAGCGCAGCAGGCGCTTGAGGCCGCGCTGCTGCCAGCCTAGGCCAAGCAGGCCCAGCGGCACGGACAGGCCTGCGGCCAGGGCGAAGCCCCAGGAATGGCCAAGCCAGTTGCCGATGGAAAAGCCGATCTGGCTGATCAGGATGAACGGCAACCAATCCTGCAGCACCGGCAGCCATTTGTCGCGGCGCGGGATCGCTGGCTTGCCTTGGTTGATGCGCTGGTACAGCGCCTCGGCCCGGCGGATTTGCTCGGCCGTGGGCTTGACCCGCACCGACTCGTAGCCGACCACCTGGTTCTTTTCGAACACCGGCGTGACATAGGCATTGACCCAATAATGGTCGCCGGACTTGCAGCGGTTCTTGACGATGCCCATCCAGGGCAGGCCCTGCTTGAGGGTCTGCCACATGTGAGCGAACACAGCCGATGGCACATCGGGATGGCGCACCAGGTTATGGGGCGCGCCCGTGAGCTCCTCTCGGGAAAAGCCACTGATGTCGATGAAGGCATCGTTGCAGTAGGTGATCACGCCCTTGGCGTTGGTGGTGGAAATCAACCGCTGCTCGGCAGGAAATGTCCGTTCTCTCTGGGTAATGGGCTGGTTGTTACGCATGGGGCTCAATCCGCAAGGCTTTGGATTGGTATCGGCATGCCCGGACTTTTATTGAGTGTTTATTTAATGGATTGCGTAGGGCGATAGCATTGGATAGGTGAAGCCCGCGAAATGCGCCAGGTTCAGGCCGAAGTGACACAGCACCGCGGCGACCAGCCCGCCATGGCGATAGGCAAGGCCATAGCCGATGCCGGCTAGGCTGGCCAGGCAGAACCACTGCCAGCCGCCGCCCAGGTGCGCCAGGCCGAACAACAGCGCGCTGGCAAGCAGGGCCAGGTTGGCATGGCCGAACAGTCGTTGCAGGCCGCCCTGGAGGTATCCCCGAAACAGTAGTTCTTCCGTCAGGCTTACCAGTAGCAGGTTGTTCAGCAGCCAGATCCAGGCCTGGTCCGGCCATTTCGGTGCCCAGGCCACCAGCCCTGCAGCCCAGGCACCGCCCAGGCAGACGAGCACGATGGCGGGAAAAGTCATTGCCAAGCTCGGGGCCCAGGTTCGACCGCGCCAGGCCAGGACCCAGGGGCAGGCCAGCAGCAGCCAGAAGCCGATCAGGGGTTTGTCCAGGTTCAGGTACATGGAAAAGGGCAGGGCGCCGGTGCTGAAGACCGCTTTGTCGATTACCTTGGCGCCGTGGAAACCGGGTAGCCCGTGCAGGGCGAGGGCGATGGCCAGGACGATGAAGGAGGCATGGCCAAGAACCTGCTGCCAACGTACCGGGCGACGGGCCAGCAGGTAGGCACCGAGCAGGGCGATGAAGGTGGGCAGGCTGGCCAGGCCAAGGCTGCCGTAGGCCAAGGCCAGGAGGTAGCCGAGGCCGAGCAGGAGCAGGGCGCTGTAATGGGGGGGAGACATGGGCGATCCTTGTCGTGGGTGAGACTGGTAGGTACGACTCACCGGATGGCGTCCAGGACACGTCATCGGGGCATAAGGTCGCTCCCAGAGTGTGGTTGGCGAAGTACCGGTGGGAGCCAACTGTCTTGAGTTGCTTGCCCCGGTCCTATCGCTGGCAAGCCAGCTCCCACAGGTACGGCGGTGTCACTGAAAACAGCGCAGGCCTGGTGGGAGCGGGCTTGTCCCGCGATTGGGCCGGGCCCGATATCACCGTCGCCTGGCAAGGGCTTCGCCCTTGATCGCGGGACAAGTCGGACCGCCGCACCGCCGCTCCCACAGAGGGAGGCTGCGCTAGCCGCTCGTTCGTTGTGCGACAGCGCAGCCCTGGAGGGATGGGTGATCTCCCACAGGGTGTGGTTGGCGCTGCACCAGTGCGAGCCGACTTGCCCACAACCATAGAATCTCCCACAAGGACCTAAAGAAAGGGCCGCGAAGCGGCCCTGGTCGTGGGCTTAGGCTGCGATCAATTGCCGCAACACGTAGTGGAGAATGCCGCCGGCCTTGAAGTACTCCACTTCATTGAGCGTATCGATCCGGCACAGCACTTCGAGCTGTTGCTGCTGGCCATCCTCTCGGGTGATGCGCAGCGGCAGGGTCATGCCAGGGCGGATCTGCGTGCCGGTCAGGCCCAATACGTCGATGCGCTCGGTGCCGGTCAGGCCCAGGACCTTGCGGTCTTCGCCAGCCCTGAACTGCAATGGCAGCACGCCCATGCCCACCAGGTTGGAGCGGTGGATGCGCTCGAAACTTTCGGCCAGCACCGCCTTGACCCCCAGCAGGTTGGTGCCCTTGGCGGCCCAGTCGCGGCTGGAGCCGGTGCCATACTCCTGGCCGGCGATCACCACCAGTGGCGTGCCTTCATCCTGATAACGCATGGCCGCGTCATAGATCGACAGCTTCTCGCCGCTGGGCACGTGCACGGTGTTGCCGCCTTCCTCGCCACGCAGCATCTCGTTGCGGATGCGAATGTTGGCGAAGGTGCCGCGCATCATGACCTCATGGTTGCCGCGCCGCGAACCATAGGAGTTGAAGTCCCGGGGCTCTACGCCCTTGCTGCGCAGGTAGCGCCCGGCCGGGCTCTCGGCCTTGATGTTGCCGGCCGGGGAAATGTGGTCGGTGGTCACCGAATCACCGAGCAGGGCGAGGATGCGTGCACCCTGGATATCGCGGAGCTGCGGCAGCGGGCCACCGATGTCGTCGAAGAACGGTGGGTGTTGGATATAGGTGGAGTCGGCCTGCCAGACATAGGTGGCGGCCTGAGGCACTTCGATGGCCTGCCACTGCGCGTCGCCGGCGAAGACTTCGGCGTATTCCTTGTGGAACATGGCCGTGTCGACCTTGGCTACGGCATTGGCGATCTCATGTTGGCTGGGCCAGATGTCGCGCAGGTAGACCGGCTGGCCGTCCTTGCCGATGCCCAGCGGGTCGCGGGTCAGGTCGGTGCGTACGCTGCCGGCCAGGGCATAGGCGACCACCAGGGGAGGCGAGGCCAGCCAGTTGGTCTTCACCAGCGGGTGGACGCGGCCTTCGAAGTTGCGGTTGCCCGAGAGCACCGAGGCCACGGTCAGGTCCGCCGAGCCAATGGCATGCTCGATGGCCTCGTCCAGTGGGCCGGAGTTGCCGATGCAGGTGGTGCAGCCATAACCGACCAGGTCGAAGCCGAGCTGGTCGAGATAGGGCGTAAGGCCGGCGGCCTTGAAGTAGTCGGTGACCACCTTGGAGCCGGGCGCCAGGGAGCTTTTCACCCAGGGTTTGCGGGCAAGGCCCTTCTCGACGGCCTTCTTGGCCACCAAGCCTGCGGCCATCATTACGCTCGGGTTGGAGGTGTTGGTGCAAGAAGTGATCGCCGCGATCACCACGGCGCCGTCGCGCAGGGTGTGCGTCTGGCCATCATGGGTGTAGTCGATCTCGCCGGCCTGGTCGGCATTGCCGACCGCCACGCCGCCACCGCCTTCGCTTTCCAGGCGACCGACTTCCTTGGCCAGGGGCTTGGGCTGCAGCTCGATGAAGTGGTCGAAGGCCTGGCTGACCTGAGTCAGCGCGACCCGGTCCTGGGGCCGCTTGGGCCCGGCCAGGCTCGCTTCGACGTCGTGCATGTCCAGCGACAACGTGTCGCTGAATGCCGGCTCATGGCCCGGCAGGCGCCACAGCCCCTGTTCCTTGCAATAGGCCTCCACCAGTTGCACAGTGGCCTCCGGCCGCCCGGACAGGCGCAGGTAGTCGAGGGTCACTTGGTCCACCGGGAAGAAGCCGCAGGTGGCGCCGTATTCGGGCGCCATGTTGGCGATGGTGGCGCGGTCGGCCAGTGGCAGGTCGGCCAGGCCGTCGCCGTAGAACTCCACGAACTTGCCTACCACGCCCTTCTTGCGCAGCATCTGGGTCACGGTCAGCACCAGGTCGGTGGCGGTGATGCCTTCGCGCAACTTGCCGGTCAGCTTGAAGCCGATGACTTCGGGAATCAGCATCGACACGGGCTGGCCGAGCATCGCCGCTTCCGCCTCGATACCGCCCACGCCCCAGCCGAGCACGCCCAGGCCGTTGATCATGGTGGTGTGCGAGTCGGTCCCGACCAGGGTGTCAGGGAAGGCATAGGTGCGGCCGTCCACTTCGCGAGTCCAGACCGTGCGGCCCAGGTATTCCAGGTTGACCTGGTGACAGATGCCGGTGCCTGGTGGCACCACGCGGAAGTTGTCGAACGCGTTTTGGCCCCAGCGCAGGAAGGCGTAGCGCTCGCCATTGCGCTGCATCTCGATGTCGACGTTCTGGGCGAAGGCGGCGGGGCTGGCGTAGCGGTCGACCATCACCGAGTGGTCGATCACCAGGTCCACCGGCGAGAGCGGGTTGATCCGCTGTGGGTCGCCGCCGGCCTTGGCCATGGCCGCGCGCATGGCGGCCAGGTCGACCACGGCCGGTACCCCGGTGAAGTCCTGCATCAACACCCGCGCCGGGCGGTATTGGATCTCGCGGTCTGAGTGGCGTTCACCGAGCCAGTCGGCCAGGGCCTGCAGGTCGTCGCTGCTGACGGTCTTGCCGTCTTCCCAGCGCAGCAGGTTCTCCAGCAGCACCTTGAGCGACATGGGCAGGCGGTGCAGGTCGCCCAACTGCCGGGCGGCCTCGGCGAGGCTGAAATAGTGGTAGGTCTTATCTGCGACCTTGAGTGTCTTGAGGCTGTTCAGGCTATCGAGCGAGGGCATTGCCAACTCCTTCTGCGCCGGTGCACGGCAACTCCAGGCCGGTGTCACCGCTCTGTGACGGTCCGCACGGCACGGACCTGGCTGAATGCTCAGGGTAGACCGGTTTGCCGACCCTGACTCAATTCTGGACCGGTGGGACGTGTCGCAGGTTCCGATCTTCCTTTATCATCGCCGCCCTGCCGGCGCCCGCCTTGCGCCGGATCAAGGCTGGCGATCGATGCCAGCGAAGTGGAGCGAGAGATGAATACCCTGTTCATGCATTGCCGGCCCGGTTTCGAGGGTGAGGTCTGCGCCGAAATCAGCGAATACGCCGCCCGCCTGGGGGTTGCCGGCTACGCCAAGGGCAAGCCGCAGAGCGCCTGCGCCGAATTCGTCTGTGCCGAGCCAGACGGCGGCGAGCGGCTGATGCGTGAGCTGCGCTTCGATCGGCTGATCTTCCCGCGCCAATGGGCCCGGGGCCTGTACGTCGACTTGCCGGAGAGCGACCGCATCAGCGTTCTGCTCGAGCAACTGGCGGGTTACCCAGTGTGCGGCAGCCTGTGGCTCGAGGTGCTCGACAGCAACGAAGGCAAGGAGCTATCGACGTTCTGCCGCAAGTTCGAGGTGCCGCTGCGCAAAGCGCTGGAAAAGGCCGGGCGCCTGGTGGAGAAGACGGGCGGGCCGCGCCTACTGCTGACGTTCATCAGTGGTCGGCGGGTCTTCGTCGGCCTGGCCGAGGCTGACAATTCGGCGCTTTGGCCCATGGGCATCCCGCGCTTGAAGTTTCCACGCGAGGCGCCGAGCCGCTCGACCCTCAAGCTGGAAGAGGCTTGGCACCAGTTCATCCCGCGCGACCAGTGGGACCAACGCCTGAACGATGACATGACCGGCGTCGACCTGGGGGCTTCGCCTGGTGGCTGGACCTACCAGTTGGTCAAGCGCGGGATGCTGGTGACCGCCATCGACAACGGCCCCATGGCCGAAAGCCTGATGGACACCGGCCTGGTCCAGCACTTGATGGCCGATGGCTTCACCTGGCAACCGCGGCAGACGGTGGACTGGATGGTCTGCGATATCGTCGAGAAGCCTGCGCGCACTGCGGCGCTGATCGAGACCTGGCTGGGCGAGGGTCTGTGCCGTGAGGCCGTGGTCAACCTCAAGTTGCCGATGAAGCAGCGCTATGCCGAGGTGCGTCGGCTGCTCGACCGGATCGAGGCGAGCTTCAAGGCCCGCAAGATCAAGGTGACGATCGCCTGCAAGCAGCTGTACCACGATCGTGAGGAAGTCACCTGCCACTTGCGACGCCTGGACCTCAAGCCGCGTTGAACGCTGTCATCGCGGCCGCCTGGCAAGCGCTTGGCACTCGATAGCGGGCCAGGCCCGCTCCAGGGCAGGAGCCAGCCTGTGGGGTAGCCGATCCCCCCTTGGAGCCTGGCGCCCGATGCGCGACAATGGCCCATCATTTGGAGTCCCCCATGACCGATTTCACCCCTGACGCCGTCCTTGATGCCACCGGCCTGAATTGCCCGGAGCCGGTGATGATGCTGCACCAGCATGTACGTGACCTGGCCGCCGGAGGCCTGCTCAAGGTCATCGCCACCGACCCCTCGACCCGTCGCGACATCCCCAAGTTCTGCAACTTCCTCGGCCATGAACTGCTGGAGCAGCAGGAGCAGGGCGGCACCTACCTGTACTGGATCCGCAAGAAGGCCGACTGAGCCCGCTGGATCGCGCCCCGCAGAGGGCCTACACTGCGCTCCCCTGACAGGAGAGCGCCATGCTGATAGTTGCCGACGAGAATATCCCGCTGCTCGATGCCTTCTTCGCCGGGTTCGGCGAGATCCGCCGCTATCCCGGGCGCAGCATCGACGCGGCCTGCGTCAAGGACGCCGACGTGCTGTTGGTGCGTTCGGTGACCCGAGTCGACCGGCATCTGCTTGAAGGCAGCCAGGTACGTTTCGTCGGTACCTGCACCATCGGCACCGACCACCTCGACCTCGATTACTTCGCCCAGGCTGGCATCCACTGGAGCAGCGCGCCAGGCTGCAACGCCCGTGGCGTGGTGGACTATGTACTGGGCAGCCTGCTGACCCTGGCCGAACTCGATGGCGCCACGCTGGGCGAGCGGGTGTATGGTGTGGTTGGCGCCGGGCAGGTGGGCGAGCGCCTGGTGCGTGTGCTGCATGGCCTGGGCTGGAAGGTGCTGGTATGCGACCCGCCCCGCCAGGCGCAGGAGGGCGGGGATTTCGTCAGCCTCGATACCCTGCTCGAAACCTGTGACGTGATCAGCCTGCACACCCCGTTGCAGCGCGGCGGCGAACACCCGACCTGGCACCTGTTGGGTGCGCAGCAGTTGGCGCGCCTACGGGCAGGCGCCTGGCTGATCAATGCCAGCCGTGGCCCGGTGGTGGACAACCATGCGCTGCGCGAGCTGTTGCTCGATCGCGAAGACGTGCATGCGGTGCTGGACGTATGGGAGGGCGAGCCACAGGTGGACCTGGACCTTGCCGACCTGTGCACCTTGGCCACGCCGCATATCGCAGGCTACAGCCTCGATGGCAAGCAGCGCGGCACGGCACAGATCTACCAGGCGTTCTGCCGCTGGCGGGGCGAGCCCGAGCAGGTGCAGCTGGCCGATTTGCTACCGGCACCAATGCTGGCGCAGGTCGAGCTGGACGCCAGCGCCGAGCCCGCCTGGGCCTTGGCGACCCTGTGCCGCGCGGTGTACGACCCGCGTCGTGACGATGCCGATTTCCGTCGTAGTCTCAGCGAAGACCCAGCCGAACAGCGCGCCGCGTTCGACCTGCTGCGCAAGCACTACCCGCAGCGACGCGAGATCGAGGGGCTGGCAGTGCGCCTGAGAGGCGAGGCGCCGCAGTTGGCGCAGATGGTCAATGCGCTGGGCGCCGTGCTCGCCTGACATTCCTTGGCTGATGATATCGCCGGCAAGCCGGCTCCCACCGGATCGATGCGACGCTCGGCCTTGTGGGGCCGGCTTGCCGGCGAAAAGGTCAATAAAAACCCGGCGCAAGGGCCGGGTCGAAGTCATTCCTGGCTTACGCCTTGGGCACCTGTTTCACCCGGCTTTCCTCCAGCTCCTTGCAGGCCTGCTGGATCATCTGCTCGGTGATCGGTACCTCGCGCCCCTGGGCGTCGATGATCGAACCGCACACCTTCGGTTGCGGCTGGTGGGTGGTCTTCGGTGCTTCGCTGCTGTGTTGCAAGCTCATGTCCTGTCTCCTCATCAGGTTCAAGCTCAGGATAACCCCGGTGCCGTGACTGGCCTGTGACAGCTCCCTGGCGTCGCGACAGGGATAGTCCACCAGAAAGTGGGATAAAGCTCCAGAGGGCTATTAGATCGAAAGCGCATAGGGGTCGGCCTATGCTTTCCATCGCTGCGCTTCGTTCTGTACACGATGCCCAGCGAGCGCTGGCAGTTCCGTTCGAGCGGATGAGTGGTAGTGTGCAGTCTTCTGGCACGCGGATGGTCCTTTCATGCTCGAACCGGTTTCTTCCCGCCAACGCCGCGCCTTGCGCCTGGCCTGGCAGTTCATTCACCCGTACCGCAAGCAGGTGGTGTTGGCCTTAATGGCGCTGGTGGTCACCGCCGGCATCACCTTGTCGATGGGGCAGGGTATCCGCCTGCTGGTCGATCAAGGTTTCATGACCCGCTCTCCCCACCAGCTGAACCAGACCATTGGCCTGTTCCTGCTGCTGGTGTTGGCGCTGGCGATCGGCACGTTCAGCCGGTTCTACCTGGTCTCGTGGATCGGCGAGCGTTGTGTGGCGGATATCCGCAGGGCCGTGTTCGACCACCTGATCGGCTTGCATCCGGGCTTCTTCGAAGACAACCGCAGCTCGGAAATCCAGTCGCGGCTGACCGCCGATACCACCTTGCTGCAATCGGTGATCGGCTCGTCGCTGTCGATGTTCCTGCGTAATGCCCTGATGGTGATCGGTGGCGTTGCGTTGCTGTTCGTCACCAATCCCAAGTTGACCAGCATCGTGGTATTGGCGCTGCCGCTGGTGTTGACGCCGATCTTGTTGTTCGGTCGGCGGGTGCGCAGCCTGTCGCGCCAGAGCCAGGACCGGGTGGCCGACGTGGGCAGCTATGTGGCCGAGACCCTGGGGCAGATCAAGACCGTGCAAGCCTACAACCACCAGGCGTTGGATCGTGAGCGTTTCGCCGATACGGTAGAGGCGGCCTTCGCCGTGGCCCGGCGGCGGATTGCCCAACGCGCCTGGCTGATCACGCTGGTAATCGTACTGGTGCTTGGCGCGGTCGGGGTGATGCTGTGGGTCGGCGGCATGGACGTCATCGCTGGGCGTATCTCCGGGGGAGAGCTGGCCGCTTTCGTGTTCTATAGCCTGATTGTCGGCAGTGCCTTTGGTACGCTCAGCGAGGTGATCGGTGAGCTGCAGCGCGCCGCCGGAGCAGCCGAGCGCATTGCCGAACTGCTGGCGGCCCGCAGCGCGATCCTGCCACCGGCGCATGCGACCGCCTTGGCAGCGGGGCGGTCCAGCGGCCGCATAGAGTTGCGCGATCTGCATTTCGCCTATCCGTCTCGCCCGGGCGTGGCAGCCATCGATGGCCTGGACCTGGTCGTCGAGCCGGGGCAGACCGTGGCGCTGGTTGGGCCTTCAGGGGCAGGTAAATCCACGTTGTTCGACCTGTTGCTGCGCTTCTACGACCCGCAGGGTGGGCAGATTCTGCTCGATGGGCAGGCGATCACCGAACTGGATCCAGACGACCTGCGTCGCCAGTTTGCCCTGGTGGCCCAGAACCCGGCGCTGTTTCGCGGTACCGTCGAAGCCAATATCCGCTACGGACGGCCCGAAGCCAGCCTGGCCGAGGTCGAAGCGGCAGCACGCAGCGCCCATGCCCATGAATTCATCGAGCAGTTGCCCCAGGGTTATCAGACTCTCCTGGGGGAGGGTGGCCTAGGGCTCTCCGGCGGCCAGCGCCAGCGCTTGGCGATCGCCCGTGCGCTGCTGCTGGATGCGCCGATTCTGTTGCTCGATGAAGCCACCAGTGCCCTCGACGCCCAGAGTGAACACCTGATCCAGCAGGCATTGCCGCCCCTGATGGCCGGGCGCACCACCCTGGTCATCGCCCACCGCCTGGCCACGGTTCAGCACGCCGAGCGCATCGCGGTGATCGACCATGGGCGTGTGGTGGCGGTGGGCAGCCACCGCCAACTGATCGAGCAAAGCCCGTTGTATGCGCGCTTGGCTGCCCTGCAGTTCGGCCCGGGCTAGACGCTTTGCGCGGTTGTAACATTTTTGTAGCAATGGCTGGAAACTATCTCGCCGTCCCTCAGAGTGCAAATCCTCACCCTACTCGGCGGTAGCCTGGCGGTGATGTTGCTGATCGCTCTGGTGTGCTTCCAGTTCCAAGTCACGTCCCGGCTCAGTGCCTGAGAAGGCCGTTTCGCCTACCCGCGCCTACAGAAGGCGAAGGCACACCGGGCGGGGGAAAACCGCCACTTGCAGGCCGAAAGGGCAACGTAATGTGGCGGATTGCCGCCAGCGAAACCGCTAAAGATGGGGTGCGACCACACGTCCTAGCTATTAGCCGTTGGTCTTGGTGAAACTGGCACAACTCCTGCTTTAGGGCGAGCCGGGCCAAGGCCCATGGCAATCCTGTCCCGACCCATCGAAACCCCAGGCGTCGACCTTCATCGGTCCTGCAGGCCAGTTGCCGCAGGATGACGCGTCGCTGACGCGAAGGCCGCGCGAGCCAGAACAACAACCGGGCGTGCATCGCGGGGGCAGGGCAACGCCAGCCACTTCACTTCAATTGGATTGAACTATGAAAAAAATCCTGCTGACGCTCCTGTGCCTGAGCGTCATCGGCTGCTCCAAGCCCGGTGAGCCGGAAAAGTCCGTCGACGTCCTGCTGATCGGCGGCGGCATCATGAGTGCGAGCCTGGGTACCTACCTCACCGAGCTCGAGCCGAACTGGAAAGTCGACGTCTACGAGCGCATGGACCAAGTCGCCGAGGAAAGCTCCAACGGTTGGAACAACGCCGGTACCGGCCACTCGGCCTTCTGCGAGCTGAACTACACCAGCGAAGGCAAGGACGGCAAGATCGACATCAGCAAGGCGGTCAACGTCAACGAGCAGTTCGAGGTCTCCAAGCAATTCTGGGCCTATCAGGTCGAGCAGGGCGTGCTGAGCAACCCGAAGTCGTTCATCAACAACGTGCCGCACATGAGTTTCGTCTGGGGGGATGAGAACGTCGCCTTCCTGCACAAGCGCGTCGAGGCCCTGCAGCACAGCTCGCTGTTCCGCGGCATGGAGATCTCCGAAGACCACGAGCAGATCCGCAAGTGGGTACCGATCGTGATGGAAGGCCGTTCGCCTGAGCAGAAGGTCGCCGCCACCCGCATGGCCATCGGCACCGACGTGAACTTCGGCGAGATCACCCGCCAGCTGTTCGCTTCGATGACCCGCAACCCCAACGTCCAGGTGCACCTGCGCCATGAAGTGCGCGATATCGTGCGCAACGACGACGGCAGCTGGAACGTGGTGGTGGCGGACTTGGCCAACGGTGGCAAGGAGACCAGCGTCAACGCCAAGTTCGTGTTCATCGGTGCCGGTGGTGGTGCCCTCAAGCTGCTGCAGAAGTCCGGTATTCCGGAAGCCGAAGGCTATGCGGGCTTCCCGGTCGGTGGCCAGTTCCTGATGACCGACAACCCGGACATCGTCGCTCGCCACAAGGCCAAGCTGTACGGCAAGGCCTCGGTCGGTGCGCCGCCGATGTCGGTACCGCACCTGGATACCCGCATGATCGACGGCAAGGAAGTGCTGCTGTTCGGCCCGTTCGCGACCTTCTCCACCAAATACCTGAAGAATGGCTCGCTGCTGGACATGTTCGCGTCGCTGACCACGCACAACATCATGCCGATGATGAATGCCGGTATCGACAATATCGACCTGAGCACCTACCTGATGGGCCAGCTGATGCTCAGCTTCGATGACCGCATGAACGCCCTGCGCGAATACTTCCCCAACGCCAAGAACGAGGACTGGAAGCTGCTGCAGGCCGGCCAGCGTGTTCAGGTGATCAAGAAGGACCCTGAGCACGGCGGCATCCTGCAGTTCGGCACCGAGGTGGTGGCTTCTCAGGACGGCACCATCGCCGCGCTGCTGGGGGCTTCGCCAGGTGCTTCCACCGCGGCGCCGATCATGCTGACGGTACTGGAAAAGACCTTCAAGGACCGCGTCCAGAGTCCTGAATGGCAAGCCAAGCTCAAGGAAATCGTGCCGACCTATGGCCAGAAGCTGAACAACAACCTCGAGCTGACCAACAAGACCCGTGAATGGAGCAGTGCGCGTCTGCAGCTGCTGTACGTTCCGGTGCAGCCGGAAGAGGCGGTGGCCGAAGCGGTCACGGTGCAGTAACGCTGTAGCGAAGAACGTCCCTTCAGGGTAATGCCTGTCAGTTAAGGATAAGGGGCGCTGCACGCCCATCGCCGGCAAGCCGGCTCCCACAAGTAACGCGTCAGCCTTGAGGGCAGCGTTGCCCCTGTGGGAGCCGGCTTGCCGGCGATGGGCTGCTAAAGGGGCATGCTGCTTTGCTGCGGTTGCGGCCATTGCAGGCTCTGTGTGGGAGCGGGCTTGTCCCGCGATTGGGCCGCAGGCCCCAGCTTTTCCGAAGACAACAAAAAGCCCGCTCGAGGCGGGCTTCTTGGATAGGATTTGGTCGGAGAGACAGGATTCGAACCTGCGGCCTTCTCGTCCCGAACGAGACGCGCTACCTGGCTGCGCTACACTCCGATGAACAAAATCCTACTGCATCGCATTTTTCGACGCAACCCCTTGTTGCAAAAAGAGTGTTTGCCGAAAAAGGCCGTTCAAATCACAGCTCTTTGACGGTGCGGATCTGGTCTTTGTTGATGCGGGTGCGCTTGCCGTCGAGCTGCTCGAATTCGTAGAAACCGGAGTCTTCGTCATACGAAGGGGTGTCCACTGCCTGGACCTCGCGGCCATCATTGAGGGTGATGACGGTCGGCGATGCGCAGCCAGCGAGGGCACCAAGGCCGAGGGCGAGCAGGAAAGCGGGAAGGGTCCGTTGAATCATTGTGTTTCTCCAGTACGATCGTGCTTGATGTCTAGTAGGACGCCAGGCGTCCACGCAAAGTTCCTTGCACAGTGCAGCATAGCGCCATTGCGCAGGCATTGACCGAGAACAACGGCGGCGTCGCGGTGGCCTGTGATATAACAGCGACCATCTTCCCTTTCCTGCGACGGACTCCCATGAAAGCCAAGGCAGACACCCCTTTCGTGCCGCTGAATATCGCCGTGCTCACGGTCAGCGATACCCGCACCTTCGAGACCGACACGTCCGGCCAATTGTTTGTCGACCGCCTGAACGCGGCGGGCCATCGCCTGGCGGCCCGCGTGCTGCTCAAGGACGACCTGTACAAGATCCGCGCCCAGGTCGCCACCTGGATCGCCGATGACCAGGTGCAGGTGGTGCTGATCACAGGCGGTACTGGTTTCACCGGCCGTGACAGCACGCCGGAAGCGGTCGCTTGCTTGCTCGACAAGCAGGTCGAGGGCTTCGGCGAGCTGTTCCGGCAAATATCCGTGGCCGACATCGGCACCTCCACCGTGCAGTCCCGCGCCTTGGCGGGCCTGGCCAACGGCACCCTGGTGTGCTGTCTGCCGGGCTCGACCAACGCGGTGCGCACTGGGTGGGACGGCATCCTGGCCGAGCAGCTCGATGCCCGCCATCGCCCCTGTAACTTCGTACCGCACCTGAAACAGGCAGCGGCCTGTGAAAGCCGTGGTTGAGGTCGGCAAAGCCCGCCCACTGATGGCGGTGGAAGAGGCCCTGGAGCGCTTGCTCGCGCTGGCCGAGGCCGCGCCGATCAAGGGTTCGGAAAGCGTGGCCCTGGCCGATGCCCAGGGGCGGGTGCTAGCCCGAGAGGTGGTCGCCGAGCTCGACCTGCCGCCCTGGCCGAACAGTGCCATGGACGGTTATGCCCTGCGCCTGGCGGATTGGCAGGGTGAGCCCTTGCCAGTGAGCCAACGTATCTTCGCCGGCCATGCCCCTGCGCCGCTGCAGCCGGGTACTTGTGCACGGATCTTTACCGGCGCGCCGCTGCCCGAGGGAGCCGACTGCGTCGAGATGCAGGAAAACACGGAGGTGCTGCAAACCGGTCAGGTGCGTTTCCTTGAGCCGCTCAAACCAGGGCAGAACGTACGCCCACAAGGGCAGGAGGCTCGCGTAGGCGAACAGGTGATGGCGGCTGGCACGCGGCTTGGGCCTATCCAGCTGGGGTTGGCGGCAACCTTGGGCCATGCCCGGCTCGAGGTGGTGCGCAAGGTGCGCGTCGCCGTGCTGTCCACGGGTGACGAGCTGGTCGAGCCTGGCCAGCCGTTGGGCCCTGGGCAAATCTACAACAGCAATCGGCGTTTGCTGGCCAGTTGGTTGCAGCGTCTGGGCTGCGAAGTGGTGGACGTGGGCATCCTCGCCGATGACCTGCAGCGCACTCGCCAATGCCTGGCCGGTCTGGGTGACGTCGACCTGATTCTGTCGAGCGGCGGTGTCTCGGTTGGCGAGGCCGACTACCTGGGCATGGCCCTGCGCGAAGCGGGCGAGCTGGCGTTGTGGAAGCTGGCCATCAAGCCGGGCAAGCCGTTGACCTTTGGGCATTTTCGCGGTGTCCCGGTGATCGGCTTGCCAGGCAACCCGGCGTCGACCCTGGTGACCTTCGCCTTGCTGACGCGGCCTTACCTGCTGCGCCGCCAAGGCGTGGCGCAGGTCGCTGCGCTGCGTTTCAACGTGCCGGCCGGCTTCGACTGGCCCAAGCCGGGAGGCCGGCGCGAATACCTGCGGGCGCGGATCGAAGACGGCCAGGCACGCATCTACAAGAACCAGAGCTCCGGCGTGCTGCGTAGCGCGGCCTGGGCCGAGGGGCTGGTGGAGGTGCGTGAGGGCACCACGTTGCGCCAGGGTGACATCGTGTCGTTCATTCCTTTCAGCGAGCTACTTGACTGAGCGGCCGAGCAGCGCGTTGTCCAGCGACGAAGCCTCGACCGGCCCCAACTGGCTCAGGCGCATGTGCACATTCATCAATTGCTGCGCCGCGACGCTCCAATCGTGGCGCTGGCGGACGAATTGGCGGCCTGTCTCGCCCAGTTGACACATGCGCCAGGGTTGGTTGAGCAATTGCGTGATCAACAGTGCCAGCTGGCCGCTGTCATCGCTGCCCAGGTAGTGCTCGCCGCTGTTGATCGCCAGGCCCGACGCCCCCTTACTGGTGGTCAGCACCGGCAACCCGGCGGCCATGGCTTCAAGGATCTTCACCTTGGAGCCGCCGGCATAGCGCAGCGGCGCGAAGAACAGTGCCGAGCGCCGTTGCAGGTCCCGCAGATCCGGGCGATAGCCGATCCATTCGATGCGCGGGTCGTTCCAATGCAGCTTCCAGCTGGCCGGCAGCGCGTGCCCGGCGATGGCCAAGCGCACGGCCGGGTTGCTCATCCACACTTGCGGCAGGATCTCTTCCAGCGCCCATTCGATGGCTTCCAGGTTGGCGCCGTATTCGAAATTGCCTACGAACAGCAGCCGTTGGCTGCGGTAGGCCGGGCGTACGTCCTGGTAATAGTCACAATCGACGCCATTGACCACCACATTCACCGACCGGCCGCTGATCTGTCCGATCCATTCGGCATCATGGGCACTGACGGCCACCACTTCGCTGGGCTGGCGCAACACGCGCTGCTCCCAGCGCCGGTAGCGCCAGCGGTCGAAGGCATTGAGGGGGCGTAGCCACAATGGCAGCCGGTCATGACAGGCGGTGCCCATCACCGACTCTAGGTTGTGCTCGGTGAGCATGAAGGGCAGGCGGCGGGCTTGCAGGGCTTTTTCGAAGGGCTGGAAGCTGTAGCTGTGCTCGACCTGGATCACATCCCAGGGTTCGTCCAGCAACTGTTCGAAGCGGTGTCGCAGGCAAGGCGCCAGGCCATGGATGATGGCCCGCATGGGGTAGTCGATGATCGGCGAGGCCAACAGGTTGAGCGGGCTGTGCAGAGGGCGTCGGGGCAGCACGATCAAGCGCTCGACCAAGGGTTCCAGCATGTCCCGGGCGGCATCGCCGAGCGGCACCTTCGACTGCGCCAGCAAGGTGATCCGGTGGCCCTGGCGCGACAGTTCGCGCAGCAGGTGATATTGCCGGGTCTTGCTGCCGCTGGTGGTGGGCCAGGGCAGGTAGGGCAGTGTCCAGAGTATGCGCATGGCCCCGCTACCTCGTCGACGGCTGGTACGCTGTACAGCCAGGGGATATGGCATGAGCATAGTCAATAAAATGGCCATGTCGCCAGGTAGTTGGTCGGGGTAGCCAAGTTTTTGTCGATTATGGGGCGTCTGGCCATGCAACCATTGTGGGTCAGCCGTGGTCGAGATTGGAGGCGATAAGGCGAGGGTAGGGATGATGGGCGAGCGCAAGGCAATGTTGATCCTGCATGGCAAGCAAGCCATGAACGAAGAAGTACGCAGTGCTGTGGGCGCCCTGCGTGAGCGCGGCTGGGTGCTGGATGTGCGCTTGACCTGGGAGGCGGGCGACGCCCAGCGGTTAGTCGGCGAAGCCTTGGCCGCCGGTTATTCACACGTGGTTGCTGGTGGTGGGGATGGCACCTTGCGCGATGTCGCCGAGGCCATGGGCCAGGCCGGACACTCGGCCAGCCTGGCGCTGCTGCCCCTGGGTACGGCCAACGACTTTGCCAAGGCCGCAGGGGTACCGCTGGAGCCCGAGGCTGCATTGAACCTGCTGGAACAGCCGGCACAGGCGGTAGACCTGGGCAAAGTGGGCGACCAGCTGTTTCTCAACATGGCCACTGGCGGTTTCGGCAGCCAGGTGACGGCCAATACGTCGGAAGACCTGAAGAAGGTTCTGGGCGCTGCGGCTTACCTGTTCACGGGCTTGTCACGCTTCAGCGAGCTGCAAGCGGCCTCGGTGGAGCTGCAAGGGCCGGGCTTCCATTGGCAAGGCGATTTATTGGCGCTGGGCATCGGCAACGGCCGTCAGGCCGGTGGCGGGCATGTATTGTGCCCCGATGCAGTGGTCGACGATGGTTTGCTGGATATCGGCATCTTGCCCGCGCCCCAGGAGATGGTCGGGGCATTGCGTGAATTGCTGGCTGGCGAGGGGCTGTTCGTCCGGGCCCGTCTGCCTTGGGTCGAAATCAAAAGCTCCCAGGGACTGGACATCAACCTCGATGGTGAACCGCTGCAGGCCGACAGCTTGCGCTTCGAGGCAAGCCCTGGTGCATTGCGCCTGCACTTGCCGGCGGACTCGCCAGTACTCAGTCGTCCAGGCTGATGATCTTCTCGCGTACGGCAAACAGTACCAGGCCCGCGACGTCATAGATCTGCAGGCGTTTCATGATTTGCGAGCGGTGGGTTTCGACGGTCTTGATCGACAGGCCTAGGCCGCTGGCGATCTCTCGGGTCGACTTGCCGCGCACGATCAGGCGTAGGATTTCCAGCTGGCGCGCCGTCAGGTTATGGCGGTCAACGGCTGGTTGCTTGCCGTCCTGAGCGCGCAGCAGCGCCTGGTTGATCACTGTGTGGGCGATGGCCGGGCTCAGGTAGCGCTCGCCACTGCGCAAGGCGGCCAGGGCCTGTTCCAGTTCGTTGGCCGTGGTGTCCTTGAGCAGGTAGCCATGGGCGCCACTCTCCAGGGCGCGCATGATCAGGTCGGGGTCGGTGTGCATGGAAAGTATCAGCACTTTGCAGGCAAGGTCGTTTGCTCGCAGCTGGTTCAGCGCATCCAGGCCGCTGGTCGAACGCATCGAAATATCCAGCAGGACGATGTCCGGCACCAGGCGCTGGACCATTTCCAGCAATTGGCTGCCATCGTCAGCCTCGCCGACCACCGCATAGCCGGGAATATCGGACACCAGGGCGCGCACGCCGGCACGGATCAGCGAGTGGTCGTCCACCAGCAGCAATCTACAGGTCATGGGAGGTAGAGATCCTGGCTCGTTCTTCGGTGCGCGGTGGCCAAGGGAACAAGGCGTCGATACGAGTGCCTTGGCCGGGCTGGCTGGTGATGGTCAGGCTGCCCTGCAAGGCCGTGGCGCGTTCCAGCATGCCCGCCATGCCACGCTGGCCTGCCTCGGCGGGGTCGCTGGCTGGGACGAAACCGCAACCGTCGTCCTGGATTGACAGGGCAAGGCCGGCGGGGGTCCGCTGCAGGCTAATCGTGAGGTTGCATGCGTTGGCGTGGCGCAACATGTTGGTGACGGCTTCCTGGGTGATACGGAATGCCGCCATGGAAACGTCCTCGCAGATGCCTTCCAGGCGTTGGTGGCATTGAAGGCTCCAATGTACCTCGCTGTTTTCCAGCGTACGCAGCAAGTGGGCGCGCAGGCTGGCTTCCAGGCCCAGGCTGGCCAGCTGGCGCGGGTTGAGAAGGGCGGAGACGTCGCGCACATTGCCCAAGGTGTTGTCCAGGGTCCTGCGCAACGTCTCGCAATGCGCCTGCAGGTCGGCAGGCATGCGCCGCTGTAGCCAGTCGACCTGGAGCTTGGCGGCCGTGAGTAGTTGGCCGATGTCGTCATGCAGCTCGCGGCTCAGGCGTTGGCGTTCGCTTTCCTGCACCTTGAGCATGCGATCGGCTAATTCCGCTGGCTGAAGGGTGATCGAGCGCCCCCATTGACGCCAGTGCCAAAGAACGCCGGCCAAGGCGAGCAGTTGCAGGAGCAACAGGCTGGCAGGCAGCGGCTGCCCGCGCAGGCTCAGCACCAGGTTGGCAAGTAGGGAGGCCACGCATATCAACGCGGTCGTCCAGCGCAGCAAGGTGGCGCGGTAGCGGCAACGCGATGGAGTTTTAAAGCGTGGGGACATAGGTAGAAAAGCCACTGAATTATTGCTCTTGGAGGCCTTGCATGGGGGTGATCAGAGGCTTTGGCATCCTGCGTTCAACAGTCATCGAAGGTGTCCATCCAATTGGACAATACCCGCTACGCGTGCATTCGATTGCGGGCATGGTATCACTTCAGGTTCATTTGGTCGCTGCTGGGTAATGACCTGGAAGCCCGGTATTGTCGGGCGCAAGTGGCGTTATGTCGGGTTCTGAATCGTATGCATGGCGATGGGTTTGGAGCAAACCCACATGCCTGGGCAAGCACATCAATGCCGGGGGCTGTTCAGGCTGTCGGAGGGCCTGGATATCGCCTGGGCGGGATGTGAGTGGGCGCAGACCTCGCCGCGGGCCTGGCAAGGGCCGCACAGTGCGGGGAAGGGTTGGCCCAGGGCATTGGCCAGTTCGCCCAGCAGCAGATGTTGCTCCTCGGTATCCAGGCCGAGGCGGCCGGTCGAGGCGTCCACCAGCTCCAACTGCCACGCCAGCAGGTTCAAGCACGCATGCAGTGCACTCAAGGCTTCACTGCCCAGGTGCCGTTGCTGGCAGGCAGGCTCGAGCAACCGTTGCAAGGTGGCCGTGTAATGGGCAAGTTCGACCAGGCCCAGCAGGTTGGCGCGACGGGCGAGGGTCTCGAGGGTTTCATTCAGGCAGAGGCAGGCATCGGGATCGTTGTGGATCAGCTCGAGGTGTTGCAGGCATTCCAGCGACTTTGTCAGCCACACCTGTGCATCCACAAGGAAATCCTGCAGGGCGCCATTGTTCAGTGGTGCGCTGTCCATCATGACGCCCCTGCGCGCAGGGCTGGACACGCGGTTGGCAACACCGAGACTGTCGCTAGCAAAGCCTGACTCCATTCATGCAATGAGAAAGGCGTCACATTAATGGCTAACGGATACGGGGAAAATCAGGTCGCACCCGATTGCCACTAGGGGAAACCCTGATGGTTTTTGAGGCGAGGGCGCAAAGGCGGGGGGTAGGAGGCCTATCGGCAGTAAAGCATGATGGTAAATTGATATCAATTAGGCATCATGCATTTTCCTGTAATAGGTCAAGCTGCTGCCCGAGCCGCCGATACAGGGCAGATGACATCATTCACCGACTCAAGCCTGGGGGTTTCCAATGGCTGGCATTCTCGACACGGTCGACCAACGAACGCAATTGGTGGGTGAGAACCGCCTGGAGATTCTCATGTTCCGCCTGGCGGGCCGCCAGTTGTTCGCCATCAATGTGTTCAAGGTCCAGGAAGTATTGCAGCTGCCCAAGCTGACATTGATGCCGCAACGCCATGCGTTCGTGTGCGGCGTGGTCAACCTGCGCGGGCAGACGCTGCCGGTGATCGATCTGTCCCAGGCGATTGGCATGCGCCCGCTGCAGCCGGGCCCGGACAGCACGATCATCGTCACCGAATACAACCGCTCGGTACAGGCGTTCCTGGTCGGTGGTGTCGATCGCATCGTCAACATGAATTGGGAAGCGATCATGCCGCCGCCGTCCAGTGCCGGGCGCCAGCATTACCTGACGGCGATCACCAGGGTCGATGAGCAACTGGTCGAGGTGATCGATGTGGAGAAAGTACTGGCCGAGATCGTGCCCTATAACACGCGCGTGTCCCGAGACAAGCTCGACGACCCGGTCCTGGCACGGGCCCGAGGGCGTGAGGTATTGCTGGTGGACGACTCCAGCGTGGCCTTGGTGCAATTACGCGAGACCTTGTCCCAGCTGGGCATGAAGCTGCATGTGGCCAGTGACGGCCTGAAGGCCTTGCGCATGCTCAAGGGTTGGGCCGATGCGGGGGAGGATGTCTGCGAAAAGCTGCTGATGGTGTTCACCGATGCGGAAATGCCGGAAATGGACGGTTACCGGCTGACCACGGAGATTCGCAGCGATGCCCGTCTGCGTGGGCTGCATGTGGTGCTGCATACCTCATTGTCGGGCAGTTTCAACGAATCGATGGTCAAGAAGGTCGGCTGCGACAATTTCCTGTCCAAGTTCCAGCCTGACCGCCTGGTGGACGTGGTCCACCAACGGCTGATGCTGGATGTGGCCACCGCCTAGTGATTGCAGGCCGCTGCCGGGTATAAGCTTGCGCTTTCGACTGGCACGAGGCGGGCAGGGATGTTTTTGAGTGCGTTGTATCGGTACCCGGTGAAATCGGGGCAGGCCCAGAGCCTTGAGGCTTCGGCGGTAGACTTGCTGGGCCTGCAGGGCGACCGGCGCTGGATGGTGGTGGAGGAGGGCAACGGGCGCTTCCTCACCCAGCGGGCCTGGCCACGGCTTGGGCAGCTCAAGGCCCGTTATGGCGTAGATGGCCAATTGCTGCTCGAAGCATCGGGGCTGGCGTCGATTACGGTGCCTGTACCACCTGCCGACGAGGCGCTGCGGGGAGTGACCATCTGGCGCGACACCTTGCGCGTGCCCGATGCCGGTGATGTTGCCGCGGCCTGGTTGAGCGAGCTGCTCGGCAAGCCGGTGCGCCTGGTGTATTGCCCTGAACAGCGGGCCCGTTACTTGCCCAGTGGCTACGGGTTCAACAGTGACCGTGCGGCGTTCCCGGACGGGTTTCCTTTGCTGTTGATCGGGCAGGGGTCGCTCGATGAGCTGAATCGACGGATCGGGCGGCCCATGGAGATGTTGCGGTTCCGGCCGAACCTAGTGGTGTCGGGGACTGAGCCGTTTGCCGAGGACGGGTGGAAGCGGATTCGTATCGGCGACCTGGTTTTCCGGGTGCTCAAGCCCAGCGTACGCTGCATCCTGACGACCCTGGACCCGGCGACCGGGGAGCGCAGTGCGGATCGGGAGCCTTTGACGACGTTGAAGACGTTCCGTGAGCGCGAGGGGGATGTGTTGTTCGGGCAGAACCTGGCGGTGGATGGCAGCGGGGAGCTGCGGGTGGGGATGGCGGTTGAGGTGCTCGAGTAGGTTTGGGCTGCGGGCCCCTGCGTTTGCCTGGCCCGGTGGTGTCCATCGCGAACGGGGCTCAGGGATGAGGCTGCTGTGCAACCTATCGCCGGCAAGGCCCACGGCCCACTCCGTGGGAGCCGGCTTGCCGGCGATAGCCCCAACGACGATCCAAGTAGCGACTGTCGAGTAGCCCACCCCATCACATACCGTCAAAATACCGCTCGTGCCAATCCACCAACGGCTGCGGCGAGTTCAGCTTCTGCCCGTAGATGACCGAATAAGACAGCACGTTCTGCACATATTGCCGTGTCTCATCGAAGGGAATCGACTCCACCCAGACATCGAAGCTCAGGTGCTTGGCGCCCTTGAGCCATTGGCGCACCCGCCCGGGACCTGCGTTGTACGCCGCGGAGGCCAGCACCCGGTTGCCGTTGAACTGCCCGTGCACCTGGCTCAGGTAGGCCGCCCCCAATTGGATGTTCTTGTCCGGGTTGAGCACTTGCGACGGTGAGGCCAACGGTATGTTGAACTTGCGCGCTGTCTCCTTGGCGGTCGCCGGCATCAGTTGCATCAGGCCGCTGGCCCCGACGCTGGAACGGGCGTCTTCCATGAAGGCGCTTTCCTGGCGGGTAATGGCGAATACCCAGCTTGAATGCAGCCCACGTACTTTGGCCTCGCGTACCAGCGTGTCGCGGTGGGCCATGGGGAAGCGGATGTCCAAGTCGTCCCAGTATTGCGCCTGGCTGATGGTGCGAATCGCCGGGAAGTACCAGCGCAGGTCATAGGCCAGGCGCGCCTGGGCGACCATCTCGTCGCGGTTGAAATGACGGCTGACGTGGTACCACTCGCGGCGGCCTTCGACGATCTGGCCGCGGGCATGGAATTCCAGCGCGCGGCGAATACCCGGGGTATTGCGAACCTTGTTGATCACCTGCTGGCTCAGCACCAACGGTTTGTTGTTCAGCTGGTAGGGCGTTTGCGCCCGGTCGGCCGCCAGGAAGCCGTAGAAGTCGCGTTCACGGGCGACGGTCTTGTACAACAGCGGGATCTGCGGGTTGTTCGGCTGGGCCAGCTCCAGGCTGCGTGCCTGCCAGTAGCGCCAGCGGTTGCTGCTGGCCAGGTCCTGGGGCAGGCGTTGGGTCAGTTTGTAGGCTTCTTCCCAGCGGCCTAGGCGCAAAAGCAGGCGCAGGCGCCATTCGCTGACCGTGTTGTCGCGCAGTTCGGGGTCGTAGCGGGTCATCAGGTCAAGGGCACGCGGATCATAGCGGCGTGCCAGGGTCAGGCCGATCTCGCGGGCGATGGCGACCTTTTCGTCACGGGAGAAGTGCATGCGCTGGGCATAGTCGTCGAGCAGCGCCATGGCCCGCTCCGGGTCCTGGCGGGCCAGGCGGCGCAGGCCCAGGCTGACCACATCGGACATCGCCTCGTTGGCCGGGGCGAAGCGCGACGGCTGGTTGAGCAACTGTGGCTTCTGCGCCACGTCGATCAGCAGCCGGCCTTGGGGAGCGAGGGTGGTCAGGCTTTTCACCAGGCTGTTGGCCAGGCCGTAGTTGCGCGCCTGTGCCGCCAGCTTGGCGCGGTGCCAGCGCTTGGCTTCGGTCAACTGGCCCTCGGCGGCCCAGAGGCCGAACAAGGTGTCGCATGCTGCCGGCTGCGACTTGCCCACGTTCCACAGTTTTTCGGCGCTGGCGAAGCCCTCGGCACGCTGGCCATGGGTGATCTGGTACTGGCCGTTCAGGCAGTCCAGCTCGGTGAAGTTGAGTTTGGGGTCATAGTACTTGACGAAGGTGTCCCACTCACCGCGTTCGGCGAGCCAGCGCAGCCAGCGCAGTTTCATCCAGTTGGCCTGGGGCAGGTCGCCGTGCTTGGCGAGGAAGCCTTCGATTTCCTGGTTGCTGGCGCTCTTGAGGCGAGCGGTCAGCTCGTCGTAGGCCAGGTACGGCGTCAACGGGTAGTCGCGCAGTGCTTGGGCGTAGCGCAGGTAGGGGCCTTTATCGCCCTTGGCCAGGGCGCGTTTGGCTTCATCGTAGTACTGACGTTGCTGGGTGATATCGATGGCCTGTGCCGCGCTCGCGGCGGTGGCGGTGAGCAGCAGGCAGGAAACGAGTTGGAACAGGCGGCTGCGCATGAGACGTCCGGGCAGTTGAACCATGGGAAAGTGACGGCGGAGCCAGCACTGTTGGGATCTATTGCCTTAGCTTAGCCGTTTGCCGGCGGCGGATGAAAGCACTGTGCTTGTATCCAATCATTATCTTCGACCGCGTGTCGCGCAGCCTCTGGAATACGGCCCGGCTGATGCCGGGAAGAGGCAAGTCAGGTAGAATGCGCGCCCGGTTTTTGGAGACGATTATGACCCTGCTCAAATTCAGCGATGTGTCCCTCGCGTTCGGTGCCATGCCGCTGCTGGACAAGGTGTCCTGGCAGATCGCTCGTGGCGAGCGGGTGTGCATCATCGGCCGCAACGGCACCGGCAAGTCGAGCATGCTGCGCCTGGTCAAGGGCGAGCAGCGGCCCGATGACGGCGAGATCTGGCGCGCCCCGGGCCTGAAGATCGGCGAGCTGCCGCAGGAGTTGCCGGTGGCCGACGAGCGTAGCGTGTTCGACGTCGTGGCCGAGGGCCTGGACGGCGTCGGGGCGCTGCTGGCCGAATATCACCACCTGAGCCAGAACATCCAGGGCGACGCTGACTTGGAGAAGCTCATGCATGTCCAGCACGAGCTCGAGGCTCGGGACGGCTGGCGCCTGCAGCAAGTGGTGGAAAGCACCCTGAGCCGCCTGCAACTGCCGGCCGACAAAACCCTGGCCGAGCTCTCCGGTGGCTGGCGCCGCCGTGTGCTGCTGGCCCAGGCATTGGTGTCCGAGCCCGACCTGCTGCTGCTCGACGAGCCAACCAACCACCTGGACATCGGCGCCATCGCCTGGCTCGAGGAAGCCCTGAACGGTTTCAACGGCGCGGTACTGTTCATCACCCACGACCGCTCCTTCTTGCAGAACCTGGCCACCCGCATCCTCGAGCTGGACCGTGGCGGCCTGATCGACTGGAACGGTGACTACGCCAGCTTCCTAGTGCACAAGGAGGCCATGCTGGCCGCCGAGGAAACCGCCAACGCGCTGTTCGACAAGCGTCTGGCCCAGGAGGAAGTGTGGATTCGCCAGGGCATCAAGGCCCGGCGTACCCGCAACGAGGGCCGTGTGCGTGCCCTCAAGGCCCTGCGTGTGGAACGTGGCGAACGGCGTGAGCGCCAGGGCAAGGCGAACATCCAGATCGAGGTGGCGGACAAGTCCGGCAAGCAGGTCATGATGCTGGAGAATGTCAGTTTCGCCCATACCGATGGCCCCATGCTGGTCAAGGATTTTTCCATGGTCCTGCAGCGCGAGGACCGCATCGGCCTGCTGGGCGCCAACGGCACCGGCAAGACCACCTTGCTCAAGCTGATGCTCGGCGACCTGGAGCCCAGCAGTGGCAAGGTCGAGCGTGGCACCAAGCTGGAAGTCGCCTATTTCGACCAGATGCGCCACCAACTGGACCTGGAAAAGACGGTCATCGACAACCTCGCCGAAGGGCGCGACTTCATCGAGATCGACGGCCAGAATCGCCACGTGCTCAGCTACCTGGGCGATTTCCTGTTCAGCCCGCAGCGCGCGCGTACGCCGGTCAAGGCCTTGTCGGGCGGCGAGCGGGCGCGCCTGTTGCTGGCCAAGCTGTTCAGCAAGCCGGCCAACCTGCTGGTGCTGGACGAACCGACCAACGACCTGGACGTCGAAACCCTCGAGCTGCTCGAAGAGGTGCTGTCGAACTTCAAGGGCACCGTGTTGATGGTCAGCCACGACCGGGCTTTTCTCGATAACGTGGTCACCAGCACCCTGGTATTCGAAGGCCAGGGGCGGGTGCGCGAATATGTCGGGGGCTACGAGGACTGGATCCGCCAGGGCGGCTCACCGAAGCTGCTGGGCGTGACCGAAAGCAAGGGCGGCAAGGCAGAGCTAGGCAGTGCGGTGGTGGAGAAGCCTGTCGAGCAGGCAGCGCCAGCGCCCGTTGCGCCTGCCGCTGCGGTGGAGCCTGGGAAGAAGAAGCTCAGCTACAAGCTGCAACGTGAGCTGGAAGCCCTGCCGGGGCAGATCGACGCGCTGGAGCAACGCATGGCCGCGGTTCAGGAAGAGGTCAATGCGCCAGGCTTCTACCAGCGCCCGATCGGCGAGACCTCGGCGGTACTGGCCAGGCTGGAGCAGATGCAGGGTGAGCTGGACGCCCTGGTCGAGCGCTGGGCGGAATTGGAAGGCTAGTGTGGTGTTTTGCAAATACGACCAATAAGTCGCGAGTTATTTTTGTGCTCAAGCAAGGCGTCGCGACGAGTCGTAGCCCAGCTACGGCGAGGATCGACAACGCAGCATGAGCGCAAAAAGCGCCGCGACTTATGGTTGTTATTTGTGAAACACCACACTAGAGGGGCGCCATGCGCCCCATCGTCAGCCCTCTGTAGGAACGGGCTTGTCTCGCCCCCAATACTGTCAGCCTTCTTTCTTCAACAGGCGCACTGCCAGAACGTCACAAGGCGCACCGTGCAGCACGTCGTTGGCGGTAGAGCCAAGCAGCAGGGCCAGGCCATGGCGGCCGTGGCTGCCCACCACGATCAGGTCGCAATTCTGCTCCTTGGCCAGCTGATGGATTTCCTGGCGCGGCTGGCCGTAGGTCAGGTGCGAGTCGCCACGGTTGATGGTCGGATACTTGTTGAACAAGCGATCCATGCGCTCCTTGGCCTGGTCGAACTGTTGCTGCTGCAGTTGCGACAGGTCCATCGGCACGTCTCCGCCGAAGGCCATGGCCATGGGCTCGACGATATGCACGAGGGAGACCTTGGCGCCCGTGGGCTCGGCGAGTTTCATGGCGCGCTTGATCACCGGGTCGCATTCTTCGGTCAGGTCGACGGCGACCAGAAGATGTTCATAGGACATGGGTGGTACTCCTGCAGTCGCGATAGTAGAAGTATGGTCGCTTTCGGGCCGAATGCCGTGAAACCTGGCTAACCAGCTCATTTGCAACGCTTTATGGGAACTACAGATATGACGGTATGGCTGGTGGTGTCAATCCTTGCGCTGATTCTCAGCCCCCTGGCCTGGTTGCGCCCATCGCGCAAGCAGAGCGAACAGATGAACCTGCGCATGGAAGGGCGGCGCATGGGCCTTGCCATGCAACTGGCGCCCCAGACCTGGCCGCATTGGCTGGAAAAGGAGCCGCCAAGCCCTTGCCCGCAGTACCACCGCGCGCGGCGTAAAGGCCATGACGATACCTGGGTGTATTGGCAAATTACCCCAGGTGTATGGTGGAACCAGTGGCGCGAGCCTTGCGAGGACGCGCGCCTGTGCGAGGCCTTCACGCGCCTGCCTGCGAGCGTCTACAAGATCGAGGCTGATAGCCGCATGCTTGCCCTGTACTGGAGCGAGCGGGGTGACAAATCTGTTTTGCAGGATATTGCGCAGGTACTCGAAACCCTCGCTTGATAGCGCTTGGGATATTTGGGCGGACATGAGATCCGGCACCGCCTGCGCGGCGCGCGACCTCACAGGCGCCGCCAAATCCAAGGCATGCGCTGTGCCATGAATACCCGCTAATCACTGTCATCATGTTTCGTACCCAATGGGTGCAAAATGACCGGAAAGTCGCGTTTTCACCGTGCTTGCGAGCATTTGACAACGCCGATCTTTTCGGAGAATGTGTGCGTACCCAAATCAAACGGGCGTATGAATTGAGCGTTTGTATGTCGAACGGCTCTAACAGAATCCCGACTCGCACGCTGACGGGTGTGCCTGGGTAAGGGGCCGAGCCGGCCTTTGCACCAGCGTTCGGCGTGTACAGTTCAGCTTCCATATCGTGGAGATCAGTTGATGATTTACGAAGGTAAAGCCATCACGGTTAAGGCTCTTGAAAGCGGCATCGTCGAACTGAAGTTCGACCTCAAGGGTGAGTCCGTCAACAAGTTCAACCGCCTGACCCTGGACGAACTGCGCCAGGCCGTGGACGCCATCAAGGCCGATGCCGCCATCAAGGGCGTGATCGTCAGCAGCGGCAAGGACGTGTTCATCGTCGGCGCCGACATCACCGAATTCGTCGACAACTTCAAGCTGCCCGAGGCCGAGCTGGTCGCCGGCAACCTGGAAGCCAACCGCATCTTCAACGACTTCGAGGACCTCGAGGTCCCGACCGTCGTCGCCATCAACGGCATCGCCCTGGGTGGCGGCCTGGAGATGTGTCTGGCGGCCGACTATCGCGTGATGGCCAGCACGGCCAAGATCGGCCTGCCGGAAGTCAAGCTGGGTATCTACCCAGGCTTCGGCGGTACCGTGCGCCTGCCGCGCCTGATCGGCTCGGACAACGCCATCGAGTGGATCGCCGCCGGCAAGGAAAACCGTGCCGAGGACGCGCTCAAGGTCGGTGCCGTCGACGCGGTGGTAGCCCCCGAGCTGCTGCAGGCTGCGGCCCTGGACCTGGTCAAGCGTGCCATCAGCGGTGAGCTGGACCACAAGGCCAAGCGCCAGCCCAAGCTGGAAAAGCTCAAGCTCAACGCCATCGAGCAGATGATGGCCTTCGAGACCGCCAAGGGCTTCGTGGCAGGCCAGGCCGGCCCGAACTACCCGGCGCCGGTCGAAGCCATCAAGACCATCCAGAAGGCGGCCAACTTCGGCCGGGACAAAGCCCTGGAAGTCGAAGCCGCAGGCTTTGCCAAGCTGGCCAAGACCTCGGTCGCCGAAAGCCTGATCGGCCTGTTCCTCAATGACCAGGAACTCAAGCGCAAGGCCAAGGCCTATGACCAGATCGCCCACGACGTGAAGCAGGCCGCCGTGCTCGGCGCCGGCATCATGGGCGGCGGCATCGCCTATCAGTCGGCGGTCAAGGGCACGCCGATTCTTATGAAGGACATCCGCGAAGAAGCCGTCCAGCTGGGCCTGAACGAAGCCTCCAAGCTGCTCGGCAAGCGTGTCGAGAAGGGCCGCCTGACCCCGGCCAAGATGGCCGAGGCGCTCAATGCCATTCGCCCGACCTTGTCCTACGGTGATTTCGGCAACGTCGACATCGTCGTCGAGGCCGTGGTCGAGAACCCGAAGGTCAAGCAGGCCGTGCTGGCGGAAGTGGAAGGGCAGGTCAAGGAGGATGCGATCCTTGCCTCCAACACCTCGACCATCTCGATCAACCTGTTGGCCAAGGCGCTCAAGCGCCCGGAAAACTTCGTCGGCATGCACTTCTTCAACCCAGTGCACATGATGCCGCTGGTGGAGGTCATTCGTGGCGAGAAGTCCAGTGACGTGGCCGTCGCCACCACCGTGGCCTACGCCAAGAAGATGGGCAAGAACCCGATCGTGGTCAACGACTGCCCGGGCTTCTTGGTCAACCGCGTGCTGTTCCCGTACTTCGGCGGTTTCGCCAAGCTGGTCAGCGCAGGCGTGGATTTCGTGCGCATCGACAAGGTGATGGAGAAGTTCGGCTGGCCCATGGGCCCGGCTTACCTGATGGACGTGGTCGGCATCGACACCGGCCACCATGGCCGTGACGTCATGGCCGACGGCTTCCCGGACCGTATGAAGGATGATCGCCGCTCCGCCGTCGATGCCCTGTACGAGGCCAACCGCCTGGGCCAGAAGAACGGCAAGGGCTTCTACGCCTACGAGACCGACAAGCGCGGCAAGCCGAAGAAGGTTGCCGACCCATCGGTGCTGGAAGTGCTCAAGCCGATCGTCTTCGAACAGCGTGAAGTGACCGACGAGGATATCGTCAACTGGATGATGATCCCGCTGTGCCTGGAGACCGTTCGCTGCCTGGAGGACGGCATCGTCGAGACCGCCGCCGAGGCCGACATGGGCCTGGTGTACGGCATCGGCTTCCCTCCCTTCCGCGGTGGCGCGCTGCGCTACATCGATTCGATCGGGGTCGCCGAGTTCGTCGCCCTGGCAGACCGGTACGCCGATCTGGGGCCGCTGTACCACCCGACCGCGAAGCTGCGCGAAATGGCCAAGAACGGCCAGCGCTTCTTCAACTGAGCGCCCAACGAGTTAGAGCGAGAGTATTGATATGAGCCTGAATCCAAGAGACGTGGTGATTGTCGACTTCGGTCGCACGCCGATGGGCCGCTCCAAGGGGGGCATGCACCGCAACACCCGTGCCGAGGACATGTCCGCGCACCTGATCAGCAAGCTGCTGGAGCGTAACGACAAGGTCGACCCCAAGGAAGTCGAGGACGTGATCTGGGGCTGCGTCAACCAGACCCTCGAGCAGGGCTGGAACATCGCCCGCATGGCGTCGCTGATGACCCCGATCCCGCATACTTCGGCAGCCCAGACCGTCAGCCGTCTGTGCGGTTCGTCCATGAGCGCGCTGCATACCGCCGCCCAGGCGATCATGACCGGCAACGGCGATGTATTCGTGGTCGGCGGCGTCGAGCACATGGGCCACGTCAGCATGATGCATGGCGTCGACCCGAACCCGCACCTGTCCCTGCACGCGGCCAAGGCCTCGGGCATGATGGGCCTGACTGCCGAGATGCTTGGCAAGATGCACGGCATCACCCGTGAGCAGCAGGACCTGTTCGGCCTGCGTTCGCACCAGCTCGCTCACAAGGCGACGGTCGAAGGCAAGTTCAAGGACGAGATCATCCCGATGCAGGGGTATGACGAGAACGGTTTCCTCAAGGTCTTCGACTATGACGAAACCATCCGCCCGGAAACCACCCTCGAGGGCCTGGCGTCGCTCAAACCGGCGTTCAACCCCAAGGGCGGTACCGTCACTGCGGGTACTTCGTCGCAGATCACCGATGGCGCCTCGTGCATGATCGTCATGTCCGGCCAGCGGGCCATGGACCTGGGCATCCAGCCCTTGGCGGTGATCCGTTCCATGGCCGTGGCAGGCGTAGACCCGGCGATCATGGGCTATGGCCCGGTTCCGTCGACCCAGAAAGCCCTCAAGCGTGCCGGCCTGACCATGGCCGACATCGACTTCATCGAGCTCAACGAAGCCTTCGCCGCACAGGCCCTGCCAGTGCTCAAAGACTTGAAAGTGCTCGACAAGATGGAGGAGAAGGTTAACCTGCACGGCGGCGCCATCGCCTTGGGCCACCCGTTCGGTTGCTCGGGCGCGCGGATTTCCGGCACCCTGCTCAACGTCATGAAGCAAAATGGCGGTACCCTGGGTGTCGCCACCATGTGCGTCGGCCTGGGCCAGGGCATCACGACTGTCTTCGAACGCGTCTGATCGCGTCGTCGACAGCGACCGGGGCCTTGTGCCCCGGTTTTTGTTTGTTCGGATTTGTTCAAGAGGGTGTGCAACATGCAGATACAACCAGGCATATACCGGCATTACAAAGGTCCGGAGTACCGTGTGCTGGGCGTTGCACATCACACGGAAACCGATGAGTCGCTGGTGATCTACCAGTTGCTTTACGGTGACTACGGCTTGGGTGCCCGGCCGCTGGCCATGTTCCATGACACTGTAGAGGTTGACGGCGAGCAAGTGCCGCGCTTTGCTTTGGTCGAGGCCGAGGAGGGGATGTTCAAGCGCCCCGATACGGCAAGCGACTGAACCTGAGCGCTTGACCTCACTCTGTTGCCACTATATATAGCGGTGCCGCGTCCGGCACCTGACGCGTTTTTCATCTTCAGATTCAGGAATATTCCGATCCATGGGCAAATCGCTGGTCATTGTGGAATCCCCGGCCAAGGCCAAGACCATCAACAAGTACCTGGGCAGCCAGTACGTGGTGAAGTCGAGTATCGGCCATATCCGAGACCTCCCCACCAGCGGTTCGGCCAGCGCCAGCAAGGAACCGGCGGCCAAGCGCGGCAAGGCCGCGGGTGAGGCGCCGGCCCTGTCGCCGAAAGAGAAGGCCCGCCGCCAGCTGGTGGCCCGCATGGGCGTCGATCCAGAAGCCGGCTGGAAGGCCAAGTACGAGATCCTGCCCGGCAAGGAAAAGGTCATCGACGAATTACGTCGCCTGGCCAAAGATGCCGACACCATCTATCTCGCAACCGACTTGGACCGCGAAGGGGAGGCCATCGCCTGGCACCTGCGCGAGGCCATTGGCGGCGACGACACCCGCTACAAGCGCGTGGTGTTCAACGAAATCACCAAGAAAGCCATCCAGGAGGCCTTCTCCCAACCGGGTGAGCTGGACATCGACCGGGTCAATGCCCAGCAGGCACGCCGCTTCCTCGACCGCGTGGTCGGCTACATGGTCTCGCCGCTGCTGTGGGCCAAGATCGCCCGAGGCCTGTCGGCTGGCCGCGTACAGTCGGTGGCGGTCAAGCTGGTGGTGGAGCGCGAGCGTGAGATCCGTGCGTTCGTCCCGGAGGAATACTGGGAAGTCCATGCCGACCTGGGTACCGCCAAGAGCGCCAAGGTGCGCTTCGAAGTGGCGCGCGAAAAAGGCGAAGCCTTCAAGCCGCTGAACGAAGCCCAGGCCATGGCGGCCCTGGAGAAACTCAAGGCCTCCAGCTACAGCGTAGCCAAGCGCGAAGACCGCCCGACCAGCAGCAAGCCGTCGGCGCCGTTCATCACCTCGACCCTGCAGCAGGCTGCGAGCAACCGCCTGGGCTTCGGCGTGAAGAAAACCATGATGATGGCGCAGCGTCTCTACGAAGCCGGCTACATCACCTACATGCGTACCGATTCGACCAACCTGTCGGTCGATGCCCTGGACATGGCGCGCAGCTACATCGAGCGCGAGTTCGGCAAGCAGTACCTGCCTGAAAAGCCGGTGGTGTACGGCAGCAAGGAAGGCGCCCAGGAGGCGCACGAGGCGATTCGTCCTTCGGACGTGAATACCCACCCGAGCAAGCTCAGCGGCATGGAGCGTGACGCCGAGCGCCTGTACGAGCTGATCTGGCGCCAGTTCCTGGCCTGCCAGATGCCGCCTGCGCAGTACCTCTCCACCAGCGTCACGGTCAATGCCGGCGACTTCGAGCTGCGTGCCAAGGGCCGTATCCTCAAGTTCGACGGTTACACCCGTGTGCTGCCCCAGCAGAGCAAGCCGGGCGAAGATGACGTGCTGCCGGAAATGGCCCAGGGCGAGGTCCTCAAGCTCATCCAGCTCGACCCGAGCCAGCATTTCACCAAGCCGCCGGCACGCTACACCGAAGCCAGCCTGGTCAAGGAAATGGAAAAGCGTGGCATCGGCCGCCCGTCGACCTATGCGGCGATCATCTCCACCATCCAGGACCGCGGCTACGTGACCTTGCACAACCGCCGCTTCTATTCCGAGAAGATGGGCGACATCGTCACCGAGCGCCTCTCCGAGAGCTTCTCCAACCTCATGGACTATGGCTTCACCGCCGGCATGGAGGAGAACCTCGACGACGTGGCCCAGGGCGAGCGCGATTGGAAGAGCGTCCTCGACGAGTTCTATGGCGACTTCAGCAAGAAGCTGCTGACCGCCGAGTCGGCCGAGAACGGCATGCGTGCCAACCAGCCGACGCTGACCAACATTCCGTGCAAGGAATGCGGCCGGCCGATGATGATCCGCACCGCCTCCACGGGCGTCTTCCTCGGTTGCTCGGGCTACAGCCTGCCGCCGAAGGAGCGTTGCAAGGCCACCGTGAACCTGGTGCCGGGCGACGAGATCGCAGCCGACGACGAAGGTGAGTCCGAGTCCCTGGTGTTGCGTGGCAAGCACCGTTGCCCGATCTGCGCCACGGCGATGGACGCCTACCTGCTGGACGAAAAACACAAGCTGCACATCTGCGGCAACAACCCGGATTGCCCGGGGTACGAGATCGAAGAGGGCAGCTACCGCATCAAGGGTTACGAAGGGCCAAGCCTGGAATGTGACAAGTGCGGCAGCGAGATGCAGCTCAAGACCGGCCGCTTCGGCAAGTTCTTCGGTTGCACCAACCCTGCGTGCAAGAACACCCGCAAGCTGCTCAAGAGCGGCGAGGCGGCGCCGCCAAAGATGGACAAGGTGGACATGCCGGAACTCAAGTGCGAGAAGGTCGACGACACCTACGTGCTGCGCGATGGCGCCTCGGGGTTGTTCCTGGCCGCCAGCCAGTTCCCGAAGAACCGCGAGACCCGTGCGCCCTTGGTGCTGGAAATCGTCCCGCACAAGCATGAGATCGATCCGAAATACCACTTCCTCTGCGATGCACCGCAGCAGGACCCGGATGGCCGCCCGGCGGTGATCCGCTATAGCCGTAAGACCAAGGAGCAGTACGTGCAGTCGGAGGTTGATGGCAAGCCGACTGGCTGGAAGGCGTTCTACGACGGCAAGGCGTGGAAGGTCGAAGACAAGCGCTGATCGGTAAGCGCTGAAAAGGGGGCCGCTTCGCGGCCCTTGTCTTTTATGACATTCGGCTTGCGGCAGGGCGGGGCAATCCCTGAAACTGAGGCATCGCCTTGCAGCCTCAGGGAGGCCATCGAAATGGCCCAGGAACTCTACACCCGCACCAACCAGAAACTGTTCTTTGCCGGGCTAGCCCTGGAGTCCATGGCCAAGGCTGCCGACAGCCAGGCAATGAATGCCCAGGGTCTGATCCAGGCAGAGCGTGAGTCGGCGCTGTTTCACTTGTATGGCGCGCTGCTTGGCCTATGCCATGAGATCGCCGGCTTTTACCGTTTGCCGCAGGCTGCGGCAGCGCAGGTGGAGCTGCTGCTCAATGAGGACGCGCTCAACGGCATCGCCATCCCAGAGGTGGCGGAAATGCTGGAGCTGGCGCGTCAGCCGGAAACTTGGCTCGCGCAAATGCTTCGTGCTTATGCCGATTTGTTCCGACCGCCGGTCGCCAAAAAAGCACCGAAAACCGATGTCACCCAACCTTTGATCGTGGCTGTGAACCTGGATGAGCCCGAACAATTGGCGCTGTCCCGGGACGAGCTAGAAAGCTGGCGGCGTAATCTGAAGGACTTGGTGCGACGTTTCCGTGACGCGTTGAGTGAGTGCTGATAGCGCCAGTGGCTGGTACAATACTGGCCTTTCGTGAAAAGCAGGCCTTAGTATGTCAACGTCCTTTCTAGAAATTGTCGAGTTGCCTGATGGCCGGATTGAGCTGCGCCGCGCCGAGGACGAGGGTTCTTTGGTGACCCTGGATTTCTCCGAGGACGCCAAGGCGTTCCTGCAAGGCCAGCATGTGGAAGTCGCCAAGGCCATGCTGAGTGTCGGCGTGCAAATGGCAGGTCGCCTGGTTGAAGGCGATCTCGAGCATGAAGAAGGGCCACGCGTGTTGCACTGAGCCCTTGCGCTTCGCGATTCAGAAATTGAAATACAGGCAAAGCCTGAACATCAGCCGAGGCGGATGTTCAGGCTTTGTGCGTTTCCGCTAGTGGCCGCGCGGGTCAGTTGCTGACGAGCCGTGGCATTGAGGTTGCCAAGCCAGCTGACCACGGTATGGCTGTGGCCCAGGCGCAAGGCTTCGCAGGCCAATTGCAGGGCGCTTTGGTTCGCGCCTGGTTGCAGCAACAGGATGCGTTCACGGTTGAGGCCGGCATCGCGTAGCCAGGCCTGGGTCAGGCTGGCGGGCGGGGCAATGAGGGTCAGCCAGCGGGTTTCGTCTTCTTCGCTCAGCTCTCGCAGAACCGGCGCCAGCAGGCTTTGGCAGTGGCCAGGCGCGCCACGCAGGGACAGTTCGCTGAACAGCTCGGGCTGCTGGGGTTTGCGTGGCTGCTCCGTGACGCTGTTGCGGGCTTTCAGGCCAGGCAGCACGGGTTGGGCCAGGAAGGCCTCGAACAGGGGGAGCTGTGCTTGCTGGGGTGCATGGATGAACTGCTGCATGACGCCTCCTGGATCAGCGGCGAATGACGCCGACACTCAAGCCCTCGATCACCAGTTCCTGTTCTTTCAGGTCGACTTCGATGGGGGCGAATTCGGGGTTTTCGGCGACCAGCCAGACCTTGCTGCCTTCGCGCTTGAAGCGCTTGACGGTCACTTCGTCGCCGATGCGGGCAACGACGACTTGGCCGTTACGGGCTTCGCGGCAGGTATGTACCGCCAGCAGGTCGCCGTCGAAGATGCCGATGTCCTTCATGCTCATGCCGTGCACGCGCAACAAGTAGTCGGCGCGAGGGTGGAAGAAGGCCGGGTTGATGTTGCAGGATTCCTCGATGTGCTGCTCGGCGAGGATGGGGGCGCCGGCGGCGACGCGGCCGATGATCGGCAGGCCGCTTTCCTCCGCCTTGGTTTCCAGGCCGGGGATGCGGATGCCGCGGGAGGCGCCCGGGGTCATTTCGATCGCGCCCTTGCGGGCCAGTGCCTTGAGGTGTTCCTCGGCAGCGTTGGGGGACTTGAACCCCAGTTCCTGAGCGATTTCCGCGCGGGTCGGCGGGAAGCCGTTGTCTTCCAGGCAGCGTTTGATGAAGGCCAGGATTTCGGCTTGGCGTGGCGTCAGTTTCAACATGGCGGGCGCTCTGTCTTTTTATACAGTGACTGGAATTATATACAGTAGATGGCCAGCTGCAAGCCATAAGCTTCAAGAAAAAGCCGCAAGGGCAGTGAGCGCACCTTCGAAATCGCGTTCCATGGCTTTGCAACCGTCGACGTGACGTGTCGCTTGCAGCTTGCGGCTCGGCGCTTTTAAATGGCGACCCACCAGTCACCGAACCTTGACAACAGGCCTGCTTGAAACGTATGTTTCAAACAACTGTTTGTCAGGCGGAAAAGTCATGGCCCAATCCGAAACCGTTGAACGCATTCTCGACGCTGCCGAGCAGCTGTTCGCGGAAAGGGGGTTCGCGGAAACCTCGTTGCGGCTGATCACCAGCAAGGCTGGGGTCAACCTGGCGGCGGTGAACTACCATTTCGGCTCCAAGAAAGCCCTGATCCAGGCGGTCTTCTCGCGCTTCCTCGGTCCGTTCTGTGCAAGCCTGGAGCGTGAGCTGGACCGGCGCCAGGCTCGCCCCGAGCCTCGGCCGAGCCTTGAAGAACTCCTGGAAATGCTGGTGGAGCAGGCGCTGGCCGTGCAGCCGCGCAGCAACAACGACCTGTCTATCTTCATGCGCCTGCTGGGCCTGGCCTTCAGCCAGAGCCAGGGCCACCTGCGCCGCTACCTGGAAGACATGTACGGCAAGGTGTTCCGTCGCTACATGCTGCTGGTCAACGAAGCCGCTCCGCGTATTCCGCCGCTGGAGCTGTTCTGGCGGGTGCACTTCATGCTTGGCGCCGCGGCATTCAGCATGTCGGGCATCAAGGCCTTGCGTGCCATTGCCGAGACCGACTTCGGCGTCGATACCTCGATCGAACAGGTGATGCGCCTGATGGTGCCGTTCCTGGCCGCCGGCATGCGCGCCGACAGCGGTGTCACCGACGAAGCGATGGCTGCAGCGCAATTGCGCCCGCGCAGCAAGACCGGTTCCGCGCCGGCCTCGGCCAAGGCCTGAGCGCTGGGCGTGGAAGGGCGCTTGCGCTAAGCTAGCGCCCATGTCTGACCTCGATTTCCTGCACATTTCCCTCGCCGACCAGCGCCTCTATGGGTTCGCCCAGGGCGAGCTGCGTGTGCGTCTGGCCGTGTCCACGGCGCGCAATGGCGCTGGCGAACGCAATGGCTCGGGGTGCACACCCCGCGGCCTGCACCAGGTCCGCGTGAAGATCGGTGCCGGCTTGCCGCTGGGCGCCGTGCTGAGCAGCCGACGCTGGACCGGCGAGGTCTGGTCCGAGGCGCTGGATGCACGTTTTCCCGGGCGAGACTGGATCCTGAGCCGCATCCTCTGGCTCAGCGGCTGTGAGCCGGGGTTCAATCGTCTCGGCCAGGTCGACACCTTTCGCCGCTACATCTACCTGCATGGCACGCCGGACACTGAACCTATGGGTGTACCGCTGTCCCATGGCTGCATACGCATGAGGAACAGCGACCTGGTGCCGCTGTTCGATCGTGTGCAGGAACACTGCCGGGTGTGGATCGACGAAGCCGCCTGCCCGCAATGGGGCGTTTTGCCTCTTCACTGAAGGATTCAATTATGACCGCCAGCCTGCAAGGCTCCCTGATGGTGGATATCGCCGGTAAATGGCTGACCGCCGAAGACCGCCATCTATTGCGCCAGCCCGAGGTGGCCGGCCTGATCATTTTCGCCCGCAACATCGACAGCCCCCGCCAGGTGCGCGAGCTGTGCGCGTCCATCCGCGCCATCCGGCCCGACCTGATCCTCGCGGTCGACCAGGAAGGTGGCCGGGTCCAGCGCCTGCGCCAGGGCTTCGTGCGCCTGCCGGCCATGCGCGCGATCGCCGACAACGCCAACGCCGAATACCTGGCCGAGCAGTGCGGGTGGTTGATGGCGACCGAGGTGCTGGCGGTCGGCCTGGACCTGAGCTTCGCGCCGGTGCTGGACCTCGATCATCAGCGCAGCGCGGTGGTCGGCAGCCGGGCGTTCGAAGGTGACTCGGCACGGGCCACGCTGTTGGCTGGTGCCTTCATCCGCGGCATGAACGCCGCCGGCATGGCCGCCTGTGGCAAGCACTTCCCCGGGCATGGTTGGACGCAAGCGGATTCCCATGTGGCGATCCCCACGGATGAGCGCAGCCTGGAGCAACTGCGCCAAGCTGACCTGGTGCCGTTCACGCGCCTGAGTGGCCAGTTGGCGGCCGTGATGCCGGCCCATGTGATCTATCCGCAGGTGGACAACCAGCCGGCTGGCTTCTCCCGGCGCTGGTTGCAGGACATCTTGCGCGGCGAATTGGGCTTTAAGGGTGTGATCTTCAGTGACGATCTGTCCATGGCCGGCGCCCATGTGGTCGGGGATGCGGCCAACCGTATCGAGGCCGCGCTGAGTGCAGGCTGCGACATGGGCCTGGTGTGCAACGACAGGGCCGCGGCGGAGCTGGCGCTGAGCGCGGCGCAGCGCCTGAAGGTCAAGCCGTCGCCGCGGATCGCGGGGATGCGCGGGCGCGGGTTCGCACGTACCGATTATCGCCAGCAGCCGCGTTGGCTGGAGGCATTGGGTGCCTTGAGAGAGGCGCAGTTGATCGATTGACCGGGGGACTGCGCTGGCTCATCGCGGGACCAGCCCGCTCCTACAGTGACTGCGCCAGTCCAAGAGGGGCGCTGTAGCTGTAGGAGCGGCCTTGCGCCGCGATCGAGGACGAAGTCCTCGCTGGGGTCAGCGGCGTTTACCCGGCAACGGCGCGAACAGCGCCTCGATCTCGTCATCGCCCAGGCGCCACTGCCCAGCCTGCCCGCCATCGAGCAGGCTGGCCGCCAGCGCGGCCTTTTCCTGCTGCAATTGTTGGATCTTCTCTTCCACCGTTCCCCGGGTGATCAGCTTGAACACGAATACCGGCTTGTCCTGCCCGATGCGATAGGCGCGGTCGGTGGCCTGGTTCTCGCTGGCCGGGTTCCACCAGGGGTCGTAGTGGATCACCGTGTCGGCGGCGGTCAGGTTCAGGCCGGTGCCGCCGGCCTTGAGGCTGATCAGGAACACTTCGCTGTGACCGTTCTGGAACTGCTGCACGGGCATGCGGCGGTCGCGGGTGTCGCCAGTCAGCAGGCTGTAGCGGATCTTGCGCTTTTCCAGCTCGGCCTCGATCAGGGCCAGCATCGAGGTGAACTGGGAAAACAGCAGCACCCTTCGCCCTTCGCTGAGCAACTCCTCGAGCATCTCCATCAGGCTGCCCAGCTTGCCTTTGTCGGCCTGGTTGCCCTTGGCTTCCACGCCCTTGACCAGGCGCAGGTCGCAGCAGACCTGGCGTAGCTTGAGCAAGGCGTCGAGGATGACGATCTGGCTGCGCGCCGCGCCGTTGCGGGCGATCTCGTCGCGGACTTTCTTGTCCATCGCCACCCGTACCGTTTCGTAGGTGTCGCGCTGGGCATCGCTGAGCTCGACCCAGTGGACCATCTCGGTCTTGGCGGGCAGCTCGGTGGCCACCTGCTCCTTGGTGCGACGCAGTAGGAAGGGGCGGATGCGGCTGGCCAGGTGGGCCATGCGTTCGCTGTCGCCATGGCGTTCGATGGGCGTGCGGTAATCCTGATTGAAGCGCTTGAGGTCGCCCAGCCAGCCGGGCATCAGGAAGTGGAACAGCGACCACAGCTCGCCCAAGTTGTTTTCCATCGGCGTGCCGGTCAGGCACAGGCGCTGCCCGGCCTGCAGTTCGCACACCGCCTGGGCGGCCTTGCTGGTGCTGCTCTTGATGTTCTGCGCCTCATCCAGGATCAGCACGCTCCAAGGTACCGGGCGCAGGTGCTCGAGGTCTCGCGGCGCCAGGGCATAGGTGGTCAGCACCAGGTCGTAGTCACCCAATCTGTCGAAATGCTTGCTGCGGCCCGGGCCGTGCAGCGCCAGCACGCGCAGGCCGGGGGCGAAGCGCTGGGCTTCGTCGAGCCAGTTGGGTACGAGGCTGGTGGGCATCACCGCCAGGGCGGGGTGTCGCAGGTGGCCGTTTTCCTTTTCCAGCAACAGGTGAGCCAGGGTCTGTAGGGTCTTGCCCAGGCCCATGTCGTCGCCGAGGATGCCGCCCGTACCCATTTCGCGCAGTGCCTGCAGCCAGTTCAGGCCCTGTCGCTGGTAGGGGCGTAGGGCGGCGTTCAGCCCTTTGGGTGGCTCGACCTGCAGATCGCGGGCATCGCGCAGGCGTCGGCCCAGGTCACGCAGGTGTTCGCCGCCTTCCCAGAGCAACGGCAGGTGGTCGATATCGTTCAGGCGGGCGACGTCGGCGCGTTCCAGGCGCAGGGAAGGGCCGGCGGCCTGTTCGTGCAGGTACAGCTCGCCCAGGGTGCCCATCACCGCCTTGATGCGGCCATAGGGCAGGGCGACACGCAGGGCCGGGCTGTCATGGCGACCGCGGTTGAGGTCGATCAGCAGGTGTTCGTCGTCGCTGCGCCGGGCCAGCTCGCTGGGGCGCAGCAATTCGGGGCTGCTGCGCAGCAGTTGCAGCATGATCGGCAGCAGGCTGTGGCGCTGGCCATCGACCACGATTCCCAGCTCCAGGTCGAACCATTCATGGCCAGGCGTTTCGTCGATGGTGGCGTACCAATCGTCGATGTCCTGCAGGTCGAAGGCGAAATCCCGAGGGATGTCGATTTCCCAGCCTGCCTCGCGCAGGCGTGGCAGGCTTTCACGGGCGAACTGCAGCCAGGCTTCGTCGTCGGCAAGCTGAAACATCTCGCCGGCGCTGTCGGGCAGGGCCTTGCTCTGCCGGGTGGCAGGTTTGAAGCCCAGCCCGCGCAGGGTCTTGCGTATGGCTTGCTCGGCCTGGGGCTGGCGGTGGATGCGCTGGCTGGTCTCGCCCACGAGCCGGTTCAGGGGCTTTTCGTCGCTGCCGCTGGCCAGCAGGCCGTCGTAGTTGAAGGCCAGGGCGGCGCGGTGTTGGATCTGACGCTGCATGCGCCCGGTCTTGGGCATGTAGGCGCTGAATTCCAGGCTGCCGAGGGTCAGGTGCGGGCGTGGCTGGATGTGCTCGTGTTCTTCGCTGCGCACGGTGGTCGGCGTGGGGACCTGGCGGTTGAGGGCGTTGAGCCGATGGCTCAGCGGCACGACCAGATCCTCGGGTACCGTCGGGGCACGGGCCAGCTGGCTGGCGATGAAAGGGTCCAGCTCGTGCCGCAGCCGGCCTGTTTGCCGGGCCTGGGTATCCACGTAGTACAGCGGGTCCAGCGGCAGCACCGGGAACAGGGCATTGCCTTCGTTATACCAGGCGCCACGGTAGCTGCCGTTGTCCTGGCGGACCCAGCGGAACTCCGCCGACTGTTCAGGGCCTTGGGCGAATGGCTCGGGCTGGTCCTCGAACAGCAGGCGACCGGTGGCCAGGGCATATTCGAGCAATTCCGCGCCTTTCTTGCCCTCCAATGGCGTCGAGGGTGAAACGATGGCCGTGTTCTGCGAACTGATCAGGCGCAGCAGGCGAGCATCTTCTTCGGTCACATAGCGTGGGGTGTAGTAGATCATCTCCGGCAGCGAAGTGATCTTGCCCAGCTTCAGTTTGCCGTCGCTTTGCAGCGTGCCCTTGAGGGCTTCCAGGCGGCACTGCATACGGTCGAGCCTGACCTGGTAGTAGATGGCCGGCCCCTTGCGCGAGGGATTTGGCTCCGCCGGCTTGGCCGTGGGGGCTTCGAGTGCCTTGACCCACTGGCTCAGTTCGGGCGGGAGCGACGGCCCGCAACCGGGTGCCGTGGGGTCGTCGATACAGTCTTGCAGGTGAAACAGCGCTGCGGCGCAGTGCTTGCAGTTGTTCCCCACCGGGCAGGTGCAGCGCCCGAGTACATGCAGCTTCGCGCCGCTATGGGCCAGATGGATCTGCTGGCTGTAGCGCTGGCCTGCGGAGCCCGAGCAAACGGCCTCGATCGCCTGGTCACTGGCCGAAAGAATCTTGACCTTGCCCTGGAGGGCGTAGTCCAGGCCGCGGCCAAGCGCTCCGTCATTGAAGGCGGACATCCAGCCTGCATGGGCCAGGAGCAATTGCTGCACACCGCGCGCGCTCACCTCATTGCTCCATCATCTCCGGGTCGAGCACGGGCAGCTTGCGCATGCCGGCGGGGGCGACCTTCAGCAGCACGGCCAGGTGGCCGCCGTCGAGGAACGTCAGCTGGTTGGCCTTCATGTTGCTGTTGCTCTGCCTGAACTGCTCGCTGCGCAGCACGCTGCCATTGCCGTCGAGCTGGTTGACCCAGAAGTTGGCATCCACGGCGATGAAGCGGCCGTCGGCGATGCTCAGGTTGCCTTCGATAGGGAAGTGCCCGAACTGTTCGTCCCCGGCGCTCAGGGCGATGCGGCTTGGCGTGCTGCCGACCTGCTGTTGCCAGGCTTTGTGCAGCAGCACGGTGTAGTCGGCCGTCGCCTGCAGGCGGGTGGCTTCATCGTCCAGCGCCAGTGGCCGTTCGGCCGCCTTGTCCAGGCGTGGCGCGCCAGCGCTCCAGTCTTCGGGGGCGAACGGGCTGGTCACGGCGGGCACGGCATTCTGGCGCAGCAGGATCATTTCTACCTGATAGAGGCCTTCGGCGAAGGCGGCCGGCGCGAACAGCGTCAGCATCAAGGTCAGGCAACGGATGGCACGCATGGATCTTCCTTAGGCAGGCTGTGGGGTCAGGCGCTCGAACAGCGCCTCCAGGGTGTTGAAACGTTCGTCTGGGCGCTCCATCGGCACGAGGAAGCGGAATTGCGTGGCGCCCTCGAACTTGTAGCGCTTGGGCTGGCCCTGGATCAGCTTGATCAGGGTCAGCGGGTCGACCGGTGTCTGGGCTTCGAACTCGAGCTTGCCGCCGTTGGGGCCGGCATCGACTTTCTTGATACCGAGCTTTTCCGCGTGCAGCTTGAGCGACGTCAGGCGCATCAGGTTCTTGGTCGGCTCCGGCAGTAGGCCGAAACGGTCGATCATCTCGACCTGCAGGTCCTTGAGGCCTTCTTCGTCGGCGGCCGAGGCAATGCGCTTGTAGAGGATCAGGCGGGCATGCACGTCCGGCAGGTAGTCTTCCGGAATCAAGGCCGGCAGGCGCAGGTTGATCTCCGGGCCGCCGCCCAGCGGTTGCTCGAGGTTCGGCTGGGTGCCCTTGCGGATCGCCTTGACCGCGCGCTCGAGCATTTCCATGTACAGGGTGAAACCCACGGCCTGGATCTGCCCGCTCTGGCCTTCGCCGAGCAGCTCGCCGGCGCCACGGATCTCCAGGTCGTTGGTGGCCAGTACGAAGCCTGCGCCCAGGTCCTGGGTGTTGGCGATGGCCTCCAGGCGCTTCTCGGCATCGGCGCTGACCTTCTGCCGGGCTGGCGTGAGCAGGTAGGCGTAGGCCTGGTGGTGGCTGCGGCCCACCCGCCCGCGCAGCTGGTGCAGCTGAGCCAGACCGAACTTGTCGGCGCGCTCGATGACGATGGTGTTGGCGCTGGGCACGTCGATACCGGTTTCGATGATGGTCGAGGCCACCAGCACGTTGAAGCGCTTGTGGTAGAAATCGCTCATCACTTGTTCCAGCTCGCGCTCGCGCATCTGCCCATGGCCGATGCCGATGCGTGCCTCGGGCACCAACTCGGCGAGGTCGGCGGCGCATTTTTCGATGGTTTTCACATCGTTGTGCAGGTAATAGACCTGGCCGCCGCGCAGCAACTCACGCAACAGCGCTTCCTTGACCGTGCTCTTGTTCTGCTCCATGACGAAGGTGCGCACCGACAGGCGACGCGCCGGCGGCGTGGCGATGATCGACAGGTCGCGCATGCCCGCCACCGCCATGTTCAGCGTGCGCGGAATGGGCGTGGCGGTCAGGGTGAGGATGTCGACTTCGCTGCGCAGGGCCTTGAGCTGCTCCTTCTGGCGCACGCCAAAGCGGTGCTCTTCGTCGATGATGGCCAGGCCCAGGTCTTTGAAGCGCACATCGTCCTGCAGCAGCTTATGGGTGCCGATGAGGATATCGATCTTGCCTTCGGCAAGGTCGGCGGCAGCGGCGGCCACTTCCTTGGCCGACTTGAAGCGGCTCATCACTTCCACGGTCACCGGCCAGTCGGCAAAGCGGTCGCGGAAGCTGTTGTAGTGCTGTTGGGCGAGCAGCGTGGTAGGCACCAAGACGGCCACCTGGCGGCCGCTGTGCACGGCGATGAAGGCTGCGCGCATGGCCACTTCGGTCTTGCCGAAGCCAACGTCGCCGCAGACCAGGCGGTCCATCGGCTTGGGCGCCAGCATATCGGCACGCACAGCTTCGATGGCCGCTTGTTGGTCGGGGGTTTCCTCGAACGGGAAGCCGGCGCTGAACGTGGCGTAGTCGGCCGCGGGGTCGACAAATGCATAACCCTTGCGCGCCGCGCGGCGGGCATAGATGTCGAGCAGCTCGGCAGCCACGTCGCGTACCTGTTCGGCAGCCTTGCGCTTGGCCTTTTGCCAAGTCTCCGAGCCCAGTCGGTGCAGCGGGGCCAGGGCATCGTCGCTGCCGGTGTAGCGGGCGATCAGGTGCAAGTTGGCCACCGGCACATACAGCTTGGCGTTCTCGGCGTATTCCAGGGTGAGGAATTCGGCGGCCTGGCCGTCGATTTCCAGGGTGGCCAGGCCCAGGTAACGGCCTACGCCATGGTCGATGTGCACCACCGGCGCACCTTCGCGCAGCTCGGTCAGGTTCTTGATCACCGCGTCGTTGGCGGTTTCGCCGCGCTTGTCGCGGCGCCGGCGCTGCATCACCCGCTGGCCGAACAGCGGGCTTTCGGCGATCAGGGCCAGGCCTGGGTCGTCCAGCAGCAGGCCCTCGTCGAGCGGGGCGATGGTGATTGCCAGGCGTTCGGCACCGGTAATGAAGTCGTGCCAGCCTTCGACGGTTTGCGGGCGCAGTTTCAGCCGCTCGAGCAGCTCCAGCAGCACCTCACGGCGGCCGGCCGATTCGGCGGTGAACAGCACGCGGCCAGGGAACTGAGCGAGGAAATTGGCGAGTTCGGCCAGCGGCTGGTTGGCCTTGGCCTCGATGGCCAGATTGGGCAGGGCGCGCGCCGGGAAGCGCGCGCGGCCCGCACCTGGGTCGAGGTCTTCGCTGCTGACCACCACCCGTGGCCACTGCTTGAGTCGGGCGAAGCAGTCCTCCACCGGCAGGAACAGCTCGGCCGGCGGCAGCAGCGGGCGGCTGAGGTCGCCGCGGCGGTCTTCATAACGCCCGCGCACGTCGTTCCAGAAATGCTCGGCGGCCTGCTCCACGCCGGGCAGCGAGAACACCTGGGTGTCGGCCGGCAAATAGTCGAACAGGGTCGACGTTTCTTCGAAGAACAGCGGCAGATAGTACTCGATACCGGCGGGGATGATGCCGCTGGCCAGGTCCTGGAAGATCGCGCTGCGGCGGAAATCCACATCGAAGCGCTCGCGAAAGCGCGCCTTGAAGCGGGTCACTTCTTCCTTCTGCATCGGGAATTCGCGCGCCGGCAGCAGGCGCACTGAGTCGACCTTGTCGATCGAGCGCTGGGTCTCGGGGTCGAAGGTGCGCAGGGTCTCGATCTCGTCGTCGAACAGGTCGATCCGGTAGGGCAGCTTGCTGCCCATGGGGAACAGGTCGATCAACGCGCCGCGCACGGCGAACTCGCCATGCTCGTAGACCGTGTCGACACAGCGGTAGCCGCTGGCCTCCAGACGCGTGCGCATCTGTTCCACGTCGATCGTCTGGCCGACATCCAGCACCAGGCTGCTGCCCAGCAGGAAGCGGGTCGGGGCCAGGCGGTGCAGGGCGGTGGTGATCGGCACCACGAGGATGCCGTGGTCCAGTTCCGGCAGCCGGTAGAGGCTGGCGATGCGCTGGGAAATGATGTCCTGGTGCGGCGAGAACAGGTCGTAGGGCAGGGTCTCCCAGTCGGGGAACGGCAGCACCGGCAGGTCGGGCGCGAAGAAGCGCAGCTCCTGTTCCAGACGGTCGGCAGCCTGGCTGTCGGCGGTCAACAGCAGGGTGAAGCGGCCAGCGCTGCTGGCGGCTTCGGCGATGGCAAGGCTCAGGGCGGCCCCGGGCAGGTTGCCCCAGGTTTGTTTGCCGGCCGTGGCCGATAATTGCGGTAGGCGCAGAACTGACACGGGAGATTGGACTCCAAGCGTTGCGGCAAAGACGACAATTGTACCGGTGCCGGTGCGCGCTGTCAGGCTCGGAAGGGCGTGGCGACGGGCTCTGGCGGTGGCGACAGGCGCTCATTGCCCGATACGTCGAGGGGCGTCATAATGTAGCCCCTTTTTTCTCCCCCTACATGTGGAAGGTTCCCGTGACTCAGAAGCCCGACCAGTGTCTTGGTGAGTGGATCGATCGTGAAGCCCTGGCTGAAGCGATGATCCCGCTTATCGGTCAGCTCTACCGCAATAACAACGTGGTGAGCTCGATCTATGGCCGCAGCCTGATCAATCGTTCGGTTATCTCGATCCTCAAAGCCCACCGCTTTGCCCGTCACCGTCAAGCCGACGAAACCGAACTGTCCGTCCACGAGACATTCCCCCTGCTCAAGGCCATGAGCGAGCTGAAGCTGGGTGCCGCCTCGGTCGACCTGGGCAAGCTGGCCAACAAGTTCAAGCAGCAAGGCAACGGCCGCACTGTCGAGCAGTTCGTGCGCGAAGAGCTGGCCGATGTCGTCGGCCAGCAGAACGTTTCCCCACGCAAGGGCACCGACGTCGTCCTGTACGGCTTCGGCCGCATCGGCCGCCTGCTGGCGCGTATCCTGATCGAGAAGACCGGTGGTGGCGACGGCCTGCGCCTGCGCGCCATCGTCGTGCGCAAGGGCGCCGAGAACGACCTGACCAAGCGCGCCAGCCTGCTGCGTCGTGACTCGGTACACGGCCCGTTCGACGGCACCATCGTCATCGACGAGCAGAACAACACCATCACCGCTAACGGCAACCTGATCCAGGTCATCTACGCCAAGAACCCGAGCGAAGTCGACTACACCCAGTATGGCATCCACGATGCCCTGATCGTCGACAACACCGGTGTATGGCGTGACGCCGATGGCCTGGGCCAGCACCTGGCCTGCCCTGGCGCTTCCCGCGTGATCCTCACCGCACCTGGCAAGGGTGCGCTGAAGAACATCGTGCACGGCATCAACCACGGTGACATCACCGCCGACGACAAGATCGTCTCCGCCGCCTCCTGCACCACCAACGCCATCGTGCCGGTGCTCAAGGCCGTGAATGACCAGTACGGCATCGTCAACGGCCACGTCGAGACCGTTCACTCGTTCACCAACGACCAGAACCTGATCGACAACTTCCACAAGGGCAGCCGCCGTGGCCGCGCCGCGCCGCTGAACATGGTCATCACCGAGACCGGTGCCGCCACCGCTGCGGCCAAGGCGCTGCCGGTGCTCAAGGGCAAGCTGACCGGCAACGCCATCCGCGTGCCGACGCCGAACGTCTCGATGGCCATCCTGAACCTGAACCTGGAAAAGGCCACGACTCGCGACGAAATCAACGAGTACCTGCGCCAGACCGCGATGCACTCGGAACTGCACAAGCAGATCGACTACGTCAGCTCCCAGGAAGTGGTATCGACCGACTTCGTCGGCTCGCGCCACGCCGGTGTGGTCGACGCCGAGGCGACCATCTGCAACGACAACCGCGTTGTCCTGTACGTCTGGTACGACAACGAGTTCGGTTACAGCTGCCAGGTGGTGCGCGTGATGGAAGACATGGCCGGTGTGAACCCGCCAGCGTTTCCACGCTGATCCGCTTGTAATGCGTTGAAGAAACGGGAACCTTCGGGTTCCCGTTTTTTTTGGCCACGAAGCGCCGATCTGCACGGTACCTGTAGGCGGCTGGACAATCGAGAGATCGAGTTTGCGCGTACTTCTATTACTGTTCATCCTGATGTCCCTTGGTGCCTGCGACCCAGCCCCGACGCTGGAGCGCCTGGGCGGCCCGACCATGGGCAGCAGCTACAGCATCCAGTATGTTCGCGACCCCGGCGGCCCGTCGCGAATGGAAGTGCTGGAAACCGTCGATGCGATCCTCGGCGACATCGACGAGCATTACTCGACCTACCGCGGCGACTCCACCGTCAACCAGTTCAACCAGCTGCCGGCCAATCACTGCCTGGCGTTGCCGGCGGACATGCTGGCACTGGTGGGCTTCGGCCAGCACCTGGCCGAGCAGAGCCAGGGGGCCTTCGACCTTACCGTCGAGCCGCTGCTCGACCTCTGGGGCTTCGGCCCCCAGGCCCGGCGGGCACAGGTGCCCGACCCGTTGCAGCTGGCCCAGGCGCGCCAGCGCGTGGGCTACCGGCACCTGCGCATCGAGGGCGGTGCCCTGTGCAAGGACGCCCCGGTGGAACTGGACTTCAACAGCATCGCCGCGGGCCACGCCGTGGACCTGATCGCCGAACGCCTGCAAGCGATGGGCGTCAGGCATTTTCTCGTCGAGGTCACCGGCGAGCTCAAGGCCGTGGGCAACAAGCCCGATGGCAGCCCGTGGCGGGTCGCCCTGGAATTGCCCCGCGAAGACCGCCAGGTCGCTCGCCAGGTGATCGCCGTGGATGGCCTGTCCGTGTCGACCTCGGGTGACTATCGCCACTATTTCGAGGACAATGGCCGGCGTTATTCGCACACCTTCGATGCCCGCCTGGGGCGCCCGGTCGAGCACGACCTGGCGGCAGTCACCGTGCTCGACGCCTCGGCGCTGCAGGCCGATGGCTACTCGACGCTGCTGTTGATCCTCGGCGCGGAGCAGGGCTGGGATTTCGCCATGGCCCACGGCATCGCCGCGGTATTGGTGACCCGGGCCGAGGGTGGCTTCGTCTCCCGTGCTACGCCTGCGTTCGAGCAGGCGTTGAAAGGCAGGTGAAAGCGCAAGCACGGATGATCGTCGCCAGGGAGCCGGTGAATGACATGTAGTGCGGTCAAAATTGGCCTACGACGCGACCAAGGGTTAATGTGCGCGGCGTTCACGCTTGATTAGACTGCACCCGAATTTTCTCATGACGCCCCGGCGGCATGATCGAGTCCCGCGGGTAACCGTAACCCCGGGCCAGTTCTGAAGGAGTACGCATGGCTGTCTACAACTACGACGTAGTGGTGCTGGGTTCCGGCCCGGCCGGTGAAGGCGCGGCAATGAACGCCGCCAAAGCGGGGCGCAAGGTGGCGATGGTCGACAGCCGTCGCCAGGTCGGCGGCAACTGCACCCACTTGGGCACCATCCCGTCCAAGGCACTGCGTCACTCGGTGCGGCAGATCATGCAGTTCAACACCAACCCGATGTTCCGTGCCATCGGCGAGCCGCGTTGGTTCTCCTTCCCCGATGTGCTCAAGAGCGCCGAGAAGGTGATCGCCAAGCAGGTGGCCTCGCGTACCGGCTACTATGCGCGCAACCGCGTCGATGTATTCGTCGGCACCGGCAGCTTCGCCGACGAGCAGACCGTCGAAGTGGTCTGCTCCAATGGCGTGGTCGAGACCCTGGTGGCCAAGCACATCATCATCGCCACCGGTTCGCGCCCGTACCGCCCGGCCGACATCGATTTCCACCACCCGCGCGTCTATGACAGCGACACCATCCTCAGCCTGAGCCACACCCCGCGCAAGCTGATCGTCTACGGTGCGGGAGTGATCGGCTGCGAATACGCATCGATCTTCAGTGGCCTGGGTGTGCTGGTCGAACTGGTGGACAACCGTGGCCAGCTGCTGAGCTTCCTGGATTCGGAAATCTCCCAGGCGTTGAGCTACCACTTCAGCAACAACAACATCACCGTACGCCACAACGAGGAGTACGACCGGGTCGAAGGCCTGGACAACGGGGTGATCCTGCACCTGAAGTCGGGCAAGAAGATCAAGGCCGACGCCTTGCTGTGGTGCAACGGCCGTACCGGCAACACCGACAAGCTGGGCCTGGAGAACATCGGCATCAAGGTCAACAGCCGTGGCCAGATCGAAGTCGACCAGGCCTACCGCACCAGCGTACCGAACATCTATGGCGCCGGTGATGTGATCGGCTGGCCGAGCCTGGCCAGCGCCGCCCACGACCAGGGCCGTTCGGCCGCCGGCAGCATCGTCGACAATGGCAGCTGGCGCTTCGTCGATGACGTGCCGACCGGTATCTACACCATTCCGGAGATCAGCTCGATCGGCAAGAACGAGCAGGAGCTGACCCAGGCCAAGGTGCCGTACGAAGTGGGCAAGGCCTTCTTCAAGAGCATGGCCCGCGCGCAGATCGCCGGCGAGCCCCAGGGCATGCTGAAGATCCTGTTCCACCGCGAGACCCTGGAGATCCTCGGCGTGCACTGCTTCGGCTACCAGGCTTCGGAGATCGTCCATATCGGCCAGGCGATCATGAACCAGCCGGGTGAGCAGAACAACCTGAAGTACTTCGTCAACACCACCTTCAACTACCCGACCATGGCCGAAGCCTATCGGGTAGCGGCCTACGACGGCCTGAACCGGCTTTTTTGAGCGGCTCCGGCCGGTGGCCTGAGCCGGCCGGGGAGTCCGGATTCAGCCCTTCCCAAGGGTGGTCATGGCCAAACCGGGAAAGTCTGTAATCAGGCTGTCTACGCCAAAGTCGGCGAGCCGGCGCATCAGCGCCGGTTCGTTGACCGTCCACACCGATACGTGCAACCCCTGGCGCTGGGCCTTGAGCAGGCGCTCGGGGGTGCACAGTGTCCAGTTCAAGGCCAACATCTCGCAGCTGTAGTTCTGGGCGACCTTTAGCGGGTCGAGCCAGGCGTATTCGGCTACCAGCCCGCGGGACACGTCCGGCACCAGCTCCAGTGCGGCGCCGAGCACTTCGCGGGAGCTCGAGGTGATGGTCACCTTGTCGAGCAGGCCGTATTGCTGGGCCAACTCGCGGATGGCCAATACGGTACTGGCGGCGCGGGTGCGCGAGGCACTCTTGACCTCCAGTTGCCAGTGCTCGAAGGCGCATTTTTCGAACAGTTCCTCCAGCCGCGGAACGGGGCAGGGCTGCACCCAGCCCGGGCCGCCCTTGCGCGCGTCATAGGTGACCAGCTCGGCGGCGGTGTGCTCGACCACCTTGCCACGTCGGCCGGTGGTGCGCTTGAGGCTGGGGTCGTGGATCACCATCAGCTCATTGTCGGCTGACAGGTGCAGGTCCAGCTCGCAGCGATTGACGCCGTGGGACAGGCACTGGCGGAAGCTGGTCAAGGTGTTTTCGGGCGCTTCGCCCTTGGCGCCGCGATGGCCATAGATCAGGGTCACGTTCGTTCCTTCAAATCAGAGTGAATAGGCTCAGGAGGCGGGGTCGTTCTGTTCCAGCGCCTGGCGCCGTTGTTGTTGCTGGCGCTGCAGGATGTAGCGGGCCAGCAACTGGCGCTGGGCGTCGGTCATGTCGATGAATTCGGTGCCGACTTCGTAAAGGCCGTCCGGGCGCGGGTCGCAATGGGTCACCCGAGCGCGCAGCAGCAGGCCCAGGGCGCGAGGCATCAGCACCATCTTCACGGCCACCCGGGTATCGGTGGCGATCGGGGTTGCCTGGGCGAACTCGATGCCGCCTTCGGAAAGAATGACCGGCTGCGGCTGCCCGATTTCGCCCAGCAGGGCCTGGGCCATCACCGCGCTGAGCAGGTCGAGGCGTTTGTTCTGCACCCGCAGGAATGCCGCCAGGGTGCGGTCCTTTTCGCTCAGCTGGCGCATCAGGTGCTGGGATTCGAAGTCGGCAAGGTGCAGCTCGCTGAGCAGGTTGAACAGCGGTGAAGCATCTTGCAACAGGTCTGTTTCCAGGGCTTCGGCCGCGCCCAGGGGGCTGATTTCAAGTGCGATACTGTCTTCGATGCGGTAGTATTCGCGGCGATCTTCTTCGTCTAGTGTCGTCATGGCGAACCCATGGTTACGGCGGTGGTCCGAGTGTAAAGCCGCTGTAGGCGCCCTGCCACAAGGACGTTCCCTTTCATCCGAACAAGCCCCGACATGTTCAGACCTCTTTTCGTATTCATCGGTACGCGTTATACCCGTGCCAAGCGTCGCAATCACTTCGTCTCGTTCATTTCGCTGACTTCGATGATCGGCCTCGCCCTGGGCGTGGTGGTGATGATCGTGGTGTTGTCGGTCATGAACGGTTTCGACCACGAGATGCGTACCCGCGTGCTGGGCATGATCCCTCACGCCACCCTGGAAAGCGGCCAGCCGCTGGACGACTGGCCGGCCCTCGCTCAACAAGTAAAGCAGAATCCGCAAGTGCTTGCGGTGGCGCCTTTCACCCAGATGCAGGGGTTGTTGACCCATGACGGCAAGGTGCAAAAGGTGCTGCTCAATGGCATCGACCCTGCCCGCGAGCGCGAGGTGTCGATCATCGACAACTTCGTCCGCGACGGCAGCCTCGACAAGTTGGCGCCGGGCGAGTGGGGAATCATGATCGGCGACAAGGCCGCGGCCAAGCTGGGCGTGGGCATCGGCGACAAGCTGACCTTTGTCGCACCGGAGGTCAGCGTGACCCCGGCTGGCATGTTCCCGCGCATGAAGCGTTTCACCGTGGTCGGTACCTTCCATGTCGGCGCGGGTGAGATCGACGGCTACCTGGGCCTGACCAACATCAACGACCTGTCGCGCCTGCACCGCTGGAAGGCCGACCAGGTCCAGGGCCTGCGCCTGAAGTTCGACGATCTGTTCCAAGCCCCGCGCGTGGCCTGGAACATCGCCCAGAACCTGGGCGAGCAGGAGTTCTATGCCCGCGACTGGACCCGCACCCATGGCAACCTGTACCAGGCGATCCGCATGGAGAAGGCCATGATCGGCTTGCTGTTGTTGCTGATCGTGGCGGTGGCGGCGTTCAACATCATTTCCACCCTGGTGATGGTGGTCAACGACAAGCGGGGCGACATCGCCATCCTGCGTACCCTGGGCGCCACACCGGCGCAGATCATGGCCATCTTCATGGTCCAGGGTACGGTGATTGGCGTGGTCGGCACCCTGATCGGCGCCCTGGTCGGGATCTTCGCGGCGCTCAATGTCAGTGCGGTGATCGCCGGCATCGAGAAGCTGATCGGGCACAAGTTCCTGAATGCCGATGTGTATTTCATCGATTACCTGCCGTCGCAGATCCAGGCCCAGGACGTGTACATGGTCTGTGGTGCGGCGCTGGTCCTGAGTTTCTTCGCCACCCTGTACCCGGCCTGGCGTGCGGCCCGCACCCAGCCTGCAGAGGCGCTACGTTATGAGTGAGTCGCGCATGAGTGATAAAGCCGTACTGAGTTGCCGCAACCTGGGCAAGTCCTACGAGGAAGGCCCGGAGTCGGTGCAGGTGCTGTCGGGCTTGAACCTGGAGCTGCACGCCGGTGAGCGGGTGGCCATCGTCGGCAGCTCCGGCTCTGGCAAGAGCACCTTGCTCAACCTGTTGGGCGGCCTCGACACCCCGACCCAGGGCAGTGTCTGGCTGGCCGGCGAGGAGCTGTCGGCCCTCGGCGAGCGTGCCCGTGGCCTGCTGCGCAACCGGGCCTTGGGCTTCGTGTACCAGTTCCACCACCTGCTGCCGGAGTTCACCGCCCTGGAGAACGCCTGCATGCCGCTGCTGATCGGTCGCACGCCCATCCCCGAGGCCCGCGAACGTGCCGAGGCGTTGCTCACGCGGGTGGGCCTGGGCCATCGCCTGAACCACAAGCCGGCCGAGCTTTCCGGCGGTGAGCGCCAGCGCGTGGCGATCGCCCGTGCCTTGGTCAATCGCCCGGGCCTGGTGATGCTCGACGAGCCCACCGGCAACCTTGACCACCACACCGCCCAGGGCATCCAGGAACTGATGCAGGAGTTGTCCAGCTCGTCCCAGACAGCGTTCCTGGTGGTGACCCACGACCTCAACCTGGCGCGCCAGATGGACCGGGTCCTGCGCCTGGAAGACGGCCACCTGGTGCCGATCTGAGCCGCTCGCACGCGGCGGCAGGAGCCGCTGCGTAACTCTTTTTCATTGGGTGTTCTCGTACATGTTCAGACCCTTGCCCTTGTTCATCGGTGCCCGCTACACCCGTGCCAAGCGCCGCAACCATTTCATCTCGTTCATCTCCATGACCTCGATGATCGGCCTGTCCCTGGGCGTGCTGGCGATGATCGTGGTGCTCTCGGTGATGAACGGTTTCCAGCGCGAAATGAGTTCGCGCATCCTCGGCCTGGTGCCCCACGCCAGCGTCCTGGGCGTGCAGCCGCTGGGCGACTGGCGCAAGGTCGCCGATGCCGCGCTGAAGAACCCGGCCGTGATGGCCGCCGCGCCGCTGACCGAAATGGAAGGCATGCTTTCCTATAAAGGCGCCATGCAGCCGATCCAGGTCAGCGGTATCGACCCGGCCGAGGAGGGCAAGGTTTCGATCGTCGGTCAGCATATCGTCCAGGGGCGGCTGCAGGACCTGGTGCCCGGCGAGTATGGCGTGGTCATCGGCGAGCTGACCGCTCGGCGCTTTCGCCTCAACACCGGCGACAAGCTGACCCTGATCGTCCCGGAGATCAGCAAGGCGCCGGGGGGTATTACGCCGCGTATGCAGCGCCTGACCGTGGTCGGCATTTTCAAGGTCGGGGCCGAGCTGGATGGCTCGCAAGCCTATATCCATGTGGCCGATGCCGGCCAGATGCAGCGCTGGGCGCCGGGCAGCGTGCAGGGCGTGCGCCTGAAACTGCACGACCTGTACGCCGCCCCGCAGGTGTCCAAGGTCATCGCTGCGGGCCTGGGCGAGGGCTACCGCGCCGATGACTGGTCGCACACCCAGGGCAGCCTGTTCAGCGCGATGAAGATGGAAAAGACCATGATCGGCCTGTTGCTGATGATGATCATCGCCGTGGCGGCCTTCAACATCATCGCCACCCTGGTGATGGTGGTGAACGACAAGGGCTCGGACATCGCTATCCTGCGCACCATCGGCGCTACGCCGGCGCAGATCATGGGTACCTTCATGGTCCAGGGCTCCTTGATCGGTATCGTCGGTACCTTGGTCGGCGGTGTGCTGGGTGTGGTCGCCGCGTTCAATGTCAGCCAGATCGTCGGCTGGCTGGAACGTATCAGCGGGCAGCATATCTTCACCTCCGATGTATATTTCATCAGCAGCTTGCCGTCCGAGTTGCAGTGGGGCGATGTGGCAATCATCTGCACGGCGGGGCTGGTGATGAGCTTCCTGGCGACGATCTACCCGGCGTATCGGGCGTCCCAGGTGGAGCCGGCGATGGCGTTGCGTTACGAGTGATGGTCCGGGGCCGCTGCGCGGCCCATCGCCGGCACACAAGGGGGTAGCGCCTGCCATTAGTTCTTTGCGCGACAGCGTGGCCTCAAGGGCTGGGATGGCCCTCATGGAACTGCACATCATTCATTGAGTGAGCAGGGCCCCTGTGGGAGCCGGCTTGCCGGCGATTTGGCGCAGCGGCCCTTATTCGGGTAGTTCGATGACGAACCGCGTCCAGCCGTCTGCACACTCGGCGCGAATGGTGCCGCCATGGGCTTGGATGATCGAACGGGTGATCGCCAGGCCCAGCCCCGCATGCTCGCTGCTGCCTTCCCGGCGCGCAGGGTCGGCGCGGTAGAAGCGGTCGAACAGCCGCGGCAGCATGGCCGGCGCGATCGCAGGGCCGGTATTGGCGACGGTGATCCGCGTGCCAGCCACCAGCGCCACGTGAATTTCCCCGCCTTGTGGCGTGAAGCGCAGCGCATTGTCGAGCAGGTTGGACAACGCCCGGCGCAGCATGTGGCGGTCGCCTTCGAGTATCGCCTGGCCCTCGCGCAGCACGTGCACCTCGGCATCTTCGGCCAAGGGTGCGTAGTACTCCAGCAAGGCATCCAGCTCCTGGGCCAGGTCCAGCGTCTCGCGGTTGGGCATCAGTAGGCCATGGTCGGCCTTGGCCAGGTACAGCATGTCGTTGACCAGCTGCGCCATCCATTGCAGCTCTTCAAGGTTGCCGTGCAGCGCTTCGCGATACTCCTCCAGGCTGCGTGGGCGGGTGAGGGTGACCTGGGTATGGGTCAGCAGGTTGGACAGCGGCGTGCGCAGTTCATGGGCGATGTCGGCGGAAAACGCCGAGAGGCGCTGGAAGGCATCGTCCAGCCGCTGCAGCATGGCATTGACCGTGTCGGCGAGCTCCGCCAGCTCGTCGGGCATCTGCGCCACCGGCAGGCGGGTGGTCAGGGAGCGGGCATTGACGCTGGCGGCCACTTCGCCCATCTGCCGCAAAGGACGCAGCCCGCGACGCGCAGCCCAGGCGCCGAGCAGAGCGGTGGCCAGGGCCGATAGGCCGACCGTCAGCCAGATCAGGCGCTGCATGCCCTGCAAGAAATGCTGGTGATGGGTGATATCGAGGAACAGGGTCAGTTGCCCGGCGCTCGGGTTTCGCTCATCCAAGTGGGTCGAAAGGCTGCGGTAGTCGATGCCGTTGGCATGCAAGGTCGCCAGGCCCGAATGGCGGGGCACCTCGGGCAGGTCAGTACGGCTGTCGTACCACACCACGCCGTCGGCGCCGCGAATGCGCAGGGCCAGGTCGGCCTGGTGGCTCAACTCGTTGCGCAGTGCCGGCAGCCGTTGCGCCAGCGCGTCGGGGCTGGCCACGCCGTCGAGCAGGGCACGCATCAGGGACAGCCGGCTGCCGAGCAATTGCTGGTCCAGCTCGACGAAGTGCCGTTCGCTGGCCCGGCTGAACAGCAGCCCAGCGGTCAGCGAAACGGCTGCGGTACAGGCGGCGAATAGCAGGGCCAGGCGCCCGCCAAGGGACAGGCGACGCATCAGTCCTGGCGCTCCTCGAGCACGTAACCCATGCCGCGCACGGTGTGGATCAGCTTGTTGGCATGGCCGTCGTCGATCTTCAGGCGCAGGCGGCGGATCGCCACTTCGATGACGTTGGTGTCGCTGTCGAAATTCATGTCCCATACCTGCGAGGCGATCAGCGACTTGGGCAGCACTTCGCCCTGGCGGCGCAGCAGCAGCTCGAGCAGGGCGAATTCCTTGGCGGTCAGGTCGATGCGCTGCCCACTGCGGTCGGCGCGGCGGCGAATCAGGTCCAGGCGCAGGTCGGCCAGGCCCAGCGTGGTGTCCTGGTTGGGGCTGGTGCCGCGGCGCAGCAGCGTGCGGACCCGTGCCAGCAGCTCGGAGAAGGCGAAGGGCTTGACCAGGTAGTCGTCGGCGCCCAGCTCCAGGCCATGCACGCGATCTTCGACGGCATCGCGTGCGGTGAGGAACAGCACTGGCGTATCCAGGCCGGCCTGGCGGACCGCCTGGAGGATCTGCCAGCCGTTGCGCCCCGGCAGCATCACGTCGAGGATCAGCAGGTCATGGTCGCCGCTCAGGGCCAGGTGCTGGCCGGTGTCCCCGTCGCTGGCCAGCTCCGTGGCGAAGCCCGCTTCGCTCAGGCCCTGGCACAGGTACTGGCCGGTCTTGGCCTGGTCTTCGACGATCAGCAGTTTCATGGTGTCCCTTGTGCTGGAAGGTGAGAGCGGTCGTTGCCGGGCAGATGATACGTGACCCCAGGTCTGCCGGGCGAAGCTGACAGCGTTGTAATGCAGCTGTCAGCCAACAGCCAGCCGCGCTTGGTCGCCTGGTGGGGGGCGGCGGGCGACGCCAGTGCCAAGGCAGGCGTTAAAAACGGTAGACTAGGCCCATTCGAAACTTCCGTATCCAGGTCAGGTCCATGCATCCCGCCGCCGAACACTCCCCGCTGGGCAAGTCCAGCGAGTACATCGCCACCTATACACCTTCGCTGCTGTTCCCCATTCCGCGCACGGCCAAGTGGGCCGAGCTGGGCGTCACGGCCCAGACCTTGCCCTGGCAGGGCGTGGACTACTGGAACTGCTTCGAACTGTCCTGGCTGCTGCCTTCGGGCAAGCCGGTGGTGGCCATTGGTGAATTCGCCATTCCGGCCGACTCGCCGAACATCATCGAGTCCAAGTCGTTCAAGCTGTACCTCAATTCGCTGAACCAGACGGTCTTTGCTTCGGTCGGCGAGCTGCAGGCTTGCCTGGAAAAGGACCTGTCCGCAGCTGCCGGCAAGCCGGTGGGCGTTCGGGTTCGCAGCCTGGGCGAGGTCGAGGCTCAGGGCGTGGTGGCGCTGCCTGGCCAATGCATCGATGCCCTGGACGTGAACATCAGCAACTACGAGCAACCCCAGCCGGAGCTGCTGCACTGCGACGCGCAGCGTGTGGTCGAGGAAACCGTGCACAGCCACCTGCTCAAGTCCAACTGCCCGGTGACCGGTCAGCCGGACTGGGGAAGCGTGGTGGTGCAATACAAGGGCCTGGCCCTGGATCATGCCAGCCTGCTGAGCTACCTGGTGAGCTTCCGCCAGCATGCCGACTTCCATGAGCAATGCGTCGAGCGCATCTACCTGGACCTGCTGCGCCTGCTCGAGCCGGAACATTTGACGGTGTATGCGCGCTATGTGCGCCGCGGCGGCCTGGACATCAACCCCTACCGCAGCACCGGGTCGATCAGCCCGAGCAACCAGCGGCTGGTTCGTCAGTAGGCCAAGGGGGCCGCAGTGCGGCCCTTTCGCGGCACAAGGCCGCTCTACAGGTGCGCGAAGCGGCCAGGATAGGCGATGATCAGATCCCCATGCTGTGCAGGCTGTTGGCGATATTGCGCAGAATGGCGGTCAGGTCTGGGTGGTCTGCTTCGAAGCGCTCGACGGCCGAGTTGACACCATCGACCAGGTTGGTGTCCTGGGTGGCTTCCTCCAGTTTGATCTGGGCTTCGATCTGCTGCATCAGTGCATGCAGATGCTCGCGCTCTTCCAGCGAGAGCGGCGGGTTGCGTTCCAGTTGCTCGCGCAGGCTCTCGAGTTGCTCTTGCAGTTCGCGGGCAGGCATTGGGTGTTCTCCCTCTATGGCTTGGCAAGGCATTGACCTTCGCAACGGGGCAAAGGTTCTGGCCTGCCTTCAAGCGTAATCCACCCGCGGGCGCTTTGCATGATCCGCGTCAACGAGGCCGTATCAGGGTTTTTCACCCTTGCGCCGGCGCAGGCCGATATCGGCAAGGCAGGTGTCCAGGGCCTCCAGATGGTCGATCACCGAATGCACGCCCAGGCCGAACAGCGCGAGGGTCGCCTTGCCGCGGGCCAGCTCGCGCTCCCGCTCGGTCATGGCCTGCCACTGGCGGGAGCTGGGGTCGCACTCGGGGCTGCAGCCGGCCAGGCCGACTGTCCACAACCCGGCATTGAGGCCTGCCTGCAACAGGCGTGGCTGGCCGCTGACCAGCACGCAGCCCTCCAGGCGTTCGCTTTGCAGGGCCATCAACGCCTGCCAGCAGGCATTCGGTGCCGGCAAGGGGCAGCCGTTGACCAGTTGCCCTGGCAGCCAGTCGGGCAGCACGGCGGCCAGGCGCTTGCCTTGGCTTGGGCTTACGTCGTCGAGCCAGATGCAGGGCACGCGCTGGCGCCGCAGGCTGGACAGGGTGTCGAGGGCGCCGGGCGAGGGCAGGGGAGCGCCGCCCATGGGTTGGACCAGGCAACCGCGCAGCCCGAAGAGCACGGCGGTGAAGTCGGAGGCATCGTGCATGGCAACGTCCCTGAAATAGCCCGCAGGCTAGGTCGGCTGTGTGACCGCTGGATGACACCGCAACAGTTGTTCACATAATCTTGAATAAAAAAGTGTAAGGCTGTTTATCAGCCAATCAGCATTTATACTGGCGTCTTAATTACGCAGCGCCCAGGGGCGCCGCGGCCGTGAAATCCGATGGAGAAACATGTATGCGTAGGATCGGTGCCGGAGTGATCGAGCGAGTCACCCAGGCCTGTGTCTGCGCCAGCTTGTTGCTGGCGCCTGTGGCAGCTACCCAGGCGGCCACCGAGGAGGATCCCTGGGAGGCGGTCAACCGACCGATCTTCAAGTTCAACGATACCCTCGACACCTATGCCCTCAAGCCGTTGGCCAAGGGCTATCAGGCGGTGACCCCGCAGTTTCTCGAAGATGGCATTCACAACATCTTCCGCAACCTGGGCGACGTCACCAACCTAGTGAACGATGTGCTGCAGCTCAAGCCGCATGCCGCCGGCGTCGACACCGCGCGTCTGATCGTCAACACCACCTTCGGCCTGGGGGGCTTCTTCGATGTGGGCACCAAGATGGGCCTGCAGCGCAACGACGAGGACTTCGGCCAAACCCTGGGCTACTGGGGCGTGGGCAGTGGCCCCTACGTGGTCATTCCGTTCCTCGGCCCAAGCACCGTGCGCGATGGTCTGGCCAAGTACCCGGACACCTACACCCGGCCGTACCGCTACATCGACCACGTGCCGACCCGCAACTCGATCTTCGCCCTGGACGTGATCGACACCCGGGCCGAGCTGTTGTCGGCAGAGAAGCTGATCAGCGGCGACAAGTACATCTTCATCCGTAATGCCTACCTGCAGAACCGTGAGTTCCGCGTCAAGGATGGCGAGGTCGAAGACGACTTCTGATTCGCTGAGTCGCAGTGCTGCCAGGTGGCGGTTCAGGGCCGTTCAATCAGTGAGTTCGTGGCTTGGGGCTGCTATGCAGCCCATCGCGGGGCAAGCCCGCTCCAGGAAGGGCGCCTATTCCAAGCCCCGCGATGGCCATGAAACGGCACTGCTCACGCCTGGCTTCCAACCATTCGGATCGTATCGGGTCGCTTTCTTATAACTTCCGGTCATTTGCCCTATAACGGTGCGAGACACTCGACCCTTGCATGCTTGAAACGCCTGGCGGATGAGAGTACCGTCTGCGCCTTACAGGGTACCTCTGCGAGTTGCCGGGCTTGTTTTCTTGTCCTACAACTCAAGTAGAGTGTTGCCACACCGTATTCCAGTAGCGCCGCGCCCGCTTTGCCGACGCCGCTACGCCAACCCAATCCGGCGCCGTTCGCCCACATGCAGAAAACCAGTGCAACGCTGCTGATCATCGATGACGACGACGTGGTCCGTGCCAGCCTCGCCGCCTATCTGGAAGACAGTGGCTTCAGCGTCCTCCAGGCCGGTAATGGCCAGCAGGGGCTCCAGGTCTTCGAAGAACACCAGCCCGACCTCGTGATCTGCGATCTGCGCATGCCGCAAATGGGCGGCCTCGAGCTGATCCGTCGGGTCAGCGAGCGCGCGCCGCAGTTGCCGGTGATCGTGGTTTCCGGCGCGGGTGTCATGAGCGATGCGGTCGAGGCCTTGCGCTTGGGCGCTGCCGATTACCTGATCAAGCCCCTGGAAGACCTCGCCGTGCTCGAGCACTCGGTACGCCGGGCCCTCGACCGTTCGCGCCTGGTGCTCGAGAACCAGCGCTACCGCGACAAGCTCGAGGCGGCCAACCGTGAGCTGGAAGCCAGCCTGCACCTGTTGCAGGAGGACCAGAACGCCGGCCGTCAGGTGCAGATGAACATGCTGCCGGAAAGCCCGTGGGTGGCCGGTGACCTGTCGTTCGAGCACCAGATCATCCCCTCGTTGTACCTGTCGGGTGACTTTGCCGACTACTTCCGGGTGGATGATCGGCGTATCGCCTTCTACCTGGCGGACGTATCCGGCCATGGCGCCTCGTCTGCGTTCGTCACGGTGCTGCTCAAGTTCATGACCACCCGTTTGCTGTTCGAATTCAAGCGCAGCAACAGGATGCGCGAGTTCAAGCCCTCGCAGGTGCTCAGCCACATCAACCGTGGGCTGATCAACTGCAAACTGGGCAAGCACGTGACCATGGTTGGCGGGGTGATCGACGAGGACACCGGGTTGATGACCTACAGCGTCGGCGGCCATCTACCATTGCCGGTGCTCTATACCCCGGGCCAGGCCCGCTACTTGGAAGGCCGCGGCCTGCCGGTGGGGCTGTTCGAAGAAGCCAGCTACCAGGACCAGGTGCTGGAGTTGCCGCCGCGCTTCAGCCTGAGCCTGATGTCCGATGGCATTCTGGACCTTTTGCCAGGGGATACACTCAAAGATAAGGAAGCGACCTTGCCGGAAATCGTCAAGGACGCGGGGGGCAGCCTGGACGGGCTGCGCCAACGATTCGAATTGGCTACGCTTGGGGAGATGCCGGATGATATCGCCCTATTGGTGTTGAGCAGGAACCTTGAATGAGTACCGGTAGAATCCAGTTCGCCGAGCAGAGCGGGACCTTCGTTCTGAAGTTTGTCGGTGAAGTGCGCCTGACCCTGTGCTCGGCGCTGGATGCGACGATCGAAAAGATCTTCACTGCGCTGAACTTCTCGGCCATCGTCATCGACCTGACCGAGACCGAGAGCATCGACAGCACCACCCTTGGCCTGTTGGCCAAGCTGTCCATCCTGTCCCGGCAGAAAGTCGGGCTGTTGCCGACCGTGGTCACCACCAACCCGGACATTTCCCGGTTGCTGCAATCGATGGGCTTCGACCAGGTGTTCAATATCGTCGATCGCCCGGTGCCATGCCCGGAGTGTCTGACCGACCTGCCGTCCCAGGACCAGAACGAGGATGTGGTGCGCTCCAAGGTGCTGGAGGCGCACAAGATCCTCATGGGCCTGAACGACTCCAACCGCGAGGCGTTCCATGACCTGGTGAGCGCCTTGGAGCGTACCTGATTCCTGATAGCCTTTCGGGTTGCGTTGCCGCAATGGCTGGCTAGCGCTACCCGTGTAGGCGCGGGCTTGCCCCGCGATTGCGTCAGGCTCGCATTACTCCACCTCGCAGAATTCATTGGCCGGCGACCCATCGGCATTGAGTTGCAGCACCCGCGCCGGTCGCCCTTGTTCGTCGAAGAACACCTGCCCCAACCCTGCACTGTTCCACAGCCGTTCACCGGCCTGGCTGCGGCTGGGCGTGCGCGGCACCACCTCCATCTGCCGGCGCTTGGTGAACCAGTTGAGCGGCGAGCGGGGCGCGTAGAGCCAGCGGTTCAGGCGATCCAGCACGTCCAGCAGGCGCTTGGGGAACTGGTTCTTGATACCGCTGCTGGTGATCTGCCACAGGTGTGGGCTGCGCTGTCGATGGCGGATCAGCACTTCATAGACGAATGAATAATGCACGTCACCGGAGAGGATCACGTAATGCCCCGGCGTGCGCGAGTGGCGGAAGATATTGAGGATGACCTGGGCCGCGCCACGATGGGCCATCCAGTTCTCGGCGTCCACCAGCAATGGGTAGCCCAGCCAGCTGAATACCCGCTGCACGGTCTCGATCAGCTTGACACCGAAGATCGGCGCCGGAGACACGATGATCGCCGAAGGGTGGTCGAGCAGCGCCTGCTGCAGCTCGCTCAGGGCTTCCCAATCCAGCAGGCCGGAGGGTTTCTTCAGGCTGCTTTCGCTGCGCCAGCGGCGGGTGCGGGTGTCGAGCACCAGCAGGGGCGGGGTACTGGGCAGGTTGAACTGCCAGCCCTGGAAGCGCAGGAGCTGGTCGATCAGCGCGTCATGCGCCGGGTGGTCCAGGTGCGCTTGCAGGGCCTGTTCTCCCAGGGCCTTGCTTTGTTCGACCAGTGCCTGGCAGCTGTCCGGGTCGTTGCCCCAGCCTTGGCAGAGCAGGTAGCCCAGCAGTGCATTGCCGATGATCCGGCGGGAGAACGGATTCCCGTAGGCGGTTTCCTCCCATTGTGCTGACAGGTTCCAGTCATCGGTGATGTCGTGGTCATCGAAGATCATCAGGCACGGTAGGTGGGCCATGACCCGCGCCACCTGACCGAGGTCCGCGGCGAACGCCTCGATCAGCGGCAACTCCTGGCGGTAGCGGGCCTGGCGCTTGTCGGTCAGGCCTGCGGGCATGTCCAGGCGCACCATCTGCCAGGGTGTTGGCGACCAGACCAGCAGGTACATGGCCATGACTTCAGCGAAGGTCACCAGATGGTTGTCGGCGTTGCTGCTGGAGAAGATCGGCTTGCGCTTGCCGCCGAAGAAGCGTTCGCGCAAGGTCTCGTTGCCCTCCTGGGCGGGCAGCAAGTCGGCGCGGTGGTAGTAGCAGGCCGGGTGGCGATACAGCTCGGCACTGTTGTTGACCAAGGCGCCTTCGAGGGTTTCCTGGAACAGGCCCAGGCGCTCCACGAGCCCATGGATAGCCCGCAACATGGGCCCCGCGACATCGTCGGCATAGACCTGGTCGCCGCTCATCAGCAGCAGCGCGGGGCGCTCCTGGGGCGGTTGGCCCTGTTTCAGCAAGCGGTCGGCGCAAAGCAGACCGTCGACGGCCGGGTGGTGGGGCTTGCGGCAGGAACCGTGGAGCAACTGGTCGATGCGTTCGCGCAACACGAAATTCGGCCGTTGCTGGCCTGGGTAGAGCAGGTGCGGTGCCCAGTCGGCGGTGCCCTGGGCGTCGCCCAGCAACAGGTCGTATTCGATCGCCACGTTGCACGGCAGCGGCGGATCGAACCGGATGTCCAGCAAGTGCACGAACGCATGCGTGCCGATGGGCACCACCTCGCAATGGAGGTCGGTCGTGATGCCTGGGCAATCGAGGGTGAATTCAGGGCGAAGCGGTTGCGTGGCTACCAGCCAGATGACCAGGCGCTGGGGTTCCAGGCGGCGTAGCACGGGGCCGGCGAGCACGAGGGGGAGCGGGGCGTCGATTGCCATTGATCCTGGTGTCTGTTCTATCCAATCGCGGGGCAAGCCCGCTCCCACACGCTTGGCGCCAGCCCTGTGGGGGCGGGTTTGCCCCGCGATTGCGTCGGTAGATTCATAGGGAAAGGCCCGGTAACGGCCCCCAACGACAACGGGCGGAAAATGCTCGGCATTTCCCGCCCGCCGGGCAAGCCAGATTTGTATCAGGCCTTTTCAGCCATCAGCGCTTCGAGCTTCTCTTGGTCGCGGGCGAACTGGCGAATACCTTCGGCCAGTTTCTCGGTGCCCATGGCGTCTTCGTTCATCGCCCAACGGAATTGGCTTTCGCTCAAGTGCTGCTTGGCTTCACCGGCATTGCCCGGCTGGAGCACGCGGGGCAGTTGGCCCTGGTCGTCGCTCAACTGTTGCAGCAATTCGGGGCTGATGGTCAGGCGGTCGCAGCCGGCCAACTGCTCGATCTGGCCGATGTTGCGGAAGCTCGCGCCCATGACCACGGTGTCGTAGCCATTGGCCTTGTAGTAGTTGTAGATGCGTGTCACCGACTGCACGCCCGGGTCTTCGGCGCCGACGTATTCCTTGCCGGTGCTTTTCTTGTACCAGTCGTAGATACGGCCCACGAACGGCGAGATCAGGAACACCCCCGCATCGGCGCAGGCCTGGGCCTGGGCGAAGGAGAACAGCAGGGTCAGGTTGGTCTGGATGCCTTCCTTTTCCAGCTTCTCGGCGGCGCGGATGCCTTCCCAGGTGGAGGCCAGCTTGATCAGCACGCGGTCACGCGGCACGCCGGCCTTTTCGTACAGCTCGATCAATTGGCGGGCCTTGGCCAGCAGGGCAGGTTCGTCGAACGACAGGCGCGCATCCACTTCGGTGGAGATACGCCCCGGGATGACCTTGAGGATACCCGAGCCCACGGCCACGGCGAACGTGTCGCAGGCCAGGTCCACATTGCCCTTGGCATCGCGCTTCACCTGCTTGAGCAGGTCCGCGTAACCCGGGATCGCCGCAGCCTTGAGCAACAGCGAAGGGTTGGTGGTGGCGTCGACCGGCTTGAGGCGGGTGATGGCGTCCAGGTCCCCGGTGTCGGCGACCACGGTGGTGAACTGCTTGAGTTGTTCCAGCTTGGAGGTCATGGGCGTGCTCTGTCCTGTGCAATGACTCGACATTACCCGAGCCCCGACAGCCACTCAAGGGCCGGCGGGGCAGGTCGGGCGAGGGAATGAAGGTTCGAGTCGAAAGCGCGCCCGGGGTTCCGTCAGCGGCCCTGCAGCAGCTCGGCGGCTTGGTCGAGCACGGCCAATGGGTCCTGGGCCTTGTGGATGTCTGCCGACAGCAGCTGGCGGAAGCGCCGCGCACCCGGGAAGCCCTGGCCCAGGCCGAGGATATGGCGCGTGATGTGGTGGATGGCCCCGCCGCTTTGCATGTGCGCGACGATATAGGGGCGCAGTTGCACCATCGCTTCGCTGCGGCTGACCACCGGAGCCTCGCTGCCGAACAGCTGCTGGTCCACGTCGGCCAGCAAGTAAGGGTTGTGGTACGCCTCGCGCCCCAGCATCACCCCATCGAAGGTCTGAAGGTGCGCGTGGCATTCCTCCAGCGTCTTGATACCGCCGTTGAGCACCAGCTCCAGGTCCGGGAAGTCGGCCTTGAGCTGCGCCGCCACGTCATAGCGCAGCGGCGGGATCTCACGGTTCTCCTTGGGCGACAGGCCCTCGAGGATGGCGATGCGCGCATGCACGGTGAAGCTGCGGCAACCGGCATCACGCACCTGGCCGACGAAGTCGCACAGCTCGGCATAGCTGTCGCGGCCGTTGATGCCGATGCGGTGCTTGACCGTGACCGGAATAGTCACCGCATCGCGCATGGCCTTGACGCAATCGGCCACCAACGCCGGGTGGCCCATCAGGCAGGCGCCGATCATATTGTTCTGCACCCGGTCGCTGGGGCAGCCGACATTGAGGTTGACCTCGTCGTAGCCCGCCTCCTCGGCCAACCGCGCACAGGCCGCCAGCTCCGCCGGCACACTGCCGCCCAGCTGCAGGGCCAGCGGGTGCTCGGACACATCGTGGCGCAGGAAACGGTGGGCATCGTTGTGCAGCAGCGCGCCGGTGGTGACCATCTCGGTGTAGAGCAGGGTGTGCTTGGAGAGCAGGCGCAGGAAGAACCGGCAGTGGCGGTCGGTCCAGTCCATCATCGGCGCAACGCTGAAGCGGCGGGAGGGCTCAGGGCGAGCAATGGTCAGGGTGGTGGCGTTTTCAGCTGGCATGGTTCACGGCGGGTAACGGGGCGGACGGAAGTGTCTGCGGCGCAGGGTGTCGGTCGGACGCGCTGGAGAAGAGTGCGAAAGCGGCCGTTACATTGTTCGGCGCTGCTCCGAAGACAGTCGGGCCATAGTCTATCAAGAGTGGCGGTCGTTTACCTCTTGGAAGGAGCCTCGACCGTCGGTCGCTCCGGTCCAGCGGGTGGATTCGGTCATTCACCCATTTGCCATGGCCGCGAAAAGTCATGCTGATGGGGTGGTCGGGTTGAAGCGAAAAACAGTTGGCTCCTACAGCACCAGGCAAAAAGCCTTCCAGCACCCCGCGTCGGTTTCAGGATGTGCCCTGTCGCTTGGGTGCAAATCTCCAGCGCCAGGGCTGCCATGCTTTAAGGATGCCTAGGGAACCAGTGCGCGCAGACGCATGGCCATGGGCACGGAGGGCGTCCGTAACCATGCAACCGTGACATGGCCGGTGCGCCGCAGCAGAAGACACCGGCGGCCTGCCCAGGGAGGCAGGTCGGTCCGTGATGCCGAGGTCCGCTGTATGCCTGATGAGACGCTTCACCTGCCATTGATCCAGACCGTGCTGGAACGCTTCAAGGACACCCCCGGTGCCTTGCTGCCGATCCTCCACGCCATCCAGGAAGGCGCGGGCTATGTGCCCGATGGCGCCGTTCCCGACATCGCCCATGCTCTGAACCTCAGCCAGGCCGAGGTACGCGGGGTGATCAGTTTCTACCACGATTTCCATACCACGCCGCCGGCGCGCCATACCCTGCGCCTGTGCCGGGCCGAGTCTTGCCAGAGTCGTGGGGCCGAGGCGCTCGCCGCGCAGCTGCGCGAACAGCTGGCGCTGGACGACCATGGTACCAGCGCCGATGGCGCGATCAGCCTGCGACCGGTGTACTGCCTGGGCGCCTGCGCCTGCTCGCCAGCCCTGGAGCTCGATGGCCAGTTGCATGCCCGTATCACCCCTGAACGCTTGCGTTCCCTGGTCAATGGCTGCCTGGAGGACGAAGCATGCTGAAGCTGTTCATTCCCTGCGATTCGATCGCCCGCGCCGTCGGTGCCGACCAGGTCGTCGAAGCCTTGGCCCGCGAGGCCGAACGTCGGCAGTTGCCGGTAGACATCCAGCGCACCAGTTCCCGTGGCTTGTACTGGCTGGAGCCGCTGGTCGAAGTGGAGCAGACCGATGGCCGCCACGGTTTCGGCCCGGTCAGCGTCGATGACGTGCCTGGCCTGTTGGATGCGCTGGCCGGTGAGCCTGCCAAGCATTCGCTGGCCCTGGGGCCGGTCGAAGACATTCCGTACCTCAAGACCCAGCAGCGCCTGCTGTTTGCCCGTGCCGGCATCACCCGGCCGCTGTCGCTGGACGACTACCGCGCCCACGGCGGTTTCGAGGGCCTGGCCCGGGCCGTTGCGCTCGATGGCGCCGAAGTGGTCGCCGCCGTGCTGGACTCCGGCCTGCGTGGCCGTGGCGGCGCGGCGTTCCCGGCCGGTATCAAGTGGCGCACCGTGCGTGACGCCCGTGCAGAACAGAAGTACGTGGTGTGCAACGCCGACGAAGGCGACTCCGGTACCTTCGCCGACCGCATGCTGATGGAAGGTGACCCCTTCCTGCTGATCGAAGGCATGGCCATTGCCGGTCTCGCCGTGGGCGCGACCATGGGCTACATCTACGTGCGTTCCGAATACCCGGATGCGATCCGCGTGCTGAACCAGGCCTTCGACATCGCCCGTGAGGCAGGTTACCTGGGCAATGACGTCGCTGGCGGCGGCAAGGCCTTCGACCTGGAAGTGCGGGTCGGTGCCGGTGCCTATATCTGCGGTGAGGAAACCGCGCTGCTGGAATCCATCGAAGGCAAGCGTGGCATCGTCCGTGCCAAGCCGCCGCTGCCCGCGCTCGAGGGCCTGTTCGGCCTGCCGACGCTGGTGCACAACGTGCTCACCCTGGCCTCGGTGCCGGTGATCATGGCCAAGGGCTCGGCGTTCTACCGCGACTTCGGCATGGGCCGCTCGCTGGGCACCATGCCGTTCCAGCTGGCAGGCAACATTCGCCAGGGCGGCCTGGTCGAGCGCGCTTTCGGCCTGACCCTGCGCGAACTGGTGGAAGGCTATGGCGGTGGTACCGCCAGCGGCCGGCCGTTGAAGGCTGCGCAGGTGGGTGGCCCGTTGGGCGCCTGGGTGCCGCCCAGCGCCTTCGACACGCCGATGGACTACGAGGCCTTCGCCGCCATCGGCGCGATGCTCGGCCACGGTGGCGTGGTCGTCGCCGACGACACCCTGAACATGGCCAGCATGGCCCGCTTCGCCATGCAGTTCTGTGCCGAGGAATCTTGCGGCAAGTGTACGCCGTGCCGAATCGGCTCGACCCGTGGCATGGAAGTGGTGGACCGGCTGATCGCCGCCACCGATGTCACCGAGCGTCAGAACCAGGCCCAACTGCTGCATGACCTGTGCGACACCATGCAGTACGGCTCGCTGTGCGCCATGGGCGGGATGACCTCCTACCCGGTGGCCAGCGCCCTCAAGTATTTCCCCGCCGACTTCGGTCTGACCACTACGGAGGTCGCCCAGTGATCAATTTCTTCGACCCCGCCAGCGACATCGACCTGGGGACGCCTGCCCGCGAAAGCGATGTGCAGGTCAACCTGGTCATCGATGGCCGTGAAATCAGTGTGCCTGCCGGCACCTCGGTGATGCGTGCCGCGGCGCTGCTGGGCACCACCATTCCCAAGCTCTGCGCCACCGACAGCCTGGAGGCCTTCGGCTCCTGCCGCATGTGCGTGGTGGAAATCGAGGGCATGCGCGGTTACCCGGCATCCTGCACCACACCCGTCACCGAGGGCATGGTGGTGCGTACCCAGACCTCACGCCTGGCCGACCTGCGCCGCAACGTGATGGAGCTGTACATCTCCGACCACCCGCTGGACTGCCTGACCTGCTCGGCCAACGGCAACTGCGAGCTGCAGACCGTCGCCGGCCAGGTGGGCCTGCGCGAGGTGCGCTACGGCTACGAGGGCGAAAACCACCTGGACGAAAAGAAGGACGTCTCCAACCCGTACTTCGACTACGAGCCGAGCAAGTGCATCGTCTGCAACCGCTGCGTACGTGCCTGCGAAGAAATCCAGGGCACCTTCGCCCTGACCATCACCGGCCGTGGCTTCGAGTCGCGTGTGGCAGCAGCTGGCGGTGACAACTTCCTAGAGTCCGAATGCGTCTCCTGCGGTGCCTGCGTGCAGGCCTGCCCGACCGCGACCTTGAGCGAGAAGAGCCTTATCCAGCTCGGCCAGCCCGAGCGCGCCGTGATCACCACCTGCGCCTATTGCGGCGTGGGCTGCTCGTTCCGCGCCGAGATGAAGGGCGACCAACTGGTGCGCATGGTCCCGGACAAGAACGGCGGCGCCAACCATGGCCATGCCTGCGTCAAGGGCCGCTTCGCCTGGGGCTATGCCACCCACCCGGATCGCGTCACCAAGCCGATGATCCGCAAGCACATCAACGACCCGTGGCAGGAAGTCAGCTGGGACGAAGCGGTCAACTACGCGGCCAGCGAGTTCCGTCGCATCCAGCTCAAGTACGGGCGTGATTCCATCGGCGGCATCACTTCCAGCCGCTGCACCAACGAAGAAGCCTACCTGGTGCAGAAGCTGGTACGCGCCGCCTTCGGCAACAACAACGTCGACACCTGCGCGCGCGTCTGCCACTCGCCGACCGGCTATGGCCTGAAGCAGACCCTGGGCGAGTCGGCCGGTACCCAGAGCTTCGACTCGGTGATGCAGGCCGACGTGGTGCTGGTGATCGGTGCCAACCCCACCGACGCCCACCCAGTGTTCGGCTCCCAGCTCAAGCGTCGCCTGCGTCAGGGCGCGCGGCTGATCGTCATCGACCCGCGCCGGATCGACCTGGTGGATTCGCCTCACGCCCGCGCCGAGCTGCACCTGCAGCTGCGTCCGGGCACCAACGTGGCCATGCTCAATGCCCTGGCCCATGTGATCGTCACCGAAGGCCTGGTCGACCAGCCGTTCGTCGATGCTCGCTGCGAGGCGGCAGACTTCGCCCGTTGGCGCGACTTCGTCAGCCTCCCGGAAAACGCACCTGAAGTGCTCGGCCCGGTCTGCGGCGTGCCGGCCGAACAGATCCGCGAAGCGGCTCGCCTGTACGCCACCGGCGGCAACGCGGCGATTTACTACGGCCTGGGCGTCACCGAGCACAGCCAGGGCAGTACCGCGGTGATGGGCATCGCCAACCTGGCCATGGCCACCGGCAACGTCGGCCGCGAAGGCGTGGGCGTGAACCCGCTGCGTGGGCAGAACAACGTCCAGGGCTCCTGCGACATGGGCTCCTTCCCCCACGAGCTGCCTGGCTACCGGCACATCTCCAACGAGACCGTGCGCAGCGAGTTCGAACAGGCCTGGGGCGTGACCCTGCAGCCCGACCCGGGCCTGCGCATCCCCAACATGTTCGAGGCGGCCCTGGACGGCAGCTTCAAGGCGCTCTACTGCCAGGGCGAGGACATCGCCCAGAGCGACCCCAACACCCAGCATGTCACCGCCGCCTTGATGGCCATGGAGTGCGTGGTGGTACAGGACATCTTCCTCAACGAGACCGCCAAGTTCGCCCACGTATTCCTGCCGGGCAGCTCGTTCCTCGAGAAGGACGGCACCTTCACCAACGCCGAGCGCCGCATCTCGCGGGTACGCAAAGTCATGGAACCGCTGGCCGGCAAGGGCGACTGGGAAGCCACCGTGGCCCTGGCCAATGCGCTGGGCTACAAGATGGACTACCGCCACCCCTCGGAAATCATGGATGAGATCGCGCGCCTGACCCCGACCTTCCACCGGGTCAGCTACGCCGAGCTCGACCGCCACGGCAGCCTGCAATGGCCGTGCAACGACGAGGCGCCGGATGGCACGCCGACCATGCACATCGACCAGTTCGTGCGTGGCAAGGGCCGCTTCATGCTGACCGGCTACGTGCCGACCGACGAGAAGGTCAACAACCGCTTCCCGCTGTTGCTGACCACTGGGCGTATCCTCAGCCAGTACAACGTCGGCGCCCAGACCCGCCGTACCGAGAACGTTGCCTGGCATGCCCAGGACCGCCTGGAGATTCACCCGACCGACGCCGAGAGCCGTGGCATCAGCGATGGCGACTGGGTCGGCGTGGGCAGCCGGGCAGGGCAGACGGTGCTGCGTGCCAAGATCAGCAGCCGGGTCGCGCCGGGCGTGGTGTACACCACGTTCCACTTCCCCGAGTCCGGGGCCAACGTGATCACCACCGATAACTCCGACTGGGCCACCAACTGCCCTGAGTACAAGGTCACGGCGGTGGAAGTGGTGCGGGTGTTCCAGCCGTCCGAATGGCAGAAGCGCTACCAGGCCTTCAGCGATGAACAGCAGCGGCTGCTCAAGGAACGCCGCCAAGCCGAGAAAGCCGAGGTGCGCCGATGAGCAGTGGTCACGAAAGCCTGGTCAAGATGGCCAACCAGATCGCCCAGTACTTCGCCAGCGAGCCCGACCGGGCGCTGGCGGTGGAGGGGGTGAGGCAGCATATCCAGAGCTTCTGGACGCCGGCCATGCGTCGGCAACTGGGGGAATGGTCCCAGGCCAATCCGCAGGCCGAGCTGCATACGTTGGTGCGTGAGGCACTGGCCTAGCGCGGTCCCGCCCAATCGCCGGCAAGCCGACCCCCACAGGGGGCTGTGCCAATGCTCCCTGTGGGAGCCGGCTTGCCGGCGATTGGGCCGCTCGCAAAAGATGAAAAGTCCGTCATGTATGCCTGACGAATCCGGGGGCAATGCTACGCTCGCCAGATAACCCGCATTCGTATGGAAGTCACCCATGGACATGAACTGGCACCAGGCCCTGCAGGAGAGCCTGAGCTGGCTCGCAATCGCCTCTCTGTTCACCCTTGCCGGCTTTGCCGCCGCCGGCGCCCTGGCGGTGCGTTTTACCCGTTGGGGCCGGCAGTTTTGGCAGCTTGCCGGCGCCTATTTCAATTTCAGGCGCAGCTGGCGCCCGTTGCTGGTGTTCGCGCTGTTGCTGGTACTTACGCTGTTTTCAGTACGGCTGAACGTGCTGTTCTCGTTCTGGTACAACGGCTTCTACAGCGCCCTGCAAGCCCTCGACCAGACGGCGTTCTGGTACCTGCTGGGCGTATTCGCCGTATTGGCCACCATCCATGTGCTGCGCTCGTTGTTCACCTACTACGTGACCCAGGCCTTCAGCATCCGCTGGCGCGTGTGGCTGACCGAACGCCTGACGGCCGACTGGATGCAGGGCGATGCCTACTACCGCGGGCGCTTCCTCGCAGAGCCGGTAGACAACCCTGACCAGCGTATCGAGCTGGACGTCAACGCATTCGTCACCGGGTCCGTGTCGCTGGCCTTGGGTGCGGTCAGCGCGCTGGTGTCCCTGGTCGCCTTCACCGCCATCTTGTGGGGGCTTTCCGCACCGCTGACGGTGGCTGGCATGGAGATTCCCCGGGCGATGGTGTTTGCCGTGTACCTGTACGTCATCGTCGCGACCTGGATCGCCTTCCGCCTCGGGCGCCCGCTGATCCGCCTGAACTTCCTCAACGAAAAACTCACCGCCAATTTTCGTTATGCCCTGATGCGCCTGCGCGAGAACGCCGAGAACATCGCGTTCTACCAAGGGGCCCAGGTGGAGCGGGGTACGCTGTTGGGGCGCTTCGGCGCGCTGATCGTCAATGTCTGGGCGCTGGTCTACCGGAGCCTGAAATTCAACGGTTTCAACCTGGGGATCAGCCAGGTCGCGGTGGTATTCCCGTTCATTCTTCAGGCGCCGCGGTTCTTCAGTGGCGCGATCAAGCTCGGTGACGTCATGCAGACCTCCCAGGCCTTCGGCCAGGTGCAGGATTCGCTGTCGTTCTTCCGTGAGTCCTACGATACCTTCGCCCAATACCGCGCCACCCTGGACCGTCTGACCGGTTTCATCGACGCCAACCAACAAGCCAGCGCGTTGCCGCGGGTGGTCACCAAGGACCAAGCCCAGGCGCTGGACATCTCCGGCCTGCAGGTGTTGCGCCCCGATGGCCACCGTTTGATCGCCGACCTCGAACTGCACCTGCAGGCCGGCCAGGCCCTACTGATCAAGGGGCCGTCCGGCAGTGGCAAGACCACATTGCTGCGGGCGTTGGCAGGCTTGTGGCCCTACGCCGAGGGCCAGGTCGCCCGGCCGTTGGGCAACCGTGCGCTGTTCCTCTCCCAGCGCCCGTACCTGCCGCTGGGCGACCTGCGCACCGCCATCGCCTACCCGGCGGCCGGTGCGCCCGAGGACGACCTGCGGATGCAACAGGCCCTGCGCCAGGTCAACCTGGCCCACCTGGCCGAGCGTCTGGAAGTCAGTTGCGATTGGTCGCATATCCTTTCGGTCGGTGAGCAGCAGCGCCTGGCTTTCGCTCGGCTGTTATTCAACCGGCCGCAGGTGGTGTTCCTCGACGAGTCCACCTCGGCCATGGATGAAGGGCTCGAACACGCGCTCTATTCACTGCTGCGCCATGAAATGCCCGACACCTTGCTGGTGAGCGTCGGCCACCGCAGCACCTTGGCCGCGTTCCACACCCACAGGCTGGAAGTCGATGGTCAGGGCGGCTGGTCGTTGTTCGAGCAGCAAGCGGTCGAGGGCACGCTGGCCTAGTTCTGTCAGCGGTCGATGGCTCCGCGCAACAGGGCCACCCCGGCGAGGGTGGCCGCGGCGAGGAGGGCACCCAGCAGGAACGTGGCCTGGTAGCCGGCGGCATCCCAGAGCAGGCCGGCCATTACGCTGGCGACCAGCAACGCCACCCCGGACAGCAGGTTGAACATCCCGAACGCAGTGCCGCGCAAATCAGCCGGTGCGCTGTCGGCGATCAGCGCGCTGAAGATGCCCTGGGTAAAGCCCATGTGCAGCCCCCACAGCACCACGCCCAATCCCAGGCCCAGCCAGCCCGGTGCCCATGCCAGGGTCAGGTCGGCGGCCACCAGCAGCCCCAGGCCGATCAGCAGCATCGCCCGGCGCCCGACCTGGTCCGACAAGGCGCCGGCAGGGTAGGCCGAGAGTGAGTAGGCCAGCGACATCAGCACCAGCACAGCGGGCGCCCACAAGGCTGGCAGGCCCATGGCCTGGCCACGCAGCAGCAGGAAGGCTTCACTGAAGCGCGCCAGGGTAAACACCGTCGCCAGGATGATCAGCCGCCAGTAACGCCCGCCCAGGCGGGCCAGTTCCTTGACCGCCAGAGGGGCGCGCACGGGAGCTGGCCTGCTGGAAGCCTCGGGCTCGCGAACGAAGGCGATGAGTACGAACAGGGCCAGGAAAGCCGGTATCACCGCTATCCAGAACACCGTCTGGAAGTGGCTGGCCGTCAGCCACATCAACAGGATCGCCAGCAATGGCCCGAGGAAGGCGCCCACGGTATCCAACGCCTGGCGCAGGCCGAAGGCCGCACCCCGCAGCCCAGGCGGGGTGACATCGGCGATAAGCGCGTCCCGCGGGGCCCCGCGGATGCCCTTGCCGATCCGGTCGACGAAGCGCGCCCCGACCAGCCACCCCAGCCCCGAAGCCAGGGGAAACACCGGCTTGGTCAGCGCCGCCAGGCCATAACCCAGCACCGTGAGCAGCTTGCGCTTGCCCAGCCGGTCGCTCAGCGCGCCGGAAAATACCTTGCTGATCGACGCCGTCGCCTCGGCTATACCTTCGATGAAACCCACCGCTACCACCGAAGTGCCCAGTACCGTGACCATGTAGAGCGGCAGCAACGCGTGGATCATTTCCGAGGAAATGTCCATGAACATCGACACGAAACCCAGGGCCCAGACGCTACGGGGGATGGCCTGGAGCGTCTGGTGGGAGGGCGAGGAGGGGGCGTGGCCAGCATGTCTCATCGAGGTCCTCGCGGGCTTGTCATGTTCGATACGGTGTAATGCTCTTCACTGTAGGACATGGCCATGTCGGAGACGAACTGCTGGGTCGAGTCGGGTGAGGACCAGCGCTGCGGCGGTCCGGCAATTGCGGTGGTATGGCAAGGGCTTCGCCCTTGATCGCGGGACAAGCCCGCTCCCACAAGTTCCCTGCCTATCTGTAAATTTCGTAAATAAGATTTAAACCCATTTGAGAATCATTATATTCACGATCCCTGTCAGCCCCCGTAATCGTATGGGGGCCGGGTTATGCCTTTGGCCCATGAACCGCAGGAGATCTGTCGATGCAACCCAGAACCTCACCCAACAGCTTGGCCCTGGCCTTTGTCGCACTGGCGTCGCCGGCCATGGTGGCGACTGCGGCCCAGGCCGAGCAGAAGCAGGCCGCCGAGGTGCTGGAGGTTCCGGTCGATGGCAATGCCTTGGTGATCCAGGACACCCTGGTCACCGCCGAACGTGAAGCTCGCCAGGCCCTGGGCACCTCGATCATCACCGAGGAGGACATCAAGCGCCATCCGCCGGCCAACGACCTGTCCGACCTCATCCGCCGCGAACCCGGGGTCAACCTGACCGGCAACAGCGCCAGCGGCGCGAGGGGCAACAACCGCCAGATCGACCTGCGCGGCATGGGCCCGGAGAACACCCTGATCCTCATCGATGGCAAACCGTCGAGTGCGCGCAACTCGGTGCGCTACGGCTGGAACGGTGACCGCGATACCCGTGGCGAGACCAACTGGGTGCCGGCCGAGGCGGTCGAGCGTATCGAGATTCTTCGCGGCCCGGCTGCGGCGCGCTACGGCTCCGGCGCCATGGGCGGGGTGGTGAACATCATCACCAAGCGCCCCACCGACGAACTCAAGGGCAATGTCAGCCTCTACACCCAGCTGCCCGAAGACAGCGCCGAAGGGGCCAGCCGCCGGGCCAACTTCAACCTCGGCGGTGGCCTGACCGAGAACCTGGGCTTTCGCCTCTACGGCGGTCTGGCCAAGACCGACGCCGACGACCTGGACATCAACGCAGGGCACGCCAACAGCGCCTTGGTGGCCGGCCGCGAGGGCGTGCGCAACAAGGACATCAACGGCCTGTTGAGCTGGAAGCTCAACGACGAGCATCGTCTGGAACTCAACGCCGGCTACAGCCGCCAGGGCAACATCTTTGCCGGCGACACCATGAACAGCAACGGTGGCGGCGACCCGGAATTCGTCTCCAACCTGTATGGCCATGAAACCAACGTCATGCAGCGCAGCACCTACGACCTGACCCACCTGGGCGACTTCACCTGGGGTACCAGCAAGACCGTGCTGGCCTATGAATACGTGCGCAACTGGCGGTTGAACGAAGGCCTGGCCGGGCGCACCGAAGGCGCGCCGAACGACGAGGGGGCAGCGATGTCGCGCCTGCGCAACACCCGCCTGAACAGCGAAGTGAACCTGCCGTTCGCCCTGGGCAGCACAGAGCACGTGCTGACCCTGGGCGGGGAGTACCTGTACGAATCGCTCAACGACCAGGGCTCGTTCCGTCCGCAGACGTCCGACCCGAGCGGCAATGACCCGATCGTTGGCTTCGACCGCAGTGAAACCAAGATGACCGCCAGAAGCTACGCGTTGTTCGTCGAGGACAACATCGTACTGGGTGACACCACCATCACCCCGGGTCTGCGCTTCGATCATCACGAAACCTTCGGCGACAACTTCAGCCCGAGCCTGAATCTGTCGCACAAGCTCACCGAGGCCCTGAGCCTCAAAGGCGGCATCGCCCGTGCCTACAAGACACCGAACCTGTACCAGTCCAACCCCAACTACCTGCTCTACAGTCGGGGTAACGGTTGCAGCGTGAAACAGACCAACAACGGCGGTTGCTACCTGCAGGGCAACGCCGATCTCAAGCCTGAGATCAGCGTCAACAAGGAAATCGGCCTGCTGTACGACCGTGGCAGCTGGCGGACCAGCGCGACCTACTTTCGCAATGACTACAAGAACAAGATCATCGGTGGTACCGATGTGGTCTACAACCTGGGCAGCGGATCGCGTGTGACCCAATGGGAAAACGCCGGCAAGGCGCGGGTCGAAGGCATCGAGGGCAACTTCTTCATGGAGCTGACCCCGACCCTGGACTGGAACACCAACCTGACCTGGATGCTCGACAACGACAACCGCGAGACCGGCGAGCCGCTGTCGGTGATCCCCGAATACACCGTCAACACCACCCTCGACTGGCGTGCTACCGACAAGCTGTCGTTCCAGGTGGCGGGTACCTATTTCGGCAAACAGAAGTCGCCGACCTACAACTACCGCACCGAGCAGGACTACGACAAGGCTGCCCAGCAGGACGTGAAGGCGTATGGCCTGGTGGACGTGAGTGCTGGTTACAAGTTCAACGCCAACTATGACGTGCGGGTAGGGGTGAACAACCTCTTCGACAAGCAGATCCTGCGCGGCGGCAACGCCAGCAGCTCGGGGGCCAACACCTACAACCAGCCGGGGCGTGCGGTGTTCGCGGCGCTGAATATTTCGTTCTGATGTGTACAGGGGCCGCTGTGCGGCCCGATCGCGTAGAGCCTGTAGGAACGGGCTTGTCCCGCGATCGGTCTGCGCAGCAGTCCCGTGCACTCAAGGAGCCGTCGATGAGCACGCTTTCCACCAGCCTGGGCATCCTCTCGCGCAGCGCCGCCGCATTGCTCGGCGGCTATGCCTTCACCTACGCCTTCACGGCCTGCCTGGCCCGTCTGTTGCCGCTGGCCCCGGCCGATGCCGTGACCGTCGCCACGCTACCGGCCTTCATCTTCTACACCGCCGCGATCCTTTGGGCCTTCGCCAGCCGTGATGCCTTGCGTGCCTGGCTGCCCATGGCCATCGCCACACCACTGGCTATGGCAGGGTTCTGGCCCCAGGTCGTGAGGTGGCTGGCATGAAGAACACCTTCACCCAATCGATGGCTTGGTTGCATACCTGGGCCGGGTTGATCTTCGGCTGGTTGCTGTTCGCCATCTTCGTCACCGGTACCCTGGCGGTGTTCGACAAGGAACTCAGCCATTGGATGCAGCCGGAGATTCCGGCCAGCGCAGTCTCCCAGGCCGACGCCGCCCACCGCGCCATCGCCTACCTGCAGGCCCATGAGCCCACTGCTGATAACTGGGGCATCAGCCTGCCCACCGAGCGCTCGCCGGGGCTGCGGGTTTCCACCGGCGACCGTCGCCATGGCGTCGGCGTGCAACTGGACCCGCAGACCGGCGAGCCGATCCAGGTGCGTGACAGCGTCGGCGGCAATTTCTTCTTCCGCTTCCATTTCACCCTGGATCTGCCGCGCAATTGGGGCATCTTCGTGGTCGGCGCCTTGGCCTTGGTGATGCTGGCGGCACTGGTCACCGGCATCGTGATCCACAAGAAGATCTTCAAGGAGTTCTTCACCTTCCGCCCGGCCAAGGGGCAGCGTTCCTGGCTGGATTTTCACAATGCGAGCGCGGTGCTGTTGCTGCCGTTCCACCTGATGATCACCTATACCGGGCTGGTGATCTTCATGCTCATCTACATCCCGGCCGGGGTCGACGCGCTGTTCGACGGCGACACCCGGGCGTATTTCCAGGCCCAGGGCAATGCGCGGCCGGAGACGCCGCGCCAGTTGGTCCGGCAGCCTGGTGTATTGGTCGACGTGGCCCCCTTGCTGGCCGAAGCCCAGGCACGGCTGGGGCCTATCGGCGGCCTGAACATCCGTAACCCCAATACGGCCGCGGCGCGCATCGAGATCCGCCCTGAGCTTGGCAACCGCATCGCCCTGACCAAAGGGCACGCCATGGTCTTCGACGGTGTCACCGGCGAACGGCTCGGCGACGTACCCGAGCTGCGCCCGGCACCGCTGACCCAGCGGGTGATGGCAGGCCTGCATTTTGCTCAGTTCGGTGGCTACCCCATGCGTTGGTTGTACTTCGTATGCGGGCTGGTGAGCTGCGCGATGATCGCCAGCGGGCTGGTACTGTTCTGCGTCAAGCGCGGGCGCAAGTACGCCGACGCCACGGACGAGACGTGGCCGCGTCGCTGGTACCGGTTGGCCGAGGTCTGCAACATCGGGTTCGTCAGCGGCCTGTTGCTGGCCTGCGTCGGCCTGCTGTGGGCCAGTCGCCTGCTGCCGGTGGAGTTGGCGCACCGCGAGGCCTGGGAGGTGCGGGCGTTCTTCGGCGCTTGGTTGTTGGCGCTGTTGCACGCAGGCGTGCGACCTGCCAGGCGCGCCTGGGTCGAGCAATTGGGCCTGGTTTCGTTGTTGTGTGCCGGGCTTGGCGTACTGGGTGCAGCCAGTGGGGCGAGCGGCAACCTGCGGTTGGGCGTCGAAGCCACCGGCTTGGTCCTGGGCTTGGGGCTGGCCATGGCGGCCTGGCGAGTGGCGCGTGCCGATGGGGCGCCGGTGAAGCGCCGTACAGCGCGCTACGTGGGGGCCAAGGGATGACGATGATGATGGTGGGGGGCCTGTTGTGGGCCTACGTAGGCATGGTCGGCCTGTGCCAAGGGCTGGAGCGGCACTACAAGCAGGTCTGGGGCAGGGCATGCCCGCCGCTGCTGCGCCGTGCACTGCGTGGCGGCGGCTGGGCAGCGCTGGCCGTTAGCCTGCTACTGTGCGCCGAAGCCTGGGGCTGGGCCATGGGGCCGGTGGCCTGGTTCGGGATGATCTCGCTGGCGGCAGTGGTGCTGGTGCTGCTGCTGCCGTATTGGCCGCGGCTGGCAATTGGGCTGGCGGGGTTGCTGCCGCTCTGGGCGGTGTCGATACTCTGAGCACCGCTCAACGACGAGACCACCTGTGAAAGCCGTTCGCCTGACCCTCATCTGCCATGCCTTGACCCAGAGCCAAAAGGTCGGACACTTCCACGCTGTCGACGAGGCCATCCTGCCCGTAGGCCACTGGCCCGCCGCAGCCGAGCCGGGCATTCGCATCCTGAGCGCGCCTGAACCTCGCGCGCTGCAAACGGCCATCGGCCTCGGGGCAACCCCAGCTATCGAGCCGGCCCTGGCGGACGTTGACCTGGGCGCCTGGCAGGGGCTGGCGCTCAAGCACTTGCAGGCCGAGGCCCCCGAAGCATTGGAACAATGGCTGCAAGATCCGCACTGCGCACCCCATGGTGGCGAGCCCATCGGCCAGCTTTGCCAACGGATTGCGGCCTGGCTGGAGGCGTTCAACGGGCCGGGAGAGACCTGGGCGGTGACCCACCCGCAGGTGATACGGGCTGCGCTGGTTCATGTGCTGGGCAGCCCATTGGCGGGGTTTCAGCATATCGACGTGCTGCCATTGGCGCGGTTGCAGTTGAGCCGGGCGGGGCAGTGGCGGTTACGCTTGGGCTGAGCGAGCTGGAGGGCTCCCGGGATCCTGTAGGAGCGGCCTTGTGCCGCGAAAGGCGCGCACAGCGCGCCCCCCATTACCCGATCTAGAACGCCAGCTTGTAGCCGATCAGCAACAGCATCGTCGCCAGGCAAGGGCGCAGCACGCGGTCGGAGATACGCCCGGTGAGGTGGCTGCCCAGGTAGATGCCAGGCAGCGAGCCGAGCAGCAGGTAGCCCAGCAGCGACCAGTCCATGTTGCCCATGCCGGCATGGCCCAGGCCTGCCACTAGGGTCAGGGGCACAGCATGAGCGATTTCGGTGCCTACCAGGCGGCGGGTGACCAGGAACGGGTAGAGCAGGAACAACGCTACGGTGCCCAAAGCGCCAGCGCCGATGGACGTCAGGGTGACCATCACGCCGAGCATCACGCCGGTGAGCACCGTGAGGATATTCAAGGTGCGGTCGCTCAGGTGATAGTGGTCGCCCGCGTGGCGGTTGGCAAAAGCCTGCAGGCGGGATTTGAACAGGATCGCCAGGGCGGTGAGGATCAGCACCACGGCCAGGCCTTGTTTGATCACTGCATTGAGCGCCGAGGTATCGGTGTGCAGGGTGCTGAGGAACCACAGGGTCGATGCTGCCGCAGGCACGCTGCCCAGGCTCAGCAAGCCGGTGATCTTCCAGTCGATGTTCTTGTTGCGCCCGTGCACCCAGACGCCGCTGGCCTTGGTGATGGCGGCATAGAGCAGGTCGGTGCCCACGGCGGTAGCCGGGTTGATGCCGAACCAGAGCAGGATGGGGGTCATGAGCGAGCCGCCGCCCACGCCGGTCATGCCGACGATGAACCCAACAACCAGCCCCGCGATGGTGAAACCGAAAGAACCTACATCCATACGCTACTCGACGCCCAACTTGCCCGTGATCGGATGGCTGCCAGCATAAAGGTTTTTTTATAACCGAATAGACTTGTTCGTTATTAGGTTATAACCAGCTGCTTTCTGTCTTCGTCTGGATGGATAAGGTGGCAATTCACCAGCCCTGTAGGAACCAGCTTGCCCCGCGATCAAGGGCGAAGCCCTTGCTAGGCGGCGGTGATATCTGGCCCGGCCCAATCGCGGCACAAGGCCGCTCCTACAGGATCACGCAAACCTTGCCACTGGCGGGTTGCCTGTAGGAGCGGGCTTGCCCCGCGATGGGCTGCGTAGCAGCCCCAATGAGATGGCCCAAAATTAACCGACCGACCTGCTTTTGCTTGCGATGCGCAATAGTCCAGGCGCCGCCAAACGCGACGTCAGGAGGCCGAGTGGAGGCATTACGGAGGTGGGTGCCGGGCATGGATGCCCGGCAAGCGGCGC
>NZ_JADLJL010000019.1 GCF_015680235.1 Pseudomonas guariconensis
GGCGGACTCAGGAGGATTCGAACCTCCGACCGCTCGGTTCGTAGCCGAGTACTCTATCCAGCTGAGCTATGAGTCCGTAGGTGGTATTTTTTAGACCAGATTACCACTGGTTGATGAAGCTGCCTTGATCAACAAAACCGCCTCATTAAATGGCGGACTCAGGAGGATTCGAACCTCCGACCGCTCGGTTCGTAGCCGAGTACTCTATCCAGCTGAGCTATGAGTCCGTAGGTGGTATTTTTAGACCAGATTACCACTGGTTGATGAAGCTGCCTTGATTAACAAAACCGCCCCATTAAATGGCGGACTCAGGAGGATTCGAACCTCCGACCGCTCGGTTCGTAGCCGAGTACTCTATCCAGCTGAGCTATGAGTCCGTGTCTTGCCGCGCATTATAGTTCGCTGAATCGTTTTGCCAAGCACTTTTTCGTTTATTTTCAACGACTTAAGTGATTCGGCCAATTACAGCGCCCTACACGAAAAATGGCGGTGAAGGGGGGATTCGAACCCCCGATACCCTTATGAGGTATACTCCCTTAGCAGGGGAGCGCCTTCGGCCACTCGGCCACCTCACCGCAACACGGGGCGTATAATAACCAGACCCCTCCCCGTTTGCAAACCCTTTTTTGAAAAAAAATCGAGAAAAATTAAAGGGTTGGTTCTTCGTCCTTCTCTTTCTTGATCCGCAGGTAGATTTCCTCACGGTGAACGGCCACTTCCTTGGGCGCGCTCACACCGATACGCACCTGGTTGCCTTTGACCCCCAGGACCGTGACGGTGATTTCGCCGTCACCAATGATCAGGCTCTCGGCGCACCGACGAGTCAGAATCAACATAGCTTTCTCCTCAAGCAATTCAATCAGGGACAACAGTCTGTAGTAGGCTGGGCCGGCCATACATGGCACAAAACCCGGGTAAGCCACTGCACGAGGCAGGACAGGCGCCTGCGCAGAAGCCAGAAACGCGAAGGGCGCGGCAAGCCGCGCCCCTCCAGGCAGCGAGTTACTCGCTCTGTCGGGCAGGAGCGTCGAGTTCGAACGCGGTATGCAGCGCGCGAACAGCAAGCTCCAGGTACTTCTCTTCGATGACCACCGACACCTTGATTTCGGAGGTGGAGATCATCTGGATGTTGATGCTCTCCTTGGCCAGGGCTTCGAACATGCGGCTGGCAACACCTGCGTGGGAGCGCATGCCGACACCGACGATGGAAACCTTGGCGATGTTGGTGTCACCGATCACTTCACGCGCACCGATCTCGCGAGCGGTGTTTTCCAACACGCTGTGCGCCTTCTCGTATTCGTTGCGGTGTACGGTGAAGGTGAAGTCGGTGGTGTTATCGTGCGAGACGTTCTGCACGATCATGTCGACTTCGATATTCGCCGCGCTGATCGGGCCGAGGATCTTGAAGGCAACGCCCGGGGTATCCGGTACGCCACGAATGGTCAGCTTGGCCTCATCACGGTTGAAGGCGATACCGGAAATGATCGGCTGTTCCATGGATTCCTCTTCATCGATGGTAATGAGGGTACCCGGACCCTCCTTGAAGCTGTGCAGCACGCGCAGCGGGACGTTGTACTTGCCGGCGAACTCCACCGAACGGATCTGCAGCACCTTGGAGCCGAGGCTGGCCATTTCCAGCATCTCCTCGAAGGTGATCTTTTCCAGGCGCTGTGCCTGGGGCACTACCCGTGGGTCGGTGGTGTAGACGCCATCGACATCGGTGTAGATCTGGCATTCGTCGGCCTTGAGCGCCGCCGCCAGTGCCACACCGGTGGTGTCGGAGCCACCACGCCCGAGGGTGGTGATATTGCCGTGCTCGTCGACCCCCTGGAAGCCTGCCACCACAACCACGCGGCCGGCCTTGAGGTCGGCGCGGATCTTCTGGTCGTCGATCTGCAGGATACGCGCCTTGTTGTGCGCGCTGTCGGTGAGGATCCGCACCTGGTTGCCGGTGTAGGATACCGCCGGCACGCCACGCTTGATCAGGGCCATGGCCAGCAAGGCGATGGTCACCTGCTCGCCGGTCGAGACGATCACATCCAGCTCGCGTGGAACCGGCTTGTCGGTGATCTGCTTGGCCAAGTCGATCAGGCGATTGGTTTCTCCGCTCATGGCCGACAGCACCACCACCAGGTCGGTGCCTTGTTCGCGGAATTGCTTGACCTTGTCGGCAACCTGCTCGATCCGCTCGATGGAACCGACAGAGGTACCGCCAAATTTCTGTACGATCAACGCCATTTCAAAGGTGCCTCAGCCCTCAAGGGCCCCAAAAAACAATCCAACATGAAGGGGCAGCGACTAGACTGCTGCCCCTTCATCTCAAAGTCCCTGCTCGGCGAACGGCACGGCCAGGGCCAGGGCCTTGTCCAGCGCAGCGACGTCGACGCCACCACCCTGGGCCATGTCCGGGCGACCACCGCCCTTGCCGCCCACCGTAGCAGCGGCTTGCTTCATCAGATCGCCAGCCTTGAGTTGGCTGGAGAGGTCCTTGGTCACGCCGGCCACCAGCACGACCTTGCCCTCATGCTCGCTGCCCAGCAGGATCACTGCGTGGCCGAGCTTGTTCTTCAGCTGATCGACCAGGGCCAACAGAGCCTTGCCATCCTGACCATCCAGGCGTGCGGCAAGAACCTTGGCACCTTTGACCTCAACGGCCGCGTTGGAGAGATCGTCCCCGGCGGCGCTGGCGGCCTTGGCCTGCAGCTGCTCGAGCTGCTTTTCAAGCTGGCGGTTGCGCTCGAGCACAGCCGACAGCTTGTCGATCAGGTTGTCACGATTGCCCTTGACCAGCTGCGCGGCTTCCTTGACCTGCTCTTCGGCAGCGTTCAGGTAGGCCAACGCAGCGGCGCCGGTGACTGCTTCGATACGGCGCACGCCAGAGGCCACGCCGCCTTCGCTGATGATCTTGAACACGCTGATATCGCCGGTGCGCTTGGCATGGATACCACCGCACAGCTCCACCGAGAAATCGCCGCCCATGCTCAGCACGCGCACGGTATCACCGTACTTCTCGCCGAACAGGGCTGTGGCGCCCTTGCGCTTGGCGGTTTCGATATCGGTGATTTCGGTCTGCACCGCGGTGTTCTTGCGCACTTCGCGGTTGACGATCTCTTCCAAGGCCTTGATCTGCGCAGGCGTCACCGCCTCGAAATGGCTGAAGTCGAAACGCAGGCGCTGGCTGTCGACCAGCGAGCCCTTCTGCTGTACGTGCTCGCCCAGCACCTGGCGCAGCGCTTCGTGCAGCAGGTGAGTGGCGGAGTGGTTCAGCGAGGTGGCGTGCTGCACATCGGCATCGACGTGGGCCTCGATCTGCGCACCTACGCTCAGCGCACCGCTGGCGACCACGCCGTGGTGCAGGAAGGCACCACCGGTCTTGGTGGTGTCGCGCACGTCGAAACGCACGGCGCCAGCCTGCAGGTAACCGGTATCACCGACCTGGCCGCCGGACTCGGCATAGAATGGGGTGCGGTCCAGGACCACGACGCCCTGCTCGCCTTCGCCCAGTTGCTCGACGGCCTGGCCGTCCTTATACAGGGCAACGACCTTGCCCTGCCCTTCGGTGGCGCTGTAGCCGAGGAACTCGGTGGCTACATCGACCTTGACCAGGCTGTTGTAGTCCATGCCGAAGGCGCTGGCGGAACGGGCACGCTCGCGCTGGGCCTCCATCTCGCGCTCGAAGCCGGCTTCGTCGATGGTCAGCTCGCGCTCACGGGCGATATCGGCGGTCAGGTCCATCGGGAAACCGTAGGTGTCGTACAGTTTGAACACCACGTCACCCGGCACTACATCGCCCTTGAGCTGGGCCAGGTCCTGCTCGAGGATGCGCAGGCCCTGCTCGAGGGTCTTGGCGAACTGCTCTTCCTCGGTCTTGAGCACGCGCTCGATGTGCGCCTGTTGGGCCTTGAGTTCCGGGAAGGCTTCACCCATCTCGGCCACCAGGGCAGCGACGATCTGGTAGAAGAAGCTGCCCTTGGCGCCCAGCTTGTTACCGTGGCGGCAGGCACGACGAATGATGCGACGCAGCACGTAGCCACGGCCTTCGTTGGACGGCAGCACGCCGTCGGCGATCAGGAAGCCGCAGGAACGGATGTGGTCGGCGACGACCTTCAGCGAAGGTTGGTCGTCATTGCTGCAGCCGATGGCCTTGGCCGCAGCCGACAGCAGGTTGCGGAACAGGTCGATCTCGTAGTTCGAATGCACGTGCTGCATGACCGCACTGATGCGTTCCAGGCCCATGCCGGTGTCCACCGACGGCGCCGGCAGCGGGTGCAGGACGCCATCTGCGGTGCGGTTAAACTGCATGAAGACGTTGTTCCAGATCTCGATGTAGCGGTCGCCGTCTTCTTCCGGCGAGCCGGGTGGGCCGCCCCAGATGTCCGCGCCGTGGTCGTAGAAGATCTCGGTGCAAGGGCCGCAGGGGCCGGTGTCGCCCATGGTCCAGAAGTTGTCGGACGCGTACGGGGCGCCTTTGTTGTCGCCGATGCGCACCATGCGCTCGGCCGGCACGCCGATTTCCTTGGTCCAGATGTCGTAGGCTTCGTCGTCACTGGCATAGACGGTGACCCAGAGCTTTTCCTTCGGCAGGTTCAGCCATTTGTCGGAGGTCAGGAAGGTCCAGGCGAAGGTGATCGCGTCGCGCTTGAAATAGTCGCCGAAGCTGAAGTTGCCCAGCATTTCGAAGAAGGTGTGATGGCGCGCGGTATAGCCGACGTTTTCCAGGTCGTTGTGCTTGCCGCCGGCGCGTACGCACTTCTGGCTGCTGACAGCCCGGGTGTAGGCGCGCTTTTCCTGGCCGAGGAAGCAGTCCTTGAACTGGTTCATGCCGGCATTGGTAAACAGCAGGGTCGGGTCATTGCCCGGGATCAGGGAGCTGGAGGCGACTCGAGTGTGCCCCTGCTCCTCGAAGAAGCGAAGGAAGGCTTCACGGATTTCTGCGCTTTTCATTAGGTTCTTCCACGGAAACGGCGGCCGTTACGGCAAACACGTCGAATCGACGAAACGACGGCAAAGGGCCGCATTATATCGGTCCTGCTGGCTCGGTGCAGTGGGTTTGTGCGACAGAAATCGTCGTTTGGACGGATTTTCGGGTCGACGCGAGCAAAAGCATGACCGGGATGCTAAAGCCAGCCTTTCGCTACTGGCAAGCGCATTACCGCCCCGGGCACAAGAAAATGGCGCCAGGGGGATCAAAAAGGCCTTTATGGGCGTATTGGGATCCAAAATACTCATTAGACGGCAAGCCGCCCTCACCTTTGCGGGAGCGGCGGCCCGACTTGCCCCGCGATCAAAGGCGAAGCCCTGCCAGGTGATGTGATATCGGGCCCGACCCATTCGCGGGACAAGCCCGCGCCTACAGGCTCAGCCCAGACGTTGCCCGGAGTCCGGCACGATCAGGATCCCAGCCCGTAATCCATTCCTGACCTTGGGGTTGGGGAAGATGATACGCGCGCCCTCCTCCTCGACGATCCAGCGCATCTCGGCCAGATCCTCGGCCAGCAGGTAGCCTTTGCTCAGCTCGGAGAAGTTCTCGATATCCGCCGGCAGGTGCAGGTGGAAGCTGTCGCTGTGCTTGATGATTTCCCGGGCAACGCTGAACAGTTGCAGGCCATCGAGGTTGTTGTCCCCCTCTGGCTCGGTCCCTTCGATGATCTGCACCAGGCGCGTCTGCAGGCGGTCGAGATTCACCTGCTGGTTCTGCCCGAACGGCCGTGCCTTGCCCAGCTCCAGGGTGAAGGCCTCGGCCTCCAGCTGCTCGTAGGTGAAGGCACTGAAAGTGATCGACGACTTGCTTTGCAGCAACACCGCCTCCATGCCGGCGGCGCGCAAGCGCGCCAGCTCATGCCGGGAATGCTGACGCCCTTCCTTATAAGGGTACAGAGCGAACTGTTCGATCTTCGAGCCACGGATCGCCGTGTGCAGGTCGTAGTGCAGGCGGGTGCGTCCAGGCAGGCTGAAGAACACCCGGGCGAACTGTTCCAGCTCCGCCGCGCGCAAGGCCTCGGCGCCACTGGAAAGCTCGTGGCGGCCATTGAACAGGCGGTTGATGTCCTGCTCGACGAAACGCTCGCCCTTGCGGATGGCCTCAGGGTTGCCGAACAGGAACAGGACCCGCGCACGGGGCTTGATCTCGCCTCGCGCCACGCCGTGCAACAGTTCGTCAAGCAATTCGATGGGCGCAGTCTCGTTGCCGTGAATGCCTGCCGAGAGCAGCAGGTCCAACCCAGTGTCCTTGCCCTCGGGCGGGCGTACCTCGAGGGCGCCCTCGCCCAGCCAGCGCAAACGCACGCCGCCAACGGTCACTTGCGTCTTCTCGGCCGGTTCATGGTCGGCCAGGGTCAGGTCAAGCAGTTTTCCGAGGGCGAGCATAGGGCGTTTCCTTAGTGATGGTGACCGCAATCCGGACCATGCACGTGGTCGTCGTCACCGACTTCGGCAGGTTCCATTTCCAGTTGCAGGCTGACCAGGTTGGTGGCCATGGGACGCAGCAGTAAGTTGGCGTATTCGGTATCACCATCCTCGACGTCGACACCGATCAACAGCTGGCCGCGGCCGTCCTGCTGGATCCATACCTCCTTGCCTTGCCAGACCACCGCAAAGCGGGTGCAGGAGGTTTCCAGCTGGGTGCCGTCATTGTCTTCAAGGATCAGCCGCAGGGCATCGGACATTACAAGTTCTCTCTTCAAGGTTGGCGTTGGAACGGATAGACCGAGCCCAGCTTCAGGATCCGGGTCAGTTCATCCAGGGCCGTACGGCATTCGTCCAGCAGCTGCGGGTCGGCCAGGTCCGCCTCGCCCAGGCGATCGCGGTAGTGCTTGTCGACCCACTGGACCAAGGTGTCGTACAGCGGCGGGGTCATGATAACGCCTTGGTTGACCGCCGCCAGCTCATTGTCCTTCAAAGCCACGCGCAACCGCAGGCAGGCCGGGCCGCCACCGTTCTGCATGCTCTGCTTGAGGTCGAACACCTTGACCTCCTTGACCGGGCCGCCCTGGCTGGTCAATTGTCCCAGGTAGGACCAGACGCGCTCGTTGTTGCGGCACTCCTCCGGCACCACCAGCAGCATGGAGCCGTCCTCGCGGCTGAGCAGCTGGCTGTTGAACAGGTAGGAGCGCACCGCGTCTTCCACCGTCACCGCCACGCGAGGCACACGGATCGCCTGGAAGTTACCGCCCTTGCTGGCCAGTTTAGCCTGCAACTGGCCAAGCACCGCGTCGGTCTCGAGGAAGGCATCCTCGTGGTAGAACAGCACTTCACCGTTGCCCACCGAGATCACGTCGTTGTGGAACACGCCTTGGTCGATCACCGCCGGGTTCTGTTGAGCGTAGACCACACCGTCGTCAGCGAGCCCGTGCAAGCGCGCCACCGCCTGGGAGGCCTCGAGGGTCTGGCGTGCCGGATACTTCTGCGGCGCAGGGTAGCGGCTGTCGAAGGCGCTGCGGCCATAGACGAAGAATTCCACCCCAGGCTCGCCATAGGTGCGACAGAACCGCGTGTGGTTGGCCGCGCCTTCGTCACCGAACTGGGCCACCGCCGGCAGGGCTTCGTGATGAGCGAAATGCCTTTCGTCCGCGAACATGGCACCCAGCACACGGCTGGTGGTCGGGTGCTCGATACTGCGGTGGTACTTGCAGTTGAGGTTGGCGGCGGTGAAATGCACCCGGCCATCAGCGGTGTCGGCGCTCGGGCTGACCGTGGCGGCGTTGGCCACCCACATGCTCGAAGCCGAGCAACTGGCTACCAGCAGCGGCATGGCGTCCTTGGCGGCGCGACGGATCACTTCGGCATCGCTGCCGGTAAAGCCCAGGCGACGCAGAGCGGCCACATCCGGGCGCTCCTGCGGCGCCAGCACGCCCTGCTTGAAGCCCATGTCGGCCAAGGCTTTCATTTTTGCCAGGCCTTGACGCGCCGCCTCACGCGGGTTGGACTGCTGCTGGCTGTTGCTCTGCGAAGCCACGTTGCCGTAGGACAGGCCGCCGTAGTTGTGGGTCGGCCCCACCAGGCCATCAAAATTCACTTCGTAGGATTTCATCGGCAAGGCTCCGAGACCTGTTGTTATAGGGTGACGCCCGGCGTCAGGGTCGCCGGCAGGGTGAGGCTGGCGGTTTCCAGCGAGGCCACCGGGTAGGCGCAGTAGTCGGCAGCGTAGTAAGCGCTGGCGCGATGGTTGCCGCTGGCGCCCACGCCGCCGAACGGCGCACTGCTCGCGGCGCCGGTCAACTGCTTGTTCCAGTTGACGATGCCCGCGCGACTGCGCAGCCAGAAATACTGGTAGCGCGCACGCGAGTCCGACAGCAGCCCGGCGGCCAGGCCGTACTGGGTATTGTTGGCCTCATCGATGGCCGCCTCGAAATCGGCGTAGCGGATCACCTGCAGCAGCGGGCCGAAGAACTCTTCGTCCGGGCGCTCGCCCACGGCGGTCACGTCGAGGATGCCCGGGGTCAGCAAGGCGGCGTCGGCCTGGGGCTGGGTCATCTCCAGCAGCGCCACGGCGCCCTTGCCCACCAGCTCGGCCTGGGCGGCCATGAGCGCGCGGGCGGCCTGCAGGGAGATCACCGACCCCATGAAGGGCGCCGGCTGCTGGTCGAACGCGCCGACACTGATGCTGCGGCTGACCTCGACCAGGCGCTGGATCAGCGCGTCACCCCAGGCACCTTGCGGCACCAGCAGGCGGCGGGCGCAGGTGCAGCGCTGGCCTGCGGAAATGAACGCCGACTGAACGATGGTGTAGACCGCCGCATCCACGTCCTGGACTTCGTCCACCACCAGCGGGTTGTTGCCGCCCATCTCCAGCGCCAGGATCTTGTCCGGGCGCCCGGCGAACTGCTGGTGCAGCAGGTTGCCGGTACGGCTGGAGCCGGTGAAGAACAGACCATCGATTCCCGGGTTCGCGGTCAGGGCCACCCCCGTCTCGCGGCCACCCTGGACCAGGTTCAGCACACCGGCCGGCAGCCCGGCCTCGATCCAGCACTTGACGGTCAGCTCAGCCACCTTGGGGGTCAGCTCGCTGGGCTTGAATACCACACAGTTACCCGCTAGCAGCGCCGGCACGATATGCCCGTTGGGCAGGTGCCCCGGGAAGTTGTAAGGGCCGAACACGGCCACCACGCCATGGGGCTTGTGTCGCAGCACGGCAGTGGCGTCGGCCAGCGGCCCGCTCTTTTCGCCGGTGCGCTCGCGGTAGCTTTGCACCGAGATGGCTACCTTGTTGACCATGCTGGTGACTTCGGTGGCCGATTCCCACAAGGGCTTGCCGGTTTCCTCACCAATGCAATGGGCCAGTGCGTCCGCATTGGCCTTGAGCTTGTCGGCGAAGGCTTCCAGCACGCTGATACGCGTATCCAGGCTCAGTTGCGCCCAGGCCGGGAACGCCTGGCGCGCCGCCTGCACGGCGGCCTGCACCTGCGCCTCGTCGGCGCCCAGCCCCTCCCAGACCACGGCCTGGGTGACGGGATTGAGCGATTGCAGAGCCTGGCCCTGCCCGGCCTGCCATTGGCCGGCGATGTAATGGGTCGTCATTTACTGGGCCTCCCGGCTGGCGGACAGCGGCACGGCGCGCACATTGTCGCCGGCGCCCAGGCGCAGGCGCTTGGCGGTCTGGGGGTCGACCACCAGGGTGCCAGCTGCCAGGCGCGCAGGTGCGGCGGTGATGCGGCAGTCCTCGCGCTTGCGGTTATGGATGAGATAAGGGGTGGCGTCATCGCCCGGCGTGCCAACGGCCAGCACCAGGGTCTGACTTTCACGCACGGCACGGATCTTCGAGGTTTCGCATTCGATGGCAGGGCCTGCGTCGAAAATGTCGACGTAGCCCTGGTAGCTGAAGCCTTCGCGCTTGAGCATGGCCAGGGCAGGCTCGGTATCGGTGTGCACTCGGCCGATGACGTTGCGCGCGGCCTCCGACAGGAAGCAGGTGTACAACGGGAACTTGGGCATCAGTTCGGCAATGAACGACTTGTTGCCCACACCGGTCAGGTAGTCGGCCTGGCTGAATTCCATCTTGAAGAAATGTCGCCCCAGGCTCTCCCAGAACGGTGAACGGCCATGTTCGTCGGACATGCCGCGCATCTCGGCGATGATCTTGTTGCCGAACAGTTCCGGGAATTCGGCGATGAACAGCATACGCGCCTTGGACAGCAGGCGGCCGTTGAGGCCGGTGCGGTAGTCACTGCGCAGGAACAGCGAGCACAGCTCGGAGTTGCCGGTCAGGTCGTTGGCCAGGAACAAAGTGGGGATCTCGCGGTAGATCTTGAGCTCCTGGGAAGCGCTGACGGTCAGGCCGACGCGGTAGTTGTACCAGGGCTCGCGCAGGCCGACGGCGCCGGCGATGGCGCAGATGCCGACCACCAGGCCTTCGTCGTTCTCCAATACGAACAGGTAGTCGGTGTCGGCACGCTCGGCTTCGCCACGGAAGCTCTTCTCGGCCCAGCCGACCCGGTGCCCGAGGCGGTCCTCGTTGGCCGGCAAGGTGGTCAGGCCGGTGCCGGTGCTGCGTGCCAATTCGATCAGCGCGGGTAGGTCGCTGCTGCGTACGGGACGAACGATCATGCTATCTCCTTGTGCGGCGGCCTGTGCCTGCCGCGAATCTCTCGATACCGCCCCGAGGGGCTCAGGCGGCGACCAGGCGCACGCTGCCACCTTCACCGACACCCAGGGCATCGGCGGCTTCACGCGTCAGGCTGACCGGCTTGCCTGGCACCCAGTCCAGCTCCAGCAATACCGCGCGGTAGTCCTGCAACTGGCCGTTGCACACCAGGTAGGCGCGCCCACCCTTGATCGGGCTGTCGTCGAGCTTGACCGGCACCACCCGGCTCTGGGCGATCGAGCGAATGCCCGAGGTGCGTGCGTGCAGGGTCGGGCCACCGTCGAAGATGTCGATGTAGTGCTCGGTCTCGAAGCCTTCGCGCATGAGGATGTCGAAGGTGATCTGCGCCCGCGGGTGGACCTGGCCCATGGCTTCCTGGGCTTCGTCCGCCAACAACGGCACGTAGATCGGGTAGTGAGGCATCAGCTCGGCGAGGAAGGTACGGCTCTTCAGGCCGCACAGACGCTCGGCGTCGGCATAGTTGAGGTCGAAGAAGTTGCGGCCGATGGCATCCCAGAACGGCGACTCGCCCTGCTCGTCGCTGTAGCCGACGATCTCGGTGACCACCGAATCGGCGAAACGCTCGGGATGCGAGGCCATGAACAGCAGGCGGCCACGGGAATTGAGCTCAGCCCAGCTGCTGTTCACCAGCTCCGGCAGGACATAGAAGCTGGTCAGCAGGCTGTTGCCGGTCAGGTCGTGACACAGCGACAACACATGGATCTTGTTGTGGATCTTCAGCTCGCGCGAGGCGTGCACGAAGGTCTCATTGCGAAAGCTGTAGAACGGCTCGGAATAGCCTGCCGAGGCGACGATCGCCGAGCAGCCGGCGAGCTTGCCGGTCTCACTGTCTTCGAGCACGAAGAAATAGCTTTCCTCGCCGTTGAAGCTCACTTCGGCGGCGAAGGACGTTTCCGAGGCGGCGATCTTATCGCCCAGGCGACCGGCGTCGTCCGGCAGCGAGGTGACACCAATGGGGCTGTCGGCAGCCATGCGCTGCACTTCGTTCAGGTCCGCCATTTGCGCGGGGCGCATCACCAGCATGGTGTCACTCCTTTGGGAAAACAGGCCGACAGGTCGGCACGGAAAAACGACGGGCGCGCTGTCTCGTTGCAACACGGGCGCCCGCACTGGAATTCTGGTATCGCCGCCCCTGGCCAAGGTCAGGCGCGGCGAAGGGACCGCAGGGCTGTCAGCCCTGGGTCAGCTTGGCCACGGCGCGCTCGAAGCGCGCCAGGCCTTCGTCGATGTCGGCATCCTCGACCACCAGGCTCGGAGCGAAGCGCACCACGTCCGGGCCGGCCTGCAGGACCATCACGCCCTCTTTCTCGGCGGCATTGAGAATGTCCTTGGCCTTGCCTTTCCAGGCGTCGCCGAGCACGCAGCCGATCAGCAGGCCGACGCCACGAACCTGGGTGAACAGGCCGGACTGCTGGCCGATCTTCTCCAGGCGGGCCTTGAAGCGCTCATGCTTGGCCTTGATGCCCGCGAGGGTTTCCGGGGTGTTGACCACATCCAGCACCGCACAGGCCACGGCGCAGGCCAGCGGGTTGCCGCCATAGGTGGTGCCGTGGGTACCGACGGCCAGGTGCTTGGCAAGGTCGGTGGTGGTCAGCATGGCGCCGATCGGGAAGCCGCCGCCCAGGCTCTTGGCGCTGGTCAGGATGTCCGGCGTAACGCCGTAGTGCTGATAGGCGTACAGCGAACCGGTACGGCCAACACCGGTCTGCACTTCGTCGAAGATCAGCAGGGCGTTGTGTGTGTCGCACAGCTTGCGAGCGCCTTCCAGGTAGGCTTTGTCGGCCGGTACTACACCGCTCTCGCCCTGGATCGGCTCGATCACCACAGCGCAGGTCTTGTCGGAGATCTGTGCCTTGAGCGCTTCCAGGTCGTTGTACGGCACGTGGCTGATGCCGGTGATCTTCGGGCCAAAGCCGTCGGAATACTTGGGCTGGCCACCAACGCTGACGGTGAACAGGGTGCGACCGTGGAAACTGTTCACGGTGGCGATGATTTCGTGCTTCTCGGGGCCGAAGCGGTCGTGGGCGACGCGACGGGCCAGCTTGAAGGCAGCCTCGTTGGCCTCGGCGCCGGAGTTGCAGAAGAAAGCGCGCTCGGCGAAGGTCGCGTCCACCAGTTTGTGGGCCAGGCGCAGGGCCGGCTCGTTGGTGAAGACGTTGGATACGTGCCAGAGGGTATTGGCCTGTTCGGTCAGGGCCTTGACCAGCGCAGGGTGGCAATGGCCCAGGGCGTTGACCGCGATACCGCCGGCAAAGTCGATCAGCTCGCGACCGGACTGGTCCCAGACGCGGGAGCCCTCGCCTCGCACAGGAATGAAGGCCGCCGGAGAATAGTTGGGAACCATGACCTGGTCGAAATCGGCACGTTGCACCGGGGCTTGCTCAACGGACATCTGAGTCTCCTGAAGAGGAACGCTGGCCTGGAAGTGGCGAGCGATGAGGGGATTGTAAGGACTGATCGACGCCTGTCCTTGCTGCCAGGCGACAACTTGTTACAGCGCTAAACCTTGTTTTACAGAGGTTTTCGGCAATGCGACAAACACTGTCGCAATCGCGCAGTGTACGGGAGAGAGGGGGATGGGTGAACGGGTGTTCACGGGGAATTGCAGGTGGTGGGTGTAGGATGGAGGGCGTTGCTGTTGCGATCTTCGCCCAAGCGCCAAACCCAAGGCATACACTCCAGGCCACCCTCCCTTCAGCCTTTCTCCGCCGGCGCCGAACTCAACTCGAACGGGCTGCTGCTGCGTCGCTGGTTGCGGTCTTCTCGTGGCGTTGCGCCAAAGAAGTTACGGTAGGCGCTGGAGAAGTGCGGCCCTGAGGAGAACCCGCACGACAACCCGATCTGGATGATCGACTTGCTGGTCTGCATCAACATCTGCCGCGCCTTGTTCAAGCGCAGCTCCAGGTAGTACTGGCTCGGTACGCGATTGAGGTATTGCTTGAAGATCCGCTCCAACTGGCGGCGGGACACGCAGACATGCTGGGCGATCTCGTCGGTGGTCAGCGGCTCTTCGATGTTCGCCTCCATCAACAGCACCGCCTGAGTCAGCTTCGGATGGCTGGAGCCCAGGCGATTCTGCAGCGGAATACGCTGGCGCTCGCCCCCCTCGCGAATACGCTCGACCACAAGCTCTTCAGACACTGCCCCAGCCAGCTCCGCCCCGTGATCACGGGCCAGCACCGCCAACAGCAGATCGGTCACGGCCATGCCACCACACGCGGTCAGGCGGTCACGATCCCAGTCGAACAAGTGGCTGGTGGCGATGACCTTGGGGAAGCGCTCAGCGAAGTCATCCTGCCAACGCCAGTGCACCGCCGCCCGGTAACCATCCAGCAGGCCCAGCGCCGCCAACGGATACACCCCGGCGGACAATCCGCCGATCATGCAGCCACTGCGCGCCAGATGCTTGAGCGCAGCGGACAACGCCGCTCCCATGGCCGAGGGCGGCTCGTCCGCCAGCAGAAACAACTTGTGACAGCCTTCCAGGCGGCCATTCCACGGCTCGCCAGGCAAGCGCCAGTCACCGTCCGGGCCGGCATCGGCCTGAAGGAAGGTCAATTCGTAGACCACATCCGGGTGAACCCGCTGGGCCACCCGCAACACTTCCTCGGCCAACGCCAGGGTCAGCGGCCGAGTGCTCGGCCAGATGAGAAATCCGATTCGCTGGGTGGTCATAGGGCGTGGTCCGAAACCTGGGGTCGTTCGAGTCTGTGGCGCCGGGTCAAGCTGCGCCTCGCAGCGCAGCATGCCCTATTCTGGTGCAAAGGTGCAGCCTTTACTTCAGGCTGCCGGAGAGAAACTGCTTGAGTCGCTCCGATTGCGGATTGACCAGCACTTCGCGCGGATTGCCGCGCTCTTCCACCAGGCCCTTGTGCAGGAATACCAACTGGTTGGACACCTCGCGGGCAAAGCCCATCTCATGGGTTACCACGACCATGGTCCGGCCTTCCTGAGCCAGCGACTGCATGACCTTGAGCACATCGCCGACCAGCTCCGGGTCCAGGGCCGAAGTCGGCTCGTCGAACAGCATCACCTCAGGCTCCATGGCCAGGGCACGGGCGATCGCCACGCGCTGCTGCTCGCCACCGGACATGTGCCCTGGGAAGGCATCCTTGCGGTGAGCCACACCGACCTTGTTCAGGTAGTGCTCGGCCTTTTCCAGCGCCTCCTTCCTGCTCACGCCCAGCACATGTACCGGTGCCTCGATCACGTTCTCCAACGCGGTCATGTGCGACCACAGGTTGAAGTGCTGGAACACCATCGACAGGCGCGAACGCATGCGTTGCAGCTGCTTGGGGTCGGCGGCCTTCAGCGCACCGTCTTTGCCGGCCACCAGCTTGAGCTCTTCGTTGTTGAGCAGGATCTTGCCGGCATGCGGCTGCTCGAGCAGGTTGATGCAGCGCAGGAAGGTCGACTTGCCCGAACCACTGGAGCCGATGATGCTGATCACATCGCCCGCCTTGGCTTCGAGCGAGACGCCCTTGAGCACCTCATGACTGCCGTAGCGCTTGTGCAGGTCTTGGACTTGGAGTTTGTACATGCTGTCGGTTCTCACAGAGCGTTCAGTGCTTGCGCGGCGCCAGGTAGCTGAGCCAGCGGCGTTCGGCCATCTTGAACAGGCGCACGAGGATGAAGGTCAGGCACAGGTAGAACACGCCCGCCGTGATGTAGGCCTCGAAAGGCAGGTAGTACTGGGCATTGACGGTACGCGCCGCGCCCGTGATGTCGATCAGGGTAACGATCGACGCAAGGCTGGTGGTCTGCAGCATCATGATCACTTCGTTGCTGTACTGCGGCAACGCCCGGCGCAGGGCCGAGGGCAACAGGATGCGCCGGTACATCTTCATGCGCGACATGCCCATCGCCTTGGCCGCTTCGATCTCGCCGTGGGGCGTCGCCCGCAGGCTACCGGCGATGATCTCGGCAGTGTAGGCACTGGTGTTCACCGCAAAGGCCAGGCAGGCGCAGAAGGTCGCACTGGACAGCCAAGGCCAGAACATACTTTCACGCACGGCCTCGAACTGGGCCAGGCCGTAGTAGATCAGGAACAGCTGCACCAACATCGGTGTGCCACGGATGACGTACGTATAAAGCCACGCGAGCAGGTTCACCACCGGCTGCTTGGACACGCGCATCAGGCCCAGCGGGATGGCCGCCAGCAGGCCGAAGAGCAGCGACAGCGTCAGCAGCTTCAAGGTGGTCAGCAGCCCGCCCAGGTACAGCGGCATGGCCTCCCAGATGACGTTGTAGTCGAAGATCATAGTTCAGCCGCCTTTACGCCCACCGAATAGCGTCGTTCGAGGTACTTCAGGGCCACCAGCGAGACGCTGGTGAGCACCAGGTACAAGGCCGCCACCGCCAGAAAGAAGGTGAAAGGCTCGCGGGTGGCGTCGGCCGCCTGCTTGGCCTTGAACATCATGTCCTGCAGGCCGACCACCGAAATCAGCGCCGTGGCCTTGGTCAGTACCAGCCAGTTGTTGGTGAAACCAGGGATCGCCAGGCGAATCATCTGCGGCACCATGATGCGGAAGAACACCTGCCGGCTGCTCATGCCATAGGCCACGCCCGCCTCGGCCTGGCCCTTGGGAATACCCAGGAAGGCACCCCGGAAGGTTTCCGAGAGGTAAGCACCAAAGATGAAGCCCAGGGTGCCGACACCCGCCACGAACGGGTTCAAATCGATGTAGTCTTCGTAGCCGACCAGCGGCGCGACGCGGTTGATCACATCCTGGCCGCCATAGAAGATCAGCAGGATCAGCACCAGATCAGGAATGCCACGGATCACCGTGGCATACATATCGCCCAGCCAGGCCAGCCAGCGCACTGGCGACAAGCGCAGCGCCACGCCGATCAGGCCGAGCACGATGGCCAGGGCCATCGACGACAGGGCGAGCTGCAGCGTCAGCCACGCCCCGTCGAGGATGACTGCCCCGTAGCCTTTCAACATGATTGGGATTCCTCGGGACTTGGAATGAAAAATGGTGCAAACCTCAGAGCCTCTGCTGTTTGCACCATTGCACAGGTGAAACCCGACGTCTTACTGAGCTTCAGGCCCGTAGATGTCGAAGTTGAAGTACTTGTCCTGGATCTGCTTGTACTTGCCGTTGGCACGAATCGCATCGATCGCGGCATTGATGCGCTCGCGATTGGCGTTGTCGCCCTTGCGCACAGCGATGCCGACGCCATCACCGAAGTACTTCACATCGGTGAACGATGGGCCCACGAAGGCAAAGCCCTTGCCGGCGTCGGTCTTGAGGAAGCCGTCTTCGAGCAGGGTCGCGTCGGCCACGGTGCCATCCAGACGACCGGCGGCGACATCCAGGTAGATTTCGTTCTGGGTGCCGTAAGGCACGACGGTGGCCCCCTTCGGCGCCAGGACTTCCTTGGCGAAGCGGTCGTGGATCGAACCGCGCTGCACGCCAATCTTCTTGCCCTTGAGCTCAGCCAGGCTTTCGCTGACGGTGGTGCCTTCCTTCATGACCAGGCGTGCCGGGGTCAGGTAGTAGCGCTTGGTGAAGTCGACCGACTTCTTGCGGTCGTCGGTGATCGACATGGACGACAGAATGGCGTCGATCTTGCGCACCTTCAGCGCCGGGATCAGGCCGTCGAACTCCTGCTCGACCCAGGTGCACTTGGCTTTCATCTCTTCGCACAGGGCGTTGCCGATGTCGTAGTCGAAGCCGGCGATGCTGCCGTCAGGTTGCTTGAAGGCGAAGGGTGGATAGGCGGCCTCGATACCGATCTTCAACGGTTTTTCATCGGCCTGCGATACCAGGGAAAACACAGACAGCGCCAGGGCGCCAAGCAGTGCGAGCTTCTTCATCAGGTAACTCCATCGGTACAGGGCAATACAAGGCAGTTGTAACGGCTGCCCGACATGCGAATGGGTACAACGCGAGCCGCGCAGGGTTCGACCAAGGTCGCAGACCACGAGCGAGTGAGTGGCATTTTAGCGACAGCCCCGTGGTCGATATTTCTTCAAAGCGACAACTAGTTACAGAAGCGCCTGAAACCGCGGCGGGCGATATTGACAGCTCCAGCGAAATATGCAAGAGCAAAAGAAAAATAACCTATAAGCCAAGCAATAAGTGGACCTATTATTGGCAAAGCCTTGTATTCCGGCAAGTCCAGCGTGGCGGGATGCAAAAAATCCTACAGCTTCGCACTGAAATAGCACATGAATGTTTCGGCTCGCCCCGCTTCTGTGCGAAACGGGTGACAGGAAAGGTTACCGATGCAAGTCGGGTAACAGCATTCAAGTAAAGCAAAAACCCCTCCGGTTGCCCGGCGGGGTTCAAGGGAGAACTTGGATTGCCTTGCGGGCCCAATCGCGGAACACGCGCTCCCACAGGATACGAATGTGGGGGTTTGCCCCGCGATCAAGGCGCCCAGCGGCCTCGATTCAGGCCGATGCCAGGCTCATCGCCTTGTGGGTATCGATCAGGTGCTGCACCACTCCAGGATCGGCCAGGGTCGAGATATCCCCCAGCGCATCGTATTCCCCGGTAGCGATCTTGCGCAGGATACGCCGCATGATCTTGCCCGAACGGGTCTTCGGCAGCCCGGGTGCCCACTGGATGACATCCGGCGAAGCGATCGGGCCGATCTCCTTGCGCACCCAGTTCTTCAGCTCCAGGCGCAACGCCTCGCTCGGCTCCACGCCAGCATTGAGGGTGACATAGACATAGATGCCCTGCCCCTTGATGTCGTGCGGCACACCCACCACCGCCGCCTCGGCGACCTTGGCATGGGCCACCATGGCACTCTCGATCTCAGCGGTGCCCATGCGGTGGCCAGACACGTTGAGCACGTCGTCGACACGACCGGTGATCCAGTAGTAGCCATCCTCGTCACGACGGGCGCCGTCACCGGTGAAGTACATGCCACGGAAGGTCTTGAAGTACGTGTCGACGAAGCGGTCATGGTCGCCGTACAGCGAGCGCGACTGGCCCGGCCAGGAATCCAGGATCACCAGGTTGCCTTCGGCCGCACCCTCGATCAGGTTGCCCAGGTTGTCCACCAGCGCCGGTACCACACCAAAGAACGGGCGCGTTGCCGAGCCTGGCTTGAGGCCCGTAGCCCCTGGCAGCGGGCTGATCAGGATGCCGCCGGTTTCGGTCTGCCACCAGGTATCGACGATCGGGCAGCGCGCCTTGCCCACGGTCTGGTAGTACCAATTCCAGGCCTCGGGGTTGATCGGCTCGCCCACCGAACCCAACAGACGCAGGCTGGAGCCGTCGGCACCTTCGACTGCGGCCTGCCCTTCGGCCATCATGGCGCGGATGGCGGTCGGTGCGGTGTAGAGGATATTGACCTGGTGCTTGTCGATGATCTTCGACACACGAGTGATGTCCGGATAGTTCGGCACACCTTCGAACAAGAGCGTGGTGGCGCCGTTGGCCAGCGGGCCGTAGACGATGTAGCTGTGGCCGGTGACCCAGCCCACATCGGCGGTGCACCAGTAGACTTCGCCAGGGCGGTAGTCGAATACGCGCTCGTGGGTCAGCGCGGCATAGACCAGGTAGCCACCAGTGGTGTGCAGCACGCCCTTGGGCTTGCCGGTGGAACCAGAGGTATAAAGGATGAACAGCGGCTCCTCGGCACCCATTTCCTTCGGCGCGCAGTGGCTGGAGGCCACTTTCATCAGGTCTTCGTACCAGATGTCGCGATGCTGGTGCCAGGCGATGTCGCCACCGGTGCGCTTGCACACGATGATCTTCTGCACGCTGCTGGTTTCGGGGTTGGTCAGGGCCAGGTCGACGTTGGCCTTGAGCGGGGTACGACGGCCGCCGCGCACGCCTTCGTCGGCAGTGATCACCACCTTGGAGCGGCAGTCGATGATGCGCCCGGCCAGGGCCTCCGGCGAGAAGCCGCCGAACACCACCGAGTGGATCGCGCCGATGCGCGCGCAGGCCAGCATGGCCACCACGGCTTCCGGGATCATCGGCATGTAGATGGTCACCACATCGCCACGGTGCACATCCTGGCCACGCAGGGCGTTGGCGAACTTGCAGACTTGCTCGTGGAGTTCGCGGTAGGTGATGTTGCGGCTTTCGGAAGGGTCGTCGCCTTCCCAGATGATGGCGACTTGGTCGCCACGCTCTGCCAGGTGACGGTCCAGGCAGTTATAGGAAACGTTCAGAGTGCCATCAGCGAACCATTTGATATCGACATGATGATCGTCGAAGGAGGTCTGCTTGACCTTGGTGAAGGGCTTGATCCAGTCCAGGCGCTGAGCCTGCTCGCGCCAGAAGCCGTCCGGGTTGATCACCGACTGCTGGTACATGGCCTTGTAGGTGGCCTCGTCGGTCAGCGTCTTGGCTGCTACCTCGGGACGAACGGGATACAGTGGAGCCGCACTCATCTGTTTTACCTCGGTGTAATAGTTGTTTTTGTATGGAAACGTTTGTAACTGTACCAGAGCGTGAAAAACCATTCGACGTTGGTAGTAGCGAAACACGGCTTTTCCTACAAAACCTTACACAATGGCTCTAGTCCAAGGCCTACAGGGCAGGCGCACACAAATTCGAGCACGCGACCAAAGGGATTGTTACCGATTCTGTCAAAAGGCGAAAAAACTTTATCAAAACGCCATCTGTTTCCCTCCCCTGCCCCGCCCTAGAATTCACCACGCCACAACGGCAAGGCGATTAACTTCTGAAACAGCAGCCCCCACGAAGGCAAAGTTGATCCCTCTCTCAATGTGATAGTTGAAAACCCTGATGTACTCGCGGCGCCACAAGCGCCGCGTGCCCCCCTCACGACCTTAGACAGGTAAATTGAAAATGAAAGCGTTACTGGTATTGGTACTTGGCGGCCTTTGCAGCGCGGCGATGGCCGATGAAGTTGCAAAGGATGTCGAGCAGATTCCGGTTGAACAATACACTTACTCGCAGCACCTGGACATCGCCCGGGTTCTGTCCATGAGCGAAGTGCCCAACGTCTGCGAAGTTGTTCCAGCCCGCATGACCTATGAGGACTCGCAGGGCCAGAAGCACATTCTCGAATACCGCGTGATGGGGAACGGTTGTTCCAACGGCTGATTTTTCAATAGGGCCCCGCCGGGGCCCTTTCACGGCGAAAGAATATATCGATGATCCGCCTCTGGAATCGGCCTTACGCCGCGAAAGGGCTGCAACGCAACCTCATTTAAATACCCTTTGATTATTCCGCTGTTTTATTGAGCGCATAATCCCGCAACTTATTGGCGATCGTGGTATGTGAAACGCCAAGCCGCTTGCCTAACGCCCGACTACTGGGATATTCCGTCATCAACGACTCCAAGACGGCTTTTTCAAAACGCCCGACAATTTGCGCAAGATCCCCGTCCAACGAAAACTCACCCAAGGGTTGTCGCGCACCATAATCCGGCAATCGGATATGCTCCCCTTTCACCACCCCGCCCTCGCACAACGACACGGCTTGGAACAGCACGTTTTCCAGCTGGCGCACGTTGCCGGGCCAATGGTACTGGCTGAGCTTTTCCATCGCTGCCGGCGCCAGGCGCGGCAGCGGGCAGCCGATCTGCCGGCTAGCCTGGTCGAGAAAGTGCTGCACCAACCCTTCTAGGCCATCCATGCATTCGCGCAGGGGCGGGATGTGCAAGGACAGCACGTTGAGGCGGTGATAGAGGTCCTGGCGGAACTCACCGCGGGCACATAGTTCGGAGAGGTCGACCTGGGTGGCGCAGATGACCCGCACGTCCAGATAGACCTCTTCATCGCTGCCCACCCGCCGGAAACAACCATCCTGCAGGAAGCGCAGCAGCTTGACCTGCAGGCGCGGGCTCATTTCCCCCACACCATCGAGGAACAAGGTCCCGCCAGCAGTCAGCTCCAGCAACCCCAGCTTGCCCTCGGCGCGAGCACCTTCGAAGGCTCCCGGGCCATAGCCGAACAGCTCGGTCTCGGCCATCGACTCCGGCAGGCCGGCACAGTTGAGCGCCATCAATGGCGCTTGGCCACGAGGGCTTGCCAGGTGGCAGGCGCGAGCGAGCAGCTCCTTGCCGGTGCCGGTTTCGCCCTCGATCAGCAAGGGCGCGTCCAGCGGCGCCATGCGCCTGGCCTCGCGCACCACCGCGGCCATCACCCGCGAACTCTGGAAGATGCTGTCGAAGCCACGCAACTCTTGCTTGCGCACGTTGTAGATACGCTCGCCGATGCGGTCCGCCCGGTGCAGGGTCAGTACGGCCCCGGCCAACGCTTCGCTGTCGTCGTGCTCGGACTGCAGCGGCGCGATATCGGCCAGGAACACATCGCCCTTGACCTTGATGCGCAAGCCGTTGATCCGCGACTTGTTGGCCCGCACCAGCTCGGGCAGGTCAAAATCCTCGACGTAGCGGTCAAGCGGGATGCCCGGCACCTCGTCGACCCGCACGCCCAGCAACTGGGCGGCACTGCGGTTGGCGGCGACGATGCTGCCGCCCATGTCGATCGACAGCACCGGGAAATCCAGGGCACCGAGCAGCGCATTGAGCTCCATGTGCCGCCGCTCGCTGGGCATCAGGCCGACCCGCTTGACCCCGAACACGCCGGCGATCGATTCGAACTTCGGACGCAGCGCCTGGAACTGCAGGTTGATCAGGTTCGGGCAGTGCAGATAGATGGCATTGCCGTGGTCGCCGCCGACCTCCCCGCGCAAGACGTTGATGCCGTATTCCACCAACAGGTTGAGGATGTCCCGCAGGATGCCGATGCGGTTCTGGCAATGCACTTTGATACGCATGAAAAAGCCCCGAGGCACGCGTTTTTTTCAGCGGCCGATGGAAAAGTCGTAAAGATAAGCTGACAAAATCAACCTAGTCGCCAGCTCGATGTACGTGATTTTCCGGGACCCAGGCCTTTTTGTAAAATTATCGTTACATAAATCGCATATGAACCACCGCTCCTAGTACCTCGCACCCCGTGCAAATGCGCCAACATGGGGATATTCCTAGGGCATGTCCTGAACATAACAAGAAAGCCCTCACCAGGAGAGCCACATGAAACAGACGCAATACGTGGCACGCGAGCCCGATGCGCACGGTTTTATCGACTACCCGCAACAGGAACACGCGGTGTGGAACACCCTGATCACCCGTCAGCTGAAGGTGATCGAAGGTCGCGCCTGCCAGGAGTACCTGGACGGTATCGACCAGCTCAAGCTGCCCCACGACCGCATCCCCCAGCTCGGTGAGATCAACAAGGTGCTCGGCGCCACCACCGGTTGGCAGGTCGCCCGCGTCCCGGCCCTGATTCCGTTCCAGACCTTCTTCGAGCTGTTAGCCAGCAAGCGCTTCCCGGTAGCCACCTTCATCCGTACCCCGCAGGAACTGGACTACCTGCAAGAGCCGGACATCTTCCATGAGATCTTCGGCCATTGCCCGCTGCTGACCAACCCCTGGTTCGCCGAGTTCACCCATACCTACGGCAAGCTGGGCCTGGCGGCCACCAAGGAAGAACGCGTCTACCTGGCCCGCCTGTACTGGATGACCATCGAGTTTGGCCTGATGGAAACCCCTCAAGGCCGCAAGATCTATGGTGGCGGTATCCTGTCCTCGCCGAAGGAAACGGTCTACAGCCTGTCCGGCGAGCCCGAGCACCAGGCCTTCGACCCGATCGAAGCCATGCGCACGCCGTATCGCATCGACATCCTGCAGCCGCTCTACTTCGTCCTGCCCGACCTCAAGCGCCTATTCGACCTGGCCCACGAAGACATCATGGGCATGGTTCACCAGGCCATGAAACTGGGCTTGCATGCACCGAAGTTTCCACCCAAGGCGGCCGCCTGAGCCACCTTGCCGATAACAACTCAAAACGGAAAAAAGACACCCATGAATGCCTTGAACCAAGCCCATTGCGAAGCCTGCCGTGCCGACGCACCAAAAGTCTCCGACGAAGAACTGGCCGAACTGATCCGCGAGATCCCGGACTGGAACATCGAGGTCCGCGACGGCCACATGGAGCTGGAGCGCGTCTTCCTGTTCAAGAACTTCAAGCATGCCCTGGCGTTCACCAACGCCATCGGTGAAATCGCCGAAGCCGAAGGCCACCACCCAGGCCTGCTGACCGAATGGGGCAAGGTCACCGTCACCTGGTGGAGCCACTCGATCAAGGGCCTGCACCGCAACGATTTCATCATGTGCGCACGCACCGACGAAGTCGCCAAGACCGCCGAAGGGCGTAAGTGATGCATTTCGCGGCCATTGGCCGGGTTCCCGGCGACCCGATCCTCGGGCTGATGGAAGCCTATGCCCGTGACAGCAACCCGGCGAAGTTCGACTTGGGCGTAGGTGTATTCAAGGACGCCCAGGGCCTGACGCCGATCCCTGCAGCGGTCAAGCAAGCCGAACAGCGCCTGGTGGAGCAGCAAGCCACCAAGAGCTACGTCGGCGGCCATGGCGACGCGGCGTTCGGCCGCCTGGTCAGCGAGCTGGTACTGGGCAGTGCCTCGCCACTGCTCGCCAGCCAACGCGCCGGCGCCACCCAGACCCCCGGCGGCACCGGCGCCCTGCGCCTGGCGGCGGAATTCATCGCCCATTGCCTGCCCGGGCGTGGCATCTGGCTGAGCGACCCGACCTGGCCGATCCACGAGACCATTTTTGCCGGCGCCACGCTCAAAGTGTCCCACTACCCCTATGTGGGTGCGGACAACCGCCTGGACGTGGCGGGCATGCTGTCGGCCCTGGAACAGGCACCGGAAGGCGACGTGGTACTGCTGCACGCCTGCTGCCACAACCCCACCGGTTTCGACCTGGGCCAGGACGACTGGCGCGCCGTGCTCGAGGTGGTGCGCAAACGCAACCTGCTGCCGTTGATCGATTTTGCCTACCAAGGCTTCGGCGACGGCCTGGAGCAGGATGCCTGGGCGGTGCGCCTGTTCGCCGCCGAGCTGCCGGAACTGCTGATCACCAGCTCCTGTTCGAAGAACTTCGGCCTCTACCGCGACCGCACCGGCGCTTTGCTGGTGTGCAGCCATGATGCCGAGAAGCTGCAGGATGTGCGCAGCCAGCTGGCGCTGCTGGCCCGTAATCTGTGGTCCACACCGCCCGACCATGGCGCCTCGGTAGTGGCGCAGATCCTTGGCGACCCAGCCCTCAAGGCCCTGTGGGTCGGGGAAGTGGACGCCATGCGCCAGCGCATCGCCGAGCTGCGCCAGGGCCTGGTCAAGGCGCTGGAACCCCACGGCCTGGCCAAGCGCTTCGCCCACATCGCCGCGCAACGCGGGATGTTCTCCTACACCGGACTGAGCCCGGAGCAGGTACGCCTGTTGCGCGAGAAGCACAGCGTGTACATGGTCGGCACCGGTCGGGCGAACATCGCTGGCGCCGATGCGCAGCGCCTGGAGCAGTTGGCAGCGGCAATCGCCGACGTCTGCCAGTAGTCCTGCACTAGCCTGACCGACCTCATCGCGGGACAATCCCGCTCCCACAAGGTTATCGACGATCCTGTGGGAGCGGGCTTGTCCCGCGATTTGGCCGGCACTGGCATACCCGCGAACGGCGCCGCAAGGCGGAAAAATTTCAAACTGTCATCCAGACTCCTGTATCCTGCCCGAGCTTTTCGAAGCCTCACACGCGCCTGGCGCAGTCTTTTCACTCACACTTGCGAGGAACGACGAGATGCATGAAATCCCGAATCTTCCCTTCCCAAGCCTGAACCCCGAAGAGCAAACCGTTGCCGCCCACGCCGAACCGGCGCCTGCCGTCGAGCAGGACAGCGACGATCAATCCAGCGCCGACCAGGAATAACCGCGCACCCCTCCGACAGTGTGAAAACGGCTGACTCGCGGGACTTTGCCCGTCATCGCGTTTTCACACCGTCCAGATGCCCGCCAGTCTATTCTCGCGCTTCAATCCTTCCGTCTTCCTACTTCGCATGAGCTGAGCACCCGCTTCGATTCGTGTCACCTTCACGACCCTGGGGGCGCTGTGCACCCTATCGCGGGACAAGCCCGCTCCCACAAAGGGCGCAAAATCAAATGGTTATGCGTTGCCCTGTGGGAGCCAACTGTCTTGAGTTGCTTGCCCCGGTCCTATCGCTGGCAAGCCAGCTCCCACAGGTACGGCGGTGTCTCTGAAAACAGCGCAGGCCTGGTGGGAGCGGGCTTGTCCCGCGATGAAGGCTGCACACATCAGCGCCGGGCGTACTGCAACACCACTTCCAGCGGATGGCGCATCTGCCGCTCGGTCATACGCTTGACCTGGCTGCGGCAAGAATAGCCAGTCGCCAACGCCTCCCCTTCCTTGTCCAGCTTGGTCGCCCAGGACTGCTCGAAGATAGTCCGCGAGGTCTGCTGGTTGCGCGCCTCATGGCCATAGGTGCCCGACATGCCGCAGCAGCCGGTGGCCTCGGTGACCAGCTTCAGGCCCAGGCGGGCGAACACCTGCTCCCATTGGCGGGTGCTGGCCGGCACATTGGTCTTCTCGGTGCAATGGGCCATGAGGCGGAAGTGGCCGGCATCGGCCGCAGGCTGCTCGGGCAACACGTCCATCAACCACTCCTGGGGCAACAGCACCTTGGGGCAGCCCTCCAGGCCATCGACCTTCTGGTACTCCTGGCGATACACCAGGGTCATCGCCGGGTCCAGGCCCACCAGCGGCACGCCGCATTCGGCAAGGGCCTTGAGCTGCGTGGCATTGCGGATCGCGGCCTTGGCGAAGGCACCGAGGAAGCCCTGCACGTGCAGCGGCTTGCCGTTGGCGCTGTAGGGGGCCAGGAACACGCGGTGGCCCAGGCGGTGGGCCAGCTCGATGAACGAGGCCAGCAACGGCGTCTCGAAGTAGCGGGTAAAGGCATCCTGCACCAGCACGATGCTGCGCTCGCGCTGGGCCGGGGTCAGCTCGCGCAGGGCCGGGACACTGGCCATGCCGACGCGGCAGCGGCTCAGGGTCGATTGGAAGTTGAAGCGGCTGATCAACGGGCTGTCGACCATGCCGACCTTGTCGGCCAGCAGCTTGCTTACCCACTTCGAGCCCATCACTGCGTTGTACAGGCCCGGCGCATGGGCCAGATAGGGAATGGTGAACTCCAGCGAACCGATCAGGTAGTCGCGCAGCGGGCGCTGGTAACGGCCATGGTACAGCTCGAGGAAGCGCGAGCGGAAGTCAGGCACATTGACCTTGATCGGGCACTGCCCCGCGCACGACTTGCATGCCAGGCAGCCGGCCATGGCGTCGTATACCTCGTGGGAGAAATCCTCCTGGCCCTGTTTGCGTGCCCGGGCGTTGCGCAGCCGTGCCGGCAGGCCCTTGAGCCAGCCTCCCTTGTTGCGCGCTGCAGCCAGCACGTCGATGTCCGACTCGCCCTGCAGGCGCAGCCACTCGCGGATCAGCGAGGCTCGGCCCTTGGGCGAATGCTGGCGCTCGCGGGTGGCCTTCCAGGATGGGCACATGGCGTCGTTGGGGTCGTAGTTGTAGCAGGCGCCATTGCCGTTGCAGTGCACGGCGCTGCCGAAACTCTGCCAGACACGCTCGTCAATGCTGCGGTCGAGGTCACCGCGCAGGTTCACGCCATCGACCGGCGTCAGCCCCTCGGCGCTGTCCGGCGGGGTGCAGATCTTGCCCGGGTTGAGCTGGTTGTGCGGGTCGAACGCACCTTTGAGGCGCTGCAATGCCGGGTACAGCTCGCCGAAGTACTCCGGCACGTATTCCGAGCGCAAGCCCTTGCCATGCTCGCCCCAGAGCAGGCCACCGTAACGTTGGGTAAGCGCCGCCACGGCATCGGAAATCGGCTTGACCAGTGCCGCCTGCGCCGGGTCTTTCATGTCCAGCGCCGGACGCACATGCAACACGCCAGCATCGACATGGCCGAACATGCCATAGGCCAGGCCATAGCCATCGAGCAAGGCGCGGAAATCGGCGATGTAGTCGGCCAGTTGTTCCGGCGGCACCGCGGTATCCTCGACGAACGGCTGCGGACGCACCTCCCCTTCGACGTTGCCCAGCAGGCCCACCGAACGCTTGCGCATGGCGTAGACCTTGGTCACCGCCTCGGCGCCCTCGGCCAGGGTATGGCCCAGGCGCTCGACGCTGGTATCGGCCTGCAGATGGTCGATAAAGGCTTGCACCCGGGCGTTGACCTCGGCCGGCTCGTCACCGCAGAACTCGACGAGGTTGATGCCCAGGGTCGGGCGCTCGGCATCGGCCGGGAAATACTCGGCCACGCTGTGCCAGACGATATCCTGCATCGCCAGCATCAGTACCTTGGAGTCCACGGTCTCGATCGACAGCGGCTTGTGCGCCATCAGCGCATTGGCATCGCGCAGGGCATCCATGAAGCTGGAGTAGCGCACATTGACCAGCACCGCATATTTGGGGATCGGCAGCACATTGAGCTTGGCCTCGACGACATAACCCAGCGACCCTTCCGCCCCGCACAGCACGCTGTTGAGGTTGAAGCGGCCCTGCTCGTCGCGCAGGTGCGCCAGGTCGTAGCCGGTCAGGCAACGGTTGAGCTTGGGGAAGGTGCTTTCGATCAGCTCGGCCTGGGTCTGCTGGATTTCCCGGGCCGTGCGGTACACCTCGCCCACCCGGCCAGGCGCGGCACAGGCCTGCGCCAGCGCCGCCTCGTCGATCGGCAGGCTGTGCAGGCGCTCGCCGCCGAGCAACACGCTATGCAGCTCCAGCACGTGGTCGCGGGTCTTGCCGTAGGTGCAGCTGCCCTGGCCACTGGCATCGGTATTGATCATGCCGCCGACGGTGGCGCGGTTGGAGGTGGACAGCTCAGGGGCGAAGAACAGCCCGTGGGGCTTGAGGGCCGCGTTGAGCTGATCCTTGACCACGCCGGCCTGGACCCGCACCCAGCGCTGCTCGACGTTGATCTCGAGAATCGTGTTCATGTGCCGCGACAGGTCGACGACAATGCCGTCGGTCAGCGACTGGCCATTGGTGCCGGTGCCACCGCCACGCGGGGTCAGCTTGATGTCGCGAAAACGCGGCTCGGCCATCAACGCGGCCACCCGCGCTACATCGTCGGCGTCCATCGGGAACACCGCCGCCTGGGGCAGGCGCTGGTAGATGGAGTTGTCGGTGGCCAGCACGGTGCGGGTGCCGTAGTCGGCACTGATCTGGCCACGGAAGCCACTGGCGCGCAGGGCTTCGAGGAATTCAGGGTAGTGAGCGGCAGGCGCACGGGTCGACAGCTGGGCGATCATCGAAGGATGGCCTCTTGATAGGGCTAATTCACGGAAATCCTGTCGTCCCGGCATGAGTTGCTCAGGCGAGGATGACGAATGTGCCAATGTTCCTGTAGTTTCCAGCTGGGGGCAAACGGATATTCCTGCCGCTATCAATGAGCTTTATGAATGAATTACCGCCACCTGACGCCATCGATGTCGTTGCTGCTGGCCTTCGAGGCTGCCGCCCGGCATGAAAGCTACACCCGCGCCGCCGCCGAACTGTCGCTGACCCAGAGCGCGGTCAGCCGCCAGGTCCAGGCATTGGAGCACCAGCTTGGCCTGACGCTGTTCCGGCGCGAAGGGCGCCAGGTGCAACTGACCGATGTCGGGCGCCTGTACCAGCGTGAGCTCAGCGAGGCGCTGGGGCGCATCCGCAGCGCGACCCTGCAGGCGCTGGCGTATCAGTCCGGTGTCGGCACCTTGCGCCTGGCCACCTTGCCCACGTTCGGCTCCAAATGGCTGCTACCGCGACTGCATGCGTTCTATACGGCGCACCCGGGGATGCTGGTGCACATTCATTCACGAATCGAAGCGATCAATTTCGAGACCAGCGAGATCGACGCGGCCATTGGCGTGGCGACCCATGACCTGCCCGGGTTGATCTGCCATCGGCTACATGCCGAGGAGCTGGTGGTCATCCTACCGCCGCAGGCCGCGGCCGATGCACAAGGGTGGGGGCCAGGGCGTATCAGCGAGCAGGTGCTGCTCAATGTGGCCAACAACCCCCATGCGTGGGGCGAGTGGTTTTCGCACCATGGCCTGCCGCATCGGGGGATGCGGCTGGGGCCCAGCTTCGAACTGACGTCGCACCTGATCCAGGCGGTACGGGCAGGCATCGGGATCGGGCTGGTGCCGCGGATCCTGGTGGAAGAAGAGTTGGCCAGCGGGGAGCTGTTCAGTGCCGGAGAGGCCTTTGCCAGCCAGCGCAGCTATTACCTGATCTACCCGCCACGCAACGAGGCGCTGCCTTCGCTGCGAGCGTTCCGGGGATGGCTGCTGGGGCAGATTTGAGGCGCCTGGGCCCTCAGGCCGCTTGAGCGTTCAGGTGCAGTGGTGGTGCTACAGGCCCTATCGCCGGCAAGCCGGCCCCACAGGGCTTTCCGGGCACCCTCGGTTGCGTTGTAAGCCGGTTTGCCGGCGATGGGCCGATGGCAATAAAAAACCCGATACCAGTCACCTGGCACCGGGTTGGGATGCAACCGACAGAAGCTTACTTGGCCACGGACCCGGCAGCCGAGGCTACCGGCCCACTGCGCTTGCTCTTGATCGCATAGAACAGGTACATCACCACCAGCCAGACCGGAATCGCGTACACCGACACCTGGATGCCAGGGATCATCAGCATGATTCCCAGAATCAGCACCACGAATGCCAGGCAGATGTAGTTGCCGTACGGATACCACAGCGCCTTGAACAGCGGCTTCTGGCCAGTGCGGTCCAGGTGCTGGCGGAACTTCAGGTGCGAGTAGCTGATCATTGCCCAGTTGATTACCAGGGCCGCCACCACCAGCGACATGAGCAGCTCCAGGGCGTGCTGCGGCATGAAGTAGTTGAGCAGCACGGCGACCAGGGTCACGGCAGCCGAGGCCAGGATCGAACGCACCGGCACCCCACGCTTGTCGATCTTCGCCAGGCCCGCCGGGGCATCGCCCTGTTCGGCCATGCCATAGAGCATACGGGCGTTGCAGTAGGTGCCGCTGTTGTACACCGACAGCGCTGCGGTCAGGACTACGAAGTTCAGCAGGTGGGCGGCCACATCGCTACCGAGCAGCGAGAAGACCTGCACGAACGGGCTGCTGCCGTAGCTGCCGCCAGAGGCGTCGATGCTGGCGACCAGGCTGTTCCACGGGGTCAGCGACAGCAGGATGACCAGAGCGCCGATGTAGAAGATCAGGATACGGTAGATGACCTGGTTGATCGCCTTCGGGATCACGGTCTTCGGCTTGTCGGCCTCGGCGGCGGTGAAGCCCAGCATTTCCAAGCCGCCGAAGGAGAACATGATGATCGCCAGGGCCATCACCAGGCCGCTCACGCCATTGGGGAAGAAGCCGCCGTGGGCCCACAGGTTGGTCACCGAGGCTTCAGGGCCGCCGCTGCCGCTGGTCAGCAGGTAGGCACCCAGGCCAATCATGCCGACGATGGCCATCACCTTGATGATCGCGAACCAGAATTCGGCCTCGCCGAACACCTTGACGTTCATCAGGTTGATCGCATTGATCAGGATGAAGAAGCCTGCCGCCGTGACCCAGGTCGGGATCTCCGGCCACCAGTAGTGGATGTACTTGCCGACAGCGGACAGCTCGGACATGCCAACCAGGATGTACAGCACCCAGCAGTTCCAACCCGACAGGAAGCCGGCGAAACCGCCCCAGTATTTATGTGCGAAGTGGCTGAAGGAGCCGGCGACAGGCTCTTCGACGATCATCTCGCCCAGTTGGCGCATGATCATGAAGGCGATGAAGCCGCAGATGGCGTAGCCGAGGATCATCGACGGGCCGGCGGACTTCATCACGCCGGCCGAGCCCAGGAACAATCCGGTACCGATGGCCCCACCCAGGGCGATCAGTTGGATATGGCGGTTTTTCAGGCCACGCTTGAGCTCGCCTGAAGGCATGTTTTGTCCACTCATGAACGAAGTCACCTGCTTGTTTTTATCTGTGACGAAATCGGACCCACCGCGCTCGTGGCGCAGCGGAATGGGCAAGGTGGTTACCTTGGGTTTCTTGGACGAGGTGATGACACCGAGGGCCCAGGCCCTGGGCGACTCAACCAGGCGTCAGCAAGAGTGCGCGGTACGCATTGGGGTCACAGGTAAAACGCGGCGCATTGTATACCCCTGCGAGCGCGCAGGCGTCAACGCGTTGCGTCATTTCCTGATGAAAAAACGCACCGGTCCTGAGGGGAAGGCCTGGAAAGGCGGAAAGATCGGCGTACATGGCGCCTCCATTTGTTGTTCTCGATGCCCGGCTCTTCGGCCCGGCTTCTGCACACGGCATGGGCGCTATATCACCGTGGGGCGAGGGCTTGGGCAAGGGGGCGAGCGACGGCGGAGCGGCTCTGCGATGCAGTTCTTGGCAAAATCTGTTTACACGATGGGGCGTAGCTGGGAAAAGCAGGGGGATTCGTAAAATAATCGTTACAAGATGGTTCGAAAACTTGCCACGCATTCAAAAAAGTTTCGGTAGATCAGTGGTTTGGAAAATAGATGGCACAAAAAAGGGCCGCACAGCGGCCCTTTTCAACGCCAGGAGGTCAGCCGCGCGGTTTGCCGCGACCACGACCCGCCGGCTTGTCACCCTCGGGCTTGCCCGGACGCTTGCGCATCTCGCTCGGACGCTCGGCCACCGTGCTGCCGCGCCCAGCCTTGCGTGGCGCAGCCTCTTCGCGCACTGGGCGTTCAGCCTGGCCATCCTGGGCCGGGCGCAGGCTGCGCACGCGTTCACCACGGCCCAGCGGGCGGGTGGACTTACGCTGCATGCGCTCGAGCTTGTCCTTGGCCTTGAGGTTCAGCGCCGGCAGCGCCACAGGCTGCAGCCCGACCTCGGCGGCGAGGATGTCGATCTCGCCTTGGGTCATTTCGCGCCAACGGCCCATCGGCAGGTCGGAGTTGAGGAACACCGGGCCGAAGCGCACGCGCTTGAGGCGGCTGACCACCACGCCCTGGGACTCCCACAGGCGACGCACCTCACGGTTGCGGCCTTCCATCACCACACAGTGGTACCAGTGGTTGAAGCCTTCACCGCCCGGTGCCTTCTGGATGTCGGTGAACTTGGCCGGGCCATCCTCGAGCATCACGCCCGCCTTGAGCCGGTCGACCATGTCGTCGTCGACCTCACCGCGCACGCGTACGGCGTACTCACGGTCCATCTCGTAGGACGGGTGCATCAGCCGGTTGGCCAGTTCACCGTCGGTGGTGAACAGCAACAGGCCGGTGGTGTTGATGTCCAGGCGGCCGATGTTGATCCAGCGACCCTCTTTCGGACGCGGCAGGCGGTCAAACACGGTCGGGCGACCTTCAGGGTCGTCACGGGTGCAGATCTCGCCATCGGGCTTGTTGTACATGATCACCCGGCGGGTGGCCTCGGCGGCCTCCACGCGCTTGATCAGCTTGCCGTCGACGGCGATGGCGTCATGCAGGTCGACGCGCTGGCCGAGGGTGGCCTCGACGCCATTGACCTTGATACGGCCCTGGCTGATCCAGGCCTCGACGTCACGACGCGAACCGACGCCGATACGTGCCAGCACCTTCTGCAGCTTTTCGCCAGACGGTGGGGTGGGTTGGGTTTCTTGCAGGTCTTGGTCACTCATCTGGGCACCTCCCGGTGTATGTAGTGAAAGCGATTTCTGGCGACGGATGCGCCAAAGGGGCGCGCATCATACGCGGTTCGGTGGGCGAACGCACTGCAGCGTAGAAGGTTTTCATGAGCAAGCCACGGTTTTCTGCCCGGTGGTGCTGCCCGGTCAACAACACCCTCCCCCTGCAGGAGCGGGCTCGCCCGCCTCCTGCAGGGGGAGGACAGCCTTCAAGGCTTGGGCTCACCTTCGACTTCAGGCTCCGAGGCCTCGCCGCGCAAATCATCGAAATCGGTCTTAAGCCCCTCCTCCATGGCATCCAGCTCCACCAGCAAGCTCCGGAAACTGGTCTCCTCCCGCGGCGGCGCCTCGCCTTGCTCAGCCTCATCCAGGCTGGCATCGGCCAGCGCCTGCAGGTGTGCCGGCACCGGCGCATCATCCGGGTCCAGCAGCGGCTCGGGTTCCAGTTCGCGCAACTCGGCCAGGGCCGGCAGCTCGTCCAGGCTCTTGAGGTTGAAGTGGTCGAGGAAGGCCTTGGTGGTGGCGAACATCGCCGGCCTGCCGGGTACCTCGCGGTAGCCAACGATACGGATCCACTCGCGCTCCATCAGGGTCTTGATGATATTGCTGTTCACCGCCACGCCGCGTACATCCTCGATCTCGCCGCGGGTGATCGGTTGACGGTAGGCGATCAGCGCCATGGTCTCGAGCAGGGCACGCGAGTATCGCTGCGGCCGCTCTTCCCACAGGCGCCCGACCCAGGGTGCATAGTCTTCGCGGATTTGCAGGCGATAACCGCTGGCCACCTCCTTGAGCTCGAAGGCGCGACCGTTGCAGGACTTGCCCAGCAGCTCCAGGGCTTTCTTGAAGACAGCCGGCGCCGGGCGCTCGGCCTCCTCGAACAGTTCGTACAGGCGCTCCAGGGACTGCGCCTTGCCAGACGCCAGCAGGAAAGCCTCGATCAGCGACGCCAGGTCGCGCGGTTCATTCAGGTTCATCGTCAGGAAAGGCTAGCTCGTTGTCACTCGGCCCGGGCACGGACATGGATAGGGGCGAAAGGCTCATTCTGCACCAGTTCGATGAGCGACTCCTTCACCAGCTCGAGAATCGCCATGAACGTGACCACTACGCCAAGCTTGCCCTCCTCCAGCGTGAACAGTTCGACGAAGGGTACGAAACCACCGCTCTTGAGCCGCTCGAGCACCTCGCTCATGCGCTCGCGGGTCGACAGCGTCTCGCGGGTGATCTGGTGGCTCTCGAACAGGTCGTTGCGGCGCATCACCTCGGCCATGGAAAGCAGGATCTCTTCCAGCGCCACCTCCGGCAGCAGCTTGCGCACCTTGGCTTGGGGCGCCTCAAGGCGCGGTACGACCACCTCCCGACCCACCCGCGGCAGCTCGTCGATGCCCTCGGCGGCGGCCTTGAAGCGTTCGTACTCCTGCAGCCGGCGAATCAGTTCGGCACGCGGGTCGCCTTCTTCCTCCTCGACCTCGCTTGAGCGCGGCAGCAACATACGCGACTTGATCTCGGCGAGCATGGCGGCCATCACCAGGTACTCGGCGGCCAGTTCCAGGCGCACGCTCTTCATCAACTCGACATAGGCCATGTACTGGCGGGTGATTTCCGCCACCGGAATGTCGAGGATGTCGATGTTTTGCTTGCGGATCAGGTACAGCAGCAGGTCCAGCGGCCCTTCGAAGGCCTCCAGGAATACTTCCAGGGCATCCGGCGGGATGTACAGGTCCACCGGCAGCTCGGTCACGGCCTCGCCATAGACCAGCGCCAGTTGCAGCTGTTGCGGCGCTTCGCTGTCGTTGACCGGTGCGGCGGCCTCTTGAAGCTGGCTCACGCCGGGGCCAGGAACGGCGCGGGGTCGCCACAGCCGACACGGATCACTTCCGGGTCGTCGCCGGACAAATCGATGACTGTGGAAGCCTTCAAGTCGCCGAAGCCCCCGTCGATGATCAGGTCGACATGGTGTTCCAGGCGCTGGCGGATTTCGTACGGGTCGGTCATCGGGTCTTCATCGTCCGGCAGGATGAGACTCACGCTCATCAGGGGCTCGCCCAGTTCTTCGAGCAACGCCAGGACGATCGGGTTGGAGGGCACGCGCAGGCCGATGGTGCGGCGCTTCTCGTGCATCAGCAGGCGCGGCACTTCGCGCGTGGCATTGAGAATGAAGGTGTACGGGCCGGGTACATGCGCCTTGAGCAGACGGAAGGTCGCCGTGTCGATCTTGGCGAACGTGCCCATCTGCGACAGGTCGCAGCACAGCAGCGTGAAATTGTGGTTCTTATCCAGCTGGCGCAAACGTCGAACCCGCTCCACGGCGGTCTTGTCGCCGATCTGGCAGCCCATTGCGTAGGCCGAGTCGGTGGGGTACACCACCACCCCACCCTTACGGATGATCTCGACGGCTTGCTTGATCAGGCGCGCCTGCGGGTTTTCCGCATGGATCTGGAAAAATTGGCTCACGTAGTCATCCTGTTCATACCGCCATAGGCTGTTCATGGCTGAATCGGCGCCACAGAGGTGGCAGGTCCTCGGGCAATGGCCGGTAGGCACCGATCTCGCCCCAGGTGCCGGGGCCGTGGAAGTCACTGCCAGCGCTTGCCAGCAGGCCGAACTCACGGGTAAGGATGGACATCGTGCCCACCTGCTCGGCCGGCATCATCCCGTTGACCACTTCCAACGCCTGCCCGCCTGCCTGAATATAGTCGGCAATCAGCCTTCTGCGCTTGCTGCGAGTCAGTTCGTAGTGCATGGGATGGGCCAGGCTCACCCATGCGTTGGACTGACGCAGCGTCGCGACAGTTTCCTCGAGAGTCGGCCAGTGCAGCTTGACGTCCCCTAGCTTGCCGGCCCCCAGCCACTTGCGAAAGGCCTCGCCGCGGTCCTTGACGTGGCCTGCGCGCACCAGGAACTCGGCGAAATGCGGCCGCGCCGGTGCGTTGCCACTGTCGCCCAGCGCCTGTTGAACGGCCCGGGCGCCCTCGAGGGCGCCGGGCATGCCCTTGGCTGCCAACCGTCGGTCGATTTCCTCTGCACGCAACCAGCGCCCACGGTGCAGGGCCTCGATGGCCGCCAGCAGCGCAGGGGCATCGAGCGGGAAGTCGTAGCCCAGCACGTGGATGGTCGCGCCACCCCAGGTGCATGACAGTTCCACGCCGCTGACCCAGTGCATGCCGTTGTCAAGGCAAGCCTGGCGGGCTTCTGGCAGGCCCTCGATGGTGTCGTGGTCGGTCAGGGCCAACGTCCGCACCCCGTGCTCGTGGGCCCGGGCGACCAGGGCCGAAGGCGACAGGGCGCCATCGGAGGCCGTGCTGTGACAGTGCAGATCAACATTCATGGAGGAGCGCTTTCGCTGGAATCGATGTTTGATATTATGCCGTCACATCCCGCTTCTGGCTGCCACTGTGAAACAATTCATCGATTTCATCCCGCTTCTGCTGTTCTTCATCGTCTACAAGCTCGACCCGCGCCCCGTCGAAATGGCCGGCCACAGCTTCGAGTTCGGCGGTATCTACAGCGCCACCGCCATGCTGATCATCAGCTCCCTGGTGGTGTATGGCGCGCTGTTCCTGCGCCACGGCAAGCTGGAAAAAGGCCAGTTGCTGACCCTGGTCGCCTGCCTGGTATTCGGCGGCCTGACCCTCGCCTTCCACAGCGAGACCTTCCTCAAATGGAAGGCGCCGGTGGTCAACTGGCTGTTCGCCCTGGGCTTCGCCGCCAGCCATTTCGTCGGCGACCGGGTGCTGATCAAGCGCATCATGGGCCACGCCCTGACCCTGCCGGACGCCATCTGGACCCGCCTGAACCTGGCGTGGATCGGTTTCTTCCTGGTCTGCGGCGCGGCCAATCTGTTCGTCGCTTTCACCTTCCAGGACTTCTGGGTCGACTTCAAGGTGTTCGGCAGCCTGGGCATGACCGTGATCTTCCTGGTGGCCCAGGGCGTATACCTGTCGCGCCACCTGCATGACAACGACCCCTCCACCTCCAAACCCAAGGATTGACATGCTCTACGCCATCATCGCAAGCGACGTCGAAGGTTCCCTGGAAAAACGCCTGGCCGCCCGCCCCGCCCACATCGAGCGCCTGCAGCAGCTCAAGGCCGAAGGCCGCGTGGTACTGGCCGGCCCGCACCCGGCCATCGACAGCAACGACCCAGGTGCCGCCGGCTTCACCGGCAGCCTGATCGTCGCCGAGTTCGACTCCCTGGCCGCCGCCCAGGCCTGGGCCGATGCCGACCCGTACATCGCCGCCGGGGTCTACGATAAAGTCGTCGTCAAGCCGTTCAAGCAAGTCCTGCCCTGACCCTTCCCGCCGCTCCCTTGGCGAACACTGCCAGCGCCCCGCCGTCGCAGGGCCTGGCTGACCCGGCCAGTACACCCCTTGCCGCAGCATGCGGTATCTTGGCCGGTGGCGGGCATCGAGAACGCCGTCAATGGTTGAATTGAGTGAGTCATGAGCGAGCTGTTACTGATTGATGATGACCAGGAGCTCTGCGAGCTGCTTGCCAGCTGGCTGAGCCAGGAAGGATTTACCGTGCGCGCCTGCCATGATGGCCAGAGCGCACGCCAGGCCCTGGCCGCCCAGGCGCCCTCGGCCGTGGTACTGGATGTGATGTTGCCCGACGGCAGTGGCCTTGAGCTGCTCAAGCAACTGCGCACCGAACATGCCGAGCTGCCGGTGCTGATGCTCTCGGCCCGGGGCGAACCCCTGGACCGTATCCTGGGCTTGGAACTGGGCGCCGACGACTACCTGGCCAAGCCCTGCGACCCACGAGAACTCACCGCCCGCCTGCGCGCCGTGCTGCGACGCAGCCACCCGGCCGCCACCAGCAGCCAGCTGGAGATCGGCGACCTGACCTTCAGCCCCGCACGCGGTGTGGCCAGCATCGACGAGCGGGAAATGAGCTTGACCCTCTCCGAGAGCCGTATCCTCGAGGCGTTGCTGCGCCAGCCCGGCGAGCCCTTGGACAAGCAGGAGCTCGCGCAGCTCGCCCTGGGTCGCAAGCTGACCCTGTACGACCGCAGCCTGGACATGCACGTCAGCAACCTGCGCAAGAAGATCGGCCCCCATCCCGACGGCCGACCGCGCATCGTTGCCCTGCGCAGCCGTGGCTACTACTACTGCCTGTAAGCATGCCGGGGCCGCTGCGCGCCCCATCGCCGGCAAGCCAAGCTCCCACAGATACGGCACAGCACTCGAGGGCAGCGCGGTCGAGGTGGGAGCCGGCTTGCACATAACGGCCCTGCTTCGTCTTTACCAAGCCTTTACCTTCCGCTGACCGCACTTGACGGTGATCTCCCTAGACTGAGCTCATCCGGTAACCACCGGCCCATGAAAGGAGAAACACCATGCGCAAGACCCTTATCGCCCTGATGTTCGCCGCCGCCCTGCCGACCGTGGCCATGGCCATGCCCGACGGCGGTCACCAGCATGGCGGCCCGCATCATCGCGGTGACGCGCCTTTCGCCCAGTTGGACCTGAGCCGCGACCAGCGCCAGCAGATCGGCAAATTGATGGGCGAGCAGATGAAACAGCGCCGCGACATCACCGAACGCTACATCGCCAAGCTGCCGGCCGCCGACCAGAAGGCCATGAAGGATGAGATCAAGGCCAGCCACGACAAGACCCAGGCCAGCATCCGTGGCCTGCTCAAGCCCGAGCAGCAGAAGAAGTTCGATGAGCTGCAGAAGGAACGCGCCACACGCAAGGCCGAATGGGAGGAGTTCCAGGCCTGGAAGGCTGAAAAAGCCGGCAAGGCCCAGTAAGCTGTCTGCTCAACGCCCGGCCCGCCTCATCGCGGGCCGGGCTTTTCACGCTTTCAGGAGGTTGCTCTTGCGTTCACTGTTCTGGCGCATCCTGGCCAGCTTCTGGCTGGCCATCGCCCTGGTCGCCGGTTTGTCGATCCTGCTTGGCCACATGCTCAACCAGGACGCCTGGATCCTCAGCCGCCACCCCGGCCTCAACACCCTGGCCAGCCATTGGGCCCAGCACTACGAGCAGGAGGGCCTCGAATCCGCCCAACGCTTCCTGGAACGACGCAAGCACCGCTACAAGATCGATGTGCAGGTTCTGGACGACAATGGCCAGGCTGTGGTGCCCGGCACCTTTCCCCGTCGCGCCGCCGCCTTCGAAGCACGCCAGCACAATGACCAGCGCCACCTGCCCTGGCGCCGCCTGACCGAGGAGTACACCAGCCCCCAGAGCGGCGAGACCTACCTGCTGATCTATCGCATCCCCCACCCGGAGCTCAACGCCTGGCACCGCGAAAGCCTGCTATGGCCACTCAGTGCTCTGGGCATCGCCCTGGTGGTGCTGACCCTGTTCAGCCTGCTGGTGACGCTCTCCATCACCCGCCCCTTGAGCCGCTTGCGCGGCGCCGTGCATGACCTGGGGCAAACCAGCTACCAGCAGAACAGCCTGGCGCGCCTGGCCGCCCGGCGCGACGAGTTCGGCGTGCTGGCCAACGACTTCAACAAGATGGGGGCGCGCTTGCAGAGCCTGATCGGCAGCCAGCGCCAGCTGCTGCGCGATGTCTCGCATGAACTGCGCTCGCCGCTGGCGCGCCTGCGTATCGCCCTGGCCCTGGCCGAGCGGGCCGAGCCGGAGCAGCGCCAGGCGTTATGGCCACGCCTGACCCGCGAATGCGACCGGCTGGAAGACCTGATCAGCGAAATCCTCGCCCTGGCCCGGGTCGACGCCGAACAGTCCCATGCTGAGCCCGTGGACCTCAACGCCCTGCTGGGCAGCGTGCGCAAGGATGCCCAGCTCAGCGCCCCGGAACAGGAGGTGCGCCTGGAGGCCACGCCTGGCTTGACCTTGCTGGGCTGGCCGACATTGATCGAGCGTGCCGTGGACAACCTGGTGCGTAATGCGTTGCGCTTCAACCCCGCGGGGCAACCGATCGAGCTGCGCGCCGAAACCGAGCAGGGCCGTATCGTGCTGAGCGTCCGCGACCACGGGCCAGGCGTGGCCGAGGAACACCTGGCCCAGCTGGGCGAGCCGTTCTTCCGTGCACCGGGGCAGGAGGCGCCAGGGCATGGGCTGGGGCTTGCGATTGCCCGGCGCGCGGCGGAGCGTCACGGGGGCAGCTTGAAGCTTGGGAACCATCCGCAGGGTGGGTTCGTCGCGACCCTAGCGCTGCCCTGCGAGATCGTTGCGGGATGACGGGGCTGCTACGCAGCCCTTTCGCGGTACAAGGCCGCTCCTACCATAGGCCTTGCGCGGTGAAAGGGCCGCAAAGCGGCCCTGCTCCTCACTCGCCCCAGGCGCTGACGAAATCGGCAGTTTCCAGCACCGGCGCCGTGCGCGGCTCGGTGGCAGGGGTGCCGACATACAGGTAGCCGATCAGCTCTTCGTTCTCGGCAAGCCCCAACCCCCGGTGCACATGGGCATCGAACGCCATGTCGCCGGTGCGCCACACTGCGCCGATACCTTGGGCATGGGCCGCGATCAGGATGCCATGGGCCGCGCAGCCTGCCGCCAGGCGCTGCTCGGACTTGGGAATCTTGAAGTGATCCTGCAGCCGGGCCACCACCACGATCAGCAACGGTGCCCGCATCGGCATGGCCCGGGCCTTGTCCAGGGCCGCCTGGCTGGCATCGCCCTTCTGGCGCAGCGCTTCGGCGAACAGCTCACCGAGTTTGTCGCGGCCCTGGCCTTCGATGGTCAGGAAGCGCCATGGGCGCAGTTGGCCGTGGTCGGGGGCGCGCAGTGCGGCCTGGAACAGCGCTTCGCGCTGGGCGGCATTGGGCGCCGGGTCGGTCAGGCGTGGCACGGAAACACGGTTGAGCAATGCGTCGAGAGCCTCCATGGGCTACCCTCCTGGCAGAGAAATGTGCGGGCATTCTCAAGCGCCAGGCTATAAGCTGCAAGCCACACAAAAAGCAGCCTATGCATCACCCCGTCCATGTTTGGCACTTGCAGCTTGCCGCCTGCCGCTTAAAATGGCGCCCTTCCGTTTCGAGTCAGAGCAGATCACATGGCGTTGCCGACCTTAAGGATCATTGGTTTCATCATCGGCATCTTCCTGATCACCCTGGCCGTTAGCATGGTCGTGCCCATGACGACGCTGGTGGTCTTCGAACGTACCGGCGACATGCCGTCGTTCCTCTGGTCAAGCCTGATCACCTTCGTCGCAGGGCTTGCCTTGGTCGTCCAGGGGCGGCCAGAGCATGTGCACCTGCGCCCCCGTGACATGTACCTGCTGACGGTCAGCAGCTGGCTGGTGGTGTGCGTGTTCGCCGCACTGCCATTCCTGCTGACCCAGCACATCAGCTACACCGACGCGTTCTTCGAAAGCATGTCCGGCATCACCGCCACCGGTGCCACGGTGCTCAGCGGGCTGGACAACATGTCACCGGGCATTCTCATGTGGCGTTCGATGCTGCACTGGCTCGGCGGCATCGGCTTCATCGGCATGGCGGTGGCGATCCTGCCGCTGCTGCGCATCGGCGGCATGCGCCTGTTCCAGACCGAATCCTCGGACCGTTCGGAAAAGGTCATGCCGCGTTCGCACATGGTCGCCAAGTCGATCGTGCTGGTGTACATCGGCATCACCCTGGTCGGCAGCCTGGCCTTCTGGTGGGCCGGCATGCGGCCGTTCGACGCCATCAACCATGCCATGTCGGCGATTTCCACCGGCGGGTTCTCCACCTCCGACCAGTCCCTGGCCAAGTGGGACATTCCGGCGGTGCACTGGGTCGCGGTGGTGGTGATGATCCTCGGCAGCGTGCCCTTCACCCTGTACGTGGCCACCCTGCGCGGCAACCGCAAGGCGCTGATCCGCGACCAACAGGTGCAGGGCCTGCTCGGTCTGCTGGTGACCACCTGGCTGGTGCTGGGTACCTGGTACTGGGCCACCACCGACCTGCACTGGCTCGACGCCTTGCGTCACGTGGCGCTGAACGTCACCTCGGTGGTCACCACCACCGGCTTCGCCCTGGGCGACTACAGCCTGTGGGGCAATTTCTCGTTGATGCTGTTCTTCTACCTGGGCTTCATTGGCGGCTGTTCCGGCTCGACTGCCGGCGGCATCAAGATCTTCCGTTTCCAGGTGGCCTACATCCTGCTCAAGGCCAGCCTCAACCAGCTGATCCACCCCCGGGCGGTGATCAAGCAGAAATACAATGGCCACCGCCTCGATGAAGAGATCGTGCGCTCAATCCTGACGTTCTCGTTCTTCTTCGCCATCACCATCTGCGTCATCGCCCTGCTGCTGTCGTTGCTGGGCGTGGACTGGATGACCGCCCTCACCGGCGCGGCCGGTACCGTGTCGGGCGTGGGCCCAGGCCTGGGCGAGGTGATCGGCCCGGCGGGCAACTATGCGACCCTGCCGGACGCGGCCAAGTGGATCCTGGCCGGCGGCATGCTGCTGGGCCGACTGGAGATCATCACGGTGCTGGTGTTGTGCATGCCGGCGTTCTGGCGTCACTGACCGGCGCGGCCTCCAGGCGCGCCCGGTATTCGCTCGGCGTCACGTCGAACCAGCGGCGAAATGCCCGATAGAAATTGCTCGGGTCGGCGAACCCCAGCAGGTAAGCGGTCTCCAGCAAGGTCATGCCGGGCTGGGCCAGGTACTGCTCGGCCAGTTCCCGGCGAGTGTCGTCCAGCAACGTCTGGAAACTGGTGCCCTCCTCCTGCAACCGGCGCTGCAACGTGCGCTGGGAAAGGTGCAGGGCCTGGGCGAGGGTTTCGCGCTTGGGCTCGCCCTGGGGCAGGATGCGACACAGTACCTGGCGGACCCGATGGGTCACCCGGCTCTCCGAGAAGCGCGCCAGGTATTCTCCGGCGAAACGGTCGTGGAGCACGGCCATGGCCTCGTTGGCGGTAGGCAGCGGCGCTTCCATGTCGGCACGCTCGAACACCAGCGCATCATGAGGCGAGCCGAATACCAACGGAGCATGGAAGGCGACCTTGTAGGGTTCCACGTTCTTCGGCTGCGGCCCTTGGATCAACACGCGCCGCGGCTGGATCGGCCGACCGCTGAGCCAGGTGCACAGCGACAGCGCACAGGCCAGCGAGGCCTCGCCGCTGTGCCGCGTCGGCGGCAGGTGGTCGCCGTGCACGGTCAGGCCCAGCGCATAGCCTTCCGGGCCCAGGCGAAAACTCAGGTCGGCGCTCTCGGCGATGATCCGCTGGTACCGCACCAGGCGCTCGAACCCTTCGGCCAGGGTACGGCTGGACATCAGCGCATAGCCCACCACATGGAAGGAGGCCGGGCGCACCACCCGCGCCATGTTCAGGCCGATGGCCTCGTTGCCGGAAAGGTCTACCGCCAACTGCCAGAGCCGGGTCATGGAGTCCTGGGTGAAGCGCGCATCCGGATCGTCCAGGGCCGCGAAGTCCAACCCGAGCTGCCGGAACATGGCCTGGCAATCGAGGCCCTCCAGCTCCAGCGCCTTGACGATCCCTGATGCCCAGCTGGCCGACGTGGTTCTTTCGCTCATGGCAGGCTTCTTGTGCTGACCGCAGCAGGCGGCGAATCGAAAAGATATTCATTTGGCGCCAATTGTCACTGGCCGCCCCCGACAATGACTCTAGACTCAATTCAGGCTCCACGCCGTGTAACCTGCCCACCTCGCGCACCAACGGGGAGCACCGTCATGCATTCAACCGCGCAGTTCCGCAGTTTTGCCGAGTTCTACCCGTATTATCTGGGCGAACACAGCAACCCCACCTGCCGTCGGCTGCACTTCGTCGGCACCAGTCTGGTCATCGCGCTGCTCGCCTATACGTTCGCCAGCGGCAAGTGGTTGCTGTTGCTGGCCGTGCCGCTCGCAGGCTATGGCTTTGCCTGGGTCGGGCATTTCTTTTTCGAAAAGAACCGCCCCGCCACCTTCACCCATCCGCTGTACAGCCTGATTGGCGACTTCGCCATGTTCCGCGACATCCTGCGCGGTAAGGTCAGCCTATAGGCATCGACTAGACGGGCTCGCGCAAGGTCGCCGTCCGTTCGGCCTCACGCGCCTGTGCGTCGGCCAGGCGATACAACTCGATTTGCCCGTCCCAGTGCTCGATCAGTGCAGTGCAGGATTCCACCCAATCGCCACAGTTGAGGTACTCGACCTCGCCGACTCGGCGAATCTCGGCATGGTGGATATGCCCGCAGACCACGCCGTGGAAACCACGCCGGGTGCACTCGTGGGCGATGGCATCCTCGAAATCGCTGATGAAGTTCACCGCGCCCTTGACCTTGTGCTTGAGGTAGGCCGACAGCGACCAATAGCCATAGCCGTAGCGGGCGCGCCAGTGATTGAGCCAACGGTTGAGCACGAGGGTGAACTCGTAGGCACGGTCGCCCAGGAACGCCAGCCAGCGATGGTAGCGGGTGATCACGTCGAACTGGTCGCCGTGGATCACCAGCAGGCGCCGGCCATCGGCGGTCAGGTGCTCGGCCTCGTCGACCAGGTGGATGTTGCCCAGGATCAACTTGGAGTAGCGACGCAGGAATTCGTCATGGTTGCCGGTGACGTAGATCACTTCGGTGCCGCGCTTGCTCAAGGTGAGCAGGCGGCGAATGACGTTGGTATGGGCCTGGGGCCAGTAGATGCCGCTGCGCAGCTTCCAGCCGTCGATGATGTCGCCGACCAGGTAAATGCGATCGGCGTGGTAGCGCTTGAGAAAATGCGCCAGGTGCTCGGCCTGGCAGTCCCGGGTGCCCAGGTGCACGTCGGAGATCCACAGGGTGCGCACGCGCTGCTTGCGTGACGGTTGGGCGAGTTCTACGTGGGACATGGGCAGGCTCCGGCACTGTTTGCTGGAGCCTGGCAGTTGTGCATGACAGGTTGGTGGCAGGCGTGTGACGACTGACCGGTGACGACCGTTGCAGGTGTACACTTGCCCTCTGCACTGCGAGGAGCCCCCATGACCGCCGGCCCGATCCTTTCCCTGCGCCATTACCGCCACGACCTGATCGCCCACAGCCACGAGCACCCGCAACTGGTGTTCGGCCTGGGCGGGCGGCTGGATTTCGAAGTCCAGGGCCGCGGCGCACAAGTCGACCGACAAGGCTTGATGGTGGTGCCGGCTGGTGCCCATCACGCCTGCGGCAGCCCCTCGGGCAGCCGTTGCCTGGTGCTGGATGTCCCGGGCGAGCACTGGCTTCACGAACAACTGGGAAACCATGCCGATGCCAGCCGCCGGCTGCTCGACAAACCCGGCGCCCTGAGCCTGGACAACCGCCAGCAGCAACTGGTCGACTGGCTCGCCAGCAGCCCGGTGGACGATCCGCTGATCGCGCGGCAGGGCGCGGTCCTACTGCTGGCCAGCCTCAATGCACAGGACGCCCCCTCCCTGGTGCAGCGACGCCTGCCCTACGCCGCGTTCGATGCCCACATCGAGCAGCATGCCGCCCACCCGCTGCAGGTCGCCGACCTGGCGCGCCTGGCCGGTCTCTCCAACGCACGCCTGCATGCACGTTTCGCCGCCGAATGCGCCATGACCCCCATGGACTACATTCGCCAGCGCCGCCTGCTCAAGGCCCGCCGCCTGTTGAAGGAAACCCGACTGTCCATCGGCGAAATCGCCGCGCAAGTCGGCTACAGCTCCCAGAGTGCCTTCTCGGCTGCCGTACTGCGCGATTTCGGTTGCTCGCCGATGGCCTTGCGCCGCGAGCCTGGCGACAATTGACGCGAGGATCGCGACAGACAGCGGGTGATGGTCCTCGTAGACTGGCCCTTCGGTATCGAGCCCAATCGCAGGACTGCACCTATTCAAGGTGACTACTGTCATCACAAGGACCAGCATGAACCACCGCACCGCCCTCGGCGCCCTGCACATCGGCGCCCTCTTCTTCGGCCTCACCGGGGTCTTCGGCAAGCTGGCGACCAGCGCCAGCCCTACGATTATCGTGTTCGGCCGCGCGGCCTTCGCCGTGCTCGCCCTGGGGCTGTTCGCCAGCCTGGCACGCCAGGGCTGGCAGCGCCTGCAGGCCCAGGACCTGCGCCGCCTATTGCTCGGCGGCGTGTTGCTGGCCAGTCACTGGGTGAGCTTCTTTATTGCCGTCAAGGTCGGCGGCGTGGCCATCGCAACCTTGGGCTTCGCCGGCTTCCCAGCGTTCACGGTAATCCTCGAAGGTTTGCTGTTCCGTGAGCGCATCCGCCGTAACGAAGCTGTGTTGGTGCTGCTGGTGAGCATCGGCCTGATGCTGGTCACGCCCGCCTTCGACCTGGCCAGCGAGGCCACCGGCGGGCTGCTCTGGGCCTTGCTCTCCGGCCTGCTGTTCTCGCTGCTGTCGCTGACCAACCGGGCCGGCTCCGGGCGCCTGCCTGCGGTACAGGCCGCGCTGTGGCAAAACCTGGTGGTCGCCCTGTGCCTGCTGCCGGTGGCCGCGCCGGGGCTGACCGCCGTGAAGCCCATGGACTGGCTATGGATCGGCTTGCTGGGTATTTTCTGCACCGGTGTCGCCCACAGCCTGTTCGTCGCCAGTCTGTCGGTGATCAAGGCGCGCACGGCGGCGGTGGTGTTCGGCATGGAGCCGGTCTATGGCATCGCCGTGGCCTGGGTGGTGTTCGCCGAAACGCCGACCCTGCGCATGCTGGCAGGCGGCGCGCTGATCATCTTCGCCATCGTGTTGTCCAGTCGCATGGCCGCCGAGCAGCCGCCCAGGCAGCGGCCCGTGGCCGAGGGCGCCTGATCAGCGATCGTTGTGGCCAAGGTCGCGCTGTGGGTCGATCTGGTCGCGCACCCGTTGCTTGAGCACCTTGGCTTCGGGGAAGCCGCCATCGGCCTTGCGCTCCCAGAGCTGCGTGCCGTCGCAGGTAATACGGAACACGCCACCGGTGCCCGGCTCCAGGGCCACGCGGCCCAGATCGTCGGCAAAGGTGCTGAGCAGTTCCTGGGCCAGCCAGGCGGCTCGCAGCAGCCATTGGCACTGGGTGCAATACGTGATGACGATTTCGGGCTTGGCCTGGGGCATGGCAGCGCGTCTCCTTCGGGGATGAGCCGCTTATACTAGCGGTCTTTGCCCACGGTTTTGAGACTCACGATGCGCCGCTTGCTGTTCTGCCTTTTACTGACGCTCACCTCCTTCGCCACCCTGGCCGCCGAACCGGCCAGGCCCAAGGTCGGCCTGGTGTTGTCCGGCGGCGCTGCCCGGGGCCTGGCCCATATTGGCGTGCTCAAGGCCCTGGAAGAACAAAGGGTGCACATCGATGCCATCGCCGGCACCAGCATGGGGGCGGTGGTCGGCGGGCTGTATGCCTCCGGCTACAGTGTCGAGGAGCTGGAGAAACTCGCCACCACGCTCGACTGGCAGCAGGCCCTCTCCGACGCCCCACCGCGCAAGGACGTCCCCTTCCGGCGCAAGCAGGACGACCGTGACTTCTTGGTCAAGCAGAAGCTGAGCTTTCGCGACGATGGCAGCCTGGGCCTGCCGCTGGGCGTGATTCAAGGCCAGAACCTCTCCCTGCTGCTGGAAAGCAAGCTGGCCCACACCGCCGACACCCGCGACTTCGACAAGCTGCCGATCCCCTTCCGCGCCGTGGCCACCGACATCGCCAGCGGCGAAAAGGTGGTGTTTCGCCGGGGCCACCTGCCCCAGGTGATCCGCGCCAGCATGTCGATCCCGGCGGTATTCGCCCCGGTCGAGCTGGACGGCCGCCTGCTGGTGGACGGCGGCATGGTCGACAACATCCCCCTGGATGTCGCACGGGACATGGGCGTGGATCTGGCCATCGTGGTCGACATCGGCAGCCCGCTGCGTGACCGCAAGCAACTGGCCACGGTGGTCGATGTGCTCAACCAGTCGATCACCCTGATGACCCGGCGCAACTCCGAGGAACAATTGGCCAGCCTGCGCCAGGACGACATCCTCATCCAGCCGCCTCTGGCCGCTTTCGGCGTCACCGATTTCGGCCGTGCCCAGGACATGATCGATGCTGGCTACCGCGCCACCCGAGCCCTCGATACCCGCCTGGCCGGCTTGCACAACGCCGAAGGCGACAGCGGCCTGGCGGTGGCCCGCTCGCCGCGCCAGCGCCGGCCGGTGATCACCGCGATCAAGGTGGAGAACGACTCGAAGGTCAGCGACGACGTGATCCGCTACTACATCCGCCAACCCCTGGGCGAACCCTTGGAGCTGGACCGCCTACAGACCGACATGGGTACCCTCTATGGCCTGGACTACTTCGACCGGGTGCAATACCGGGTGGTGCACAAGGGCGACGACAACACCCTGGTGATCAATGCCCGCGGCAAGCGCGGCGGCACCGACTACCTGCGCCTGGGCCTGAACCTGTCGGACGACATGCGCGGCGACAGCGCCTTCAACCTTGGCGCCAGCTATCGGGTCAACGGCATCAACCAGCTGGGCGCCGAATGGCTGACCCGCGCCCAGATCGGCGACCAGCAGGAGCTGTACAGCGAGTTCTATCAGCCACTGGACGTGGGGTCGCGCTACTTCATCGCGCCCTACCTGGACCTCGGCTCGCAGAACATCGAGGCCACGCTGGACAACGACCCGGTGGCCGAATACCGCCTGGAGCGCTACGGCTTCGGCCTAAACCTGGGCCGGCAGATCGGCACCTATGGCGAAGTTCGCCTGGGGGTGGGCAAGGCGTGGGGGGAAGCCGAGGTGCGCATCGGCGACCAGGACCTGCCCAAGGTCAGCTTCAATGAAGGCTTCTATGAGCTGAAGTACTCTTTCGACACCTTCGACAATGTCTATTTCCCGCACAGCGGCGAGGACATCGGCCTGACGCTACGCAAGTACGACAAGTCCCTGGACTCGGACCACGACTACCGCCAATGGCAGCTCAAGCTCGACAAGGCTTTCAGCAGCGGGCCCAACTCCTGGGTGCTGGGCGGGCGCTACGGGCGCACATTGGACGATGCGGAAGTGGTGACGTCGAGCTTCGTATTCGGCGGTGCCAGGCAACTGTCGGGCTTTCGCCAGGACTCGGTCTCCGGGCAGAACATCAGCCTGATGCGCATGGTCTACTACCGCCGGCTGACTCCGCGCGCCTACCTGCCCCTGGATTTCCCGCTGTACCTGGGCGGCTCATTGGAGCGGGGTCGGGCGTGGAACAACGACAATGAATTCGACAGTGGCTATATCAACGCGGCGAGTATCTTCCTGGGCCTGGAAACGCCGCTTGGGCCGTTGAACATCAGCTATGGGGCCAACAGCGAGCACCAGAAGGCGGTGTACCTGAACCTGGGGCACACCTTCTGAAACCCCACGCGCCCTTGTAGGCGGCTTGCCCCGCGAAAGGGCTGCACAGCAGCCCATTTCATTCGTTCAAGACTTCTCGAGGTTCGCCAGAATCTTCGCATGCACACGCATGCAGACCTCCAGGTCAGCCTCATCGACCCCGGTGAACAGCTCCTGGCGCAGGGCATTGGCGATGGTCTCGATCTGCTCGATCAATGGCTTGGCCGGTGGGCACAGCAGGATCTTCTTGGCGCGCCGATCTTCCATCACCGCCTGGCGCCGTACCAGCCCCTGGCTTTCCAGGCTGTCGAGCAAACGCGCCAGGGTCGGCCCTTCGACGCCTACGCTCTGGGCCAGTTCACGCTGGGTGGGGGCATCGTCGAATCGGGCCAGGTGCAGCAGCACCAGCCAGCGGGCCTGGGACAGATTGAGGCCGGCCAGGCGGCGGTCCAGCTCGGCGCGCCAGCCGCGGGACATCTGGGCCAGCTGCATGCCGAAGCGGTGTTGGTTATCGGTCAGGGGCATAAGTGACTCTATGAACAGAACTAATTATTAGCCAGCTAACCATGGCCCGCGCTAACAGGCAAGGTTCGTGGGCGCCAGCGTGTCCGGGAATCGTCAAAAAGCATGACAAGAATCAGCTACAGCTCGAACTCGGCCGCCAACGCCGCACGTACGCAGTGCAGCACCCCCTCCGGCACACGCGGGCCGAACAGCGCCGAGACCGTGGCCACCGGCGGCAGCTCGCCCTCGCCGTCGAGGAAGGCGTCCTGCACCTCCATCAACAACTCTTCTGGCAGGTCAAGCGCCTGCTCAAGGGTTAGCTCCTGACGGCCGAGGGCCTCGGCCAACAGGCTGTAGACGTTCTTTTCGCTGCAATTGAGCTGGCCAGCGATCTGTGCCGGGGTCATGCCGGCACGGGCCAGGCTGACCAGCTCATGGCGCAGGTCCAGTACCACCTTCGGCGCTTCTTCGCCCTCCCCACCGTTGAGCACATCGAGGAAGGCCTCGCCGTAGCGCTCGAGCTTGCGCGCCCCCACGCCGCTGACCTGGGCCATCTCGCTGAGGCTGGTCGGCTGGCTGCGCAGCATTTCCAGCAGCGTCGAGTCGGGGAAGATGACATAGGGCGGCACGCTGTGTTCGGCGGCCAGCTTGCGCCGCAGGGCGCGCAGGGCTTCCCACAGCTCGCGCTCCTCGGCCCGCACCAACTGGCTGGCCGGGCTGCCACCGCCGGAGGACTTGGCCACGGTCTGGGGCTTGAGGTCGCGGCGCAGCTGCAGGTTCACCTCGCCGCGCAGCAATGGCCGGCAACTGTCGGACAAACGCAGGCCACCGTAGCCTTCCAGGTCGATGTCCACCAGCCCGCGTGCCACCAACTGGCGGAACAGCGAGCGCCACTCGTGCTCGCTCAGCGCCTTGCCGACGCCGAAGACCGACAGTTTTTCGTGGCCGAAATTGCGCACCTTCTCGGTGTCCTTGCCCACCAGCACATCCACCAGGTGGCCCACACCATAGCGCTGGCCGGTGCGGTACACCGCCGACAAGGCCTGACGTGCCGGCTCGGTGGCGTCCCAGGTCTGCACCTGGTCGACGCAGTTGTCGCAATGCCCACACGGTTGTTCGAGCACTTCATCGAAATAGGCCAGCAGGGACTGGCGACGACAGCGGGTTTCCTCGCACAGGGCCAGCATGGCGTCGAGCTTGTGCTGCTCGATGCGCTTGTGGCGCTCGTCACCCTCGGAGTTCTGCAGCATCTGCTTGAGCATCACCATGTCCTGCAGGCCGTAGGCCATCCAGGCGTCGGACGGCAGGCCGTCACGGCCGGCACGGCCGGTTTCCTGGTAATAGGCCTCCATCGATTTGGGCAGGTCGAGGTGGGCGACGAAGCGCACGTTGGGTTTGTCGATGCCCATGCCGAAGGCAATGGTGGCGACCATGATCAGGCCTTCCTCGTTGAGGAAGCGGTGCTGGTTGGCCGAACGCGTCTCGGCGGCAAGGCCGGCATGGTACGGCAGGGCCGGGAACCCCTGTTCGCAGAGGAAGGCCGCGGTTTCGTCGACCTTCTTGCGCGACAGGCAATAGACGATGCCGGCGTTGCCGCGGCGCTCGCCGAGGAATGCCATCAGCTGCTTGCGTGGCGACTCCTTGGGCACGATGCGGTAGAAGATGTTGGGCCGGTCGAAACTCGACAGGAAGCGTTCGGCGCCCTGAAGGTGCAGGCGCTGGACGATTTCTTCGCGGGTGCGCATGTCGGCGGTGGCGGTCAGGGCGATGCGCGGCACATGGGGGAACAGCTCGGCCAGCTGGCCCAGTTGCAGGTATTCCGGCCGGAAGTCATGGCCCCATTGCGAGACGCAGTGAGCCTCGTCGATGGCGAACAGGGCGATGTCCAGGGTGCGCAGGAACTCCAGCATGCGCGGCTGCACCAGGCGCTCAGGGGCCAGGTAGAGCATCTTCACCTCGCCGCGGCGCAGGCGCCCGGCCAGTTCACGCTGCTGTTCGGGGCTCAGGGTGGAGTTCAGCGCAGCGGCGGCCACGCCCAGTTCATCGAGGGTGGCGACCTGGTCGTCCATCAGCGCGATCAGCGGCGAGACCACCACCGCAAGCCCCGGGCGCAGCAAGGCCGGGACCTGGAAGCACAGCGACTTGCCGCCGCCGGTGGGCATCAGCACCAGGGCATCGCCACCACTGGCCACGCATTCGATGATCGCTGCCTGGCGCCCCCGGAAACTGTCGTAACCGAAGATGTCCTTGAGGACGCGCTGAGCCTGTTCGAGCATTGAAAACTCCAAAATCGCCATACCATCCTGGACACAGGCTGGACGAAAAATCCGCGGGGCACACTCACGAATGCGTAAGCGGCTTTTGCCGGAGGGCCGGGAAACGGCGCCCCTGGATGAAAAATCGCGGATTATACCCCAGTGCCTGCTCATGCAGGGGCCCCAGGCGCCTTCCTGCGACAGACGTTCCCTTTGCCCCCCAGCCGCCGCAAGGTGCTAGAATTCGTTATCGTTTATTCCCCAAGGTAGCCCTGTAATGTCCTTCGCCGAGCAACTGACCCGCCTGCAAGCCTTCCTCGACGCCGACGAGCTGCACGAAGAAGCGCTGGACTACGTCGCCGCCCACGGCTACCTGACCGCGCTGTCGATCTGCTCGGAAGACGTTCCTGAGCGCGAATGGATCGACGCCCTGTTCGCCGAAGAACCCCATTACGCCAGCGAGGCCCAGCGCACCGAGATCGAGGCCACCCTGGTCGCGCTCAAGGCGCACATCGGCCGCCAGCTGGCCAGCGACGATGAATTCGAGCTGCCGTGCGACCTGGACCTGACCGACGAGCCGGACGACTCCGACCTGCGCGGCTGGTGCATCGGCTTCATGGAAGGCGTATTCCTGCGTGAAGAGGCCTGGTTCGAGAACGCCGAGGAGGAAGTCAGCGAGATGCTCTTGCCGATCATGGTCGGCTCGGGCCTGTTCGACGAACAGCCAGAGTTCGAAGACATCGCCAAGAACGCCAGCCTGCAGGACGACATGATCGTGCAAATCCCGGAAGCGCTCACCGCACTGTTCCTGCTGCTGCACGCCCCGGACGAGAAACCTGCCCTGCTCAAGCCGCGCCACCACTAAGCCGGTCATGCGCTACCTGCTGCTGGCCATCGGCTGGCTCAGCGTCGCGCTGGGGGTGTTGGGGATCTTCCTCCCGGTGTTGCCCACCACCCCGTTCCTGCTGCTGGCGGCGGCTTGCTTCGCCCGTAGTTCGCCGCGTTTTCATCACTGGTTGGTGAACCACCCCAAGCTGGGGCCGTGGATCCGCGACTACCTGAGCGGCCAGGGCATCCCGTTGCGAGGCAAGGTCTACGCCATCGGCCTGATGTGGGCCAGCATCGGGTTGTCGTGCTACCTGGTGCCGCTGTTCTGGGCACGCGTTTTCATGCTGTCCAGCGCGGTACTGGTCAGCCTGTACATCCTCAAGCAGAAAACCCTGCACCGGCCCGGCTGAGCGTCATTCGCCAAGGGTCGAGGGTTCGGATTCCACCACCAGTAACAAGCAGCCGTGGGGCGAACGCAGCCAGTGTTCGGAGCCGGGCGCATAGACCAGGCTGTCGCCGGCGCGGAACAGCTGGCCGTCGACATCCATCACCTCGCCTTCCAGTACCTGCAACAGCTCGACGGCTGCATGGCGGTGCGGTATCGAACGGCTACCGGGGGACATCTTCATCCAATAGGCCTGCCAGGGGCCGGCATCGGCCAGGGTCTTCCAGGAAACGCCGTGCAGGCGCTGGCCACCCAGGAGCATGGGCTGCCAAAGGGCCTGGGCGGGGCTGTGGACTTCGCGCTGGGGCATTGGGCTGATTCCGAAGAGGCTTGAGCCCAGTCTAGGAGACGGCCGATTGCCCAGCGCCACAGGTGCGACCCGCGCATATGCTCTGGCGCCGCTTATCGCTGACAAGCCGGTCCCTACCTGCCTTGCATGGCCTCTGTGGGAGCGGGCTTATCCCGCGATCAAGGGCGAAGCCCTTGTCATCAGCCGCGATGGCAGGCCCGCCCCAATCGCCGGCAAGCCGGCTCCCACAGGGATCGCGCCAGTTCTTGGACATTTCGCAAGGCAGTTGCTCCCACACGGGGTACCTTCATTCCCGGAGAGCCGCCTTACACCGTATCCACCTTCAGCGAATGGTCATTGAGCATCCCGTTGATGATGGTCGCCGTGTCCTGCCCTGCCGCGACCACTCCACCGGCACCTGCCGTCACGCCGTAATGCTGCGCCAGGTCGACACCGGCCAGGTCGATGGTCTGGGTTGGTGCGGCGCCAGCCACGCTGCTGACTTCGATGGTCGAGACCACATTGACACCCGAGCCTGAGACCTTGAAGTGCAGGTAGTCATCCAACGAGGCAGTAGTACCGTTTTCGCCCTGGAGCAGCTGCGACAGGTCGAGACGATCGCTGCCCGGGGTGAACGCCAGCACAGTGTCGTGCCCCATTTCGCCCTTCTGCCAGACGAAAGTGTCGTTGCCGCTGCCACCGTTGAGCGTATCGTCGCCTAGGCCGCCGAGCAGGACATCGTTGCCCGCGCCACCGTTCAGGGTGTCGTTGCCCAACCCGCCGATCAGCAGGTTATCGCCACCGTTGCCGGTCAGGGTGTCGTTGTAGTCCGAGCCGATCAGGTTCTCGATACCGTTCAGGGTATCGCTGCCGGCACCACCCGTGTTCTGCGCAGTGGTCAGGTTCAGGTTGACGGTCACGCCGCCGGTGGCCGAAGCGTAACTGGCAGTGTCGATGCCCGCACCGCCATCGAGCAGGTCATTGCCCGGGCCGCCGATCAGCAAGTCGTCGCCGCCGCCGCCGTAGAGCAGGTCGTCACCGCTGCCACCGACCAACACATCGTGGCCGAGGCCGCCGTGCAAGGTGTCGTTGCCGGCGCCGGCCAGCAGGGTGTTGTCGCCGTCGGTGCCGGTGAGCACGCTGCCGGCCTGGTAGGTGATATCGACATTGCCCGTGGCCGCGCCGCCATGGCCGTCACTGGTGGTGTAGGTGCCGTTGTATACCTCGTTCTGGGCATTGCTGTAGTCGATGGTCATGGTCAGCTTGTAGAACTCGGCACCCGAACCGAAGTTGCTGTCGGTCACGTTGCGTACCAGGATGGAATAGTCACCGCTATGGCTGGCCGTGAAGAAGTGGCCATCGGTAATGGGTTGATAATCGCCCACGTCATCCTTCCAGAACATCTGCAGGTTGCCGGTCGGCACGTCGTGGTCGAGGGTCAAGGTCTCGCCTTTTTTCAAGTGGACCGTCATGACATCCTGGTCGTTGGCATTGCTGGCTCCGACGTCCCGTACGAAGGCATCGACGATCAGCGCGGCGACCATGCTGTTGGCTGTGCCTCTGAAGGCACTGCGTGGCAGATCTTTGAAGCGGTTTGTCTGGCTCCCCCCCGTGCCGTTGAAATCGATGACCGGAATACCGTTGCCCACGCTGAAACCTTCGCCCTTGACGGAGAAACCGGTGTCGAAGGTGATCGGCGAGGCCGTGAGCTTGTCGTTATCCGCATCGCTGTCGTTGGCCAGCAGCACCTCGGCCGGAACGGTGATGCTGGCCCCGGTGATGTTGGTGATGATGTGGTCGGCGCCAGCGACAGGCGCGGTATTGGTGTAGATGTTCACCGTCAGGGTGGCACTGCTGGGATCGCCGTCGTTGTCGCTGACGGTGAAGCCGAAGTTTTCCTGTTGGGTTACGCCGGTATCCTTGGGCGGGGTGTAGATGAAGTCCCCGGTGTCCATGTCCACCAGCAGCGTGCCGCCCAGGTTGGTCTTGATGTTGAAGGTATTGGTGGCGGTATCGAAAGTGCCGTGATCCGCCCCACCGCTGGCTGTGTAGGAACCTTCGCCACCGTTGGCCTTGGGATCGTAGGTGTAGGTGGTGCCATCGACCACCAGCGCCTTGATGAAGCCGCCATCGGCCCCCAGCTCGCCGCCACTGAGCAGGCTACCGGTGATCGGTGCACCCAGCACCGTGCCGGACAGTACAGCATTCAGTTGGTTGAGGTCGGTGACCACGACCGAATTGGTATCGGTGTGGGTGCTGCCGTCGTAGGCCAACGGGTTGAGGTTGCCCTCGTTCACACCACTGCCAAGGCCAATGGCGTAGGACTTGATGCCATTGTCGTCGAGGAACGTTTCCCAACTGGCTTCCCTGTCGGCGGTGATGCTGTGGCCGCTGGTCGGTTCACCATCGGAGAAGAAGTACGAGATATTCTGGGCACCGGCCAGTTTGCCGCTAGCCACGAAGGCCGTCTTGGCAACGTTGACGGCTGAGTCGTAGTAGGTCGCCCCACCGGCGCTCAGGCCATTGACGATGTTCTTGGCCTGGGTGAGCGATACCCACACCGAGGACTCCTGCGTTGCGCCATCGGAGAAGGTGACGATCTGCACCTTGATGTCGCCCATCTCGTCATACTTGTCGAGCAAGGCGTTGATCGCCTGCTTGGCCAATTGCAGACGGGTCAGGCCTGGTACGCCTGAGGCAAAGTCCATGCTGCCAGAGACATCGATCACCAGCAGCAGGTTGGAATCCACCTGGCCTGGGGAAACGGCGCGCTCGGCATCGACTGCCGAAGGCACATCGTCGACGATGGTGACGTCGATGCTGCCATTGGCGATGCTGCCGTCGGTGTCGGTCGCGCTGACGGCGAGGCTTTCACTCAGGTTGTTGGTGCCGTTGGCGTCCGGGTGGGTGGCATTGTCGGCCAGTGTGTAGCTGTAGCTCACCACGCCGGTGCTGGGGTTGTAACCGGTGATGGTCAAGGTGTTGCCCAGATCGGTCGTCGCCGATTGCGGGAAGCCTGCCACCACACCGCCGCTGACCACAGCGATGCCGCCGACTGTCAGGGTGTCCAGCCCGTCCAGGGCGGTGACGGTGAAGCTGCCGCTCTGGGTGAGTTCGCCTGCGTCAGGGCTGGTGCCGTCGGCAAGATGCTTCTCATAGACGATCAGTTCGCCGCCGGTGATGTCCAGGCCTGTGAAGGTGACTGGGTTGTCGAGGTTGGTGATGTTCAATTCCAGCACTGCAGTGCGCACATCACCGTCGGCATCGGTCAGCGTATAGGTGAACTGTTCTATGCCACTGCCACCACCATGCAGGTTGAAGAAGTCGGGGTCGCTGGTATTGAGTGTGTAGGTGTAGGAACCATTGGCCGACAGCACCAGGGTGCCGTAGGTGCCCACGAAGGTGCCGGCGGTGATCGGGCCACTCGGGACGCGGTCGGCGCCTTGGATATCGTTGCTCAGCACATTGCCGGTCAGCGTGGTGTGCTGCTCGGTGGCGGTTTCGAGGTTGCTGTCACCCACGGCAGTCGGCAGGTCGTCGATGATGTTCACATCGAGGTTGCCGGTGGCCGTGCTGCCGTCGGTGTCGGTAGCCGTTACCGTGAAGCTTTCGCTCAGGCTGTTGGCCTCATTGGCGTTCGGGTGGGCTTCGTTGTCGGTCAGCGTGTAGCTGTAGCTCACCACACCAGTGCTGGCGTTGTAACCGGTGATGGTGAGGGTGTTGCCCAGTCCCGTCGTGACCGACTGCGGGAAGCCTGCGACCACGCCGCCGCTGACGACGGTAATGCCACCTACGGTCAGGGTTTGCAGGCCATCCAGCGCCGTGACGGTAAAGGTACCGGTCTGGGTCAAGGCCGGGGTGTCCGGTGCACTGCCTTCGCCCAGGTTTTTCTCATAGACGGTTAGTTCACCGCCTTGTACGCCCAGACCGTCCAGAGTGACCGGATCGTTGAGGTTGGTGACGTTCAGCTCCAACACTGCAGTGCGCACATCACCGTCGGCATCGGTCAGCGTATAGGTGAATTGTTCTATACCGCTGCCACCACCATGCAGGTTGAAGAAGTCGGGGTCGCTGGTGTTGAGCGTGTAGGTGTAGGAACCATCGGCAGAGAGCACCAGGGTGCCGTAGGTACCCACGAAGGTGCCGGCGGTGATCGGGCCACTCGGGACGCGGTCGGCGCCTTGGATATCGTTGCTTAGCACATTGCCGGTGAGCGTGGTGTGCTGCTCGGTAGCGGTTTCGAGGTTGCTGTCACCTACGGCAGTCGGCAGGTCGTCGATGATGTTCACATCGAGGTTGCCGGTGGCTGTGCTGCCGTCGGTGTCGGTGGCCGTTACCGTGAAGCTTTCGCTCAGGCTATTGGCTTCGTTGGCAGTTGGATGGGCTTCGTTGTCAGTCAGCGTGTAGCTGTAGCTCACTACGCCAGTGCTGGCGTTGTAGCCGGTGATGGTCAGAGTATTGCCGAGTCCCGTCGTGACCGACTGTGGGAAGCCCGCGACCACGCCGCCGCTGACGACGGTAATGCCACCTACGGTCAGGGTTTGCAAGCCATCCAGGGAGGTGACTGTGAAGGAACCCGTCTGAGTCAGCGCCCCAGCATTAGGGCTGCTACCGTCGCCCAGGTTCTTCTCGTAGACGGTTAGTTCACCGCCTTGTACACCCAGACCGTCCAGAGTGACCGGATCGTTGAGGTTGGTGACGTTCAGCTCCAGCACTGCAGTGCGCACATCACCGTCGGCATCGGTCAGCGTATAGGTGAATTGTTCTATACCGCTGCCGCCGCCGTGCAGATTGAAGAAGTCGGGGTCGCTGGTGTTGAGTGTGTAGGTGTACGCGCCATTGGCCGACAGCACCAGAGTGCCGTAGGTGCCCACGAAGGTGCCGGCGGTGATCGGGCCGGAAGGTACTCGGTCGGCGCCCTGGGTATCGTTGCTCAGCACATTGCCGGTGAGCGTGGTGTGCTGCTCGGTGGCGGTTTCGAGGTTGCTGTCACCCACGGCAGTCGGCAGGTCGTCGATGATGTTCACATCGAGGTTGCCGGTGGCCGTGCTGCCGTCGGTGTCGGTAGCCGTGACCGTGAAGCTTTCGCTCAGGCTATTGGCTTCGTTGGCATTTGGATGGGCTTCGTTGTCAGTCAGCGTGTAGCTGTAGCTCACCACGCCAGTGCTGGCGTTGTAACCGGTGATGGTGAGGGTGTTGCCGAGTCCCGTCGTGACCGACTGCGGGAAGCCCGCGACCACGCCGCCGCTGACGACGGTAATGCCGCCCACGGTCAGGGTTTGCAGGCCATCCAGCGCCGTGACGGTAAAGGTACCGGTCTGGGTCAAGGCTGGGGTGTCCGGTGCACTGCCTTCGCCCAGGTTTTTCTCGTAGACGGTTAGTTCACCGCCATTCACGCCCAAACCATCTAAAGTGACCGGGTCATTGAGGTTGGTGACGTTCAGTTCCAGCACCGCAGTGCGTACATCGCCATCGGCATCGGTCAGCGTATAGGTGAACTGCTCTATGCCACTGCCGCCGCCGTGCAGATTGAAGAAGTCGGGGTCGCTGGTGTTGAGTGTGTAGGTGTAGGAACCATTGGCCGAAAGCACCAGGGTGCCGTAGGTACCCACGAAGGTGCCGGCGGTGATCGGGCCACTCGGGACGCGGTCGGCGCCCTGGGTATCGTTGCTCAGCACATTGCCGGTCAGCGTGGTGTGCTGCTCGGTAGCGGTTTCGAGGTTGCTGTCACCTACGGCAGTCGGCAGGTCGTCGATGATGTTCACATCGAGGTTGCCGGTGGCTGTGCTGCCGTCGGTGTCGGTAGCCGTTACCGTGAAGCTTTCGCTCAGGCTGTTGGCCTCATTGGCGTTCGGGTGGGCTTCGTTGTCAGTTAGTGTGTAGCTGTAGCTCACCACCCCGGTGCTGGCGTTGTAGCCCGTAATGGTGAGGGTGTTGCCCAGTCCAGTCGTCACCGATTGCGGGAAGCCCGCGACCACGCCGCCGCTGACGACGGTAATGCCACCTACGGTCAGAGTTTGCAAGCCATCCAGGGAGGTGACTGTGAAGGAACCCGTCTGAGTCAGCGCCCCAGCATTAGGGCTGCTACCGTCGCCCAGGTTCTTCTCGTAGACAGTCAGTTCACCGCCTTGTACGCCCAGGCCATCCAGAGTGACCGGATCGTTGAGGTTGGTGACGTTCAGCTCCAACACTGCAGTGCGTACATCGCCGTCGGCATCGGTCAGCGTATAGGTGAATTGTTCTATACCGCTGCCGCCGCCGTGCAGGTTGAAGAAGTCCGGGTCGCTGGTGTTGAGTGTGTAGGTGTACGCGCCATTGGCCGACAGCACCAGGGTGCCGTAGGTACCCACGAAGGTGCCGGCGGTGATCGGGCCACTCGGGACGCGGTCAGCACCCTGGGTATCGTTGCTCAGGACATTGCCGGTCAGTGTGGTGTGTTGCTCGGTGGCGGTTTCGAGGTTGCTGTCACCCACGGCAGTCGGCAGGTCGTCGATGATGTTCACATCGAGGTTGCCGGTGGCCGTGCTGCCGTCGGTGTCGGTAGCCGTGACCGTGAAGCTTTCGCTCAGGCTGTTGGCCTCATTGGCGTTCGGGTGGGCTTCGTTGTCAGTTAGTGTGTAGCTGTAGCTCACTACGCCAGTGCTGGCGTTGTAGCCGGTGATGGTCAGGGTATTGCCCTGCGGTGTGGTGATCGACTGCGGGAAGCCCGCCGTCACTCCACCACTGATTACGTTGATGCCTCCCACGACCAGCGCCTGCAAGCCATCTGGCGCTGTAATGGTGAACGAGCCGCCTTGAGTCAGCGCCCCAGCATCCGGGCTGCTGCCATCGCCAAGGTGTCTTTCCTGGACGACCAGCTCCCCACCATTCAGCTCCAGGCCGCCAAGGGTGACCGGGTCGTTGAGGTTGGCGACGTTCAACTGCAATGTCGCCGTGCTGACATCGCCATCGGCATCGGTCAGCGTATAGGTGAACTGTTCTATGCCACTGCCACCACCATGCAGGTTGAAGAAGTCCGGGTCGCTGGTATTGAGCGTATAGGTGTAGGAACCATCGGCAGAGAGCACCAGGGTGCCATAGGTGCCGACGAAGGTGCCGGCGGTGATCGGGCCACTCGGGACGCGGTCAGCACCCTGGGTATCGTTGCTCAGGACATTGCCGGTCAGTGTGGTGTGTTGCTCGGTGGCCGTGGTCGCGTTGCTGTCGGGCGCTGCGGTCGGCAGGTCGTCGATGATGTTCACATCGAGGTTGCCGGTGGCCGCACTGCCGTCGGTATCGGTCGCAACGACCGTGAAACTCTCGCCCAGGCCGTTGGCACCATTGGCGTTCGGGTGGGTTTCGTTGTCGATGAGCGTGTAGGTGTAGCTCACCACACCCGTGCTGGGGTTGTAGCCGGTGATGGTCAACGTGTTACCCAGCGCGGTGGTCAGCGACTGCGGGAAACCTGCCGTCAGGCCACCACTGACCACGGCGATGCCACCCACGGTCAGGTTTTGCAGGCCATCGGGCGCGGCCACGGTGAAGCTGCCGCCTTGCGTCAGTGCACCTGCGTCAGGGCTGCTGCCGTCGCCCAGGTTGCGCTCATGGACAGTCAGTTCGCCGCCGTTCACGTCAAGGCCACCCAAGGTGACCGAGTCATCAAGGTTGGTGACATCGAGCACCAGGGTTGCCGTGCTGGTATCGCCATCTGCATCGGTCAAGGTGTAGGTGAACTGCTCTACCCCAGTGCCACCGCCATGCAGGCTGATGAAATCCGGGTCGCTGCTGTTGAGCGTATAGGTGTAGGAACCATCGGCTTTGAGTACCAGGGTGCCGTAGGTCCCGACAAACGTGCCAGCCGTGATCGGCCCCTGCGGCACACGATCGGCCCCTTGTACATCGTTGGTCAGCACATTGCCGGTGAGCACCTGCTGGGTTTCATTCGCGCTGAGTGGGTTGCCGTCATCCACGGCCCGTGGCACATCGTCGACGATGCGCACATCCAGGCTGCCGCTGGCCACATCGCCGTCGGCATCACTGGCCTGCACGTTGAAATGTTCCGCCAACGCGTTTGCCCCATCTGCCGGAGAATGCCCATGGGCGCCCGTGAGGGTGTAGCTGTAGCTGACCGTACCGGTGGCCGGGTCGTAGCCGGTGATGGTCAGGACGTTGCCCAGCCCAGTGGTCAGCGACTGACCTACGCCAGTCACGACGCCACCGGTGACGACATTGATGCCACCGACATTGAGGTTGAACACACCGTCCGGAGCCAGCACCGTGAACGTACCGGCCTGGGTCAGCAAACCCGCGTTGCTGGCCGACCCCTGGGGCAGGTTGGCCTCGTTCAGAGTCAGCTCGCTGCCGGCCACGTCCAGGCCCTGCAGACTCACTGGATTGTCCAAGGCCGGCGGCCGCTCGTCATCGAACCGGATATCGCCGACATCGAGGTCTTCGAATTCGGGGATGCCGTTGAACCCCGCAGTGGGGAAGCCAATTACCGGATCCACACGGCCGGCGACTTCGGTCAGCAACACGAAACTGTGGCCGCCGCCCAAGGCACCAGGCGCGTTGCCACTATTGGGCCCGGCTGCAGTCGCTTCGGCGTCCTGGGTTGGGTCGGCGCCGGCAGCGATCGCCTTTTGCAGACGTTGCACATCGCTGAGGTCGGCCTCGGTAGGAGTCACCGCGTCAGGTGTGTGCACGTGACCTGCCCGATTGGCCAGCAACTGCGGTGTCAACTCCAGGCTGCTGTCGCGTCCCAGGGTGAGCTCGGCACCATTGCTCAGGCGCACCGCCACCGCTCCGGCGACGCCGGTCTCCAGTTGCTCCCCGGCGAACAGGCGGTCGCCTTCGACCAATAGGCGGCGGGTGCCGTCGCTGCCAACCGCGAATACCTGACCGACAATCTTGCTGACCACACCGAGTGATTTAGCCATGAATCCACGCCTCCATTGCTGCCGACGGGCTCCTGCAGCCTGAGGCCTGTCGAGGAAGTGCGGATCGGTCCGCCAGGCGCGTGATTGCACAGCGAATCACGACCATTGCCCGACGCTCGACGAGGAACACGACAAAACGAGATGGCCAGATGACACATGTCAATAAAATGTCGCCAAATATCATTTTGCCTGTATCCCTGCGCGACTCCCCTGCCCTATGCTGCAAGAAAAACGGGAACTTTTCCGAGAGGCCCGAAAAACAACGCCTAGCGCTGAATCACCGGACGACTTGAATAGAACAATGTCCGGTATTTCTTAGACCGCATAAGTTTTTTTTCGCATAACCCTTATGAAGAAATCTTCTTAGCTTGGCCAGTAAATGTTCTTAGCTGTGTTGTTACAAACCTGAAACGGTTTGATCCTCATTTTTCGCCATTTTTTTGGCGATTGCAGCACCTTTCAAGTCAGGGAGATGTACCCCATGCGCGTTCTAACCCCCATCACCAGTGCAATCCTGTTGGCCATGGCATGTTCCAGCGCCCAGGCGATGTCGATCACCGAGGCCGTCCAGAACGCTGTGGACCAGCATCCGGAGATCAGTGCCAGCCGTAACAGCCGGCTGTCCGCTGACGAGGATGTGAAATTCGCGCGCGGGGGTTACTACCCGACCGTAGATTTGGTCGCAGGCTACGGTCGCCAACGCTCGGACAACACCAATACCCGAGGCTTCAACGCCGATGGCTCGCGCAACCACAACAAGGAAACCCTGACCTATACCCAGTCGGAGCTGCGCCTGCGGCAAATGCTGTTCGACGGTTTCAACACCGCCAACGAAGTGGGCCGCACCGAAGCGGTGGCCAACTCACGCGCCTACTACACCCAGGCCACGGCCGAGACCGTGGCCCTACGCGCCATCGAGGTGTACCTGGAGGTGCTCAAGCGCCGTGAATTGGTGACCCTGGCCAAGAACAACCTGCAGGCACACCTGCGGGTCAACGACCAAATCGGCCTGCGCAGCGAACGCGGCGTGGGCAGCACTGCGGACCTGGACCAATCCCGTGCCCGCCGTGCCCTGGCCGAGAACAACCTGGACACCGCGGAGGTCGACCTGGCCGACGCTGAGGCCAACTTCTACAGCGTGGTCGGGCGCATGCCCGACGAGCTGGAAACGCCAGTGACCATCAAGGGCGAGATGCCTACCACCCTGGAGCAAGCGCGCCAGGGCATGCTGGAGAACAACCCCTACCTGAAATCGGCCCAGGCCGACGTGAATGCCGCCGAGCAGCAGTACGAAGTGGCCAAGTCGCCCTTCTACCCACGCCTGGACGCGGTACTGGCCACCGGCGCCAACAACAACACCGCCGGCCAGCGCGGCCACGACAATAACGACTGGCAGGCCGGCGTGGAGCTGAACTACAACCTGTTCCGCGGCGGTAGCGACAAGGCACGCCTGCAGTCCGACGCGCACAAGATCAACCAGGCCATGGACATTCGCAACAATGCCCTGCGCGAGCTCAACGAAAACCTGAGCCTGGCCTGGAACGCCATGAACAACGCACGCAAGCAGACCCCGACCGCCCGTGAGTACGCCGAGACCACCCAGCGCGTACGCGCGGCCTACCAGGACCAGTTCGGCCTCGGCCAGCGCACCTTGCTGGATGTGCTCGACAGCGAGAACGAACTGTACAACGCCAACCGCCGCTACACCGAGGTGCGCTACACCGAGGAGTTCTCGATGTACCGGGTGCTGGCGAACATGGGCGAGCTGCTGAGCAAGCAACGTGTCTCGTTGCCGCCGGAAGCCATTGCCAAGAGCGAAGTACGCAACGAAGCCCGGTTACCTGACATGCGGTAGTGTTCGCCCGCGCCAGGCTGTTCGTCCGGAACGGATTCCTCCCCCTGTGGCAGGAGTAGGCCATCGTGACCAGTATGCAAAGCGCGCAACCGCGCCTGGATGTTGATGATCCGTTGCTCGATGGCCTGCTGATCCTGTGCAGGCTGCATGGCTGCACGGCCAGCCGTGCCGGCCTGTGCAGCGGGCTGCCCCTGGCCGACCAGCGCCTGCCCCTGGCGCTGCTGCCCCGCGCCGCCGCGCGCGCGGGCTTGCAGGCCAGGGTGCTGCAGCGCGAGCTGGCCGCCATTTCAACGCTCAACCTGCCGGTGCTGCTGCTGTTGAACGATGGCCGCAGCACGGTATTGCAGCGTTGGGGCGAGGATGGCCGGGCATTGCTATTGCCCTGCGAAGCCGACGGCGGTGAACAATGGGTCGAACGCGACGCATTGGAGCAAGCCTACGCCGGCCAGGCGCTGTTCGCCCGCCCGCGGCATACCCTGGAAAACCTGCGCACGCCGCTGATGCCCCGAGTCGATGCCTGGTTTCGCGACACGCTCAGGCATTCACGCTGGCTGTATGGCGACGCCTTGCTGGCGAGCCTGCTGATCAACCTGCTGGGGCTGATGGTGCCGCTGTTCGTCATGCAGACCTATGACCGGGTGGTGCCCAACCAGGCCCTTTCGACCCTCTGGGTCCTGGTGGGCGGGCTGTTCGTCGGCACGGCGTTCGAACTGGTGCTGCGCATGGTGCGCGCCCATCTGCTGGACCAGGCCGGCAAGAAGACCGACCTGATTCTGTCGGCGACCCTCTTCGAACGCATCACCGGCATGGCCATGAAGGCGCGCCCGGCCACCATCGGCGGTTTCGCCCAGAGCATCCACGACTTCCAGGGCCTGCGCGAATTCCTCACCGCGGTGACCCTGACCAGCATCATCGACCTGCCGTTCGTGGTGCTGATGCTGCTGGTGATCGGCCTGATCGGCGGCTGGCTGGTGCTCATCCCGCTGCTGGCCTTCCCGCTGGCCGTGGGCTTCGCCCTGCTCATCCAGGCACGCCTGCGTGACACGGTGCAGAAAAGCCTGAGTCTGGGCTCGGTACGCCAGGCCCTGCTGATCGAGACCCTAGACGGGCTTGAGACCCTCAAGGCCTGCGGCGCCGAGAGCGAGCGACAATACCAGTGGGAACACACCAACGGCGCCATCGCCCGCCTCGACGTTCATGCCCGTAACCTGTCCTCCTTGGCCAGCAACGGCACGCTGTTCATCCAGCAATTCTGCGGCATGGCCACCATCGTCGCCGGGGTCTACAGCATCATCGCCGGCAACCTCAGTGTCGGGGCCCTGGTCGCCAGCTACATGCTCGGCAGCCGCGTGCTGGCGCCCCTGGGCCAGATCGCCGGGCTGATCACCCGCTACCAGCAGGCCCAACTGACCATGCGCAGCACCGATGCACTGATGGCCCTGCCCCAGGAACGCCAGGCCGAGCACCAGGCGCTGGAACACACCACGCTGCACGGCGGCCTGGCCCTCAACCATGTCAATTTCCGCTACCCGGGGCAGAACGCCCTGGCACTGCAGGACGTGCGCCTGAGCATCCAGCCGGGCGAGCGCATCGGCATCATTGGCCGTAGCGGCTCGGGCAAGAGCACCCTTGCCCGCATGCTGATGGGTTTTCACCACCCGGACGAAGGCCAGGTGTTGCTCGACAACCTGGACCTGCGCCAGCTGGACATTGCCGATCTGCGCAGCCAGATGGGCTACGTGGCCCATGATCTGCCGCTCTTGGCCGGCAGCCTGCGCGACAACCTCACCCTCGGCGCACGCCACGTCAGCGACGCGCGCATGCTGGAAGTGGCCGAGCTAACCGGCGTCAGCGAGCTGGCGCGCCTGCATCCACTGGGCTTCGACCGCCCGGTGGGCGAACGCGGCCAGCTGCTTTCCGGCGGCCAGCGCCAGGCCGTGCTACTGGCCCGTGCATTGCTGCTGGAGCCACCGATTTTGATCCTCGACGAGCCCACCAGCCACATGGACAACAGCAGCGAGGAGCAATTGCGCCAACGCCTGCTGGCATGGGTGCCAGGCAAGACCGTGCTGCTGGTCACTCATCGCACATCCATGCTCAGCCTGGTAGATCGCCTGCTGGTGCTGGACAACGGCAAGATCGTTGCCGACGGTCCCAAGGATGCGGTCGTCGACGCCCTGCGCAAGGGCCGCATCGGCGCGGCGCTCTAGGAGGTTCCCATGGCTATCGAGCCCAGTGTACGCAGTGACCTCCCGCGCTTGGGCAAGCACGCCGAGCGCGACTACATGCCGGAGCTGGCCGGCGCGACCTTGCAGGACTCCCCGCGCCTGTCACGCCTGACGGTGTGGCTGGCTGCCGGCCTCCTGCTGGTGGCCTTGGCCTGGGCCAAGTTCGCGGTGATCGACGAGGTCACCGTGGGCGAAGGCAAGGCCATCCCTTCGAGCAAGGTGCAGGTGGTGCAGAACCTGGAAGGCGGCATCGTCACCGAGATCTTCGTGCGCGAAGGGCAGATGGTCGACAAGGGCACGACCCTGCTACGCCTGGACGATACGCGGTTCTTGTCCAACAAGGGTGAAAGCGAGGCCGATCGCTACGCCCTGACCGCGCAGGTCGAACGTTTGTCGGCCGAAGCCGAGGGGCACCCGCTGGTGCTGTCGGACGAAGTCCGCGCCAAGGCCCCGCAAGTCGCCGAGGATGAGGTCGCCTTGTACGAATCGCGCCAGCGTCGCCTGGCCAGCGAGAAACAGACGCTGAACGAACAACTGCGGCAGAAGACCCAGGAGCTGGCCGAGTTCCGCTCCAAGGTCGAGCAGTATCGTTCGGCTTTGGGGCTCTTGCAGCAGGAGCTGAACATGTCGACGCCGCTGGTGGGCACCGGGGCGATTTCGCCGGTGGAGATCCTGCGCCTGAAACAGCGCACGGTGGAGGCGCGCGGCCAGCTCAACGCCACCAGCCTGGCGATACCACGGGCGGAGGCGGCAGTGGCGGAGATCAAGAGCAAGATCCAGGAATCCGACGCGACCTTCCGCTCCGAGGCAGCCAAGGAGCTCAACGACAAGCGCACGGAACTGTCGAAGATCACCGCCTCGAGTATCGCCATCGACGATCGGGTCAACCGCACCACGGTGGTGTCGCCGGTGCGTGGGATCGTCAAGTTGCTGAAGGTCAACACCATCGGTGGGGTTGTGCAACCGGGCAGCGACCTGGTGGAGATCGTGCCGATCGAGGACAACCTGCTGATCGAGGCCAAGGTCCGGCCGCAGGATGTAGCATTCTTGCATCCGGGGCAGGCGGCGATGGTCAAGGTGACGGCGTACGACTACACGATCTACGGGGGGCTCAAGGGCACACTCGAGTTGATCGGCGCGGATACGGTGACCGATGACAAAGGCAACGCGTTCTACCTGATTCAGGTGAGGACCGAGAAGAATCACCTTGGCGGGGACCAGAAGCCTTTGTTGATCATTCCGGGGATGGTGGCGACGGTGGATATCATCACGGGGCAGAAAAGTGTGTTGGATTATCTGTTGAAGCCGGTGCTCAAGGCACGAACGGAGGCGCTTCGGGAACGGTGAGGGCTTGGGCTTGGGGCTTGGGGCTTGGGGCTTGGGGCTTGGGCTTTTAGATTGTGTGAAATTCATTTTCGGTGGTGGCACCACTGGCGCTTTTCGCCTTTACGGCGACCTACTTTTGCTCTTGGGCAAAAGTAGGCAAAAACCGCTGGCTCCTGCATCCAGCCCCTGCGCTACGCTCCGGGGTTCCCTCGCTCCGGCATTACTCCCGGTGGGACGCGGCGAAGGGCCATCCATGGCCCTGCGCCGCTTGCCGGGCATCCATGCCCGGCACCCACCTTCGCAATGCCTCCACTCGGCCTCCTGACGTCGCGTTTGGCGGCGCCTGGGCCGTTGCGCATCGCAAGCAAAGGCAAAGGCAAAGGCAAAGGCAAAAGGTAATGCCGGTCGATTAAGCTATTTGGGACACTTCATTGGGGCTGCTATGCAGCCCATCGCAGCACAAGGCCGCTCCTACAGGATCACGCAAACCTGACCAACGACGGTTTCCTGTAGGAGCGGCCTTGTGCCGCGATGGGGCGCGTAGCGGCCCCATTTGTTTAACTGGCCGGTATTAAGCTATTTACATGATCCTACCAAGCAGCCTGCCTTTGCTTGTGCTACGCAATAGCCCTGGCGCCGCCAAACGCGACGTCAGGAGGCCGAGTGGAAGCCTTGCGCAGGTGGGTGCCAGGCATGGATGCCTGGCAAGCGGCGCAGGGGCCGGATGCAAGAGCCAGCGTTTTTTGGTTACTTTTTGTCACGTTTGACAAAAAGTGACCCGCCGTAAGGGCGCAAAAGTGACTCAGCGTCGATAAAGCAAATGGCTTTATCCCAAAAAACCCAAAACCAACCAGCAACCTACCGATGATTACGCTCAAACGTCTCCCGCCCCATGGCCCTGATCTGCCCCTCGATCAATGCATCGAACGGCTTCAACAGCCCATCGAAACATAACGGCGACTCCAGGACATTCAACGCCCCCACCACAGCCTCGACAGTGGACAAAGCCCCCTCCCCCGGCGCCTTGCGCAACCGATAGCGCGATGCCCCCACCTCCCCGAGCGTCACCCGCGGCAACGCCGCCAACAACGGATTCAGGTACAGCAGCTTGCGCGCCTTGCGCCAGGTACCGTCAGGCACGATCAGCAACAAAGGCAACTCGTCACCGCCTCCGTAAGCCTGCAGGACCACAGCCCCGTCACCCGGGAACAACACCACCGGCCGATACCCAGGTATGGCCAGCAGTAACTCGAGGTCATCGAACACCTCACCCACCCGCAACTCGGCATTGACCAGCCCAAGGGCCGCCAACCGCGCGGTATTCAAGGCATGCGAAGCCTCGCTCGGGTGCTGCAGCACGACCACCCGGGTACGACTGTCGAGGCTGGGAATCAACGGGCAAAGGCAGTGGTCAAGCGGACGCAGGCAGCGTTCGCAGCGGGGTCTGGACATAAGCTTCTCCTTACCCCGCGCAGTGTGCCACAGCCTACGGGCAAAGCCTCCACATCCTTGTGGGGCTAGACGCAGCATCAGCGGTTGAAGCGCTCCGCCAGGCTGTGCAGGTATTCGGCCATGCGCTCCAGGTCCTGGCTGATCTCGGCCCCCTGCTTGGCCTGCCCCGCGCTCTCGTCGCACAGGTGCGCGATACGCACGATCTGCTGGTTGATGTCCTCGGCGACATGGCTCTGCTGCTCGGACGCCGTCGCCATCTGCTGGCTCATGCCGGTGATCCGGCTGACCGCCTGGACGATGCCCGACAATGCCTGCTGCACCGCCTCGACACTCTGCACGCTGTCACGGGAAATCTGCTCCCCGCGGTTGGCCGTGCTTACCGCGCGCTCGGCCCCCGAGCGCAGCGAAGCGATGATCTGGTGGATCTCCTCGGTGGACGCGCGGGTACGCTGGGCCAGCGAGCGCACCTCATCGGCCACCACCGCGAAACCTCGGCCCTGCTCACCGGCCCGCGCCGCCTCGATCGCGGCGTTGAGCGCCAGCAGGTTGGTCTGCTCGGCAATGGAAGTGATCACATCCACCACGCTGCCGATCGACTGGGTCTGCTCGGCCAAGGCATTGACCGCCTGGCCGATATCGTTGACCGCATCGCTCATGCTGCCCATGGCCTTGAGACTCTGCTGTGCCAGGTCGCTACCCTGCTGGGCCAGTTGGTCGGCGTCGCTGGCGGCGTGAGCGGTGCTCTGCACGTTGTGGGTGACCTGCTGGATGGTCGCTGCCATCTGCGCGATGGCCGTGGCCGACTGGTCGGTCTCGCTGCGCTGGCGATCGAGCATCTGTGCCTGGGCATCGGAAAGGCCAGCCGACTGTGCTGCCCGGGATTTGACCCCCACGCCGGCGTCCACCAAACGGGTCAAGGCGGTCTGCAAGCGCGCCTCCTCACTGATGATGGCCAGGTCCAGCTGCCCCTGCAGGCCCGGGTTGTCGCTGTAGGTCAGCGCCACCAACGGGCTGGTGAAAGCCTTGGGGTGCTCGGCCAGGGTACGGCGGATGGCCTGGTTCTGCCGATGTTCGATCCAGTACCAGGCACCGAGCATGCTCGCCATCAGCACACCCAACGCCGCATATTGCGGCAGCCACAGATAGCCAGCCGCCGACACCAGGCCGGCACCGACCAAGGGCAGGCCATGCTGCAGCCCATGCCCCAGGCGCGCGGCCAAAGGCACGGCAGAGCGATTGCTACGCAAACGCGCATAGAGCGCCTCGGCGCGGCGGATCTGATCGCGGCTGGGCACCGAACGCACCGACTCGTAGCCACTGATGCGGCCATTCTCGTAGATGGCTGTGACATAGGCACTGACCCAGTAGTAGTCCCCGTTCTTGGCGCGGTTCTTGACAACGCCCATCCAGGGCTTGCCCTGCTTGATGGTTTCCCACATATGCCCGAACACCGAAGGCGGCATGTCCGGGTGGCGCACCAGGTTGTGTGGCTGGCCCACCAGCTCCTCATAGGTGAAACCGCTGATCGCCACGAACGCATCATTGCAATAGGTGATGCGGCTGTTCAGGTCGGTGGTGGAGATCAGCCGCTGGTCGTTGGGGAAGGTTCTTTCGTGCTCGGTGACGGGCAAATTCATGCGCATCGGGGCGGTCCTTGCATCATGTAGATGATGGGAAATTTCATCAAAGCAAATAGATATTTAGCAGAGTGCCATCACTCCAGTCGCGTGCCTTGGACGAAAATTTACACAGCCTGACGCTATGTTCTAAAAGCGACCTCGCTCAGCTGACGTTGAGCTGCGACTTGAGCAGGTCGCGGAAGGTCTGGATCAACGGTTCCCGGCTCCTGCCACGGCGAATGATCATGGAGAACGGCGCTTGGTAGCCAAAGGTGGCGGGCGACAACACCCGCAGGTCGCCCTTGTCGACCCAGGCCTGGGCATAGTGCTCGGGCAGGTAGCCGATGTAGGCGCCGGAAAGAATCAGAATCAATTGCGCCTCCATGCTTTCCACCGTTGCAGCACTGTGCTTGAACCCATGCCGGGCCAGCTCCGCCTGGCTCCAGTAGCCCCGCCCGACCATGCGCTGCTGGGTGATCACCTCTTCAGGGACCCGGCGCTCGCCGAACAACGGATGCCGATTGCTGCAGTATAGCCAGTGCTGCTCGCGGTAGAGCGGCTGATACACCAGGCCGCTCATACGCGAGGAAAACGCGCCGATGGCAAGGTCCAGGCGATTGTCCTGCACACCCAGTTGCAGCTCATAGGGGCTGGACACCGACAGGTGCAGGTGCACCGCCGGGTGCTCCTGGCTATAGGCGCCGATGGCCTCGGCCAGCGGCAGGGCCCTGTCACCGACCGTGGAATCGATCACCCCCAAATTGAGGGTGCCGCGCAGTTCGCCCTTGAGGGCCGCGGCGTACTGTTCGAAACCATCGAGTTCGGCCAGCAGGCGCAGGGTCTCCTGGTGGAACAGCTCGCCTTTGCTGGTCAGGCTGAAGCCCCCGCGACCACGGTGGCACAGGACGATGCCCAGGGCACTTTCCAGCTGGCTCATATAGGTGCTGATGGCCGAGGTGGAGAGGTTCAGCTCACGCTGGGCATTGGCGAAGCCCTGGTGGCGGACCACGCTGATGAAGATACGCAACAGTTTCAGGTCGGGCAGTGACGAGGCCATGGTGCAGCGGTTCCGCAGGCTGAGGATCGGCAGAGTCTAACCCGCCACCACGCGTTAGTTTAGAAATTCCTGAAGTAAGTATTTGCGTGTAGCGATTCCTCCCGCCCACTACCTTGCGCAGACTTGGCCGCAATGTCCCTGCCCGCCGGCGCCACCCTGCCAGCCAGGCACGCGGCGGCACAGGTTCGAACAAACAGAACAATCGACCGACTGATGAGGCCCACCGTGGAAAAGATTCTCCACCAACCACTGGGCGGCAACGAAATGCCGCGTTTCGGCGGCATCGCCACCATGCTCCGTCTTCCCCACCTGCAAAGCGCCGAAGGCCTGGACGCCGCGTTCATCGGTGTGCCGCTGGACATCGGCACCTCGCTGCGCTCGGGTACCCGCTTCGGTCCGCGGCAGATTCGCGCCGAGTCGGTGATGATCCGCCCGTACAACATGGCCACCGGCGCCGCCCCGTTCGACTCGCTGTCGGTAGCCGACATCGGTGACGTGGCCATCAACACCTTCAACCTACTCGACGCCGTGCGCATCATCGAAGAGGCCTACGACGAGATCCTCGAGCACAACATCATCCCCCTGACCCTCGGTGGCGACCACACCATCACCCTGCCGATTCTGCGCGCCCTGCACAAGAAGCACGGCAAGATCGGCCTGGTGCATATCGACGCCCACGCCGACGTCAACGATCATATGTTCGGCGAGAAGATCGCCCACGGCACCACCTTCCGCCGTGCCGTGGAAGAAGGCCTGCTCGACTGCGACCGCGTGGTGCAGATCGGCCTGCGCGCCCAGGGCTACACCGCCGATGACTTCAACTGGAGTCGTCGCCAGGGCTTCCGCGTGGTGCAGGCCGAGGAGTGCTGGCACAAGTCGCTGGAGCCGCTGATGGCCGAAGTGCGCGAGAAGGTCGGTGGCGGCCCGGTATACCTGTCGTTCGACATCGACGGCATCGACCCGGCCTGGGCGCCAGGCACAGGTACCCCCGAGATCGGTGGCCTGACCACTATCCAGGCGATGGAGATCATCCGTGGCTGCCACGGCCTGGACCTGATCGGCTGCGACCTGGTCGAGGTCTCGCCGCCCTACGACACCACCGGCAACACCTCGCTGCTGGGCGCCAACCTGCTGTTCGAGATGCTCTGCGTGCTGCCAGGTGTGGTGCGTCGCTAAGCAAGGCTGCACATTCCCTGTAGGAGCGGGCTTGCCCCGCGATGGCGATGGCCAGACCGGCCATGCAGTCTCGGCGACCGCCATCGCGGGACAAACCGGCTCCACAAGGGCCATGCAAGCAATACCCCTGGCAGGAGCCATTCGGAAGGGCCATAGAGGCCCGCCAACACAAGACAGGACCGCCGGGCGCCGTGAATCGCCTGACCGGTCGATCTCGCCATAATAAAGATAATCGGGAGACTCCCAATGGCCTTGGACATCATCGTTGTACTGATCTATGCCGCCGGCATGCTCGGCCTTGGCTGGTATGGCATGCGGCGCGCGAAGACCCACGAAGACTACCTGGTGGCCGGGCGCAATCTCGGCCCGACCTTGTACATGGGCACCATGGCCACCACCGTGCTGGGCGGTGCCAGCACCGTCGGTACCGTGCGCCTGGGCTATGTCCACGGGATCTCCGGCTTCTGGCTCTGCGCCGCACTGGGCCTGGGCATCATTGCGCTGAACCTGTTCCTCGCCAAGCCGCTGCTGCGCCTGAAGATCTTCACCGTCACCCAGGTGCTGGAGCGCCGCTACAACCCGATGGCACGCCAGGCCAGTGCAGCCATCATGCTCGCCTATGCGCTGATGATCGCAGTCACCTCGACCCTGGCCATGGGTACCGTACTGCAAGTGCTGCTCGACGTACCGTTCTGGATGGCCCTGCTGTTCGGCGGTGGCGTGGTGGTGGTGTACTCGACCATCGGGGGCATGTGGTCATTGACCCTGACCGACATCGTCCAGTTCATCATCAAGACCGTCGGCCTGATGTTCATCCTGCTGCCGGTGTGCCTGTACAAGGCCGGTGGCTGGGACGCCCTGGTGGCCAAACTGCCGGCGGCCAGCTTCAGCTGGACCACCATCGGCTGGGACACCATCATCACCTACTTCCTGATCTACTTCTTCGGCATCCTGATCGGCCAGGACATCTGGCAGCGGGTGTTCACCGCCCGTGACGAGAAGGTCTGCCAGCGCGCCGGTACCACCGCTGGTGTCTACTGCGTACTGTACGGCCTGGCCTGCGCCCTGATCGGCATGGCCGCCCATGTGCTGATGCCGGATCTGGCCAACCCGAACAATGCCTTCGCCGAGATGATCAAGGGTCAGCTGCCCGAGGGCATCCGTGGCCTGCTGATGGCCGCGGCCCTGGCTGCGATGATGTCCACCGCCAGCGCCGGCCTGCTGGCTGCCTCGACCACCCTGACCGAGGACCTGCTGCCCAAGCTGCGCGGTGGCAAGCAATCGAGCCTGGGCATCAACCGCCTGTTCACCCTGCTCACCGGCCTGGTGGTACTGGGCATTGCCCTGGCGGTGAACGATGTGATCAGCGCCCTGACCCTGGCCTACAACCTGCTGGTGGGCGGCATGCTGATCCCACTGATCGGGGCGATCTTCTGGAAGCGCGCCACCACCGCCGGGGCGATCTCCAGCATGTCGCTGGGCTTTGCCACCGCGCTGTTCTTCATGTTCAAGGATGGTCTGGACGCCAACACGCCGATCTACTACAGCCTGGCGATCGGCTTGGTGAGCTTCGTGGTGGTCAGCCTGCTGTCGCGCCGCCCGGTGGGGGCCGTCAACCTGGCGTGAGCCTTAGCCGGCACGGCCAGGCTGGCATAAACCCGCCATGACTGAAAAGGCCGCTGCATCTTCGGATGCGGCGGCCTTTTCGTTTCAGCGGCGACGCGGTTGGCGCTTGCGCTGCTCTTCGTCGGTAGGGATCGGCACCGGCTGCAGCGGAGGTGGGAGCAAGCCCAAGGCGACAGCGAGGTCGTGGAGCCAGTTGTACATTCGGTTGTTCATAATGCCCCCTTCACGGGTCAGCCTCACGGCGATTCAATCCTGCGATGCTTCATACAGATCATAGCCCCATGTCCTGTATTACGCATGCTTCTGTTCCTACACATAAGGGCGAGTTTGACGCGGATCAAGCGCAAACGCTGCCTGCCGACGGTCGGTCAATTGTTTCCCCTTGTTGCACATCGATCCAGGCCTGCAGGTTGGCGCCACACATGCCCTGACGCCACATCAGCCAGGTGACCGCATGGTCGAAGGGTGCCTGCAGGCGGTGGGCACGAACCTGGTCACGGCCCGGCAGACTGTCGAGCATGGACTGCGCCATCAGCGCCACCCCGGCCCCGGCGATCACACAGGCCAGCATGCTCTGGTACGACTCGATCTCCATGACCCGGCCCATGGGCGTATGGTCATGGGCATACCAGGCCTCCAGGCGCATGCGATAGGAGCAGCCCTGACGGAAGGTGAACACCGCCTTGCCGGCCACGTCCCGGGCACTGCGCACCGCAGGATGCTCAGGTCGTGTGATCAGCACCAGCACCTCCTCGCACAGCGGTACACCATCCAGGCCGGCCAGGCTCGGCGGGCCATCCACCAAGGCAGCGTCCAGGCGATGCGCCAGCAGCCCTTCGAGCAACTCACCGCTGGGCGCCGCCCGCACCTGCAGGTTCACAGCTGGGTAGGCCTGGTGATAGCGGGCCAGCAAGGTCGGCAAATGAATCGCCGCGGTGCTGTACATGGTGCCGAGGGTGAAATCGCCGGCCGGCTGGCCGCCCTGCACTGCGGCCACGGCCTCGTCACGCAGGGCGTGCAGGCGGTTGGCGTAATCGAGCAGAACCTTGCCCGCCGGCGACAGTTGCAGGCGCTGGCGCTCGCGCAGGAACAGCTCGACGCCCAACTGCTCCTCCAGCTGGCGCAAGCGGGTCGACAGGTTCGACGGCACCCGGTGCAAGCGTTCGGCGGCCCGGGTCACCGACCCCTCTTCGGCAACGGCCTGGAAGATACGCAGTTGGCTGAACTCCATGACTTTCTCCAAAACAGAACAACTTGATCATCATTATTCAATTTTTTTGAAAGTCAATCCGCCCTACCCTGCCCTCTATCGTTTTCACGGGTTCAGGAGTTGCCGCATGTCTCCCTTCGTACAACTGTTGGCCAGCGCCGTGGCCCTGATGATGGCCATGGGCATCGGCCGCTTCGCCCTGACTCCGCAGTTGCCGCGTCTGATCGCCGAGGGCCAGTTCGACCTGACTGCCGGCGGCCTGGTGGCAGCCGCCAACTACCTGGGCTACTTTCTCGGCGCAGTGGACGGCATGTTCGCCCGCCGACCGGCCCAGGTCCGCCTGCGCCTGCACGCCGGCCTATGGCTGTGCGTATTGCTGACCCTCGCCTCCTGGGCGGCCCACGGCTTCTGGAGCCACCTGCTGCTGCGCTTCGGGACCGGCGTGGCCAGTGCCTGGGTACTGGTCATGATCACCAGCCTCAGCCAACAACTGGCCGCCACCCACGGTCGCCCTCGCCTGGGAGCGCTGGTATTCGCTGGACCCGGCATCGGCATCGCCGTCACCGGCCTGCTCGCCCTGGGTGCCCATTTGATGGAGCAAGGGTCGGCGACGTTGTGGCTGGTCTATGCGGTAGCTGCCCTGGTGATGCTGTTGGCCGTGCTGCCCTGGTTGCCCCGGGCGCAACCAGCCACGGCGGTTGCACGCGCGCTCCACGATGACGCCACCCAGCCGGGCATCGGGCGATTGGGGATGGTCTATGGGCTATACGGCATCGGCTACATCCTGCCGGCGACCTTTCTGTCGCAGATGGCCAGCCAGCAGTTCCACGGCCAGTGGCAGGCCGACCTGTTCTGGCCGGCGTTCGGCCTGGCGGCTGCGTTGGGGGTCGTGCTGGTCAGCGTGCGGCGCCCGGTTCGCACGTCCCGATGGTTGAGCGCGACGCTCTGGCTACAGGGCCTGGGGGTATTGGCCTGCCTGTTGGGCAACGGGTTCGGCCTGGCCTTGGGCGTGCTGCTGTGCGGCGCGCCGTTCCTGGCCTGCATGCAGTTGGTGATGCAGCGCTCGCGGGAACTGGCCCCTCATGCCACCCAGCGCAACGCCGGGCTGCTCACCGTCTGCTTCGCCCTCGGCCAGCTCAGCGGGCCGCTGCTGGCGGCAGTGAGCACCCATTACGGTGGGAGCCTGCAACCTGCCCTGCTGCTTGCTGCGAGTGGGCTAGGGGTCGCGGGAGTGCTGGTGCTGGTTGGCCAGCGTCGGGGGCGGCTTCAGCCCGCCGGGCGTTGTGCTTCGGCTTGATGACGCCGGGGCTGCCTTGCAGCCCTTCGCGGTACAAGGCCGCGCCTACAGGTCCTGCGCAACCGCGCCTGTTCAACCGACCATCTTGCGCAATTGCTGGCGCACCCAAGGCTCGGCGCTGACGAGGATGACCCCGCACAGCACCATCACCGCGCCCAGCACGAAGTTCAGGCTGAGCGGCTCTCCCAGCAACACCACACCAAAGGTCACGCCGAACAGTGGCGTGATGAAGGAGAACACCGCAAGGTTCGAAGCCAGGTACTTGCGCAGCAGCCAGAACCAGGTCAGGTAGCTGATGAATGACACCACGACGGCCTGGAACAGCACGCTGCCCACGGCCAGGGGCGTGAAGGTGACCATGCCCACCTGCCCGCTGATCGCAGCGATCAACAGCAACCCGACGAAGCCCACCAGCAGCTGGTAGAACAACGTCAGGTCGGCAGGCGCCTCCGACAACCGCGATCCGCGCACCACCACCGTGGTCGCGCCCCAGGCCAGGCCCGCCAATACACCGAAGGCATCGCCGAGCAGCACCCGGCCATCGAGCTGCTGCAGCGACACGCCACCGGCAAAGGCCATGGCGATGCCGCCGAACGACAGCAGGATGCCTAGCCACTGCAACAGCCGCAGCCGCTCGCTCGGCAACATGAAATGCAGCCCCAGGGCCGTGAACACCGGTGCGGTGTAGAGGAACACCGACATGTGTGCTGCAGAAGTCAGCTTCAGGCCCTCGGCGATGAACAAGAATTCCAGGCCGAACAATACGCCGGAGAGCAAACCGGCGCGCCAGGTGCTGCTCACCATGCCCCAGCCACCTCGCCAGCACACCAGCAGCCCCACCAGTACCGCGGCGATACCGGAACGCAGCGCCGCCTGCATCACCGGGGCGATGTCGCTGGCAGCCCATTTGATCATCACCTGCTGGCTGCCCCAGATCAGGCACAGCACCAGCATCACCTGCAGGGCGAAGGCATCGGTGTTCTTGCGGACCGCGCTCATGGGCGGCCCCCTTGGCGTATCGATGGCATGGGCAAGGTCTCGACAATGGCAGACAAGCGCCGATTATCGGGGGGCAGCCTCCCCCACGCCAGTCTCAAAACGACCTCAGGCGATCTGAGCTTTTGCCGCCACCTGTTCGAACGTCGTCTCGTCCAGGGCATCGTCCTGCTCGTCGAGCACCTGGCGCGGGTGTTCGAAGCCGGGAATGCTACTGTCGATCAGGCTGAGCAGGCGCGAGCCACGCTCGGTGAGGACAAAATTCTCGCCGTTGCCACCGTCCTCTTCCGGCCGGCTCTCGATGAAGCCGCGCTCGAAGAGGATTTTCTCGTACTCGCAGGCGCGGGTCTTGAGATGGTCCAGGTCGCCCACCGGTTGGCCGGTAGCGGCAAGCGCCGCCGCGTGCTGCTCGGCATAGGGCCGTGGCGTGAAGCTATGGCCGGCGCTGTTCTGCACTTCATGCAACAGACGCTCGACCAGGTCCCAGTCGTAGGTGCTCATGGAGGTGGCCTCCTGCTGTGAACGGTTGGGGTACACAGCATGGGACCGAGAGGGGTATCGGGTGTTCCAAGCGAATCAGCGATTCTGCTGATGGGTTTGCATATAGCGGCGCAGAAGCTGGTTGATGCGTGTCTGGTAGCCCGTCCCCTGGGCCTTGAACCAGGCCAGCACATCTGCATCCAAGCGGATGGTTACCGCTTGCTTCGCTGGAACATGCAACTCGGCCTCACGGAAGAATTCATCGTCAAGTTCTGGGATGTCCGATGTATCAATATCGTCGTCCCTCTGCTTGGCGAGCCGGTTCCAATCAGTTTTCGAGGCTTTCGACATAACGTCGCGTCTCCCGTTTGGTAGCTTTTCGTGCGGAAATGATGCGGATCACATTGCCTTCTCGTTCTGTATGAACGACCACGCCGACCATGCTGTGGAGCCAGCCCACACTGATCCAACGCCTCTCACCATAATCCTCCCGTTCGTCGCGCATTGTCAGTAAAGGATGTCGGAACATATCCGTTACATCATTGAAATCGATGCCATGTTTACGAATATTCAAACGATTTTTATGTGCGTCCCATTCAAAGCGCATGGAACGACCCGCATTTACTTTTGTACATACACGGTACTCCCTCTGAGCGAACGAGACTAGAGGGGCATCCTAAGCATCACAACGCCCAGAGCAGCGATTCGGACCCGGACTACAGGCCAAGGTGAATACGCTTCAGCTGTTCTTGACCAGATAATTGATGAACAGCCGGAACAGCTCCGCATGGCTGGAGATTCCCAGCCGTTGGCAGATGTTGTGCCGGTGCACCTTGACAGTGCCTTCCGAGATCCCGAGGCTGCGGGCAATGGACTGGCTGCTGTGCCCCTGCAGGATAAGCTTGGCGACATGCCGCTGGGTTTCGGTCAGCTGGCCCTGGAGGATATCGACGAAGGCATCCTCCAGCGGGCTGTCCGATGCCTGCGGGTCGGCCAACGCCTCGGCGTAGCGCAGGCGCAGGTGCTGGCTGAACACGGCATCGATCAGCGCCGCCAGGTCACTGAGCTGGTCCCGTTCGACAGGCTCGAAAGCGCCCCGGTCCAGGCCCCGCATCAAGGAATAGACCAGCGCCGTGCGGGGCTGCACAGGCACGATGAAGCCGATCTCCTCGATCAAGCTGCCGTGGTGCGAGGAGACACACGGGTGGATGTCGCGGGAAATGGAAAAACCCGACGCATAGAAGCTGTCCGGCGCCAGTTCGCTCATGCGCCAGACACCGCCCGGGTGGTTATTGGTGCAGGCTACGTAGAACGGGTCGAGCAGGTAGCCACCACGCAGGTAGGCCTTGAGCGTGCGTTCGGCGACGCGCTGGTGGTAGCCGTCATGCACCAGCAACGCGGGCTGGTTGAAGCGAAACAGGTAGGCGCAGCTCATGTCGAAGCCGACCACCGCCTTGAGCGCCTCGTCCAACGCCGGGCCCAGGGCGTCGCTGCCGATACTGCGGATGACGGTGGCCAGGCGGCTGGCCTCTTCGCTGTTCATGTCTGCGTTCATGCCTTGGCGGGTCCTGGTCGAGCGGCGATCGAACATGCCGCCCGGAGGCGCACGGCGCACTCCAGGCGGCATTGAACGCTGTTGACGGTATCAACGCAATGGCGCGCTGACCTGCTGCATCTCCGCCTGCTGCTCTTCACGCCCCAGCTCCAGTGCCTTGGGCACCGCCAGCCAGTAGGCCAGGAGCATGCCGAGCAGCCCGCCGGAGAGCTTGCCAACGATCAACGGAAGGATCAGCGTGGGCTGGAAGTTGGCCGAATAGGCCAGGTGGTCACCAAAGGTGAAGGCCGCGCAGACGGCAAAGGCGATGACCAGCACCTTGTCCTTGGGCGGCATGTCGGCCACCAGGCGGAACATGGCGAGAATATTGGCCGAGGCCGCGAGGATGCCCGCCGCGCCCACCGGGGACAGGCCCAGCTTCGATGCCACAACCTCGATCGGCTTGGAAAGGAAGCGCTTGATCAGGTAGACCATCGGGAACGCGCCGCACAGCATGATGCCCACATAGCCGGCGATCTCCAGGGCGCGGAACTGGTCCTCCTTGTCGGCGATGATCGGCGCGAACCCCCAGCTGCCGAACACCGAAGTGAACACGCCGGTGAAGTATTCGACGATCGAGGCCACCAGCACCAGGGTCACCAGCATGTACATCACCTGCCCCAGCTTGAGGAACAACTTGACCATCAGGTTGGGGAAGTAGCGCAGTGCCGCGGCCAGGGCCACGCAGAACAGGATTAGCGGCGACAGGTTGCGCAGCAGCGATGGCAGCGTGAAGTTCAGCGCCTGGGTAGCGGCACCGGCCGTGGCGATGTCCGGCCGTACGCCCAGCTCGAGTACCTGCATGCCCATGGCGATCATGACGATGCTGACTGGGATGCTCAAAAGGCCCGCCATGATGCCCAGGGCCATGTACTTATGGTCGGCCTTGTTGAGCATGGCCAGGCCCACCGGGATCACGAAGATCACGGTCGAGCCGCACTGGAAACCGGTGATCAAGCCGAGAATCCAACCCTCGGGGCTGTGGGACAACGCCTGGGCCAACTGATAGCCGCCCAGGTCCGAGGCGATGAAGATCGGCCCAGCGATCCCGGCATCGGCGCCCATGGCCAGGAACAGCGGGCCGATGAGCTGGCTGATGAAGCTGGAAATGAAGGGAATGGCGGCCATGATGCCCGCCACGGGAATGAAGATCGGGCCAATGCTGTGCAGGCCGGCGGTGAACTCCTTGGCGAGTTCCGATTCCGCGTCGATGATCGATGCAATGGCGCCCACCACGGCGCAAGCCATGATGATGTAGATGACGTACGTGCCTATGTTTTCCATCTGCTGCCTCGGTCTTGTGGGTTTTGTGATATGGGCAGTTGAAGAGCGGTGTGACTGTTGCCGTTGTTCTTGTTTGGCAGCCCGGCAACGCGGCGACGTGCCGGGCCTGGCTTACAGGGCGGTGTAGGCGTTGTCCACGAACAGGTGCGAACCGTTGACGAAGCTTGCATCGTCGCTGGCCAGGAACAGCGCGGCGGCCGCCACTTCCGAAGGCTCGCAGAGCCGGCCTTGCATGGTGCGGATATCATCGTCCGAGGCATCCACGCCAAAACCGCGCAGCAGGTCCAGCTCGCGCCGGCCATGGGCGGTACCGATAAAGCCTGGGCAGATGGCGTTGCTGCGGATGTTCTGGTCGCGGAATTCCACCGCCAGGGCACGGGCGAACATGTGGCAAGCCCCCTTGGTGGTGCAATACAGGACTTCCATGGGCGTGCCCACCACCGCCGAGATCGACGAGGTGCAGATGATGCTGCCGCCACCTGCGGCCAACATGCCTGGCAGTACTGCCTTGGTGACCAGGAACATGCTCTTGACGTTGACGCTCATCAGGCGGTCCCAATCGGCTTCGCTGGTTTCCAGGAACGGCCCTGCGGCGATGATGCCAGCGTGGTTCATCAGCACGGTAATCGCGCCGAAACACGCCTGCGCCTTGCTCACCGCCTGGTGAACCTGCTCGGCCACCGAAACATCGGCAGCCACGAAGCAAGCTTGGCCACCAGCCTCGTTGATGCGCTGCGCCACGGCCTCGCCCTGGCTGGTCGGCAGGTCGAGGATCGCCACCTTGGCGCCCTCGGCGGCGAACAGTTCGGCTGCCGCCAGGCCACAACCGCCTGCGCCACCGGTGATCAATGCGACCTTGCCATTCAATCGACCCATTTCGTCTGCTCCTAGGCTGAAATCAGCTGTTACGTTTTCAGCCCACGCTAGGGTGCAGGTCGCCATGCGTCCATATATCTCAGGGTATATGAGTCGCAACTAATTGTTTTATATGGATAAAGTTAAGAGAAGCGTGCCGAACGGCAATCGATCTGAACTTCCAGGCGGCGAGCCTTTCAACCGGGTATATCCCTGCTGGAGATCGAACGGATGAAACGGTTACTGCCCCTGGCCTGTGCCAGCGCACTGTTGTACGCCTTGCCCAGCTGGGCGTGCACACCGGAGGAAGCCACCCAGAAACGTGAGGAACTGGCCGGGCTGGTCACCCAGTTGACCGAGCAGGACCCGCAGAAGGCCAAGGAGATCAACGAGGAACTGCAGGGCATGGACCTGGGCACGGCCAGCAAGGACCTGCCGGACAAATGCCAATTGATCGACAAGCGGATCAAGGAATTGAAAGAAGCGGAGAAAAAGGCGGACTAGCAATACAGGGGCCGCTACGCGCCCCATCACGGGCAAGCCCGCTCCCACAGGTTCACAGCGCTCTCAAGGGCTGCGCTATACCTGTGGGAGCGGAGGTGCTTACTCAGCCTTTGGCGCGCGCTTCTTCAGCGGCGCCATGCCATCGGCACTGGCCAGGGGCGCCTTGGCCTTGGGCTTGGCAGCCGGCTTGCGTTTGGCGGTAGCCCCCTTCTTCTCGGCGGACTTCTTCTCGACCTTTTTCTTCTTGGTACCAGCCGCCTTGCCCGAGGCCTTGACCTTCTTCGGCCCGTTGTAGGTGCCCTTGACCTCCTTGATGACCCGGCGCTCGAACTGCTGCTTGAGGTAGCGCTCGATGCTCGACATCAGGTTCCAGTCGTTGTGGCAGATCAACGAGATCGCCAGGCCTTCGGCGCCAGCACGGCCGGTACGGCCGATGCGGTGCACGTACTCATCGCCGCTGCGCGGCATGTCGAAGTTGATCACCAGGTCCAGGCCGTCGATGTCCAGGCCGCGGGCGGCCACGTCGGTGGCTACCAGCACCTTGGAGCCGCCCTGCTTGAAGCGGTCGATGGCCAACTTGCGGTCCTTCTGGTCCTTTTCGCCGTGCAGCACGAAGGCCTTCACGTCCTTGGCCACCAGGTGCCCGTAGATGCGGTCGGCCAAGGCACGGGTATTGGTGAAGATGATCGCCTTCTGGTAGGTCTCGTTGGCCAGCAGCCACTGGACGATCTGCTCTTTGTGCTGGTCATGGTCGGCGGTGATGATTTGCTGGCGGGTGCCTTCGGACAACTGCGAGACACTGTTGAGCATCAGGTGCTCGGGGTCCTTGAGCACCTTGCCGATGATGTCGCGCAGCGCCGCGCCACCGGTGGTGGCCGAGAACAGCAGGGTCTGCTCGCGGTTCTCGCACTCCTTGCACAGGCGCTCCATGTCTTCGGCAAAGCCCATGTCGAGCATGCGGTCGGCTTCGTCCAGCACCAGTACCTGGACGTGGGAGAGGTCCAGGTTGCCGGCATTCAGGTGCTCCAGCAGGCGGCCCGGGGTGCCGATCAGAATGTCCGGGACCTTGCGCAGCAGTGCGGCCTGTTCCTTGAAGTCCTCGCCACCGGTGACCAGCCCGGACTTCACGTAGGTGAACTGGGAAAAGCGCTGCACTTCCTTGAGGGTCTGCTGGGCCAGCTCGCGGGTCGGCAGCAGGATCAGCGCCCGGATCTCCACGCGGCGCTGGCGCAGGTCGACCAGGCGGTTGAGCAGCGGCAACACGAAGGCGGCGGTCTTGCCGCTGCCGGTCTGCGCGGTCACCCGCAGGTCACGCCCTTGCAGGGCCAGGGGAATGGCCGCCGCCTGCACCGGGGTCGGCTCGACAAAGTTCAGCTCGGCCACGGCTTTGAGCAGGCGTTCGTGCAGGGCGAATTGGGAAAACACGGGTGTACCTCGGGCAGTCGCTGGAAATTCAAGTTGCATAGGGTAACGTTTTCCGTGACGGACGCCGAATTTCTTTTGGCACCTTGGCGCCAATCCGCGTTCTAATGGGCCTTCGTTTTCGCAATACAGACCCGTCTAACTCTCATGGATATCCAACGACTCTGGAAAGACGCCCTCGACCTCTGGGGCACCCTCGACCAACACCCCATCCTGCACGCCGCCCTGGGCCTTGCCGCGCTACTGGTCATCTCCCTGCTCATCGGCCGCCTGGCCCGCTTCATGGTGCTGCACGCCAGCCGCCTGCTGGCCCGCCAACAACCGCTCAAGTGGCTTGACGACCTGCGCCACAACAAGGTCTTCCACCGCCTAGCCCAGACCACGCCCTCCCTGGTGATCCAGTTCGGCCTGAAGCTCGTGCCGGAGCTGGGCGAAACCGCCCAGCACTTCCTTGGCAACGTGGCCCTGGCCTTCACTCTGCTGTTCATGACCATGGCCCTTTCGTGCCTGCTCGATGCCCTGCTGGACATCTATGCCCGCACCGAGCACGCCCGCACGCGCTCGATCAAGGGCTACGTGCAACTGGCCAAGATGATGCTGTGGATCTTCGCCGCCATCGTCATCGTCGCCACCCTCATCGACCGCTCGCCGCTGTTGCTGCTCTCCGGCCTGGGTGCCATGTCGGCCGTGCTGCTGTTGGTCTACAAGGACACCTTGCTGTCGTTCGTCGCCAGCGTGCAATTGACCAGCAACGACATGCTGCACGTCGGCGACTGGATCGAGATGCCCCAGGTCGGCGCCGACGGCGACGTGGTGGACATCACCCTGCACACGGTCAAGGTGCAGAACTTCGACAAGACCATCGTTTCCATCCCCACCTGGCGCCTGATGAGCGAGTCGTTCCGTAACTGGCGCGGCATGCAGCAGTCCGGCGGGCGGCGCATCAAGCGCAGCCTGTTCATCGACGCCGCCGGCGTGCGTTTCCTCACTGCACAAGAAGAACAGCGCCTGAGCCAGGTCCGCCTGCTGGGCGACTACCTGAAACAAAAGCGCCAGGAACTGAGCAACTGGAACGAAGCCCTGGGGCCGGTGGCCGAGCTTGCCGCCAACCGCCGTAAGCTGACCAATATCGGCACCTTCCGCGCCTTCGCCCTGGCCTACTTGAAGAACCACCCCGACGTACAGCAAGGCATGACCTGCATGGTCCGCCAGATGCAGACCACCGCCGAGGGCGTGCCGCTGGAGATCTACTGCTTCACCACCACCACGGCGTGGGCCGAGTACGAGCGCATCCAGGGCGATATCTTCGACTACCTGCTGGCAGTGTTGCCGGAGTTCGGCCTGAGCCTGTACCAGCAACCCAGCGGCAATGACATGCGTATCGGGCTTGCCGCCAGGCCCCTGGCAGCTCACGAGCCGCAACGGTTGAGCGAGCTGAGCGAGGCCTGAAGGCTATCCATAGGGTCGCGCCACCATACCGGCTGGCGCGCCTGCTGTGTGGGAGCGGGCTTGCCCCGCGATCAAGGGCGAAGCCCTTGCCATGTCTACACGACACCAAGCCCGCCCCTATCGGGGCGGGCCGGCATCGCGGAAAATCCCGCTCATTCCCGACTCAACGAGACATCGCCTGCGGCGTTGCCGGACGCTGCACACCCAACCGGCTCATCCACACCGAAGCCACGATGATCGCCCCGCCTACGAAGAGCCGCCCCAGCGGCTCGTCCTGGTTCCAGATCAGCAGGTTCAGTAGCAACCCCACCGGCACGTGCAGGTTGTTCATCACCGCCAACGTGGCCCCCGGGACCAGGCACGCGCCCTTGTTCCACCAGTACAGCCCCAACGCCGTCGGGACCAGCCCCAGGAACAACAGCACCAGCCATTGCGTGTCGGTCGCAGGCAGGTGCTGGGAGTTGCCGAACAACAGGAATGCCGGCAGCACCACGATCAGGGCGCCCAGGTAGAAGTAGCCAAAACGCCGGTAATGCGGCAGGTCGCTGGGGTGCCGGGCCACCAGGTGGCGATACATGACCTGGCCTGCCGCATAGGTGAAGTTGGCCAGTTGCAGCAACAGGAAGCCCATGAAGAACTCGCCGCTGATGCTGTCGAAACGGATCACTGCGGCACCGGCCACGGCCACCAGGGCAGCCAGCAGCGCCCAGGCGTTGAAGCGGCGGTTCAGGGCGTCTTCGATCAGGGTCACGTGCAAGGGCGTAAGAATGGTGAACAGCAAGACCTCCGGCACCGTCAGCACGCGGAAGCTCAGGTACAGGCAAACGTAGGTGATGCCGTACTGCAATGCCCCGATCAGCAGCATCGCGCGCATGAAGCGCGGCTCCACCTGGCGCCAGCGGGTCAGCGGCAGGAACACCAGCAAGGCCAGCACCACGCGCGCCAGCACCGCGAAGTAGCTGTCGACGTTGCCGGCCAGGTAGACGCCGATCAGGTTGAAGGAATACGCCTGGATCAGCGCGACGATTATCAGGTAGCCCATGGTTGCCTCTCAAGGATCGAGGCGGGGACCTTAGCGGGTTGACCTCGAGCTATTCAACCATGAGGAACGTAGGGGCAGTGCCGACCAGGCTTTCAGGCGCGATTTGATTGTGCGGATTGTAGGAGCGGCAGCCCGGGCCCATTTGGCCTCTACCAAGGCAACCACTACCCATAAAAAAACCCGGCCATCAGGCCGGGCAGGTACACCCAAAGGAGCAACAGGTGTCAGGGGTTGGGAATGCGTCGCGCGTCAGGCCACCGCGGCCAACTTGGCCTTGGCCTGGTTCAGGCCTTTCTCGTGGAAGTCGCCGCTCATGTTCAAGCCTTCGGCATGGATGAAGTCCACCTCATGGATACCAATGAACGCCATGACCTGTCGCAGGTAGGGTTCCTGATGGTCACTGGCGGCACCGGCGTGGATGCCGCCCCGGGCCGTCAGGACGATGGCGCGCTTGCCGGTCAGCAGGCCCTGCGGGCCAGTCGGGGTGTACTTGAAGGTGATGCCGGCGCGCAGCACGTGATCCAGCCAGGCCTTGAGAGTGCTGGGGATGGTGAAGTTGTACATCGGCGCAGCCATCACCAGCACATCGGCCTCGAGCAATTCCTCGGTCAGCTCGTTGGAGCGCACCAGCGCATCCACTTCGGCGGCGCTGCGCTGCTCCTCAGGCTTCATCCAGCCGCCGAGCAGATGGGCGTCCAGGTGTGGCACAGGGTTCACCGCCAGGTCGCGCAGCTTGATCTCGTCACCCGGATGGGCCGCTTGCCATTGCTTGATGAAATCCTGAGTCAGTTGGCGGGAAACGGAATCCTGCTGGCGGGCGCTGCTTTCGATGATCAGTACGCGGGACATGGAAGCCTCCATCGGCGAACAAAGGGTTGCGATTCGTTGGAGGTGAGATTAAGGCTTGACCTATCGATAAAAAAGCGTAAAAAGTGGGTGCAATCTATCGACTATTCCGTTCATTCAGCCTTGCAGTCCACCGCGATGCGCAGCTTGATGATCTGACGGTTGAACTTGGCGGTGACATCCACGCTTTTGCCCGCCGGCACGTTCACCCGGCGTACCCGTGGGGCCTCGGGGCCATTGCGGAAGGTCACCTTGCAGGCCGCAGGCACTTGCCCGTAATTGTTCAGGGTGATGCTGCCGATGTCATAGGCCGTGTCGTAGGTGGTGTAGTCCAGCTTGACCCCAGCCAGTTCCTTCTCCACCTCGATGGGGTAGGCCATGGCCCCTAGGGGCAGGCACAGCAGCAATGCCGCACAACATTTCTTCATTGGGCGCTCTCCTTGGAAGAGCGCAGCTTAGGACAACAGGAGCCGAAGATGAAAGCGCCACGCGTAACCCTGGATCAGTGGCGAACCCTCCAGGCGGTGGTCGACCATGGCGGGTTCGCCCAGGCCGCCGAAGCCCTGCACCGCTCGCAGTCGTCGGTCAGCTACACCGTGGCGCGCATGCAGGAGCAACTGGGCGTGCCGCTGCTGCGTATCGACGGGCGCAAGGCGGTGTTGACCGAGGCCGGTAACGTGCTGCTGCGCCGTTCGCGCCACTTGGTCAAACAGGCCAGCCAGCTCGAGGACCTGGCCCATCACATGGAGCAAGGCTGGGAGGCAGAAGTACGCGTGGTGGTCGATGCCGCCTACCCCAGCGCCCGCCTGGTCCGGGCGTTGAGCGCCTTCATGCCGCAAAGCCGCGGTTGCCGGGTACGCCTGCGCGAGGAGGTACTCTCCGGCGTCGAGGAGGTGCTGCACGAGGGCATTGCCGACCTCGCCATCAGCAGCTACAGCATCGGTGGCTACCTGGGAGCCGAACTGAGTTCGGTGGAATTCATCGCCGTCGCCCACCCCGAGCACAGCCTGCACCGCCTGGGCCGTGAAATCACCTTCCAGGACCTGGAAAGCCAGTTGCAGGTGGTGATTCGCGACTCCGGCCGCGCTCAGCCGCGCGATGTCGGCTGGCTCGGCGCCGAGCAGCGCTGGACGGTCGGCAGCCTGGGCACCGCCGCCACCTTCGTCAGCAGCGGCCTGGGCTTTGCCTGGCTGCCCCGGCACATGATCGAGCGCGAGCTGCGCGAAGGCCTGCTCAAGCCGCTGCCGCTGGACCAGGGTGGCAGCCGCCACCCACTGTTCTACCTTTACTCGAACAAGGACAAGACCTTGGGTCCGGCCACGCAGATCCTCATCGAGCTGCTGCGCAATTTCGATACAGCGCCATTGGACGTGCCCTTCGCAGCCCCCCCACAAGCCTGAGAGGACCGCGCCCATGGCCTATTTCGAGCACGAAGGATGCACCCTGCACTACGAGGAATACGGCCAGGGCGAACCCCTGTTATTGCTGCACGGCCTGGGTTCCAGCTGCCAGGACTGGGAGTTCCAGGTTCCCGTACTGAGCCGCCATTACCGGGTCATCCTGATGGACATCCGCGGCCATGGCCGCTCCGACAAGCCCCGCGACGGCTACCAGATCGCGACCTTCAGCGCCGACCTGCTGGCCCTGCTGGAGCACCTGCAGACCGGCCCGGTGCACTTCGTGGGCCTGTCCATGGGCGGCATGGTGGGTTTTCAGTTCGCCGTCGACCACCCCGCCTGGCTGCGCAGCCTGTGCATCGTCAACAGCGCCCCGCAGGTCCGGCGCAATTCCCTCGCCCATTGGGTCTGGTGGATCAAGCGCTGGAGCCTGGCGCGCATCCTCAGTGTCGAGACGGTCGGCAAGGGCCTGGCCGAGCGGCTGTTCCCCAAGCCGGAACAAACCGAACTGCGCCACACGATGGCCCAGCGCTGGGCGCGCAACGACAAGCGCGCCTACTTGCGCAGCTTCGATGCCATCGTCGACTGGAGCGTGCAGGCGCGCATCGGGCAGATCCAGTGCCCGACCCTGGTGATCGCCGCCGACCACGATTACACCCCGATACAACTCAAGGAGCGCTATGTCGCCCTGATGCCACAGGCGACACTGGCAGTCATCGCCGATTCCCGGCACGCTACCCCCCTCGACCAACCCGAGGTCTTCAACCAGACCCTGCTGCACTTCCTCGCAGCGGCTTCCACTTCTCAAGGATCTTTGAGCCCATGCTGAAAAAACTTCTGCTCACCGCCTGCTCGGTCGCCTTCGCCACCAGCGTCATGGCTTCGGACAAGACCCCTCACGTCCTGCTGGACACCAGCTTCGGCCAAGTCGAGATCGAGCTGAACGCCGAAAAGGCGCCGATCAGCACGAAGAATTTCCTCGAATACGTCGACAGCGGTTTCTACAACAACACCATCTTCCACCGCGTGATCCCAGGTTTCATGGCCCAGGGTGGCGGTTTCACCGACCAGATGGTGCAAAAGCCAACCCGCGACCCGATCCGCAACGAGGCCAGCAACGGCCTGGCCAACACCCGCGGCACCCTGGCCATGGCGCGTACCTCCGACCCGAACTCGGCTACCAGCCAGTTCTTCATCAACGTGGCCGACAACGATTTCCTCAACCCGGGCCGCGACCGTGGCTACGCGGTGTTCGGCAAGGTGACCAAGGGCATGGAGGTGGTCGACCAGATCGTCAACTCGCCTACCACCATCAAGCAAGGCATGCGCGACGTACCAGCGGACCCGGTGTACATCAAGTCCGCCAAACGCATCGACTGATCGCAGGTCTCACAAGGATGTGAACCCGCCTGAAGGTCGGATGGAACAGGAGTGTGTCCACCATGTTGTACCGCCGTTTCGAGCAGCTGATCGACATCTTCCGCGAGGCGCCCAGCGAGGCGCCGCCAAGCCAGGTGTGGCCGTTCTACCTGTATTACCTGCGCCAGGTCTGGCCCAGTTTCATCGCTCTGCTGGTGGTCGGCCTGGTGGCCGCGCTGATCGAGGTGGCCATGTTCAGCTACCTGAGCCGGATCATCGACCTGGCCCAGGCCACGCCGGGCACCGAGTTCTTCAGCCGGCACAGTGGCGAGCTGGCCTGGATGCTGGTGGTGGTCCTGGTGTTGCGGCCAGTGTTCTTCGGCCTGCACGACCTGCTGGTGCACCAGACCATCAGCCCGGGCATGACCAGCCTGATCCGCTGGCAGAACCATACCTACGTGCTCAAGCAGAGCCTGAACTTCTTCCAGAGCGATTTCGCCGGGCGCATCGCCCAGCGCATCATGCAAACCGGCAACTCCCTGCGCGACTCGGCGGTGCAGGCGGTGGACGCGCTCTGGCATGTACTCATCTATGCCATCAGCTCGCTGGTGCTGTTCGCCGAGGCCGATTGGCGGCTGATGTTGCCGTTGCTGGCCTGGATCGCCTGCTACATCGCCGCGCTCTACTATTTCGTTCCCCGGGTCAAGGAACGCTCGGTGATTTCCTCCGACGCCCGCTCCAAGCTGATGGGGCGCATCGTCGACGGCTATACCAACATCGCCACCCTCAAGCTGTTCGCCCACACCGACCATGAACAGCAGTATGCACGCGAGGCGATCAGCGAGCAGACCGAGAAGACCCAGCTGGCCTCGCGGGTGGTCACCAGCATGGATGTGGTCATCACTGGCCTCAACGGTCTGCTGGTGGTGGGCACCACGGGCCTGGCGCTGTGGCTGTGGAGCCAATCGCTGATCACCGTCGGCGCCATCGCCCTGGCCACCGGCCTGGTGATCCGCATCATCAACATGTCCGGCTGGATCATGTGGGTGGTCAACGGCATCTTCGAGAACATCGGCATGGTCCAGGATGGCCTGCAGACCATCGCCCAACCGGTCAGCGTCACCGACAAGCCCGGCGCCCAGGCCTTGCAGGTCAGCCGTGGCGCAGTGCACTTCGACCATGTAGGCTTTCATTACGGCAAGGGCAGCAAGGTCATCGATGGGCTGGACCTGGACATCCGCCCCGGCGAGAAGATCGGCCTGATCGGCCCTTCCGGCGCCGGCAAGTCGACCCTGGTCAACCTGTTGCTGCGCCTATACGACGTGGACAGCGGGCGTATCCTCATCGACGGCCAGGACATCGCCGAGGTCAACCAGGCCAGCCTGCGCGCCCAGATCGGCATGATCACTCAGGATACCTCGCTGCTGCACCGCTCGATCCGCGACAACCTCCTGTATGGCCGACCGGATGCCAGCGAGGCGGAAGTCTGGGAGGCCGTGCGCCGGGCCCGGGCCGACGAATTCATCCCGCAGCTCTCCGACGCCCAGGGACGCACCGGGTTCGATGCCCATGTGGGCGAACGCGGCGTCAAGCTCTCCGGTGGTCAGCGCCAGCGCATCGCCATTGCCCGAGTGCTGCTCAAGAACGCGCCGATTCTGATCATGGACGAAGCCACCTCAGCGCTGGATTCGGAAGTCGAGGCAGCGATCCAGGAAAGCCTGGAGACCTTGATGCAAGGCAAGACGGTGATCGCCATCGCCCACCGCCTGTCCACCATTGCCCGCATGGACCGGCTGGTGGTGCTGGACAAAGGGCATATCGTCGAAAGCGGCACCCATGCCCAGTTGCTGGCCGAGCACGGGTTGTATGCGCGGTTGTGGCACCACCAGACCGGTGGGTTCGTCGGGGTGGATTGAGCCGGGTACGGGGCCGCTTTGCGGCCCTTTCGCGGCACAAGGCCGCTCCTACAGGGTCCGGTGGCTCTCCCCCGCGATAAGCCCAGTTCACACCTTGCGGTAAGGCAACATCTCCCGCGCCTGCTCGGCATAGGCCTTCACCCCCGCCCGCTCCTGCTCGAGGAAATCCCCCACCGCCCGCCGCAGCCCCGGGTGCAACAAGTAGTGCCACGAGCGTGTCAGCACCGGCTCGAACCCACGGATCAACTTGTGCTCCCGTTGGGCCCCGGCATCGAACCGTTGCAGCCCTTCGCCGATGGCGAACGCCATGCCCTGGTAGAAGCAGGTTTCGAAATGCAGACGATCGAACTCGTCCAGGCACCCCCAGTAGCGCCCGTAGAGGCTGTCACCGCCCACCAGGCTCAGGGCCATGGCCACCTCACGCCCCTGTTGACGGGCCACCACCACCCGCACCGCCTCGGGCATGCGCTCGGCCAGCAGGCTGAAGAATTCGCGGGTCAAATAGGGCGTGCGGCGCCGCACCGCATAGGTGTTGGCATAGCACAGGTAGACGAAGTCCCACTGCGCCTCGCTCAGTTCCTCGCCGCGCAGCCAGCGGAAGTCGATCCCCTGCCCGGCCACCTGTTCACGCTCCTTGCGCATCTGCTTGCGCTTGCGAGAGCTCAGGGTATCGAGGAAATCCTGAAAGTCGCGGTAGCCGCGGTTGTGCCAGTGGAACTGGCAACCCAGGCGCTCCATCCACCCTGGCAAGCCAGCGATGCGCTCGTCGAGCGTGCTGTCGGTGAAATTGATGTGCGCGCCGGAGAGCTCGCCCTTGCCTAGGTACTCAGGAATGGCCTGCAGCATGAGCAACCCATCCGCAGGCTCGGCCGCCAGCAGGCGCGGGCCGCTCACCGGGCTGAACGGCACCGCGCCGAGCAGCTTGGGGTAATAGCGAATGCCCGCGCGTTCGCAGGCATCGGCCCAGCCGTGATCGAACACGTACTCACCGAACGAGTGCCACTTGCGGTAGGCCGGCAGCACTGCGCGCACCTGCCCATCGCGTTCCAACACCAGGTGCTCGGCCGCCCAGCCGGTTGCGGGGGCGACGCTGCCGCTGTCCTCCAGGGCACTGAGAAAGGCATGGCGCAGGAACGGCTGGCCGGGAGGCACCAGGGCGTCCCAGGTCGCCGCCGGCAGATCGCGCAGATGGGCAAGGCTGTACAGGCTGGTCACGATGTCGACTCACAGGCCAGGAAGTGGCCAGTATCCCCAAGTGGGTCGCGACACTCAAATGAACGCGCACGACTCAACCTCACTTAACCGCAGTGCCATCAAATAGACATTATTCTGTCATTCCTCCCCGCAATACTGGCGCCTGTTTTTCGGAACCCCGGCAACCCCTCTAGCCAGGGCCTTTCCGAAGGCATGCCAACTAAGGGGCAGGCGCAAGCGCCTCCCCAACTTTTTCCAACAGGGAGAACCTTATGCGTCTTGTTTCTACACTTACCGGAGTGAGCCTCACCGGCATGATGCTGGCACTGAGCGCTCCGGCCAGTGCTGCAGTCGACGCCAAGCTGCTCGAAATGCTCCGCGCCAACGGCTCGATCAACCAGGCGCAGTACAACGAACTGCAGGCCGATCTGGCCAAGGAAACCAAGGAAAAGGCAGAGCAGAAGGCCCAGGCCGATCGCCTGAGCTCCTTCGAGCAGAAAGTGGCATGGGCCGCCAAGACCCAGATCAAGGGCGACGTGCGCCTGCGCTACGAAGACGTCAACGTCGACAACCCCAACAGCCGCAGCGGCAACCAGGACCGCGAACGCGTCCGTGCCCGCGTCGGCTTCTACAGCCAGATCAACCCGCAAGTCGATGCCGGCATCCGCGTGGCCACCGGCAGCAGCGCCGATGCCCGCTCCACCAACCAGAGCCTGGACAACTATTTCGAGAAGAAGTCGCTGTGGGTAGACCTGGCTTATCTCGACTGGCACCCAACCGCCGTGCCTAACCTGCACCTGATCGGCGGTAAGATGCCTCAGCCTTGGGTGAGCATGGGCGATATCATTTGGGACAGCGACATCAACCCAGAAGGCGTGGCTGTCACCTACAAGACCGACCTGGGCGGCGCCGAGCTGTTCGGCAGCGCCGGTCACTACAACCTCAAGGACAACGTGGACGGCGACGGCGTGCAGTTCAAGCACGACGCGCAGCTGTACCACGGCCAGTTGGGGGCTCGCTTCGATGCGGCCGACACCGTCAAGGTCACCGTGGGTACCAGCATCTACGGCTATGACAACGACAAGGAATCCGCGGCCCTGCGCGCCTTCGGCAACACCACCAACGAGTTCAACCTGGTGGAAGGCTTCGGCCAGGTGGACTTCACCGGCTTTGCCATCCCGCTGTCGGCCTACGGCCAGTACGTGAAGAACACCGAGAGCACCGACGGCGAAGACAAGGCCTGGCTGGCCGGCCTGAAGACCAAGCTCGGTGCCTGGAGCCTGGACTACAACTACCGCGACGTGCAGCGCAACGCGGTGGTCAGCGCCTTCACCGACTCCGACTTCGGCGCCGGCTTCACCGGGTCGCGCGGTCACAAGTTCAAGGTTGGCTACGAGATCGACAAGAACTTCTCGTTGGGCGCGGCCTACCTGATGGCCAAGACCGACCTGTCCCAGCTGCCGAACAGCAACGCCGACGTCGACACCTTGCAGGTCGACCTGGAAGCCAAGTTCTAAGCGCAAGCCCCCCTGCGTCACTCAAGCGGAAAGTGCCGACCCCATCCGGTGCTTTCCGCTTTTTTTTCCTGCTGCAAATGCGTCGGCCCCATCGCCGGCAAGCCGGCTCCCACAGCAATAGTGTGGGAGC
>NZ_JADLJL010000020.1 GCF_015680235.1 Pseudomonas guariconensis
ACAGGCTTAGCCGCATAACCTGAACCGCCGTGTACGGAACCGTACGCACGGTGGTGTGAGAGGACGACGGGTGAGAGCCCGTCTCCTACTCAATCCTGGATTTCATCCGCCCACCTGCGGGCGCGGTAGACTGCTGGCAGATCCAGCGGTTTTCGAGAGGGCATCATGACGTCGCGCATCTGGCAATTGGCCGGTATTGGTTTACTGGGGCTGGGTATCAGCCTGGGTGTATTGGCCCAAGAGCCTGGCCCGCAGGATCCCAATGGCGGCGCCATGGGCACCTCGCCACTCAATTCGCGGGACGAAGTGCGCCAGACTCAGCCGCCCCGCCAGGGCTATTACCAGGATATTCCTCGTCGCGGTGGGCATTGGGATGCAGGCGGGCACGGGCAGCGCCCGGGTGGCAATTGGGCCGGGCGCCCCGATGGCCATGGCGATGGCTGGGGCCCGGGGCCGCAGTATCGTCCGGGGCACAGGGTCGATCGTTTTCCGGACCGCTACTGGAAGGTGCCTTACCAGGGGCAGGACTATTTCTATTCCGGCGGCTATTGGTACAGGCCCAACGGTGGTGGCTATATCGTGGTGACGCCGCCATACGGCGTCCGGGTGAGCTACCTGCCCACCTACGCCAGGGAAGTCTGGATCGGAGATTCACTGTTCTTCCTGGTGGCCGACAGCTATTACCAATACCTGGGCGGCGACCAGGGCTATGTGGTGGTCAACCCACCCAACATCCTGCCGCCACCGGGGCCGGCATTGGGCACTGGCTACGATGTGGTCGCCCACCCGCTGTCCGGTCAGACACCCGCACAACAGGACCGGGACCGCTACCAGTGTCACCGCTGGGCCGTGCAGCAATCGGGGTTCGACCCGGCTTCGGCGTCTTCCGCCCCGCCGGTCCATGTCGCGGATGCGTATCACCGAGCCCTGGGGGCGTGTCTGAGCGATCGGGGCTATAGCGTGAACTGAGGCGTTGGCTACACCGGGTCGGCATGCACCATCACGTCCGCCTGTGGATAACGCTGGCGGATCGCCTCGGAGGCTTGTACGCACAGCGCATGGGCGTCATGCAGGGCCAGTTCGCCTGGCAGTTCCAGGTGCAACTGGACGAACCAGCGATTGCCCGAGACCCGCGTACGCAAGTCATGTGCCCCTTTCACCCCGGGAATGGCACACACCAGCTCGAGCATGCGCTCGCCGATGTCGGCAGGCAGTTCCTTGTCCATCAGGATCGCCGTGCTCTCGCGCGCGATCTGCAGCGCGCTCCACAAGATGTAGACGGCGATGCCCAGGCCGAACAGAGCATCGAGCTGTGGCCAGCCGAAGCGAGCGAGCAACAGGGCCAGCAGGATGCTGCCGTTGAGCAGCAGGTCGGAGCGATAGTGCAGCGAGTCGGCGCGCACTGCGGTGGAGCCGGTGGCGCGGATCACCTTGCGCTGGAACGCCAGCAGAGCCAGGGTTAGCACCAGCGACAGCACCATCACAACGATACCGGCGGCGGTGTCGCCCAACGGCTGTGGCGATTGCAGCCGCTCGACCGCCTGTACCCCGATCAATACCGCACTGACACCGATGAACAGCGCCTGGGCCATGCCGGCCAGAGCTTCGGCCTTGCCGTGGCCGAAGCGATGGTCGTCGTCAGCCGGGCGCAAGGCGTAATGCACCGCGAGTAGGTTGAGAAAGGAGGCGACCGCATCGAGCGCCGAGTCGGTCAGGCCGGCCAGCAAGCTGACCGAGCCGCTCAACCACCAGGCCACGGCCTTGCTCAGCACGAGCAGGCTGGCCACGGCCAGGGAGGCGCGCGTGGCCAGCCGCAGCAGGCGTTGGTGTTCGGCGCTGGAGGTCATGCCGGGCAGGTGTTCCCGTCGATCAGGCGGCCGGGGCCAGGCCGTAGGCGGCCAACTGCTCGACGCTGCCACGGTGCTGGATCAGCCGTGGGTCGTTCAGCGGCAGGCGCTGGCCCAGTTCGCTTTCGAGGATAGCCTGCAGCTTGGCGTTGTCGACCTGACCGTCGGCCTTGATGGCGGGTTTGAGCTTGGCCGGGTCGACATGGGCTGTGGTGCCGCCGGGGTAGTAGATGGCACCGGTGGCGAAGTCGACACCAAAAGCGATCAGGCCCGGGATGACATAGAAGAGGATACCGATGGCGTCCAGGGCAGCGACCACCGGGTCGATCTTACCTTCGATCTGGCCGCGGCGGTCTGGGTAGAAGATGGTGCCGCAGGCGGTGAGCTGGGCCAGCAAAGTGGCGATGAGGGCGCCACCGATGATGCGGGAGTGGATGCGCATGTGAATCTCCGAAACGGTAACCCGAAGGAGCAGGCCAAACGCCAGCTCCTGTTGTTCAGACCATGATAAGCCAGGCGTGGTTCGCCGTTATACTCGGACCACAGTTCGAGGACCACCATGATTTCATTACCAATCGATGCCGTATTGCCCGCCTTGCGCCAGGCCCTGACCGAGCGCGACGAGGCCGTGCTCGAGGCGCCGCCCGGCGCCGGCAAGACCACCCGCGTACCTCTGGCCCTGCTCGATGAGCCATGGTTGGCCGGGCAGACCATCCTGATGCTCGAGCCCCGCCGCCTGGCCGCCCGCGCAGCCGCCGAGCGCCTGGCCAGCGAGCTGGGTGAAAAGGTCGGCGAAACCGTGGGCTATCGCATCCGCCTGGACAGCAAAGTCGGCCCCAATACACGTATCGAAGTGGTCACCGAAGGCATCCTCACCCGCCGCTTGCAGGCCGACCCTGCGCTGGAGGGGGTAGGGCTGCTGATCTTCGATGAATTCCACGAACGCAGCCTCGACGCCGACCTTGCCCTGGCCCTGAGCCTCAATGGCCGGGAGCTGCTGCGTGACGAGCCGCCGCTGAAGATCCTGCTGATGTCCGCGACCCTCGAGGGCGAACGCCTTTCGCGCTTGCTCGACGATGCACCGATCATCAGCAGCGAAGGGCGCATGCACCCGGTGGATATCCGCTGGAGCCGCCCCTTCCAGCCGGGGGAATTCGTCGAGCCGCGGGTGGTCGACTGCGTGCTGCAAGCCTTGGCGGAGCAGCCTGGCAGCTTGCTGGTGTTCCTGCCTGGCCAGGCTGAGATCCGCCGCGTACACCAGGCATTGCAGGAGGCGCTGGGCGAGCGCGCCGACCTCCTGCTTTGCCCGTTGCATGGCGAGCTGGACCTCGATGCCCAACGCGCGGCCATCGACCCGGCACCCAAGGGGCTGCGCAAGGTCGTGCTGGCGACCAATATCGCCGAGACCAGCCTGACCATCGATGGCGTGCGTGTGGTGGTCGATGCGGGGCTGGCGCGGGTGCCGCGCTTCGACCCCGGCAGTGGCATGACCCGCCTGGATACCCAACGCATCTCCCGCGCCAGCGCCACCCAGCGCGCCGGCCGCGCCGGACGCCTGGAACCGGGCGTGTGCTATCGCCTGTGGTCCGAGGCCCAGCACGATCAGCTGGCGGCCCATGGCAGCGCCGAAATTCTACAGGCCGACCTGGCCGGGCTGGCCCTGCAGTTGGCGCGTTGGGGCGTGACGGCGGATCAGTTGCGTTGGCTCGACTCGCCTCCCGCCGCCGCCCTGGCCCAAGCCCAGGACTTGTTGGCGCGCCTGAAAGCCTTCAAGCCCGGCAGTCGGGACAACCTCAGCGAGCATGGCCTGGCCATGGCCGAACTGCCGGCCCATCCGCGTATCGCCCACTTGCTGTTGCGTGGCCAGGACCTGGGCCTGGCCCAGATGGCTTGTGACGTGGCGGCTCTATTGGGGGAGCGGGATATCCAGCGTGGCGGCGGCGCCGACCTGCACAGCCGCCTGGCGTTGGTTAGCGGGGAAAGCAAGGCCGCCCGGGGCGGGCAGGGCGGCGTGCAGCGTGCGCGGCAGTTGGCCAGACAATACCGAGGCTTGCTACGCGGCAAGGCCGGCGCATCGGTTGCCGACCCGGACCATCCACGCTGGTTGGGCGCATTGCTGGCCTTGGCCTACCCGGACCGCATCGCCCGGCAGCGTCGCGAGGGCGGGGCCGAATATCGCCTGGCCAATGGCCGCGCTGCTTTGTTCGCCGAGGTCGATGGCTTGATGAAATGCCCTTGGCTGGTGATCGCTGACCTGGGCAGTCGCCAGGGCCAGCGGGAAGAGCGGATCTACCTGGCCGCTGAGCTCGACCCGACGCTGTTCGAGAATGTGCTCGCCGAGCAGCTCGAGCGGGTCGATATCCTCGAGTGGGATGAGCGTGAACAGGTCCTGCGTGCCGAGCGTCAAGCCAAGGTAGGTGAACTGGTGCTCAGCCGCGAGGCGCTGCCTGGCCTGGACGACGACGCTCGAGCCAAGGCATTGCTCGAACTGGTCCGGCGCAAGGGGCTCAACCTGCTGACCTGGACCCCGGAGCTGCGCCAGTGGCAGGCGCGGGTGGCGCTGCTGCGGCAGCTGGATATGGAAAAAGATGGCCACAGCGAATGGCCGGACCTGTCCGACGAGGCGCTGCTCGCGCGCCTGGAAGACTGGCTGCAGCCATTCTTGGGCAAGGTCTCGCGCCTGAGCCACTTCGCCCAGCTGGACCTGGCATCGATGTTGCGCAACCTGCTGCCCTGGCCATTGCCGCAGCGCTTGGATGAATGGGCGCCGGCGCACTTGGCCGTGCCCTCTGGCTCGAACATCCGCCTGGATTACAGCGAAACCCCGCCGATCCTCGCCGTGCGCCTGCAAGAGCTGTTCGGCCTGGCCGATACACCGCGCATCGCCCAGGGCCGCCAGCAGGTCAAGCTGCACCTGCTGTCGCCGGCACGGCGACCGGTACAGGTCACCCAGGACCTGGCCAACTTCTGGCGCACCACCTATACGGAAGTCAAGAAGGACCTCAAGGGGCGTTATCCCAAGCACTACTGGCCGGATGACCCGCTGGTGGCCGAAGCCACCGCACGGGCCAAGCCCAGGGGCACGTGAATCGGGGCCAAGTCAGCCCACGCGCTCGATCAGGAATTCGTGTGTCACGCCTTCTTCGACATTCAGGTGGTAATAGGTACCACGGTCGCGATGGGGTGTGTCCGCGATGGCCTTGACTTGATGCCCTCGGTGATCACGCCAGCGACAATGCAGGCCCTGTTCGGTCCAGCTCAGAGGCTCCAGCTTCCAGAAGTCGGTGACATCGGCGACTTTGTAAAGCCCCAGGTAGCCGTTGCGGCTGGTGCCCAGCTTCTGGCTCGCTCGCCAACCCGTGCCGGTAATGACGAAGTGGTAGCGGCCTTCGGCATGGGAGTGGAAGGCGAAGTGGAACACCGGAGATTCCTTGGCTCCGCCCGCTTGTAGCCAGTCATCTTCAGGGTTCAGGCCCCAGTGGAACTTGTCATCGCTGCGGCTGAGCCGTAACGGGACGGACCGCCCATCGACCAGCATGTAGATTCGTCCCTGGAAGGCTTCGAGTGTCTCGCTGATCACCAGAGGGTCGTTGACGTCTGTCATGGAAATCTCCTTGTCCATTCAAGGGCAGCGGGGTGCTGCCCGCCGGTCGAGTCTGCGAGCCGATACCGGTGAATGGAGGCGGGAAACAGTACGTCGGGCGGCTGGACTCACGCGCCGGCTTCGCCCTCCAGCAGCATGAACAGGCGGTACAGCACCACGCTGCTGAACAGCTGCAGGAAGCCGCTGAGGCTGTCCAGCGCCAGTTGCACGCCCGGCTGCGGCTCGGGGAAGGCCATCAACAGCAGGCCGTCGAGCAGCCACAGTGGGGCCAGTACGGCGAGCATGCAGATCAGGATGCGCATGAAGTGTCCGGTGGTCATCCGGGCGCTTTCGCGCATGGCCTGCACCACCGGCAGGCCGCGCAGCACCAGCAGGTACTCGGCGAACACCAGGTTGATCATGATCCACACGCCCGGGAAGATGAACAGCGCCAGGCCCGCCATGATCAGCAGCGAACTGATGAGGATCAGTAAAGCCAGCGCAGGCCACAACTGCACGGCGCGGGCGAACAGGTTGCGCTTGGCGATGTCCTGGCCATTGCTGCGTGTGTCCATGTAGAGGATCAGGGCGGCGCTGTACAGCGGGTAGAACAACAGGCTGACCAACATGCCGTAGGCCGGGGAGGCCTCGTCGCCCAGCTGACGGTACAGCAATTGGGTGCACAGGGCCTCGGCCGCCACCAAGGGCAGGCAGAGCTGGAGAATATTCACCAGGTGGCGGCGGAAAAAGTACAGGGAGTCGCGCAGGACGCTCAGCGGATTCATCGGGTCTATATCGCATGGCAGAAAAAGCAGGGCGTAACTTTAGCCCAGTCCGCTGCTCGCTGAAAAAAGTTTCACCCTTTGGCTGATTGAATCCGTCGTCCGCGAGCCCCATCTTTGACGCTATCCGATGTTCGCCCTGTGCACGAGGTAGCCCATGAACACTGAAGAGCAAACCCTGATCGACGGCCTGTTCGGCCGCATCAAGCAAGCCGAGGATGCAGGCCAGGCCCGCGACGCCCAGGCGCAGTCGCGCATCGAGGAACACCTGCGTCAGCAGCCTGCGGCGCCGTATTACATGGCCCAGGCGATCCTGGTCCAGGAGGCCGCGATCAAGCGTCTGGACGAGCAGAACAAGCAGCTCGAGGCCGAGCTCAAGCAGGCCCGGGCGCAAGCTGAGGCGAGCCGCAGCGGCAGTGGTGGCGGAGGGTTCCTGTCGGGGCTGTTCGGCGGCGGTGCGCGCGAGGCGGCGCCAGCTCCCCAACCCCAGCGCCCGGTCGCGCCTGCGGCCTCCGGTGGCGGTTGGCGTGAGCCGTCGGCCCCAGGTTTCGGCCAGCGCCAGCAGCCTGCGTTCAATGCCGCCCCGGCGCGCAGTGGCGCCAGCAGTTTCCTGGGCGGCGCCATGCAGACCGCTGCGGGTGTGGCCGGTGGTGTGCTGCTGGCGCAAGGCATCAGCAGCCTGTTCAACCATGGTTCCCAACCTGAGGAAGTGGTTGAGGTGATCAAGGAAGAACCGGCGCCGGCCAGCGACAACGGCGGCTGGAACGACCAGGGCAGCCAACCCCAGGTGGCCGACAACGGTGACTACGGCTACGACCAGGGCGGTTTCGCCGACAGCGACTACGGCAGCGATGGCGGCGGCTTCTTCTCCGACGACGACACCTTCGTCTGATGCCTCTGGCATACTGGCACGCATTGGGGGCTGCGGCCGTGCGGCCCCCTTCACGCAGCCAGAGAGGTCGGGGTGAAGAAGATCGCGTTGTTCGCCGATGTGCAGAACCTCTACTACACCGTACGCCAGGTGCATGGCTGCCACTTCGACTACGCCGCGCTCTGGGCCGATGTAAGCCGCCAGGGGCAGATCGTCGAGGCGGTGGCCTATGCCATCGACCGCGGTGACAGCAAGCAGCAACAGTTCCAGCAGATCTTGCGCAACCTGGGTTTCGAGGTGCGGCTCAAGCCGTTCATCCAGCGCAGCGACGGTTCGGCAAAAGGGGACTGGGACGTGGGCATCACCCTCGATGTGATCGATGCCGCCAGCCGGGTCGACCAGGTGGTGCTGGCCTCCGGCGATGGTGATTTCGATTTGCTGCTAGAGCGGGCACGCGAGCGTCACGGTGTCGAGGCAGTGGTGTATGGGGTGCCTGGGCTTACCGCGTTGTCATTGATCCGGGCGGCCAGCCGGTATGTGCCGATCGAGGGGCCGCTGTTGCTGCGCCATTGAGCCCATCCTCAGGGATAAAATCGCGGGACATGCCCGCTCCACAAGGTTCATGTTCACCAGACCGAGTGGGAGTGACCTTGTCCCGCGATTGGGCCAACATGGGCTATTAACATCAGGCCTTCCTGCTATTGCCCTCCAACTGCCCAAGCGGCACCCGTCGCTCCACGGCGCTGGAAAGAATGATCGAGGTCTTGCTGAAACCCAGCTGCGACACCTGGTTGATCAAAGCTTCCAGTTCACTCATCGACCCCACGGCCGCCTGCATGATCACGCAAGGGTCGCCCGTCACCCGATGGCATTCGGTGAGCTGCGGGATCCGCGACAGGGCGTCGTAGGCCTGCTGGTTGCCGTGGCTGGCCAGGCGCAGTTCGATCACGCATTGGATCGGCAGGCCGATCTTCTCCAGGTCGACCTTGGCGGTGTAGCCGGTGATCACGCCGCTGGCCTCCAGTTTGGCGACCCGCTCGGCCACTGCCGGGGCGGACAGATTCACCTGGCGAGCCAGTTGCGCGTAGGTGGCCCGGCCGTTTTCCAGCAGGGCGGCGAGTAGCATGCGGTCGTACTTGTCCATGGCGATTCCAGTCAACTTTGCAATCGATGGTAAAGGCATCGCATAACCATGCTTTGCAAAGTGTTACGGTCATTTAAAGTTGTTTTGTAACTTAAGTTTACGTGATGCGCTTTCTAAACTAAGTCACCCGTAAACGGATTTCGAGTGTTTTCCCATGTCTGCCTCCCGTCCTGTCCCGTTGTTGCTCATCGGCGCCTTCCTGGCCCTCTACCTGGTCTGGGGGTCCACCTACCTATTCATTCGTATCGGGGTCGAGTCCTGGCCGCCGATGCTCATGGCCGGGGTGCGTTTCGTCATTGCCGGCAGCCTGTTGTATGGCTTCCTGCGCTGGCGTGGCGTCCCCGCGCCGACCTGGCCCCAGTGGCGCGCGGCGGGCGCGATCGGCTTCTTGCTGCTCAGTTGCGGCAATGGCGGCGTGACTCTGGCCGAGCATGCCGGGGTGGCGTCGGGCGTTGCGGCGCTGGCGGTGGCGACGGTGCCGCTGTTCACCCTGGTGTTCGGCTTGCTGTTCGGGCACCGCAATTCGCGCTTGGAGTGGGCGGGCATCGTCCTTGGCCTGGTGGGTATCGGCATGCTCAACCTGGGCTCCAACCTGCAGGCCAGCCCCATGGGCGCGGCGCTGATCCTGTTCGCCGCAGCGGCCTGGGCCTTTGGCTCGGTGTGGAGCAAGAGCCTGCCGTTGCCCCAGGGGGCCATGGCCAGTGCTGCCGAGATGCTGGTCGGTGGGGCCGCGCTGCTGATCGGCAGTGCGGTCAGCGGTGAGCGCCTGGTGCAGATGCCTACCGCAGCGGGTTGGGGGGCGCTGGCGTACCTGGTGTTCTTCGGTTCGATCCTGGCGTTCAGCTCCTACATGTACCTGCTCAAGCATGTGCGCCCGGCGGCGGCCACCAGCTATGCGTACGTCAACCCGGCGGTGGCGGTGCTGTTGGGCATCGTTTTCGCAGGTGAGCAGATCGGTGTGGAGGAGTGCGTGGCGATGGCGGTGATCATCGGGGCGGTGGTGTTGATCGGCCTGCCGCAATGGCGCAAGGCACCTGAGCAACCGGTGCCACTCAAGGGCGAGATGTGTAAGTAGGTTGGGTTTGCCGGGGCCGCTGTGCGGCCCTTTCGCGGCACCAAGGCCGCTCCTACAGATAGGCCGACGTTGGCCCCAGGGAAGGCACCGGTTGCGGTAAACTGCCGCCTTCGCTGAACCCCTGACGGTATCTCCATGAATTTCGCCAAACTCGGCCTGATCGAACCCTTGTTGCGCACCCTGCAGCAGTTGGACTACACCACTCCCACCCCGGTCCAGGCCCAGGCCATTCCTGCCGTGCTGGCCGGCCGCGACCTGATGGCCGCCGCCCAGACCGGCACCGGCAAGACTGCCGGTTTCGCCTTGCCGGTTCTGCAGCGCTTGGCCCTGGAAGGGGAAAAGGTGCAGAGCAATTCCATTCGTGCCCTGGTGCTGGTGCCGACCCGCGAACTGGCCGAGCAGGTTCATGCCAACGTTCGCGAGTACGCCGAAAACCTGCCGGTGAGCACTTACGCGGTGTATGGCGGAGTCAGCATCAACCCCCAGATGATGCGCCTGCGTCGGGGCGTCGACCTGCTGGTGGCCACCCCCGGCCGCCTGCTCGACCTGTTCCGCCAGAACGCGGTCAAGTTCGGCCAGGTGCAGGTGCTGGTGCTCGACGAGGCCGACCGCATGCTCGACCTGGGCTTTGCCGAAGAGCTGCAGGCGGTGTATGCCGCCTTGCCGCGCAAACGCCAGACGCTGCTGTTCTCCGCGACCTTCTCCGACCAGATCCGCATGCTCGCGGGCCTGGCCTTGAACGATCCGCTGAGCATCGAGGTCAGCCCACGCAACACCACCGCCAGCACCGTGAAGCAGTGGTTGGTACCGGTGGACAAGAAGCGCAAGGCCGACCTGTTCTGCCATTTGCTGCGTAAGCAGCGCTGGAAGCAGGTGTTGGTGTTCGCCAAGACACGCAATGGCGTCGACCAGCTGGTGGAGCGGCTACTGGGCGAAGGCGTGAATGCCGATGGCATCCATGGCGACCGCCCGCAGGCCACCCGCCAGCGCGCCCTGGACAGCTTCAAGGCGCGTGAGATCCAAGTGCTGGTGGCCACCGATGTCGCCGCCCGGGGCCTGGATATCGACGACTTGCCGTTGGTGGTCAACCTCGACCTGCCGATCGTGGCCGAAGACTACGTGCACCGTATCGGCCGCACCGGCCGGGCGGGCAACAAAGGCGAGGCGATCTCGCTGGTGTGTGCCGATGAAGTGCAGCTGCTGGCGGCCATCGAGACGCTGATTCGCCAGACGCTGGCGCGCCATGAAGAGCCGGACTTCATTCCAGATCACCGGGTGCCGTTGACCGATGCCAATGGGCAGGTGCTGAAGAAGCCGAAAAAGCCCAAGAAGCCGAAGGAGACCAGCGCCAAGCGTGGGTTGGGGCGTTGGATGGACAGTGCCGAGGCGAGTTTTTCGGAGCCTGCGGTCAAACCGGTGCGCAAGGTGCCGAGTTTCAACAGCGGGCCGCGTAAGCGTAAGCCTTGAGCGCTTGGGGCCGCTGTGCGGCCCAATCGCGGGGCAAGCCCGCTCCCACACGGTCTTCGTTGGAGCGGGCTTGTCCCGCGATTGGGCTGCGAAGCAGCCCCATTATCAGCGACGCCGCTCCAGCCACTGCACGGCCGCCTTGCCCGCTCGCAGCCCACTGGCAAAGCAGGCGGTTAGCAGGTAACCCCCGGTCGGCGCCTCCCAATCGAGCATTTCCCCCGCGCAAAATACGCCAGGCATTTGCTTGAGCATCAAGCCTTCGTCCACCCCTTCGAAACGCACGCCACCGGCGCTGCTGATCGCCTCGTCCAATGGCCGCGTGCGCACCAGTTCGATCGGCAGGGCCTTGATCGCCTTGGCCAGCGAAGCGGGGTCAGCGAAGGTCGCCGGGTCGGTCAATTCACGCAGCAATGCCGCCTTGACCCCGTCGATCCCCAACTGGCTTTGCAAGTGTTTAGCCATGGAGCGGGACCCTCGCGGCTTGGCCAGGGCCTGAATGACTTTATCCACAGGCCGGTCCGGCAGCAGGTCAAGCAGTAAAGTGGCCCGGCCATTGCGGTGGATGGTCTCGCGCACCGCTGCAGACCACGCATAGACCAGGCTGCCTTCCACGCCTTGGGCGGTGAGGATGAATTCACCTTTGCGCGGTGTACTGCCCGGCACGCTCAGGGCGATGTTCTTCAGGGGCGCGCCCGCGAACTTCGCTTTGAGCAGCTCGCTCCATCCTTCCACTTCGAAGCCACAGTTGCTCGGTCGCAGCGGCGAGATATCCACACCCCGTTCGGCCAGCAATGACTGCCAGCTGCCATCGGAACCCAGGCGCGCCCAACTGCCGCCCCCGAGCGCCAGGACGACGGCATCGGCGTGCAGATGCAGTTCGCCCTGTGGATAAGCGATTCGCAAGGCGCCGTCGTCGTTCCAGCCCAGCCAGCGGTGGCGGGTGTGGATAACCACACCGCTGTCGCGCAGGCGCTTGAGCCAGGCGCGCAGCAGTGGCGCGGCCTTCATGTCGCCGGGGAACACCCGACCGGACGTGCCGACGAAGGTCTCGATGCCCAGGCCGTGGATCCATTGGCGCAAGGCCTCGGCGTCCAGGTCGCGAAGCAGGGCTTCGATTTTGTCGTGACGCTCGGCGTAGCGCGCAACGAAGGCTGCGTAAGGTTCGGAATGGGTGATGTTCATGCCGCCCACGCCGGCCAGCAGGAACTTGCGGCCCACCGACGGCATGGCGTCGAACACCTGCACGGCCATGCCGGCGCCTGCCAGTGCCTCGGCAGCCATCAGGCCGGCGGGGCCGCCACCGATGACGGCGACAAGGGGAGGGGAGGCGGGGCGTTGGCTGGGCATGGAGGTTTTCAGGCTGTGGAAAAGAGCCGGCATTCTACCCCAGGCAGGCCTGGGGAAACACTGTGCAAAAAATAACCAGCGCTTTGTACATCAGGCGGTTAAAGGCCTGCAGCGGCTTTCTCGCAGGTTATCCACAGGCGGTTCCACAGTCATTGTGAACAACCGAGCACCCGCGCCGCGCTGTGATGAAGAATACCGTGGCGTTTGGCCAAGGCCTGGCGGTCCTTGCTGTAGCCACCGCCAATCACCCCGGCTACGGGAATGTCGCGTCCAAGGCAATGGCGCATGACATGCTCGTCACGGGCGGCCAGGCCCGCATCGGTCAGTTGCAGGTAGCCCAGGGCGTCGTCTTTGTGCACGTCCACGCCGGCGTCGTACAGCACCAGGTCCGGCTGATACAGCGGCAGCAGGTAGTTCAGGGCATCGTCCACCACCTTCAGGTAGGCATTGTCGCCCATGCCACGGGGCAAGGGGATGTCCCAATCGCTCTGGGCCTTGCGCGCGGGGAAGTTCTGCTCGCAATGCAGCGACACGGTGATGGCCTCGGGCGTGTCGTGGAGGATACGTGCGGTGCCGTCGCCCTGGTGGACATCGCAGTCGAAGATCAGCACCCGGTGCACGCGACCGGCTTCCAGCAGGTAGCGGCTGATCACCGCCAGGTCGTTGAAGATGCAGAACCCGGCCGGGTGGTCGTAATGAGCATGATGGGTGCCGCCGGCCAGGTGACAGGCGATGCCCTGTTCAAGGGCCATTTCGGCGGTCAGCAGCGAGCCGCCCACGGCGCGCACGGTACGCCGCGCCAAGGCCTCGCTCCAGGGCAGGCCGAGGCGGCGCTGGTCTTCACGGGACAGCTCGCCCTGCATGTAGCGTTCGATGTAGCCGCGGTCATGGGCCAGGGCGAGGATGTCATTGGGGCAGATCTGCGGACGCAGCAGCTCGGTGTCCATGGCCAGGCCGCTGTCGACCAGGTGATCGCGTAGCAGGCGGAACTTGTCCATGGGGAAGCGGTGCTCGGGTGGGAATTCCGGGCTGTAGTCGTCGTGGTAGATCAGCGGCAACGGCATGGTGGTATCGCGTCTAGGGGCAGGCGCTGATCTTGCCAGCAGTAGCCCGGGGATACCACCGAGGCGCGAGCAGGCCGGGCCCGATATCACCGTCGCCTGACAAGGGCTTAGCCCTTGATCGCGGGACAAGCCCGCTCCAAGATCCCGCAAAATCAAATAGTTATGTGTGGCCGCGCAAAGAGCCAGTGACAAGCGCTGACCTCTGTGGGAGCGGGCTTGTCCCGCGATCAAGAACGAAGCCCTTGCGAACGGGGTTATCGACCGATTGTGGCCAACACGCGCTGCCAGTCAGGCTCGTTCAGGCGGCCGAGGATGCGTGCCTTGCCGTTACTGGCCACTGAGACGAACAACGCACTGGCATAGCCGCTTTCCCGCTCGCCGCCGGGTACGTTCAGCGAGCGTTGGAAATGGTCGATGCAACCGTTGTGGGTGACCAGCACCAGGTTATGACCCGGGCGTTTGCGGGCTATGGCCTCTTCGGCAAAGCGGCTGTCGCAGCGCTCCAGCCAGCTCGCGTTGGGCACGGGCTGGCCCAGAATGAAATGGGCCGTCTGCCGGGTGCGCAGCTTGGGGCTGCTGTACAGGTCGGCTGTGTCCAGGCTCAGTTCGTGCAAACCTTGACCGACCCGGGTTGCAGCCTGGCTGCCGGAGACGGTGATTCCGCTTGGGTCGTCCAGGCAGGGGCCTGGGGCGCTGTCGCAGCGTTCGGCATGGCGGATCATGACGATGACCGCGCCCTCTGCCCAATCCTGCAGCAGGCCGCTGTCGCTCAGCTGTTGTTCAGTGGCAAGGTCCACGATGTGCGTCCTCGTCGATAGCCAAGCGGTCAGCGCGGCCAGCACCAGGAGCAGGCCGACGACTGCGATCTGCGCCTTGTATGAATGGCGACGTCGCTTGGGGGGTAGGTGAACAGCGGGGTTTTCCAGGGTATTGCTCGACTGCATGCTTCACTCCGGTGACCGATGACGCGGGCAGGCCGCGATCTATACGGGCATTGTGCGAAGTGCGCTGTCGGGGGCGGGTGAAGTGGGCGTGAAAAATACATTCACGCCTAGGTGAAGGCCAGGCCTGCGCCTACGCTATAGACTGCATGACTGTGAATGCGGAGCGGCCCTGATGACCCCCATCCTCGAACTGGAGAGCGCGCGCCTGATCCTGCGCCAGTGGCAGGACGACGACCTGCGTGAGTTCGCTGCGCTGTGCGCCGACCCCCAGGTGATGCGCTACTTCCCCGCGCCGATGACGCGCCTGGAGGCGGCAGCGCTGATCGGGCGCATTCGGGGGCATTTCAATGAGTACGGCTTCGGGCTGTGGGCGCTGGAGCGCAAGGACAGTGGTGCGTTCATCGGCATGACCGGCCTGCTCAATGTGAATTTCGAGGCCCCGTTCGCCCCGGCCGTGGAGATCGGTTGGCGGCTGGCCCGGCGGCACTGGGGGCTTGGCTTTGCCAGCGAGGCGGCCTGGACCTGCCTGCGTTGTGCTTTCGCCCAATTGCGCCTGGACGAAGTGGTGTCGTTCACGACCGAGGGCAACCTGCCGTCGCAGAAGGTCATGCAGGCCATCGGCATGGTCCAGGACCTCGCCGGCAGTTTCGAACACCCCCGCCTGGCTGCCGGCCACCCCTTGCGCCCCCATGTGCTGTACCGCATCGACCGGGCACGTTGGCAAGAAACCCTGCGTGGCTGAATGGCAGCTTATGCAGGGCGTCAATGACAAACCCTGTATCATTTGCTTCATAACTGCGCCGTAGAGCCGTGATGCCTTGCTAGGAGAACCCCATGAGCCATGTATTGGACGACCTGGTCGACCTGTTGAGCCTTGAATCCATCGAAGAGAACCTGTTCCGCGGGCGCAGCCAGGACCTGGGTTTCCGCCAGCTGTACGGCGGCCAGGTGCTGGGCCAGTCGCTGTCGGCCGCGAGCCAGACGGTCGAGGAAGCCCGCCATGTGCATTCGCTGCACGGCTACTTCCTGCGCCCAGGCGATGCCAGCATGCCGGTGGTGTACTCGGTGGACCGCGTGCGTGACGGCGGCAGCTTCAGCACCCGGCGGGTGACGGCGATCCAGAAGGGCCATGCCATCTTCACCTGCAGCGCGTCGTTCCAGTACGACGAGGGCGGCTTCGAGCACCAGGTGCAGATGCCTGACGTGGTCGGCCCGGAAAACCTGCCCACCGAGGTCGAGCTGGCCAGCGCCATGGCCGACCGGTTGCCCGAGCGCATTCGTGACAAGGTGCTGTGTGCCAAGCCGATCGAGATCCGCCCGGTCACCGAGCGTGACCCGTTCAACCCCAAGGCGGGTGAGCCGATCAAGTACGCCTGGTTCCGCGCAGACGGCAAGCTGCCGGACATGCCGGCCCTGCACAAGTACCTGCTGGCCTACGCCTCGGACTTCGGTCTGCTGACCACCTCGCTGCTGCCCCATGGCAAGTCGGTGTGGCAGAAGGACATGCAGATCGCCAGCCTCGATCACGCCTTGTGGTTCCACCGCGACCTGCGCGCCGATGACTGGCTGCTCTACGCCACCGACAGCCCGTGGGCCGGCAACGCACGCGGGTTCAACCGCGGCAGCATCTTCAACCGCGCCGGCCAGTTGGTGGCATCGTCGTGCCAGGAAGGCCTGATCCGCCACCGCGAGGACTGGGCGTGAGCCTTGGTGCCATTCGCCATTGGGTGTTCGATATGGACGGCACCCTGACGGTGGCCGTGCATGATTTCGCCGCCATCCGCGAGGCGTTGGGCATCCCGCCGGAGCACGACATCCTCACCCACCTGGCGGCTTTGCCGGTGGAGGAGGCGACCGTCAAGCACGCCTGGCTGCTGGAGCATGAACGGGACCTGGCGATTGCCTCGCGCCCGGCGGCCGGTGCCGTCGAGCTGGTGCGTGAACTGGCCGGGCGCGGCTGCCAGTTGGGCATTCTCACGCGTAACGCCCGAGAGCTGGCACATGTGACGCTGGAGGCGATCGGCCTGGCGGACTGTTTCCCGGTCGAGCATATCCTTGGCCGTGACGAAGCCGCGCCCAAGCCCAACCCCGACGGCTTGCTGAAGATCGCCCGTGCCTGGGACGTGGCGCCGAGCGAGCTGGTGATGGTCGGCGACTACCGTTTCGACCTGGACTGCGGGCGTGCCGCCGGTGCACGCACGGTATTGGTCAACCTGCCGGACAACCCCTGGCCGGAGCTTGTGGACTGGCACGCGGCGGACTGTCATGCGCTGCGAGGGTTGTTGGGCTGACCGGCTTCATCGCCGGGCAAGCGCGCCCCTACAAGCTAAGCTGCACTGCAATTTTCGACTTACCAAGGAGACCCAGCCATGAGCAGCAAAGCGATCTACGTCCTACCCGGCGGCGGTTACGACAAGGTCCAGGTCGGCACTTGCGAGGCGCCTGCGCCCCAGGCTGGCGAGATCACCGTGCGCCTACACGCAAGCTCCCTCAACTACCATGACTTCGCCGTGGTCAGCGGCATGTGGGGCCCGAGTGAACGGCGCATTCCCATGGCCGACGGTGCGGGCGAGGTGGTTGCGGTGGGCCTGGGTGTAAGCGAGTTCAAGGTCGGGGATTCGGTGGTGAGCACGTTCTTCCCTGGCTGGCTCGACGGCCAGGCGAACGTGGAGGGTTTCGCCACCGTGCCAGGTGATGGCATCGACGGCTATGCCCGCGAGCAGGTAACCGCCCGCGCCACCGCCTTCACCCTGGCGCCCCAGGGCTACAGCCATGCCGAGGCGGCGACCCTCACCACCGCCGGCCTGACCGCCTGGCGCGCGCTGATGAGCGATGACCATCTCAAGCCAGGCGATACGGTACTGGTGCAGGGCACCGGTGGGGTATCGATCTTCGCCCTGCAGTTCGCCAAGCTGGCCGGCGCCACGGTGATCGCCACCTCTTCCAGCGATGCCAAGCTCGAGCGCCTCAAGGCCCTGGGCGCCGATCACCTGATCAACTACCGCAGCACCCCGGCGTGGGGCGAAAAGGTGCGTGAGCTCACGGGCAACCGTGGCGTGGACCATGTGATCGAGGTGGGCGGCCCGGCCACCCTGGAGCAGTCGATGATCGCTGCGCGCATTGGCGGGCATGTCTCGCTGATCGGCATCCTCACCGGCGTTGCCGGGCAACTGCCGCTGGTTCAGGCGCTGGTCCGGCAGATTCGCTTGCAAGGCGTGCTGGTGGGCAGCCGTGCCCAGCAGCAGGCGATGATCCGCGCGATCGATGCCAATGGCCTGCGGCCAGTGGTCGACAAGCACTTCGAGCTCGAGCAGATCGTCGAGGCCTTCCGCTACCAGGAAAGCAATCGCCATTTCGGCAAGATCTGCCTGGCCTATTGAGGCAGCCAAATGGGGGCTGCTGCGCAGCCCTTTCGCGGCACAAGGCCGCCCCTACAGGACGCGCGTCCCCCCCCTGTAGGAGCGGCCTTGTGCCGCGAAAAGGGCGCGTAGCGCCCTCGGTCCCATTCCGCTGGAACGCCCGTCCCAGAGCACCCCTAGTGGCCATTTGATAAATGTGACCCGCCTGGCAAAGCCGTGTCGCGATCGAACAGTTGCGAGACGTTTTCGAGTATTTTGCCCTCGCCCACCCCGGCTTAAAGTGGACCCCGCATTTTGTCGGTGCATCGCCCTGAGCGTGAGAAGGTCAACAACAGAGCGTGAGTGGTGTACCTGGTTACCGTTCTTTCAAAGGAGAAGCTTTTCGCCTACGTCTGCCCGTCTTTCCTTGTGTCAGCAAAAAGAGAACAAGACCAATGAACACCGTGGGATCTGATGGCAACCTTGCACAAGGTTTCAAGCCACGTCATGTAACGATGTTGTCCATCGCGGGCATCATCGGCGCCGGACTTTTCGTAGGTTCCGGGCACGCCATCGCGGCGGCCGGGCCAGCTACCATTCTTTCTTACTTCGTGGCCGGGACCCTGGTGGTACTGGTCATGCGCATGCTCGGTGAGATGGCCGTCGCCCATCCAGACACCGGCTCCTTCTCTACCTACGCTGAACAAGCCATCGGCCGCTGGGCCGGCTACACCATCGGATGGTTGTACTGGTGGTTCTGGGTATTGGTGATCCCTATCGAAGCATTGGCCGCAGGCCACGTGCTGAACGCCTGGTTCCCCCAGGTGGACAGCTGGATCTTCGCCTTGTTGTCGGTCGTGCTGCTCGCGGGTACCAACCTGTTCAGTGTGGCCAAGTACGGCGAATTCGAATTCTGGTTCGCGATTCTCAAGGTCACGGCGATCCTTGGCTTCATTGGCCTGGGCTTCGCGGCCCTCATGGGCTGGCTGCCAAACCGCGAGGTCAGCGGCCTGAGCACCTTGATGGCCGAGCACGGCGGCTTCACGCCCAAGGGTTGGTCCGCAGTGGTCGGCGCCTTCATCACCGTGATGTTCAGCTTCATCGGCACCGAGGCGGTGACCATCGCTGCAGCCGAGTCCAGCGACCCATCGCGCAACATCGCCAAGGCCACCCGCTCGGTGATCTGGCGTATCAGCACGTTCTATATCCTGTCGATCTTCGTGATCATCTCCATCGTGCCGTGGAACGACCCGCAACTGGCAGTCGTGGGTTCCTACCAGCGCGCCCTGGAAATCATGAACATCCCCAATGCCGCATTCATGGTCGACCTGGTGGTACTGGTGGCAGTGACCAGCTGCATGAACTCGTCGATCTACATCGCCTCGCGGATGATGTACTCCCTGGCCAAGCGCGGCGACGCCCCGGCCGTCCTGAACCACACCAACAAAGCCGGCGTACCCTACGCAGCCGTGTTCGGCAGCACCCTGATCGGAGCGGGCATCGCCATCCTCAACTACTTCGCGCCCAAGGGCGTGTTCGAGTTCCTGCTGGCAAGTTCTGGCGCCATTGCTTTGCTGGTGTACATGGCCATCGCCATTTCCCAGCTGCGCATGCGCCGCCGCCTGGAGCGCGAAAGCACTGAGCTGAAGTTCCGCATGTGGTTGTTCCCGTACCTGACCTGGGCGGTGATCATCTTCATCGCTGGCGCCTTGGGCGTGATGATGTTCACCGAGGAGCATCGCGCGGAAGTGACTTCGACCCTGGGCTTGGCGTTGGTGATCTCCTTCCTGGGGATCATCACCAGCCGTGGGCAGGCGAGGGCGGCAGCGCTGACCCGCTCGGTGGGCTGACGGTCGGTCGAGCTTGTGTAAGAGAAAAGGCATCTGGCGACAGATGCCTTTTTTCGTTGTGGGCGAGGTGAAGTTGCACAGTCATGTCGGGCGGGGGTGGCCAGCCGGGCTGCAAGCACGTGTCCAGGGCTGATCCACAGGTTCAATCGAAACCATAGTGGAAATATATTTTGCGCGCTAAATATTATCGTGCAAATTAAGCCTCAAGCATGAAGCAATCGCTTCATCCCCTACGAGACACTGGAGAACGATCATGACCACTTCCAAAGCCTTCGCCATCGCCACCCTCACACTCGGCGTCAGTGTTGGCGCCTTTGCCCAGACCGCCACTCAGTACCACTACGGAATGGACCTGGACATCGACACAGTCATCTCTGTTGAGGACACGCCCAGCATCAGCGGCGAAAACAGCGTTGCGACCCTGACCTACCGTGACAGCCACGGCAAGGAGCAGAAGGTGAGTTATATCCTTCCAAACACTGCAGCCAACCAGAACTGAATGCCTGCCTACGGTCTAGGAGCTTAAAGCATGAAATTGTCCCGCACCCTCACCGCCGGCCTGCTGGCTCTGGCTGTCAACAGTGCCTTCGCCGCTGGTAGCCCCGGCGTGGAACACACCACTCAAGGCTTCCTTGAGGCTTTGGCTGCAGGTGGCGGCAAGCCGCTGGAAACCTTGTCGCCCAAAGACGCCCGGTCAGTGCTGACCGGCGCCCAGGCCAGTGTGAAGGTCGACTTGTCAGGTATTCACGTCGAGCGCCGTACCATCCAGGCCGACGGCCAGCCACTGGAGATCCGCGTCGTGCGGCCGGAGGGTGCCAAGGGTAACCTGCCGGTATTCATGTTCTTCCACGGCGGTGGCTGGGTGTTGGGCGACTATCCAACCCATGAACGATTGATTCGCGACCTGGTAGTGGGCTCTGGTGCGGCAGCGGTCTACGTCGATTACACGCCATCGCCCGAGGCCAAGTTCCCCACGGCGATCAATCAGGCCTATGCCGCCACCCGCTGGGTCGCTGAGCATGGCAAGGAGATAGGTGTCGACGGTACCCGCTTGGCGGTGGCAGGTAACAGCGTCGGCGGCAACATGGCCGCGGTAGTCGCCATCAAGGCCAAGGAGGCCGGAACTCCGAAGCTACGCTTCCAAGCGCTGCTGTGGCCCGTGACTGATGCCAACTTCAACAATGGTTCCTACAACCAATTCGCTGAAGGGCACTTCCTGACACGTAACATGATGCAGTGGTTCTGGGACAGCTATACCACTGATCCGAAGCAGCGCGACGACATTCACGCATCGCCCCTGCGGGCCAGCTTGGATCAGTTGAAAGGTTTGCCGCCGGCACTGGTACAAACCGCTGAAATGGACGTGCTGCGAGATGAAGGCGAAGCCTATGCCCGCAAGTTGGAAGCCGCTGGCGTGGAAGTGACCGCTGTGCGCTACAATGGCATGATTCATGACTTTGGTCTGCTCAACGTTCTCGGCGAAGTGCCTGGGACCCGCAGCGCGATGGAACAGGCTGCTCAGGCGATCAGGCAGCACCTGAAGTAATAGATACAATCTGCAACGGGGCGACCTTGTCGCCCCGGTCGTATTTCCCCCTTCAATGCGAATGCCGCGGCATCCCCCCTTCGCGGGCGATCACGCGCATGTGCAGGGTGGCCGGTTCCAGGCACCCCCCAGTGGACAACTGCCCGACCAACTGGCGGTAGAGCTCTTGCCATGGTGTTTGGGAGGCCGGGATGTTCGGCTTCCAGGCTGCGCGACGGCGTGCCACTTCCTCGTCGTCTACCAGCAGGTCGACGCGACGGTTGTTGAGGTCGACGCGCAGCCTGTCGTTGGTCTGAAGCAGTGCCAGGCCGCCCCCGACCGCCGCTTCCGGCGACATGTTAAGAATCGACGGGCTGGCCGAGGTGCCGCTCTGGCGACCGTCGCCCAGGCACGGCAACGAGTCGATGCCCTTTTTGATCAGCGCCGCCGGTGGCGCCATGTTGACCACTTCAGCACTACCTGGGTAACCCACGGTGCCGGCGCCACGAATCACCAGGATGCAACGCTCGTCGATGTCCAGTGCTGGGTCGTCAATGCGCGCGTGGTAGTCCTCGGGGCCCTCGAACACGATGGCTCGCGCCTCGAAGCTGTTTTCCTTGCCGGGCTCGGACAGGTAGGTCTTGCGGAAGGCTTCGCCGACCACCGACATCTTCATGATCGCGCTGTCGAAGAAATTACCACTGAGAACGATGAAGCCAGCGCTGTGCTTGAGCGGCTCGTCGAACGGCAGGATCACGTCGCGGTTGCTGGTGACGGTGTCGCTGACCACCTCGCCAATGGTCTTGCCGCTGACCGTGATGCAATCTTCATGCAGGCGCCCGGCCTTGCGCAGTTCGTGCATCACCGCCGGCACGCCGCCGGCACGGTGGAAACCTTCGCCCAGGTACTTGCCCGCAGGCATGCAGTTGACCAGCAGCGGCACGTCTTCACCGATGCGCTGCCAGTCGTCCAGCGACAGCTCGATGCCCATGTGCCGGGCGATAGCGATCAGGTGCGGCGGGCAGTTGCTTGAAGCGCCCAGGGCCGAGGCCACTGCGATGGCGTTCTCGAATGCTTCGCGGGTCATGATCGATGAGGGGTGTACCTCTTGCATCACCAGTTCGCAGATGCGCCTGCCGGTGGCGTAGGCCATCTGCCCGCGCTCCCGATAGGGTGCGGGGATGCTGGCGCAACCGGGCAGCGACATGCCCAGGGCTTCGGCCAGGGCGTTCATCGACAGCGCCGTGCCCATGGTATTGCAGTGGCCTACCGACGGCGAAGCGGCGGTGGTCATTTCCATGAACCCTTCGTAGTCGATTTCGCCGGCAGCCATCAGGTTGCGCGCATGCCACAGCACTGTGCCCGAGCCGATCAGTTGGCCCTTGTGATGGCCGTCGAGCATTGGCCCGCCGGACAACACAATGGCTGGCAGGTCGGTGGTGGCGGCAGCCATCAGGCAGGCTGGCGTGGTTTTGTCGCAGCCGGTGGTCAACACCACGCCATCCAGCGGGTAGCCGTGGAGGATTTCCACCAACCCCAGGTACGCCAGGTTGCGGTCGAGCGCGGCGGTTGGCCGACGGCTCTGTTCGGCGATCGGGTGTACCGGGAACTCCATCGGAATGCCGCCTGCGTCTCGGATACCGGCCTTGACCCGCTGGGCCAGTTCCAGGTGATGGCGGTTGCAGGGCGTCAGGTCGCTTCCGGTCTGGGCGATGCCAATGATCGGCCGCCCCGATTGCAGTTCGGCGCGGGTCAGGCCGTAGTTCATGTAGCGCTCGACGTATAGCGCGGTCATGTCGGCGTGGCTCGGGTCGTCGAACCATTGCTGGCTGCGCAGCGGGCGTTTCGCGGTGTCGGTCATATCGTTCTCTCTTGTGTGGGGTGGCCACCGCTTAGCGTTGCGGCACACCGACGCCTGCATGGCTATGTAGGGATGGCGCAGCGCTTCCCACTGCGTCGTCCAGTACAGTCAGGTCGCGGCCACGGGTTTCGACGGACAGCCAGGTGCCGAGCAAGGTCAGCCCAGCCAGCGCCAGGGTGTAGAGCGCCAGCACCCAGTAGGCACCACCGGCCAGGCCGACCAGGAATATACCCAGGATCGGTGCCAAACCGCCGGACAGCATCGCGCCGATTTCTCGGGACAGGGCCACGCCGGAGTAGCGGTAGCGGTTGCCGAACAGTTCGGTGAAATGGGCACATTGGGCGCCGAGCATGCTATTCGCAGCCAGGGCGAAGCCACCCACAACGGCGATGCACACCAATGTCGAGTTGCCGCTGTCGATCATCCACCATGAGGGGAACGCCCACAACGCGCCGAACAACGCGCCGCCACGGTACACCGCCAGGCGCCCGAAACGATCGGACAGCGCGCCGAACAATGGGGTGGTGAACACGCTGAGGATACTGGCGACGAGCACCGCATTGGTACCAATGGTGGCCAGGTTGGCACCATCCTCGCCGAGATGGCGGCTGGCGAAACCGGTCAGGAAGGCGATGGAAACAGTGGCGTAAAGGGTCGAGCAGCCCGTTTCGGCCATGCGCATCAGGGTAGTCGCCGCCAGTGGCCGACGAGCATTACGCAACACGGCGCGCATCGGCGATTCGATCACCTGCTGGCTCTGGCTGAGCTGCTGGAACACCGGGCTTTCCTTGAGCTTGAGGCGGATCCAGATGGCCATGAATATCAGCACCACGCTGGCCAGGAAGGGGATTCGCCAGCCCCAGTCGAGCAGTTCCTCATGGGTGAGCGAGGTCTGCATCACGCGGAACGTGATAGTGGCAAGGGCCAGGCCGCTGAATACCCCGATGAAGGGCAGGGCGGCATAGAACCCTCGGCGCTCACGTGGCGCCAGTTCGGCCATGAGTGTCGCTGCGCCGGTCTGTTCGGCACCCGCACCGAAACCTTGCAGCAGGCGCAGCAGTACCAGCAGCACGGCGCCAGTGGCGCCAGTTGGCAGTAGGCCGATCAGGGTAGTGGCGGTACCCATCAGGGCAATGGTCAGCAACAAGACCAGCTTGCGCCCTTTGCGGTCCCCCAGCGAGCCAAAGAAAAGCCCGCCGAATGGTCGCGCCAGGAAGCCTGCGCCATAGGTGGCGAAACTGGCGAGCAAGGCGCCAGTGGTCCCGAGGGAGGGGAAGAATATATGGCCGAAGACCAGCGCCGCGGCCAGCCCATAGATGGCGAAGTCGTAGTACTCCAGAGCACTGCCGATTGCGCCGGTATAGATAGCCCGGCGCAGCTGACGCGGGTCAGGCACGGTGTCCTTGACTTGGGTTTGCATGTCTTGCCTCGCTTTTTTGTTGTTATGGGCCTGCGGAAAGCCGTTGTGTCGCTACTTAAGGAGGCCTCGAGCGGCCAGGTTGTGCATCATCGCGCCGAGGCCGAAGGTCCACGGGCGGGCTTGGTCGCTGGTGGTGACCTGGTTATGCAGTTGGCCCAGGAACGGGCTGGCAATGCGTACGTGGTCGCCGGGTTTGTGGGTGAAGCCGGCACCCGGCTGGTCGCGGTCTTCGGTGGGCGCGAACAGCGTGCCGAGGAACAGCATGAAGCCGTCGGGGTACTGGTGGTTTTCGTTGAGGGTCTGCCGTACCAGGTCTTCAGGGTCACGGCTGATCTGGTCCATTGAGCTGCTGCCCCGCAGGCGGTAGCCATCGCGGCCCTGGACCTCCAGGTCGATCACGCAGCGGCGCACCGCGTCCAGGTTGAAGGTCTCGTCGAACAGGCGAATGAACGGGCCGACGGCGCACGAGGCGTTGTTGTCTTTGGCCTTGCTCAGCAGCAGCGCGCTGCGGCCCTCGAAGTCGCGCAGGTTGACGTCGTTGCCCAGGGTTGCGCCATGAATCCGACCGCGGCTGTCGACCGCCAACACCACTTCCGGTTCGGGGTTGTTCCATGCCGATTTCGGGTGCACGCCGATTGCGCTGCCGCTGCCGACCGCTGCCAACACCGGGGCTTTGGTGAAGATTTCCGCATCTGGACCGATCCCGACTTCCAGGTATTGGGACCACATTCCCTTTTCCAGCAGCAGTGCTTTCAATGCCATTGCCTGTTGAGAGCCTGGCTGCACTGCGCGCAAGTTGTCACCGATTACCGCGCGCACTGTGGCCCGCACTGCTTCGGCCTTGCTGGCGTCGCCGCCGGCCTGCTCCTCGATCACCCGTTCGATCATGCTGGCGGCGAAGGTCACGCCGGCAGCTTTGATGACCTGCAGGTCGACGGGGGCGAGCAGGTAGGGCTTGCTGGCATCGAAAGCCGCACCGCTGTTGTTCAGCAGCGCCTCGATGCTCCCCAGAAATTGGCCCGGCGTGCTGCGTACGGCGTGGAGCGGGTCTTCGTGCTCGAGCAACTGACTAAGGGTGGCGAAGCGTTCGGAGAGGTCGAACACGCCGTCGCTGCGCAGCACTATCGGCGAGGGGCCGCCGGGTTCACCGGGTATCCAGGCACGGCCGATAAGGGTGCCGGCAAGGCTGTCGTCGGGCAGAGTATTGGCGCAAGTGAGCGTTATCGGCATGGCATCTAGGTCTCTTGGATCTGAAAGCTGCACGCTAGGCAAACCGTGCGATAAACTCCAATGGCATCTTTTCACTATTCGATAACATACGGTTATTGCACCACAGGTGGATTCATGTCAGACCTTTCTTTTTCTCACGTCTGCAATTGGCTTAAGTTCCGCCACCTTCTGCTCATCGACACCCTCGGTCGCACCCACAACATGCATGTGGCAGCGCAACAGATGAACCTCAGTCAGCCGGCGATCAGCAAGATGCTCAAGGAGATCGAGCACCTGCTCGGCTTCGCCCTGTTCGAGCGTCTACCACGCAGCATGCTGCCCACCGCCCTGGGCGAGCAGGTGGTGCGCTATGCCCAGGTCGCGCTCAATGATGCGCGCACCTTCGTCGACCAGATCGACAGCCTGCGCCAAGGCGGCCACGGTCACCTGAAGGTTGGCGGCATCTTTGCCGCCACCGCCGTGGCGCTGCCAGAGGCCATTGTCGAAATCAAGCAGCGCAAACCGTTGCTTTCGATTGAGGTGGTGGAGCAGACCAGTGACCATCTCATGACCATGCTGGAGGACAAGAACCTGCACCTGGCGGTAGCGCGATTTACCGATGTGACGCAGCAGCAGCGCTTCGACTTCCAGCCGTTGGCGCCGGAGCCATTCTGCTTCGTGGTTAACCACCAGCATCCTTTGAGTGATGCCGGGCCGGTGACCCTACCTCAATTGCTCGAATGGCCATGGATCCTCTACCCCAAAGGCACGCCAATTCGCGGTCGCATGGAGCGCGCCTTCGCGGAGGCCGGGGTCGCGGTGCCGCGCAACACCATCGACACCATTTCAATGCAGACCTTCCTCAAGGTGCTGTTGGGTGGCCCGATGATCGGCATGCTGCCCCAGGCGATGGTCGAGCCACACCTTGCCAGCGGGGTCCTCATCAACCTCGACACGCCCCTGCACCTGGATCCTCAGGATTACGGCATCCTGACCCGCAAAGGCGAGCCGTTGACCGGAGCGGCCTTGGAGTTTGCCGAGATATTGCTGGCCAACGCAGGAAGGGAGCCGGCTGACTGATAACAAGCCGTTATCGAATGATCCCTAAAAGCCATTGGGCAAGAATCGCAGAGCCGCATAGATTAGCGCTCACTGTCTTATGCGACGCGAAGGGACCCTTCATGACTTCATGTGCAGGCCAACAATTCATCGGCGGTCGCCGCTGTGCTACCGGGACCGCCTCATTGCATAGCGTGGATGCGCATACCGGGCAGGCGCTGCCTGGCGCGTTTTACCAGGCTACCGAGCAAGAAGTGGATGCTGCTGCTCTAGCCGCTGCCGCTGCGTATCCAACCTACCGGGCGTTGTCCGCTGTACGTCGGGCCGAATTCCTCGACGCCATCGCCGAGGCGCTGGATGCGCTGGGCGATGATTTCATTGCTACCGTTTGTCGCGAGACCGCCTTGCCAGCAGCAAGAATCGTGGGTGAGCGGGCGCGGACCAGCGGCCAGCTGCGGCTGTTCGCCTCGGTGCTGCGCCGTGGTGATTTTGCCGGCGCGCGTATCGACCGCGCGCAGCCCCAGCGCACCCCGCTACCACGTTTGGACATCCGCCAGTGCCGCATGGGCCTGGGGCCGGTGGCGGTATTCGGTGCCAGTAACTTCCCGCTGGCGTTTTCCACCGCCGGTGGCGATACCGCCGCAGCGCTGGCTGCGGGCTGCCCGGTGGTGTTCAAGGCCCATAGCGGCCACATGGGGACTGCGCAGTGGGTGGCGGAGGCGATCGTAGCGGCCGCAGAGCGTTGTGGCATGCCAGCCGGCGTGTTCAACATGATTTTTGGCGGCGGCGTGGGTGAGGCTCTGGTCAAGCACCCCGCCATTCAGGCGGTTGGCTTCACCGGTTCGCTCAAAGGCGGTCGTGCCCTTTGCGACATGGCCGCGGCGCGTCCGCAACCGATCCCGGTATTCGCTGAAATGAGCAGTATCAACCCGGTGTTGGTAATGCCGGGCGCGCTGGCGGTTCGTGCCGAGGCCGTGGCCCGCGAGCTGGTCGCTTCGGTGGTGCTTGGATGCGGGCAATTCTGCACCAATCCCGGCTTGGTATTGGGCATGCGTTCACCTGAGTTCAGCGCTTTTGTCGAACACCTGCGTGCGCAGGTCGCCGACCAGCCAGCGCAAACCATGCTCAACCAAGGCACCTTGGCCAGCTATGCCCATGGTGTCGCCGCCCTCAAGGCACTGCCCGGCATTCGTCACCTGGCGGGGGCAGAGCAGCAGGGCAACCAGGCCTGGCCGCAGCTGTTCGCAGCAGATGCGCGGTTGCTTCTGGATAACGAACCGTTACTGCAGGAAGAAATTTTCGGCCCGGCCACGGTAGTGGTCGAGCTGGCCGACCAGGCCCAGTTGCTGGCCGCGCTGCAGGCACTGGGTGGGCAATTGACCGCTACGTTGATCGGCGAGGAGAGCGACCTGGCTGCTGCCGCGCCACTGGTAGCGGTACTGGAGCAGAAGGCCGGTCGGCTCCTCGTCAACGGCTACCCGACTGGTGTCGAGGTCTGCGACGCCATGGTGCACGGCGGCCCATACCCGGCCACTTCTGACAGCCGTGGCACGTCCGTCGGCACACTGTCGATCGACCGCTTCCTGCGCCCGGTGTGCTACCAGAACTTCCCCGATGCGCTGCTGCCCGAAGCCCTGCGCGACGCCAACCCACTAGGGCTGCTGCGCCTGGTCGATGGTCAGCCCAGCCGCGAACCGATTCGCTGACAGGTACTCCCATCGGGCACTCGGGTGCCCGATGCTCTCTAAATAACAACAATCAGGCGTGCACGACATGCCAAGAGGCTGGTTATGGACCATCAAGTTGTCGACCCCGTGCGCGATTCGGCTTTTGAGGATCGCACCTATCGCAAAGTCATCGTACGAATCCTGCCGGTCCTGCTGCTGTGTTACATGGCGGCCTATCTCGACCGGGTGAATATCGGCTTCGCGAAACTGAGCATGCTGGAGGACCTGCAGTTCAGTAATACGGTCTACGCCCTGGGCGCGAGCATTTTCTTCTGGGGCTACTTTCTGTTCGAGGTGCCGAGCAACCTGTTGTTGCATCGATATGGGGCGCGGTTCTGGATCGCCCGCATCATGCTGAGTTGGGCCATCATCTCCATGGCTGTGGCCTTTACCCAGCCACTGGCCGCATTCTTCCATGTCGAGTCCAGCACCATGTTCTATGTGCTGCGCTTCCTGCTCGGTATCTGTGAGGCCGGCTTCTTCCCAGGGGTGATTCTTTACCTCAACTACTGGTTCCCGACCCATCGGCAAAGCCGGGTGATGTCGGGTTTCCTGATGGCAATGCCTGTCAGCCTGACGCTCGGGGGCATTTTGTCTGGTTGGCTCATGACCAGCATGGATGGTTGGCACGGTATGGCGGGCTGGCAGTGGATGCTGCTGGTCGAGGGTGTACCGTCGGTGATCATGGCGGCCATCGTCTACTGCTGCCTGTGCGACAACATCGACAAGGCGGCCTGGTTGTCCCCGCAGGAAAAGGCGCTGCTCAAAGCCAACTTGAAGCTAGAGGCGCACGGCAAGGTTTCACGCCTCAAAGATGTCCTCTTCAGCCCACGTGTCTGGCTGCTGGTATTCATCCTGCTCACTTTCAACACAGGTTTTTATGGCCTGGCCTTCTGGATGCCGTCGATCATCAAGAGCGCGGGAGTGACCAGCAGCCTGGAAATCGGTTTGCTGACGGCTATCCCTTACGGCGTGGCAGTGCTCGCCATGTTCCTCAACGCACGCCACTCCAATCGCACGGGCGAACGTCGGCTGCACGCCGCGATCCCGGCGTTCATCGGTGGCTGCGGGCTGATCCTCAGCGCCGCTTTCGCACAGAACGTTGTCCTTTCCATCGTGTTCCTGACCGTGGCGGCATCCGGGGTGCTTAGCCTGATGCCCATCTTCTGGACGCTGCCGGGCACGGTGCTCTCAGGTGTCGCAGCGGCGGCAGGCATTGGCATGATCAACGCGTTCGGCAACCTGTCCGGTTTCACCGGTTCGATGATTACAGCAGTGGCCGAGAACCTCACCGGCGACATCAACAACGGCACCTATGTGCTGGGCCTGTGCTTGTTCATCAGTGGCGCATTGATCATGGCGATTCCCGCCGCGATGTTGAAGCGACCCGACTCGCAGCCCCGTGCACAGTTGAACCTGGAGACAGCATGAGCATCAACCACGGAACAAGCCTGCGCCAGGCGCTGCTGATGTTGGCGCCGTTGCTCGACCAGCACGAAAGCCAGCTCGCCCAGCAGTTCGACCTGGTACGCGCTTTTGATCCACATGCTCTGGAGGCTGTTCTAGCCGACCGGCCGGAACGTTTCCGTGCGCTGGTGACCAACGGCGTGGTGGGGGTGCCAACCCCAGTCATGCGCACACTGGTCAACCTTTCACTGATCGCTGTGAACGGTGTGGGCGTTGATGGCATTGATCTGGACCAGGCGAACGCCCGCGGCATTCTGGTTGAGACGACGGTCGATCTCCTCACGGATGCCGTGGCCGACCAGGCTGTAGCTTTGCTCTTGTGCCTGCTGCGCCAGGTTTGCGTGGCTGACCGCTTCGTCCGGGCCGGCAGCTGGCGCGAGGGCGCCTTCCCCTTGCTAGGCACCACGTTGCGCGGGCAGCGTGTCGGCATCATAGGCCTTGGCCGTATCGGTCAAGCGATTGCCAGTCGCCTATTGCCGTTCGGCGTCAAGTTGGCGTATCACAACCGCAATGAGCTACAGGGCTGCAGTTACGCCTATCACCCCGACGCCCGCAGCCTGGCTGCGGACAGCGACATTCTTATCGTCGCCGCCGCAGGCGGAAATGCGACGTCACGCCTGGTCAATGCGCCAGTGCTGGAAGCGCTTGGCGCGAAAGGGGTGATCGTAAACGTGGCGCGGGGAAGCGTGATCGACGAAGCGGAGCTGGTTGCTCGATTGCAGGATCGGCGACTTGCGGGGGCAGCCTTGGACGTGTTTGCAGATGAACCGCAAGTGCCCCCCAGCTTGTTTGACCTGGATAACGTAGTGCTTCAGCCGCACATAGGCAGCGCTACGCTGCAGACCAGGAGGGCGATGGGCGACTGCGTTGTCAATGCGGTTTGTCGCAGTATGCTTTGAAGGCGATCACACAGCCCTGAGGAATTGCACCTGTAGCAAGCCCGCACTTTGCCTTCCAGGAACCGACTAGAGGCCCGTTATGACCGATGACAGCAACGATGACCGTCCACTCTACCAAGCGGCCTGCCATTGCGGGACTGTCCGCTTTACCGTGCGCCTGACCGATGGTTTGCGTACCGCGCGCAGGTGTAACTGCTCGCTCTGTCGTATGCGGGGTGCCGTAGCGGTATCGGCCAACCTGAACGACCTCACGGTCACCCAGGGGAAAGAGGCGCTCACCCTCTATCAGTTCAATACACGCGAAGCAAAGCATTACTTCTGCTCCAAGTGCGGCATCTACACGTTCCACCAACGCCGTTCTGCGCCGGACCAGTACGGCGTCAACGTGGCGTGTATCGAGGGAATGAGCCCGTTCGACTTCCCGGAAGTGCCTGTCAATGAGGGCCGTAATCATCCCAAAGACCGCGTGGAGGGCGGCTCAGGCATTGCCGGGTGGCTGCGTTATGCGCGACATGTTGAGTGACTTCGTGGCCTCAAAAGGTCACTCATAACAGGCCTGCGACGGCGCAAGTTTTCGGATGTGTTTTCGCCCCAGCGGACGATACTTCTCTATACGCAGGCGTGTTCCTGGTGGCGCACGCCGCTAGGAGGTGTCTGATGAACAAACTGACAATCGTGGGTGCCGGACTGGTCGGCGAGGCGGCAGCGCAAATCATCGCTCGGGATGAGTTATGCCGTGAGCTGGTGTTGATGGACGTTCAGGGTGAGCTGGCGCAGGGGAAGGCGCTGGATGTGTGGCAGGCTGCTGTAGAGTCCGGGTCTGATACCCGTGTCTACGGCGGGGCCAACGCCCAGATGCTGGAGGGCTCCGAGCTGGTGGTCATCACTGCAGGCGTTCCGCGCAAGCCAGGCCAGTCGCGTCAGGATGTGCTGAGTACCAACTTGCCCATCCTCGACAGCATCATGGCCGATATCAAACAGCATGCACCTACGGCAACGGTGCTGGTGGTGTCCAACCCAGTCGACGTGCTCACTTACCGGGCCTGGAGCATCAGCGGCCTGGGGCGCGACAAGGTGTTCGGGCAGGCCGGCGTGTTGGACACTGCCCGCATGAAGTGCTTCATCGCCGAGCAAACCGGGTTTTCGGCCCGGGACATCACGGCGCTGGTGCTGGGCGGGCATGGTGACAGCATGGTGCCGCTGATGCGCTACTGCCAGATCGGCTCGGTGCCGTTGTCGCACTTCTTGAGCAATGAGCAGATCGAGCAAATTGTCGAGCGTACGCGCAAAGGTGGGGGTGAGATCCTCGGCCTGAAGAAACTGGGCAGCGCCTGCGATGCGCCGGGTGTGGCCATTGCCCAGATGGTCGATGCGATCGCCAATCGACGAAACCGCATTTTGCCGGCGGTGGCCATTTTGCAGGGCGAGTACGGGCGTCACGACATCGCCATGGGCGTGCCTTGTGTACTGGCAGAGCAGGGACTGGCGCGGGTGATCGAGTTGCCGCTGGATGTGCAGGAGCAGGTGATGTTTGACCACTCTGCAGATCAGGTGGCGCGGGATATTGCTGAGATGAAAGCGTTGTGAGTGAGGTAGGGGTTGGGTGCTGACGATTAAGATCCGGGCGGAATGGGCACGGGGAGCGAGTCAATGTATCAGCCGGGGTGCTGCCCTATGTCTGGGTAATAGCTGCTGCTGCCAGCCTGCGGATGTCTTCAGGCAAGTCCAGCGGCAGCGGCAATACCACCAGTGAGTTGCGCGTGGCGGCGCTGAAGATTTACCGCGCGTGGCTCGCTGGGCTCTCGGCGCAGTAGGTGCGCCGAGAGCAAACCGAGCAGCGGCGCCGCGGGCCGAATCCAGCTGATTGCCACGTCCGCGCTCTTCGTGCAGCTTCTGGACCTGCGCAGGGCGTGCTTGTTGGAAGGGAATGGTTTCATGTTAGACGCCTGATATGCCCCACAGGAATATCATTTGTCAGTGGCATACCGAAAATAATGTTAGTTCCGAATAGCGCAACGCCCCAAAAAATGGGGCTCTGTGAGGTATTTGTTGGGCCGGGGTAAGTTGAAATGTGTCCGTATCTATCTGTTTTTTCTGATTATTAATTTATTGGCCAACTTGCTTGGAATACCAGTTGGAACGCTGTGTGGTCTGGATTCCGATGGAGGTGCTTTTTGAGCACTTTTTTGTGCGGCAGCAAACAGATTGGCAGTTCCGGTATTCAATCAACACCGGGACGTGGGTAGGCATGGGGGCCGGATCAATTCGGTTTGGCTACCGTCGCAGCATTCTTGCTTAATACAGGAGCGGCTACATGCACCTTGGCCTCGGACAAGGCAATACAGCGATGTGCGTAGCTGTCGATCTCTTTCAAAGCGATATTTCGGTAGCTAGCGGGACAGATCAACAACATATCGCCGAAGCGGAACTGACGAAACCCCCTGACGCTGTACAAACCATTCGGCCCCTCGTAGCTCTCCAGTTGCCACGGGGAGCTACTGAATACCTCCTTCGGATAATCCTTTTCGTTCAACACATAGCTCAGCTCGGTATTGTCCCTGATTTTGATCAGATTGGCGGCGGAATAAACCCACAGGTCCAAGAGGGCCGGCAACAGCATGGCATTGACGAAGATGCACCCGAGCAGCACCAGTGCGGCTCGGCCGGTGCGCTGCATCGCATTGCCGTTTGTCAAATAAAAGACGAGGACTGGCGCTAGGTAGAGGCACATTATCAATAAGCAGAGGGCGATAGCCCCGAATGCCTCTTCGTCGCTCTCTCCGCCTCGCCACGTCATGATGGTTAGCTGGGCGGGCATGACTCCACTCACCGAAGTAAACGCGAGCAACGTACCTAGCCAGCCAACGAGGGCTGTGTAATAGAGTTTGCGATGCGAGGGTTTGCGGGGACCAGGCGGCAGCTCCAGTACTTTGTTGTGCAGGGGCGCATCGCGGCGAAGCAGAACTATCACGGCACAAGCGGCAGCGACTACGACGATAGGGAAGAAGTAGCCTGGGGCCATGGTGTAATCAAAGAGGGCCCCCAGCAGGTTGAGCGATAGCAGTAAGTAGCCCCCGCCTACGATGAGGCCAAAGCGTAAGGCGAGCCTCTTTTCCAACTCTCTGTCAACGGTGCATACAGACATGCTCAACGTGAAGACCAAAGACGGCACCGATACGATGAGCAGCAGCGACGCGAGTATCAGCAGGCTGAAGAATAACCAGGCGACGAGGTTCGAAGGGTTCCCTAACGAACTCAGGATCAACTCGGGGTGATGGATTACCCAGAGGTACTTGGTGAGGAGTGAGATTGAGATAAGCGTTGAAACTACCGGCAGCCACCATTTGATATCGGCGAGGAGTTTGAATAATGCTTGCCGGGGGCTGCTGGAGGCGGAGGGGCCGGGCGGTGAAGCGGGGGATGGGTTTTGAGGGATGGTTGTGGGGGGAGATACGGGTGCCATGAGCGTGTGTTTCTTCCTAGTTTTCGTGGTTCTGAACACAAGGTAAAGTCTCGGGAATCTTTGTATCTGATTATTCAAATCATCTAGGGTGGGCCCGAATTGAGCAGAGTGCCTAGTCTGTTTCCTGTCAACGAGTCAGAAGCACGGCACGCCCAAGAATAGAGCCTGCCGTATCCACCAATTTCTTAGCCAGGATGAATTCCGCGACCGTGCGCCTGACTTGCTATCCGTTTGGCTGAGCAGATTACAGGTGGTGATTGAGATCGCTAGGTGCCAGAGCCGATATCCTGTCCGCAAATGAGTCGAATGATCATTGCGCCTTGTTGAACAAACGCACCTTCAACCGCTCTATCGTCCAACGCCACTTGGGTGTGGTTGGGCGGCAGACGGTGTTTTGGTTGCCGAACAGACCGACTTCCTTTATGGCCTGTTCAACTGGCACGGTCTGCAGCCATGCCACAGGCACGAAGTACTCGCACAGCGCTGGGTCGTTGCTGTATTCGGCGTGGTAGGTACCACGTTTGGCGGCTTGCAGCACCGGCGTGTCGACGCCGTTGTAGGGCACGGTGAAGTCTGCCGCCGCTGTGGCCCGCCCGGTTACGCGGCCGACGCCGACGTAGCCCTGCTGCGGAATGTTGACCCACACCCGGTCGCCGGGGGCGAGCATCTTCAGGCTGTTGCTGTACCAAGTGCCGCCACCGCCACAGATAAATCCAAAGGCTTGCGCATCCAGCCAGGAACGTGTGGAACTGTGGCCAAACGAGCAATAGAACTCACCATTCCACGGCTCGCTCGGGCCATCGTTGCGGGTGTTGCTGGCATTGGCCTGGGTTTCCACAGGGTCGAGCAGCCAGGAGCGGCTGATCAGCTGTTGCGCGCCGAATTGAAACACCTGAAAGCACAGCACGTTGATGGCGATATCCCGCTCGCTGAGGTACGCCACGATACGCTCGGTGCTGGCGTCCAGCCCGGACGCGACGATGATGATCTGGTGGCTTTGGTTGAGCGCCTCTTCATCCAGCGGCAGGCCGAAGTAGGCATGAAAGTCCGCCGCCAAATCGGCGTTCTGGCGATAGCGTTTGTAGATGGCGGCAATATCCTCGGCGGCCAGTTTTTCCACCCAAGAGGCATAGTCCAGCGCCTGCGCCACCACATCACGTGGGGTGCGGTCGCGCTTGAGTTCGATCAGCACTAGGGAGGCATCCGGGGCGATGGCCAGCAGATCGATCCGTCCTCCTAGTCCAGTGCTTTCCTGACGGCCGATCAGCATCCATTCGTCCGACAGCAGCCGTGGAGCGCTGGCGATCATGTCTTCCAGCAATTGCTCGCTGGGGAGGATGCACTCATTCAACTGGCTGGGTTGGCCACCGACCGTCCAGATTTGCGTTTTGATGGTCATGGCGTTGTCCTTAACGTAATGCAGCCTGCGAGCCGCTAGGCCACGGCTTGCTCAACCAGGGTGCTGGCCAGTTGTTCATTGAGTTGGCGGGCCTCGGTCAGGTGGGTTTTCAGTTGGTCGCAGAGGGCCATGAGTTGATCGACTTTGGCGGCGATGCGGTGTTGTTCGGCGAGGGGCGGTAGAGCAAAAGGCATGCTCGCGACTTGGTTCGTCGAAATATGTGGTACCCCGTTACTCCGCCCCGGATCAATGGAGTCGACGAAGAAGCGTGAATTTAGCCAAGCAGATAGATAACTGACGGTAACCGCACCCGCATACGGGGCTATTTTGGCTACCCGCTGTAGCAGTAGGCAGGGAAGGTCGGTACTGCGTATCACTGCATACTTCAGGCCTGTTGAAATAATCGGACGATCAAGCGTAAGGACGACATCATTCTCGGCTAGTGAGAAACCTTGGAATTCGGCCGCCTGCTCTTCCGAAATGCAGGCAGTTTCCTTCCAGTTGATTACTCCATGCGAAATGTTTACGTTGCGTAGTAACCGAACGCCCTCTGGCCGGAACCATTCGCTTTTGAAGGCGTAGCCATTAAGGAAGCTGAAAACCTCTGCTTTTCTCGCCCATTGCCAACCTTGTGGCAACTCATAAGCCCTTTCTTCTTCGCCGATTTCAGAAAGTACCTTCTGCTTCTTAATCTTGCCTTCGGCCACCAACCGCGCCTTTTCCTCAGCAATCCGCCCAAGCAATTCACCGGCCGGCTCCTCGCTGGGATCTTGTTGCACCAGTTTGCCCATCACGGCCAGTTGCAACAGGGTCTGTTTGAGGGCGTCGACGCTGGATTCAGTGGTGAACAGGGTGTGGAAGTGCTCGGCCAGGCGTTGCCAGTTGGTGGTGAAGTCGGTGGCGTCGTTAGCCTGGGTCAGGCTGTCGAGCAGTGCTTGTACCAGTTGGGCGTGGGCGCTTTCAGCATCGGCCTGCTGGGCTTCCAGGCGGTCGCAGAGGGCCATCAGCTCATCGACTTTGGCGACGATGCGGTGTTGTTCGGCTTCGGGCGGGAAAGGTATTAGGAATTGAGACAGCTTCCCAATACTTAGCCCTTCACGCGAGACCCCTACCTGCATATCCATAACAGTCTGCTGGACCAGTTGCGAGACCAGGACTACATGAAGGAACGGCTGAATTTCGATTGAAACTGGCCGAATAATAGTTACGTGCTGGCTGACGTTACCTGTATCAAAGTCGGAAGGAACCGCGGCACAGCGCCCAATGGACGCGCCTGTGATATTGAAAAGCAGGTCACCTGCTTCAACATGTGTTCCTGACATCTTATTGTGTGTTTCTTCAGGTATGAAAGCAACGTCATTTAGGCGAAGTCCTTCATTCCAAACGTTCTGAGATCGAAGAAACTTAACGCCGCCAGTCACGTAAGCCCGTTTCCCACCTAATGGAGTGCTACCAGCCCCAATTTTCTTAAGCAGGGAATCAAGCCGTACCCACTCCCAATGGTTGGGTACGGAAAATGGTATTTCCTCCTCCGTAATTTTCGCCAGTGCCTTCTGCTTCTTAATCTTGCTCTCAGCTACTAGCCTCGCCTTCTCCTCGGCAATGTGCTTAAGCAACCGACTGGCCGGCTCATCACTCGGATCTTGCTGCACCAGCTTGCCACGGACCGCTAGTTCCAGGATCAGCTCACGCAGCTTCTTGATGCCATAAGGCGCATCGGCCAGCAGTCGCAGGTTATCGGTGAGCAAAGCCGTCATACCTGGCGCTCCAGGGCTTCAGCTAGAACCGCCTTGAGCTGGTCACGCAGGTCGCTGATTTCGTCTTGTAGGCTGGCGTAGTTACGCAGCAACTCTTCGGGGTCATGGCTGATCTGTTCGCCGATATGCGGGTTTTTGCAGTCGAGGTTCCAGTTGCGGAGTTGCAGCTCTTCAATGCTGACCTGCCAAGCGAATTCATTCTCCACCCGTGCGGCAAAGCCATCGGCCTCGCTGCCCCACCAGGCCTCTTCCACTGCGAATTCTTCGATGCGCATGGGGCGAGTCTTGGAGTAGTTCTTCACGCCGGCCGGGTACTGGTGTTCGTAGAACCACACCTGTTTGGTGGGCGTACCCTTGGTGAAAAACAGCAGGTTAGTCTTGATGCCGGTGTAGGGGTTGAACACGCCGTTGGGCAGGCGAACGATGGTGTGCAGGTTGCACTCGGTCAGCAGCTTTTCCTTGATACGGTTCTTGATGCCTTCGCCAAACAGGAAGCCATCGGGCAGCACCACGGCGGCGCGGCCACCGTCTTTGAGCAGCTGCATGATCAGCACCAGAAACAGGTCGGCTGTTTCGCGAGTGCGGAAGGCCGCGGGGAAGTTGGTTTCGATGCCGTCTTCTTCCATGCCGCCGAAAGGCGGGTTTGCGACGATACAATGCACGCGCTCGCTCGGGCCCCAGCTGATCAGCGGTTTGCTCAGGGTGTTGTCGTGGCGGATCTGGCTGGGCACCTCGATTCCGTGCAGGATCATATTGGTGGTGGCCAGCAGGTGCGGCAGCGGCTTTTTCTCAACGCCGTAGATGCTGGCCTGCAGGATACGTTCGTCCTCGGGGGTTTTTACATAGTGGCTGCGTTTGTGCTCGATGGCGCAGGTTAAAAAGCCGCCAGTGCCGCAGGCCGGGTCCATGACCTTCTCATCCAGCTTGGGATCGACCATGCGCACCATGAATTCGGTGACCGGGCGCGGGGTGTAAAACTCGCCCGCGTTGCCGGCGTTCTGCAGGTCGCGCAGCAATTGCTCGTAGAGGTTGCCAAACTCGTGGCGCTCCTGGGCCTTGTTGAAGTCCACACCTTCCTGAATCTTGTTGATCACCTGGCGCAGCAGCTGGCCAGATTTCATGTAGTTGTAGGCGTCTTCAAATACGCTGCGCACCACAAAGGCCGAGGGGGTGTTGCTGTATTCGTGCAGGTTCTGCAGCTGCGGGAACAGGTCGTTGTCGATAAAATCCTTCAGCGCATCGCCGGTCATGCCTTCCGGGTCTGCTGCCCAGGTACGCCAGCGGCAGCTCTCGGGGATCGGCGAATTATAGTTGTCATCCATCAACTCCCATTCCAGCTCACGGTCATCAAAGATCTTGAGGAACAGCAGCCAGACCAGCTGGCCGATGCGCTGCGCGTCACCATCGACGCCGACGTCTTTGCGCATGATGTCCTGGATGGACTTGATGGTTGAGCTGATGGACATAACGAATTCTCGGTCGGTGTGGCAAAGCGGGGGATTGTAATGGAGTTAGGTGCTCAGGTGGACAAGACTCCGCCGTTGCCCATACCTACGGTTAGAGAGGATTAACTGGCGTACAGCGCGTCTTCCAGTTCATGGATAGCTTTGTTGTAGCCAGCTTTGCCGCCAAAGGCTTTAACCAGTTCGACGGGTGCACCGAGCTGGTTAAAAGGATCGAGCAGAAGGATCTTGATGTCTTCGATGTGCTCAATGCCGGTGTCGGCGTATTTATCCAGCAGCGCTTCCAGCACCTGGCGGGCTGCACCGGAGTACTTGGCGAAGTAGTTACGCTTTTTCACCTGTTCCGCGCGCTCTTTACGCGACAGCGGCGGTTGGTCGAAGGCGACGTGGCAGATCAAGTCAAACGGATCGAGTGGCTTGCCCTGTTTCTTTTCCACCTCTTCGGCCAGGGCTTCCCACATCACGCCTTGGGCTGCCATTTCGTCGATGATGGCCTTTTTCTGCTCGGCATCACTCCAATGGCGCAGAAAGTCGTCCAGCGAGGCGAACTGTTTTTGCACGCAGGTGCGGGTGTAGTCGTGCAGCGATTCGGTGATCAGGCGGCCATCCGGGCCGTAGTACTGCACACGCTCGGCGATGACATAGATCGGGATGCTGTCGATGACGTACTTGATGCGCTTCTTGCCGTCTTCCTCGCCGGTAAAGTCCAGATCATCACCTTCTCCATCGCTGCCTGCACTGATGCCATCGCCTTCAAGTAAATCGTCGGGCGGAATTGGCGGCTCGCTGCCTTCGGGGGCGTAGACCACCACCGGGTCACCGTCGAAGGCCGGGTCGGCAAACAGCTCGGTGGCCTTCTTGAAGTCCATGATGGTGAACCAGTATTTGCCGAAGTCTTCATTGATGCGCGTGCCACGGCCGATGATCTGCTTGAACTCGGTCATCGACTTGATGTGCTGGTCGAGCACGATCAGCTTGCAAGTCTGCGCATCGACACCGGTGGTCATCAGCTTGCTGGTGGTGGCGATGACCGGGTAGCGCTCTTCCGGATTGATGAAGTTATCCAGCTCGGCCTTGCCTTCCTGATCATCGCCGGTGATGCGCATGACGTACTTGCGGTTCTCAGCCACGCGCTCGGGGTTGAGGTTGACCAAGGCCTGGCGCATACGCTCGGCGTGATTGATATCGTCGCAGAAGACGATGGTTTTCTGGAACGGGTCGGAGGCCTTGAGGAACTCGGTGACCTTCTGCGCCACCAGTAGGGTACGCGCCTCGATGACCAGGGTGCGATCCATGTCCTTGAGGTTGTAGATGCGGTCTTCGATCAGCTCGCCATTCTTGTCGAGCATGCCCTTGGGCGGGCGCCAGCCTTGCAGGTCTTTGTCGAAGTCGATTCGCACCACTTTATAGGGCGCGAGAAAACCGTCCTCGATGCCCTGTTTGAGGGTGTAGCTGTACACCGGCTCACCGAAGTAGGTGATGCTGGACACCTCTTTGGTTTCCTTCGGTGTTGCGGTGAGGCCGACATGGGTGGCGTTGGAGAAGTAGTCAAGAATCTCGCGCCAGGCGGAGTCCTCGGCGGCGCTGCCACGGTGGCATTCGTCGATCACGATCAAGTCGAAGAAGTCGCGGGAGAACTGCTTGTAGACGTTCATCTCTTCTTCAGCGCCAGTCACCGCCTGATAGAGCGACAGGTAGATCTCGTAGGAGGTGTCTATCTGGCGTCTGGCGATTTTGGTCATCACTTGGCCGAAGGGCTTAAAGTCGTTGTTCTTTGTCTGGTCGACCAGGATGTTGCGGTCGGCAAGGAACAGGATTCTTTTTTTCTGTTTTGATTTCCACAGTCGCCAGATGATTTGAAAGGCGGTGTAGGTTTTTCCGGTGCCAGTTGCCATTACCAGCAGAACGCGGTCCTGCCCGCGCGCTACCGCCTCAACGGTGCGGTTGATGGCGTTCATTTGGTAATAGCGCGGCATACGTCCGGAGCCGTCGTCGTAGTAGGGCGCTTCTATCTTGTGTTGAGCAGCATTGTCCAACCCCTTCCATTGGCAGTAGCGGTGCCAAAGTTCGGCAGGACTAGGGAACTGATCCAAGGAGAGCTCAGTTTCGACCTTGCTGCCTGTCCCGCTGCGATCATGAAAGAGGAAACCATCGCCATTGCTGGAGAATACGAACGGCACATCCAACGCCTCTGCATAGCCAAGAGCTTGCTGCATACCGGAGCCAATGGAGTGCTTGTTATCTTTCGCCTCGATCACAGCGATGGGGAGGTTGGCTTGGTGGTAGAGAATGAAGTCTGCACGGCGTGCTTCGCCCCGGCTGTGGAGCTTGCCACGGACCATAATCCGGCCTTTGGTGAAGCTGACCTCCTCACGCACCTGTTTGTGCATGTCCCACCCAGATTGCTGGATAGCTGGGGCGATGTATTTACTACAGATGTCCCGCTCGGAAAGTGATTTTTTGTCCATGGCTGGCTATGTCCTTGTGGCATTCTGCGGAATTTACCACATTGGCTAGAGGCATGCTGCCAGTATCAGATCGTAAGGCGCCTCGCAGCTTTGTACATCCGTATAAGTCTTTGTGTGATTGTTAACTTGAGTTTAACTTTAAGCCTGTCCTGCTACTGCAGGTTAAGAGCTTGTCCATTGACACTCAAAGCTCTTTAGTCAAAAGTGACTGAGTCTGAATTTATACTGATCCTAGAATGCAGTGCAGGTTAGCAATGGTAGGCCAGCAAACCTGCAGGTTTCCGCATCATTTATCCTAGCGCTTGGACAGAGTTTGCTAAGCGTTTTTCTTGTCCAAATTGGGTTGTGTAAAATCGTTGCTCTATACCATAAATAAGCATCTTTAATTCGTTGTCTGTGGAGATGTCAAACATTCCCGCGTCTTTGTTAAACTTCAAGCTTTCGCCGCAATAGCCATCGATGTAGGAAAGCATACCCTCTTTATCTTGCTCTGGTAATGCCGCCAGAGTGGCCATGGCCAGTGCAATTCTTTTTCTATTGGGTTTCGATACTTTGTCGGCGTCAAAGTCATTGCTAAGACTTATGAACGGTTCGTCGAGGAATTGCTTAACCTCTTCCTGTGTTGCTTCTTTATAGAGCTCATCAATCCCCGGGAAAATACTTGAGATCGTGGCAAGGCTTTTGAAAATTAGCACGTCTTGTTTAGAGAAATATACAGCGTCCGGTTGGGTGTTGATCACGAGTCGTAGCCGATCATCTTCAACCTCTGCGACTTCACCGAATACAAAAGTCTTGCGTCGCAGGAATAATGACGGAGTAACCTTCTGGAAATAGAAATCACTTCCTTGAAGTGCGCATATGTGAGATATGTCCGGAAATTTGCCTTTAGGAAGTTCGTCGTAATTTTTTGGGTCGATGTCGGCTGTCAGTATCTCTGAACAGTAAGCTTGCTGTGAAAAGTTCTCGACTTTAAACCAGCACTCTTCATCCAGGTTGTGGTCTGGGTTGTAGGGGATGCATGCCCCAGGATTGACTTCGATGCGCGAAAATAGCGTGTGGTCTGATATCAATTTAAAAATTGGTTTCTTACGTACTTTCTTAACCTTTACTAGAACGTGATCCATATTTTTAGTCTCGCTCAATGAATGTGTAGTTATTTATTCTAGAGGCTTTTGTGATGACTATCTCTGCGGGAGTTTTGTATCTCTGGCGGCTGATCAGGAATATGGAGGATTTGGATGTTGTTGTTATATTGTAAAATTCATATCCGTAGAGTAAGAATAGAGGGTTGAAATATAGTGCTTGAGATCTGAATGTGAAGATGAATAAAATCCCATAGACAAAAAACAAGGTCTCCCAATTGCTCACGCTTAGAGCTACAAAGAAATATCCAAGGTAGCTTGGTAGAAAGCTATTATTTGCGTGGTCAATGCTGCTGGTTTGTCCTTTTTTGAATTCATCTTTACCCAAAAAAGAGCTGAGTAAAAGGCTTGCTCCTGTAAGCGTGATTGGAATCGATAAATAAAATAGATAGGAGACAGCGTTAGGTATTTTGGCTAGCCACGGGCTGTTAGAAAAGAAATGCCCTAGCGTAAAACCTTTCTGGACAAGAAAAACGATGACAAGCAGCGACGTGGCATTGAAAGTTAGCAAGAGCCTGAATACAAAGTTAAGATCAAATCGTAACCTGTCCATAGGTTCCTCGGTGCAGTAATCGGTGCTGTTTAATCAGCGCCGCGAATCACGATGGTATCAATTGGCCATGCCGCGGTCTAGCCCGCTTCGGTTTCCTTCGCCTGATGGATCTCGCGTCCGATTTTGCTCTACGTAGTCGCCAAATTAGCCGTCTGCCCAATATTTGGTTGGAGGTTTCCGCGGTTGAACATCCATGGTTTTTCTAATCGACGGGCGATCAGCCTCATGGTCAGTAGGTATTAGTATCGGGTGGCCTCACTATGCTTTTTCAAGTGATCATCGACAAACCAAGCCACATGCTTTTTCTGCCAAGCCCAAGGCGTCCGTCGTTGCCAGCGCTCTGAGATTTCCGCTTGCATGATTCTCGCCTGCTGCAAATGGCGTTGTTGAGTGGCGTGCGATCCGCTCAGCACGCCTGCTAAGAACAGCTTCATGTCGAATGGCTTGCTCATGCCCGTCCTCCAATGTAAGCAGCGACCACATCGATCCGACCGTGCCCCAGCTCATAGCTGATTTGCCTCCGGGCCTCACGATCAAGGGTCCGATCTACCTGCCAACATTGGCCGCCGTTGATAGGCGCGCGGTGTTGGGTGATTTGTTCATAACGATCACATGCGTACGCCGCTCGTAGTTCATGGAAGCCTTTGAGGTTGTGTGCATGCAAGATGTCCCGCGCAGGGCGGATGATTTCTTGCAGAACATTCAGGTAGCTTTCATGTGGCGCAATCAGGTTGCGGCTACCCGCAGGCGACACCTTCCGTGCAAACCCAAGTGCACCTCGAACATGGTCGTCCACCGCAATCCAACGTGGCGCCGAGGCGCCGGCACGGCCGCCTTTGGTGCCGTCCTGAATGTTAATCCTGCCTAGATCGCAAGCCTCACGGCTTAGCCGTGGCAGGTCAGCCAAGACGGCCTCACGCAAGCGCATGCCGGTTGCTCGCGCCAGCAGAACGATCGCGGCGGCCCGTTGCTGATGTTGGCGGCAAATTGCATCGACAATCTGCATAACCTGCTTGCGGTCTTGGCCCTGTGGCACAGACTGACGAACCCCGGTGCGTTGCATACCCAACGCCTTGCTCGGACTTGGCAACTTCACATACTGATCACCGCGAAGCGCTGCCATGGTCCTGTTAACGCTGGATAGCCGGTTTTGTGCGGTGCTGACGGTGAGGTCGCCCCGTCCAACCAGGTCGTGCAGGGACGCCGCATAGTCGGCCAGTACCTTCCGATCAATCTTCCGCGCATCATTGATACCGGGCCCCTGTTCGGAGCGGCACCACTTAACGAATGCCTGCCACCGATCACAGTGCGCCTTGACCGTGCCGTAATGACCACTGCCGAACATGTCTTTTAGCGCCTGCGGCCCTGCATAGTTCAATTGCCTGCCATAACCGAAATTGCAGACCATCGCGTCTGCCTACCAATGCCATGTCGGTCACCTCATCGCCGTTTCTCCAATCCTCGCCCCACGTCATCCCGCCAAGAATACTGAGTGTTATCAGGGATCAAGGCCCCTGCGACCTGTGGGGAATGTCCACTACGCGGGACTGGCGACTCCTTACGTCCGGGAGTAAGGGCATCTCATGATCTGGCCTCCTGAGCACCGTTACCGGTGGGCGGGTGGAGGCAGCACTGGCTGACGAGGCCAGCGCCTGAAGATCCTGAGCTGGGTGAACGCAGCAATGCGATGACCGGGGCATGCCTGACTGTCAGTCAGGTGCAGTCCATTCCTTGGTCTGCGGCACCATCATCTGCAGCGCTGTTGCTGGCGACATCGGCGTTCGTTGCGAGGGAATTGCCGCAAAGCCATGTGCGATTAGCGCAGCAGAGGTTTTAGGAGCATTCGTCCCTTTTCTGGAAAAAGAGACGAGCGCAGGTTGGCGCAAGATTCGGGCAACCGATATAGGCTGCTGCAGAACTGCGAAATACGGTGTAGTTAGCGCGCAAGGGCCATGTTGTTAAAGAACAGCCGCCACCTGAGAGGTGACCGGATGAGCTGCCGGATGCTAGTCGCCCTCGGGAAAACCACCGCATTAAGCTGCGTAACCGTTTTTCCTTCTCGGTTACAGGAGTTTTCCTTCCGCACCAGCTGTTGCGAATCGATCCGGCCTAGGGCTACATTACTCGGGTCGTAGCAAAATCTGCGACCAGGTGTAGGAACCTGCTGGTAAACTTGGCGCACGCACGAAGCGCCCCATCACCACGGCTGGCGCTTTTTTTGTGCCTGCTGTGATGTCATGGCGGCTGTGTGTGGGCAGGCTTCGGCCTGGCCGGGTTCCAAGTTTCCCGGTATTCCTACCCCATGCACAGCTGCCACCCAATCCCGTAGGAAGGATCGTGGTAGCTCCAATCTCAAACTTGGAGTCTCATGCATGCTTATTCGCATTCTGAGCAGGATCCTCGCATCCGCTCTCCGCCGCCCAACCCCCGCAGCCACCCCAGCCCCAACCTTCTATCCGATCGACAGCCAATCCCGCGCCACCCGTGCTAACCGGGAGGTGCCTCATGTCTGACCATGAATGCCTGTCTTCCATCCAGAGCTACGTCTGGACTCTCGAGTTGCTCGGTGAGGTGCTGGTCCAGCATGACGAAGTGCTGGAGTGCGAGCACAACCCACAGCTGAGCTTCCGTAACACGGCGGGTATTCATCAGGCGATCCGGATCATTAGCCGGCTGGCCAGCGAGCAGTTCAGCAAGCTGGAGGCGATGAAGGAGGAGGGAAGATGATGGCATGGTGTCGATGCCGCTAAGACACTGAATTCCAAGCACAAAAAAAGACGCCCTAGGGCGTCTTCTTCTTAGGATTTGGTGGAGCCGGGGGGATTTGAACCCCCGTCCGCCAGTACTCCGCTGTCGGTACTACATGCTTAGCCGTGTCTACTGAGTTAATCCGCAGCCGCCCGACGGGCAGGGTGCTTTGGACGAGTTGTGTAAGTTTTAGTCGCTTTGCCCACAACGTGCTACACGACGATCCTGTTCTGTATGACAATCACTTCGGGTTTACAGGCATCCCCTGGTGATTGCTGGAGCCGAAGCTACCAGGAGAGCGGGCTCAGCTGCTTACGCAGCGAGAGCGTAGCCCTCGTAGTTTTCGTCATTGGCAACTATAGAAAGTTGCAACAGTGGATTTACGAGTTCTGTTACCAACTCGGCATGCACCTAGAGTTTCGCTACCGGCGTCGAATCCTGATCGGCCCCACACTCAGCTCTAGCTGACGTGCCTTTCGACACGTGATCGCAGTATACGCCTTTGCATGGGCTGCGTCGACTGCTGTGGCCCGGGGCTTCAGGTGCCGCTGCCGGTGCCTCCGGTCGAGCCGCTGCCTTTCTCGGTTTTTTCCATGCGTTCGAGGACCTTGGTGGTGACGGCGATGCATTCCTTGGTATCGCCGGCGGCCTGGGCTGCCTTGGCCTTGTCGACCTGCTCGGTGATGGCTTTGTCGAGGCCTTCGGAGGTGGCGCCGACGGTGGCCATGTTGTCATCGATTTTCTGCAGGTTGATGGTGCAGAGGTCCTCGGCGGCGAACACCGGCGAGGCCAGCAGGGTTGCGGCCGCGAACAGGGCGGAAAGCGCAGTACCTTTCATGGGTGTCTCCTCGTGATGGCCTCTGGTAGGTGGGCCTGTAAGGGTGGACTCCCAGGGTTTGGCGAGGGTTCAATCGAGGTGCAGGCGAGGGTTCAATCGAGGTGCAGGCGAGGGCTGCGCCCTCGAATCGCCGGCGAGCCGGCTCCCACCTGTCCTGCGTTGTTTTTAGAGGCTGTGGGAGCCGGTTTGCCGGCGATTGGGCCGGGCCCGGTATGGAAAAAGTCCGGGCCGGGCCGTCGGGAGGGATTACAGAGGACGCGGTCGGGTAACGCGATCCACCAGGTACACCAGCCCGTGATAGTCGATGCCGCTGTGGCTCGACAGGCCGATTTCGCAGGTGCGGCTGGTGGAAATGCCTTCGCTGCACTGCTGCACCGCATCCTTGAGGGTGCGTAGGGAATGGGTGTTGAGCTCCGGTGTGGTGAAGCCTTTGTCGCCGGCGAAACCGCAGCAATGGATGCCTTCCGGGATCACCACTTGCTGGCTGCACAACCTGGCCAGGTCGATCAGTGCCTGGCTTTCCCCTAGGTGCTGGGTGCTGCAGGTGACGTGTACGGCCACCGGTTCGGGCTGTGGGGTGAACTCCAGTTTGTCGACCAGGTGAGTGCGGATGAAGCGCACTGGGTCGTACAGGTCCAGGCGGGTGTCGCCCAGGTCCTGGACCAAGCGCAGGGTGCAGGGGCTGGTGTCGCAGTAGATGGGGTCGAGGCCGCCGCGGCTGGCATGCAGCAGGGCGTTGATCAGTTCCTGGCGCTTGTGTTCGGCCTGCTCGGGGTAGCCCTTGGAGGCGAACGGCTGGCCGCAGCACAGGTTGTCGGGATTGTCCGGGAATACCACCTGGTAGCCGGCCTTTTCCAGCAGGGCGCGGGTCTTGTCCAGCAGCGAGCTTTGCTCCCTGTCGCCGGCAGCCGGGCCCATGACCCGGGAGACGCAGGCAGCGAGGTACACCACTCGCGGTCGGGCATCGTTGATCGCCGGAGGCGGGGTGACGGTGCGCAGCGGCTGGGGCATGGCCGGGGTCCACTGGGGCAGGCGGCCCTTGCTGGCCTTGCTCAAGGTGGCGCTCAGGCGGCCCAGGCGCGGGGCGCCGAGCAGCTTGCGCGCGCCGTTGGCGGCGGCCAGCGTCAGGCGGGCGCCGCGCAGGGCGGTGTGGAAGTTCTCCGCCAGCCAGTCGGCAGTCTTGCCGTGTTCGGCAGCCTGGCTGCGCAGTTTCTTCACCAGCTCGCCGGTGTTGATGCCCACCGGGCAGCGCTGGGCGCACAGGCCGGTGGCGGCGCAGGTGTCGATGCCCTGGTATTGATAGGTGCGCATCAGCTCGCGGGTATCGATGCCGGCGCGTTGCTTCGCCTGGATGTCGCGCCACATGACGATCCGTTGGCGTGGGCTCAGGGTCAGCCCCTTGGATGGGCACACCGGCTCGCAGAAGCCGCACTCGATGCACTTGTCGACGATTTCATCGGCAGCCGGCAGGGGCTTGAGGTGCTTGAGGTGGATATCCCGGTCCTGACTGAGCACTACGTCAGGGTTGAGGATGCCGTTGGGGTCGAGCAGGCGCTTGAGCGTCCACATCAGTTGATAGGCCTCATGCCCCCACTCCAGCTCGACGAAGGGCGCCATGTTACGCCCGGTGCCGTGCTCGGCCTTGAGTGAGCCGCCGAACTCCACGGCCACCAACTGCGCCACGTCGTCCATGAAGGCTTGGTAGCGCGCCACTTCCTCGGCAGTGTTGAAGCCTTGGGTGAACACGAAGTGCAGGTTGCCCTCCAGGGCATGGCCGAAAATGATCGCTTCGTCGTAGTGGTGCTTGTCGAACAGCTGGATCAGGCGGTTGACGCCTTCGGCCAACTGTTCGATGGGGAAGGTCACATCTTCGATGATCACCGTGGTGCCGGTCTGGCGCACGGCACCGACGGCGGGGAAGGTGTCCTTGCGGATTTTCCATAGCTGGTTGTACACCGCTGGGTCTTCGCTGAAGTCGACCCGCTGCTCCAGCGGGAATGCGGCGATGGCGGCCATCACCTGATCAAGCTGCTCGTGCAGCAGGTTCCGGCTGGCGGCGCGGGACTCGATCAGCAGGGCGCAGGCATTGGCCGACAGGCCTTTCACCCAGCTCGGCATGCCGGGCATGTCCTGCACCGAGCGCAGGCTGCGGCGGTCGAGTAACTCGACGGCGGAAACCGGCTGCGGCTTGAGTACGGTCACGGCGCGGCAGCAGCTTTCCACGGTAGGGAAGACCAGCAGTGCGCTGGCCTTGTGCGGGTGGTCGGGCACGGTGTCGTAGGTGACCGCACTGATGAAGCCGAGGGTGCCTTCGGAGCCGACCAGCAGGTGCTGGAGAATGTCCAGCGGCTGGTCGTAGTCGATAAGCGAATTGAGGGACAGCCCGGTGGTGTTCTTCAGGCGGTACTTGTGTCGGATCTTGTCGGCCAGGGCCGTGTTGGCGCGGGTTTCGCGGCCCAGGCGGGCCAGCTCGTCCAGCAAGGTGGCATGGCTCTGCTCGAAGGCGGCGACGCTGGCCGGGTCTTCGGTATCCAGGCGCGTGCCGTCGGCCAGCACCAGGCGCATGCCGGCCAGGGTGTGGTAGGTGTTCTGTGCTGTGCCGCAGCACATGCCGCTGGCGTTGTTGGCGACGATGCCGCCGATCTTGCAGGCGTTGATCGAGGCTGGGTCCGGGCCGATCTTGCGCCCGAAGGGCGCTAGCCAGGCGTTGGCCTGGGCGCCGATCACCCCGGGTTGCAGGCGGATCTGCTCGCCCTGGCCGCGGATCTGGCGACCGTTCCAGTTATCGCCCAGCACGATCAGCACCGAGTCGCTGATGGCTTGGCCCGAGAGGCTGGTACCGGCGGCGCGGAAGGTCACCGGCACGCGGTCGCGCTGGGCCAGGCGCAGTAGGCCGACCACTTCATCCTCGGACTCGACCCGCACCACCAGCTTGGGGACAAGCCGGTAGAAGCTGGCATCGGTGCCGAAGGCCAGGGTCGAGGTCGGGTCGTCGAACCGGCGCTCGGCGGGAATTAGGTGCTGGGCATCTCGCAGGAACGCGGCGGGCAAGCTCATGCAATCTCCTCGCGGGGCCGCAGCGTCTGGCGCGCTGCGTGCCCCGGTCAATCAGGCGGTGTTCGGACGGGCGCTCAGGCGCCCAGTTCGCGGACCAGCGAGTCGCGGCTGATCTCGCTGATGGACTTGGCGCCGGTCAGCACCATGGCAACGCGCATTTCCTTCTCGAACAGCTCGAGCAGGTTCTTCACGCCGGCTTCGCCGTGAGTGGCCAGGGCGTACAGGAAGGCGCGGCCGATCAGCACGGTGTCGGCGCCCAGGGCGATCATGCGCACCACGTCCAGGCCGTTGCGGATACCGGAGTCGGCGAGGATCTTTAGGTCGCCCTTGACCGCATCGGCGATCGCCGGCAAGGCGCGGGCACTGGACAGCACGCCGTCGAGCTGGCGGCCGCCGTGGTTGGACACCACGATGCCGTCGGCGCCGAATTTCACTGCATCCCGGGCGTCGTCGGGGTCGAGGATGCCTTTGATGATCATCGGCCCGTCCCAGAACTCGCGGATCCACTCCAGGTCTTTCCAGGAAATGGACGGGTCGAAATTGGCGCCCAGCCAGCCGATGTAGTCGGCAAGGCCGGTGGGGTTGCCGCGGTAGGTGGAGATGTTGCCCAGATCATGCGGGCGGCCCATCACCCCGACGTCCCATGCCCACTGTGGGTGGGTCATGGCTTGCAGCACGCGGCGCAGAGGGCCGTTCTTGCCGCTCATGCCGGAGTGTGCGTCGCGGTAGCGGGCGCCGGGTACTGGCATGTCCACGGTGAACACCAGGGTCTTGACCCCGGCGGCCTTGGCCCGCTCCAGGGCATTGCGCATGAAGCCGCGGTCCTTGAGTACGTACAGCTGGAACCACATCGGGCGGTCGATGGCCGGGGCCACTTCCTCGATCGGGCACACCGACACGGTCGACATCGTGAAGGGGATGCCATGGGCCGCCGCCGCGCGGGCGGCTTGTACTTCACCACGACGGGCATACATGCCGGTGAGGCCGACCGGGGCCAAGGCCACCGGCATGCTCAGGGTTTCGTCGAACAGCTGCGTTTGCAGGCTCAGCTCGGACATGTTCCTCAGCACGCGCTGGCGCAAGGCGATGCTGGCCAGGTCCTCGACGTTGTGGCGCAGGGTGTATTCGGCGTAGGCGCCGCCGTCGGCGTAATGGAAGAGGAAAGGAGGCAGCTTGCGTTGGGCCGCGGCGCGATAGTCGGTGGAGGCGGAAATGATCATGGATTCTCGCAGCGTGGGTGGGTGGTTGCCGGGCGCGCCAGGGCGCCCGGCCCCTTTCACTTTAGTGATGAACCAGCATGCCAGTGAGCCAGTAGGCCTGAACCAGGGTGATCAGGCCGACGATGGTGGCGAAGAACAGGCTGTGCTTGACGGTGAAGCGGAACAGGTCGGATTCCTTGCCGACCAGGCCGGTGGCGGCGCAGGCCACGGCGATCGATTGCGGCGAGATCATCTTGCCGGTCACGCCGCCGCTGGTGTTGGCCGCTACCAGCAGGGTGTCGTTGACCCCGATCTGGTGCGCGGTGGTGGCCTGCAGGGAGCTGAACAGGGCGTTGGACGAGGTGTCGGAGCCGGTCAGGAACACGCCCAGCCAGCCGAGGAACGGCGAGAAGAACGGGAAGGCCGCGCCCGTACCGGCCAGCACCAGCGCCATGGTCGAAGACATGCCCGAATAGTTGGTGACGAAGGCGAAGGCCAGGACCATGCCGATCGACAGGATCGGCCAGCGCAGTTCCCAGAAGGTCTCCTTCAAAGTGGTCAGACCTGTTTTGAAGTTGATCTTCAACACCATCATCGACAGCAGCGCCGAGAGGAAGATCGCGGTGCCGGTGGCGGAAATCGGGTCGAGCTTGAAGATCGCTGGCATGGCGGTTGGCGTGGCGGCGATCGGTGCGCCTTTGATCACCAATTGGTCCAGGTGCGGGATGGCGAAGTTGAACACGAAGTCGTACATCGAGCCACCCGCGGCGAACGCGGCCTTGAACGGCTTCAGCGTCCAGATGGTCACCAGCACGGTGAGGATCAGGAACGGCGACCAGGCCTTGAAGATCTCGCCCAGGCTGTACGGGGAGGGCTGGCTGCCACCGCTGCTGACCACGGCAGCACCCATGCTGCCCTTGGCCTCGGCGAAGGCGCGTTTGGGCTGCCAGACTTTCAGGAACAGGGTCAGGGCGATCAGGCTGGCCAGGGCCGAGGTGATGTCCGGCAGTTCCGGGCCGATGAAGTTCGAGGTGAAGTACTGGGTGACGGCGAAGCTCAGGCCGGCGACCAGGGCGGCGGGCCAGGTTTCCTTCACGCCGCGCAGGCCGTCCATCATGAACACCAGCCAGAACGGTACGAACAGCGACAGCAAGGGCAGCTGGCGGCCCGTCATGGCGCCGATGTGGAAGGCGTCGATGCCCGTCACTTGGCCGGCGACGATGATCGGGATGCCCAGGGCACCGAAGGCCACGGGGGCGGTGTTGGCGATCAGGCACAGGCCGGCGGCGTACAGTGGGTTGAAGCCCAGGCCCACCAGCAGCGCGGCGGTGATGGCCACCGGGGCGCCGAAACCGGCCGCGCCTTCGAGGAAGGCGCCGAAGCAGAAGCCGATCAGCAGCACTTGCAGGCGTTGGTCGTCGGTGATCGACAGGACCGAGCTGCGGATCACTTCGAACTGGCCGCTCTTGACCGTGAGTTTGTACAGGAACACCGCCGCGACGATGATCCAGGCGATTGGCCACAGGCCGTAGAGGAAGCCATAGCCTGCAGCGGCCAGGGCCATGTCGACGGGCATCTGGAAGGCGAAGATCGCCACCAGGATCGACAAGGCAAGGGTAATGCTACCGGCGACGTGGCCTTTGAGGCGGAACACGGCCAGGGCAAGGAAGAAGAACACGATGGGAATGACTGCCGCTAGCGCGGACAGGCCAAGACTACCAAGCGGACTATAGAGCTGTTGCCAGGTTTGCATATGGGGTGGCCCCTAATTGTTGTTGGTCAGGCACTGGCATTGGATAATTGGTAAGACCAATTTACAATGGCTGGTCGCTAGGTTAAAAGCGTCGTTGCGGCTGTGTCAATTTGTCTCGGGGAAAACTTTGGTCGGATGTCGATGAATGGGCATCTGCCGGGTAGGGAAAATCGTCAACTGATGGGTGTCGTCGTCGCCGGTATCGGCGAGAATAGGCGGCCCCGGTGTTCGCGGGGTTTGTGGAGAACATGTGATGGTTTTTGATCAGGTCCGCCAACGGCGCCTGTCCGACGATATCGTCGACCGGTTGGAAGGGATGATTCTCGAGGGCACGCTGACCTCGGGGCAGCGCCTGCCGGCCGAGCGAGTCCTGGCCGAGCAGTTCGGTGTGTCCCGGCCGTCGTTGCGCGAGGCGATCCAGAAGCTGGTGGCCAAGGGGTTGCTGGTCAGCCGCCAGGGAGGTGGCAACTACGTCGCCGATACGCTGGGTTCGACCTTCAGCGACCCGCTGATGCAGTTGTTCGAGCGCAACCCCGATGCGCAGCGTGACCTGCTGGAGTTTCGCCACACCCTTGAGGCTTCATGCGCCTTCTACGCAGCCCAGCGCGCCACTGAGCCTGATCGTGAGCGGCTCAAGGCGGCCTTCGATGCGCTGCAGGACTGCTACTCCCGGGCCAGCGAGGTCAGTCGGGCGGAGGAGGGTGCGGCCGATGCGCGCTTTCACCTGGCGATCGCCGAGGCCAGCCATAACGCGGTGCTGCTGCACACCATCCGCGGCCTGTTCGACCTGCTCAAGCGCAACGTAGTGACCAACATCGGTGGCATGTACCAGCAACGCGCAGAAACGCGGGACATGCTGATCAGCCAGCACCGGGAGCTGTACCAGGCGATTGTCGAGGGCCGGGCGGAGGATGCGCGGGAGGTGTCGAGCCGCCATATCCTGTATGTGCAGGAGGTGCTCGAAGAAGCGCAGGAAGAGGCCCAGCGGGTGGCGCGGGCGGAGCGGCGCAGCGGGCGCTGATTGTGTTGCTGCGGGTCCAATCGCCGGCAAGCCGGCTCCCACATGTATGGCGGTGTTCTGAAAACAGCGCTGTGACAGGTGGGAGCCGGCTCGCCGGCGATGAGGCCCATGCAGGCTGAAAGAGCGTTACTCGTCCTTGCCCTTGTTGCGCACAGCCCGCTGCAGCTCGCGGTTGGAATCGCGTTCGCGCATGGTGTCGCGCTTGTCGTATTCCTTCTTGCCCTTGCCGAGCGCGATTTCGCACTTGATCAGGTGCTTGCTCCAGTACAGCGACAAGGCCACGCAGGTGTAGCCCTTCTGTGCCACGGACGCTTCCACGCGCTCGAGCTCGCGCTTGTTCAGCAGCAGCTTGCGGGTGCGCGTGGGGTCGGCGATGACGTGGGTGCTGGCAGTGGTCAGCGGAGTGATGTGGCTGCCGAACAGCCAGGCTTCGCCGTCCTTGAGCAGCACGTAGCTGTCGGTCAGGTGCGCCTTGCCGGCCCGCAGGCTTTTTACTTCCCAGCCGGACAGGACCAGCCCGGCCTCGAACTTGTGTTCGATGAAGTAATCGTGTCGCGCTTTCTTGTTCTGCGCGATGGTCCCGGTCGGATGTTTCTTTTGCTTAGCCATAGGGGCCGCATTATAGGGAGTCGCCGCGTTGTCGGCTACGGGGTTTAGGTGTGCTTGAGCCTGTAGGATGAATCCCGGACAATGCAGGGCCTGTTTCTGTGAAACGGAACTGTTTTCGAAGCGCTGAGAAGCGCTGCCGCCCTGTCTTGGAAGTGACGCCTGGATGACTACCCATATTCAACGCTCTGCCCTGCTGCCATACCCTGCCCAGGCGCTCTACGATCTGGTCAACGATGTGGCCAGCTATCCGAAGTTCCTGCCGTGGTGCTCGGCCGCGACCGTGATCGAGGCCAGCGAGACGCACATGCGGGCGAAGCTGGAAGTGGCCAAGGGCGGCATGAGCCAGCAGTTCGTCACCCGCAACGTCCTGGTGCCCGGGCAGTCGATCGAGATGAACCTGGAGGAGGGGCCGTTCACCCAGTTGCATGGGCTGTGGGTGTTCAAGCCATTGGGCGAGAAGGCCTGCAAGATCAGCTTGGACCTTTCCTTCGACTACGCCGGGCCGCTGGTGCGCGCCACCCTGGGGCCGCTGTTCAACCAGGCGGCCAATACCCTGGTCGATGCCTTTTGCCAGCGGGCCAAGCAGCTCAATGGCTGACGCGGGCCTGAATATAGAGGTCGTGTATGCCACGGCCGAGCGCCAGTGGTTACTGGCGTGCGTGGTGCCTGAAGGGACGTGCGTGCGTGAGGCGCTACGCCTGTCTCGGCTTGCCGAGCAGGTGCCTGGGCTGGATCTGGAAGCGTGCCCTGTGGGGATCTTTGGCAAGGTGGTCGCCAACCCTGCGCAGCGCAGGGTGGAAGAGGGCGACCGGCTGGAGGTCTACCGCCCTTTGCTGGCAGACCCCAAGGAGGTGCGCAAGCAGCGGGCAGCCAAGGCGCGGGCGGCACGGCACAGCTGAGCGATAGCGCAACGGCCTTGTGACAAAAAGCCCGGGCTTTGCCCTAATGCCTGTCAGTTAAAGGCGCGGGGCGCTGCACGTCCATCGCCGGCAAGCTGGCTCCCACAGGGACAGTGCTGCCCTCAAGGCTGACGCGTTACTTGTGGGAGCCGACTTGCCGGCGATGGGCTGCGTAGCAGCCCCAAGTGCAGCCGATAAGGCTTTGTCGTTACTGCGGGGAGGTTTCCAGCGGTGCTGGTGTCGGGACCGGCGTGGTCTCGATGGTGTCGATCTCTTTCTGGATCGACTCTTCAAGCGAACCTGGCTTGGCGGGTTTCTCTTCCGGCTGGCTCGGCTGGCCTTGTTCGGTGGCTGGGCTGACGGTGGTGTCGCCGCTGCCGCCGAGGATTTCCTGGTCGCGGCTCACGCCTGGCATGAAGTCGCCGGACAGGCTGACCAGCTGGTCGCTGTCGTTGAAGAAGATGCTCATGCGCTCTTGCTGGCGCTGGCCACCACCGGGCTGGAGGCTGTAGAGGTAATCCCAGCGGTTGGTGTTGAAGGTGTCCTGAATCAGTGGGTTGCCCATGATAAACCTTACTTGCCGGCGGGTCATTCCGGGGCGCAATTGGTCTATCATGTCCTGCGTGACGACATTGCCCTGCTGGATGTCGATTTTGTAAACCCCGGGAAACGAGCAACCGGCGAGTGCGAGCAGTCCCACTAGGGTGAGGCTGGTTAGCAAGAGCTTGGTGTTTTGCATCGGTGGGCGACTTCCACTATCTTGGCTGGACAACGTAAACCCCGATCATACCCGTATTAAGAGAAGCTGCGAAGCAGCATCGGCGAGAAAGCTGACCATGGTTGAAAATAGCGAATTGCGCAAAGCCGGTCTCAAGGTGACCCTGCCTCGAGTCAAGATCCTACAGATGCTCGACTCCACCGAGCAGCGTCACATGAGTGCCGAGGATGTCTACAAGGCGCTCATGGAGGCTGGCGAGGACGTCGGCCTGGCGACCGTGTATCGCGTACTGACCCAGTTCGAAGCGGCGGGTCTGGTGGTTCGCCACAACTTCGACGGCGGTCATGCGGTATTCGAGCTGGCTGACGGCGGCCACCACGACCACATGGTCAACGTGGACTCCGGCGAGGTCATCGAATTCATGGATGCCGAGATCGAGAGACGTCAGAAAGAGATCGTTGCTCAACACGGCTACGAGCTGGTGGATCACAATCTGGTCCTGTACGTGCGCAAGAAAAAGTAACGATTTTCTCGTTACCCAAAGCAAAGGCGACCTTCGGGTCGCCTTTGTGCTTTCTGGTCCTGCCCCGTTTTGGTACCGGCCCAATCGCCGGCAAGCCGGCTCCCACCGGGATAACGCCAGCCTCATGAGCAGCGCCGAACAGGTTTGCCGGCGATGGGGTATCAGGACTTACTGGTTACCACCATCTTGCGCGCATGGGCCAACGACTCTTTGGTCAGGTCGATGCCTCCCAGCATTCGCGCCACTTCTTCCACCCGCTCGCGCTTGCCCAGGTTGGCAACTGCTGTGTGGGTGGTATCGCTGTTGCGCACCTTGTGCACGAACAGGTGGTGGTGCCCTTGTGCGGCGACCTGGGGCAGGTGGGTGACCGTCAGTACCTGGCCGCGCTCGCCCAGGCGGCGCAACAGCTGGCCGACGATCTCCGCGGTAGGGCCGCCAATGCCGACGTCCACTTCGTCGAATACCAGGGTAGGAATGCGCGAGGTCTGTGCGGTGATGACCTGGATCGCCAGGCTGATCCGTGACAGTTCGCCGCCCGACGCCACCTTGGCCAGGCCCTTGAGCGGTTGCCCGGGGTTGGCGCTGACCAGCAGTTCGACCACCTCCAGGCCATGGGGCGACAGCTCGTCACCTGCATAGGGCGTCAATTCGATGCAAAAACGCCCGCCAGGCATGCCCAGGCGCTGGATTTCCTGTTCGACGGCAGTCGCCAGCTGTTTGGCAGCCTGTTGGCGCAGGCCGCTAAGTTCGGTGGCCTTTTCGCGGTAGTGCTGGGCATAGGCCGCGAGCTCCTCGCCCAGGCGCTCGATCGACTCGTCGCTGGCATTGAGCCCTTCCAGTTCCTCCATCAGGCGTTGCTGTAGATGCGAAAGCTCCGAAGGGTGCACGCGATGTTTGCGTGCGAGGGTATAGATGGTGTCGAGCCGCTCCTCCAGCGCTTGCAGGCGCATGGGGTCGGCATCGAAATGATCGAGGAAGCGGTTGAGTTCGCCCACGGCCTCTTCGACCTGGATCTGTGCGCTGGCGATCAGGTTGGCTGCTTCACCGAGCGCCTTGGGCGCGTTGGCCACGGCGCTCAGGCGGTTGAGGCTGGCCGTCAGGGCGCTGAGCACATTGCCAGAGTCGCTTTCGCTGCATTGGTCGATAACCTGGCGGCAGATGCCGAACAACGCCTCGGCGTTGGTCAGGCTCTTGTGTTCCTGTTCCAGCTGCTCCAGCTCGTTCTCGCCCAGGCCGAGGTTGTCCAGTTCCTCCAACTGGTAGCTGAGCAGCTGGTGGCGGGCACGTTGCTCGTCGCCGGAATTGGACAGGCGCTCGAGCTCCAGGCGGGTCTGGCGCCAGCGCTGGGCGGCCAGGTGCACCTGGCGGGCCAGGTCGATGGCCCCGGCATATTCGTCCACCAGGCGGCGATGGGTGTCGGTCTTGAGCAGGGACTGGTGCTCGTGTTGGCTGTGGATGTCGATCAGCAGTTCACCGAGTGCCTTGAGGTCGCCCAGCGGGCAGGGCGTGCCATTTATATAGCCGCGGCTGCGGCCTTCACCGGTGATCACCCGACGCAGGATGCACGGGCCGGCGCTGTCCAGGTCGCGCTCGGCGAGCCAGTTGCGCGCCTCCGGGATCTCGTCCAGGTCGAAGGTGGCGAGGATGTCCGCCTTGTCCGCGCCGGGGCGCACCACGCCGCTGTCGGCGCGATCGCCCAGGGCCAGGCCGAGGGCGTCGAGCATGATCGACTTGCCTGCGCCGGTCTCGCCGGTGATCACGCTCATGCCGCGGGCAAGCTCGAGGTCAAGGTGTTCGACGATGGCGTAATTGTGAATGGACAGGTGCACCAGCATGGGGCGGCTCCCGAAGGGTTTTGTCTGGTTATTTATACAGTACTTTTTTCAGGCCTGCCAATCCCCGCAGGACGAACAGGCCTGGCCACGAAAAGCAGCGTGCCCCTTGAACCCGGTTTTTCCGACCCCATATAGCCGGCAAGACAAGACGAGCTCGGCTCGCCCATCAGAAATTGCGGAGGAGAAACCTAATGGCTGACGAACAGCTGGATGAGAAGAACCTTAACGCCGAAGAGGCTGGTGCAGAGGATCTCGGTGCCCGCGTCCAAGTGCTCGAGGAGCAGCTGGCCGCCGCCAAGGACCAGTCCCTGCGTACCGCCGCCGAATTGCAGAACATCCGCCGTCGCGCCGAACAGGACGTCGAGAAGGCCCACAAGTTCGCCCTGGAGAAGTTCGCCGGCGACCTATTGCCGGTGGTCGACAGCCTGGAGCGTGGCCTGGAGCTGTCCAGCGCCGACGACGAGACCATCAAGCCGATGCGCGAAGGCATCGAGCTGACCCTGAAGATGTTCCACGACACCCTCAAGCGCTACAACCTCGAGGCGGTCGACCCGCACGGCGAACCATTCAACGCCGAACACCATCAGGCCATGGCCATGCAGGAAAGCGCCGAGGTCGAGCCCAACAGCGTGCTCAAGGTGTTCCAGAAGGGTTACCTGCTCAATGGTCGCCTGCTGCGCCCCGCCATGGTGGTGGTCAGCAAGGCGCCGGCAGCGCCCCAGCCATCGATCGACGAAAAGGCTTGAAATCCTTCCGGGCATCCCCATCTAGGTGTCAAGCATTCAAGTATTACCGCAGTTGGCCAAAGTAGTCGCTGCTACCAAATTCAAGTTTCGGGAGAGTAAACATGGGCAAAATCATCGGTATCGACCTGGGGACCACCAACTCGTGCGTCTCCATCCTGGAAAACGGTAACGTCAAGGTCATCGAGAACGCCGAAGGCGCGCGTACCACCCCTTCGATCGTGGCCTACGCCAACGATGGCGAAATCCTGGTCGGCCAGTCGGCCAAGCGCCAGGCCGTCACCAACCCGCACAACACCCTGTTCGCAGTGAAGCGCCTGATCGGCCGCCGCTTCGAAGAAGACGTCGTGCAGAAAGACATCAAGCTGGTGCCGTACAAGATCGTCAAGGCCAGCAATGGCGACGCCTGGGTCGAAGCCAGCGGCAAGGAAATGGCGCCTCCGCAGATCAGCGCCGAAGTCCTGAAGAAAATGAAGAAAACCGCCGAAGACTACCTCGGCGAGCCGGTCACCGAAGCGGTCATCACCGTTCCGGCCTACTTCAACGACAGCCAGCGCCAGGCCACCAAGGACGCAGGTCGCATCGCCGGCCTGGACGTCAAGCGCATCATCAACGAGCCGACCGCCGCTGCGCTGGCCTACGGCATGGACAAGGCCAAGGGCGACCACACCGTCATCGTCTATGACCTCGGTGGTGGTACCTTCGACGTCTCGGTCATCGAAATCGCCGAAGTCGACGGTGAGCACCAGTTCGAAGTACTGGCCACCAACGGCGACACCTTCCTGGGTGGCGAAGACTTCGACATGCGCCTGATCGACTACCTCGTCGACGAGTTCAAGAAAGAGTCCGGCATGGACCTGAAGAACGACCCGCTGGCCCTGCAGCGCCTGAAGGAAGCCGCTGAAAAGGCCAAGATCGAGCTGTCGTCCGCTCAGTCGACCGACGTCAACCTGCCGTACATCACTGCAGACGCGACCGGTCCTAAGCACCTGAACGTGAAGATCTCCCGTGCCAAGCTGGAGTCGCTGGTCGAAGACCTGGTCAAGCGCACCATCGAGCCTTGCCGCATCGCCCTGAAGGACGCCGGTATCGACGTCAGCAAGATCGACGACGTGATCCTGGTCGGTGGCCAGACCCGTATGCCGCTGGTACAGAAAGCCGTTGCCGACTTCTTCGGCAAGGAAGCGCGCAAGGACGTCAACCCGGACGAAGCCGTGGCCATGGGTGCTGCCATCCAGGGCGCCGTACTGGCCGGCGACGTCAAGGACGTACTGCTGCTGGACGTCAGCCCGCTGACCCTGGGTATCGAAACCATGGGTGGCGTGATGACCGCGCTGATCGAGAAGAACACCACCATCCCGACCAAGAAGTCGCAGGTGTTCTCGACTGCCGACGACAACCAGAGCGCCGTGACCATCCACGTGCTGCAGGGTGAGCGTAAGCAGGCTGCGCAGAACAAGTCGCTGGGCAAGTTCGACCTGGCCGACATTCCGCCGGCTCCGCGTGGCGTGCCGCAGATCGAAGTGACCTTCGACATCGACGCCAACGGCATCCTGCACGTTGGTGCGAAGGACAAGGCCACCGGCAAGACCCAGTCGATCGTGATTAAGGCCAACTCCGGCCTGTCGGACGAAGAAATCGAGCGCATGGTGCGTGACGCCGAAGCCAACGCCGAGGAAGACCGCAAGTTCGAAGAGCTGGCCGCTGCCCGTAACCAGGGTGACGCGCTGGTTCACTCGACCCGCAAGATGGTCGCCGACGCTGGTGACAAGGTCACCGCCGAAGAGAAGGCTGCCATCGAGGCTGCCGTCGTTGCCCTGGAAGCCGCTGTCAAAGGCGACGACAAGGCCGCGATCGAAGCCAAGGTCGAGGAGCTGTCCAAGGTGTCCGCCCCGGTTGCCCAGAAGATGTACGCCGAGCAGCAGGCCGAACAGCCTCAGGGCGGCGCGCAGCAGGCCGAGCCGGAAGCCAAGCACGACGACGTGGTCGACGCCGAGTTCGAAGAAGTGAAAGACAACAACAAGCAGTAATCCCTGCATGTTGTCGGCCGGCTCACCGTCGATTGTCGGTGAGCTGGTAGGATGTCGCCGCGCGGGGGCTTGCTCCCGCGTTGGCGTATCTGGAATTCGAGATTTTTTACAGCATCTGTCAGCGCCGAGGGGCGGCAGGTGTTGATGGCGCGGCGCAGATGCCAGACGCCCAACAAGGTGCAAATGACCTATGTCCAAGCGTGATTATTATGAGGTACTGGGTGTCGAGCGCGGCGCCAGCGAAGCAGACCTCAAGAAGGCTTATCGCCGCCTGGCGATGAAGTACCACCCGGACCGCAACCCGGGCGATAAAGAGTCGGAAGACAAGTTCAAGGAGGCCAATGAGGCCTACGAAGTGCTGTCTGACGCGAGCAAGCGCGCGGCGTTCGACCAGTATGGCCATGCCGGCGTCGACCCGAGCATGGGTGGCGGTGGTGCCGGCTTCGGTGGCGCCAACTTCTCCGACATCTTCGGCGATGTGTTCAGTGATTTCTTCGGTGGCGGTCGCGGAGGTGGGCGTGGCGGCGCCCAGCGCGGCAGCGACCTGCGTTACACCCTGGAGCTGAACCTCGAGGAAGCGGTGCGCGGTACCACGGTCAGCATCCGTGTACCGACGCTGGTCAACTGCAAGCCGTGCGACGGCTCCGGCGCCAAGAAGGGCTCGGCCCCGGCGACTTGCCCGACCTGCGGAGGTATCGGCCAGGTGCGCATGCAGCAGGGCTTCTTCTCTGTGCAGCAGACCTGCCCGCGCTGCCATGGCCAGGGCAAGATCATCACCGATCCGTGCGCTTCCTGCCATGGCGAAGGCCGTGTCGAGGAATACAAGACCTTGTCGGTCAAGGTGCCGGCCGGTGTCGATACCGGCGATCGCATCCGTCTGTCCGGCGAGGGCGAGGCGGGTACCCATGGCGGCCCGACCGGCGACCTGTACGTGGTCATCAATGTACGTGAGCACGCGATCTTCCAGCGTGACGGCAAGCACCTGTACTGCGAAGTGCCGATCAGCTACACCGATGCCGCCCTTGGTGGCGAACTGGAAGTGCCGACCCTCGATGGCAGGGTCAAGCTCAAGATCCCGGAAGGCACCCAGACCGGCAAGCAGTTCCGCCTGCGCGGCAAGGGCGTGGCCCCGGTGCGTGGTGGTGCGGCGGGCGACCTGCTGTGCCGCGTGGCGGTGGAAACGCCGGTCAACCTGAGCCGCCGCCAGCGCGAGCTGCTCGAGGAGCTGCGTGACTCGCTGGAAGGCGACAGTTCCCATTCGCCCAAGGCCAGCGGCTGGTTCGAGGGTGTGAAGCGCTTCTTCGGCGATCTCTGACAAGGAACAGGCTATGCGACGTATTGCAGTGATGGGTGCGGCGGGGCGGATGGGCAAGACCCTCGTCGAAGCCGTGCAGCAACAGGCGCCCCAGGCGGGCCTGACGGCGGCAATCGACCGCCCTGACAGCACCCTGGTCGGTGCCGATGCAGGCGAGCTCGCGGCGTTGGGGCGCATCGGCGTGGAAATCTGTGGTGACCTGGCCAAGGTCGCTGACGAATTCGACGTGCTGATCGATTTCACCCACCCGTCGGTGACCCTGAAGAATCTCGCGTTCTGCCGCAAGGCGGGCAAGGCCATGGTGATCGGCACCACCGGCTTCACGCCGGAGGAGAAGGAGCAGCTGGCCGAGGCGGGCAAGGAGATCCCGATCGTCTTCGCCGCCAACTTCAGCGTTGGCGTCAACCTGTGCCTGAAGCTGCTCGATACTGCGGCGCGGGTGCTGGGTGACGAGGTGGACATCGAAATCATCGAAGCGCACCACCGGCACAAGGTCGATGCGCCGTCCGGTACCGCGCTGCGCATGGGTGAGGTCGTGGCCCAGGCGCTGGGTCGTGACCTGGGCGAGGTGGCGGTCTATGGTCGCGAAGGCCAGACCGGTGCTCGTGATCGCCAGACCATCGGTTTCGCCACGGTGCGTGCTGGTGACGTGGTAGGTGATCACACGGTGCTGTTCGCCGCGGAAGGCGAGCGCGTCGAGATCACCCACAAGGCCTCCAGTCGCATGACTTTCGCCAAGGGCGCGGTGCGTGCTGCGCTGTGGCTGGATGGGCGCGAGCCGGGGCTGTACGACATGCAAGACGTGCTCGAGCTGCGCTGATCGTAATGGGGTCGCTTCGCGACCCTTTCGCGGCGCAAGGCCGCTCCTGCAGGTTTGCTGCGTTTGTGGGGCAGAGTCATCTGTCGCATTCCTGTGTCTCAGAGACACATACGCGGTAGACCTAAAACGTAATTTTCTGTAAGCTACAGCTTTAGTGTGTCCACTAAAAGCGCGCAGACAAATTCAGCATAAAAGCGGGGTGACGTGTCCATACGTCATTCCGCTTTTTTGCAACCTGCGATCGCCCTTTCAGGCTTGATTTACGGGAGGTCTTCTTGACTAAGCCAGCCATACTCGCCCTTGCCGATGGCAGCATTTTTCGCGGTGAAGCCATCGGAGCCGACGGTCAAACCGTTGGTGAGGTGGTGTTCAACACCGCTATGACCGGCTACCAGGAAATCCTTACAGACCCTTCCTACGCCCAGCAAATCGTCACCCTGACTTACCCACACATCGGCAACACCGGCACCACCCCTGAAGACGCCGAGTCCAATCGCGTCTGGTCCGCCGGCCTGGTCATCCGTGACCTGCCGCTGCTGGCCAGCAACTGGCGCAACACCCAGTCGCTGCCTGACTACCTGAAAGCCAACAACGTCGTGGCCATCGCCGGCATCGATACCCGCCGCCTGACCCGTATCCTGCGCGAAAAAGGCGCTCAGAACGGCTGCATCCTGGCCGGTGACGACATCAGCGAAGAAGCCGCCATCGCCGCTGCCCGCGCCTTCCCAGGCCTCAAGGGCATGGACCTGGCCAAGGAAGTGTCCACCAAGGACCGCTACGAGTGGCGCTCCAGTGTGTGGAACCTGGAAAGCGACAGCCACCCGACCCTGGAAGCGGCGGACCTGCCCTACCACGTGGTGGCCTACGACTACGGCGTCAAGCTGAACATCCTGCGCATGCTGGTCGCCCGTGGCTGCCGCCTGACCGTGGTGCCGGCCCAGACCCCAGCCAGCGAAGTCCTCGCCCTGAACCCTGATGGCGTGTTCCTCTCCAACGGCCCTGGCGACCCCGAACCGTGCGACTACGCAATCCAGGCGATCAAGGACATCCTCGAGACCGATATCCCGGTCTTCGGCATCTGCCTCGGCCACCAGCTGCTGGCCCTGGCTTCCGGCGCCAAGACCGTGAAGATGGGCCACGGCCACCACGGTGCCAACCACCCGGTCCAGGACCTGGACAGCGGCGTGGTCATGATCACCAGCCAGAACCACGGTTTCGCCGTCGACGAAGCCACCCTGCCGGGCAATGTCCGCGCCATCCACAAGTCGCTGTTCGACGGCACCCTGCAGGGTATCGAGCGTACCGACAAGAGCGCGTTCAGCTTCCAGGGCCACCCTGAAGCGAGCCCAGGCCCGACCGACGTCGCGCCACTGTTCGATCGTTTCATCGATGCCATGGCCAAGCGCCGCTGAGCATCCTGCATCAAGGCCCCGGGGCGGCAAACGCCGCGCCCGGAAGCGCCTGACCCAGATTGTTCAAGACGGCTTGCCGACTGACCCGCGGATTTGAGTGACAACCCATGCCAAAACGTACAGATATCAAAAGCATCCTGATTCTCGGCGCTGGCCCGATCGTGATCGGCCAGGCCTGCGAATTCGACTATTCCGGCGCCCAGGCCTGCAAAGCCCTGCGCGAGGAAGGCTTCCGCGTCATCCTGGTGAACTCCAACCCAGCCACCATCATGACCGACCCGGCCATGGCCGACGCCACCTACATCGAGCCGATCAAATGGCAATCGGTGGCCAAGATCATCGAGAAGGAGCGTCCTGACGCGCTGCTGCCGACCATGGGCGGCCAGACCGCTCTGAACTGCGCCCTGGACCTCGAGCGCCACGGCGTGCTGGAGAAATTCGGCGTGGAAATGATCGGCGCCAACGCCGACACCATCGACAAGGCCGAAGACCGTTCGCGCTTCGACCAGGCAATGAAGGCCATCGGCCTGGAGTGCCCGCGCTCCGGTATCGCCCACAGCATGGAAGAAGCCAATGCGGTGCTCGAGCGCCTGGGCTTCCCGTGCATCATCCGCCCATCGTTCACCATGGGTGGCACCGGCGGCGGCATCGCCTACAACCGTGAAGAATTCGAAGAAATCTGCGCCCGCGGCCTGGACCTGTCGCCGACCAAGGAGCTGCTGATCGACGAGTCGCTGATCGGCTGGAAGGAATACGAGATGGAGGTTGTCCGCGACAAGAAGGACAACTGCATCATCGTCTGCTCCATCGAGAACTTCGACCCGATGGGCGTGCACACCGGCGACTCGATCACCGTCGCCCCGGCGCAGACCCTCACCGACAAGGAATACCAGATCATGCGCAACGCCTCCCTGGCGGTGCTGCGCGAGATCGGCGTCGAAACCGGCGGTTCCAACGTCCAGTTCGGTATCTGCCCGAACACCGGCCGTATGGTCGTGATCGAGATGAACCCGCGGGTGTCGCGCTCCTCGGCCCTGGCTTCGAAAGCCACCGGCTTCCCGATCGCCAAGATCGCCGCCAAGCTGGCGGTCGGCTACACCCTCGACGAACTGCAGAACGACATCACCGGCGGCCGCACCCCGGCGTCCTTCGAGCCCTCCATCGACTACGTGGTCACCAAGCTGCCGCGCTTCGCCTTCGAGAAGTTCCCGAAAGCCGACGCCCGCCTGACCACCCAGATGAAGTCCGTGGGTGAGGTCATGGCCATCGGCCGTACCTTCCAGGAGTCCATGCAGAAAGCCCTGCGCGGCCTGGAAGTCGGCGCCTGCGGCCTGGACCCGAAAGTCGACCTGGCCAACCCGGAAACCCCGAGCATCCTCAAGCGCGAGCTGACCGTGCCGGGCGCCGAGCGTATCTGGTACGTTGCCGATGCCTTCCGTGCCGGCATGAGCCGTGACGAAATCTTCGCCCTGACCAAGATCGACCACTGGTTCCTGGTGCAGATCGAAGACCTGATCCAGGAAGAAGAGAAGGTCAAGACCCTGGGCCTGGCCGCCATCGACAAGGCGCTGATGCTGCGCCTCAAGCGCAAGGGCTTCTCCGACCAGCGTCTGGCCAAGCTGCTGGGTGTGACCGACAAGAACCTGCGTCGTCACCGCCACAAGCTGGAAGTACTGCCGGTCTACAAGCGCGTCGACACCTGCGCCGCCGAATTCGCTACCGACACCGCCTACCTGTACTCCACCTATGAGGAAGAGTGCGAGGCCAACCCGTCGACCCGCGACAAGATCATGATCCTTGGCGGTGGCCCGAACCGTATCGGCCAAGGCATCGAGTTCGACTACTGCTGCGTGCACGCGGCCCTGGCGCTGCGTGAAGACGGTTACGAGACCATCATGGTCAACTGCAACCCGGAAACCGTCTCCACCGACTACGACACCTCCGACCGCCTGTACTTCGAGCCGCTGACCCTGGAAGACGTGCTGGAAATCTGCCGCGTCGAGAAGCCAAAAGGCGTCATCGTCCACTACGGCGGCCAGACCCCGCTGAAGCTGGCGCGCGCCCTGGAAGAAGCCGGCGTGCCAATCATCGGTACCAGCCCGGACGCCATCGACCGTGCCGAAGACCGTGAGCGCTTCCAGCAGATGGTCCAGCGCCTGAACCTGCGCCAGCCGCCAAACGCCACCGTGCGCAGCGAAGACGAAGCCATTCGCGCCGCTGGCGACATCGGTTACCCGCTGGTGGTCCGCCCGTCCTACGTACTGGGCGGCCGTGCCATGGAAATCGTCTACGAACTGGACGAGCTCAAGCGCTACCTGCGTGAAGCGGTCCAGGTGTCCAACGACAGCCCGGTACTGCTCGACCACTTCCTCAACTGCGCCATCGAGATGGATGTGGATGCGGTCTGCGACGGCACCGACGTGGTGATCGGCGCGATCATGCAGCACATCGAGCAGGCCGGCGTGCACTCCGGTGACTCCGCGTGCTCGCTGCCGCCGTACTCGCTGCCGGCCAATGTCCAGGACGAAGTCCGCGAGCAGGTACGCAAGATGGCCCTGGAGCTGGGCGTCGTCGGTCTGATGAACGTGCAGTTGGCCCTGCAGGGCGACAAGATCTACGTGATCGAGGTCAACCCGCGCGCTTCGCGTACCGTGCCGTTCGTCTCCAAGTGCATCGGCACCTCCCTGGCGATGATCGCGGCCCGTGTCATGGCCGGCAAGACCCTGAAAGAGCTGGGCTTCACCAAGGAAATCATCCCGAACTTCTACAGCGTCAAGGAAGCCGTCTTCCCGTTCGCCAAGTTCCCGGGTGTTGACCCGATCCTCGGCCCTGAGATGAAATCCACCGGTGAAGTCATGGGTGTCGGCGACAGCTTCGGTGAAGCCTTCGCCAAGGCCCAGATGGGCGCCAGCGAAATCCTGCCAAGCAGCGGTACCGCGTTCATCAGCGTACGTGACGACGACAAGCCACAAGTGGCTGGCGTCGCCCGCGACCTGATCGCCCTGGGCTTCGAAGTGGTCGCTACCGCGGGCACCGCCAAGGTCATCGAGGCGGCAGGCCTGAAGGTGCGCCGCGTGAACAAGGTGACCGAAGGTCGCCCGCACGTGGTCGACATGATCAAGAACGATGAAGTGTCGCTGATCATCAACACCACCGAAGGCCGCCAGTCGATCGCCGATTCCTACTCGATTCGTCGCAATGCGCTGCAGCACAAGATCTACTGCACCACGACCATTGCGGCGGGTGAAGCCATCTGCGAAGCGCTGAAGTTCGGTCCCGAGAAGACCGTCCGTCGCTTGCAGGATCTGCACGCAGGATTGAACGCATGAGCATTACCAAGTACCCGATGACCGTCCAGGGCGCTCGCGCCCTGGAAGAGGAACTGCTCTTCTTGAGCAAGACCGAGCGCCCGCGCCTGAGCCAGGCGATCGGCGAGGCCCGTGAGCTGGGTGACCTCAAGGAAAACGCCGAATACCATGCCGCCCGCGAGGAGCAAGGCATGGTCGAGGCGCGTATCCGTGACATCGAGGGGCGCCTGCAGAACTCGGTGGTGATCGACGTCACCACCATTGCTCATACCGGGAAAGTGATCTTCGGGACCACCGTGGACCTGGAGAACACCGAGACTGGCGATCAGGTTACCTACCAGATCGTGGGCGAGGACGAGGCGGACGTGAAGAAAGGCAAGCTCTCGAACAGTGCGCCGATTGCCCGTGCCATCATCGGCAAGGAAGAGGGTGACACCGTTGTCGTCAAGACACCAAACGGCACGGTCGAGTACGAGATTGTCGAAGTCAAGCACATCTGACCGTCATCCACGGGCGCCATCGCTCGAAGGGATCCTCTGGCAGCTGGCCCAGGTCTTCTGGGTCGGCGGCCTGTGGGTCTTTCACGTGGGGCTGGTGCCGGCGCTCAAGGTCACCGGCCTTGCGCCGTTGCTCGTGCAGGACGTGGCTGCGCAGATCGATCGCTGGTTGATCGGCGTCGCGTTGCTCGGGTTGATTACCCAGCTGGCGGTATTGGCGAGGGTGGACGGCCTGGCGGCCTGGTGGCGGCAGTTCCGTGGCCAGATGCTGTTGCTTGGCTTCGGAGCCTGTGTCGGCTACTACACGCTGCGCTATGGGATTTCCGTGGGCGAGCGGTGGCAGATGTTCTGTTTCCTGGTGCTGGGGTTTTCCGGCATCGTGCTGGTGGCCCAGCCGGTCCCGGTCAAGGCGCGCCGCTAAACGGTTCGAGATTGCTGGGGCCGCTTTGTGGCCCATCGCCGGCAAGCCGGCTCCCACACCGACCGCATCGAATTCAAGCCATGCGCCGTACCTGTGGGGGCTGGCTTGCCGGCGATGGGCTGCATAGCAGCCCCTTTGCCGTTACTTGTAACGGTGGATATTGGACAGCTGCTTGTTCGGCTGCGGGTTCTTGCGGTAGATCAGCGCCTTCTTGCCGATGGTCTGCACCAGCTCGGCGCGGCCGGCCTTGCACAGTTCGGCGATGGCGGCGGCACGCTCTTCGCGGTCTTCCGAGCGGATCTCGACCTTGATCAGCTCGTGATCGGTCAGGGCGCGCTCCAGTTCGGCGACCACGCCTTCGTTCAAACCATTGCCAGCGACGATCAAGACCGGCTTCAGGTCGTGACCAATCGATTTGTATTGTTTCTTCTGCTCGTTATTGAGCGGCATAATCTGACCCTTTTCGTCTGATTCTGTAAAATTGGTGGCCATTTTACCCGAGGGCCACTGGCTCCGCCCAGTCAATCACGACGCATATCATCGAGGTGCCCTGTGGCGCAACGTTCCAAAAGCAGCCATAACTGGCTGAGAGAGCATTTCAACGATCCTTTCGTCAAACAGGCGCAGAAGGACGGCTACCGCTCGCGCGCGAGCTACAAACTGCTGGAGATCCAGGAAAAGGACAAATTGATCCGCCCAGGCATGAGCGTGATCGACCTGGGCGCGGCCCCGGGTGGCTGGTCCCAAGTGACCAGTCGTCTGATCGGCGGGCAAGGGCGCCTGATCGCCTCGGACATCCTGGAAATGGACTCGATCCCCGACGTTACCTTCATTCAGGGCGATTTTACCCAGGACGAAGTGCTCCAGCGTATCCTCGAGGCGGTGGGTGATTCGCACGTGGACCTTGTGATTTCCGACATGGCCCCCAATATGAGTGGGACGCCTGCCGTGGACATGCCGCGTGCCATGTTCCTCTGCGAACTGGCCCTGGACCTTGCGACCCGCGTGTTGCGCCCTGGTGGGGACTTCCTGATCAAGATCTTCCAGGGTGAAGGTTTCGACCAGTACCTCAAGGACGTGCGCAGCAAGTTCGACAAGGTGCAGATGCGCAAGCCTTCGTCCTCGCGGGATCGCTCCCGCGAGCAGTACCTGTTGGGCCGCGGCTTCAAAGGGGCGTGAGTAGCGTTTTGCGGGGCCTCCGATAGTTATTTCCAATCGGCGGTTCCGTCAGGATCGTCCGAACTTCGTGTAGTCTAGCTTTCACAAAGGGTTACAGACGGCGCCTGCGGATGCGTAGGTAATGTAGTAAGTTAGGGCGGTGAATATCATGCGAGGCACGGCAGCGTCGTGCGCCGGCCTCAGAGGGTAGCTAATTGAACGACATGGCAAAGAATCTGATCCTGTGGTTGATCATCGCGGCGGTCCTCGTGACGGTGATGAACAACTTCTCCAGCCCGAACGAGCCGCAGACCCTCAACTACTCCGACTTCATCCAGCAGGTCAAGGACGGTAAGGTCGAGCGCGTCACCGTCGATGGCTACGTCATTACCGGTAAGCGCACCGATGGCGACAACTTCAAGACCATCCGTCCGGCCATCACCGACAACGGCCTGATCGGCGACCTGGTCGACAATCATGTCACCGTCGAAGGCAAGCAGCCTGAGCAACAGAGCATCTGGACCCAGTTGCTGGTGGCCAGCTTCCCGATTCTGGTGATCATCGCCGTATTCATGTTCTTCATGCGCCAGATGCAGGGCGGTGCGGGCGGCAAGGGCGGCCCGATGAGCTTCGGCAAGAGCAAGGCGCGCCTGTTGTCCGAAGACCAGGTCAAGACCACCCTGGCTGACGTCGCCGGCTGCGACGAGGCCAAGGAAGAGGTTGGCGAGCTGGTCGAGTTCCTGCGCGACCCTGGCAAGTTCCAGCGCCTGGGTGGCCGTATCCCGCGTGGCGTGCTGATGGTCGGCCCGCCCGGTACCGGTAAAACCCTGCTGGCCAAGGCCATCGCAGGCGAGGCCAAGGTGCCGTTCTTCACCATTTCCGGTTCCGATTTCGTCGAAATGTTCGTCGGCGTTGGTGCCAGCCGTGTCCGTGACATGTTCGAGCAGGCGAAGAAACATGCGCCGTGCATCATCTTCATCGACGAGATCGACGCCGTCGGTCGCCATCGTGGTGCCGGCATGGGTGGCGGTCACGACGAGCGCGAACAGACCCTCAACCAGTTGCTGGTGGAGATGGACGGCTTCGAGATGAACGACGGCATCATCGTGATCGCCGCCACCAACCGTCCGGACGTCCTGGACCCGGCGCTGCTGCGTCCTGGCCGTTTCGACCGCCAGGTGGTGGTCGGCCTGCCGGATATCCGCGGCCGTGAGCAGATTCTCAAGGTGCACATGCGCAAGGTGCCGGTCGGCGAAAACGTCAATGCCGCCGTCATTGCCCGCGGTACCCCCGGCTTCTCCGGTGCCGACCTCGCCAACTTGGTCAACGAGGCGTCGCTGTTCGCCGCCCGCGCCAGCAAGCGCCTGGTCGAGATGAAGGAGTTCGAGCTGGCCAAGGACAAGATCATGATGGGCGCCGAGCGCAAGACCATGGTCATGTCCGAGAAGGAAAAACAGAACACGGCCTACCACGAGGCAGGGCATGCCATCGTCGGTCGCATCGTTCCCGAGCACGACCCGGTCTACAAAGTCTCGATCATCCCGCGCGGTCGCGCGCTGGGCGTGACCATGTTCCTCCCCGAGGAAGACCGCTACAGCCTGTCCAAGCGTGCGCTGGTCAGCCAGATCTGCTCGTTGTATGGCGGCCGTATCGCCGAGGAAATGACCCTGGGCTTCGATGGCGTCACTACCGGTGCCTCCAACGACATCATGCGTGCCAGCCAGATCGCGCGAAACATGGTCACCAAGTGGGGCCTGTCCGAGAAGCTCGGCCCGCTGATGTATGCCGAAGAGGAGGGCGAGGTGTTCCTCGGCCGCAGCGCGGCGAGCCAGCATGCCAGCGTGTCGGGCGAGACGGCCAAGCTGATCGACTCCGAAGTGCGTAGCATCATCGATCACTGCTACGCCACGGCCAAGCAGATCCTGACCGACAACCGCGACAAGCTCGATGCCATGGCCGAGGCCTTGATGAAATACGAGACCATCGATGCCGACCAGATCGACGACATCATGGCTGGTCGCACGCCGCGCGAGCCTCGCGACTGGGACAACGATGCCGGCACCTCCGGCAACCAGGCCTCCCAGGGTGATCGTCCGGAGTCGCCGATCGGCGGTCCAGCGGCTCAACACTAAGGGCACCTATGAGCTCACAGCAGTACCCGACCCGGTTGCCTTGCGGCAACCGGGTTCTTGATTTGTCCCGTACCCATGTCATGGGTATCCTCAATGTCACCCCCGATTCCTTCTCCGACGGCGGGCGCTTCAGTCAGCGCGACGAAGCCTTGCGCCATGCCGAGGCGATGGTGGCGGCCGGCGCGACCCTGATCGACATCGGTGGCGAGTCCACTCGTCCCGGGGCGCGCGCGGTCTCGCCCACTGAAGAGCTGGAGCGGGTGGCGCCCATGGTCGAGGCGATCAACAGTCGCCTCGATGTGATCATCTCGGTCGATACCTCCACGCCTGCCGTCATGCGTGAGTCGGCCCGCCTGGGTGCTGGCCTGATCAACGATGTGCGCGCCCTGGAGCGCGACGGAGCGCTCGATGCCGCGGCGGACACCGGCCTACCGGTGTGCCTGATGCACATGCGCGGCGAGCCGGGCAACATGCAGGACAATCCACACTACGACAATGTGTCCGTGGATGTGACGCGCTATCTTGAAGAGCGAATGGCGGCATGCGCGGCCGCTGGGATCGATGCCGGGCGGATCATCCTCGATCCGGGCTTCGGTTTCGCCAAGACGCTCGAACACAACCTCAGCCTGTTCAAACACATGGAAGTGCTCTACCGCCTGGGGCGGCCGCTGCTGGTTGGCGTCTCGCGCAAGAGCATGATCGGCCTCACGCTGGATCGTCCTGTCGGTGAGCGGCTCTACGGCAGCTTGGCACTGGCGGCGTTGGCCATGACCAAGGGTGCGAGCATCCTGCGCGTGCACGATGTGGCCGAGACCGTCGACGTGGTACGCATGATTGCCGCGGTGCAGAACGCCGAATAAGAACATTGGAGTCCCTATGAGCAGAAAATACTTTGGTACCGACGGCATCCGTGGCCGCGTCGGCGAATACCCGATCACGCCTGACTTCATGCTGAAGCTGGGCTGGGCGGCGGGCATGGCCTTCCGCAAGCAGGGCAATTGCCGCGTGCTGGTGGGCAAGGACACCCGTATCTCCGGTTACATGTTCGAGTCGGCCCTCGAGGCCGGGCTGTCCGCGGCCGGTGCCGACGTGTTGCTGCTCGGGCCGATGCCGACGCCAGCGATCGCCTACCTGACCCGTACCTTCCACGCCGAAGCCGGTATCGTCATCAGCGCGTCGCACAACCCGCACGACGACAACGGCATCAAGTTCTTCTCCGGCCAGGGCACCAAGTTGCCCGACGAGGTCGAGCTGATGATCGAGGAACTGCTCGACCAGCCCATGACCGTGGTCGAATCGAGCAAGCTGGGCAAGGTGTCGCGTATCAACGACGCTGCTGGCCGCTACATCGAGTTCTGCAAGAGCAGCGTGCCGAGCAGCACCAGCTTCGACGGGCTGAAACTGGTGGTCGACTGCGCCCATGGCGCGACCTACAAGGTAGCGCCAAGCGTCTTCCGCGAACTCGGGGCAGAAGTGACCGTGCTGCATGCCCAGCCTGACGGGCTCAACATCAACGAAGGCTGTGGCTCGACCCATATCGAATCGCTGCAGGCTGCCGTGCTGGTCGGCCATGCCGACCTGGGCATCGCCTTCGACGGTGACGGCGACCGCGTGCTGATGGTCGACCATACCGGTGCCATCGTCGACGGTGACGAGCTGCTATACATCATTGCCCGCGACGCCAAGGAGCGTGGCCGGCTGCAAGGCGGGGTGGTGGGCACTCTGATGAGCAACTTGGGCCTGGAGCTCGCGCTCAAGGACCTGGATATCCCGTTCGCCCGGGCCAAGGTCGGCGACCGCTACGTAATGGCCGAACTGCTCGAGCGTGACTGGCAGCTCGGTGGCGAGAACTCTGGGCATGTGGTGTGCGGCAACCACACCACCACCGGCGATGCGATCATCGCGGCCTTGCAGGTGTTGATGGCGCTCAAGCGTCGCGGCGAGACCCTGGCCCAGGCCCGTCAGGGCCTGCGCAAGTGCCCGCAGGTGTTGATCAATGTGCGCTTCGGTGCGAGCAAGGTCGACCCACTGGAAAACCCTGCCGTACAGGAGGCCAGTGCCAAGGTCACCGAGGCCATGGCCGGGCGTGGTCGAGTGCTGCTGCGCAAGTCCGGCACCGAGCCGTTGGTGCGGGTAATGGTCGAGGGCGACGACGAAAATCAGGTCCGTGGCCATGCCGAGGCGCTGGCCAAGCTGGTTAGCGAAGTTTGTGCCTGAAAGACGCTTGCCAGCACAGTTCGGGTTGGGTAAGATCTGCGCCCACTTTGACCGACGAGGTAAAGCATGCGTCGCCCCATGGTAGCTGGTAACTGGAAGATGCACGGTACCCGCGCCAGCGTCGCTGAGCTGACCGAGGGCTTGAGCAATCTGGCCCTGCCGAGCGGTGTGGAAGTCGCGGTGTTTCCACCGGCCCTGTTCATCAACCAAGTGGTTGATGGGCTGAAAGGGAAGGGGATCATCGTCGGAGCCCAGAATTCTGCTGTACAGCCCGAGCAGGGCGCGCTGACCGGCGAAATTGCACCGGCTCAGCTGGCTGAAGTGGGTTGCAAGCTTGTGTTGATCGGGCATTCGGAGCGTCGCCAAGTCATTGGCGAGCACGACGAAGTGCTCAACCGCAAGTTCGCAGCCGCCCAGGCAAGTGGTTTGAAGCCCGTGCTCTGCGTAGGGGAAACCCTCGAGGAGCGCGAGGCAGGCAAGACGCTCGAAGTCGTTGGGCGTCAACTGAGCAGTATCATCGACGCGTTCGGTGTTGCCGCTTTTGCCAATGCGGTAATCGCCTATGAGCCTGTTTGGGCCATCGGCACAGGTCTGACGGCCTCGCCCCAGCAAGCCCAGGATGTGCATGCAGCCATTCGGGCGCAGTTGGCGGCGCTGGACGCTGAAGTTGCCCAGAACGTGCAGCTTCTCTACGGCGGCAGCGTGAAGGCGGCCAATGCGGCCGAACTGTTCGGCATGCCGGATATCGATGGGGGGCTCATTGGTGGAGCGTCCCTGAACGCAGACGAATTCGGTGCAATTTGTCGCGCCGCAGGAAACTGAACAAATGCTGGAAACAGTCGTAGTTGTTTTTCATCTGTTGGCGGCCGTGGCACTCGTAGTGTTCGTGTTGCTGCAACAGGGTAAAGGTGCGGAAGCAGGTGCATCTTTCGGCGCAGGTGCTTCAAATACTGTGTTCGGAAGCCAAGGTTCCGCTACCTTTTTGAGTAAAGTTACTGCTATACTTGCTGCCACTTTCTTTTTGACTGCTCTTGGGTTAGGATACTTCGCTAAAGAGAAAGCTCATCAGCTGACTCAAGCAGGTCTGCCAGATCCAGCAGTGTTGGAAGTCAAAGAGCAGAAGCCGGCAGTAAATGATGATGTACCGGTGCTCCAGGAGAAGAAGAGCGAAACCACCAACGCTGGTGACGTACCTCCTCCAACCGAAGAGCAGAAGTAACGGGTTTCAAGAAGTAGTATTGCCGAGGTGGTGGAATTGGTAGACACGCAACCTTGAGGTGGTTGTGCCCATAGGGTGTAGGGGTTCGAGTCCCCTTCTCGGTACCAATTGAAGCATGAGAGCCCGCTTTAGCGGGCTTTCTTGCAGGTGGAGGTCGGATTGACCCTGTAACGGGTTCGGTCTTATACTTTCGCCCCAGCTTTGTCGCGGGGTGGAGCAGCTTGGTAGCTCGTCGGGCTCATAACCCGAAGGTCGTTGGTTCAAATCCAGCCCCCGCAACCAGCTTCAGCGGAGCCCCTTTTCAGGGGCTTTTTGCTAGCTGAACAGTTCTTCGCGTCGTTGTCCAACGGCGCTTTCAGGGATGGGCGCTTTGCCCATTTTTTATTTGCACAGCATGCACGAGGGGGTTCAGGTGTCGAGCAAGCTAGAACAGTTGCAGGCCTTGTTGGCCCCGGTGGTCGAGGGTCTGGGCTATCAATGCTGGGGGATCGAGTACGTTTCCCAGGGTAAGCATTCGGTGCTGCGTATCTATATCGACAAGGAAGGCGGGATCCTGGTGGACGACTGCGAAGCGGTCAGCCGTCAAGCCAGTGCCATCCTCGATGTGGAAGACCCTATCACCAACGAATATACCCTTGAGGTGTCCTCTCCTGGCATGGACCGCCCGCTGTTCACTCTGGAACAGTTTGCCTCGCATGCCGGCGAACAAGTGAAGATCAAGCTGCGTACGCCCTTCGAAGGTCGTCGTAACTTCCAGGGCCTTCTCCGCGGCGTGGAGGACCAGGATGTGGTGGTCCAGGTGGACAACCATGAATTCCTGCTGCCGATCGACTCGATCGACAAGGCCAATATTATTCCCAGTTTTGACTGAGACGTGCCGGGCCCGGCGGACTATCCGGGCCCAATGGCTTGCGCAAGGCGAGGCGTACGATGAGCAAAGAAGTACTGCTGGTTGTTGAATCGGTATCCAACGAAAAAGGTGTACCGCCCGGCGTCATTTTCGAAGCGCTGGAAGTGGCTCTGGCCACTGCAACCAAAAAACGTTTTGAGGACGAAGTCGATCTGCGTGTGGAAATCAACCGCCACACCGGTAGCTACGAGACCTTCCGTCGCTGGACCGTGGTCGATGAAGCCGATCTTGATGACCCGGCGATCGAGACCTGGCTGGACAAGATCAAGGACACCCACCCTGAAGCCAAGGTAGGTGACGTGATCGAAGAGAAGATCGAGTCGATCGAGTTCGGCCGCATCGCCGCCCAGACCGCCAAGCAGGTGATCGTGCAGAAGGTTCGCGAAGCCGAGCGCGCCCAGGTGGTCGACGCCTACCGCGAACGTGTCGGCGAGATCATCTCCGGCACCGTCAAGAAGGTGACCCGCGACAACGTCATCGTCGATCTGGGCAACAACGCCGAGGCGTTGCTGGCCCGCGAAGACATCATTCCACGTGAGACCTTCCGTGTCGGCGTGCGCCTGCGCGCACTGCTCAAGGAAATCCGCACCGAGAACCGCGGCCCACAGCTGATCTTGTCGCGCACTGCGCCGCAGATGCTGATCGAGCTGTTCCGCATCGAAGTGCCGGAAATCGCCGAAGGCCTCATCGAAGTCATGGCCGCCTCCCGTGATCCGGGCTCGCGTGCCAAGATCGCCGTCCGCTCCAAGGACAAGCGCATCGACCCGCAAGGTGCCTGCATCGGCATGCGTGGTTCGCGCGTCCAGGCCGTATCCGGCGAGTTGGGTGGTGAGCGTGTGGATATCGTCCTGTGGGACGAGAACCCGGCGCAGTTCGTCATCAACGCCATGTCGCCTGCCGAGGTTGCAGCGATCATCGTTGACGAGGACGCCCATGCGATGGACATCGCCGTCGCCGAAGACAACCTGGCCCAGGCCATTGGCCGGGGCGGTCAGAACGTTCGCCTGGCCAGTCAGCTGACCGGCTGGACCCTTAACGTGATGACCGAAAAGGATATCCAGGCCAAGCAACAAGCAGAAACCGGCGACATCCTGCGCAACTTCATCGAGGAACTGGAAGTCGACGAGGAGCTGGCCCAAGTGCTGGTCGACGAAGGCTTCACCAGCCTCGAGGAAATTGCCTACGTACCGTTGGAAGAAATGCTCAACATCGATGGCTTTGACGAGGACATCGTCAATGAGCTACGCGCTCGTGCCAAGGACCGTTTGTTGACCAAGGCCATCGCTACCGAAGAAAAACTGGCAGACGCCCACCCGGCCGACGACCTGCTCTCCCTCGAGGGTATGGACAAGGACCTGGCGGCGGAACTGGCGGTGCGCGGCGTGGTTAACCGCGAAGACCTGGCCGAGCAGTCGATTGACGATCTGCTCGACATCGACGGCATCGACGAAGAGCGTGCCGGCAAGTTGATCATGGCCGCCCGAGCCCACTGGTTCGAGTAATTAGGCGTGGCCTGAGGAGAGAAGTGCATGACGCAAGTCACGGTGAAAGAACTGGCCCAAGAGGTCGAGGCACCGGTAGAGCGCCTGCTGCAGCAGATGCGTGAGGCAGGTCTGCCGCACACCGACGCCGGTCAGGTAGTGACCGACAATGAAAAGCAGGTTCTGCTGACTCATTTGAAAAGCAGCCACAAGAGCAAGGCGGAAGAGCCGCGCAAGATCACCTTGCAGCGCAAGACCACCAGCACCCTGCGTGTCGCCGGTAGCAAGAGCATCAGCGTAGAAGTACGCAAGAAGAAAGTATTCGTGCAGCGCAGCCCGGAAGAAATCCAGGCTGAGCAGAAGCGTGAGCTGGAAGAGCGCCGTGCAGCGGAGAACGCTGCCCGCGAGAAAGCCGACGCCGAAGCACGCCAGCGCGCTGAAGAGCAGGCTCGTCGCCAGGCCGCCGAAACCGCTTCGGCGGCACCTGCGGCCAAGGCCGAACCGGCTCCGGCGCCTGTCGCCCCACCGGTAGTGGCCGAGGCCCCGGTCTCCGAAGACGCAGCGGCCCGTGCCGCCGAGCGCAAGAAGGACGAGACCCGCCGCAACGAAAGCCGTACCCGCGACGACGACCGTCGTGGTGGTGGCGAGCGCCGTGGCGAAGCCCCGCGCGTTTCCATCAAGGTCAAGGTCAAGGAAAAGGAAAAAGCGCCTACGCCTCGCGCAGCGCCTCGTACCACCGATGAAGAGAGCGATGGTTTCCGTCGCGGCCGCGGTGGCAAGGGCAAGCCGAAGAAGCGCAACCAGCACGGCTTCCAGAACCCTACCGGTCCAGTCATCCGTGACGTGACCATCGGCGAGACCATCACGGTCTCGGAACTGGCGCAGCAGATGTCGATCAAGGCTGCCGAAGTCGTCAAGTTCATGTTCAAGTTGGGTACCCCGGTCACCATCAACCAGGTGCTCGACCAGGAAACCGCCCAGCTGGTAGCCGAGGAACTGGGCCACAAGGTGACCCTGATCAGCGACACCGCCTTGGAAGACTCCCTGGCCGAATCGCTGAAGTTCGAAGGTGAAGTCGAGCCGCGTGCACCGGTTGTGACCGTCATGGGCCACGTCGACCACGGTAAGACCTCGCTGCTCGACTACATCCGTCGTGCCAAGGTTGCCGCTGGCGAGGCCGGCGGTATCACCCAGCACATCGGTGCCTACCACGTGGAAACCGACCGCGGCATGGTCACCTTCCTCGATACCCCTGGCCACGCCGCGTTCACCGCGATGCGTGCCCGTGGTGCCAAGGCCACCGACATCGTCATCCTGGTGGTGGCGGCTGACGACGGTGTGATGCCGCAGACCCGCGAAGCCGTCCAGCACGCCAAGGCTGCCGGCGTACCGCTGGTGGTTGCGGTGAACAAGATCGACAAGCCGGGTGCCGACATCGATCGCATCCGCAACGAGCTGGCCGTCGAAGGCGTGACTTCCGAGGACTGGGGTGGCGATACCCCGTTCGTCAAGGTCTCGGCGAAGATGGGTACCGGCGTCGACGAACTGCTCGAAGCCGTGCTGCTGCAGGCCGAGATCCTCGAGCTCACCGCGACCCCGACCGCTCCAGGTCGTGGCGTCGTGGTCGAATCGCGCCTGGACAAGGGCCGTGGTCCGGTGGCGACCATCCTGGTTCAGGACGGTACCCTGCGTCAGGGCGACATGGTCCTGGTCGGCTCGAACTATGGCCGCGTGCGTGCCATGCTCGACGAGAACGGCAAGCCTGTGAAGGAAGCCGGCCCGGCGATCCCGGTCGAGATCCTCGGCCTGGATGGCACGCCTGAAGCTGGTGACGAGATGTCCGTGGTCGCGGACGAGAAGAAGGCCCGCGAAGTTGCCCTGTTCCGTCAAGGCAAGTACCGCGAGGTCAAGCTGGCCCGTGCTCACGCCGGCAAGCTGGAAAACATCTTCGAGACCATGGGTCAGGAAGAGAAGAAGACCCTCAACATCGTCCTCAAGACCGATGTTCGCGGCTCCCTCGAGGCGCTGCAGGGCTCGCTCGGCGGCCTGGGCAACGACGAAGTGCAGGTGCGCGTGGTCGGCGGCGGTGTCGGTGGTATCACCGAGAGCGATGCCAACCTGGCCCTGGCGTCCAACGCGGTGCTGTTCGGCTTCAACGTGCGTGCCGATGCCGGTGCGCGCAAGATCGTCGAGCAGGAAGGTCTGGATATGCGTTACTACAACGTGATCTACGACATCATCGAAGACGTCAAGAAGGCCCTGACCGGCATGCTCGGCAGCGATGTTCGCGAGAACATCCTGGGTGTCGCCGAAGTGCGTGACGTGTTCCGCTCGCCGAAGTTCGGCGCCATCGCTGGCTGCATGGTCATCGAAGGTACCGTGTACCGCAACCGTCCGATCCGCGTACTGCGCGAGGACGTGGTGATCTTCGAAGGCGAACTGGAATCGCTGCGTCGCTTCAAGGACGACGCCTCCGAAGTGCGTAACGGCATGGAGTGCGGTATTGGCGTCAAGAGCTACAACGACGTCAAGGTCGGCGACAAGATCGAGGTCTTCGAGAAAGTCCAGGTGGCTCGTACCCTGTAAGGGGCGAGCGTGGCGCAGGCCCCGCCCCAGGGCGGCTGGCAGCGCCTCTGAAGGTAGCGCCCGGTCAGGCTTGTGCCTGTCCGGGCGTTTGCCGCTTTAGTTACAGGTAGCAAGAATGGCAAAAGAATATAGCCGTACCCAACGCATCGGCGACCAGATGCAGCGCGAGCTGGCCGAGCTGATCCGTCGTGAAGTCAAAGACCCGCGTGTCGGCCTGGTGACCATCACCGCCGTGGATGTCAGCCGCGACCTGGGCCATGCCAAGGTCTTCATCACCGTCATGGGCCAGGACGGCGCCGATGCCGTGCCGCAGACGCTCAAGGCGCTCAACAGCGCCGCGAGCTTCCTGCGCCTGCACCTGGGCCGTGTCATGCAACTGCGCAGCGTGCCGCAGCTGCATTTCCACTTCGACGAAAGTGTCAGCCGTGGTGCCCACCTGTCGGCACTGATCGAGCGGGCCGTGGCCGAAGATCGCCTGCACAAGGATGCCGACAAAGCGGACGCCGAGGAGTAACCGGTGGCCCAGGTCAAACGAATCCGCCGCAATGTCAGCGGCATCATCCTGCTCGACAAGCCGCTGGGGTTCACCTCCAACGCCGCACTGCAGAAAGTTCGCTGGCTGCTCAATGCCGAGAAGGCCGGCCATACCGGCAGCCTCGACCCGCTGGCCACCGGCGTGTTGCCACTGTGCTTCGGCGAGGCCACCAAGTTCTCCCAGTACCTGCTCGATTCCGACAAGGGCTATGAGACGGTCATGCAACTGGGGCAGACGACCAGCACCGGCGATGCCGAAGGCGAAGTCCTGCAGACCCGCGAGGTGACCGTTGGTCGTGCCGATATCGAGGCTGTGCTGCCGCGCTTTCGCGGTCAAATCAGCCAGGTACCGCCGATGTACTCGGCGCTCAAGCGCGACGGCCAGCCGCTGTACAAGCTGGCGCGTGCAGGAGAGGTAGTGGAGCGCGAGGCGCGTTCTGTTACTATTAGCCGCTTGGAGTTGCTCGAGTGCGAAGGCACGCGGGTTCGCCTGTCGGTTGGTTGCAGCAAAGGCACCTATATCCGCACCCTGGTGGAGGATATCGGTGAGGTGCTGGGCTGTGGTGCCTATGTCGCCGAGTTGCGTCGTACCCAGGCTGGCCCGTTCGAGCTGGCCCAGACCGTGACCCTCGAGGCTCTCGAGCAGGCCCACGCAGACGGCGGCAATGAAGCGCTCGATCGCTTCCTGATGCCGTCCGACAGTGGGCTGCAGGACTGGCCGCTGGTGCGCCTCTCCGAGCACAGTGCGTTCTACTGGCTGCATGGCCAGGCGGTTCGCGCCCCGGATGCGCCGCAGTTCGGCATGGTCCGGGTACAGGATCACAATGAACGCTTCATCGGTATCGGTGAAGTGAGCGAAGACGGGCGAATTGCGCCGCGTCGACTGATTCGGTCGGAATGATCGAAACCGCAGGCCGAGGCTCTGGCCGAAACCTGCGCAACCGAGGGTGGCTGTTAATAGGCACGGTCACTCCTCTTCTCATTAATACAGGGACTTGTCCCTGGCCTATTGGAGACCGTTCGCGGGATCCGTTTATCAGGAGAAGCCAAATGGCCCTCAGCGTCGAAGAAAAAGCTCAGATCGTTGCCGAATACCAGCAAGCCGCCGGCGATACCGGTAGCCCGGAAGTGCAGGTTGCTCTGCTGACCGCCAACATCAACAAGCTGCAAGGCCACTTCAAGGCCAACGAGAAAGACCACCACTCCCGTCGTGGCCTGATCCGTATGGTCAACCAGCGTCGTAAGCTGCTGGACTACCTGAAGGGCAAAGACACCACTCGTTACAGCGCCCTGATCGGTCGCCTGGGCCTGCGTCGCTAATAGCGTCCTGGCCAGTGGTGTGCATGGCGTGTCGCATGTTTCGGGAATGCTACCTGGTAGCATTCCCGTCAGGCACGCCACGCGTATCTCCGAGGTTGGCAGCCTGGCTGTGCTGAGCGGATTTTCCGCGCGGCGGCCAGGCTCCCAGCCTCGTGTTGTATCTGGACGGTCAATGGGGCCGATTCCCCGTTCTGCCCAAGAATTCGCAAGAACAAGTTCCCCCCAGAGCCACTGAAAAAGGTAGGAAACCGTGAACCCGGTAATCAAGACGTTCCAGTTCGGTCAGTCGACCGTTACTCTCGAGACAGGCCGTATCGCCCGTCAGGCCACCGGTGCCGTACTGGTCACCGTCGACAACGATGTCACCGTGCTGGTGACCGTGGTCGGTGCCAAGCAGGCCGATCCAGGCAAGGGCTTCTTCCCGCTGTCTGTTCACTACCAGGAAAAGACCTACGCCGCCGGCAAGATCCCGGGTGGTTTCTTCAAGCGTGAAGGCCGTCCTTCCGAGAAAGAGACCCTGACCTCGCGCCTGATCGACCGTCCGATCCGCCCGCTGTTCCCAGAAGGGTTCATGAACGAAGTGCAGGTCGTCTGCACCGTGGTTTCCACCAGCAAGAAGACCGACCCGGACATCGCTGCGATGATCGGTACCTCGGCTGCCCTGGCAATCTCCGGTATTCCGTTCGAAGGCCCGATCGGCGCCGCCCGCGTTGCCTTCCATGAAAGCACCGGCTACCTGCTGAACCCGACCTACGAGCAACTGCAGGCGTCCAGCCTGGACATGGTCGTCGCCGGTACCGAATCCGCCGTGCTGATGGTCGAGTCCGAAGCCAAGGAACTGACCGAAGACCAGATGCTGGGCGCCGTACTGTTCGCCCACGACGAGTTCCAGGCCGTGATCCAGGCCGTCAAGGAACTGGCTGCCGAAGCCGGCAAGCCGACCTGGGACTGGCAGGCACCTGCTGCCAATACCGAGCTGCTGAACCTGGTGCGCGCCGAGTTCGGCGAGGCTATCTCCCAGGCCTACACCATCACCCTGAAGGCCGATCGCTACAACCGTCTGGGCGAGCTGCGCGACCAGGCCGTCGCCCGCCTGTCCAACGAAGAAACCGGCCCGACCGCCGGCCAGATCAAGGACATCTTCGGCGAGCTGGAATACCGCACCGTCCGCGAAAACATCGTCAACGGCAAGCCGCGTATCGATGGCCGTGACACCCGCACCGTTCGCCCGCTGAACATCGAAGTCGGTGTTCTGCCCAAGACCCACGGTTCGGCCCTGTTCACCCGTGGCGAAACCCAGGCCCTGGTTGTCGCGACCCTGGGTACTGCCCGTGACGCCCAGCTGCTGGACACCCTCGAAGGCGAGAAGAAGGACGCCTTCATGCTGCACTACAACTTCCCACCGTTCTCGGTCGGTGAGTGCGGCCGCATGGGCGGCGCCGGCCGTCGCGAGATCGGCCACGGCCGTCTGGCCCGTCGTGGCGTCCAGGCCATGCTGCCGAGCGACGACGAGTTCCCGTACACCATCCGCGTGGTTTCGGAAATCACCGAGTCCAACGGCTCCAGCTCCATGGCGTCGGTGTGCGGTGCATCCCTGGCCCTGATGGACGCTGGTGTGCCGATGAAGGCGCCGGTTGCCGGTATCGCCATGGGCCTGGTCAAGGAAGGCGACAAGTTCGCGGTCCTGACCGACATCCTGGGTGACGAAGACCACCTGGGCGACATGGACTTCAAGGTTGCCGGTACCGCCAAAGGCGTCACCGCGCTGCAGATGGACATCAAGATCAACGGCATCACCGAAGAGATCATGGAAATCGCCCTGGGCCAGGCCCTGGAAGCGCGCCTGAACATCCTCGGCCAGATGAACCAGATCATCGCCCAGTCGCGCAGCGAGCTGTCGGCCAACGCTCCGACCATGCTGGCCATGAAGATCGACACCGACAAGATCCGTGACGTCATCGGCAAGGGCGGCGCCACCATCCGCGCCATCTGCGAGGAAACCAAGGCTTCGATCGACATCGAAGATGACGGCTCGATCAAGATCTTCGGCGAAACCAAGGAAGCCGCAGAAGCTGCCAAGCAGCGCATTCTGGGCATCACTGCCGAGGCCGAAATCGGCAAGATCTATCTGGGCAAGGTCGAGCGTATCGTCGACTTCGGCGCCTTCGTCAACATCCTGCCGGGCAAAGACGGCCTGGTGCACATCTCCATGCTCAGCAACGAGCGTGTGGAGAAAGTCACCGACGTACTGAAGGAAGGCCAGGAAGTCGAAGTGCTGGTACTGGACGTGGACAACCGCGGCCGTATCAAGCTGTCGATCAAGGACGTGGCGGCGGCCAAAGCCTCCGGCGTCTAAGCGCCGCAGGCGAAAAAAGGACTCTTCGGAGTCCTTTTTTTTCGCCTCGATTTTTACTTTGCCCGCTTGCATCTTGCATGCAGGAATTTGCCCAGGCTTGCAAATTGCACGATGGCAATTGCTTACCACTGTTTTTAACTAATTGATTTTAAAGGGTTTTATGAACTTGAAAAGCTGGCACAGCGCGTGCAACGGTATTCATACCTGCCGCCAGGACTGACGGCGCAGGCCTTTCGAACAACAGGAGTGACTCACATGAAGAAATTCGCCATTGCTGCCGCTACTGCCACCGCCCTGACCCTGACCATGGCAAACGCGGCATTCGCCCAGCAACCCGCCCAGTCTCCAATGACCCTGGCGGCCGGTGAAATGACCAAGGCCAAGGAAGAGACCAAAGACACTTGGATCACCACCAAAGTGAAGGCCGACCTGATGACAGAGAAAGGCATCCCTGGCAGCGATATCAAGGTCGAGACCAACAAAGGCGTGGTCTCCCTGTCGTCCGATGTGGCCATTACCCAGTCGCAGAAGGAGCAGGCGATCGCCATCACCAAGAAGATCAAAGGTGTGCAGGACGTATCCGCTGATGGCCTGAAAACCGAATAAGGGATGTCCCGTCGGCCAAAAGGAATTGGCCACCCCTTCTCACAGGCCGCTCCTCTTCGTAGGAGCGGCCTTGTGCTGCGACAAGGGCGCAACGCGTCCCCCGTTCACTCCCCGCCCAGGCGCACCGGGTTGAAGGCGATTACATCGCTTTCGAAGCAATCCTGCTCCAGGATCAATGGCTCGACCAGCGGCCTGCTGTCGCGGAAATGAGCCGTCTGGGTATGCGCCTCGTACGCCGCGTCGTCGCGATAGATCTCATAGAGATAGATCACATCCGGGTCGACCCTGTCCTGGGACACATCGAATACCAAGCAACCCGGCTCGTTGGCGACCGAGGCGGCGGCATTGACCTTGATTGCAGAAAGGAAAGCTTCGGCGCTGCCGGGTTTGACGCGGGTCTTGATGAACAAACTGTACACAGGGCGATCCTTTTGTTTTAAATTCGGCTTTAAATTGTATACATAGCAGGAGCCGAATTCATGTCCGATCTACCCGTCCGCCCTGGCCGCTTGAATGGCTTGCGCCATCTTGCCCTGCTGGTCCCGAACCTGGAGGAGTGCGAGCGTTTCTACGTCGACCTGCTCGGCATGGAGGTGCTGCACCGTGCCCATGAAGATCTGGTGTACCTGACCTGCGGTAACGACAACCTGTCCCTGGGGCGTGCCGCAGGGGCGGCCAATGGGTTGCAGACCATGGACCACTACGGGTTCATCGTCGATAGCGTGGAGGAGCTGGATGCCTGGTATGCCTATTTCAAGGCCCATGGCGTGACGCTGCTGGATCGCCCATTCGACCATGGCGATGGGGCTCGCAGCTTCCATGTGCTCGACCCGGCGGGGAACAAGGTTCAGCCGCTGTATCACCCGGCGGTGTCCGGGCAACGGCTGGTCTGATTCATTCAGGTATCCGCCATCGCGGGGCCCTTCGGGCTGCGCTGGCGCGTAAATCGAATCGCCGCCGCTCCCACGGAACCTCGCACAATGGTTCTATAGGAGCGGATTTGTCCGGCGATGGTCTACCCGTTACTCGGCATCCAGGTGCATCGGCGTAATGACTTGGCCATCGCTTTCAGCCTGCCCCAGGGTGGTATCGAGGAAATACACCCGGTCATCCTCCAACTGGCCCTTGTCCACCAGGTAATCCTTGATGCTGCTCGCGCGTTCCTGGCCGAGGGTACGCAGCAGCGCCGCGCTTTCGGCCCAGGACTTGATCACCGCATCGCGCAACTTGATGGTGCGCTCGTCGCGGCTGAGCTCCTGCCATTCGGCCGGTGGCTGCTGCTTGAGGCGGTTGCGATAGATACCCTCGAGCATGGCCGGCTTGTCGCTGTCGTCGACCACCAGCATCGAGGCGTTGGCCGGCACCTTGTCACCGCGGCGCTGGAGCATCTTGTACCAGGTGGCCTGGTATTCGCGCTCCAGGCGTTGCTGGGCAATCAATGGGCCATCGCTGCTCTGGGCGCTGGTGCCTTCGATTTCCAGGCGCAGTTCCGGGCGTTCCTTGAGGGCCGCTGCCAGTTTGTCCAGGGCCGACTGAGCATCGCTGCTCAGTTCGCTGGAACCAGGGGCGAACTTCACGGTGCCAAGGTCTTGCGAGCCGCCGCCGGCAATGAGCCCACCGATGAACTTGAACGGCGCCTGGGCCGCGCGCAGCACCAGGTTGCGCAGGGTCTGCCAGACGATCGGCATGACACTGAACTGAGGGTTGTTCAGGTCGCCTGAAACCGGCAGCTCGATGGAGATCTTGCCCTCGGTATCCTTGAGCAGCGCGACCGCCAGGCGGATCGGCAAGTCCACGGCATCCGGGCTGTCCACCTTCTCGCCCAGCTGCAACTGCTCGACCACCACCTTGTTCTCGGCTTTGAGCTGACCGTTGGTGATCAGGTAATGCAGGTCGAGGTTGAGCCGGCCCTTGCGGATGCGGAAGCCCGCGAATTTGCCGGAGTAGGGCGTCAGGGTGGTCAGCTCGACCCGTTTGAAGCTGGTGGCGATGTCCAGGCTCGCCAGAGGGTTGAACGGGTTGAGCGCGCCCTTGATGGTGACCGGGGCGTAACGGTCGACCTTGCCCTTGACGTCCACCTTGGCCGGCGCCGGCTTACGGTTGTCGATGGTGCCGATCTGGCCGTTGAGTTGCTGCACCGCCGTGGCGAAGTTGGGCGTGAGGGTCAGGTCAGCGAAGTTGGCCGAACCATCGTTGATGTCGATCTGGCCGATGTGGATGCCCAGCGGCTTTTCAGTGCTCGCATTGGCTGGCTTGGCCTGGCCGCTGCTCGGCGCACCCGCCGGTTGTGGGATCAGCAAGTCATCGACGTTGGTGGTGCGGTCTTCGTTGATGATGAAGCGTGCATAGGGCTGCAGCAGGCTCACCTTGTCGATCGACAGGGCGTCGCCATGGACATAGGACAGGCCGTTCAGGTCCAGTTGCTGCCATTTGACGAAGTCCCGGTCCTTGATGGTGTCCAGGGTATGCAACTGGCTGACCTGGGCCTTGCCGCCCACGGTGAAGGCCAGCGGCTCGGTACTCTTGAGTTCGACCTTAAGGTCGCTGGCGAGCATGCCGCTGCGCAGTTCCAGGCGGATATACGGGCTGATATAGGCCTGGGCCACGCGCAGGTCGATGTCACGGGTGCTGACGTCGAGCTTGGCCGTGACCGGGGCCAGGTTGACCTGGCCTGCCGCCTGCAGTTTGCCTTGCTTGCCCACGCCGGTATCCAGCTTGAGGGTGAAAGGCGACTGGTTGAGGCTGTCGAAATTCTGCAGGTCTACGTTGAGCGGGCCGACATCCAGCGCCACCGGCTCCTTCTGGCTACGGTCGGCCAGATGCACCAGATAATTGCGCAGTTGTACGTCCTTGAGCAGCACCTGCCAGGGCTTGCTCGGTTCCTCGGCTGCTTTTTCCTTATCGCTCGGTTCGGCGGCGGCGGGCTCGGCCTTTTCCTGCGGGGTGGCCTTGGCCGGCTGGCTGGCGAACAGCTTCTGCCAATCGAGCTGGCCATCCTGCTCCACGGCGGCCCAGGTTTCCAGCTTTTCACTGCGGACCTTGCCTACGATCACCTGTTGCTTGGCCAGGTCGATGGACGTCTCGCTGACATCCAGGCTGGCCAGGCGAGCCAGCTGGCGGCCATCCGGGGCCTTGATGGCGAACGGTGCGATGCGCAGCGACGTCTTGTCCAGCAGCAGCTCGGTTTCCTTGGCGAGGTTGAGCTTGTAGTGGGTGTCGAGGCTCACCACGCCATCTTCCAGCACCAGCGGGACGGCATCGCGTACGTAGGGCCAGAAGGATTTCATCCGGCTTTCGGTGACCTTGAGTGTGCCTTCGGACGCGATGGGGGCCAGGCTCAGGGTGCCCTTCCAGTCGATGCGCCCGCCGTTGGGGCCGTTGGCCACCAAGGTCATATCGGCGTTGTCGTCGGGCAGCGTGCTGAGGTTCTTCAGCTCCAGGTTCATGGAGTCGTAGAGGAACTCGATGGGCTCGCTGGGGCGCAGATCTTCGAAATGCAGGTAGCCTTCATTGAGCTTGATGCTACCGATGCGCAGTGGGAAGGGGTCGCTGGGCGGCTCGTCGGGCTTGGCCTCGCTGGCCGGCAGCTTGAACAGCTGGGTCAGGTTGAGGGTGCCGTCCTTGGCGAACAGCACTTCGTTGCGTGGCTTGTCCAGCTCCACGGCATCCAGGTGCAAGGCCTTGGTCCACAGGCTGTCTAGCGAGAGGTTGGCGTACAGGCGTTCGAAGCCGACCTGCTCCTTGCCGGGCTCGCCGATCTGCAGGCCCCAGAGCGTCAGCTCCAGGCTGAAGGGGTTGAATTCGATGCGCTGCAAGTGCGCCGGCACAGTGGCGTATTGCGCCAGTTGCTGGTTGGCGATACGCAGGCCGACACCGGGAAGAATGAGAAAGCCGAGCAGGCTGTAAGAGGCAACGATGGCCAGCAAGGCGCCGAGGGCGCGAGTCAATCCTTTGGGCATGTAAGGCGTCATCTGTCTGAAGCGAGGTGCCTTGGAGTATGGCACGTTAAAACGGTTCCGACGAAACGACCAAAATACCCTATTCGATACCCATGCGTCGCCGTGCGCGGTGCGCGGACCCGTCGCGCATGGCCCAGCGCAGCACGGGGGCGGTCCCTTTGATGCCCAGGCGGATCAGGCGCTGCTGCAACGGGCCCTGGTTCAGGCCCAACAGGCTGCGGGCCCAGTCGGGCAGCAGGTCGATGCCGGCGTGGAGCATCAGCTTGCCCACCGGCTCGGCCATGCGGCTGGGGGCGGGGGCGTCGAGCAGGATCTTCATCACTTCATGGCTGCGCGCATCGCATTGGAGCTGCGGGCGCATGCGCTGCAGGTAGTGCTCGACCTGCTGGCAGGAGCGTGGCACCTCTCGGGCGCCGAGGCGTTCGGCAATGAGGGCGATCTCGTCGTAGTAGGCATCCTGGTCGGCACATGGCAGGTCAGGGTTGCGGTAACGCAGGTGGGCGGCGAGGAAGCTGCTGACCTCGGCGACGTGCACCCAGGTCAGCAAGTCCGGGTCGCTGGCTGCATAAGGGCGGCCATCGGGCGCGGTGCCGACCACCTGCAGGTGAATGGTGCGGACCTTGTCGATCAGCCATTGGGCGTCGCGGGTCGAACCGAAGGTGGTGCCGGAAATGAACTGGCTGGTGCGGCGCAGGCGGCCGAGCAGGTCGTGGCGGAAGTTGGAATGGTCCCACACGCCGGCTAGCGCCAAGGGGTGCAGCAATTGCAGCATCAGCGCACTGATGCCGCCGACCAGCATGCTGGGAAAATCGCCATGCACCTGCCAGCTGACGCTCTGCGGGCCGAACAGCCCCGGGTCGCCCTTGGGCGATTCCAGGTCGAGCTGGCCGAGGGCGAGCCCGGTTAGGCTCATGACCTGGGTTTCGATGCGGCGGCGTAGGGCTTCCATGGCGGTCCTGCAGGCCGCCATGGCGGCCATCTACTGGTTGAGGCGTTTGTCGATCAGCCCCTGGACCACGCTTGGGTCGGCCAGGGTCGAGGTATCGCCCAGGTTGTCCAGCTCGTTGCAGGCGATCTTGCGCAGTATACGCCGCATGATCTTGCCCGAGCGGGTCTTGGGCAGGGCCGGGGCCCATTGGATCAGTTCCGGTTTGGCGAAACTGCCGATCTCCTTGCTGACCAGGGCGAGCAGCTCGGCCTTGAGCGCGTCGTCCGGGGCAACACCGTTCATGGGCGTGATGAAGGCGTAGATGCCTTGGCCCTTGAGGTCGTGAGGGTACCCCACCACAGCGGCCTCGGCGATGCTGTCGTGCAGCACCAGCGCGCTTTCCACCTCGGCTGTGCCGATGCGGTGGCCGGAGACGTTGATCACATCGTCCACGCGCCCGGTGATCCAGTAGTCGCCGTCGGCATCGCGGCGGGCGCCGTCACCTGTGAAGTAATAGCCGGGCATGGGTTTGAAGTAAGTATCGACCATGCGCTGGTGATCGCCATAGACGCTGCGGATCTGCCCAGGCCAACTGGCCTTGATCGCCAGCAGGCCGGCACCTGGCCCTTCGATCAGCTTGCCTTTCTCGTCCAGCAGTACCGGTTGCACGCCGAACATCGGCTGAGTGGCACACCCTGGCTTGAGGTGCGTGTTGCCGGGCAAGGGGCTGAGCATGATGCCGCCTGTCTCGGTCTGCCACCAGGTATCGACGATGGGGCAGCGTTTCTGCCCGACTGCCTCGAAGTACCACTCCCAGGCTTCCGGGTTGATCGGCTCGCCGACGCTGCCCAGCAGGCGCAGGCTTTGTCGTGACGTACCCTGTAGGGGGGCTTGGCCTTCGCGCATCAGGGCGCGCAAGGCCGTGGGGGCGGTATAGAAGATGTTCACCTTGTGCTTGTCCACCACCTGCCAGAAGCGCGAGCTGTCCGGGTAATTGGGCACGCCTTCGAACATCAGCGAGATCGCGCCGTTGGCCAGGGGGCCGTAGACGATATAGCTGTGCCCGGTGACCCAGCCGACATCGGCGGTGCACCAGAACACCTCGCCGTCACGGTAGTCGAACACCACCTCGAAGGTGAGCGCGGCCTGCAGCAAGTAGCCTGCGGTGGTGTGCAGCACACCCTTGGGCTTGCCGGTGCTGCCGGAGGTGTAGAGGATGAACAACGGGTCTTCCGCGTCCATGGGCTCGGGCGGACAATCGTCACCGGCTTTTTCCGTGGCGTCGTGGTACCACAGGTCGCGCCCTTCGCTCCAGGCCACATCGGCACCGGTGCGGTGCACGACCAGCGCGGTGGACACGTTGGGGCAGTTGGCCAGGGCCTTGTCGACGTTCTGCTTGAGTGGGATGCGCTTGCCGCCGCGCACACCTTCGTCGGCGGTGATCACCGTGCGGCAGTCGGCATCGAGGATACGGTCACGCAGGGCGTCGGGCGAGAAGCCGCCGAACACGACCGAATGGATGGCGCCGATACGTGCGCAGGCGAGCATGGCATAGGCCGCCTCGGGAATCATCGGCATGTAGATGCACACCCGATCGCCTTTCTTCACGCCCCGGGCCTTGAGCGCATTGGCCAGCCGGCAGACCTGGCGATGCAGCTCGCGGTAGCTGATCGCCTTGGCGTCCTTAGGATCGTCGCCTTCCCAGAGCAGCGCGGTCTGCTCGCCTCGGGTGGGCAGGTGGCGGTCGATGCAGTTGTAGCTGACGTTGAGTTGGCCGCCGTCGAACCAGCGCGCCGCGCCGGTATTAAGGTCGCATTGCTGCACCTGGCGCCAGGGTTTGATCCAGTCCAGGCGCTTGGCCTGTTCGGCCCAGAAGCTGTCGGGGTCTTCGACCGACTGGCGGTAGAGGCGGCGATATTGGTCGAGGGAAAGGCGAGCAGACTGGCTGACGGCCAGGGCTTGGGGGTAGTCGCGGATATCGAACATGGCGGGTGGTCCTGCTCTTGTCGGGCGATGGACTGCACGACATCCCGATACGCAAGGCAATGACATGATCGCCGGCAGGATGAGGTGCAACGGCTATTCGATTGGACAGTGTAGCCTGCGAAGGTGTTCCGGGGTGCTGTGGCCCAATCGCCGGCAAGCCGGCTCCCACACGTGCGAGTCTGCACCGGGGCGGGTGGGAGC
>NZ_JADLJL010000021.1 GCF_015680235.1 Pseudomonas guariconensis
GAACGAACTCACCGCCGATGTAGTTGCCGTAGCGGCTCTTGAAGGAGATTTTCGCGCCTTCGGTACCCGGATGTGCGTAACGCATGGTGTGGCTCCTGGTTTCTTGTCTGTTGTTTTAGGAGTGATCCTTGGCATGCATGGAAGCAAGTCGGAAGAAATAAGGAAAATCGATTTATCGTATTTCAAAAATAAGTCTCACCTATAAAAGCAAGCGCGGGACAAGCCCGCGCCCACAGCGGCCAGCGTTTGCCCCCATCAACCTGCCCGCGGCAGGTCCGCCAGCACCCCTTCGATCTCCCCCAGCACCGCCGGATCGTCCAGAGTCGACGGCGCCACGTAGTCCTGCCCATCGGCGATCTTGCGCAGCACCGCCCGCAGGATCTTGCCCGAGCGGGTCTTAGGCAGGCGTTTGACCAGGCGCACCCGGCTGAAACAGGCCAATGCCCCGATATGTTCGCGCACGCTCGCCACCAGCTCGCTCTGCAATTGTTGCTCGGAAATACCCTCTCCATCCTTGAGCACCACCAGCGCTAACGGCACCTGGCCTTTGATCTCGTCATGCACACCGATCACCGCGCACTCCGCCACCGCCGGGTGGCGCGCGACCAGGTCCTCCATCTCGCCGGTGGACAAGCGATGACCGGAAACGTTTATCACGTCATCGGTGCGCCCCATGATGTAGACAAAGCCATCCTCGTCCAGGTACCCACCGTCACCGGTGTGGTAGTACCCCGGGTAGCTGTGCAGGTAGGCCTGAAGGTACCGCTCATGATCGCCCCACAGGGTCTGGCTGCACCCTGGCGGCAATGGCAAGGCGATGACGATGGCGCCCTGTTGGTTCGGCCCCAGCGGCCGACCTTCATCATCGAGTACTTGCACGTGATACCCCGGTACCGCGCGGTTGCTCGACCCCGGCCGTGCGGCACTGCCCTCCAGGCCCACGCAAGGCGCGGTGACCGGCCAACCGGTCTCGGTCTGCCACCAATGGTCGTGCACCGCCTTGCCGCTGACCCGCTCCAGCCATTGGTGAGTACTGGAGTCGAGCTTCTCGCCAGCCAGAAACAGCTGGCGCAGCGAGCTCAAGTCGTGGCGGCGGATGAGCTCGCCTTCGGGGTCTTCCTTGCGGATCGCGCGCATGGCGGTGGGCGCGCAGAACAGGCCGTTGACCTTGTACTGCTCCACCACCCGCCAGTAGGCCGATGCATCCGGCGTGCGGATCGGCTTGCCTTCGTAGAAGACCGTGGTGCAGCCGCTCATCAATGGCCCATAGACGATCAGCGAATGGCCGACCACCCAGCCCACGTCGGAAATCCCCCACCACACGTCACCGGCCTGCATGCCGTAGACATGGCGCATGGCGTAGCACAGCGCGACGGCATTGCCGCCATTCTCGCGCACGATGCCCTTGGGTTTGCCGGTGGTTCCCGAGGTGTACATGATGTACAGCGGATCGCCGGCATCCAGCGCCACAGGTGGCACCGGCTCGATGCCGACCAACGCTTCATGCCAGTCCAGGTCGCGCCCTGGCTGCAAGCTGGCACAAGCCTGGGGGCGCTGCAGCACCAGCACATGGCGCGGCTGGTGCCCGGCCAGTTGCAGGGCGCGGTCGACCAGCGGCTTGTATTCGATCACCCGATCGAACTCCAGCCCGCAGGAGGCGGTGAGCAGCAGCGCGGGCCGGGCATCGTCGATACGCAAGGCCAACTCGTTGGCGGCGAAACCGCCGAACACCACCGAATGCACCGCACCGATCCGCGCACAAGCCAGCATGGCCATAGCCGCCTGGGGCACCATGGGCATGTAGATGATCACGCCATCGCCCTTGCCGACGCCCAGTTGTCGCAGCAGGCCTGCCAGGCGTGCCACCTCGTCGCGCAACTGGTTGTAGGTGAACGTCTGTTGCACACCGGTCACGGGCGAGTCGTAGATCAGCGCCAACTGCTCGCCCCGGCCTTGCTCGATCTGGTGGTCCAGGGCCAGGTAGCAACTGTTCAGGCGGCCGTCGGCGAACCAGCGGTGGGTACCGTCGGGGTTGTCCTGCAGGGTCAGCGAGGGCTTGCGGTGCCAGGCCAGGCGGTCGGCCTGCTCGGCCCAGAAGGCGGCGGGGTCGGCAATGGAATGGGCATAGCTGTGCTGGTAGGTCATGGCGGTCTGCAACCCGATACTTGTTGTTATTGAAGGGCGAACCTGGAGTATGGACCGCTACCCCACCCTCGCCATCGGACTTAAGTCGCAACCGATATGCAAGATTGCACGGGGCAGTCGCCCCATTGCGGTGCAAACGCCTAGAATAGGCCTCCCGTCAGCCACAGAGCCGCTTCAATGGATATCGATCAGGCCCGTACCTTCCTGGAAATCGTGCGCTGCGGCAGCCTGGTCGCCGCCGCCGAACGCCTGTTCGTGTCGCAGACGGCAATCACCGCGAGGGTGCAGCGCCTGGAGCAGCAACTGGGCTGCCAGCTGTTCGTGCGCAGCCGCAACGGCGCCAGCTTGACCAGCGATGGCGAGGCCTTCGTGATCTACGCCAACCAGATGGTGCAGACCTGGGAAGCGGCGCGCCGCGACCTGCCATTGCCCCAGGGTTGTCAGCAGGTGTTGCATGTAGGCGGCGAGGTGAGCCTTGCCAACCCGATGATGCTCGACTGGGTCAGTGCCCTGCACCATGAACTGCCCAGCCATGCCATCCGCAGCGAAGTGAGCGACGGCGAGTCGTTGCTGCGCAAGGTGGAGATGGGGCTGCTCGATGCCGCGCTGGTGTATCAGCCGACCTACGGGCCTGGGCTGCAGGTGGAGCAGTTGATGGAAGAAAAGCTGATCCGCGTGCGCCGGGTCGGCCACCCCGATCCTTACATCTACATCGACTGGGGCGAAGCCTTCCGCCGCCAGCACGACGCCGCCCTGCCCGACTGCGCACGCCCGGCACTGAGCTTCAACCTCGGCCCGCTGGCGCTGCAGTTCATCCTCGACCAGGGCGGCAGCGGCTATTTCCGCACCCGCGTGGTGCAGGCCTATCTCGAACGGGGCGTGTTCGAGCGGGTACCGCAGGCGCCAGAATTCACCTACCCAACCTTCCTGGTCTATGCCCGCAAGCGAGACAGCGAAGCCCTGCAACAGGCCTTCAGCGTGCTGCGTCGCCTGGTGGCAGCCGGCGACAGCGATTGGTCACAGCGCTGGGACCCGGTTATCTGAACGCTGCGCGGCGGCATTGAGCAAATGCCGCTTGAGGCCGGCGATCAGGTCGGTCTGGGTGATCACCCCCACCAGATGGTCGTCCTCCAGCACCGGCAGGCAGTGCAGGCCGTGGTCGCTGAGCAGCGGCAACAGGCGGTCCAGCGGGTGCTGGCTGCTGACGCTGATCACCCGCCGGCTCATCACCTGCTCCATGCGCACCGTATGGCGGCGGAACATCCCTCGCCAGCTGAAGCGCGCACGGGCCATGGCCGGGCCCACCAGGTCGCTCAAGCTGACGATACCCACCAGGCGACCGCCTTCGAGCACCGGCAGGGTCTTGAGGTGATGGCTCGAAAGCATCTTCCAGGCCTGTTCCAGGGTGGTGGCTGGCGAAGCGAACTGCACGTCGCGGGACATCACCGAGGCAGCGGTGATGCCGCCCAGGCTGCGTTGCAAGGCATGCTGCTCAGTGGCCAGGATGATGCGTTCGAGTTCGTCGCGGGTGACGTCGACGAACTCGCCCAACTCCTCCAGGGCCACGTCCAGGTCTTCGCTGTTCACCCCTACCCGCTCGCTGGGCAGCGGGTCGTGGGTGTGGTGCAGGTCCTTGCGCGGCACCGCCCCCTTGGGGTAGCGCACACCGGTCAGGCGGTTGTAGCACACCCCTACCGTGACTAGGATCAGTGCGTGCAACAGGATCGGCTCGAGCAAATGATTGCCCAGCGCCACCAGGCCCGGGTCGGCCAGCACCGCGCCGGCCGCCACCGCGCCACCGGGCGGGTGCAGGCAGCGCAACAGGCACATCAACAGGATCGACACCCCCAAGGCGGCCGCGGCCACCCACAGTTCGGCGCCGAAGCCATGGCGCATGGCCAAGCCCACCGCACCGGCCACGGCATAACTGCCCAGCACCGGCCAGGGCTGGGCCAGCGGGCCGGAATGCACGGCGAACACCAGTACCGCCGAAGCCGCTAGCGGGCCGAGCAGGTGCAAGGCGACCGAGGGTCCAAAGACCATGCTGCACAGGGTGCCGGCCAGGAACAGGCCAAGCAGTGCGCCGATACCGGCACGCAGCCATTCTTTGGGGGGGATATTCAAGGGGGCAGGCAGCAGGCGCTGCAAACGGCTTTCAGGACGCGAGGCAGACATCAGGGCGATCGATCGTGGTCTTCCGATTAAAAAGAAAGCCCAGCCAAGTCGGCCTGGGCCCGGCATTGCGCATGCAATAGCTCAATGATTCCGTCCATGGAGATGGAAACTGGGAAGTTTCATGGCGGCGATTGTGCCGGGTGGGCTGGCAAGGGGCCAATTCAAAAAAATGCGGCTGGACTGCAATTTTTTTGTAGTGCAGGACGGGGAAGGTTAGGCGCCCGGGAGACCGAGCGCCGCCCTCGCGCGATCTCCCAGGCGCTAAACAACCCCAAGCCGAACACTCCTGGCCCCGATCAACGCCCCTTGCGCGGCAGGTCGATGCTGACCCGAAGGCCGCCCATGGGGCTTTCCAGCAGCGCCAAGGTGCCGCCCCAGGCCTCGACGATATCGCGCACGATACCAAGCCCCAGGCCATGCCCGTCGACCTGCTCGTCCAACCGCGAGCCGCGCTCGAGCACCTGCAGGCGTGCCTGCTCGGGAATGCCGGGGCCGTCGTCGTCCACCCACAGCTGGTAGCCTTCGGCGCTCGGCGCAATGCCCAGACGTACTTCGCTGTCGGCCCACTTGCAGGCGTTGTCCAGCAGGTTGCCGAGCAGCTCCAGCAGGTCTTCGCGGTCCCAGGGCAGCAACAACCCGGGCGGCACATCACGCCCGAGCTGCAGGCCTTCGCCGTGGATCATCCCAAGCGTGGCGAGCAGGCCGGGCAATTCGGCGTCACAGTCGAACTGGGCACCTGGCAGCGCATCGCCGGCCAGGCGTGCACGGTTGAGTTCGCGTGAAAGACGCTGCTGGATCTGCTCCAGTTGCTCGCGCAACTGCTCGCGAACCTCCGGCAGGTCGTCCAATCGTTCACTGGCCGCCAGGCTGAGCAGCACCGCCAAAGGCGTCTTCAGGGCGTGGCCGAGATTGCCCAAGGCATTGCGCGACCGGCGCAGGCTGTCTTCGGTGTGTACCAGCAAGTGGTTGATCTGGTCCACCAACGGCTGAAGCTCGCTGGGCACTTGGGCGTCGAGCTGCGAACGCTGGCCTTGTTGCAGCTGGGCGATCTGCTGGCGGGCGCGCTCGAGCGGGCGCAACGACCGGGTCACGGTGATGCGCTGCAACACCAGCACCAGCACCAGGGCCACCAGGCCCATGCCCAGGCCGATCTGCTGCATGCGCCGGAAGCCGTCGCGGATCGGCGAGTAGTCCTGGGCCACACTGATGGAGATATCCTGGCCCAGGCGCCGGTAGTCGGCGCGCAGGGCAAGCAGTTGCTGGCCCTCCGGCCCCAGCTCGTGGCTGTCCTCGAGGCCCGGCGCCGCCGGCTTGGGCATGTCCAGGTCCCACAGCGAACGGGATCGCCAGGTACCCTGGTCGAAGTCGATGCGAAAGTAATAACCGGAGAAGGGTCGCTGATAGGCGGAGGAGATCCTGCGCTCGTCCAATTGCAAGCCGGTAGGCCCACGCACCAGTGCCACCAGAAGGTTCTCGCTCTCCTTGCGCAGGCCGGCTTCGAGGTAGCGTTGCAGGCCCACCTCGAACAGCCACAGGGTCAGTTGGGCCAGCACCAGGCCGACCACCACCAGTACCGCCACCAGGCCAAGGCTCAGGCGTGCCTGGATCGACTTCACGCGGTGCTCCCGGCGTACACGTAGCCCTGGCCACGCCGGGTTTCGATCACGCTGCGACCCAACTTGCGACGCAGGTGGTTGACGTGCACCTCCAGGACGTTGGAGTCGCGCTCGGTCTCACCATCGTAGAGATGCTCGGCCAGGTGACTTTTCGACAGTACCTGTTGCGGATGCAGCATGAAATACCGCAGTAGGCGAAACTCGGCGGCCGTCAGCTGGATGTCCACACCATCGCGATTCACGCATTGGCGCCCCTCGTCCAACTGCAAGCCGGCCGCTTCGAGGGTCGGTTGGTTGGCCAGCCCACGGGCCCGGCGCAACAACGCCTGGATGCGCAGTTGCAGTTCCTCGGGATGGAAAGGCTTGGTCAGGTAGTCGTCGGCCCCGGCCTTGAGCCCTTCGATCCGCTCGGCCCAGGAACCGCGCGCGGTTAGGATCAACACCGGCGTGGCCAGGTTGGCGGCACGCCACTGGGCCAGCACCTCGAGCCCGGGCAATCCCGGCAGGCCGAGGTCAAGGATGATCAGGTCGTAGGGCTCGCTCTGGCCCTGGTACACCGCGTCGCGGCCGTCGGCCAGCCAGTCCACGGCATAGCCCTGGCGCTGCAGGCTGGCGGTCAGTTCGTCGGCCAGGGGGACATTGTCCTCGACAAGCAGCAGGCGCATTCAGTCGTCTTCCTCGTCTTTGAGCAGCATTCCGTTGCGGGCGTCCAGCTTGATTTCGCGGACCACGCCATCGGGTGTCAGCAATTCGACCTCGTACTCGTAGCGCTCGTGCTTTTCTTCGAGCTCCGCTTCCAGCAGGCGCGCCCCGGGGTAACGCCCCAGGGCGGATTCGAGCAATTGTTCCAGCGGCAGGATGACGCCCTTTTGCCGCAGCTCCAGGGCTTCATCCTGATCGAGGTCACGTGCAACGGCCAGCGAACAGGTGGCCAACAGTGCAAACGCCAGGTAGCGCACCGTTCGCGGTAGATCGGTCATCAGCTGTCTCGTTCGTCCTTGAGGACTTCACCGGTCTTGGCGTCCAGGTCCACATCCCACTCGACGTTCTGGCTGTCGCGCAGTTCCACCTTGTAGATGTACCGGCCGTATTCGTCCTCGAGCTCCGAGTCGGTCACGGTAGCGCCCGGATGCTTGGCCACGGCAGCGGCCTTGAGTTCGTCCAGGGACTTGATGGTCTTGGCATTCACCAGCTTTATCACTTCGTCAGGCTGGACATCCTTGGCCAGGGCGACGTTGGCACCCAGGGCGAGAGCGGCGGCAGTGAACAAGGCAGTCAAGGTTTTCATCGGGTTCTCTCCATCGAGATGTACAAGTTGTCTACGGGGTTAAGACTAACCAGTGGTCCTTAATCGAAGCTGAAAACAGGCCGGGGTGATGATAGCGCAGTCCGCACCCGCCTCGCCCTGCCGAGGGCCTATAATGGCCCGCTTGTTGTCCGCGAGATCCGTCATGAGCGCTATTCACGTCAAATACCCCGCCCTGACTTTCAAGGCTGGCCACCGCGCCCTGCGCCAGATCCGCGAACGCGGCCTGAACGCCGCCGATGTAGGCATCCTGCCCGGCGCTGCCGGCGGGCCCAAGCCACTGGGCATCCAGGGCCTGGACCTGGCATTGTTCGGCCATTGGCTGCCCTCGGCACCTCGCGAGCGCGCCCTGGTCGGCGCCTCGATCGGTGCCTGGCGCTTCGCCAGCGCCTGCCTCGATGACCCCGTGGCCGGCCTGCGCCGTCTGGGGGAGCTGTACACCGAGCAGGATTTCGCCAAAGGCGCGACCCCGGCTCAGGTCAGCCAGAGTTGCAAGCGCATGCTCGACGACCTGCTGCAAGGCCGCGACGGGCAGATTCTCGCCAATGCGCGCTACCGCTTGAACATCATGGTGGTCAAGAGCCGAGGCCTGCTGGCGGACGACCACCGCGGTCGCCTGGGAATGGGATTGTCCTCAGTGGTGGCCAGCAACCTGTTGGGGCGCTCACGCCTGGGCCGCCACTTCGAGCGGATCATCCTGCACGATGGTCGCGCCGCACCACCGCTGGACGCATTGACCGACTTTCCCTCGCGTTGTCTACCCCTGGACCCGACCAACCTGCGCCATGCCCTGCTGGCCTCAGGCTCGATCCCGATGGTCATGCAAGGCGTGCGCGATATTCCCGGCGCCGGAGCCGGCACCTATCGCGACGGCGGCCTGCTCGACTACCACCTGGACCTGCCTTACCGAGGCGACGATCTGGTGCTCTACCCGCACTTCACCGACAAGGTGGTGCCCGGCTGGTTCGACAAGGCCCTGCCCTGGCGCCGAGGCGATGCCACGCGCCTGCAGAACGTGCTGCTGGTGACTCCGTCGTCCCAGTATCTGGCCGCCCTACCCTACGGCAAACTGCCCGACCGCAACGACTTCAAGCGCTTCATGGGCGATGCTCCGGCGCGCAAGCGTTACTGGTACAAAGCCATCGCCGAAAGCCAGCGCCTGGGGGACGAGCTACTGGAGCTGATCGCCACCGGGCGGCTGCACGAACGGCTGCAAGCCTTGTAACGAGCATGCTGGTAAACTGCCGGCCAGCATTGTTTTCAAGAGTCCTACAGCGTGGAAATCTTCAAGGAATTTACGTTCGAATCGGCCCACCGCCTGCCCAACGTCCCGGCCGGGCACAAGTGCGGTCGCCTGCATGGCCACTCGTTCAAGGTCGGCCTGCACCTGACCGGCCCACTCGACCCGCATACCGGCTGGATCCGCGACTTCGCCGAGATCAAGGCGATCTTCAAGCCGATCTACGAGCAGCTGGACCACAACTACCTGAACGACATCCCTGGCCTGGAAAACCCCACCAGCGAAGTGATCGCCAAGTGGATCTGGGACCAAGTCAAGCCGCTGCTGCCGGAGCTGTCGAAGGTGCGCATCCACGAGACCTGCACCAGCGGTTGTGAATACAGCGGCGACTGATCCGCGCACTCAGCCCAAGGGCCTGGGGTGCACAGGCACGGGCATGTTGACGATTTCCAGGCTCAGCAGGCCCCTGACACCCTGGTGCGTCGCCAGGTACGGTCGACCGAACTGCCGGTAGCGCCTGACGGATGCTCCGGAGGGGTCGATCAGTTCCAGGTTGCATGGCCGCTGCCCGAGTTCGACTCGCCGGGGGTCGAGGCTGTCGATTATCCAAAGCGGTGCATGCCCGCTGCCCGCCGGGTGCCGGCTCCCCGACATCCCCACATAGCCGAAGTCCTTGCTCATTACATAGTCGAGCTTCGGCCACAGGTCGGCAGCCTGGCCGACATAGGCCGGCCTGATCTCATAGGCGAACTGCTCGTGGATCCGGTACACGCCAAACCACAGCACATCGCAGAGAATACCGGCACTGCTCGTACGCAATGGGGAGCTCGGTAGCAGCGCACCTTCAGGTTCCACCCTCATCCAGCCGTCTTCGCCATCGCCACTTTCGAAGCGCACCCACAGCGGCGCCAAATGGCCAACGGCACGATCCCAGGCGCACGGATCGACCCGTACGCCCAGCAGCTGCCACCAGCAGCGGGCGTTGAAACACAGGTCAGGTTCAAAGACATAACCGCTCACACCAGCCCCTCCTCGATCACCGAGTGCCGAAGCTAGCGACGCGGCGAGGCGCCGGGCAGGAGGAAAATCAGCCCAGGGCAGCCTGCAGGAAGGACGGCGCGATATAACGCTGGTAATGGGCCTCGGACAGCAGGAAGAACTCCCGGTCGATGGCATCGCGCAACTGCGGCAGTTCCCAGTCGCGGAATTCGGGCAGCAAGGCCATGCCGTAGGCTTCCAGATCGCGGATCAGGCGGGCGCCGCGGGCGATCAACTGATAGGCCCAGCAGTATTCGGACTGATGGGCCAGGAAGCGGATGGAGCGGTGTTCTAGCTGCTGGCGCAGACGGGCTTTGTCGAACACCTCCAGTTTGGCCATCATCACCTGCACCAGCAACTGCTCCAGACGCAGCCAGACGGCACGTTTTTCGTCCTCGTCGTAGCTGTTCCAGTGGATCACTTCATGGTGGAAACGCTTGCATCCGCGGCATACCAGGTCGCCATAGACCGTGGAGCAGAGCCCGACGCACGGGGTCTTGATGGATTGGTTGGACATGTAGGAACAACGACTTGACGGTGGAACACGGCCCCATGTTAGCCCTTTGTCTAACCACGGTCACTCGTTAAAGTCACATATGCCGCCTTACTTTCGTCCCGTTTTTACCGTAGAATCACACCGCCTTTTCAAGGCACCAATGTCCGTTGGAAGCTGTTTTCAAAGCGTCACGAGCACAGTTCATCCGGTAGAACGGCGTTGGCCGGGGCATGCCACCGTGCATGGCCCGCGCCAGCCCTCATCAGCTCACCGTTCTACAGGCGTAAAACTTTGAAAGCAGCTTCTGTAAGGATTCTCCGCGACCCTGGCTGGGCGGCCCAAAAAGCCGTGATTGCGCATGGGTGCGGGGAATGCTGGATGAGCGTCCCGGACTCCCTTTAGGGACCACTGATGAGGGTAATAACTGTGCTTGAAGCCTACCGCAAACACATCGAAGAGCGTGCCGCCCTGGGCATCGTGCCCCAGCCGCTGAACGCCGAACAAACTGCAGGCCTGGTCGAGCTGCTGAAGAACCCGCCGGCCGGCGAAGAAGCCTTCCTCGTAGACCTGATCACCAACCGCGTTCCCCCAGGGGTCGACGAAGCCGCCTACGTCAAGGCCGCTTTCCTCTCCGCTATCGCCAAGGGCGAAGCCAAGTCGCCGCTGATCGACCGCAAGCACGCCACCGAACTGCTGGGCACCATGCAGGGCGGCTACAACATCGAAACGCTGGTTGCGCTGCTGGATGACGCCGAACTGGGCGCCGTCGCGGCCGAACAGCTCAAGCACACCCTGCTGATGTTCGATGCCTTCCACGATGTGGCCGAGAAAGCCAAGGCCGGCAACGCCAATGCCAAGGCCGTCCTGGATTCCTGGGCCGCTGGCGAGTGGTTCACCGCCCGCCCGGCCATCGCCGAAAAATACACCCTGACCGTGTTCAAGGTGCCAGGCGAAACCAACACCGACGACCTGTCCCCTGCCCCGGACGCCTGGTCGCGCCCCGACATCCCGCTGCACGCCCTGGCCATGCTGAAAATGGCCCGCGACGGCATCGAGCCGCAGCAGCCGGGCTCGGTCGGCCCGCTGGCCCAGATCGAAGCGGTCAAGGCCAAGGGCTTCCCGGTCGCCTACGTCGGCGACGTGGTCGGCACCGGTTCCTCGCGTAAATCGGCCACCAACTCGGTGCTGTGGTTCTTCGGCGACGACATCCCGTACGTGCCGAACAAGCGCGCCGGTGGCTTCTGCTTCGGCACCAAGATCGCCCCGATCTTCTACAACACCATGGAAGACGCCGGCGCCCTGCCGATCGAATTCGACTGCACCAACCTGGCCATGGGCGACGTCATCGACGTCTATCCGTTCAAGGGCGAAGTCCGTCGTCACGGTAGCGACGAGCTGGTCACCACCTTCGAACTGAAGACCGAAGTCCTGCTCGACGAAGTCCGCGCTGGCGGCCGTATCCCGCTGATCGTCGGCCGCGGCCTGACCGAGAAAGCCCGCGCCGAGCTGGGCCTGGGTGCCTCGGACCTGTTCAAGAAACCCGAGCAGCCTGCCGACTCCGGCAAGGGCTTCACCCTGGCCCAGAAGATGGTCGGTCGCGCCTGCGGTCTGCCGGAAGGCCAGGGCGTGCGCCCAGGTGCCTACTGCGAACCGAAGATGACCACCGTCGGCTCCCAGGACACCACCGGCCCGATGACCCGCGACGAGCTGAAGGACCTGGCCTGCCTGGGCTTCTCCGCCGACCTGGTCATGCAGTCGTTCTGCCACACCGCGGCCTATCCGAAGCCGATCGACGTCACCACCCACCACACCCTGCCGGACTTCATCCGCACCCGTGGCGGCGTGTCCCTGCGCCCTGGCGACGGCATCATCCACAGCTGGCTGAACCGCATGCTGCTGCCTGACACCGTCGGCACCGGTGGCGACTCGCACACCCGCTTCCCGATCGGCATCTCCTTCCCAGCCGGTTCCGGCCTGGTAGCCTTCGCCGCTGCCACCGGCGTCATGCCGCTGGACATGCCCGAGTCGGTGCTGGTTCGCTTCAAGGGCAAGCTGCAGCCTGGCATCACCCTGCGCGACCTGGTCCATGCCATTCCTTACTACGCGATCCAGCAGGGCCTGCTGACCGTCGAGAAGAAGGGCAAGAAGAACATCTTCTCCGGTCGCATCCTGGAGATCGAAGGCCTCAACGAGCTGACCGTCGAACAAGCCTTCGAGCTGTCCGACGCCTCGGCCGAGCGCTCCGCCGCCGGTTGCACCATCAAACTGCCGGAAGAGTCGATCGCCGAGTACCTGAAGTCCAACATCACCCTGCTGCGCTGGATGATCAGCGAAGGCTACGGTGATGCCCGTACCCTGGAGCGCCGCGCCCAGGCGATGGAAGCCTGGCTGGCCAAGCCACAGCTGCTGTCCGCCGATGCCGACGCCGAGTACGCCGCAGTCATCGAAATCGACCTGGCCGACGTCAAGGAGCCTGTGCTCTGCGCGCCGAACGACCCGGACGATGCCCGCCTGCTGTCCACCGTTGCCGGCGACAAGATCGACGAGGTGTTCATCGGTTCGTGCATGACCAACATCGGTCACTTCCGCGCTGCCGGCAAGCTGCTGGACAAGGTCAAGGGCGGTATCCCGACCCGTCTGTGGCTGGCGCCGCCAACCAAAATGGATGCCCACCAGCTGACCGAAGAAGGCTACTACGGCATCTACGGCAAGGCCGGTGCGCGCATGGAAATGCCAGGCTGCTCGCTGTGCATGGGTAACCAGGCGCGCGTGCAGACCGGTTCGACCGTGGTCTCCACCTCGACCCGTAACTTCCCGAACCGCCTGGGTGACGCCACCAACGTCTACCTGGCTTCGGCCGAGCTGGCCGCGGTTGCCTCGATCCTCGGCAAGCTGCCGACTGTCGAAGAGTACCTGCAGTACGCCAAGGACATCGACAGCATGGCTGCCGACGTCTACCGCTACCTGAGCTTCGACCAGATCGCCGAGTTCCGCGAAGCGGCGGCCAACGCCCAGATCCCTGTGGTCCAGGCGTAATCGTTGAGCTGTAGGCTGTAACGAGAAAGCCCCGGCAGAAATGCCGGGGCTTTTTTTGTTGGCCATGCTGGCCCAATCGCGGGACAAGCCCGTTCTCACAAGCAGCTAGAGCAGACCCACCGCTGTGGGAGCGGGCTTGCCCCGCGATTGGGTCGCAACAGACGACTTCAAATCACGAACAGATCGACGAACCTGTGCACAGCGGTCTCCTCGAGCCGCCGCTGGTCCTTGCACACAGCAAGGATTTCATCGCAACGCTGACGCGCGAACCGCGTCGCCAGGTTCTCCCGGAACTTGGCCTCCAACAGCGGTATCCCCTCCCCGCGCCGGCGCCGATGCCCGATTGGGTACTCCACCACCACCTGCTCGGTATGGCTGCCGTCCTTGAAGAACACCTGCAGGCCATTGGCAATGGAACGCTTGTCCGCCTCCAGGTACTCGCGGCTGAATCGCGGTTCCTCGACGATTTCCATCTTCTCGCGCAAACGGTCGATGCTCGGGTGCACCGCGTGGAAGGCATCCTCGTAGTACTCGGCCACCAGGCCACCGAAGATCAGCGGCACGGCGACCATGTACTGCAGGCAGTGATCTCGGTCGGCCGCGTTGGCCAACGGGCCGACCTTGGAAATGATGCGTATCGCCGATTCATTGGTACTGATGACGATGCGGTCGACTTCATGCAGGCGATTGCGCACCTGAGGGTGCAAGGCCACCGCCGCTTCGCACGCGGTCTGGGCGTGGAATTCGGCCGGGAAGCTGATCTTGAACAGCACGTTCTCCATCACGTAGCTGCCCAGTGGCTGCGGCAGGCGCAGCACCCGCTGCTCGACGGGTTTGAGCGCCAGGTCCTTGTTGGTGTGGCTGAAGGACACATCGTAGAAGCCCCATTGCGCTGCGGTCAGCACACCCGGCACGCCCATTTCGCCACGCAAGGCGATATCGGCCAGGCGTACGCCGCGACTAGAAGCATCGCCAGCCGCCCATGACTTGCGCGAGCCGGCATTGGGCGCATGGCGGTAGGTGCGCAGCGCCTGGCCGTCGACGAAGGCATGGGACAAGGCCGAGAGCATCTGCTCGCGGCTGGCACCCATGAGCCGTGCGCACACCGCAGTGGAAGCCACCTTGACCAGCACCACGTGGTCGAGACCGACACGGTTGAAGGCATTTTCCAGTGCCAGCACGCCCTGGATCTCGTGAGCCATGACCATGGCCTCGAGCACCGTGCGCATGGTCAGCGGTGGCTCGCCATTGGCCACGCGCCGTTGCGAGAGGTGGTCAGCGACGGCGAGGATGCCACCCAGATTATCCGAGGGGTGCGCCCATTCGGCCGCCAGCCAGGTGTCGTTGTAGTCCAGCCAACGCACGGTGCAACCGATGTCCCAAGCCGCCTTGACCGGGTCCAGGCGGTAGGAAGTACCCGGCACACGTGCGCCGAAGGGCACCACGGTACCTTCGACCAGCGGACCGAGGTGCTTGGTGCACTCGGGAAAGCGCAGGGCCAGCAGGCCGCAGCCCAGGGTGTCCATCAGGCAGTTGCGGGCGGTGTCCAGTGCCTCGCTCGACTCGACCTGGTATTCGAGCACGTAATCGGCGAGGGTCTGCAATACCTGGTCGTAGTCCGGGCGGTCGTTCAGGTCTACGTTGGCGCTCATTGTCTGCTCCCTTGATATGGAGCCGCTGTGCGCCCCATCGCGGGGCACCCCCACTCCTCCAGGCTCAACGCTGCCTGTAGGAGCGGGCTTGCCCCGCGATGGGCTGCACAGCAGCCCCTCTCTCTTCGAAGCCGAGCGCCAAGTGCGTGTTTAGAAGCTATCGCCAGGCACGCGTACCCAGCCCTCCATCAGCACGCGAGCACTACGGCTCATGATGGCCTTGGTCACGGTCCATTCACCGTCCACCTTGCGCGCTTCGGCGCCCACCCGCAAGGTGCCGGACGGGTGGCCGAAGCGCACGGCACTGCGCTCGCCCCCGCCGGCGGCGAGGTTGACCAGCGTGCCGGGGATCGCTGCCGCCGTGCCGATGGCCACCGCTGCGGTGCCCATCATCGCGTGGTGCAGCTTGCCCATCGACAGCGCCCGCACCAGCAGGTCGATGTCGGCGGCCTCGACCGTCTTGCCGCTGGAAGCAGTGTAGGCGGTCGGCGGCGCGACGAATGCCACCTTGGGCGTATGCTGACGTCCGGCAGCCTGGTCGACGTGTTCGATCAAGCCCATGCGCACGGCGCCATGGGCGCGAATGGTCTCGAAACGTGCAAGCGCGGCAGGGTCGCCGTTGATCGCTTCCTGCAACTCGGTACCGGTGTAACCGATATCCGCGGCGTTGACGAAAATGGTCGGGATGCCGGCGTTGATCAGGGTTGCCTTGAGCGTCCCGACGCCGGGTACCTCAAGGTCGTCCACCAGATTGCCGGTAGGGAACATGGCGCCACCGTCGCCGTCCTCGTCGGCGGCCGGGTCGAGGAATTCCAGCTGCACTTCGGCGGCCGGGAAGGTCACGCCGTCCAGCTCGAAGTCACCGGTCTCTTGCACCTCACCTTCAGTGATCGGCACGTGGGCGACGATGGTCTTGCCGATATTGGCCTGCCAGATGCGCACGGTGGCGATGCCGTTGCGTGGGATACGTGCCGGGTCTACCAGGCCGCTACTGATGGCGAAGGAGCCGACCGCTGCGGAGAGGTTGCCGCAGTTGCCGCTCCAGTCGACGAAGGCCTTGTCGATGGCGACCTGGCCGAACAGGTAGTCGACGTCATGCTCCGGGTGAGCGCTGCGCGAGAGGATCACCGTCTTGCTGGTGCTGGAGGTGGCGCCGCCCATGCCATCGATCTGCTTGGCGTAGGGGTCGGGGCTTCCGATCACCCGCAGCAACAGAGCATCGCGGGCAGGCCCGGGTTGCCGGGCGCGCTCGGGCAGGTCTTGCAGGCGGAAGAACACGCCTTTGCTGGTGCCGCCACGGATGTAGGTGGCGGGGATTCTTACTTGTGGTGCGTGTGTCATGGTCGAGTGTCCTGATTGTCTCGCTCCGGCAGAAAACCTGGGGCTGCTACGCAGCCCTCTCGCGGCACAAGGCCGTTCCTACAGACGAGCGCATTTCCTGTAGGAGCGGCCTCGTGCCGCGAAAGGGCCGCAAAGCGGCCCCGCTCACTCAGGCAGTGCCTTCGAGGAAATCCTGGGCGAAGCGCTGCAGCACCCCGCCCGCCTCGTAGATCGACACTTCTTCGGCAGTATCCAGGCGGCAGGTCACCGGCACCTCCACCCGCTCGCCATTGCGCCGGGTGATGACCAGCGTCAGGGTCGCCCGCGGTGTCCGCGCGCCCAGCACGTCGTAGGTCTCGCTGCCGTCCAGGTCCAAAGTTTTGCGATTGGTCCCCGGCTGGAACTCCAGCGGCAACACGCCCATGCCGACCAGGTTGGTGCGGTGGATGCGCTCGAAGCCTTCGGCGACGATCGCCTCGACGCCCGCCAGGCGCACGCCCTTGGCCGCCCAGTCACGGGACGAGCCCTGGCCGTAGTCGGCGCCTGCGACGATGATCAGTGGCTGCTTGCGCTGCATGTAGGTCTCGATCGCTTCCCACATGCGCGTCACCTTGCCTTCCGGCTCGATGCGCGCCAGCGAACCCTGCTTCACGCTGCCGTCTTCGTTGCGTACCATCTCGTTGAACAGCTTGGGGTTGGCGAAGGTCGCACGCTGGGCGGTCAGGTGGTCGCCACGGTGGGTCGCGTAGGAGTTGAAGTCTTCCTCCGGCAGGCCCATCTTCGCCAGGTATTCGCCCGCGGCGCTGTTGGCCATGATGGCGTTCGACGGCGACAGGTGGTCGGTGGTGATGTTGTCCGGCAGCACTGCCAGCGGGCGCATGCCGCGCAGGGTGCGCTCGCCAGCCAGGGCCCCCTCCCAGTAAGGCGGGCGGCGAATATAGGTGCTCATCGGGCGCCATTCGTACAGCGGCGCGACCTTCGGCCCTTTGTCTTCCTCGATGGCGAACATCGGGATGTACACCTTGCGGAACTGCTCAGGCTTGACCGCGGCACGCACCACCGCGTCGATCTCTTCATCGCTCGGCCAGATATCCTTGAGGCGGATTTCCTTGCCACCCACCACACCCAGCACATCCTTCTCGATGTCGAAGCGGATGGTGCCGGCGATAGCGTAGGCCACCACCAGCGGTGGCGACGCGAGGAAAGCCTGCTTGGCGTACGGGTGGATGCGCCCATCGAAGTTGCGGTTGCCCGACAGCACGGCGGTGGCATACAGGTCGCGGTCGATGATCTCCTGCTGGATCTTCGGGTCGAGCGCGCCGGACATGCCGTTGCAGGTGGTGCAGGCGAAGGCGACGATACCAAAGCCCAGTTGCTCCAGTTCTTTTTCCAGCCCCGCCTCTTCCAGGTACAGCTGTACGGCCTTGGAACCGGGGGCCAGGGAGGATTTCACCCAAGGCTTGCGCGCCAGGCCGAGCTTGTTGGCGTTGCGTGCCAGCAGGCCTGCGGCGATCACGTTGCGCGGGTTGCTGGTGTTGGTGCAGCTGGTGATGGCGGCGATGATCACCGCACCGTCCGGCATCTGCCCCGGCACTTCTTCCCAGGCACCGGCGATGCCTTTGGCGGCCAGGTCGCTGGTGGCGACACGGGCGTGCGGGTTGGACGGGCCGGCCATGTTGCGCACCACGCTGGAGAGGTCGAAGCGCAGCACGCGCTCGTACTCGGCCTGGCCCAGACTGTCGGCCCACAGGCCCGTGGCCTTGGCATAGGTTTCCACCAGCTTGACCTGCTGCTCTTCGCGGCCAGTCAGCTTGAGGTAGTCGATGGTCTGCTGGTCGATGGCGAACATCGCTGCGGTGGCGCCGTATTCGGGGGCCATGTTGGAGATGGTGGCACGGTCGCCCAGGGTCAGGGCGCGGGCGCCCTCACCGTGGAATTCGAGATAGGCGCCGACCACCTTCTGTTTGCGCAGGAACTCGGTCAGGGCCAGCACCAGGTCGGTGGCGGTGATATTCGGCTGCAGCTTGCCGGTCAGCTCGACGCCGACGATTTCCGGCAGGCGCATCCACGAGGCGCGGCCGAGCATGACGTTCTCGGCTTCCAACCCGCCGACGCCGATGGCGATCACACCCAATGCATCGACGTGCGGGGTATGGCTGTCGGTGCCGACACAGGTGTCCGGGTAGGCCACGCCACGGTCGTTGTGAACCACCGGCGACATCTTCTCCAGGTTGATCTGGTGCATGATGCCATTGCCTGGCTGGATCACGTCGACGTTCTTGAACGCCTTCTTGGTCCAGTTGATGAAATGGAAGCGGTCTTCGTTGCGACGGTCCTCGATGGCGCGGTTCTTCTCGAAGGCCTGCGGGTCGAAGCCGCCGCACTCCACGGCCAGGGAGTGGTCGACGATCAACTGGACCGGCACCACCGGGTTGACCTGGGCCGGGTCGCCGCCCTTGTCGGCGATGGCATCGCGCAGGCCGGCCAGGTCCACCAGAGCGGTCTGGCCGAGGATGTCGTGGCACACCACGCGCGCCGGGAACCAGGGGAAGTCGAGGTCGCGCTTGCGCTCGATCAGTTGCCCGAGGGAGGCATCGAGGGTGGCCGGGTCGCAGCGACGCACCAGGTTTTCGGCCAGCACGCGGGAGGTATAGGGTAACCCGTCGTACGCGCCGGGCTTGATCGCCTCGACCGCCGCGCGGGCATCGAAGTAGTCCAGGTCAGTGCCTGGCAGGGGCTTGCGGAATGCGGTGTTCATATCGTTATCCGGCTCGGTCACGGTGTTCGGTGGCTCGGCTTGCACCGTCCCTGTGGGAGCGGGCTTGCCCCGCGATGAGGTCGGCCGGTTCGACATCGCTGCCTGACCTGACGCTATCGCGGGACAAGCCCGCTCCCACAGGGAACGCGGCTCACCCTGTTTTAACGCTGCTCGATCGGCACGAACTTGCGCTGCTCGACGCCGACATACTCGGCGCTCGGGCGGATGATGCGGTTGTTGGCGCGCTGCTCGAAGACGTGCGCGGCCCAGCCGGTCAGGCGCGAGCAGACGAAGATCGGGGTGAACAGCTTGGTCGGGATGCCCATGAAGTGGTACGCCGAGGCATGGTAGAAGTCGGCGTTGGGGAACAGACGCTTCTGCTCCCACATGGTCTTGTCGATGGCCTCGGAAACCGGGTACAGCACCTTGTCGCCCACCTGGTCGGCCAACTGCTTGGACCAGCCCTTGATCACCTCGTTGCGCGGATCGGACTCCTTGTAGATCGCATGGCCGAAGCCCATGATCTTGTCCTTGCGCTCGAGCATGCGCAGCAGCTCGGCCACGGCCTCCTGCGGGCTCTGGAAGCGCTCGATCAACTCCATGGCCGCCTCGTTGGCGCCGCCGTGCAGCGGGCCGCGCAGCGAACCGATGGCGGCGGTGACGCACGAGTAGAGGTCCGACAGGGTCGAGGCGCAGACACGCGCGGTGAAGGTCGAGGCGTTGAATTCGTGCTCGGCGTAGAGGATCAGCGAGACGTTCATCACCTTGACGTGCAGCTCGCTCGGCTTCTTGCCGTGCAGCAGGTGCAGGAAATGGCCACCGAGGGTGTCTTCGTCACTGGTGCAATCGATGCGCACGCCGTGGTGAGTGAAGCGGTACCAGTAGCACATGATCGCCGGGAACACGGCCAGCAGACGGTCGGTCTTCTCGCGCTGCTGCTCGAAGGTCAACTCCGGCTCCAGGGTGCCGAGCACCGAGCAACCGGTGCGCATCACGTCCATCGGGTGCGCATCGCGCGGGATGCGCTCGAGCACTTCCTTGAGCGCCTGGGGCAGGTCACGCAGGCCCTTGAGCTTGCGCTTGTAGTCGTCCAGCTCGGCCTGGCTCGGCAGTTCGCCGTACAGCAGCAGGTAGGCCACTTCCTCGAATTCGGCACCGGCCGCCAGGTCGCGGACGTCATAGCCACGGTAGGTCAGGCCGGCTCCGGCCTGGCCCACGGTCGACAGCGCGGTCTGCCCGGCTACCTGGCCACGCAGGCCTGCGCCACTGAGTACTTTTGCTTCGGCCATGGTGTGTTCTCCTTTCTTGAACTTGTTATCGAATCTTGCTGGCTAAACCCGGGAGGCTGGTCCGGCCCTATCGCCGGCAGGCCGGCTCCCACACAGACGGTCCAGTCGAACCTGTGGGAGCCGGCTTGCCGGCGATGAGGCCGTCACAGGCTCAACCTTTCTTTTGGGCGAACAACGCATCGAGGCTCTGCTCGAAGGCGTGGTAGCCGATGGCATCGTAGAGCTCCATGCGGGTCTGCATGGTGTCGATCACATTCTTCTGGGTGCCGTCGCGACGCAAAGCGGTGTAGACGTTCTCGGCCGCCTTGTTCATGGCCCGGAAGGCCGACAGCGGGTACAGCACCAGCGAGACGTCGACCGAGGCCAGCTCTTCGGTGGTGTACAGCGGGGTCGCGCCGAACTCGGTGATGTTGGCCAGGATCGGTGCCTGCACCCGGTCAGCGAAGGTCTTGTACATCGAAAGCTCTGTGATCGCCTCCGGGAAGATCATGTCGGCGCCCGCCTCGATGCATGCGGCGGCACGGTCCAGGGCTGCGTTCAGGCCTTCGACGGCCAGGGCATCGGTGCGCGCCATGATCACGAAGCTGTCGTCGGTACGGGCATCCACCGCGGCCTTGATGCGGTCGACCATTTCCTGCTGGGAGACGATTTCCTTGTTCGGGCGGTGGCCGCAGCGCTTGGCACCGACCTGGTCCTCGATGTGGATGGCGGCGGCACCGAACTTGCACATCGAGCGCACGGTACGCGCCACGTTGAAGGCCGAGGCGCCGAAGCCGGTGTCCACGTCCACCAGCAGCGGCAGGTCGCACACATCGGTGATACGGCGCACATCGGTCAGCACGTCGTCCAGGCCGCTGATGCCCAGGTCCGGCAGGCCCAGGGAACCGGCCGCGACACCACCACCGGAGAGGTAGATGGCCTTGAAGCCAGCGCGCTTGGCCAGCAGGGCGTGGTTGGCATTGATGGCCCCTACCACTTGCAACGGATGTTCGGCGGCAACCGCGTCACGGAAACGCTGGCCGGGCGTGCTCTTCAAAGTCATGACTCACCTCGTGGGCTATTGTTGTCGACGCCTTGGTAATGGCGCTCGATGTTGCGTTTGGACGCGCCGATGTGGCGACGCATCAGGAGTTCGGCCAGCTCGCCGTCACGATCGGCGATGGCGTCGAGAATGCGGTGATGCTCGGCGAAGGCCTGGTGCGGGCGGTTGGGCGTGGCGGAGAACTGGATGCGGTACATGCGCACCAGCTGGTACAGCTCGCCGCAGAGCATCTTGACCAGGGTCTGGTTGCCGCTGCCCTGGATGATCCGGTAGTGGAAGTCGAAATCGCCTTCCTGCTGGTAGTAGCCAACGCCGGCCTGGAAGGCGGCGTCGCGCTCATGGGTGTCGAGCACCCGACGCAGCTCGTCGATGTCGGCCAGGCTCATGCGCTCGGCGGCCAGGCGGCAGGCCATGCCTTCGAGGGACTCACGGATTTCGTACAGTTCGATCAGCTCGGCATGGTTGAGCGACACCACCCGGGCACCGACATGGGGCACCCGCACCAGCAGGCGCTGGCCCTCCAGGCGATGAATGGCCTCGCGCAACGGGCCGCGGCTGATACCGTAGATACGGGCCAGCTCCGGTTCGGAGATCTTGCTGCCCGGGGCGATCTCGCCCTTGACGATGGCGGCCTGGATACGCCGGAAGACGTTCTCCGATAGCGTTTCGGAATCATCCGACGTGGCCAAGGCCGCCTGGGTGGCTTCCCGCATAATTGTCGACACCTTTGGTTTCGATAGCGCAAAAGCTAGCTAAATAGCGCCGCCTAGTCAAAGACAAAATCAACATTGTCGACAATTGTCTAAGAACGAACTTAAACACCCCCCTCGCTGTCAGATCGCGGCGCGCTGGCGTCGAAACGTTGGCGTGATAGAATGCCGCGCTTCCCAAGGGAGTATGGATAGTGTGTCTGCCACCCCCTGGGGTGTTGACAGATGAACGAGGATGCTTGCGCAGTACTTGCCAGTCGCCTTGCCCCGAACCCGCACAGCACCGCGCCAGGATTTATGAGACTTACACCCGCTTCATTGCTGTTCTGCCTCGCCCTGCTGCCGGCCCTTGGCCAGGCGGCGGAAAAGACCGTTTACGGCCTGAACGAATATGCCCGCCTTTCCGATCTCGACCTGGAAGTGGCGGCCAAGCTCGACACCGGCGCCAAGACCGCGTCGCTGAGCGCCCGCGACATCAAGCGCTTCAAGCGCAACGGCGAGAGCTGGGTACGCTTCTACCTGGCCATCGACGCCGCCCATTCGCACCCAATCGAACGGCCACTGGCCCGTGTCAGCAAGATCAAGCGGCGCGCCGGTGACTACAATCCTGACGAAGGCAAGGCCTACACGGCCCGCCCGGTCATCGAACTGGACATCTGCATGGGCCAGGCACTGCGCACCATCGAGGTCAACCTCACCGACCGCAGCGCCTTCCAGTTCCCGCTGTTGATCGGCTCCGAGGCACTCAAGCATTTTGACGCCCTGGTCGATCCAAGCCTTAAATACGCGGCCGGCAAACCCGCCTGCGCCACCAAAGCTCCCACCGCAGAGTAAACCCGATGCGCTCTCTTACCCTTCACCTGAAAGTCCTGATCACCGTACTGGTGCTCCTGGGCGTGCTGGTCACGGCCTATCAGATCTTCATCCTCGGCATCCCGGTGACCGAAGACGCGACCGACGACCTGTGGAACATCGACGCCAAGGTCGAATTCGTCGCCAACCCGAAGGACCCGGTCAAGGTGCAGATGTTCGTGCCACCGCTGAACCGTGACTACGTGAGCCTCAACGAGAGCTTCATCTCCAACAACTACGGGGTGAGCGTCAACCGGGCCGATGGCAACCGCAAGGTGACCTGGTCGGCACGCCGCGCCAGCGGCAACCAGACGCTCTACTACCGCCTGGTGCTGACCAAGCGCTACAGCAGCGAGAAGGCCACGGTCAAAGGCCCGACCTTCCGTGACAGCCTGGCCCTGGAAGGCCCCGAGAAGATCGCCGCCGAAGCCCTGATGGCGCCGATCCGCCAGCACTCGGCGGATGTCGAGACCTTCGTCAGCGAGACCATCAAGCGGGTCAACAACCTCAACGACGACAACGTCAAGCTGCTGCTGGCCGGCGACACCTCGTCCATGAAGAAGGCCCAGGTCATCGATCTGCTGCTGTCGATCGCCCACGTGCCGATGGAAAAGGTCCACACCATCCGCCTGGTCGCCGACACCCCGCAAACGCCTGAACTGTGGCTGCGCAGCTTCAACGGCAACGACTGGCTGTACTTCAACCCGGACACCGGCGAGCAGGGCCTGCCCAACGACCGCCTGCTGTGGTGGACCGGCGATGACAACCTGGTCACCGTCGATGGTGGCAAGAAGGCCAACGTCACCTTCAGCATGAACAACAGCGAGATGAACGCCATCCGCCTGGCCAAGCTGACCGACGAGAACACCGACGCCGACTTCCTCGAGTATTCGCTGTACGGTCTGCCCCTGCAGACCCAGCAGACCTTCATGATCATGGTGATGATCCCGATCGGCGTACTGGTCATCCTGGTGCTGCGCAACCTGGTCGGCCTGCAGACCCTCGGCACCTTCACCCCCGTACTGATCGCCCTGGCCTTCCGCGAAACCCAGCTGGGCTTCGGCATCGTGCTGTTCACGGTGATCACCGCCCTTGGCCTGTCGCTGCGCTCGTACCTCGAGCACCTGAAGCTGCAGATGCTGCCGCGCCTGTCGGTGGTGCTGACCTTCGTGGTGGTATTGATCGCCGCCATCAGCCTGTTCAGCCACAAGCTGGGCCTCGAGCGCGGCCTGTCGGTCGCCCTGTTCCCGATGGTGATCCTGACCATGACCATCGAGCGCCTGTCGATCACCTGGGAAGAGCGTGGCGGCGGCCATGCCATGAAGGTGGCCATCGGCACCCTGTTCGCCGCGTCCATCGCACACCTGCTGATGAGCGTGCCGGAACTGGTGTACTTCGTCTTCACCTTCCCTGCCGTACTGCTGATCCTGGTGGGCTTCATGCTGGCGATGGGTCGCTACCGCGGCTACCGCCTGACCGAGCTCGTTCGCTTCAAGGCTTTCGTGAAGGCTGACGCTTGATGTTCGGACTGATCAAGACCTGGAAAGCCCTGGAGGCCCGGGGCATCATGGGTATCAACCGGCGCAACGCGGACTACGTCCTGAAGTACAACAAGCGCCACCTGTACCCGATCGTTGACGACAAGATCATCACCAAGGAGCGTGCGCTCAAGGCCGGCATCCATGTGCCGGAGATGTACGGCATCATCGAGACCGAGAAGGAAATCGACAAGCTCGAGCAGATCATCGGTGGGCGCAACGATTTCGTCATCAAGCCGGCCCAGGGGGCTGGCGGTGACGGCATCATGGTCATCGCCGACCGCTTCGAGGACCGCTACCGCACCGTCTCGGGCAAGATCATCAGCCACGAGGAGATCGAGCACCAGATCTCCAGCATCCTCACCGGCCTGTACTCGCTGGGCGGGCATCGCGACCGCGCGCTCATCGAGTACCGGGTGACCCCGGACCAGATCTTCAAGAGCATCAGCTATGAAGGCGTGCCGGATATCCGCATCATCGTACTGATGGGCTACCCGGTGATGGCCATGCTGCGCCTGCCGACGCGCCAGTCCGGCGGCAAGGCCAACCTGCACCAGGGCGCCATCGGCGTGGGCGTGGACCTGGCCACCGGCGTCACCCTGCGTGGCACCTGGCTGAACAAGATCATCAGCAAGCACCCGGACACCACCAATGCGGTGGATGGCGTACAGCTGCCGAACTGGGACGGCTTCATGAAGCTGGCTGCCAGCTGCTACGAGCTGTGCGGCCTGGGCTATATCGGCGTGGACATGGTCCTGGACCAGGACAAGGGCCCGCTGATCCTCGAGCTCAACGCCCGCCCCGGCCTGAACATCCAGATCGCCAATGACTGCGGCCTGACCCAGCGCACCCATGCCATCGAGGCACATCTGGAAGCGCTGGCCAAAGATGGTGTGAAGGAAGACGCCGAACAACGCGTGCGCGTGTCGCAAGGGCTGTTCGGGCACGTGCATCCGCACTGAGCCCAGGGCCGTCTTGCGGCCCATCGCCGGCAAGCCGGCTCCCACCTGCCCTGTGCTGTTTTCAGAGACAGCGCCGTGCCTGTGGGAGCCGGCTTGCCAGCGATGGCCTGCTCACTATTGAATGTAATGCCCAGCGCTAGGCGCATTCATCGCACAGGTCTACAATCCCCTCCTCGCTTTGTCATCGCCGCCCACTCTGATGCCAACCTGTACGCTCCACCCCCTGCCCTACCAGCTCGATCCCGCCCATTACTTCGCCCGCCTGCGCCAGGCCCCCGGCGCGATCCTGCTCGACAGTGCCCGACCCGGCGCCGAGCGCGGCCGCTTCGACCTGCTCAGCGCCTGGCCGCTGCAGCACCTGCAAGCCCAGCCCGAGGAAGACGGTCGGGCCTATCTGCAGCGCCTGCGTAATGCCCTGGCCCAGCTGGGCCAGGCGCAGTTGCCGGATGGCGTCCAGTTGCCCTTCGCCGGCGGCCTGATCGGCTACCTGAGCTACGACTTTGGCCGACGCCTGGAGCAGTTGCCGAGCCTGGCCCGCGACGACCTCGGCCTGCCCGACGCCCAGCTCGGCCTGTATGCCTGGGCGCTGGTCAGCGACCACACGCTCGGCACCACGCAACTGGTGTTCCACCCAAGCCTTGCGAGCATCGAGTGCCAGCGCCTGATTCAGCTGTTCGAGGCGCCCGACACCGTGGTGTGCGGCGACTTCCAGTTGTTGGCGCCCATGCGCGGCGACCTGCAGCCTGCGCAGTACCGCAGCGCGTTCGACAAGGTCCAGCAATACATCCAGGCCGGCGACTGCTACCAGATCAACCTGACCCAACGCTTCCGCGCCCCCTGCCAGGGCGACCCGTGGCGCGCCTACCAAGCCTTGCGCAAGGCTTGCCCCACGCCGTTCTCCGGCTACCAGCAACTGGCCGATGGCAGCGCGCTGCTGAGCTTTTCGCCGGAGCGCTTCATCCAGGTCAGCCAGGGCCGGGTGGAAACCCGCCCGATCAAGGGCACCCGCCCACGGGCCGACGACCCACAGCAGGACGCGCACAATGCCGCCGAGCTGCAGGCAAGCCCCAAGGATCGCTCGGAAAACCTGATGATCGTGGACCTGTTACGCAACGACCTGGGGCGCACCTGCGAGATCGGTTCGGTGAAGGTGCCCGAGCTGTTCAGCCTGGAGAGCTACCCCAACGTCCACCACCTGGTCAGCAGCATCACCGGCCGCCTAGCCGCCGGCAAGGACGCCCTGGATCTGATCGGCGACAGCTTCCCCGGTGGCTCGATCACCGGGGCACCAAAGATCCGCGCCATGCAGATCATCGACGAACTGGAGCCGACGCGCCGGGCGCTGTATTGCGGCTCGCTGCTGTATGTGGACGTTCGCGGCGAGATGGACAGCTCCATCGCCATCCGCAGCCTGCTGGTCAAAGATGGGCAGGCCAGCTGCTGGGGCGGTGGCGCGGTGGTGGCCGATTCCGAATGGCAGGCCGAATACGAGGAATCCATCGCCAAGGTGCGGGTGTTGATGGAAACCTTGCAGCACCTGTGATTCGACGCCTCCTGCGCGCTATCGCCGGCAAGCCGACAGAACCAGCGCCGCTCGTGTGGGAGCCGGCTTGCCGGCGATAGCGCCCGAACAGACACTGCCAAAGCCATTTTTTGTTACCATCAGCCCATTACGAGCGCACAGCGCCACTCACCCGATGGAAACCGCCTGATGAGCCAACCCTTCGACGTCGCCGCCCTGGCCGCGACCTATGCCAGCAAGTCCCCACAGGACATCCTCAAGCTCGCCTTCGAACACTTCGGCGATGACCTGTGGATCTCGTTCAGCGGCGCCGAGGACGTGGTGCTGGTCGACATGGCCTGGAAGCTGAACAAGCAGGTCAAGGTGTTCAGCCTCGACACCGGCCGCCTGCACCCGGAGACCTACCGCTTCATCGACCAGGTCCGCGAACAGTACAACCTGCCGATCGAGATCCTCAGCCCCGACCGCGACAAGCTCGACCCCTTCGTCAAGGAAAAGGGCCTGTTCAGCTTCTACAAGGACGGCCACGGCGAGTGCTGCGGCATCCGCAAGATCGAGCCGCTGCGCCGCAAGCTGGCCACCGTGAGCGCCTGGGCCACCGGCCAGCGCCGCGATCAGAGCCCGGGCACCCGCAGCCAGGTGGCCGCGCTGGAAGTGGATTCGGCGTTCTCCACGCCCGAGCGCACCCTGTACAAGTTCAACCCGCTGGCGCAGATGACCAGCGAGGAAGTCTGGGGTTATATCCGCATGCTCGAGCTGCCCTACAACAGCCTGCATGAGCGCGGCTTCATCAGCATCGGCTGCGAGCCCTGCACCCGCCCGGTGCTGCCGAACCAGCACGAGCGCGAAGGGCGTTGGTGGTGGGAAGAGTCCACCCAGAAGGAATGCGGGTTGCACGCCGGCAACCTGATAACCAAGGCATAAATCAGCGGGGTCGCTTCGGCCCCATCGCGGCACAAGGCCGCTCCCACATCTATGGTCCTGGGAGGACCATTTCATTAGGTGTAGGAGCGGCCTTGTGCCGCGAAAGGGCTGCAAAGCAGCCCCGCAATGCCAGATCAGTGCACCGGCAGCTCGACACCTTCGAACAGGTCTTCCAGCTCCTGCTTGTTATGGCACTGGATCGCCTTGGCCATCACCTCACGGGTCAGGTGCGGGGCGAACTTCTCGATGAAGTCGCACATGAAGCCACGCAGGAAGGTGCCCCGGCGAAAGCCGATCTTGGTGATGCTGGCCTCGAACAGCTCGCTGGCATCCAGCGCCACCAAGTCGCTGTCGAGCTTGGTATCCACGGCCATCTTGGCCACGATGCCCACGCCCAGGCCCAGACGTACATAGGTCTTGATGACGTCGGCATCGGCCGCGGTGAACACCACCTTGGGTGTCAGGCCGCGATGGTTGAAGGCTTCGTCGAGTTTGGAACGGCCGGTGAAACCAAACACATAGGTGACGATCGGGTATTCGGCGACCGCCTCGAGGGTCAGCTTCGGCAGTTTGGTCAGCGGGTGGCCCTGGGGCACCACCACGCAGCGGTTCCATTTATAGCAAGGCATCATGATCAGGTCGCCGAACAACTCCAGCGCCTCGGTGGCGATGGCGAAGTCGACGGTACCGTCAGCGGCCATCTCGGCGATCTGCATCGGCGAGCCCTGATGCATGTGCAGGGCGACTTCCGGGTATTGCTTGATGAAGTTGCTGATCACCGGCGGCAACGCATAGCGCGCCTGGGTGTGGGTAGTGGCAATGGACAGCGTGCCCTTCTTCTCGTTGGAGAATTCCTGGGCGATCTGCTTGATGCTCTCGACCTTGCGCAGGATCTCGCCTGCGGTGTTGATGATGCGCTCACCGGCCGGCGTGACGCGGGTCAGGTGCTTGCCGCTGCGGGCGAAGACCTCGACGCCTAGCTCGTCCTCGAGCAGGCGGATCTGCTTGCTGATCCCGGGCTGGGAGGTATAGAGGCTCTGCGCTGTCGCGGAGACATTGAGGTCATGGTGCGCCACTTCCCAGATGTAGCGCAGTTGTTGAAGCTTCATAGGTTTCCCTCGGATCAGCGGTAGGTCACCGGCAGCTGGCAGCGACGAGATATAACTATATTAGTGGTTCTCGAAATAAATCTAGAACTATTTTGTTACATGCCACGGATTCGACCTACCCCCGTCTTCACCCCTTCCTACGCCCTAAATGCTGGGCCAGCGGCACCATGTAGACGGGCACCGGCGACAATTGCAGCAACCGCGCCGCGGTGCGGCCAATCGGTACATCCACCCCTGCCCCCTGGCTGTGGCTGCCGAAGATCAGCAGGTCGACATTCAGCCGCCGGGCCTGCTCGATGATCACGTGGGCCGGGTCACCCTGGCGTACCCTGACCGCACGGATCAGGGCCAGGTCCGCTTCCTCGCCCAGTTCGTCGCGAAAATTCTCCAGCACCCGCTGCTCGATGTTGGCCAGGACCGTATTCACGCCCTCGCTGTGCAGCGCATCCAAGGTCTGTTCATCGAGGTAGCTTTGCAACAGGGATTCGGCGAACTGCCCCATGGGCTCCACGGCATGGATCACATACAGCTCTGCGTTGAAGGTCCGCGCCAGGGCCAAGGCGTGCTGCATGACAAAAGGCGCGTATACCCCGAGGTCGGTGGCATACAGCATGGAATGGATCATTCGACCTCCTTGACTGCCGCAACGGCAGAGCAAGGTTCAGCTTAGCAGCGCCGTGCAAGGCCGCCCGTGCCATCCGGCGCGCTGGTGCCGCGGGCTTGGCGGGCCCGGACAGGGGATTTGATGGGGCGCTGGGGGCCCGTCGGATACCACTTGGCGATGAAAAGTCGTTTTGACGGTAAAAACCCCGTAACGACAGGGGTCAGCCCATTGTCGAGCCACCTTGTAACGCGCTAAGGTTCGGCTCCCCGTTGCGAACAATCTTGCTGCTGGGCCGCACGGGGCTGGCGGCCGGCACCCGTGACCTGACGAGTAACACGATGGCTGATTTACCGATCGACGACCTTAACGTTGCCTCCAACGAGACCTTGATCACCCCCGATCAGCTCAAGAAGGAACTCCCCCTCAGCGCCCAGGCCCTGCAGACCGTGACTGCCGGCCGCGAAGTAGTGCGCAATATCCTCGACGGCAAGGACCATCGACTGTTCGTCGTGGTTGGCCCCTGCTCCATCCATGACATCAATGCTGCTCATGAATACGCCGAGCGCCTGAAGGTGCTGGCCGAAGAAGTGTCCGACACCCTGTACTTGGTGATGCGCGTGTACTTCGAGAAGCCGCGCACCACCGTCGGCTGGAAGGGCCTGATCAACGACCCGTACCTGGACGACTCCTTCAAGATCCAGGACGGCCTGCACATTGGCCGCAAGCTGCTGCTGGACCTGGCCGAAATGGGCCTGCCGACCGCTACCGAAGCCCTCGACCCGATCTCGCCGCAGTACCTGCAGGACCTGATCAGCTGGTCGGCCATCGGCGCCCGCACCACCGAATCCCAGACCCACCGGGAAATGGCCTCGGGCCTGTCCTCGGCGGTCGGTTTCAAGAACGGCACCGATGGCGGCCTGACCGTGGCCATCAATGCCTTGCAGTCTGTTTCCAAGCCGCACCGTTTCCTGGGTATCAACCAGGAAGGCGGCGTGTCCATCGTCACCACCAAGGGCAACGCCTACGGCCATGTGGTACTGCGCGGCGGCAACGGCAAGCCGAACTATGATTCGGTCAGCGTCGCCCTGTGCGAGCAGGACCTGGCCAAGGCCAAGATCAAGCCCAACATCATGGTCGACTGCAGCCACGCCAACTCCAACAAAGACCCGGCCCTGCAGCCGCTGGTGATGGAGAACGTCGCCAACCAGATCCTCGAAGGCAACCAGTCGATCATCGGCCTGATGGTCGAGAGCCACCTGAACTGGGGCTGCCAGGCGATTCCGAAGGACCTGGGCGAACTGCAATACGGCGTTTCCATCACCGATGCCTGCATCGACTGGAGCGCCACCGAGAAGGCCCTGCGCAGCATGCGTACCAAGCTCAAGGACGTTCTGCCACAGCGCCAGCGCGGCTGACGCCTTGCAGTAACGAAAACGCCGGGCAATGCCCGGCGTTTTCATGTTCGGTGAACCAAGCGGGTTCAGGCCTTGCTCGAATGGCGCTGCTGGCGTTCCATATAGCGCTCCACATACGAGCAGGACGGGATCACCGTGTAGCCCATCTGTTCAGCGTACTCCAGGGCCTTTTCGGTCAAGGCAGCGGCGATACCCCGCCCGCGCAGGGCGTTGGGCACGAAGGTGCGATAGATATCCAGCGTCTGCTTGCCCAGGTCCATGTACGTCAGGTACGCCCGGTGACCGTCCACATTGGTCTCGAACTGATGACCGGCCTGGTCATGGTGGATGGTCAACGCTTCACTCATCACTACTCCTCGCAGGTCTTGTCGGCAGACCCTTACCTTTACCGATGGTTTTTTCCGGCGGAGGAACCTCTACGCCACCCCAGCCCCTTGGACCGCAAGGCGATCCGAATCGTTCTGCAGCATGGGCACCTACAAATAGTAGGCGCCACAAGCAGGATTGCTCAAGGTGGCAGCAGGTAAAAATGCCCAAGGCATGCCTCGAACCGTTTTGCGACAGCCCCCGGTTTTGTTCTAGGGCTAAGACGCCAGCCGACCGTTGAAGTCACCTTTAGTTCAACAAAAAGTTTCTGTAACACAACCCTTTACGGAGGCTGCGCAAAATTTTCACACCGGCCATACAAAGGTTGTCACCTCCTCCCCTTCCGGCAACATTTTTTTTGCAGTTCTTGCGCTCAGTCAGTTTACTTACTACAAGTAATGGGTACTATGTACGCCGGCCAGTTTCTCTTTTCCGAGAGATGGCTATTTAATAGAAAGTCCTTGAAGGGGAACACGATGAACAACGTTCTGAAATTCTCTGCTCTGGCCCTGGCCGCAGTTCTGGCTACCGGTTGCAGCAGCGTCTCCAAAGAAACCGAAGCTCGCCTGACTGCTACCGAAGACGCAGCAGCTCGCGCTCAAGCTCGTGCCGATGAAGCCTACCGTAAGGCTGATGACGCTCTGGCTGCCGCTCAGAAGGCTCAGCAGACCGCTGACGAAGCCAACGAGCGCGCTCTGCGCATGCTGGACAAAGCCAGCCGCAAGTAATAATCCTCACGGATTGTTATGGAGCCGACCCACTAGTGGGTCGGCTTTTTTATTGCCTGGCGAAAAGCGCACCGCAAAAACGAACAAGGCCTGCACTAAGGCAGGCCTCGCTATGGGTTTAACTGGGCACCGGCCCTGGGTTAAACACAACGCCGTTACTGCAGCTCTGGCGGAATGCTCGATACCATCGGCGCCGCTTGCCCGCTGACCGGTACAGCGATTTCCACCGGCATGCCATCTTCCGCCGCCACTACATCGCGCACCATGTCCCAGTTCATGCGCAGGTTGTTGGCCAAGTCTTCGCGCTTGAGCAAGGCATTGATAACCGCGGTGTGTTTATCCACCACCGATGGATCGCCATGATCGTCCAAAGGCGTGTGGGCCTCTAGATAGACCTTGCCGCCACTGATGCCGAACTTATAGGGCTCGTTGATGATGCGCACCGGCGTACCCACTGGCACCATCTTGGAGAGTTCCAGCACGTTGTTGTTGAGCATGCGGAAGCAGCCATGGCTGGTGCGCATGCCGATACCGAACTTCTTGTTCGAGCCATGGATCAGGTAGCCCGGCACGCCCAGGGTGAACTTGAACGGCCCCAACGGGTTGTCCGGCCCAGCTGGCACCACGGCGGGCAGGATGTCGCCGTCGGCGGCATGCTCGGCACGGATCGAGGCCGGTGGTGTCCAGGTCGGGTTCGGGGTCTTGGCGGTGATCTTGGTGTTGGCGATCGGCGAACCCCAACCTTCGCGGCCGATACCCAACGGGAAGGTGTGCACCACGCCCTGCCCTTTCGGGTAGTAGTACAGGCGATACTCGGCCAGGTTGATGACGATGCCTTCACGCGGCCCCGGCGGCAGGATGTAGCGGGTCGGCAGGATGATTTCGGTGCCGGCGCCCGGCAGCCAGGGGTCGACGCCTGGGTTGGCCGCGATCATTTCGGTGTAGCCAAGGTCATTGGCAGTACCGATGTCGGCAAAGGTGTCCTCGTACTTGGCCTTGATCACCTGGACCTGCCCGACGATGTCTTCACCGGGAGGTGGCAACGGCAATTCCAACGCAACGGTGGGCCCCGCTACCAGCAGGGCGGCCAGGGAGAGGCTACGGGTGACGGCGGGAAGGCGCGGCAACATCCGGTAAATCCTTCGAAAGAGAGGTCAAGAGAATCGATTGTACACCTGCGCCGATACAAGCGGGAGGCGTCTGCCCTTCAGATGATGGAAGGCGCTCAGAGTTCCGGCCATACCGGACGCATGCCGCGCCGCTGGGCATCGAGGATCGCCCGGCACAACGGGCACAGGCGACCGTCACGATAGACCGAGCGCTCCACCCCGGACCAGCGCGGTTGAGCGGGCAGAAGGCCGCCGCACAAAGTGCGGTCGACCGGCACGCCCAGCTCGAGCTGGCGAGCCACCAGGTGCACGCGAACCTCCTGGCAGGCGAACAGGTCGAGCTGCTCATCGGGCTCGATCAGTTGATAGGCATACAGGGACCAGGCGGGGCGTGGCATCGGGGGCTCTCGGAACGGGGGGCGCAACATTAGCCGAAAGCCGCCCCCGATAAAAGCGTCACAACAGCGGTTTTATCGCCGGCCAGGCATTTTCCAGCAAACGCTGCTGCGCAGCCTGTGCCGGATGGATGCCATCGGCCTGCATCATCTGCGGCACGCCGCCGACACCTTCGAGGAAGAATGGCACCAGCGGCACCTGTTTCTGGGTCGACAGCTGCTCGTAGACCTGGGCGAACGCCTGGGTGTAGCGCACGCCATAATTGGGCGGCAGGCGCATGCCCAGTAACACCACCTTGGCACCGGCCTCGCGGGCCTGATCGATCATCGAGGCAAGATTTTGTTGCAATTGCTGCGGCGGCTGGCCACGCAGCCCATCATTGCCTCCCAACTCCAGCACCACCAGGCTCGGCTGGTGGGTTGCAAGCAGCGCCGGCAGCCGCGCCTGGCCGCCTGCGCTGGTGTCGCCACTGATCGAGGCATTGACCACCCGATCGTCATAACCCTCGTCCCTGAGCTTCTGCTGCAGCAGGGAAACCCACCCCAGGCGGGTATCCAGGCCAAAACCGGCGCTGATACTATCCCCGACGACCAGCAGTGTACCCGCCGCCGCAGTCTGGGCCAGGCAATACAGGGCCAGGCCGGCACTCAACCACCACACTCGCATCGGATTCTCCATGGGCCCCAGCATTCTCGTTGCGCAGCACCTTAGCAAAGTGGTCCCCAGCGCGGAAGGTGACCTGACCATCCTCCACCCGCTCTCCCTCGCCCTGGAGCAAGGCGACAGCCTGGCCATCGTCGGCGCCTCGGGTTCGGGCAAGTCGACCCTACTCGGCCTGCTCGCCGGCCTCGACCGCCCCAGCGCCGGCAAGGTCATCCTCGCCGGCCATGACCTGGGCCCGTTGGACGAGGACCAGCGCGCCCGGGTACGGGCCGAGCATGTGGGCTTCGTATTCCAGTCGTTCCAGTTGCTCGACAGCCTCAATGCGCTGGAAAACGTCATGCTGCCGCTGGAGCTCGACGGCCGCCGCGATGCCCGCGAGCACGCCCGCAGCCTGTTGGAACGGGTTGGCCTGGGCAAGCGTCTGAGCCATACGCCGCGGCAGTTGTCCGGCGGCGAGCAGCAGCGGGTGGCGATCGCCCGCGCCTTCGCCGCCCAGCCGGCCGTGCTGTTCGCCGACGAGCCCACCGGCAACCTCGACAGCCACACCGGGGAACGCATCAGCGACCTGTTGTTCGAACTGAACAAGGAGCGCGGCACCACCCTGGTGCTGGTCACCCACGATGAGCGCCTGGCTCAGCGCTGCCGTCGTCTGATCCGCCTGGATGCCGGCCGCCTGGTGGCGCCCCTGGAGCCCTGATGACCCACCTGCCCTTTTCCCGCCTGGTCGGCCTGGCCCTGCGCCAGTTGCTGCGCGATGCCCGCGCCAACGAAGTTCGGGTGCTGTTCTTCGCCCTGCTGGTGGCTGTGGCGGCCAGTACCGCCATCGGCTATTTCGGGGCGCGCCTGAACGGCGCCATGCAACTGCGTGCCAGCGAGTTCCTGGGCGCCGACCTGGTCCTGCAAGGCAGCTCCCCGGCGCGCGCCGACCAGCTTGCCGCTGGCAGGGCCGCCGGGTTGCAACATGCGCAGGTGGTGGAATTCACCAGCGTGGTCGGCGCGGATGCCGGCATCCAGCTGTCGAGCGTCAAGGCGGCCGACACGGCCTACCCCCTGCGCGGCCAACTGCGCAGCGCCGCCATGCCCTACGGGCCGGAAACCCCGGGGGGCGGCCCCGCGCCCGGCGAGGCCTGGGTAGAAGCGCGCCTGCTGGTGGCACTAGGGCTGTCGATCGGCGACAGCATCGACGTCGGCAGCAAGACCTTGCGCATGACCCGGGTGCTGACCTACGAGCCGGACCGCGCCGGCAATTTCTACAGCCTGACGCCCCGCGTGCTGATGAACATCGCCGACCTGGAAGCCACGGGCGTGATCCAGCCCGGCAGCCGGGTCAGCTACCGCGAGCTGTGGCGAGGCACACCGCAAGCCTTGGCCCAGTACCGTCAAGGGCTGGAAAACGGCCTGGCAGCCAACCAGCGCCTGCTCGATACCCGCGATGGCAACCGGCAGATCGGCGGCGCCCTGGGCAAGGCAGAGCGCTACCTGAACATGGCCAGCCTGGTGGCGGTGCTGCTGGCCGGCGTTGCCGTGGCCCTGTCGGCCAGCCGCTACGCCGCCCGCCGCCTGGACGCCAGCGCGCTGTTACGCTGCCTGGGGCTATCACGCCATCAGGCCTTGGGCCTGTATTGCCTGCAACTGGCCATGCTTGGCCTGGTGGCAGCCCTGGCCGGCGCCCTGCTCGGCTGGCTGGCGCAACTGGGCCTGTTCGGCCTGCTGCATGGCCTGGTTCCGGGCGACGTACCGCCCGGCGGCATCGCGCCGGCCCTGGCTGGGGTCGGCACTGGCCTGGTGGCCTTGGCCGGCTTCGCCCTGCCGCCCTTGGCAGCCCTAGGGCGTGTGCCACCGCTGCGGGTGCTGCGCCGCGACCTGTTGCCGATGCCGCCGAGCAGTTGGCTGGTATACGGCGCCGCCCTGCTTGCCCTGGGCCTGATCATGTGGCGCTTGAGCCTCGACCTGCTATTGACCTTCGCCTTGCTCGGCGGTGGCCTGCTCGCCGCCCTGCTGCTCGGCGGCCTGTTGTTGCTCGGTCTGCGCAGCCTGCGCCGCCTGCTAGCCGCAGCGCCCCTGCCTTGGCGCCTGGGCCTGGGTCAACTGCTGCGCCACCCCGTGGCTGCGGCAGGCCAGGCCCTGGCCTTCGGCCTGATCCTGCTGGCCATGGCCCTGGTCGCACTGCTGCGTGGCGAGCTGCTCGATACCTGGCAAGCCCAATTGCCCAAGGACGCACCCAACCATTTCGCCCTGAACATCCTGCCCAGCGAGCGCGATCCCTTCGCCCAGCGCTTGCAAGCGATCAATGCCAGCTCGGCGCCCTTGTACCCAGTGATTCCAGGGCGCCTGACGCAGATCAACGGGCAGCCGGTACGCCAACGGGTGAGCAAGGAGTCCACCGGCGAGCGCGCCGTGCAGCGCGACCTCAGCCTGACCTGGGCTGCCGAACTGCCCCAGGGCAATGCCCTGAGCGCCGGGGTCTGGTGGAACGCACCGCCGGCCGACGACGGGCTTCCCGGGGTTTCGGTGGAGGCGCAGCTGGCCGAAAGCCTAACGCTCAAGCTCGGTGATGTCCTCGATTTCGATATCGGCGGCCAACAGCGCCAGGCACGGGTAAGCAGCCTGCGCACCGTGCATTGGGACAGCTTCCAGCCCAACTTCTACATGATCTTCCAGCCCGGCACCCTGCAAGGCCTGCCCACCACGTACCTGACCAGCTTCTACCTGGCGCCAGGGCATGACGCCGAGGTGGTCGCACTGTCGCGGGCGTTTCCGGCCGTGACCATTCTTCAAGTCGACGCGCTGCTGGCACAGTTACGCAGCATCCTGGCCCAGGTGACCCTGGCGGTCGAATACGTGCTGTTGTTCGTACTCGCGGCCGGGTTGGCGGTGTTGTTCGCAGGGCTCCAGGCGACGCTCGATGAACGCATTCGCCAAGGCGCCTTGCTACGGGCGCTGGGGGCCGCCCGGCCGTTGCTGGTCAAGGCGAGGCGGATCGAATTCGGCCTGCTCGGGGCGGTGAGCGGGTTGTTGGCGGCGGTGGGATGCGAGGTGATTACCGGGGTGCTGTACCGGTACGCCTTCGATCTGGCCTGGACGCCGCACCCGTGGTTACTGCTGTTGCCATTGGCGGGCGCACTGCTAGTAGGCGCAGCCGGCGTGGTCGGAACCCGCCGGGCGCTGAATGCCAGCCCCCTGGCGGTATTGCGTGAGGCCTAGGCCGGGGGCCGCCGCGTGATTCACTTGCTGGCAAGCCAGCGCCCACCCTGCCCTGCGTCACTCTCGAGAGTGGCGCGCAACAGTGGGCGCCGGCTTGCCGGCGATTGGCCAGAACAGGCAAACAGAGGACAGTGACTTCTACATGGCCCGCGCCGCGCTCTAAATCCGCGCGGCTTCTGAGGTTCCGCAATCGCGGGCGTTACCCGCGCGTCAAGGCTGCTCGGCCAAGGTGCGCAAGCCCTTGAGCGTGTTGAACGGGGCATCGACCACGAACTTGTTGGCCAGCCAGGAGGGCACGCTGCCGCCAGGCTCGGTATGGACCTGGTAGGTCACTTCGGTGCTGTCGCCCTTGGGCACGAGCTTCCAGAAGCCCTGGACCTGCGCCACCCGGACATAGCCTTTTTCCTCGGGCAGGTACTTCGGCTGCTCCTCGAGCTTACGTGTAAGGGTGCCATCGGCCGCCTGCGTGGTGGTCACATGCAGGATCGAATCACGCGGCGTAACCGGCCAAGGCGTATTGAACTGGGTGTAGGTCCAGCTCTGGTCACCTTCCTGCTTGAGCAGCTTCTGCGTCTTGCATTCATGAATCCATTTGCAGGCGCCGGCCACGTCCTCCTGCAACGCCTTGACCTTGGCCAGCGGCGCCTTGATCACGGTGACGCCTTGGTAGGCCTTGTACTTGGAGCCCGGCACTTCGCTGAGGGAAACCTTGATGCCGTCCTCGTCCTTGGCCACCTGCCAGTTCTCGGCCCAGGCCACCGGCGACAGCAGAACACCCATGCCACACAGCAGTGCAATACGCTTGATCGATCTCATCGTCTTGTTCCTTGTTGTCGAAGATCCAACCTGTCACGCCGCCGTCATCTGCTCCAACCAACCGAGAATCCTGATCGCCTCATCGCGATCGCTGCCACACACCTCCACATCGGCCTTGAAACCACCGCAGACCGACGGGCGCTCAGGCTTGCCGAACAGCTCGCAGAGATTGCCCGCTGTCAGGTGCAGGCAGCGCTCACCCGCCGGTTTGCCCTGGGGCATGCGCGGCATCGGCGAGCTGATCGAAGGCGCAATGCAACAGGCGCCACAACCCTCTCGGCATTTCATGAAAACAGGACTCCCAAGAGCAAAACGGGACGAACGTCCCTGGATAGTAACCGCTCAAACATTCGTTTGAAATTGCGAAACGGATGAAATATGCCGTGACCCGGCAGTCAGTTCATACCTATTGGCGAAACTCGAAATCGATGGCCGCCCCTTCCACGTCATGGCGACTGTCGTTGCGCAGTTGCAGCTGCATCTCGTTGTTGATCAGCCGCCCGTTGAGCTGGAATGGGCTGTCATCGCTGAGGGGCTTTTGCGGGAACATCGAGGGCAGCAACGGTTTGCGCCGCGCAACGGGTTCCCCCACCTCAGGTTCCAGGTTCTCCACCATCGAGGCCGGCAGGCTCAGGTCCAGTTTCGGCTTGGGCAGCGGCTGGGTCACCGACTTGGCAAGGGGTTTCTTGCGCGCCGCTCTGGCCGTGGACTTCGCCTTGGCGCGGGCAGGCACCTTGGTCGCCGCCTTGGGCTTGTGCGTCGCCTGCTTGCGCACCGGCTTGGCCGACGCGGCCTGGGCATGGGCCGAGGCCCCCTTGTCGGTCGACTGGGCGGCATGAGACTGGCCACTGGCCAAGCACAAGGGCGTCAGGCACAGTAAAAGGACAAGAGAGCGCAGCGCTTTCATGGACATCGGGAACATGGTGGAAAGATGCCTATGCTCTCTGTTCCGGTGACAGCTGGCAAGCCTACAGCAGTGAACCGGTCGACGCCTTGCACAATTGGTGCGCCAACAGGCCCAGGGTAATCACCGCCCGCTCCGACTCCTTGTTCCAAGGGATACCGCAGTTGAGGCGGATGCAGTGGTTGAACTGCTCGGTGTTGCTGAAGATCAGCCCCGGCGCGATGCTGATACCCTGCTCCAGCGCACGCACGTGCAATTCCTGGGTGTTGACCCGCCCGGGCAAGCTGACCCAGAGGATGAAGCCACCGGTCGGCCGGGTCATCTGCGTGCCTTCCGGGAAGTGCTGCTGCACTGCCAACTGGTAGGCGCTGAGGTTCTTGCGGTACTCCTGGCGGATGTAGCGCAGGTGGCGGTCGTAGCCGCCGTTCTCCAGGTACGCGGCTACGCCCATCTGGGTCACGCTGCAGGCCGAATGGGTGGTGAAGGTCTGCAGGCGCTGGATCTCGTCCTGGTAGCGGCCGGCGATCATCCAGCCCACGCGCACGCCAGGCGACAAGGTCTTGGAGAAGCTCGAGCAATAGATCACCCGGTCCAGCCGATCGAAGGCCTTGAGCGCCTTGGTCCGGCCCTGCTCGAACATCAGCTCGCCATAGATATCGTCCTCGACGATCTGGATATCGAAGTCCGACGCCAGGCGCAGCAACTGCTTCTGCCGGTCTTCGGGGATGGTGCCGCCCAACGGGTTGCTCAAGCGCGGGGTCAGCACCAGCGCTTTGATCGACCATTGGTTTGCCGCCAACTGCAGGGCTTCCAGGCTGATACCGGTGGACGGGTCGCTGGGAATCTCGATCACCTTGAGCCCCAGCAGATCGGCCAATTGCAGCAGGCCGTAATAGGTGGGCGACTCGGCGGCGATCAGGTCACCGGGGCGGGTCAGCACCCGCAACGACATCTGCAGGGCATCGACGCAGCCATGGGTGACCACCACCTCGCGCGGGTCGACCAGAACGCCGGCGTCCCGCATGCGGATGGCGATCTGCCTGCGCAGCGGCTCGAAGCCGGGGCTGAACATGTAGCTGAAGGCCCGTGGGCTGTGGAAGCGTGTGACCTTGGCCAATTGCTGGTGCAGCGCGCGCACTGGCAGGTAGTCCACGTGCGGCACCGCCGCGCCGAACGGAAACACGCCATCGCGCCGCGCCTCGGTCAGTACCTGCTGGATGATGCTCGCCCGGGTGACCAGCCCGGGCCGCTCGACCCTGGCGATCTCCGGGGTCTGGGCAGTCAGTGCGGGGGTCTGGTGCACGTAGTAGCCCGACTGCGGCCGCGCACGGATCAGGCCTTGGTCCTCGAGGTTGGCATAGGCCTGCAGGACCGTGGCATGGCTGACGTTGAGCTGGGCGCTCATCTTGCGCACCGAGGGTACGCGCTCGCCGGGCTGGTAGACGCCCCGGCGGATATCGTCGGCCAGTTGCTGGGCAATGCGCTGGTACAGCAGCAGGTTGGTCATGATGGCTCTCGAAACGCTGACGGGTTCGTTGTTCTTGTGCGACTCAAAGCCGAGTCAGAATACCGTAACAGTTGCCAAGTGTACTGGGACAGATTGCAGAATACTCAACCATACAGCCGAGTAACAGCTACAGAATCAACGAACCAAGCGGCTACCGACGAACGCATAGGTGTGGAAGGGTGCCATGGGAGACCAATGGGGCTGCCGCTGTGGGAGATCCCTCAGCCCTTCGGGCTGGGGGGATCTCCCACAGATTGCGCAAGTCTGCATCAACGCGCCGGTGCGAGCTTGCCCTTGTCGTCGGAGAAGACGATTTCCACCCGGCGGTTCTGCGCCCGGCCACGCTCGGAGGCATTGGCGTCGATCGGATACTGGTCACCGTAGCCTTCGACCTGGATGCGCTTGTCGTCGACACCCAGGTCCACCAGCATATCGGCCACCGCTTGGGCGCGGTCGCGGGACAGCTTGAGGTTGTCTTGCGGCGCACCGGTGCTGTCGGTATAGCCTTCGACCCGCACCACCCGACGCGGGTTGAGCTGAAGGAACTGGACCAGCTTGAGCACGGTACGGCTGGCAGAGGTCTTGAGCTCTGCGCGACCGGTGTCGAACAGCACGTCCCCCAGGGTCATCACCAGGCCCCGGTCACTCTGCTCGGATGTCAGCGCAGCGATCTGCGCCTCGACCCACTTGCCTTGCTGCTGCACGCTGGCGAGCTTGGCTTCGCGCAGGGCCAACTGCAGGCGTTGACGTTCCAGGTCCAGCTTGGCCAGGCGCTCCTGGTTCGACGCCAGCTTGGCATGCTCACTGGCGATCTCGCTGTAGCGCTTGCTCAAGTAGGCATAGTGACGCACATCGGAACCGGTGCCGATATAGCTCGAAAGGCGCTCGGCGCGAGCCAGCGACTCGCCCGCGCGGATCACGTCCCGCGGTGCGCTGCGCAGTACGTCGGAATCATCCTTGACCTTCTGGAACGCGGCACTGGCCTCGTTCAGCGCAGACTCGCTGCGCTGGCTGGCACAGCCCTGCACCCCGACCAGTGCCAGCAGCGCCAGAGCGGCCATCGAAGACGTGCGCATCATGGCTGCACCTCCAGCTGCTTGCGCAGGCGCTTGACCCGCGACTGCAGCACATCGAGCTGCTCTTCGCTTTTCTGGGTCAGCACCCGTGCCTCGGCCAGGCGCGCATCCAGCTCGGCCTGTTCGGCACGCAGGCGGGCGTCGCGGTAGTCCTCGGTGAGCATGTCGCTCTTGGCCCGGGCCAGTTTGTCTTCAGCCAGCTTCAGTTCCGCCACCTGCTCGGTGGCACCGACGGCCCGCGCCTGCTCGAGGGCCTGCTCGGACAGACGCATCTGCTCGTTGGGCGCCGGGTCATTGGCACAGCCACCCAAGCCGAGCACGGCCAGGGCAAGGATCAGGGGTTGGGTTCTCACGCAATCTTCCTACTGTTTAGGGGCGTCCAGCGGCGCCTGCATCTGCGCCTTCCAGCGTTCGACATTACGCTGCAGCACGGCCTGGGACGCCCCGGAGATCGGCAATTCTGTCAGTTTTTTTGCCAGTTGTCCGCGCAGCCAGGCGTCATTGCAGGCCGAGTTGTGCGACACGGCGAGGTACAGGCCAGGGCGATCCACCGGCAGGCCGCGGGCTATCAGTTCATTGCCCAGGCCCAGGCCTTGGACCATGCCCATGCCGGCGTAGCGCCCGGCCAGCACGTAGTCGACCTGGCCCAGCACCAGCTGCTGGAAAGCCTGTGTCAGATTCTGCGCAGGCGTGAGCTTGAGTTGGGCCTTGGCGAACGCCTCGAACGCCGGGGTCAGGCGAGCCCGCTCGGAGAGGCTACCGCGGTATTGTGCAAGGTCGGCAGGACCATCGAACACCACGTTAGCGTCGTGCCGGGTCCAGACCAGGTATTCGTTGAGCTGCATGGGTGGGTGGATATAGTCCAGCGTGCTGAGCTGGTCGATCTGCATCGGTGTGTCGATCAACAGGTCCATGCGCCCGCTGCGCACTTCTTCCAAGGCCTGGTCGCGCTTGCCGGCGTGCAGCACCTCGACCGACACACCCAGCTCGGCGGCGACCTGGCGCAGCAGGTCGACGTTGGCGCCGATCAAGTGCTTGGGGTCCTTCGGGTCTTGCCAGGAATACGGCGGCGCATCCGGGCTACCGGTCGCCACCAGGCGTTCGCACTTGCCTGCCGCCATCGCCATGGGCGACAACAACGCCGCCATGCAAGCCAGCGCCCTGCCCGCTTTGCGAAACTCCATGCGTTACTCCTTGCAACCAGAAAAAATACGTCACCACATCCTGGGAAAGAAGGGGTGCCTCGCAGCCCATCACCGGCAAGCCGGCTCTCATAGAACAGGTGTAACCAATTGATTTTGCGAGGCCCTGTGGGAGCCGGCTTGCCGGCGATGGGCCCATAAAAAAACCCGGCACGAGGGCCGGGTTTCTTTATAAGTGAAGCAGGCGGATCAGACCAGCTTTTCCAGCTCCGGAACCGCTTCGAACAGGTCGGCGACCAGGCCATAATCGGCAACCTGGAAGATCGGCGCCTCTTCGTCCTTGTTGATCGCGACGATCACCTTGGAATCCTTCATGCCGGCCAAGTGCTGGATCGCGCCAGAGATACCGACGGCGATGTACAGCTGCGGGGCCACGATCTTGCCGGTCTGGCCGACCTGCATGTCGTTGGGCACGAAGCCTGCGTCGACCGCGGCACGCGAGGCACCGACGGCAGCGCCGAGCTTGTCGGCCAGCGCGTACAGGTGCTTGAAGTTGTCACCATTGCCCATGCCACGACCGCCGGACACGACGATCTTGGCAGCGGTCAGTTCAGGACGATCGGACTTGGCCAGCTCTTCGCCGACGAAGGCAGACTTGCCCGCGTCGTGAACGGCACCGACAGCCTCGACCGCCGCCGAGCCACCTTCGGCGGCCACGGCGTCGAAACCGGTGGCGCGAACGGTGATGACCTTGACCGCAGCGCTGGACTGCACGGTCGCGATGGCGTTACCGGCATAGATCGGGCGCTTGAAGGTATCGGCCGACTCGACCGCGATGATCTCGGAGATCTGGTCGACGTCCAGCAGCGCGGCAACGCGCGGCAGGATGTTCTTGCCATTGGTGGTGGCCGAGGCCAGTACATGGCTGTAGCCCTTGCCCAGCTCGGCCACCAGCGGTGCGACGTTTTCCGGCAGGGCGTGGGCGTAGGCAGCGTTGTCTGCGACCAGCACCTTGGCAACGCCGGCGATCTTGGCGGCAGCTTCGGCGACGCCACCGACGTTCTGGCCTGCGACCAGCACGTGGATATCACCACCGATCTTGGCGGCAGCGGCAACAGTGTTCAGGGTGGCCGGGGCAACGGCACCGTTTTCGTGTTCAGCGACAACCAGGATAGTCATTTAGATTACCTTCGCCTCGTTCTTCAGTTTCTCGACCAGTTCGGCCACCGACTTGACCTTGATGCCTGCGCTGCGAGCAGCCGGGGCTTCGACTTTCAGGGTCTTGGTGGTGGAAGCGGTGGAGACGCCCAGCGCGTCTGGAGTGACAGTCTCCAGCGGCTTCTTCTTGGCCTTCATGATGTTCGGCAGCGACGCGTAGCGCGGCTCGTTCAGACGCAGGTCGGTGGTGACGATCGCCGGCAGGTTCAGCGCGACGGTCTGCAGGCCGCCATCGATTTCGCGGGTCACGTTCAGTTTGTCGCCGGCGACTTCCACCTTGGAGGCGAAGGTGCCTTGCGCGTAGCCGGTCAGCGCAGCCAGCATCTGGCCGGTCTGGTTGTTGTCGCTGTCGATGGCTTGCTTGCCGAGGATGACCAGCTGCGGCTGCTCTTTGTCGACAAGGGCTTTGAGGGCCTTGGCCACGGCCAGGGAGTTCAGCTCTTCGGCAGTTTCGACCAGGATGGCGCGGTCTGCACCCAGGGCCAGGGCGGTACGCAGCTGCTCTTGGGCTGCGGTCGGGCCGACGGCAACGGCGACGATCTCAGTGGCCACGCCCTTCTCTTTCAGGCGTACGGCTTCTTCGACGGCGATCTCGCAGAAGGGGTTCATGGACATCTTGACGTTTGCAAGGTCGACGCCGGAGTTGTCCGCCTTGACGCGAACCTTGACGTTGTAGTCGACCACTCGTTTGACAGCTACAAGAACCTTCATGGATTCCTCGTTACTCTCCGGTGAAAAGAATGTCGCCTGGGGCGGGCCCGGCGATTGCGCGTGGGTACAAGGGCACCTCTAAAAACGTTCCTGGCTGCAAGGTATTTCTGTGACCGAACAGTCTTGTATCGACTCCACAGGCAAAACCCACGGGTCATTTCCTGTCGTGGCGTGTAGACTCCACTACAAAACCGGATTCGGCCCGAAAACCCTGCTCCACGCCTGGTCTTTAGGGGTGCGCCTGCGCCCGGCGGTCAGCCTACGGCGAGCGTAAAACCGCTCGTATCTTGACCGTAACACCCAATCCGGTCAATACGGCAAATCGGCCAGCCTCCAGCTGCGTCGCAGTGATTTTACTGGGCTCCGGCAAATTCAAACAAACGTTTGTATTGGACCCGCCAAGTGGTGTAGATATAATGCGCGGCCAAGACAAAGCGGTGTAGTCCGTCATCCACGAAGCTACAGCTTACACAGCCGTGCATGACCCTCCATCACCCAAAAAGACAAGACAAGCAACAGCGATGAGCCTTGAGTAGGAGAGAACCAGTGGAACGCGAATACATGGAATTCGACGTGGTCATCGTCGGCGCAGGCCCGGCGGGCCTGTCCGCCGCCTGCCGCCTGAAGCAGAAGGCCGCCGAAGCCGGTAACGAGATCAGCGTCTGCGTGGTCGAGAAAGGCTCTGAGGTGGGCGCCCACATCCTCTCCGGCGCGGTCTTCGAGCCCCGTGCCCTGAACGAGCTGTTCCCCGACTGGAAGGAGCTCGGTGCACCGCTGAACACCGAGGTCAAACGCGACGACATCTATGTGCTCAAGGATGCCGCCAGTTCGACCAAGGTCCCTGACCTGTTCGTGCCCAAGACCATGCACAACCAGGGCAACTACATCATTTCCCTGGGCAATCTGTGCCGCTGGCTGGCCCAGCAGGCCGAGAACCTGGGCGTCGAGATCTACCCGGGCTTCGCCGCCCAGGAAGCGCTGTTCGACGAGAACGGCGTGGTCCGCGGCATCATTACCGGTGACCTGGGTGTCGACCGCGAAGGCAACCCCAAGGACGGCCTGTACACCCCAGGCATGGAACTGCGCGCCAAGTACACCCTGTTCGCCGAAGGCTGCCGTGGCCACATCGGCAAGCAGCTGATCAAGCGCTTCAACCTCGACAGCGAAGCCGACGTGCAGCACTACGGCATCGGCCTGAAGGAAATCTGGGAAATCGACCCGGCCAAGCACGAGCAGGGCCTGGTGGTGCACACCGCTGGCTGGCCGCTGGATGTGATGAGCGCCGAGAACACCGGCGGTTCCTTCCTCTATCACCTGGAAAACAACCAGGTGGTGGTCGGCCTGATCGTCGACCTCTCCTACGCCAACCCGTACCTGTCGCCCTTCGACGAGTTCCAGCGCCTGAAGCACCACCCGGTGATCAGCCAGTACCTCGAAGGCGGCAAGCGCATCAGCTATGGTGCCCGCGCCATCTGCAAGGGCGGCCTGAACTCGCTGCCGAAGATGGTATTCAATGGCGGCGCGCTGATCGGTTGCGACCTGGGCACCCTGAACTTCGCCAAGATCAAGGGCAGCCACACTGCGATGAAATCCGGCATGCTCGCTGCCGACGCGGTGGCCGATGCCCTGCTCGCCGGCGGCGAAGGTGGCGATACGCTCGACAGCTATGTCAGCGCCTTCAAGGCCAGCTGGCTGTACGAAGAGCTGTACGCCAGCCGCAACTTCGGCCCGGCCATGCACAAGTTCGGCCCGATCCTCGGCGCGGCCTTCAACTATGTCGACCAGAACTGGTTCGGCGGCAAGCTGCCGTTCACCCTGCACGACACCAAGCCGGACTACGCCTGCCTGAAGCTGGCCGCCGACGCGAAGAAGATCGACTACCCGAAACCGGACGGAAAGCTCAGCTTCGACAAGCTCAGCTCGGTATTCCTCTCCAGCACCAACCATGAAGAGGAACAACCCTGCCACCTGAAGCTGGCTGACCCGAACGTGCCGATCGCCAGCAACCTGCCGCTGTACGACGAACCGGCCCAGCGCTACTGCCCGGCGGGCGTGTACGAGGTGGTCACCCAGGAAGACGGCAGCAAGCGCTTCCAGATCAACGCGCAGAACTGCGTGCACTGCAAGACCTGCGACATCAAGGACCCAGCCCAGAACATCACCTGGGTCACTCCTGAAGGCGCAGGCGGGCCGAACTACCCGAACATGTAAACACCCTGCCCTCGCGGCCACGAAAAGCCCCCGATTTCGGGGGCTTTTTTTATGGCCTTAGAAGTGTTCGTCGTGAAAGGTTCGGCGCCTGTGAGATCGCGCGCCGCACGGGCGGCGCGCGATCTACGCATCACCTCAAACCCCAAGATAGGCACCCACCACCCTACTCATCTTCCGACAAGCCCATACCCTTCCCTACATTCCGTGAAGAACCTCATTTGTCACCACACATGATCGGCACCGGTTCAGCGGCAACGCCCAGCGATTCGCGGCGCCCGAAATACCAGGCGGTGAGCGCACCGACCAGGCCCATCAGCAGACAAAAGCCGACACACACCCAGGGGCTCCATGGCATCAACGCAATCAATGCCAACGGGGTAGTGCTGGCCCACAGGGCATAGGCGACGTTGTAGGTGAACGAAATGCCGGACACGCGGATCTGCGCAGGGAACAACCCGACCATCACCGACGGCACCACCCCGACCACGCCACAGCACAACCCGGCCAACGCATAGGCCAGCCAGATCCAGCCCGCCTGCCCGACCAGGCTGGCGTACAGCGCGCCAATGCCCAGGGGCAGCAACAGGCTGTAGAGCATCAGCGCACGCCAGGCGCCGATGCGGTCGACCAGCATTCCCGCCAGCACGCAGCCGATATTGAGGAACACGATGCCCACGCTGCTCAAGGCGAAGGTATGCCCGGCAGCGATGCCGAAGCGTTGCTGCATGACGGTCGGCGTAATGACCACCAGCACCACCACCGCCGAGGTCAGCACGCACGTCAGCAGCGCCGCCGGGATCAGTGCCCGGCGATGCTCGCCCAGCACACTGCGCAGCGGGAAGGCCACCGGCTGTTCCTGGCGCTCGCGCAGGGCCAGGAACACCGGGGTTTCGCTCAGCCAGCGGCGCAGCCACACGCCAACGACGCCGAACACGCCACCCAGCAGGAATGGGTAGCGCCAGGCATAGTCGAGAATCTCCTGCGGGCTGTACACCTGCGCCAGCAAGGTCGCGGTCAGGGCGCCGAGCAGGTAGCCGAACGTCAGCCCGGCCTGCAGGAACCCCAGGGCATAGCCACGCCGGCCTTGGGGTGCGTGCTCGGCGACGAAGGTCCAGGCGCTGGGTACCTCGCCGCCCACCGCCGCACCCTGGAGGATACGCAAGGCCAGCAGGATCAGCGGCGCGGCATAGCCGATGTCGGCATAGGTCGGCATCACCCCGATCAGCAGGCAGGGCAAGGCCATCATCAGGATGCTCAGGCTGAACACCCGCTTGCGCCCCAGGTGGTCGGCGAAGTGGGCCATGAGGATGCCGCCCAGGGGCCGGGCCAGGTAACCGGTGACGAAAATCCCGAAGCTCTGCAGCAGCCGCAGCCACTCGGGCATTTCCGGGGGGAAAAACAGCTGGCTCAAGGTCAGGGCAAAGAACACGAAGATGATGAAATCGTAGATTTCCAGCGCGCCGCCCAGCGCCGCCAGGCCCAGGGTCCTGTGGTCGCCGCGGCTGAACCGGGGCGGGCGGGCGGTATCGATGGCTGTCATGGCAAGGTTCCACAGATCGGCAAAGGGCAAGAGGATAACAAATGCCCGCGGCCAGCCCCACGCGACTCAGGTCGAGCGGCTGAACACCGTGCGGCCGAAGTTCATCCGTCGGCTGGAACCGAGCGCGTCACGGGGCAACCCTGGCGGCAGGAGCACCTGCCCCACCAGGGCGGGCTCATCGATGATCGCCATGAACGATTGCAAGGCTTCGTCGTCCGGTACCTGGGGCAGGCTGACACTGACAGCCTGGCGCTGCGCCCGGGGTACCGCAGGCAGCTTCGGGTGCTGGGAGTGGTACAACAGCGCATGCTGGATCTGCGCGCTGCAACGGCAGAACCGCACCAGGTCGACGCCGGCGTGGCTGGCCAGCTCGATGCTGCCGATCAGCAGGTGGAATGGCTGCAGCGCACTTTGCACCAGGCGCTGCAGGTCTTCGAAGCTCTCTACGGGGGCGATGCGGTAATAGCCCAGGCCATTGAGCATCTTTTCCAGCTGCAGGCGCTGGCACGGATGCTCATCGGCAATGAGGATGCGCAGGGTCTTGTTTGGCATCGTCTGGACCTGGGCAACAAGGTGTTGAGGGAAATTCCCTGACCATTACTGCGCCAGTTGAGGCAACCGCCAGAACGGTGCGGGCGGGGGTCTTTCTTGATAGTTGTCGTGAAACGGGGAGAAATCAAGTCGCCGACAGGGGGAATTTTCGAGCTGCTTCCCAGGGTGTAACAGGGCTGATACGCCTGCTCGCAGGCACCTCAGGATTCCCATTGGCGCATGCGCACGCGGCAGTGTTTCATGGCGTTGACGATGTGCTTTTCCACCAGGCTGCGGGAGATGCCCAGGCGCTCGGCGATTTGCTGATGCGACAGGCCTTCGAGCTTGCGTAACAGGAAGCTGTCCCGGCACGGCCCGCTGAGCTCGTCCAGAGCCCGCTGCATCAATTCCAGGCGCTGGTCCAGCTGCATGCGCTGGGACAACCCCGGCCCATGCCAGCGCTCGTCGGTGTCGAGCACTTCCAGCGGCTCGGCCTGACGCACCTGATGGCGCCGGTGGCGATCGACCACCAGGTTCAAGGCGGTGCGGTAGAGAAAAGCGCGCGGGTGTTCGATGCGCTGCGCGTCGGTCCGCTCCAGCACCCTCAGGTAGGCATCATGGGCGACATCCTCCGCCGCCTGGCGATTGCCCAGGCGCGCGCAAAGGAAACTCACCAGCTCACGATAGTAATGTTCCACGACGGTACCTGGCATTTCCCTGCTCGACACTAGTAGACCGGCCCACGGGACAGCGTGATATCAGCGCGGCATCTTACAAATTATAATGATTCTCAGCAACAGCGAGCCCCTCGGTTAAATCCCGCCACCTGGCCTTCGTCTATCGGTGACCTCCTTGCGCACCCTGATTGGCGGCGCATGGCCATTACTCCTGGCTGGAAGTTCCCATGAGACGTTTGACCATCACCCGCCGTCGCATCTTGTTCGGTGGCCTGGGCCTGCTTGGCCTGGGTGGCCTGCTGGCCTGGAAGACCCTGCCCTTCGGCGCACAGCCGGTGAGCACCGTGGCCGTCACCCGCGCCGACATCGAAAGCAGCGTGACCGCCCTGGGCACACTGCAGCCACGGCGCTATGTCGATGTAGGCGCCCAGGCCTCCGGGCAGATCCGCAAACTGCACGTGGAAGTGGGCGAGGCCGTGCGCCAGGGCCAACTGCTGGTGGAGATCGACCCTTCCACCCAGCAGGCCAGGCTCGACGCCGGGCGCTTTTCGATCGACAACCTCAAGGCCCAGCTGGCCGAACAACGCGCCCAGTACCAGTTGGCCAGCCAGCAGTACAAGCGCCAGCGCGACCTGGCCGCCGCCGGTGCCACACGGGCCGAGGACCTGCAGGCGGCACAGGCCCAACTCAAGGTGACCCAGGCCCGCATCGACATGTACCAGGCGCAGATTCGCCAGGCCCAGGCCAGCCTGCGCAGCGACGAGGCCGAGCTGGGCTACACGCGCATCTATGCGCCCATGGCCGGGACCGTGGTAGCGGTGGATGCCCGGGAAGGCCAGACTCTCAACGCCCAACAGCAGACCCCGTTGATCCTGCGCATCGCCAAGCTCTCGCCGATGACCGTCTGGGCCCAAGTCTCGGAGGCCGACATCGGTAAGGTCCAACCCGGTATGACCGCCTATTTCACCACCCTGGCCGGCGGCAAGCGGCGCTGGACCAGCACCGTCCGGCAGATCCTGCCGATCCCACCCAAGCCATTGGACCAGGCCAACCAGGGTGGCGGCAGCCCGGCCAGCGCCGGCACCACCGGCAGCAAGGTGGTGCAGTACACCGTACTGCTGGATGTCGACAACCCCGATGGTGCGCTGATGGCGGAGATGACCACCCAGGTGTTCTTCGTCGCAGGCCAGGCCCGGCAGGTCCTTACCGCGCCTTTGGCCGCCCTGGAGGATACCGCCGGGGATGACCTGCGCCTGGCTCAGGTGTTGGGCCGCGATGGCAAGGTCGAACAGCGCCAGGTGCGCACGGGGCTGAGCGACCGCTTGCGGGTGCAGATCCTCGACGGCCTGCGCGAAGGCGAGCACCTGGTCATCGGCGCGCCAGCCGCCAGCGGAGGTTGAATGCCAGCGCCATTGATCGAACTGACCGATATCCGCAAGACCTACGGCGGCATCGATACCCCTGAGGTCGAGGTATTGCGGGGCATCAGCCTGAGCATCCATCCCGGCGAGTTCGTCGCTATCGTCGGCGCCTCAGGCTCAGGCAAGTCGACCTTGATGAACATTCTTGGCTGCCTCGACCGCCCTTCCAGCGGCCGCTACCGTTTCGCCGGCAAGGACGTCGCCGAGCTCGACGGCGACGAGCTGGCCTGGTTGCGCCGCGAGGCCTTCGGTTTCGTGTTCCAGGGCTACCACCTGATCTCGTCCGGCTCGGCCCAGGAGAACGTCGAGATGCCGGCCATCTATGCCGGCACCCCGGCCGCCCAACGCCATGCGCGCGCCGCGGCACTGCTCGAACGCCTGGGCCTGGCCAGCCGTACCGGCAACCGCCCGCACCAGCTGTCCGGCGGCCAGCAGCAGCGGGTGTCGATTGCCAGGGCCCTGATGAACGGCGGCCACATTATCCTTGCCGATGAGCCCACCGGCGCCCTGGACAGCCACAGCGGCGCCGAGGTCATGGCGTTGCTCGACGAGCTGGCCAGCCAGGGCCATGTGATCATCCTCATCACCCACGACCGCGAGGTGGCGGCGCGTGCGCACCGGGTCATCGAGATCCGCGATGGCCTCAAGACCAGCGACTCGGTGTCAGGAGCAGGCCTTGGCGACACCCGCCCTGGCGTGCAGGCCGACGAGCTGCGCCAGCGCCTGGACCGCGGCGCCACCCAGCGCGGCGCCTGGAAGGGGGAACTGCTCGAGGCATTGCAGGCCGCATGGCGAATGATGTGGATCAACCGCTTCCGCACGGCCCTGACCCTGCTCGGCATCGTCATCGGCGTCGCCTCGGTGGTGGTGATGCTCGCCGTGGGCGAAGGCAGCAAGCGCCAAGTCATGGCGCAGATGGCAGCGTTCGGCTCGAACATTCTCTACCTCAACGGCAAGCCGGCGAGCCTGGGCGAACCGGCGGGTATCGTCACCCTCGATGACGTCGCCGCGATCGGCGAGCTGCCGCAGGTCAAGCGCATCATGCCGGTGATCGGCGAGAAACTGATGGTGCGCCATGGCAACAACAGCCAGCAGTTCTATGTCGGCGGCAACAACACCTGGTTCCCCGAAATCTTCAACTGGCCGGTGGTCGAAGGCAGCTTCTTCAGCGAAGCCGACGAAGCCAGCGGCGCAGCGGTGGCCGTGATCGGCCAGAAGGTGCGCGAGAAGATGCTCGACAGCCAGCGCGACCCGCTCGGCCAGTACTTGCTCATCGGCAACGTGCCGTTCCAGGTGGTCGGCATCCTTGCCGGCAAGGGCGCCAGCTCGGGCGACCAGGACAGCGACGGGCGCATCGTGGTGCCGTACTCGGCTGCGGCCATCCGCCTGTTCGGCCGCTACGAGCCCGAATACGTCACCATCGCCGCCCTGGATTCCTCACGAGTCAACGACACCGAGGCCGCCATCGACCGGCTGCTGCGCCAGCGCCACCAAGGCAAGCAGGATTTCGAGCTGACCAATGACGCCGCACTGATCCAGGCCGAGGCGCGCACGCAGAACAGCCTGTCGTTGATGCTCGGCGCCATCGCCGCCATCTCGTTGCTGGTGGGCGGCATCGGCGTGATGAACATCATGCTCATGACCGTGCGCGAGCGTACCCGCGAGATCGGCATACGCATGGCCACCGGGGCACGCCAGCGCGACATCCTGCGCCAGTTCCTCAGCGAGGCGGTGATGCTGTCGATGGTCGGCGGCGTGACCGGCATCGTGCTCGCCCTGTGTCTCGGCGGCGTGTTGATGCTCGCCGAGATCGCCGTGGCCTTCGCCCTACCTGCCATCCTCGGCGCCTTCGCCTGCGCCGTCATCACCGGCGTGGTGTTCGGCTTCATGCCGGCCCGCAAGGCTGCCCGCCTCGACCCGGTCAAAGCCCTTACCAGCGTGTGACCCATGACATTGCCAACCCGCATCAGCCTATTGACCCTGAGCCTGGCCCTGGCGGCCTGCAGCTCCCAGCCACCGCCCGGTGCCGGCATCACCCCACCGGCGAGCTGGCAGGCCGATACCTTCGATACCGCCCTACCCTTGCCGGACGCTGCCTGGTGGCAGGCCTTCGCCAGCCCGGAGCTGGGGCGCCTGATCGAACGTGCCCGTCACAATAGCCATGACCTGGCCGCGGCCAGCGCACGGGTACGCCAGGCCCAGGCCCGGGCCGTGGTCGCTGGCGCCCCGTTGCTGCCAGAACTGCAAATGCGCCTGGACGGCAGCCGTCAGCACCGGCTGCGCGGCGATGGCAACGACCTGCTCGACACCAGCAGCAGCGAACGCACCCGCACCACCTTCGGCACGCGCCTGAGCGCCAGTTACGAGATCGACTTCTGGGGCGGCCTGCGCGCGGCACGCGACAGTGCTTTGCATGCGCTCGACGCCAGCCGCTTCGATCGCCAGACGGTCGAGTTGACGCTTACCAGCGCGGTGGCCGACACCTACCTGCTCGGCGTGGCCTTGCAGGAGCGGCTGCGCATCGCCCGCCTGAATCTGGCGAACGCCCGTGATGTGCTGCGCCTGGTCGAAGCACGCGAACGTTCAGGCTCGGCCACCCGCCTCGAGCTGGCCCAGCAACGCAGCCTGGTCGCAGCCCAAGAGCGGCAGCTGCCGCTGCTCGAGCAGCAATGGCAAGACAGCCGCGTGACCCTCGCCACCCTGCTTGGCGACCCGGTGCAGCGACTGCCGGCCAGCGCCGAGTCAATCCTCGCCCTGCAATGGCCACGGATCGGCAGCGGCGTGCCCAGCGACCTGCTCGGCCGACGCCCCGACATCGCCGCCGCCGAGGCGCGCCTGGCGGCCGCCAACGCCAACGTGCAGGTTGCCCGGGCCGCCATGCTGCCTCAATTCAAGCTCGGTGCTGAACTGGGCAGTGGTGCGCGGACCTTCGCCGATATCCTCGACAGCCCGTTCTACACCCTGACCGCCGGGCTGCTCGCACCGGTCTTCGACAATGGTCGCCTGCGCGCCTCCCGAGACCTGGCTCGCGCCGAACGGCAAGAGCTGCTGGAAAACTACCGCAGCAGCATCCTGGCCGGCTTCTCGGACGTCGAGCAGGCCCTCAACGCCATCCACGGCGTGGACCGCCAACGCCAATGGCAAGACGAGGAAGTGCGCCAGGCGCGCATCGCCTTCGAGCTGGCCCAGCAACGCTATGGCGCAGGTGCCGAGACCCTGCTCAGCGTGCTCCAGACCCAGCGCACCTTGTACGACGCCCAGGACCAGCAGGCGCAGCTGCGCCTGGCCCGGCTGCAGGGCAGCGTGGCGCTGTACAAGGCCTTGGGCGGTGGCTGGCAGGTTCAAGCCGGATCTGCGCCGCCCCTGTGAGCGGGCTTGCCCCGCGAAAGGGGCGCAAAGCGCCCCAACCCTCTATTTCAGGAAACGATATTCTTCAACGACAGGTGCCGTGCGTACCAGGGCCGACGCGGCACCCGGCGCAACAGCCCGTCCAGCTTGTCGTCCTCGCCAAAGACGATGCGCAGCGCCAGTTTCATGGTTTCCACATCCATTTCCACCGACTTGCCAGGGCGTGTACCTGGCAAGGTGCTGCAGCCATGGGTATCCGGCCCCAGCCAGGGGTCGTCGACTTCGACCCAGCGCCCTGGGGCGAACCATTTCACGCCATTGACCTGCAGGCGCCGCACCTGGCCAGGATGGTGCCGCTCATGGGCGCGGTACCAGTCCTCGATACGGTCGTCGATCCAGCCATGGAAGCCCCAGAACACCGGGTTGACGTGGGACGAGAATGGGTCGCCGAGAAAATCGTTCTCGGCCCCGAACCAGCGCGTGTCGAAGTCGGCAGGGTCACGGGCGAACGGCACCGGAGCACCGTTGACCGGGTCGCGCGGTACCGAGGCCCAGCACATGTGCAGCCAGTCGTGCAGGGTCATCTCCATCTCGGAGCCGAGCGCGCCCAGGCTCAGTGTCGACAGGTACTGCGGGTCCTGGTACTGCGACTCCCACACCTGGAAGTTACTGCAGAAGGTTTCACCGGCCTTGATCGCCGAGACCCATTGCCCATAGGCATCATCGCCCGGTGCCTGCCAGCTGGGCGGCACGCAGCAGCCGTCGTGGTTTTCGTGGTAGCGGGCAAACCCCACGCGGTCGAACTCCACGCTTGGCTGCGGCAGCGGGAAATGCGGCCAGGACGGCAAATCCTGCAAGCGACGCGCCGCATCGAGCATGTGCCGGTGCATGAACAGGAAATCCACCCCCGAGCCGTTGCGGTGCTTGCGCGGCCCCCTGGCATCGCGCTCATGGTCACGTGGGCCGGGCTGCCAGCCCAGGCCACGCAAGGCACCACGTTGCTTGTCCGACAGCCTATGCCATTTGTCCCGGGTCGCATGCCAGAGCTGGTGGAACAGGCGGTGCTCGGGGCTGACCACCCATGCCTGCATCTGTGGGGTATAGCCGATACGCTCCCGCGCCTCGGGAAACAGGCGCTTGACCGCCACGAAGCGGCTGTCGGAAATCGGCAGCGTCAAGGGCCGGTCCAGGCGTTGCACGCGACCACTCAGGGTGCCGCTGCCGGCGTTGGCGAAACTGCCCCAGACCTCGTCGAGGCTGGCCACGCATTCATAGCTCGGGCCGCCGTGCTGGTTCAGCAAGCGCCAGCGCACCTGGGCAGCGGATGCCCCCACCAGGTCGCCCAGGACTCGGTAATGGGCCGGCACTTGACCACGCAAGCGCTCGCCGGTGTCGACGAAGCCACGCAGGCCACGGCCTTTGGTGGCCACGTCGAGGAACAGCTCGACACCGGCCATCGGCAAGCCATCGAGGCCCGACTCGGCGCCTTCGAAACGAAGATCCCAAATGCCCCGCAGACGGTCGGCCAACACCTGCCCGGCATAGTCGGCCAGTTCCACGCTCGCCTCGCCCGGTGTGACGATGTCGTCCTCGGGGTCATGGGTCAGTTCCTTGTGCGCGTAGTAGGCCGCCGTACCGGTCGCCCCCGCGACTGCCAGGCCTGCGATGAATCCTCGTCGGGAAATGGTCATTGCGCCTCTATCCGTTACTGCCACGCGGCGGTTTCTATCCAAGCTAGGACGTAACCTGGGGCGGGAAATTTACTGCGCCGGACGTTGCCTTAATTCACGGCCAGGCGGGCTCGTTACTTCCAGGACTCCGTCTGCCAGAGGCATCGACCATGACATCCCTCCTCTCTCGCCTGCTGCGACCGAAGGCCCCGGCCTATCGCCTGTTCGACATCGAACTCAAGAGCATCGAGCCGTTGAGCCCTTCCCTGCGCCGGTTCACCTTCTCCGGCGCCGACGTGGCGCAGATGACTACCCTGGCACCCGACCAGCGCGTCAAACTGTTCTTCCCCACGCCCGCCGGGCAGCCGCCCCAGTTGCCCAAGGATGGCCACTGGCAACAGGCACGCCAGGGGCTGGCGCCCGAGCACAACCCGCCGATGCGCACCTACACCATTCGCGCCTTGCGCCGCGAGGCCCTGGAAGTCGATGTGGATTTCGTCCTGCATGGCATCAATGGCCCGGCCTCGACCTGGGCGACCCACGCGTGCATTGGCGATCGGCTGCAGATGGTGGCGCCGAACCTGGCTTATGAAGGCGACCCCGGTGGCTATGAATGGAAACCACCACACAGCGCCCGGCACGTGCTCCTGGTGGGCGACGAAACTGCGCTGCCGGCCATCGCCGGTATCCTCGAGCAACTGGCCGACACCCGCCCGGAGCTTACCGTGCATGCGTTCATCGAGGTGCCGCTGGAAGCCGACTGCCTTGCGTTGCACCATGGCCCGACAGCACAGGTGCATTGGCTACCCCGCGACCTGCTGCGCTGCGAGCATGGTCAAGCCATGCGCCACGCGATACGTGAACTTGCTTGCCTACCCGTGGGCACGGCAAGCGCGGTGGAGCTCGAGGAGGTAAACATCGAGCGCACCATTCTCTGGGAGCAGGGCCGCGGCGAGGGAGGCGAATTCCACGCCTGGGTTGCCGGCGAGTCGGCCACGGTCATGGATATCCGCCGATACCTGATCAAGGTGCGAGGACTCGGGCGCGATTGCCTGACCCTGATGGGCTATTGGCGCGCCGGCAGGACGTTCGATTGACGGCGTTCTTCGCCGCAGATGCGGTGCCTTGAGATCGAGCGCCGCGCGGGCGGCGCTCGATCTCAAGGCATTACACAAAACGCCCCGCCATTTATCCCGCAGCCACCGCCGCCCTCACCGCCTCGGCAAACCGCCCGGCCACTTCATCGACCTGTTCGGCACTGATGATCAACGGCGGCAGGAAGCGCACCACCGCCCCATGGCGCCCGCCCAGTTCGAGGATCAGCCCACGCTTCAGGCATTCGCGCTGCACCTTCGGCGCCAGTGTCCGGCTGACCGGTGGATGCCCCAGCGCGTCCCGCTCGCCGGTCGGGTCCACCAGCTCCACCCCCAGCATCAGGCCACGCCCGCGAATATCTCCCAGTTGCGGGTAGTCCTGTTGCAGGCCCAATAGATGGTCGCGTAAGCGTTGGCCCATGGCCTCGGCATGCTCGGCCAGGCGATGCTCCACCAGATAGCCCATCACCGCGGAGCCGGCCGCCATGGCCATCTGGTTACCACGGAAGGTGCCGGCATGGGCCCCGGGCTGCCAGGTGTCCAGCCAGTCCCGGTAGACCACCACGGCCAGGGGCAAGCTGCCGCCGATGGCCTTGGACAGCGTCACCACGTCCGGCACGATGCCGGCGTGCTCGAAGGCGAACATCCGTCCGGTGCGGGCAAAGCCGCTCTGGATCTCATCGACGATCAGTGCCACACCCGCCCGCTCGGTGATGGCTCGCAAGCCACGCAGCCATTGGACATCCGCCGGTATCACACCGCCCTCGCCCTGCACCACCTCGACGATCACCGCCGCCGGCAGCGCCACGCCGGCTTCCGGGTCGCACAACAGGTTCTCCAGGTAGTGCAGGTTCGCCCGCACGCCCGCCTCGCCACCCAAGCCGAATGGGCAACGATAGTCGTAGGGGTACGGCATGAACTGCACGCCATTGCCCAGCAGGGCCGCCAAAGGTTGTTTCGGCCCCAGGCTGCCCATCAGGCTCAACGCGCCCTGGGACATGCCATGGTAGCCCCCCTGGAACGCCAGGACGGTGCTGCGCCCGGTGGCCGTGCGCACCAGTTTCAGCGCAGCCTCCACCGCATCGGTACCGGTCGGCCCGCAGAATTGGATCTTCGCGTCCCGACGCAGGGCCTCGGGCAGCAGGCCGAACAGGTCCTGGACGAAGCGGTCCTTGACCGGCGTGGTCAAGTCCAGGGTGTGCAGGGGCACTTCATCGGCCAGTACTTGCTGGATCGCCTCGATTACCACCGGGTGGTTGTGGCCCAGGGCCAGGGTACCGGCGCCGGCCAGGCAATCGATGAACTGGCGGCCCTCGACGTCTTCCACATGAATCCCACGGGCACGCTTGAGCGCCAGAGGGATGCGCCGCGGGTAGCTGCGGGCATTGGATTCCTGTCGCTGCTGGCGCAGCAGCAGGGGCGATTCCTCGAATTCGTACAACACCTGCGGGGCGCTGGGCGGCAGGACCTGGGCAAGGCTGGAAGCGGTCGACATCGGAAAATCCTCGCGAGCAAGCGAATGTGCCCCGCCACGCTCCCTGTAACCGGATGTGTGTCGGGTGGTTGTCGCTTGGAGAACGCGTCAGCGGGCCAAGGATTTACCGGTTGATGTCGGATTTCGGTCGGAGACGGCAGAGTGGCCCTTGGCGGGCCCGCAGGCTTCGAGCAGTTATTTTTCTGTAGGAGGCTAGCGCGCCCCCTGTGGGAGATCACCCATCCTTCCCGGGCTGCGCTGTCGCACAAAGAACAAGCGGCTAGCGCAGCCTACCCCTGTGGGAGCGGGCTTGTCCCGCGATCAAGGGCGAAGCCCTTGCCAGGCGGCGGTGCTATCGCGCACTCACGGGCGCTCAGTTGCCCTGGCGCGCCGGCACCTGCAACCAGACACGCAAGCCATCGCCAGGGTTTTCGAAGCGCAGGCTGCCGGCACAACGCTGGACGATGGCCTGGACGATCGCCAGCCCCAGGCCGCAGCCACCGCTCTGGTCGTGGCGCCAGAAGCGCTCGGTCAGGTGCTGCATGTCTTCCTCGGCGATTCCGGGCCCGTGGTCACGGACCATGAATCCCACTTGCCCATCGGCCATCTGCACTTCCAGTTCCACGGCAGCGTCACCGCCATGGCGCAAGGCGTTGTCCAGCAGGTTGCGCAAGGCTGCCACCGCCAACGGCGCCGGCATGCCCAGATAGACACGCGTGGCCTCTTCCGGCAGGCGCACCACGATGCGCCTGTTATCCCCACCGCCGGCATCCTGCACCGCCTGGCGGGCCACCTGCTCGGCGCTGCACTGCACGCCGTCGTCGAACGACAGGCTGCCCTCCACCCGCGCCAGCATCAGCAACTGCTCCAGGGTGCGGTGCATGCGGTCGGTACCCTGCTCGGCGTGTTCCAGCGCCTGCTCGCGCACCGCGCCGTCGGTCATGCGGGCTACCTGCAGGTGAGTCTTGATCGCGGTCAGCGGGCTGCGCAGTTCATGGGCGGCGTCGTCGGTGAGGCGGCGCTCGCGCTCGATGGTCTGGGCGATGCGAAGGAACAACTGGTTCTGGGTTTCGAGCAGCGGCTGCAGTTCGCTGGGCATGCCTGCCACCTGCAACGGCTCGACGCTGTCGGCGCGGCGCCGGCGCAGGGCGTCGCGCATCCGGTTGAGCGGCTCCAGGCCCTTGCCCACGCCGATCCACAACAAGCCCAGGCTGCCGAGCAAGGCCATCAACACCGGCGCCGAGGCGGCCAGCAGGATCGAGCGGTTGAGCGCCTCGCGCTCCTGGTGGCGGTCGGCGGTGGTGATCCGCACATCGCCGTGGTTATAGGTGAAGGTTCGCCAGAGCGCGCCGTCGATGGTCTGGTCACGGAAGCCGCTGCGCTGGTCGTCCATGGCGCCGTCGTGCTTGTGGTTGCTGGCCAGGATTTCGCCGCGCAGGGAACTGACCTGGCAGGCCATACCGTCCGGCACGCTGAGCTGGTCGGCAGAAAAATGCGCATCCTCGCCCTTGCTCGCCAGCGGCTGCGGCAACTGCTCGATCAACCCGGCAACCATGCGTGCCGAGGCCACTAGGCGCTGGTCGAGGGAAAACATCATCTGCTGGCGCAGGTCGCGCAGCATCCACGCAGCGGCCAGGGCCCAGATGATGACGAAGGCGATGCCGAGGATCAGCGTCAGGCGCGCGCGCAGGCTCATGGCGTGGTGCCCTGCGGGGCCTGGGCCGGGCCAAGGCGGTAGCCCAGGCCGCGGACGGTCTCGACGATGCTGTTGCCCAGCTTGCGCCGCAAATGGTGGATGTGGACGTTCAAGGCGTTGCTCTCGACTTCGTCGCTGAAACCGTACACGCAGTCCTTGAGCTGCTCGCTGGACAGCACCCGCCCGGGGTTCTGCAGCAATGCCTGAAGCAGCGCCTGTTCACGGCGCGACAGGTCCACGGCCTGGCCTGCCAAGGTGGCCTCGCAACTGCTCGGGTCGTAGCGCAGCGGGCCATGCTCGATGACATTCACCGCCCGCCCGGCCACGCGGCGCAGCAGCGTGTGCAGGCGGGCGGCGAGCTCACGCAGGTCGAACGGCTTGAGCAAGTAGTCGTCGGCCCCGGCCTGCAACCCGTCGACCCGGTCGGTGACCGCATCGCGGGCGGTGAGCACCAGCACCGGCAGCGTCACGCCCTGCTGGCGCAGGCGGCGCAACAGCTTCAGGCCGTCTTCGTCGGGCAGGCCGAGATCGAGGATCATCACGTCGAACTGCGCGGCCTGCAGCAAGGCTTGGGCAGCCGAGGCGCTGGCCACCCGGTCGATAGTCAGGCCCTGGGCAGTGAGGCCGGCGCAGATGCCGCTGGCGATCAGGTCGTCGTCCTCGCAGAGCAGTACGTGCATGAGAGGGTCTCCGGTGGTGATGCGGGTGTTTATTGCACGCTCAGGGGATTAAGGGGGGATTATGACGTGTTCTGGCTGCCAGCGGGTTATGCAGAGCTGCGCTGTCGCGCAGAGAACAAATGGCCGGGGCGGCCTCTGTGGGAGCGGGCTGGTCCCGCGATTGGCGTGCCTATAGGGCTTGCGCCGCTTTGCGGATACCGGTCGATCTTACCGTGCCTAATCGACGGTTAACCTTGGGTTAATCGTCCCAGGCCAGCATGGCCTCATTCCATGCATTGCCAAGGCGAAGACATGCGCGTCCTCCTGCTCTTCCTGACATTCCTCCTGGCGGGGCCTCTGCAGGCCAACCCCTTCGAGACCAAGCCCGACTTCCTGCCGGTCAACGAGGCCTTCGTCCTCTCCCATGACCGCCTGCCCGATGGCCAACTGCGCCTGTACTTCCAGATCAAGGATGGCTACTACCTCTACCAGAAGCGCTTGAAGTTCGATGGCCTTGCAGCTGACCACCACCCGTCCCTGCCTGCCGCCGAGAACCACCACGACGAATTCTTCGGCGACAGTGCGGTCTACCGCCACCAGCTCGAGTTGCTGATACCGGCAGGCGCCCAAGGCCAGTTGCGCCTGGGCTGGCAGGGCTGCGCCGACGCTGGCCTGTGCTACCCACCCCAGACCACCGCCATCGACCTCGGCGGTCAGGCCGCGCCCGTTGCCGAGCTGGCCAGCGACCAAGCGCTGGCCAGCGGCCTGCAACAGGCCAGCCTGGCCTGGAGCCTGGCGGCCTTCTTCGGCCTGGGCCTACTGCTGGCCTTTACGCCCTGCTCCTTGCCGATGTTGCCGATTCTCGCCGGGCTGGTGCTGGGCAATGGCGCCAGCGCCCGCCGCGGCTGGCTGCTGGCCGGGGTCTATGTACTGAGCATGGCCCTGGTGTACGCCGCCCTCGGCGTGGTCGCCGCCCTGCTCGGTGCCAGCCTGCAGGCCTGGCTGCAACAACCCTGGCTGCTGGGTAGCCTGGCGGGTTTGTTCGTGATCCTTGCCCTGCCGATGTTCGGCGCCTTCGAGTTGCAACTGCCCTCGGCCCTGCGCGACCGCCTCGACCGGGCCGGCCAGGGCACCCGTGGCGGCAATGTGTATGGCGCGGCCTTGCTCGGTGCGCTGTCGGGCCTGCTCATGGGCCCCTGCATGACAGCACCGTTGGCCGGAGCCCTGCTGTACATCGCCCAGAGCGGCGACGTGCTGCAGGGTGCGTTGGTGCTGTTCAGCCTGGGCCTGGGCATGGGCGCACCTTTGCTGTTGCTGGTCACCGTCGGCAACCGCTACCTGCCGCGCCCGGGTGCCTGGATGAACCGGGTCAAGGGCCTGTTCGGCTTCGTCTTCCTGGCCATGGCCCTGTACACCCTGCGCAGCCTGTTGCCAGCCCCGTTGCTGCTGGCCCTGTGCGGCGCCTGGCTGATCGCCCTGGCCTGGGCGGCCTGGCCTGCCCTGCAGCGCCTGCCGGCCTTGCGCGCGGTGCCGCTGCTCGGCGCGCTCTGGGGTGGCCTGCTGCTGGTCGGCGCGGCAGCCGGTGGCGATGACCTCTGGCAACCCTTGCACCCTTTCGCCGGGAGCGGCACGCCAAGCGCGACGGCCAAGGCCGACGAGGCCTTCGTCACGGTCAGCCAGCCCCAGGATCTGCAACGTGAGCTGGACGCGGCCAAGGCACGTGGCCAATGGGTGATGCTGGACTACTATGCCGACTGGTGCGTGTCGTGCAAAGTGATGGAAAAGCAGGTGTTCGCCCGCCCTGATGTCCTCGCTGGCCTTGCCGGGGTACACCTGGTACGCCTGGACGTCACCGCCGATACACCCGCCAGCCGCGAATTGCTGCAACGCTACCAGGTGCCAGGCCCGCCCAGCCTGATCTGGATCGGCCCGGAAGGCGACGAGCGCCGTGCCAGGCGCATCACCGGCGAGGTAGACGCTGCCGCATTCCAACGACACTGGGCCCAGACCAGGAGCCAAGGCTGATGCTGAGCGTGACCCTGGGGCCGCTGACCATGGCCCTCAACCACCTGCTGTTGATCGCGGCCCTGTGCGTGGCCAGCGTGGTCGGCTGGTGGGTGGCCCGACGCGGTGGCGAAAACCCCGAGTCGGCGTTGTTCAACCTGTTCCTGCTGGGGCTGGTATGCGCCCGCCTCGGCTTCGTGGCGGCCTACTGGCCGATGTTCCGCGAAGAGCCGCTGCAGATCATCGACATCCGCGACGGCGGCTTCCTGCCCTGGGCCGGCCTGGTCGGCATCGTCGTCGGTGCCTTGTGGCAGTACCGGCGCCACCCTGGCCTGCGTCGCCCGCTGGGCTGGGCATTGTTCAGCGGTGCCGTGTTCTGGGGGCTGGCCAGCCTTGGCAGCCATCTGTACAGCAAGGGCACCGAACTGCCGGCATTGAGCCTGCGCAACGCCGCCGGGCAATCCGTGGCTCTGCACACCTACCGTGGCAAGCCGCTGGTGATCAACATCTGGGCCACCTGGTGCCCACCCTGCCGCCGGGAGATGCCGGTGCTGCAACAGGCGCAAGATGACTACCCGCACGTGACCTTCCTGTTCGTCAACCAAGGCGAAACGCCGGAAAACGTCAGCACCTTCCTTGCCACCACGGGCCTGAGCCTGACCCACGTGCTGTTCGATGGCACCGGCCAGCTGGCCAAACAGGTCGGTTCCATGGCCTTGCCCACCACCCTGTTCTACACCGCCGACGGGCGTTTGATCGGCAGCCACCTGGGCGAGCTGTCTCGCGCCAGCCTGCACCGCGCCCTGGAACCTTTCGAGCAGGCCGCCGCGCCTGCCCCCGCCGCACAAGGAAACTGACATGCGATTGAATGCCCTCCTGCCCTTGGCCCTCGGCCTGCTCGCCGCCCCCGCATTGCAGGCCGAGGAGCTGCCCAAGGCGATCCAGCAACTGCAAGCCAAAGGTGCCGAGATCAAGGGCAGCTTCGATGCACCCAATGGCCTCAAAGGCTATGCCGCCGCCTACCAGAACAACGGTATCGCCCTGTACCTGACGCCCGATGGCAAGCACGTGCTGGTCGGCAGCCTGTTCGACGAACAGGGCAAGGACCTGAGCGCCGAACCGCTGGACAAACTGGTGTACACCCCGATGAGCAAGGCCATCTGGGCAAAGATGGAAAAGACCGCCTGGATCGCCGACGGCAAGGCCGACGCACCACGCACGGTGTACCTGTTCAGCGACCCCAACTGCCCGTATTGCAATATGTTCTGGCAGCAGGCGCGGCCTTGGGTCGAGTCGGGCAAGGTGCAGCTGCGCCACATCATGGTCGGCATCATCCGCGAAGACAGCCCTGGCAAGTCGGCGGCACTGCTGGCCGCCAAGGACCCAGCCAAGGCGCTGCAGCAACATGAGAAGGCCGGCAAGGCCAGTACCCTCAAGCCGCTGCAGAACATCCCCGAGGCAGTGCGCAAGCAACTGGAAGGCAACCTGGCGTTGATGGAGGAGATGGGCCTGGCAGCGACCCCGGCAATCTTCTACCAGGATGCGCAAGGCCGCCTGCAGAGCCAGCAAGGGGCACCGCGGCCGGAGATGCTGGGGCAGATCCTGGGCAAGCGCTGAGGCTCGCCAGGAGATGCCTTGGGGCCTGGGGTGCCTGTAATATCGAGCGCCGCCCGCGCGGCGCTCGATGCAACAGTCCCCGAAGTGCCTCTGTCTTACAGCGCCTCCAGCTCCGCCATCAGGTCACTGAGCCGGTCGACCTTGTCGTCATCCAGCGCGCGCCCCTCCAGCGCACGCACATAATCGGCCAATGCCTCCACCGTGCTGCACTCGAACATCGCCCGCAGCGGTACATTCAACTGCAACTGCTTCTGCACCCGCGAAGCGATCTGAGTGGCCAGCAATGAATGCCCGCCCAACTCGAAGAAGTTGTCGCGCACCCCGACCCGTTCGGCCTTGAGCACATCGGCCCAGATCCCGGCCAGGGTTTGCTCCAGCGCGTCACGCGGCGCCAGGTAGGCCAGGCGGTGCTGGCTGCCGATGTCGATGGCCGGCAGGGCCTTGCGGTCGAGCTTGCCGTTGGCGTTGTGCGGCAGGCTGTCGAGCCAGGCCCAGTGCAGCGGTACCATGTACTCCGGAAGTTCCGCGCGCAGGCGTTGCTTGAGCTGCTCCAGCAGCGCAGCGTCAGCCGTGACATGCGGGTGCGCCACCAGGTAGCCCACCAGGTGCTTGCCGTTGGCCCCCTCTTGCACACCTACCGCCGCGTCGCGGACCTCGGCCTGCTCGTGCAGGCGCGCCTCGATCTCGCCCAGCTCGATCCGGTAGCCACGGATCTTCACCTGGTGGTCGATACGGCCCACGTATTCGAGCACGCCGTCGGCGCGGCGCCTGGCCAGGTCACCACTGCGGTACAGGCGCTCGCCCGGCTCGCCGTAGGGATGCGGCACGAACGCCAGCGCGGTGCGCACCGGGTCGCCCACATACCCGCGCCCAACACCGGTCCCGGCGACGCACAGCTCACCGACCGCCCCCACCGGCACCAGCCTCTGGGCCTCATCGAGCAGGTACAGGCGGTTGTTGTCGGTCGGCATGCCGATCGGCAGGTAGCTGCCCTGGGTGGACGCCGCATCGACCCGGAAGAACGCCACATCGTCCGAACATTCCGCCGGGCCGTAGGCGTTGACCAGACCGATACCCGGATAGCGCTGCAGCCATTGGGCAGCCAGCTCGGGGGGCATGGCTTCGCCGGTCGGCAGCATCCAGCGCAGGTTGCCCAGATTTCGCGGTTCGTCGGCCAGCATGCCCTGGATCAACGACGGCACGCTCTCCAGCACCGTGATACCAGTGGCCTGTACGTGTGCCAGCAACCCTTGCGGGTCATGGGCGATGCTGTTCGGCACGATCTCCACCCGAGCACCGAACAGCGGCGCGGCAAGGAACTGCCAGACCGAGATGTCGAAGCTCTGGGAGGCCGTCTGGGCGATCACGTCCTGCGCGTCGAGCTCAAGGTACGGCACCTTGCTCAACTGGTTGTTGAGCATGCCGCGCTGCTCGACCATCACGCCTTTGGGCAGGCCGGTGGAGCCGGAGGTGTAGATCACGTATGCCAAGTTGTCCGGCGCGCTGTGGATGCCCAGGTTGTGGCTGGCGACCTGGCTAGATTGCACCTGCTCCCAGACCAGCAACTGCGGGCGCACCGCACCACCGATCTCGTCCAGCAACTGGCGCGCCTGCTCGGCACAGGCGGCCGAACACACCAGCACTGGCGTGCGGCTGAGCTCGATGATGCGTTGCAGGCGCGCCGAGGGCAGGCCTGGGTCCAGCGGCAAGTAGCCGGCGCCTGCCTTGAAGCTGCCGACGATCATGCCCAGCAGCGCCAGGCCCCGCTCCGCCAGCAACGCCACCGGCTGGTCGACGCCCACGCCGGCTGCCACCAAGGCATGGCCCAGGCGATTGGCGGCAAGGTTCAGCCCGGCATAGTCGTAGCTTGCGTCCAGGCAGCGGGCAACGGTGCGCTGCGGGTGCGCCGCGACGTGCGCCTCGAACAGCGCCACGTAGCTCTGCTCCAGCGGGTAGGCCTGCTCGGTGCGGTTGCAATCCTCCAGCAGGAAGCGCTGTTCGCGCAGGCCAAGCAGCGCCAGCTCGGCCACCTCGCCATCGAACCCGTCCACCAGCGCCAGCAGCAGGCGCTTGAAGTCGGCCAGCAGGCGCTCGACGGTCGGGAAGTCGAAGTAGCGTTGGTCGAACGACAGGTGCAGGCCCAGGTCGTCGCCGGGGTAGCACACTGCGGTCAACGGGAAGTTGGTGTGGGTGCGGCCTGAGTCGGAGCTGGCATTGAGGTGCTGGGCATGGTCCAGCACCGCGGTTTCCACCGGCGCGTTCTCGAACACGAACAGGCTGTCGAACAACGGCTGGCCCTTAGGCAGCTCGCTGCATTCCTGGATCGCCACCAACGGCAGGTATTCATGCTCGCGCAGCTCCATGTTGCGCGCCAGCAGGCCTTGCAGCCACTGGTGCACGCTCTGGCGCTGGCCCAGTTCGGGCAGTTGCACACGCAAGGCGACGCTGTTGATGAACAGCCCAACGGTGCGCTGCATCTGTGGCAGGCTCACCGGGCGCCCGGCCACGGTGACGCCGAAGACCACGTCGCGCTCGCCGCTGTAACTGGCCAAGACCAAGGCCCAGGCCGCCTGGACGAAGGTGTTGACGGTCAGTTGATGGGCCTGGGCCAGCTCGCGCAGCCGCACGCCGTCGGGCGCATCCAGGCGGGTATGGCAGTCGCCGACGACCATGCCATCACCGGCGTGGTCATGGCGCAGCGGCCGGTCGCTCGGGATGGCCGTGGCACGCTCGAAGCCGGCCAGGTTGCGCTGCCACCACTGACGCGCCTCGTTCAGGTCCTGGCGCTGCAGCCAGCCGATGTAGTCGCGGTAGCGTGGCGGCACCGGCAACTGCGCCTGGCGGCCTTCGCCAAGGGCCTGGTAGATCTCGAAGAAATCGTTCATCAGCAACGAGCGACACCAGGCATCGATGAGGATGTGGTGGTTGCTCATCATGAACCAGTAGCGCGCATCGGCCACCCGCACCAGGCGCAGGTGGAAGGGCGCCTCGCGCAGCAGGTCGAAGCCGGCTTCGCGCTCCTGCTTGTGCAAGGCCTGCAGGCGCGCCTCCTGCGCAGGCGTATCCAGGCCGCGCCAGTCCTGATAGTCGACCGGCGTGTGGCCCGCCTTGTGGATGATCTGCAGCATCGATTCGCCGGCATTCCAGCTGAACGACGCGCGCAGGGCCTCGTGACGTGCCACCACGGCCTGCCAGGCCTGGGCGAAGCGCTCGGGATCCAGGGCGCTGTCGATGCGGTAGCGGTCCTGCATGTAGTAGATCCCCGTGCCCGGTTCCAGCAAGGTGTGCAACAGCAAGCCTTCCTGCATCGGCGTCAGCGGGTAGACGTCTTCGATCCGGTTCGCCGGCACCGGCAAGGCGTCGATCTGGGCCTGGGTCAGGTGCGCCAGCGGGAAATCCGACGGCGTGAAGCTGCCGTTGCCATCGGCCAGGCAATGGGTGACCAGGGCCAGCAATTCCTCGCGATAGGCGTCGGCCAGCGCGGCGATGGTCGCTTCTTCGTAGCGTTCGGCGCTGTAGGTCCAGCGCAGTTGCAGTGCACCGCCATATACCTGGCCGTCGACGCTGAGCCAGTTGGGCAACGGTGCGCCCAGGTCGTGGGCCAGGCCTGCCGGGGCATCCAGTGGCTGGAACAGCGCCGCATCGTCGAACTGCTGGTCGAACTGGCCCAGGTAGTTGAAGGTAACCCGTGCCTGGGGCAAGGCAGCCATGGCCTCTCGCCCGGCATCGTCGGCCAGGTAACGCAGCACGCCATGACCGAGCCCCTTGTGCGGCACCTGGCGCAGCTGTTCCTTGATGGCTTTGATGGAACCGGCACGGGCCGGGTCGTCGTCGCCCGCCTGAGGCCTCAGGCACAGCGGGTAGGCATTGGTGAACCAGCCGACGCTGCGGGTCAGGTCCATGTCCTCGAACAGCCCATCGCGGCCATGCCCCTCCAGTTGCACCAAGACTTCGCTGTCACCGCTCCAGCGGCACAGGGTACGGGCCAGCGCGGTCAGCAGCAGGTCGTTGACCTGGGTGTGATACGCCGAAGGTGCCTGTTGCAGCAGTTGGCGGGTCTGTGCCGCGTCCAGGCTGATGGCCAGGGTACGGGCATGGCGATGCAGGTTGCCACCCTGCGGGTGGTCGCATGGCCATTCGCGGTGGGCCGTGCCCAGCTGGTCCTGCCACCAGCCCAGCTCGTCGCGCAGCGAGTCGCTGCTGGCGTAGCTGGCCAGGCGTGCGGCCCAGTCGCCCATGGCATGGGTCTTGGCGGCCAGCGGCTGGCCCCGGTAGAGCGCTTGCAGGTCTTCGAGCAGCACACGCCAGGACACGCCATCCACCACCAGGTGGTGGATGGCCAGCAACAGGCGCTGGGCACCCTGCCCGTCGCTGACCAGCAAGGCACGCAGCAGCGGCCCCTCGGCCAGGTCGAGGCTGCGTTGCACATCGGTGTACAAGGCCTGGCAGTCATCCAGGTCAGCCACGGTGGCGAGCCACAGCAATTGTTGCGTGGCCGGCTGGGCATACTCGGCCTGCCAACGGCCATCGGCCTGGGTAAAGCGCAGGCGCAGGCTGTCGTGGTGTGCCAGCAATGCCCCCAGGGCGCGCTCCAGTGCCTCGGCCTGCAACGGTTGGCGGATGTCCAGCAGCAGCGCCTGGTTCCAATGCTGGGGCTGGGCGATTTCACTGTCGAAGAACCAGTGCTGGATCGGCGTCAAGGCACTGCGCCCCTGGCGTAGGCCCTGTTCGACCTGGCTCGTGTGCTCGCTGCGGCTGGCCACCGCGGCCAGAGTCTGGATGGTCTGATGCTGGAACAGGTCCCGCGGGGTGAAATGCAGGCCCAACTGGCGGGCGCGGCTGACCACCTGGATCGATAGGATCGAGTCGCCGCCCAGCTCGAAGAAGTTGTCGTGCACGCCTACCCGAGAGAGGTTGAGCACCTCGCCCCAGACCTGCGCCAGTTGCTGCTCCAGCGCGTTGGCCGGGGCCTGGTACTGTTGGCGCGCCTGGGCAAGGTCCGGCATGGGCAAGGCTCGGCGGTCGAGCTTGCCGTTGCCCATCAGCGGCAGGCTGCCCAACAGTACCAGGTGTGCGGGCACCATGTAGTCCGGCAGGTGCTGCCGGGCATGGGCCTTGACCGCCTCGCGCAGGCTGGCCTGGGCATCCGGCTCGGCGTCGGCCTGTGGGCACACGAGATAGCCCACCAGTTGCTTGCCACCCGGCAGGTCCAGCGCCAGCACTACCGCCTCGGCGACATCGGCATGCTCCTGCAGGCGGCTCTCGATCTCGCCCAGCTCGATGCGAAAGCCACGAATCTTCACCTGCTGGTCGGCCCGCCCGATGTATTCCACCAGGCCATCGGCCCGCAGGCGCACCAGGTCGCCCGTGCGGTACAAGCGCCCGCCCCCATGGCTGAACGGGTCGGCGACGAAGCGCTCGGCCGACAGCCCCGGCCGGTCGTGGTAACCCTGGGCCAGCCCGACGCCGCCGACATACAGCTCACCGATACCACCCTGGGGCAGCAAGGCCAGGTCCTCATCGAGGACGTACGCGGTGCGCGCACCGATCACTCGGCCGATGGGTACGCTGCCGGCGTCTGCGGGCAACTGCTCGGGCGCCAGGCAAGCCAGCGGCATGACCACGGTTTCGGTCGGCCCGTAGGCATTGAAGAACTGCTGCGGCGCGAACGCCTGGCGAATACGCTGCAGATGCTCACCGGTCAACGCCTCGCCGCCGGTGATCACCAGGCGCACCGGCAGGCGCTCGCCCTGCCCGGCCAGGTACTGGGCCAACTGGCTGCCATAGCTGGGGGTGAAACCCAGGATGCTCACCTGCTGCTCACGCACCAGCTGGCAGATCTCCTCGGCGCCCCACTGGCCCTGGCCACGCAGCACCACCCGGGCACCGCAGAGCAATGGCACCAGCAGGCGTTCGGTGGCGGCGTCGAAGTTGATCGAATAGAAGTGCAGCTCACAGTCGTCGCTGCGCATGCCGAACGCTGCGATCACCGCCTGGCAGTGCATGGCGATCTCGCCATGGCTGACCACCACACCCTTGGGTTTGCCGGTGGAGCCGGAGGTGTAGATCAGGTAGGCCTGGTGTTGCGGCAGGTTGCGATTGTCCAGCGGCGCATCGCTGTAGCTCGCCAGCGACGCGCGATCGTCCTCCAGGCACCATTGCCCCACACCGACCGGCAACGCTCCCAAAGTGTCGAGCAGCGCACGCTGGCCGAGCAGCAGGCCGATGCGGCTGTCTTCGATCATGTAGCGCAGGCGGTCGAGCGGGTACTCAGGGTCCAGCGGCACATAGGCACCGCCGGCCTTGAGGATCGCCAACAGCCCCACGACCATCTCCAGCGAGCGCTCCAGGGCCAGCCCTACCCGCACCTGCGGGCCGACACCACGCTCGCGCAGGGCGCGGGCCAGGCGGTTGGCTTGCCGGTCTAGTTCGGCATAGCTCAGGTGCTCGCCGGCGAAGGTCAGCGCACGGGCCTGCGGGCTGCGCGCGGCCTGGGCTGCGAACAAGCCGTGAAGGGTGTGGTCAGGCTCGAAATCCTGCTCGCCCTGGAGCTGGCTGATCAGTACCTGCTGCTCGGCGCTGCCCAGCATCGGCAGCTCGCACAGGCGCAGGCTCGGGTCGTCGAGCAGGCCGACCAATACCTGCTGCCAGTGCTCGGCCATGCGCGCGATGCGCGGCTCGTCGAACAGGTCGCGGCTGTAGGTCAGGCAGCAGCCGAGGCGCCCATCCAGGTCGGTGACCTCCAGGTAGAGGTCGAACTTGGTGGCGCTGGCGTCGTTGACCAGGTAATCCACGGTCATGCCCGACAGCGTGCGGCTCTGCTGGAAGGCCCAGCGCTGCACGTTGCACATCACCTGGAACAGCGGGTTGTAGGCGCTGCTGCGCGGCGGCTGCAACGCCTCGACCAACTGGTCGAAAGGCAGGTCCTGGTGCGACTGGCCTTCGATCACCGTACGCCGCACCTGTTCCAGCAGTTCGGCGGCGGTCATCTGCCCGTCCAGTTCGCAGCGCAGCACCTGGGTGTTGAGGAAGGCGCCGATCAGGCCTTCGCTTTCCGGGCGGATACGGTTGGCCACCGGCGCGCCGATGCGCAGGTCGCGCTGGCCGCTATAGCGGTGCAGCACAGCGGCCAAGGTGGCCGTCATGGTCATGAACAGGGTCAGGCCGCGCGCACTGTTGAAGGCATGCACCCGTGCGACCAGCGCAGGGTCCAGGTCAAAGCGGTATAGCTCGCCGCGGTGGCTCTGCACGGCCGGGCGTGGTCGATCCGAGGGCAGCGCCAGCACCGGGTGTTCATCCCCCAGGCGGGCTTTCCAGTAGGCCAGCTGGCGTGCCCCTTCCCCGCTTTCCAGCCATTGGCGCTGCCATACGCTGTAATCCAGGTACTGTACCGGCAACGGCGCCAGCGGCGATTCACGCTCGTCGACGAACGCTTCGTACAACTCGCCCAGCTCCCGGGCGAAGATGTCCATGGCCCAGCCTTCGGTGACGATGTGGTGCAGGGTCAGCACGAAGTAGTGCTCGCGCTCGCCGGCCTTGACCAAGCAAGCACGCAGCAGCGGGCCGCGCTCCAGGTCGAATGGCTGGTGCGCCTGTTCGTCGGCCAACTGGCGCAGGCGCTGCTGGCGAACCTCGGCGGCCAGCGTCGAGAAGTCATGCCAGTGCACGCGCAGCGGGCTGTCCTCGGCCACGCACTGGCAAGGCACGCCATCGATACTGGGGAAGGTGGTGCGCAGGGTTTCATGGCGCACGATCAGCGCCTGCAAGGCACGCTCGAACGCATCCACATGCAGCACGCCGCGCAGGCGCGCCATGCCACCGACGTTGTAGGCTGGGCTGTCCGGCTCCATCTGCCAGAGGAACCACATGCGCTGCTGCGAGTACGACAGTGGCACCGCCTGGCGACGGTCGACCCGGGCAATCGCCCCTTGCCGGTTGTGCTCGCCGGCCGCCTGGATGCGCGCGATCTCGGCGCAGAACGCGCCCAGCTCGCTGGCCTCGAACAAGGCCTTGAGCGGCAGTTCGATATCCAGCGCCTGGCGTGTACGCGACACGATCTGGGTGGCCAGCAGCGAGTGGCCGCCCAGGGCGAAGAAGTCATCCTGCATGCCCACCTGCGGCAACTTCAGCACCTCGCGCCAGATCGCCGCCACCTGTTGTTGCAAGGCGCCCTGGGGCTCGACATGGGCACGCTGCTGCCAGACCGGCGCCGGCAACGCCTTGCGATCGATCTTGCCGCTCGGCCCAAGGGGCATCCGGGCCAGGTGCACCAGCTGCGCCGGCACCATATAGGCCGGCAGGCGCACCGCCAGCGCGGCGAGCAGCGCCTCTGACTGCTCGACACCGCTGTAGTAGCCCACCAGTTGCGCGCCGACCTCATCCTGGTGAATCACCACCAGCGCCTGGTCGACTCCAGGCTGGGCCAGCAGGCAGGCCTGGACCTCCTCAGGCTCGACACGAAAGCCACGCACCTTCACCTGCTGATCGAGGCGCCCGAGATACTCCAGGGCGCCGAGCTGCACCTGCCAGCGGGCACGGTCGCCACTGCGGTAGAGGCGCTCGCCGTCGCCACCCGGCCGGGGCACGAAGCGCTCGGCAGTAAGCCCTGGGCGGCCCAGGTAGCCACGGGCCAGGCCCGCTCCGCCGAGGCACAGCTCGCCCGGCACACCAGGGGCCGTCAGTTCCAGCTCAGCGTCCAGCACCTGGCACAGCACATTGCCCAGCGGGCGACCGATGGGCGAACGCGCACCATCCTGCGCTCGGCAATGCCAGTGGGTGACGTTGATCGCGGTCTCGGTCGGGCCGTAGCGGTTGTGCAACTGCACCTGTGGCAGCACTTGCAACACACGGTCGCGCAGGTTGGCCGAGAGCGCCTCGCCGCCGGAGAACAGCCGACGCAGGCCGGTGCAGCCAAGCGCCAACGGCTCCTGGATGAACACCTGCAACAGCGCCGGCACGAAGTGCAGCGTGGTCACGTCGTGGGCCTGCACCAGCTCGGCGATACGCTGGGGGTCGCGATGCTCGCCGGGGCCGGCCAACACCAGCTTGCACCCCTGGGCCAGCGGCCAGAAGCATTCCCATACCGACACGTCGAAACTGATCGGGGCCTTTTGCATCAATACGTCGCTGTCATCCAGGACGTAGGTGTCCTGCATCCATTGCAGGCGCTCGGCCAGGGCCGCGTGGGTATTGCCCACGCCCTTGGGTTGGCCGGTGGAGCCGGAGGTGTAGATCACATAGGCCAGGTTGTCGCCATCCAGGTGCAGGCCCGGGGCATGGCTCGGCCAGCTGTCCAGGTGCAGCTGGTCCAGGGCGATGATGCTGACCCCGGCGACCTGCGGCAGGCGCTGCAGCCGGTCGCTGTGGCTGAGCAGCAGGCCGGCCTTGCTGTCGGCCAGCATGTAGGCCAGGCGCTCGGCCGGGTAATCGGTGTCCAGCGGTACGTAGGCCCCCCCGGCCTTGAGGATGGCCAGTAGGCCGACCAACAGCTGAGGCGAACGCTCCAGGGCGATGGCTACGCAGGTATCAGGGCCGACGCCCTTGTCGCGCAGGTAATGGGCCAGGCGGTTGGCCTGCTGGTGCAGCGTGGCATAGTCGAGGCTGCCACCTTCCCACGCCAGGGCGGTGCGAGTCGGGGTCAGGCGTGCCTGTTCATTGAGCTGCTCCACCAACAGGCGGTACGCCTTCGGTGCCGGTGCCTGCCCCCAGGTCAGCAACTGTGCGCGACTGGCCTCGTCGAGCAGGGAAATCTGGCCCAAGGCCAGCTGCGGGTTGGCGCAGACCTGCTCCAGCAAGGCCAACAATTGCCCGGCCAGGCGCTCGATGGTGCTGGCCTCGAACAGTTCGGCGGCATAGTCGAAGGCCAGGCTCAGGCGCCCCTGGTGGTCCTGCTCACTGTGCAGTTGCAGGTCGAACTTGGCTTCGCGGCTGTGCCAGGGCAGCTCTTCGGCGAGCAGGCCTGGCAGGCGGCGCAGCGCCGAGAGGTCCCGCTGCTGGTGGTTGAACATGACCTGGAACAAGCCCTGCTCGCGGGCATCGGGCAATGCTTCGAGCAGTTGCTCGAACGGCAGGTCCTGGTTGGCCTGGGCCTGCAGCGTGGTATCGCGCACCTGAGCCAGCAACTGGTCGAACGGCAGGCGGCCATGGACCTCGGCGCGCAGGACCTGGGTATTGATGAAGAAGCCGACCATACCCTGGGTTTCCAGGCGCGGGCGGTTGGCGTTGGGCACACCGACACGAATATCGCCTTGGCCTGTGTAACGGTGCAGCAAACCTTGCCAGGCGGCCAGCAACACCATGAACAGGCTCGCTTGCTGCTCCCGCGCCAGGGTATCCAAGGCTGTCGTCAGGCTGGCTGGCACCTTGACGCTCAATCGCCCGGCCCGGGGCGCGCGCTGGGCGGAACGCGGGTAGTCGGGGCACAGGTCCAAAACCTTCGGCTCGTCGCCCAGTTGCGCCTTCCAATAGGCCAACTGCCGGGCCGCTTCACCGCCTGCCAGCCATTGACGCTGCCAGTGGCCGTAGTCGGCCTGGCCCAGGGGCAATGCGGCCAGGTCGGCCTGCACGCCATGGCAATGGGCGGCATACAGCCTGGCGAACTCGTCGAGCAGGATGTTCAGCGACCAGCCATCGGCCACGATATGGTGCAGCGTCACCCACAACTGGTGGTCGTCGTCGCCCAGGCGCACCAGGGTAACCCGCAACAGCGGCCCCTGGGTGAGGTCGAAGGGTTGGCGCGCCTCGGCTTCACGACGTGCCGCCACCTGTTCGGCATCAAGCCCCTGCAGGTCGGCGCGCTGCAAGTCGAAGGCAGCCTCGGACACGACCTGTTGCAGGCCCTGGCCATCCACTTCGCTGAAACGCGTGCGCAATGATTCGTGCCGCGCCACCAGCGCCTGGAAACTGGCCTGCAATGCCGCCTCGTCCAGTTCGCCGCGCAGGTGCAAGCCGGCGGGGATGTTGTAGGCGGCCGATTGCGGTTCAAGCTGCCAGAGCAGCCACAGACGGTTCTGCGCGAGGGTTTGCGGATGGGCCTGGGCACGGTCCAGCGCGGCGATGGCTTGCCTGCCTGGGCTGCCCTCGGCCAGGGCGGCAGCCACCGCAGCGCTGTAGGCGGCAAGCGTCGGCGCCTCGAACAGGGTGCGCACGCCCAGGTCGATGCCCAGCTCGTCGGCCAGGCGCGCCGTCACCTGGGTGGCGGCGATGGAGTTGCCGCCCAGCAGCAGGAAGTGGTCGTCCGGTGCGACCGACTCGACATCGAGCCGCTCACACCAGATCGCGGCGATGCGCCTTTGCAGGTCGTCACCGGTCGCAGCCGCTTCGGCCTGCGCCTCGGTGTCGGGGAAGCGCGCATAGCAGTCCAGGCTGCCGTCGGCCATGCGCAGACGGCAGGCCGAGCGCTGCAGCTTGCCGCTGGAGGTCTTGGGCAATGCGCCGGGGTTGAGCAACAACACCACCGCCGGGGCCTGGCGGCAGGCATCGGCAACCACCTGACGCAGGGTACGGATCAGGTCCTGGGGTTTGATCGCTTTCTGCACGTTGCGGCTGACCTCCACCGCCACGCCGATGCCCTCCTCGCCCTGGTCGTCGACCGCGAACACCGCAACACGCCCTTTGCGCAAACCTTCGACTTCGCGCTCCAGGGTCTTTTCCACATCCTGCGGGTAGAGGTTCTGCCCGCGCACGATCAGCATGTCCTTCAGGCGCCCAGTGACGAACACTTCGCCTGCGCGCAGGAAGCCCAGGTCGCCGGTGCGCAGCCAGGTCTGGCCGTCCTGCTCGACGAAAGTCCGGGCGCTGGCCTGCGGGTTGCGCCAGTAGCCCAGGGCGATGCTCGGGCCGGCGGCCCAGAGTTCCCCGACCTGATTGTCGCCCAGGGCCTGCAGGCCTTGCGGGTCGACGATACGCACGGCATGCCCGGGCTGTGGGTAGCCACAGCTCATCAGCACACTACCCTTTCCCGGCTCGGCGCGGTTGGCGGCGAAGGCCTCGGCATCCAGCTCCAGGGCGGCGATACCCTGGCCACGCCGGCTGCCACTGACGAACAGGGTCGCCTCAGCCAGGCCGTAGCTGGCGAAGAAGCTGGCCGGGTCGAAACCGCAGGGGCGGAACTTGTCGGCGAAGGTGTCCAGGCTGTCCTGGCGGATCGGCTCGGAACCCGAATACGCCACGCGCCAGCGGCTCAGGTCGAGGCCGGCCAGGGCCGCCTCGCTGACCCGCTCGCTGCACAGGCGGTAGGCGAAGTCAGGGCCGCCGCTGATGGTGCCGCCGTATTCGCTGATCGCCTGCAGCCAGCGCAACGGCCGGGCGAGGAAATACCCCGGCGACATCAACACGCAGGGCACGCCGCTGAAGATCGGTTGCAGCAGGCCGCCGATCAGGCCCATGTCGTGGTACAGCGGCAACCAGCTGACGATGACATCATCCGGGTTCAGGTCGATCCCGAACCCGTGGCGGATCAGTTGCTCGTTGGCCACCAGGTTGCCGTGGCTGACCTGCACGCCCTTGGGCTGCGCGGTGGAGCCGGAGGTGTATTGCAGGAACGCGATGTCCTCGGCGGTCAATGCCGGCTCGCGCCATTGGCCGGCCAAGGCAGGGTCCAATTCATCCACCGCCAGCAGGCCTGGCGCAGTGTCGCCGGCCAGGCCTTGCAGGCTGCTGCACAGCGCCTGCACCGTCAGCAGCAGGCGCGACTCGGCATCGTCGATGATCGACAGCAAGCGCTCCTGGTGATGCTGACGCGCCGACTCCGGTGGGTAGGCCGGCACGGCGATGACACCCGCATACAGGCAGCCGAAGAACGCCGCGACGTAGTCCGGGCCGCTGGGGAACAGCAGCACCGCCCGATCGCCAAGGCCGGCCCGTGCCTGCAGGGCGGCGGCGATGACGCGTGCGCGCAGGTCCAGGTCCCGATAGGTGAGCACGGCCTGCTCGTCGGGATTGTCGGCCAGAAAGCGCAAGGCGATCCGGTCCGGGGTCTGCGCGGCGCGTTGCGCCAGGGCCTGGACCAGCGAGAGCGGGAGTTCGAAGGCGTCCGTCATGGGGAGTTCCTGCCAGTGTCTGGGTGGATCGCGCCGGGCAGTGCCACGCCGGTCGGCGGGCAGCGTTCGGCAGCTGGATGTACACAGGGGAACGGATGGGCCGGGGAAATAATTAGACGGGCGCGCGGCACCGAGGCAGCGAGGGACGCGATGTGCAAAAGCGGAAAGTGAACCGGTTCACGCTCCGGGACTTAGACGATTTGCCTCCAGATATTAATTCTATTTCGCATTTGACAATCATTATCACTGAGCATAGCTTGTCGCACGTCGTAGGAAGCGTCCCACTCAGGTGTGCTCCCTCCTCTCTTCGAGACAAGGTGATTTCCATGGCGGAACAACTATCCACAAGTAAGTGCGATTCACCCCTACTCCAGGCATTCGTCGACAACCGCAGCATCCTGGTCAAGATCGCCGCACGCATCACCGGCTGCCGCTCGCGGGCCGAAGACGTGGTGCAGGACGCCTTCTTCCGGCTCAGCGCGGCGCCGCACATCACATCCTCGTTCAAGGCCCAGCTCAGTTACCTGTTCCAGATCGTGCGCAACCTGGCGATCGACCACTATCGCAAGCAAGCCATGGAGCTCAAGTACTCGGGCAGCGAGGAGGAAGGCCTCAATGTCGTCCTGCAGAACGCCTCGCCCGAAGCCACCCATATCAACCTTGCCACCCTCGAACACATTGCCGAGGCCCTGGGCGAGTTACCCCAGCGCACCCGCTATGCCTTCGAGATGTATCGCCTGCACGGGGTGCCACAGAAGGACATCGCCAAGGAGCTGGGTGTATCGCCGACACTGGTGAACTTCATGATTCGCGATGCGTTGATCCATTGCCGCAAGCACAGCCGTCAGGGCTGAGGTCCCTCGCCCTCATCGCCGGCAAGCCGGCTCCCACAGAGCCCGAAAAATCGAATGGCGCGCTGTCCCACAAAGCACTAGTGGCAAGCGCTGACCTCTGTGGGAACGGCGGTGGAGCGGCCGAACCCGCTCAAACCAGCCTGCAGCGATCGAAGAACCGCTCCCGCCCCAGGATCATCAATGCCGCCCGCTTGTGCGGAAAATCGAACTCCTTCTCGCAATGGAAGCACTGGTCGTGCAGGTAGCCGATCATCCTGCCGTTGTCGGCGCGTGGCTCGGCGACCACCCGCTGGGTGCGTGGGTCGTCCAGGAACAGATAGTGCACCAGCGCCGATAACCAGCTGGCCACCTTGTGCGGGCCGCGATGCGCCTGCTCGCCCACCAGCATGTGGACGCCGCGGTCGTAGTCGCCAGCCGGGTAGAACGGGGCGATCCGGTCTTCCTTGGCCCAGTAGGCCTCGAAATAGGCGAACGGCTCGTCATCGAAGCAACCGACCAGGGTCAGCGTGTGCGGATCGGCCTCGAGTTTCGCCAAGTATTCGCGGTGCTGCTCGAGGCTGCCGGCCTCCTGCCAGAACTGCGCGACACGCGGATCGTTCTGCCAACGGTTGAAACGCGCCAGGTCCCGGTCGATCTCCAACGTGCGCAGCGACACCCAGGCACCCAGGCGCGCATCGAAACGCCGGTACACCTCACCGCGCGGCTTGGGCGGGCGCCTGGGGTGGCGCTTGCCGTCGCTGATCATCATCTGCTGAGGGTAGTTACTGGCCGCCGCATCGCCAAGCCACGGCTGGGGCAGTTGCCAGAACAGCCCACGCTCGCACAGGTACACGCCCGGACGCTCGCCAGCCACCAGCAGCCCGCTGGCCAGCGCCTGGGGCAGCGCCTGGTGCATGTGCCAGGCCAGGCGCTGGCAGGCCGGGTCGCGCGACAGCAGCCAATAGCATGCCGCCCACAAGGCCTGCTCGGGGCGCTCCGGGCACAGACGCTCCAGGTGCACCTCAAGGACAGCGCCAGGGGCCAGGCGCACCTGGATCAGCGGGCGGCCCTCGAGTGTCAGGCTCAAGTGGGTAGCCCCTTCATCGGCACTGAGGCTGCGCCAGCGGGGCAAGGAAAGAGGCAGCGAAGCGGCATCGAACGGCATGGTCACGGCTCTCGAAAAGGAATGAAGGGTTCAATCCGGTAGACGTGACCTACACCAGGGAATTTAGTCGGCCGACGGCCTCACCACCTTGACCCGGTAAGGCTGGAAGATCCGCAGCATCTCGCCGTTGTCATGCAGGCGCCGTATCAGCGAGGCAAACGCCTTGGCGTCGATGGGCGACTCGGGGCGCAGGATGGCGTAGTGGCGATAACGCTGGTCGATGCGTTCGGAGGCCAGGAACTGCTTGGCGATGTCAGGGCGGCGGACGCAGAAATCGATGAAATAGGAACGCGTGACCAAGGCGATATCGACACGCCCGCGCTCGACCATCAACAGGTTGCTGTCGTGTGAATAGGTCAGGATCGCGTCGTAGGTCTCGCCCAGGTAGTACGGGTCGGAATTGAAGTTGGCGAATGCGTAGTGATAGCCGTTGAACAGGGCCAGGCGTTTGCCCTGCAGGTTCTCGAAGTACTCCTGGCCGCGCCCGGGCTGCTGGCGGGCGACGAAGATCTCGGCGTCTTCCAGGCCCAGGTCCACGCTCTGGTGGGGAAAGCGGTCCCAGCCCCACTCGGGGTTTTCGAACATGGCGATGTCGGTACGCCCCTGCTGGAAATCGCCGAAGCGCCGCGGCACGGAGGTAGGCACGAGCACGAAATGGTACTGCTGTTGCAGTTGGTTGAGCGCCTTGAGCACCTGCGGCAGCAAGCCGCTTTCGGCGCCTTGTTCGGGGCGCACGGTATAGGGAGGAAAATGCGCGCCGCCAACCCTCACCTCCACTACCGGGCCAGCCTGCGCGAGCAAGGCCTGCGACAACGCAGCGAAGACCAACAAACGAGACAGGGCCTTGAGGCCGGGTACGCGAATCAAGAGAGGGCACTCGTCACGGTTCGAACGGGATCCAACTAACCTAGGCGTTTTCCCGCCAAGGCACAACAGCTTATGCCAAAGTGCCAGGGGATGCCCTCGGCGCAGACATTGGCTACGCTCTAGCGACCACGCAGTTGCTGCGTCTTGAAGGGAGCCCTGGTATGGGCCATTGGCTGGTGATTGACCTGGAAGCCACCACCGACGACGGGGGCTGGCCGGTCACGGAGATGGAAATCATTGAAATCGGTGCAAGCCTGGTGACCCGCGAAGGCCGCGAGGTCGATCACTTCCAACGTTTCGTACGCCCCCGGCGGCGGCCGCAACTGACGCCCTTCTGCCGCACCCTGACGCACATCAGCCAGGCCAGCGTCGACGGCGCGGCGACCTTCCCCGACGTGTGGGCGCAATTCGAACGTTGGCTGGGCCATCACAGTGAACGCCTGCAGGCCTGGGTCAGCTGGGGCGACTACGACCGTCAGCAGCTGAGCCAGGAATGGCAACAGCATCAGGTCACGAGCCTGTTGCAGACCCTGCCCCATATCAACCTCAAGCAACGCTTCGCCAAGGCTCGCCACCTGCAACGCCCCCTGGGGCTCAACAGTGCCCTGCAACTGGCCGGGATGCAGTTCACCGGCCAGCAGCACCGCGCCCTGGAGGACGCCCGCAACACCGCCCGGCTATTGCCCTTGAGCCTGCCGGCCACCGGCACCTGAATTCAGATGACGGCGTGTGGGGGCTTGGGCATACTGGCCAGCCCTTTTTCATCCTTCTTTCAGGAGTCGCTCCATGTTCAAGGTCAATGAATACTTCGATGGCACCGTCAAGTCGATCGGCTTCGCAGGCGAGGAAGGCCCGGCGACCGTAGGCGTCATGGCGCCCGGCGAGTACGAGTTCGGCACCGCCAAGCGCGAGATCATGCATGTGGTGTCCGGTGCGCTGACCGTCAAGCTGCCAGGCAGCGACAACTGGGAAGTGTTCAAGGCAGGCAGCCAGTTCAACGTGCCGGCCGACAGCAAGTTCCAGCTGAAAGTGGCAGTCGATACGGCCTATCTGTGCGAGTACCGCGACTGATCGAATCGGCGGCGAGTGCAGGTCCTGGGGCCGCTACGCGCCCCAGGTTCCAACAGTCAGTTCGCGGCAGGCTCGCTCAATGCCTGCCACATCGAGGGCGCACCCGCCGACTTGGCGATCGCCGCCAAGCGCTCGGCATGGGCCTCGAGCTCTTCGGCGCTGGCCATGATCACCCGCCCCGGCTGGCGCCCGACGATCCGCCGGATCTCGCTGCCGGTACCGCCCTCCCCGCCTTCCTCGCCCTCGGCCCCATGGGCCGCGAGTGACAGGCTGGTCTGGCCACCGGTCATCGCCAGGTAGACATCGGCCAGCAGTTCCGAGTCGAGCAGTGCGCCGTGCAATTCACGGCCGGAGTTGTCGATGCCGTAGCGTTTGCACAACGCGTCGAGGCTGTTGCGCTGGCCAGGATGGCGGGCCCGCGCCAGCATCAGGGTATCGATGATGGTGCAATGCTGGGAAATGTCGGCACGGTCGTGCTGGCCCAGCAGGGCGAATTCGTTGTTGATGAAGCCGACGTCGAACGCCGCGTTGTGGATGACCAGGTGCGCACCCTGGATGTACTCGAAGAACTCTTCGGCGACATCGGCGAAACGCGGCTTGCCGACCAGGAAGGCATCGGTGATGCCGTGCACCCCGATCGCGCCTTCGTCGCTCTCGCGGTCCGGTTGCAGGTAGACGTGGAAGTTGCGCCCGGTCAGGCGCCGGCCGATGACCTCGACGCAGCCGATCTCGATGATCCGATGGCCTTCGCTGACCGGCATGCCGGTGGTTTCGGTATCGAGGACGACGTACCGGTTGACTTGCTGCTCCACGCGGGTAGCTCCAACTTGCATCACATGACTAAGCCGGGGATTGTAACCCAAACGACAGGCGTCAAGCTCCACCCATGCGCATTAGCTTCACCCCATCGCCGGCAAGCCGGTTCCCACAGGTACGGCGATGCTTGCGAGACCAGCGCCAGGCAGGTGGGAGATTACCCAGCCCTTCGGGCTGCGCTGTCGCGCAGAGAACAAGCGGCTAGCGCCGCCCCCCTGTGGGAGCGGCGGTGCGGCGGTCCGACTTGTCCCGCGATCAAGGGCGAAGCCCTTGCCAGGCGACGGTGATATCCGGCCCGGCCCAATCGCGGGACAAGCCCGCTCCCACAAGGCCCGCAAAATCAAATAGTTATGCGTTGTTCTATGAGAGCCGGCTTGCCGGCGATGGGGTGGGTAGCGGCCCTGTGCCAGGGTTCAGCGCTTGGCGCGGACCTCATCGACCCCTCGGTTGGCCAATTGGTCGGCGCGCTCGTTGCCGGGGTGGCCGATGTGCCCGCGCACCCACTTCCAGGTCACCTTGTGGCGGTTGACCTGTTCGTCGAGCTGTTGCCAGAGGTCGGCGTTCTTGACCGGTTCCTTGGCGGCGGTTTTCCAGCCGCGCTTCTTCCAGTTGGCCATCCACTCGTTGATGCCCTTCATCACATACTGCGAATCGGTGGTCAGCACCACCTCGCATTCGCGCTTGAGGGCCATCAAGCCCTGGATCGCCGCCATGAGCTCCATGCGGTTGTTGGTGGTCTCGCGTTCGCCGCCCCACAGCTCCTTCTCGACGCCCTTGTAAATCATCAGCACACCCCAGCCACCCGGGCCCGGGTTGCCCTTGCAGGCACCATCGGTGTAGATCTCGACGCTATCGCTCATGTACTCGCTCTGTATTATCGACGCCAGGCCCTTCAAGGCTCGCTATGGCGGCGGTTGACCTTGGCCAGCGGCAACGGCAGCAGCTTGCCCATCGGCTCGCGCCGCTCCTGGCGCAGCGGCCGCAGGCCCACCACCATCTTGCGCGCCACCACCAGGTAGACGCCGCCTCCGGCGCCCTGCCAACCTCCGGCCATGCGCTCCCACCCGGCCAGGCGTTGTTGCCAGACCGGCGAGGCAAGCGGCGGACGATAGCACCCGAAGCGGCGTTTCTCCAGCGCGAAGCCCAGCAGGTTGAGCCAGTCGCCAAGCCGCGAAGGCGAGATGCAGCGCGCCTTGCGCAAGGCGCCGCGGCTGAACCAATGGCGCATGCCCCAACTGCTCCACGGGTTGATCCCGACGATCAGCAGGTGGCCACCGGGGCGCACCGCGCTGGCCGCCTCGCGCAGCAGCCCATGGGGCGACAGGCTGAAGTCCAGGCCATGTTGCAGCACCACCACGTCGGCGGCGTGCTCGGAAAGCGGCCAGGCCTGCTCCTCACAGACGATCTCGACTCCCGGCAACGGCGCGCCGAGGCGGACGTTGCGCTGTACCTGCGGCGCGTTGGGCGGCGGTTCGGCACACGGGCCGTAGTGCACCAGGAAGCCGCCGAAGAAGCGGCCAAGCTCGTCCTCGAGGAGTTGTTCCTCCTCGCGCAGCATCATTTGCCCCAGCGGCCCATCGAACCAGTCACGGGCCAGGCGGGTCAGCTCGATCCAGTCAGGATCGGCTTGGGCAAAGGCTTTGTCGGTCATTGCGTTCTCCCTCGAAGGTTCTCCCCCTGCGCCATCGCAGTTAAGATGCCTTCATGTTCACGCCAGGCGATTCGGTTACGCACATGATACAGATCGATGCTCTTCCCGCTTTCTCCGACAATTACATCTGGCTGTTACAGGATACTGCCAAACGTCGCTGCGCGGTGGTCGACCCGGGTGACGCCGGCCCTGTGCTGAAATGGCTCGAGGCCCACCCGGGCTGGGTGTTGGAAGACATCCTGGTGACGCACCACCATCACGACCACGTCGGCGGCGTGCAGGCCCTGAAGCAGGCCACCGGCGCACGGGTGTGCGGCCCGGCCCGCGAGCGTATCCCGGCCCGCGACCTGGCGCTGGACGATGGCGACCAGGTCCAGGTGCTGGGCATGGATTTACAGGTCATCGCCGTGCCTGGCCACACCCTGGGGCACATCGCCTACTACGGCGCGCCACTGCTGTTCTGTGGCGACACGCTGTTCGCCGGCGGTTGCGGCCGTCTGTTCGAAGGCACACCGGAACAGATGCACCACTCCCTGTCGCGCCTGGCCGCACTGCCGGCCGAAACACAGGTGTATTGCACCCATGAATACACCCTGAGCAACCTGCGTTTCGCCAAGGCAGTGGAACCTTCGAACCGCGAGCTGGGTCAACGGTTCGACGACGTTACCCGCTTGCGCGCCAACGATCGCATCACATTGCCATCAACCATCGCCCTGGAACGGGCCACCAACCCCTTTCTTCGCACGGCTGAAACATCCGTTAAACAAAAAGCAGACGAATGGAAGGGGCATTCCAATCCAAGCCAAGCCGCTGTTTTTGCTGCCTTGAGGTCTTGGAAGGACACCTTCTGATAACCCCACGATATATCGCAAGGTGTGGTCAAAGGTTGACCACGCGGGGGCCGGTTTCTAGAATCGCCGAAATTTTTCGCCCGGAAACCTGTCCCAGCCGATGTCTTCCCGTAGCCGCAGAACCTCTCAATCCGTCGCCCTGACGCGTCTGGCCCAAATCAGTGCGCTGGCCCTGGCCGCCACCCTGGTGGGCTGCCAGAGCACCCGTCAGCACGACGAATCCGACAGCGTTCGCGCAAGCTACCAGGCGCGCGTCAAGCACAAGCCTGCCCCCCTGCTGGTCAAGCCGGTCGAGCAGGCGCCGCAGGATGTCTGGGAGCGCATGCGCCAGGGCTTCGCCCTTCAGGACGATATCGGCGTCAACCCGCGCATCGAACAGCAGCGCCTGTGGTTCGCCAGCAACCCCACGTTCCTGGAGAGCGCGGGCGAACGCGGCAGCCTCTACCTGCACTATATTGTCGAGCGCCTCGAAGAACGCGACATGCCGCTGGAGCTGGCCCTGCTGCCGGCGATCGAGAGCGCCTACAACCCGATGGCCTACTCACGCGCCCATGCGGTCGGCCTGTGGCAGTTCATCCCGTCCACCGGCCGCCACTTCAAGCTGCGCCAGACCAACTTCTACGACGGGCGTCGCGACATCACCGCATCGACCAATGCCGCGCTGGATTACCTGAGCCGCCTGCATGACATGTTCAACGGCGACTGGCTGCTGGCCCTGGCGGCCTACAATGCCGGTGAAGGCACGGTCAGCCGGGCCATCGAGCGCAACGAGCGCCTGGGCCTGCCGACCGACTACTGGAACCTGCCCCTGCCCCAGGAGACCCGCGACTACGTGCCCAAGCTGCTGGCCCTGTCGCAGGTGGTGCTGACCCCCGATGCCTATGGCGTGAACCTCAACCCGATCGCCAACGAGCCCTACTTCGAAGCTGTCGCCATCAACGAACGCCTGGACCTGTCCCGGGTCGCCGCGTTCGCCGATATCGACGAAGACGAGCTGATCCAGCTCAACCCAGCCTTCAAGAAACGCATGACCGTAGACGGCCCCAAGCAACTGCTGGTGCCTACCGCCAAGGCCCAGTTGCTGTCCGACAGCCTGTCCAACCTCAAACCCGAGGAGCTGGTCAGCCTGCAACCGAACAAGGCCGTGTTCCAGGCCGCCCTGGCCGAAGCCAAGGCGCCGGTGAAGGCGCGCAGCTATCGGGTCAAGCGTGGCGACAACCTGAGCAGCATCGCCAAGGCCCACCGCGTCTCGGTACGTGACCTGCAGCGCTGGAACCGCCTCTCCGGCAACCGCGTCAAGGCCGGCCAGGTACTCGCCCTGCGTGGCGGCAGTTCGAGCGGCGCCGCGAACCGTGTCGCATCGTCCAAGCAGCGCTCCACCCAATACAAGGTACGCAAGGGCGACTCGCTCTATGCGGTGGCCAAGCGCTTCAATGTGGAGATGAAGCACCTCAAGCGCTGGAACCCACGCAGCGGTCATGCCCTCAAGCCTGGGCAAACGTTGACCGTCTACCTGTCGCACTGATCCGGCGCCCCGGGGCCGCTGCGCGGCCCTTTCGCGGCACGAGGCCGCTCCTACGGCGCTCCCAGAGGCGCGATGAACCTGTAGGAGATAACCCATCCCTCCCGGGCTGCGCTGTCGCACTAAAGAACAAGCGGCTAGCGCCGCCTGTGGGAGCGGGCTTGTCCCGCGATCAAG
>NZ_JADLJL010000022.1 GCF_015680235.1 Pseudomonas guariconensis
AGCCGGCTCCCACTGGATCCGGGTTGGCACGCTCGGGGTGGGAGCCGGCTTGCCGGCGATAGGGCCGGTACCGTCAATACATCATCTAACCTTTGGCGCCTGGGGCCAGCATGTTCTCCGGCCTCACCCACTGGTCGAACTGCTCGTTGGTCAGGTACTTCAGTTCCAGCGCCGCCTCACGCAGTGTCTTGCCTTCGCCATAGGCCTTCTTGGCGATCTCCGCGGCCTTGTCGTAACCAATGTGCGGGTTCAGCGCCGTCACCAGCATCAGCCCACGCTCCAGGTGCGCGGCCATCTGCTCGGCGTCCGGCTCGATACCCGCCACGCAATGCTGCTGGAAGTTGCGGCAACCGTCGGCCAGCAGCTCGATCGACTGCAGCAGGTTATGAATGATCACCGGCTTGAACACGTTCAGCTGCAAATGCCCCTGGCTCGCGGCAAAGCCGATGGCGGCATCGTTGCCCAGCACCTGGCAGGCCAACATCGACAGCGCCTCGCACTGGGTCGGGTTGACCTTGCCCGGCATGATCGAGCTGCCCGGCTCGTTGGCCGGCAGGCGCACCTCGGCCAAGCCTGCCCGCGGGCCGGAGCCGAGCAGGCGCAGGTCGTTGGCGATCTTCATCAGCGCCACGGCGAGGGTCTTGAGGGCGCCGGCCAGGGTGGTCAAGGGCTCATGGCCGGCGAGGGCGGCGAACTTGTTCGGCGCGGTGACGAAGGGCAGGCCCGACAGCGCCGCCAGCTCTGCAGCGATGGCCTCGGCGAACCCGTGCGGGGCATTCAGGCCCGTGCCTACCGCGGTGCCGCCCTGGGCCAGCTCGCACACCGCCGGCAGGCTGGCGCGGATCGCCCGTTGGGCGTAGTCGAGCTGGGCGACGAATGCCGACAGCTCCTGGCCGAAGGTGATGGGCGTAGCGTCCATCATGTGGGTGCGGCCGGTCTTGACCAGGTGCTGGTGACGCGCCGAGAGCTCTGCCAGCCCCGCCGACAGCTCGGCGATCGCCGGCAGCAGCTTATGATGCACCGCCTGGGCGGCGGCGATGTGCATGGCGGTAGGGAAGCAGTCGTTGGAGCTCTGGGAGCGGTTGACATGGTCGTTCGGGTGCACCGGCGCCTTGCCGCCACGGCCCTTGCCGGCCAGCTCGTTGGCGCGGCCGGCGATCACCTCGTTGACGTTCATGTTGCTCTGGGTGCCGCTGCCGGTTTGCCAGACGACGAGCGGGAACTGGTCGTCATGTTCACCTGCGAGCACTTCGTCGGCAGCCTGCTCGATGAGCCGGGCGATGTCCGCCGGCAGGTCGCCGTTGCGGTCGTTGACGCGCGCGGCGGCCTTCTTGACCAGGGCCAGGGCGTGCAGCACGGCCAGGGGCATGCGCTCCTTGCCGATGGCGAAGTTGATCAGCGAACGCTGGGTCTGCGCGCCCCAGTAGGCGTCCTCTGGAACTTCGACCGGGCCCAGGCTGTCTGTCTCGATACGGCTCATACTGCGTTCACTCCTTTGTCAGTCCGAAACCGCAGTTTAGGCCCTGAATCGACAGAGCGGTTCCGTCGCTCGTCGCGCCACTTGAGCACTGTGCCCGCTGCGGCGCAGAATGCTCTTCTCTGAGGTAACCCCTCCCTCTCTTGAAGGAAATGCAATGACCCGTCTCCGTGCCCTTTGCGCCGCCGCCGCCGTTACCCTGGCCTTCGCCAGCGGCCAGGTCCTGGCCGCCACCGCCAGCCACAACGCCGCCGCGGAAAAATTCCTGACCCTGGCCAACGCCGACAAGCTGGGCACCCCGGTCTACATGCAGGTCCAGCAAATGTTCGCCCAGCGCTTCGCCCAGACCAAGGCACCTGCCTCCAAGCAAGCCGTGCTGGAGAGCTACCAGGCCAAGGCCAACGCCGCCCTGGACAACGCCATCGGCTGGAACAAGATCAAGCCGGACATGGTCAAGCTGTACACCGACACCTTCACCGAGGCCGAGCTCAAGGACCTGGTCAAGTTCTACGAATCGCCCCTGGGCCGCAAGGTCATGCGTGAGATGCCCAAGGTCACCCAGCAGTCGGCCCAGATGACCCAGGCCAAGCTCGAGCCGGCGGTACCGGTGGTCAACAAGCTGCTCGACGACATGACCAAGGAACTGGACCCGAACGCCGGCAAGGCCGCACCCGCGAAGAAGTGAGTAACGCCCGATGAGCATGCAGCAACGCATCGAACAGCAGCTGGCGCCGCTGGCCACGCAGCACCTTGAAGTGCACAACGAAAGCCACATGCACAGCCGTGGCCAGGAGACCCACTACAAGGCGGTGCTGGTCAGCGAGCAGTTCGCCGGGTTGAACAGCGTCAAGCGCCACCAGAAGGTCTACGCCACCATGGGTGAGCTGATGGGGCAGATCCATGCCCTGGCCATCCACACCTACACGCCTGAGGAATGGGCGGCGGTGGGTGTCGCGCCGGCCTCGCCGGTGTGCGCGGGCGGCGGGCACTGAATCCTTTCGGTCGTTCTGATACAATCCGCGTCATTCCCTGGGGGCCGCTGCGCGGCCCATCGCCGGCAAGCCGGCTCCCACAGGTCCAGTGCAGCGCTTGATGGCTGCGCCGAACCTGCGGGGGCCGGCTTGCCGGCGATGGGCTGTGCAGTAGCCCCCATGCTTTTGTAGAACCCGGTCCGCCCCTTACGAGGGCGACCACCTGGAGAATCGATTCATGACCCAAGCTATCGTCGTGGCGGCGCTGTACAAGTTCGTCACCCTGGAAGACTACGTCGAGCTGCGCGAGCCGCTGCTCAAGACCATGGTCGACAACGGCGTCAAAGGCACCTTGCTGCTGGCCCTCGAAGGCATCAACGGCACCGTCTCGGGCACCCGTGAAGGCATCGACGGCCTGCTCGCCTGGCTGCGCAGCGACTCGCGCCTGGTGGACATCGACCACAAGGAATCCTACTGCGACGAGCAGCCGTTCTACCGCACCAAGGTCAAGCTCAAGAAAGAGATCGTCACCCTGGGCGTGCCGGGCGTGGACCCGAACCACAAGGTCGGCACCTACGTCGAGCCCAAGGACTGGAACGCCCTGATCAGCGACCCCGAGGTGCTGCTGATCGACACCCGCAACGACTATGAAGTGGCCATCGGCACCTTCAAGGGCGCCATCGACCCCAAGACCGAGACCTTCCGCCAGTTCCCCGAGTACATCAAGGCCAACTTCGACCCCAGCAGGCACAAGAAGGTTGCGATGTTCTGCACCGGCGGTATCCGCTGTGAAAAAGCCTCCAGCTACATGCTCGGTGAAGGCTTCGAGGAGGTCTATCATCTTAAGGGCGGCATCCTGAAATACTTCGAGGAAGTGCCTCAGGAAGAAAGCCTCTGGGACGGCGACTGCTTCGTCTTCGACAACCGCGTCACGGTGCGCCATGACCTGACCGAGGGCGAGTACGACCAGTGCCATGCCTGCCGCCACCCGATCAGCGTGGAGGACCGTGCGTCCGAGCACTATTCGCCAGGCATCAGTTGCCCGCATTGCTGGGACAGCCTGAGCGAGAAGACCCGGCGCAGCGCCATCGACCGGCAGAAGCAGATCGAGCTGGCCAAGGCGCGCAACCTGCCTCACCCGATCGGTTACAACTACAAAGCCGAGGCTTGACTGCATGTCCGCACGCCTGCTGTATGTGATGGACCCGATGTGCTCCTGGTGCTGGGGCTTCGCCCCGGTGGCCGAGGCGCTGATCGCCCAGGCCCGTGAGGCCGGCGTGCCGACGCGCCTGGTGCCCGGCGGGCTGCGTTCGGGCAGCAGTGCCCTGGACGCCTCGACCCGTCGCTACATCCTCGAGCACTGGCAGGCGGTCGCCGAGGCCACCGGCCAGTCCTTCCGCTTCGAAGGCGCCATGCCCGATGGCTTCGTCTACGACACCGAGCCAGCCTGCCGCGCCCTGGTGGCCGCCCGCGAGCTCGACGCCGAGCGGGCCTTGCCGCTGCTGGGGGCGATCCAGCGGGCGTTCTACGAGCAGGGTGTGGACGTCACCCGCGCCCCGCAATTGGTGGAGCTGGCCGAGCAGGCCGGTTTCGACCGTGCGCGGTTCGCCGAGGCGTTCTCCAGCGCCGACATTCGCGCCGCCACCGCAGCCGACTTCAGCTGGGTGCAAGACCTCGGCATCGCCGGCTTCCCGACCCTGCTGGCCGAACGCAATGGCCAGCTGGCCCTGCTGACCAACGGCTACCAGCCGCTCGAGCGCCTGCAGCCTCTGCTCGGCCGCTGGCTGCAGCAGGCCGCTTGTGCTTGACCTGCCAGGGTCGTCCGACCCTGTGCCGGGGAAGGCCCCCGCTGTGGCCGATCGATTGAGCTGGGCCGAAATCCGTCGCCTGGCCCTGCACCACAAGAAAGCCCTGTGGACCGCTAACCTGGTGGCGGTGCTCGCCGCCTTGTGCAGCGTGCCGATCCCTTTGCTGCTGCCGTTGCTGGTGGACGAAGTGCTGCTGGGCCATGGCGACGCCGCGCTCAAGTGGATGAACCACTTCTTGCCCGGCAGCTGGCAGGTGGCGGCCGGCTACATCGGCCTGATGCTCTTCGCGACCCTCTGCCTGCGCCTCGCCGCGCTGGCCTTCAACGTGGTCCAGGCCAAGCTGTTCGCGGGCCTGGCCAAGGACATCGTGTACCGTTTGCGCATCCGCCTGATCGAGCGACTCAAGCGCATCTCCCTCAAGGAATACGAAAGCCTGGGCAGCGGAACCGTGACCACGCACCTGGTCACCGACCTGGACACGCTGGACAAGTTCGTCGGCGAGACCCTGAGCCGCTTCCTGGTGGCCGTGCTCACCCTCACCGGCACGGCGGCCATCCTCATCTGGATGCACTGGCAGTTGGCCATGCTGATCTTGCTGTTCAACCCGCTGGTGATCTACTTCACCGTGCAACTGGGCAAGCGGGTCAAGCATCTGAAGAAGCTGGAGAACGACAGCACCGCGCGTTTCACCCAGGCGCTGGCCGAAACCCTGGATGCCATCCAGGAAGTGCGCGCCGGCAACCGCCAGGGGTACTTCCTCGGCCGCCTCGGCCTGCGGGCCCGCGAGGTGCGCGACTATGCCGTGGCCTCGCAGTGGAAGAGCGACGCCAGCGGCCGTGCCAGCGGGCTGCTGTTCCAGTTCGGCATCGATATCTTCCGTGCTGCGGCCATGCTCACGGTGCTGTTCTCCGACCTGTCCATCGGCCAGATGCTGGCGGTGTTCAGCTACCTGTGGTTCATGATCGGGCCGGTGGAACAGCTGCTCAACCTGCAGTACGCCTACTATGCTGCCGGCGGCGCCCTGAGCCGGCTCAATGAATTGCTGGCGCGGGCCGACGAGCCCCAGTACCCGGCGGCCGTGGACCCCTTCGGTGGGCGTGATACGGTCGGCATCGAGGTGCGCGACCTGCGTTTCGCCTATGCCGAGGAGCCGGTGCTGGAGCACCTGAACCTGTCCATCGCCGCCGGCGAGAAGGTGGCGATCGTCGGTGCCAGTGGCGGAGGCAAGAGCACCCTGGTGCAACTGCTGCTGGGCCTGTACAGCGCCCAGGCCGGGACCATTCGTTTCGGCGGCGCGAGCCTTCAGGAGATCGGCTACGAGACCCTGCGCGAGAATGTCGCGGTGGTGCTGCAGCACCCTTCGCTGTTCAACGACAGCGTGCGCGCCAACCTGACTCTGGGCCGCGACTGCAGCGACGAGGCCTGCTGGCAGGCCCTGCGTATCGCCCAGTTGGACGCCACCATCGCCGCCTTGCCTCAGGGCCTGGACAGTGTGGTGGGGCGCTCCGGCGTGCGTCTGTCGGGCGGCCAGCGCCAGCGCCTGGCGATCGCCCGGATGATCCTGGCCGAGCCCAAGGTGGTGATCCTCGACGAAGCCACCTCGGCCCTGGACGCCGCCACCGAGTACAACCTGCATCAGGCCATGGCGCGCTTCCTGAGTGGGCGTACCACGCTGATCATCGCCCACCGGTTGTCTGCGGTTAAACAGGCCGACCGGGTGCTGGTGTTCGACGGTGGACATGTGGCCGAGGATGGCGACCACCAGCAGCTGATCGCCGAGGGTGGGCTGTATGCCAAGTTGTATGGGCATTTGCAGCAGACCTGAACACCTCCTGTGGGTGCGAGCTTGTCCCGCGATTGGCCGCGCAGCGGCCCCTACCAGGCTCTAAAATACCCGTCGAACCCCTGGCAAATGGCCTACGCTGTGCTTGTCTGGGTCGACATACGCCTTTCTGCCTCGGTGACAAGGATTACATGAAGGGAAATCGGACTTTCGAAACGCCGAAGTTGCTGGGCATCACCTGGCCCTTCGTCGCCGTTGTGATTTTCCAGGTGCTGCTGGGCAGCATGAGCCTTTATGCCATGTCTGCCGTGCGCGCCTATGTGGCGGGCGAAAGCCTGTGGTCCAAGGCCCAGAAAGACGCCATCTACTACCTCAGCCTGTACGCCGACACCCGCGACGAGCGCACCTATCAGCGCTACCTGCAGGCGACCGAGGTGCCCAAGGGCGACCGCGAGTTGCGCCTGGCGCTGGACCAGTCCAACCCGGACGAGGAGGCCGCGCGCAAAGGCATCCTGCAAGGCGGAAACCACCCCGACGACGTTGCCCGGATCATCTGGTTCTATCGCAACTTCCGCCACATCAGCTACATGGAAACGGCCATCGCGTACTGGGACATCGGCGATGACTACCTGCGCCAACTGGACGTGGTGGCCAACGAAATGCGCGCAGGTTTCACCCAGGGCCAAGTCACCCCGGCCGAAGTGAATGCCTGGCGGGCCCGCATCGTTGCCATCAATGAAGGCGTGACGCCGGCCGCCAGGGCTTTCAGCAATGCCCTCGGAGAAGGTTCACGCATGCTGCTGCGCGTGCTGCTGATCACCAACCTGGCCACGGCCCTGTTCTTGATCAGCATCGCCTGGCGCCGTTCGAGCAAACTGCTGGCCCAGCGCCAGGCATTCGCCCACGCTCTACAGGCCGAGCGCGAGCGCGCGCAGATCACCTTGCAGTCGATCGGCGACGCGGTGATCACCACCGATGTCGACGGCATCATCGTCTACATGAACCCCGCCGCCGAACTGCTCACCCACTGGCCGGCCGGCCAGGCCCAGGGGATGCCCCTGGCAGCGTTGTTCAGCCTGGTGGACGAACATGCCGAGCACGACAACCGCACCCTGGTCGAGCAGGTGCTCAGCGGCAGCCTCAAGGGCGGTTCCGAGCATGGCCGGCTGATCCAACGCCTGGATGGCAGCACGGTGTCGATCAACCTGGTGGGGTCGCCGATCTACAGCGACAACAAGGTCACTGGCCTGGTGCTGGCGCTGCACGACATGACCCAGGAGCGCCAGTACATCGCCAACCTGTCCTGGCAGGCGACCCACGATGCCTTGACCGGCCTTGCCAACCGCCGCGAGTTCGAATACCGCCTGGAACAGGCGCTCAATGGCCTGACCCGCCAGGCCGGGCGGCATTCATTGATGTTCCTGGACCTGGACCAGTTCAAGCTGGTCAACGACACCAGCGGCCATGCCGCCGGCGATGAGCTGTTGCGGCATATCTGCGCGGTGCTGCAGGCGGGCCTGCGCGAAGGCGACACCCTGGCGCGCCTGGGCGGCGACGAATTCGGCGTGTTGCTGGAAAACTGCCCGCCGGAGCAGGCCGAGCGCATCGCCGAGCAACTGCGCCAGGCTGTGCAGACCCTGCATTTCGTGTGGAAGGGCCGGCCCTTCGTCACCACCGTGAGCGTCGGCCTGGTGCACCTCGCCCAGCCGGCCGGCACCCTGGAGGCCTCCCTGCGTGCTGCCGACATGGCCTGCTACATGGCCAAGGAGAAGGGGCGCAACCGGGTGCAGGTGTACCACCCCGACGACAGCGAACTGTCCCTGCGCTTCGGCGAGATGGCCTGGATCCAGCGCCTGCACGTGGCCCTGGAGGAAAACCGCTTCTGCCTGTATGCCCAGGAGATCGCCCCGCTGACCGCCATCGAAGGGCCGGGGCACCTGGAGATCCTGCTGCGCCTGCATGACGAAAGCGGCCGTACCATCCTGCCCAGCAGCTTCATCCCCGCCGCCGAGCGCTACGGCATGATGACCGCCCTGGACCGCTGGGTGGTGCGCAACGTGTTCCAAATTATTCGCCAGGCGCTGGACGAAGGCCGTGATGGGCCTCTGGCGATGTGCGCCATCAACCTGTCGGGCTCGAGCATCGGCGACGACAAGTTCCTGGAGTACCTGCAGCGCTTGTTCGAGGAGTTCCGCATACCGCCGCGGCTGGTGTGTTTCGAAATAACCGAGACCAGCGCAATCGCCAACCTGGGCAGTGCCATTCGCTTCATCAACGAATTGAAGGGCCTGGGTTGCAAGTTCTCCCTGGACGACTTCTGTGCCGGGATGTCGTCGTTCGCGTACTTGAAACATCTGCCTGTAGACTTCTTGAAGATCGACGGAAGTTTCGTCAAAGACATGCTCGATGACCCCATCAACCGCGCCATGGTCGAGGTGATCAATCACATCGGCCATGTCATGGGCAAGCGGACCATCGCCGAGTTCGTCGAGACGCCGTTGATCGAACAGGCGTTGCAGGAGATCGGCGTGGATTATGCCCAGGGTTACCTCATCGAGCGGCCGCAGGTGTTCACCTGCGACAGCCTGCAGCGCCAACGAATAGCCGCAAGGCCCCTGTTGCACCGGGCGCCTGGGACCTTTCGTTAAAAAGGAGCCGTCCGGATGATCACGTGATTCAAGGAGCTTGAAAAGTGATTGATACATTCGTTCGGATCGGTCCTCTGATGGACCCTGCAAGCTACCCCGCCTGGGCCCAGCAACTGCTCGAAGACTGCCGCGAAAGCAAGCGGCGGGTGGTGGAACATGAGTTCTACCAGCGCCTGCGCGATGGCGAGCTCAAGCAGCAGACCATTCGCCAGTACCTGATCGGTGGCTGGCCGGTGGTCGAGCAGTTCTCCCTGTACATGGCCCACAACATCACCAAGACCCGCTATGCCCGCCACCCCGGCGAGGACATGGCGCGGCGCTGGCTGATGCGCAACATCCGCGTCGAACTCAACCATGCCGACTACTGGCTGCACTGGTGCCAGGCCCATGGCGTGAGCCTGGCCGACCTGCAGGCCCAGGAGGTGCCGCCGGAGCTCAATGGCCTCAACGACTGGTGCTGGCGGGTGTGCGCCACCGAGTCGCTGGCGCTGTCGATGGCCGCCACCAACTACGCCATCGAAGGCGCGACGGGTGAGTGGGCGGCTTTGGTGTGCTCGACCGACACCTATGCCCAAGGCTTCCCAGACGCGATTCGCAAGCGGGCGATGAAGTGGCTGAAATTGCATGCCCAGTACGATGATGCGCACCCCTGGGAGGCGCTGGAGATCATTTGCACGCTGGCCGGGGAGAACCCGACCTTGGGGCTGAGGAACGAGCTGCGCAGGACCATCTGCAAAAGCTATGACTGCATGTTCCTCTTCCTCGAGCGGTGCATGCAGCTGGAAAATCGCCAGCAAGGGCGGATGAGGCCCGCATTGGCGGCAGGCTGACGGCCCAATCGCCGGCAAGCCGGCTCCCACGGGTTCCTGAGTGGCACGATCGGGGTGGGAGCCGGCTTGCCGGCGATTGCATCAGCCCAGGCAGAGCCCTTATTGAGCGTTGAACGCCTGCCCATTCACCCCGGTGCTGTCCGGCCCCATCAGGTACAGGTACACCGGCATGATCTCTTCAGGCAGCGGGTTGTTCTGCGGGTTCTCGCTCGGGTAGGCCTGGGCGCGCATGGCCGTGCGGGTTGCGCCCGGGTTGATGCTGTTGGCGCGCACCGGCGCCACGCCTTCCAGTTCGTCGGCCAGGGTCTGCATCAGGCCCTCGGTGGCGAACTTCGAAACCCCATAGGCACCCCAGTACGCGCGGCCCTTGCGCCCGACGCTGCTGGAGGTGAACACCACCGAGGCGTCCTCGGACAGCTTGAGCAGCGGCAGCAGGGTGCTGGTGAGCATGAAGGTGGCGTTGACGTTGATGTGCATCACACGCATGAAATTGTCGCCCGAGAGCTGCTCCAGCGGTGTACGCGGGCCAATGATCGAGGCGTTGTTGAGCAGCCCGTCGAGGCGCCCGAACTGCTCCTCGATCATCACCGCCAGCTCGTCGTACTGGTGGGGCAGGGCGGTTTCCAGGTTGAACGGGATCACCACCGGTTGCGGGTGGCCGGCGGCCTCGATCTGGTCGTACACCTCGTTGAGGTTGGCCTCGGTCTTGCCCAGCAGCAGCACCGTGGCGCCCAGGGCGGCATAGGCCTTGGCGGCGGCGGCGCCGATGCCACGGCCGGCGCCGGTGACCAGGATGATCCGGCCTTTGAGCAGGTCTGGGCGGGCGGTGTAGTCGAACATTGTGTATTCCCTGTATCTATGAAGCGACGCGAGCCCTTTGGGGAGCGGTGTCGGTCGGTCAGGTCAGCAGCCGCACAGGGCGCTGTCGATCACCTTGCGCAGGTCCAGCGGGTGGTCCACCACCACATCGGCGCCCCAGTTGTTGGGGTTGTCCTGTGGATGAATATAGCCATAGCGCACCGCCGCCGTGCGGGTGCCGGCGTCGCGGCCGGACTCGATGTCGCGCAGGTCGTCGCCCACGAACAAAACGCTGGCCGGGTCCAGGTCCAGGGTCTTGCAGGCCAGGATCAGCGGTTCGGGGTCGGGCTTGCTGTTTTTCACGTGGTCCGGGCAGATCAGCAGGGCCGAGCGCTCGGCCAGGCCCAGGCGCTGCATGATCGGCTCGGCGAAGCGCACCGGCTTGTTGGTGACCACGCCCCACAGCAGGTTGCCTTTCTCGATGTCCTCGAGCAGTTCGGCCATGCCGTCGAACAGCTTGCTGTGCACCGCGCAGTCGCGCTGGTAGCGCTCCAGGAACTCCAGGCGCAGGGCTTCGAAGCCTTCGGCGTCCGGGTCCATGGCGAAGGTGGCCGCGACCATGGCGCGGGCGCCGCCGGAAATCACGTCGCGGATGCGCTGGTCGTCGATGGCCGGCAGGCCGCGGTCGGCCAGCATGGCCTGGCAGATGGCGATGAAGTCTGGCGCGGTGTCCAGCAGGGTGCCATCCATATCGAAGAGTACGGCTCGCAAACGCATGCTCATTCCTCGCGCAGGGTCTGGATCATGTAGTTGACGTCCACGTCGCTGCTGAGCTTGTAGTGCTTGGTCAGCGGGTTGTAGGTCAGGCCGATGATGTCCTTCACCTCAAGGCCTGCGACGCGGCTCCAGGCCCCCAGCTCGGACGGGCGGATGAACTTCTTGAAGTCATGGGTCCCGCGCGGCAGCATCTTGAGGATGTATTCGGCGCCGACGATGGCCAGCAGGTAGGCCTTGGGGTTGCGGTTGATGGTGGAGAAGAATACCTGGCCGCCGGGCTTGACCAGGCGATGGCAGGCGCGGATCACCGAGGACGGGTCCGGCACATGCTCGAGCATCTCGAGGCAGGTGACCACGTCGAACTGGCCGGCCATTTCCTCGGCCATGTCCTCGGCGGTGATGCGCCGGTACTCCACTTCCACGCCCGACTCCAGCTGGTGCAACTGCGCGACCGCCAACGGCGCCTCGCCCATGTCGATGCCGGTGACGCTGGCACCGCGCAGGGCCATGGCCTCGCTGAGGATGCCGCCACCGCAGCCCACGTCCAGCACCTTCTTGCCGGCCAGGCCTACGCGCTCGTCGATCCAGTTGACCCGCAGCGGGTTGATGTCGTGCAGCGGCTTGAACTCGCTCTCGCGGTCCCACCAGCGGTGGGCCAGGGCTTCGAACTTGGCGATTTCGGCGTGGTCGACGTTGCTCATGGAACAGTCCTCTGAATCTTCGATAAAAGTGCTACTGGCGCCAGCCTAGGCTGGCAGCCGGTCATTCGTTGCCTGCGATGCGCGCGCCCCAGGCGCGGGCGGTGGCCGTCAGGGCCGGTTCGTCCATCTGGGTCAGGCAGCGGTCGTCGAGCAGTGGCTGGCCGGCGACCCAGACGTGCCGCGCGCAGTCGCGGCCGGTGGCGTAGATCAGTTGCGAGACCGGGTCGTGCACCGGCTGCTGGGCCAACCCCGACAGGTCGAAGGCCACCAGGTCCGCAGCCTTGCCCGGCTCCAGCGAGCCGGTGACGGCCTCAAGGCCTAAAGCGCGGGCGCCATTGAGGGTGGCCATGCGCAGCGCCCGGTGGGCGTCCAGGGCCGTGGCGGAACCGGCCACCGCCTTGGCCAGCAGGGCCGCGGTTCGGGTTTCGCCGAGCAGGTCCAGGTCGTTGTTGCTGGCCGCGCCATCGGTGCCCACTGCCACATTGACGCCGGCCTGCCACAGGCGTTCCACCGGGCAGAAGCCGCTGGCCAGCTTGAGGTTCGATTCCGGGCAATGCACCACGCTGGTGTCGCTTTCTACCAGCAGGGCCAGGTCTTCGTCGCTGACCTGGGTCATGTGCACCGCCTGCAGGCGTGGGCCCAGCAACCCCAGGCGGGCCAGGCGCGCCAGCGGGCGCTCGCCGCTGTCGGCCACGGCCTGCTCGACTTCGCCGGCGGTCTCGTGGATGTGCATGTGCAGCGGTGCATCCAGCTGGTCGGCGATGACGCGGATCTTTTCCAGGTTCTCGTCGCTGACGGTATAAGGCGCGTGCGGCCCGAGGGCGACGCTGATGCGCGGGTGGTGGCGCAGGTCGTCGAACAGCTCGATGGCCAGGTGCAGGCCTTCGTCGGGAGTGCGGGCGCCGGGGATGGGAACGTCCAGCAACGGCACGGCGATTTGCGCGCGGATACCGCTGCGGTGCACTCGGTCGCAGACCTCCCGGGGGAAGAAATACATGTCGGCGAAGCAGGTGACGCCGCCCTTGAGCATCTCGGCGATGGCCAGGTCTGTGCCGTCGCGCACGAAGGCTTCGTCGACCCAGCGCCCTTCGGCTGGCCAGATGTGCTCCTTGAGCCAGGTCATCAGCGGCAGGTCGTCGGCCAAGCCGCGCAGCAAAGTCATGGCCGCATGGCCGTGGGCGTTGATCAGCCCCGGACACAGCAGGCAATCGGGCAGCTCGCGCACCTCCCGCGCTGCGGGCGCCCGGTCGCGTGGGCCAAGCCAGGCGATCAGGCCGTCGCGGATGCCCAGCGCGTGTTCCTTGAGCACCACCCCGGCCGGCTCCACGGGGACCAGCCAGCTCGGCACGAGCAGCAGGTCGAGGGGGGAGGGGGCTGTGGGCATGCGTGGGGCACCTGGTTCTGTTAAATAGAACGCGCAGTATACCCGAGCGCCCGTGACAGAGGCTCGCTATAATCGGCCGCTTTTGATCAGCGAACGACGGGGAGAGGCGATGCGCGAGCGACTTTTGGCGGCGGAGAAGGTGACCGGCATCCAGTGGCGGGATGGCACCTTGCGTCTGCTCGACCAGCGCCTGCTGCCTGCGCGTGAGCACTGGCTGGCCTGCACCGACGTGGACGCGGTGGTCGAGGCGATCCGCCAGATGGCGGTGCGCGGGGCCTCGGCCATCGGCATCAGCGCCGCCTATGGCCTGGTGCTTGCCGTGCGCCAGCGCCTGGCCGAGGGCGAGGATTGGGAGCATGTGCTGGAAGAAGACTTCCTCGCCCTGGCCGAGGCCCGCCCCACCGCGGCCAACCTGTTCTGGTCGCTCAACCGCATGCGCGAACGCCTGCAGCGGCTGCGTGCCGACGAGGACGTACTGGCGGTGATGGAGGCCGAGGCGATGGCCATCCACGAAAGCGACCGCGAAGCGAACCTGACCATGGCTCAGCATGGCATCGAGCTGATTCGCCGGCACCAGGGCAACGCCCAGACCCTGCTCACCTACGGCAACGCCGGTGCCCTGGCCAGCGGCGGTTTCGGCACCGCGCTGGGCGTGATCCGGGCGGCCTACCTGGAAGGCATGGTCGAGCGGGTGTACGCCGGCGAGACCCGCCCGTGGCTGCACGGCTCGCGCCTGACCGCCTGGGAGCTGGCCCATGAAGGCATCCCGGCGACCCTGTGCGCCGACTCGGCCATGGCCCACCTGATGAAGACCAAGGGCATTACCTGGGTGGTGGTCGGTGCCGACTGCATCGCCGCCAACGGCGACGTGGCCGGCAAGATCGGCACCTACCAGCTGGCCGTGGCTGCCATGCACCATGGCGTGCGCTTCATGGTGGTGGCGCCGAGCACCACCATCGACCTGAACCTGGCCACCGGTGAGGATATCCCGCTGGAAGAGCGCGAAGCCGATGAATTGCTGGATGTGGGCGGCAACCGGGTCGCGGCCGAAGTCGAAGTGTGCAACCCGGTATTCGATGTGACTCCGGCTGACCTGGTCGATGTGATCGTGACCGAACGCGGCGTGGTCGAACGGCCCGATACGGCCAAGATCGCCCAGTTGATCTGTCGCAAGCGGTTGCATTGAGTGTAGGGCGGGGGCGATTTGTCGGTTTTGAGATCGCGCGCCGCGCGATCTCCCAGGCGACACAGCATTCAATCCGACCCCTGCCATATCTCCCACGCATCCCGCCTTTGTGATACCATCCGACAGTTTCCAGGCCCGCTCGTTGAAGCGGCCTTCATTGCGCAGATCCATGGCTCAACTCATTGATTTGTCGTAAGTCGTCGCACCACTGTGCGTTGCGGCGACGAGCTTCGTTCGTCCTACGAGGGAAACGACGAAGTTTCACCAGAAAAAGGAATCAGGCTTCTCATGGGCGAACTGGCCAAAGAAATCCTCCCGGTCAATATCGAAGACGAACTGAGACAGTCTTACCTCGACTACGCGATGAGCGTGATTGTCGGGCGTGCACTGCCCGATGCGCGTGACGGCTTGAAGCCCGTGCATCGCCGCGTTCTCTACGCGATGAGCGAACTGGGCAACGACTGGAACAAGCCGTACAAGAAATCCGCCCGTGTGGTCGGTGACGTCATCGGTAAGTACCACCCCCACGGCGACACGGCGGTCTATGACACCATCGTGCGCATGGCGCAGCCGTTCTCGCTGCGCTACCTGCTGGTCGACGGCCAGGGCAACTTCGGTTCGGTGGACGGCGACAACGCCGCGGCCATGCGATACACCGAAGTGCGCATGGCCAAGCTGGCCCACGAGCTGCTGGCCGACCTGCACAAGGAAACCGTCGACTGGGTGCCCAACTATGACGGCACCGAGCAGATCCCGGCGGTCATGCCGACCAAGATCCCCAACCTGCTGGTCAACGGTTCCAGCGGTATTGCCGTGGGCATGGCGACCAACATCCCGCCGCACAACCTGGGCGAGGTCATCGACGGTTGCCTGGCGCTGATCGACAACCCTGAGGTGTCGATCGACGAGCTGATGCAGTTCATCCCTGGCCCCGACTTCCCTACCGCAGGCCTGATCAACGGCCGCCAGGGCATCATCGAGGCCTACCGTACCGGCCGTGGCCGCATCTATATGCGCGCCCGTTCCGAAATCGAGGACATCGACAAGGACAAAGCCGGCGGTCGCCAGCAGATCGTCGTCACCGAGCTGCCGTACCAGCTGAACAAGGCGCGGCTGATCGAGAAGATCGCCGAGCTGGTCAAAGAGAAGAAGATCGAAGGCATCACCGAGCTGCGCGACGAGTCCGACAAGGACGGCATGCGCATCGTCATCGAGCTGCGTCGCGGCGAGGTGCCGGAGGTGGTGCTCAACAACCTCTACGCGCAGACCCAGCTGCAGAGCGTGTTCGGCATCAACATGGTCGCCCTGATCGACGGCCGCCCACGCCTGCTCAACCTCAAGGACCTGCTCGAAGCGTTCGTCCGTCACCGCCGCGAAGTGGTGACCCGCCGTACCGTGTTCGAGCTGCGCAAGGCCCGCGAGCGTGGCCATATCCTCGAAGGCCAGGCGGTCGCGCTGTCCAACATCGACCCGGTCATCGCCCTGATCAAGGCCTCGCCGACCCCGTCCGAGGCCAAGGAAGCGCTGGTCAGCACCGCCTGGGAATCCAGCGCCGTGCAGGTCATGGTCGAGCGCGCCGGCGCCGACTCGTGCCGCCCGGAAGACCTTCCGGAGCAGTACGGCCTGCGTGACGGCAAGTACTACCTGTCGCCGGAACAGGCCCAGGCCATCCTGGATCTGCGCCTGCACCGCCTGACCGGCCTGGAGCACGAGAAGCTGCTGGCCGAGTACCAGGAGATCCTCGAGCAGATCGGCGAACTGATCCGCATCCTCAGCAGCGCCGAGCGCCTGATGGAAGTGATCCGCGAAGAACTCGAGGCGATCCGCGCCGAATACGGCGATGCCCGTCGCACCGAGATCCTCAACGCCACCCACGACCTCAGCTACGGCGACATGATCCCCGAAGAAGAGCGCGTGGTGACCATTTCCCACGGCGGCTATGCCAAGACCCAGCCGTTGTCCGCCTACCAGGCCCAGCGCCGCGGTGGCAAGGGCAAGTCGGCCACCGGCGTGAAGGATGAGGACTACATCGAGCACCTGCTGGTCGCCAACAGCCACGCCACCCTGCTGCTGTTCTCCAGCAAGGGCAAGGTGTACTGGCTCAAGACCTACGAAATTCCCGAAGCGTCCCGCGCCGCCCGCGGTCGCCCGCTGGTCAACCTGCTGCCGCTGGAAGAGGGTGAGCGCATCACCGCCATGCTGCAGATCGACCTTGAGGCCCTGCAGCAGAACGCCGACAGCGACGAAGAGCTGGAGGACGCCGACGACACCGTGCTCGAAGGGGAAGTGATCGAGGCCGAGGAAGTCGACGAGGAAGACGGCGACACCCCTGAGTGGGTAGCCGAGCCGACCGGCGCTTATATCTTCATGGCTACTGCTTTCGGTACCGTCAAGAAGACCCCGCTGGCCCAGTTCGCTCGTCCGCGTACCAGCGGCCTGATCGCCCTGAAGCTCAAGGAAGGTGACACCCTGATCGCCGCGGCCATCACCGACGGCGCCAAGGAAGTCATGATGTTCTCCGACGCCGGCAAGGTGATCCGCTTCGCCGAGAGCGTGGTGCGTGAAATGGGCCGTACCGCCCGTGGCGTACGCGGCATGAAACTGGGCAAGGGCCAGCAGGTGATCTCCATGCTGATCCCAGAGTCCGGCGCGCAGATCCTCACCGCCTCCGAGCGTGGCTTCGGCAAGCGGACCCCGCTGTCCAAGTTCCCGCGTCGCGGTCGTGGTGGCCAGGGCGTCATCGCCATGGGTACCAAGGGGCGCAACGGCCTGCTGATCGGCGCCATCCAGGTGCAGGAAGGCGAGGAGATCATGCTGATCTCCGACCAAGGCACCTTGGTGCGCACCCGCGTCGGCGAGGTGTCCAGCCTGGGCCGTAACACCCAAGGTGTGACGCTGATCAAGCTGGCCACCGACGAGACACTGGTGGGCCTGGAGCGTATCCAGGAGCCGTCGGAGGAAGAACTCGACGAGCTGCTCGACGGGGACGAGGAGGGCGTCGAGGCCGAAGCGCCAGACAATGATGAAGCTGCTGGCGCCGAAGAGGCCCAGCAGGAGTAAGCAAGCGTAAAACCCGAGCGGGGCGACCAAGGTTGCCCCGTTTGACTGATTAGGCCAGGCCATTGGGGCCGCTGCGCGGCCCATCGCCGGCAAGCCGGGCTCCTACAGGTTCAGCGCGAGCTTCCCTGTGGGAGCTGGCTTGCCGGCGATGGCCTGCAAAGCAGGCCCATGGTAGGCGACACAGTTTTAACTGGTTGGTACCGAATTAAGAATTTGTACCATTTGGCAGAGCGAGAGTGGATGTGAGCAAACGAGCCTTTAACTTCTGCGCAGGCCCTGCCGCGCTTCCAGACGCTGTCCTGCAGCGTGCCCAGGCCGAAATGCTGGACTGGCGTGGCAAGGGCTTGTCGGTGATGGAAATGAGCCATCGCAGCGACGACTACGTGGCCATCGCCGAGAAGGCCGAGCAGGACCTGCGCGACCTGCTGTCCATCCCCTCCAACTACAAGGTGCTGTTCCTCCAGGGCGGCGCGAGCCAGCAGTTCGCCGAGATCCCGCTGAACCTGCTGCCCGAAAGCGGCACTGCCGACTACATCGAGACCGGTATCTGGTCGAAGAAGGCCATCGAGGAAGCGCGTCGCTTCGGCCACGTCAACGTCGCCGCCAGCGCCAAGCCCTACGACTACCTGGCCATCCCGGGCCAGAACGAGTGGAACCTGACCCACAACGCTGCCTACGTCCACTATGCGTCCAACGAGACCATCGGTGGCCTGCAGTTCGACTGGGTGCCGGAAACCGGTGACGTGCCGCTGGTGGTGGACATGTCGTCCGACATCCTCTCGCGCCCGATCGATGTGTCCCAGTACGGCCTGATCTATGCCGGTGCGCAGAAGAACATCGGCCCCAGCGGCCTGGTGGTGGTGATCGTGCGTGAAGACCTGCTTGGCCACGCCCGCAGCAGCTGCCCGACCATGCTCGACTACAAAGTCGCCGCCGACAACGGCTCGATGTACAACACCCCGGCCACCTATTCCTGGTACCTCTCGGGCCTGGTGTTCGAATGGCTCAAGGAGCAGGGCGGCGTCGAGGCCATGGAGCAGCGCAACCGTGCCAAGAAAGACCGCCTGTACGGCTTCATCGATGCCAGCGAGTTCTACACCAACCCGATCAGCCACAACGCCCGTTCGTGGATGAATGTGCCGTTCCGCCTGGCCGACGAGCGCCTGGACAAAGCCTTCCTGGCCGGCGCCGACGCCCGTGGCCTGCTCAACCTCAAGGGCCATCGCTCGGTCGGCGGTATGCGCGCCTCCATCTACAACGCCCTGGGCCTGGAGGCGGTCGACGCCCTGGTGGCCTACATGGCTGAATTCGAGAAGGAGCACGCTTGATGTCCGAACAGGAGCTCAAGGCACTGCGGGTACGCATCGACAGCCTCGACGAGAAGATTCTCGAGCTGATCAGCGAGCGCGCCCGTTGCGCCCAGGAAGTGGCCAAAGTCAAGACGGCCTCCCTGGCCGAAGGCGAGAAGCCGGTGTTCTACCGCCCTGAGCGTGAGGCTGCGGTGCTCAAGCGCGTCATGGAGCGCAACAAGGGCCCGCTGGACAACGAAGAGATGGCGCGGTTGTTCCGCGAGATCATGTCGTCCTGCCTGGCCTTGGAAGAACCGCTCAAGGTCGCCTACCTCGGCCCCGAAGGCACCTTCACCCAGGCTGCGGCCATGAAGCACTTCGGCCACGCCGTGGTCAGCCGTCCGATGGCGGCCATCGACGAAGTGTTCCGCGAAGTGGCGGCTGGTGCCGTCAACTTCGGTGTGGTGCCGGTGGAAAACTCCACCGAGGGTGCGGTCAGCCATACCCTGGACAGCTTCCTCGAGCATGACATGGTGATTTGCGGCGAAGTCGAGCTGCGTATCCACCACCACCTGCTGGTGGGCGAGAACACCAAGACCAACAGCATCACCCGTATCTATTCCCACGCCCAGTCGCTGGCCCAGTGCCGCAAATGGCTGGACGCCCATTACCCGAATGTCGAGCGCGTGGCGGTTTCCAGCAACGCCGAGGCGGCCAAGCGGGTCAAGGGCGAGTGGAATTCGGCGGCCATTGCCGGCGACATGGCGGCGAACCTGTACGGCCTGACCCGCCTGGCCGAGAAGATCGAGGACCGCCCGGACAACTCCACGCGTTTCCTGATGATCGGCAACCAGGAAGTGCCGCCGACCGGCGACGACAAGACCTCGATCATCGTGTCGATGAGCAACAAGCCGGGTGCGCTGCATGAACTGTTGGTGCCGTTCCACGAGAACGGCATCGACCTGACCCGCATCGAGACCCGCCCGTCGCGTAGCGGTAAGTGGACGTACGTGTTCTTCATCGATTTCGTTGGTCACCACCGTGATCCGTTGATCAAGGCGGTGCTGGAGCAGATCAGCCAGGAGGCTGTGGCGCTCAAGGTGCTGGGGTCGTATCCGAAGGCGGTGCTTTGATCGAGATCGCCGGGGCCGCTTCGCGCCCCATCGCTGGCAAGCCAGCTCTCACAGGTACAGTGCAAGTCTTCAGATTTGTGCAGCCCTTGTGGGAGCCGGCTTGCCGGCGATGGGCTGCAACGCAGCCCCACTCCCGCAGGGCGCGTACACGTCCCCTGTAGGAGCGGGCTTGTCCCGCGATGGGCTGCAAAGCAGCCCCACTCCCGCAGGGCGCGTACGGTCCCCTGTAGGAGCGGGCTTGTCCCGCGATGGGCTGCAAAGCAGCCCCTAACATCCGCCGTTCTGAACAGGATTCGCGCTAGTGGTTGATGTAACAGCAAGCAAATCCGGCCCTATCATCGGCCGCCTGGTGGTCGTGGGCCTGGGCCTGATCGGCGGCTCCTTCGCCAAGGGCCTGCGCGAAAGCGGCCTGTGCCGCGAAGTGGTCGGCGTCGACCTGGACGCCCAGTCGCGCAAGCTGGCCGTGTCCCTGGGCGTGGTCGACCGCTGCGAAGCGGACCTGGCCGCCGCCTGCGTCGGTGCCGACGTCATCCAACTGGCCGTGCCCATCCTGGCCATGGAAAAGGTCCTCGCCCACCTGGCACGCCTGGACCTGGCCGACGCCATCATCACCGACGTCGGCAGCGCCAAGGGCAACGTCGTGCGCGCCGCCCGCGAAGCCTTCGCCGAACGCCTGCCGCGCTTCGTCCCAGGCCACCCGATCGCCGGCTCCGAGCAGAGCGGGGTAGAGGCCTCCAACGCCACCCTGTTCCGCCGCCACAAAGTCATCCTCACGCCGCTGCCGGAAACCGACCCCGCCGCCCTGGCCCTGGTCGACCGCCTATGGCGTGCGCTGGACGCCGATGTGGAACACATGCCGGTGGAACGCCACGACGAAGTCCTGGCCGCCACCAGCCACCTGCCGCACCTGCTGGCATTCGGTTTGGTCGATTCCCTGGCCAAGCGCAATGAAAACCTGGAGATCTTCCGGTACGCTGCGGGAGGCTTCCGCGATTTCACGAGAATCGCCGGCAGCGACCCGATCATGTGGCACGACATCTTCCTCGCCAACCGCGAGGCTGTCCTGCGCACCCTGGATACATTTCGCAGCGACCTCGACGCCTTGCGCGACGCGGTCGATGCAGGGGACGGGCACCAGCTGCTGGGTGTGTTCACCCGCGCTCGGGTTGCCCGCGAGCATTTCAGTAAAATCCTGGCCCGCCGGGCCTATGTGGACGCTATGAACGCCAACGATCTGATTTTCCTGGCCCAACCTGGTGGCCGCCTGTCCGGACGGATCCGCGTTCCGGGTGACAAGTCGATTTCCCACCGCTCGATCATGCTTGGCTCGCTGGCCGAAGGCACCACCGAGGTCGAAGGTTTCCTCGAAGGCGAGGATGCACTGGCGACCCTGCAGGCCTTCCGCGACATGGGGGTGGTCATCGAGGGCCCGCACCACGGCCGCGTGACCATCCATGGCGTCGGCTTGCACGGCCTCAAGCCGCCACCGGGGCCGATCTACCTCGGCAACTCCGGCACCTCCATGCGCCTGCTGTCGGGCCTGCTGGCCGGCCAGCCGTTCGACGTGACCATGACCGGCGACGCGTCGCTGTCCAAGCGCCCGATGAACCGCGTGGCCAACCCGCTGCGTGAAATGGGTGCGGTGGTCGAGACCGGCCCTGAAGGTCGCCCGCCGCTGACCATCCGTGGTGGCCACAAGCTCAAGGCCCTGGACTACACCCTGCCGATGGCCAGTGCCCAGGTGAAATCCTGCCTGCTGCTGGCCGGCCTGTACGCCGAAGGCACCACCACCGTCACCGAGCCGGCCCCGACCCGCGACCACACCGAGCGCATGCTGCGTGGTTTCGGCTATGACGTGCAGACCAATGGCCCGGTGGCCTCGCTCAAGGCCGGCGGCAAGCTCAGCGCCACCCGCATCGAAGTGCCGGCCGACATCTCCTCGGCTGCCTTCTTCCTGGTCGCGGCCTCCATCGCCGAAGGCTCGGAGCTGGTGCTCGAGCACGTGGGCATCAACCCGACCCGTACCGGCGTGATCGACATCCTGCGCCTGATGGGCGGCGACATCACCCTGGAAAACCAGCGTGAAGTCGGCGGCGAACCGGTGGCCGACCTGCGCGTGCGCGGTGCCAAGCTCAAGGGTATCGACATTCCCGAAGCCCTCGTACCGCTGGCCATCGACGAGTTCCCAGTGCTGTTCGTCGCCGCGGCCTGCGCCGAAGGGCGCACCGTGCTGCGTGGCGCCGAGGAGCTGCGGGTCAAGGAGTCGGACCGCATCCAGGTCATGGCCGACGGCCTGCTGACCCTGGGCGTGAAGTGCCAGCCGACCCCGGACGGCATCATCATCGACGGCGGCCAGATCGGCGGCGGCGAAGTCCATGGCCACGGCGACCACCGCATCGCCATGGCCTTCAGCGTCGCCTCGCTGCGTGCCAGCGCGCCGATCCGCATCCATGACTGCGCCAACGTCGCCACCTCGTTCCCCAACTTCCTGGCGCTGTGCGCCGAAGTCGGTATCCGCGTCGCAGAAGAGGGCAAGCCGTGAATTCCCAAGCGCCGGTCATCACCATCGATGGGCCAAGCGGCTCGGGCAAGGGCACCGTTGCCGGCATCCTCGCCCGCGAGCTGGGCTGGAGGCTGCTGGACTCCGGCGCCCTGTACCGCCTGCTGGCTTTCAACGCCACCAACCACGGCGTCGACCTGACCAACGAAGAGCTGCTCAAGGCCCTGGCCGCCCATCTGGATGTGCAGTTCATCGCCGCACAACCGGGTAAGCTTCAGCAGATCATTCTCGAGGGTGAGGATGTCAGCAACGTGATTCGCACCGAAACAGTCGGCGCCGGCGCCTCCATGGTCGCCTCCCTGCCGGCGGTGCGCGAAGCGCTGCTGCAGCGCCAGCGCGCCTTCCGCGAAGCCCCCGGGTTGATCGCCGATGGCCGCGACATGGGCACCGTGGTGTTCCCGGACGCGCCCTTGAAAGTGTTCCTCACCGCCAGTGCGGAGGAGCGCGCACGACGTCGTTATTTGCAGTTGAAGGGCAAAGGCGATGATGTTAGTCTGGCGAGTCTGCTGGATGAGATCCGTGCGCGCGATGAGCGCGACACCCAGCGTGCGGTGGCCCCGTTGAAACCAGCGGCCGATGCCATCCAGTTGGACTCCACCGAGTTGTCCATCGAGCAGGTGTTGCAACGTATCAGGAGCGAGCTCGCCCAGCGCGATTTGCTCTGATAACCAGGGAAGCAGGCAGGGTCACCAGTCAACGTCCTGCCGGCTTTCCTTTATATGAACGAAACCCACATTGTCTGGAATGTGGCTATGGGCGTCTGTTTCGCCCGAATCTACAGGAATTAAAATGAGCGAAAGCTTTGCAGAACTCTTTGAAGAAAGCCTGAAAACCCTCAATCTTCAGCCGGGCGCGATCATCACCGGTATCGTTGTCGACATCGACGGCGACTGGGTTACCGTTCACGCTGGCCTGAAGTCCGAGGGCGTCATCCCGCTCGAGCAGTTCATCAACGAAGCTGGCGAGCTGACCATCAAGGTCGGTGACGAAGTTCACGTTGCGCTGGACGCGGTCGAAGACGGCTTTGGCGAAACCAAGCTGTCCCGTGAAAAAGCCAAGCGCGCCGAGTGCTGGATTGTTCTGGAAGCAGCTTTCGCCGCCGAAGAAGTGGTCAAGGGCGTTATCAACGGTAAGGTTAAGGGCGGCTTCACTGTCGACGTTAACGGCATCCGTGCGTTCCTGCCGGGCTCCCTGGTCGATGTCCGCCCTGTGCGCGACACCACCCACCTGGAAGGCAAAGAGCTGGAGTTCAAGGTCATCAAGCTGGACCAGAAGCGCAACAACGTTGTCGTTTCCCGTCGCAGCGTGCTGGAAGCCGAGAACAGCGCCGAGCGCGAAGCCCTGCTGGAAACCCTGCAGGAAGGCCAACAGGTCAAGGGTATCGTCAAGAACCTCACCGACTACGGCGCCTTCGTGGACCTGGGCGGTATCGACGGCCTGCTGCACATCACCGACATGGCTTGGAAGCGCATCAAGCACCCGTCGGAAATCGTCAACGTTGGTGACGAAGTCGACGTTCGCGTCCTGAAGTTCGACCGTGAGCGCAACCGCGTTTCGCTGGGTCTGAAGCAAATGGGCGAAGATCCGTGGGTAGCTATCACTGCCCGCTACCCAGAAGGTACCCGCGTACAGGCTCGCGTGACCAACCTGACCGACTACGGCTGCTTCGCTGAGCTGGAAGAAGGCGTTGAAGGTCTGGTACACGTTTCCGAAATGGACTGGACCAACAAGAACATCCACCCGTCGAAAGTCGTTCAGGTTGGCGACGAAGTGGAAGTCATGGTTCTGGACATCGACGAAGAGCGTCGTCGTATCTCCCTGGGCATCAAGCAGTGCAAGTCCAACCCATGGGAAGACTTCTCCAGCCAGTTCAACAAAGGTGACAAGATCACCGGTACCATCAAGTCGATCACCGACTTCGGTATCTTCATTGGCCTGGACGGCGGCATCGACGGTCTGGTTCACCTGTCCGACATCTCCTGGAACGAGTCCGGCGAAGAAGCCGTACGTCGCTTCAAGAAGGGCGACGAGCTGGAAACCGTCATCCTGTCGGTCGACCCAGAGCGCGAGCGTATCTCCCTGGGTATCAAGCAACTGGAAGACGATCCGTTCTCCAACTTCGTTGCTCTGAACGACAAGGGCGCTATCGTCAAGGGTACCGTCAAGGAAGTTGACGCCAAAGGCGCCATCGTCACCCTGGCCGACGACATCGAAGCTACTCTGAAGGCTTCCGAAATCAGCCGTGACCGCGTTGAAGACGCGCGTAACGTCCTGAAGGAAGGCGACGAGATCGAAGCCAAGATCATCAGCGTTGACCGCAAGTCCCGCGTCATCAGCCTGTCCATCAAGTCGAAGGACGACGCTGAAGAGCGCGAAGCTATCCAGAGCCTGAAAAACGCTCCGGAAGCTGCTGCCGACACAACCATGGCCGCGCTGCTGCGCGAAGCGATGGCCAAGCAGAACTAAGTTCTGTTTGATCGGTAAAAAGGGGCGACCTTCGGGTCGCCCCTTTTTTTTGCCCTTCCCACGCTACCCCCCCCCTGTGGGAGCGGGCTTGCCCCGCGATAACGCCCGCCCAAGCGCCACTGTTCACGTCCCTTCCACGCCCAGCCCGCGCAGCCAGCCCATCACCCAGCCTCCCTACGCTCAAGTCCCTCTACCACTCGGGTTCGCGCCCCACCCATTCTTGAATTTTTTTATCAAGTCAAGATCCACCCTGTTCAAATCTCCCAGAGCGTGCTACAAACTGGTTAAGCAATGATCTAGCTGCTTGATAACGAAGGGAAAAATATGACGAAGTCGGAGCTGATCGAACGTATTGTCACCCATCAAGGGCTGCTCTCGTCCAAGGACGTGGAGTTGGCCATCAAGACCATGCTTGAACAGATGTCCCAATGCCTGGCCACCGGCGATCGCATCGAGATCCGCGGCTTTGGCAGCTTTTCCTTGCACTACCGCTCACCCCGCGTAGGTCGCAACCCCAAGACCGGTCAGTCGGTGAGCCTTGAAGGCAAGTACGTACCGCACTTCAAGCCCGGCAAGGAACTGCGTGACCGCGTTAACGAAGACGAACAAGAACACGCCCACACCTGAGGGGCAGAAGGAGCAGTCTGATGCGTAACCTCAAGCGCGCCTTGGCGGCGTTGTTCGTGCTGCTGTTGGCGGCCGTGGTGCTGTTCTTCGTTTTGGAGAACCAGCAAACCGTCTCCCTGGTCCTGTTCGGCTGGGCCGCCCCCGCCGTCCCAGTCGCCGTCTTGGTCATCGCCGCCCTGGTCATCGGCCTCGCCGTCGGCCCACTGCTCGGCGCCTACGGCGTGCTGCGCAGCAAGCGCAAAATCCGCGCCTCCGCCCGCCAGGCCGCCCTGTCCGGTAACTGACACCACCTCCCGCACAGCCCAAACCCACCTCGACTCCGTGGGTGCGGGCTTGGCCTCTCCCATCCCCCAACATTCCCCTGGCCCCACAATTCCCCATCAATCAAAGACTTCCTGCACTCTCTAGCGCTGCCCCCTGAAAGACAACCCACCCCTTCGGCTGCGCTTCCAAGCAGAAAACCAACGGCTAACGCTGCTCTTATGGGAGATCACCCAGCCCTTTGAGCTGCGCTGTCGCGCAGAGAACAAACAGCCGGTGCTGATCCTCTGTGGTAGATCACCCAGCCTTTCGGCCTGCGCTGATACAGAGAACAACGCACCTCTGTGGGAGCGGGCTTGTCCCGCGATCAAGGGCGAAGCCCTTGCCAGGCAGCATCAATATCGCCCCCTGCCCAATCGCAAAACAAATCGAACCGCCGCACCACTCAGCCGCCCATGACAAACACCCACCAAACAATCTAGGAAGCGTCCTACACCAACATGGGAAATCTACGCTGTAACTGCATCCAAACCCCATGGACTAATAGCCCACCCCACATCCTGACAGGGAAGCTTTCACCGGTATGGACTACCCCAGCCTCTCACACCACGGCGGCACCCGCAGCATCACCGGCTCCTGCCACCAGCTCCACCTCGACGCCACCACCAGCCTGTTGATCGACTGCGGCCTCGAACAAGGCGCCGACGCACCCCCGGGCGACACCCAAGCCACCCCCGTCGGCTTCGACATCACCGGCATCCAGGCCCTGATCATCACCCACGTCCACCTCGACCATGTCGGCCGCATCCCCGCACTCTTGGCCGCAGGCTTCCACGGCCCGATCCTGTGCAGCGAACCCTCCGCAAAACTCCTGCCCCTCATCCTCGAAGACGCCTACCGCCTCGGCATCTCCAACGACCCCGCCGAGATCGCCCGCTTCCTGGAAATCATCCGCCGCCGGCTCGTCCCGCTGCCGTACGAGCAATGGCACAGCGTCACCAGAACTCCCACCCTCGAATGCCGCATCCGCCTCCAGCGCGCCGGGCATCTGCTGGGTTCTGCCTATGTCGAATGCGACGTCCGCTACCCCCAACGAACAAGCGATACCCGCGTCGTCTTCTCAGGCGACCTCGGCGCCCCCGGCAGCCCGCTCTTGCGCCCGGTACAGCCACCCGAACGCGCCGACATCCTGGTGCTCGAAAGCACCTACGGCGACCGCCTGCACCCTGACCGCAGCGAACGCCAACAGCGCCTGGAAGCCGCCATCGACCGCGCCCTCGCAGACCAGGGCACCGTCCTCATCCCTGCGTTCAGCCTCGGCCGAACACAGGAACTGCTCTACGAGCTGGAAGACATCCTCCACCGCAAGGCCCTCCTGACCGAAACAGAAAACCCCGGCACCGACCCGCTGGACTGGTCGCAACTGCCCATCATCCTCGACTCCCCATTGGCCCAGCGCGTAACCCAGGCCTACCGCGAGCTGCACGACTACTGGAACAGCGAAGCCAGACAACGCCTAGGCAAAGGCCGTAAGCCCCTGGGCTTCAGCCAACTGATCTGTGTCGATACCCACGCCAAGCACCAACAGGTAGTCAATTACCTCAAGAGCACCGGCCGACCCGCCATCGTCATCGCCGGCAATGGCATGTGCTCGGGCGGGCGCATCGTCAACTACCTGAAAGCCATGCTCGACGATCCCCGGCATGAAGTGATGTTCGTGGGCTACCAGGCCAGGGGTACGCCGGGTGCGGTGATCCAGGCCAGCCGTGGCGCGCAGAGGCCTGCATGGGTCGAACTGGATCAAGTGCGCTATGAAATACGTGCGAAGGTGATGACGCTCGAAGGGTATTCGGCGCATGCGGACCGGGCAGGGTTGGTGCAGTTTGCCCTGGGCCAGGGTGAGCCAACGAGGCGTGTTGTGCTGGTGCATGGAGAGGGGAGGGCGAAGCAGGCCTTGGCCGGAGCCTTGCGGCAACGCTACGAGGCGTTGGGATGTGAGCTGACCGTCACAATCCCGGGGTGCCGTCTGGCGGCCCTGTGAATTTTGGTCGGAAACCGGGGAACTTCTTTGGTCGGGTTCCCTCTACTGCTGATTAATGCTTAAGGCGTAAGGCGATTCTTGAGCGTGTTGGCAAATTGACGCTACGCTTCAGTTGAGTGGCTCGCGTGACCGACAGACGGTCGGTTGATGGGCTACCGGAGCATGCGGATAGACGTGACCCAAGGAAAAACAGAATAGATGCGCAACGAACCTGAGCGCCTGAGTAGTACTGGTGACGAGATTGACCTTTTTGAGCTGATCGAGGGGTTGTGGAAGCAGAAGGTGCTGATAATCGTGACGACCGTGGTCGTGACGGCGATTGCGGTGGCGTATGCGTTTCTGGCTAAGCCTGTGTATGAGGCGAAGGTTTTTGTTCAGCCGCCTACACAGAATGACATCGCGCAGTTGAACTATGGGCGTGGTGGGACCTCTGGTTTGAATATGCTTTCTGTTAAAGATGTTTATGAAATCTATTTGCGAAATCTCCAATCTGAATCATTGCGGCGAGAGTTCTTTCGAAGCGTTTATTTGCCGAGCTTAAATAAGGAAGAGCGTAACGGGTCGCAAGATGAATTGTATGGAAAATTTCAAGAAGTATTGTCCTTGGGGCTAGCATCCAAGGATACACCGAGTCGTTTTTTTGTAAAGGCGAAATTGTCGAATCCTCAGCTAGCTGCTGAATGGGTAGTTCTCTATCTTGAAATGGCTGGGCGCCGAAGTAGTATTGAAGTAGTTAGGGATGTCAAAGCGGATGCGACAGTTAAGGCCAATAACTTAGAGCAGCAAATTAACGCAGCTCTTGAAAGCGCTCGAAAACAGCGCGAGGACCAAATTATTCAACTGTCCGAAGCCTTAAAGATAGCCAGGTCTATCGGATTAGAGCGACCACCGATTATTTCAAATAGCCTAGCAAATGAAGTGTCTGCAGGAATGGATGGTTCATTGACCTACATGAGAGGTAGCAAAGCTTTAGAGGCCGAAATAGATAACTTGAGGAAGCGCATATCTGATGATCCATTTGTTAAAAACCTACGACAACGACAAGAGGCGCAGGCCTTCTACCGATCACTGGAAATTGATCCCAGCATTATTCAAGTATATCGGCAGGATGGGGCTATTGAGTCTCCCGATAAGCCAGTAAAGCCGGAGAAATTGCTGATCGTGGTATTGGGGGCGTTGGTGGGAGGGGGATTGGGAGTGGCGCTTGGTCTGTTGCGATACCTCACAACAGGTCCTGGCGTGCGCAAGGAGAAAGAAGAGTGAGGTGCTAACGGCCACTCGATAGCGTTTTGCTGGCGTCCGAGATTCTGAACTGTCACAATGCTAGCCTTTGGTCCGCACGGACAGGGATAGTTCCAGCTAGTAGGCTCTAGCTGCGCGCGATGGCGGATGACTTTTCCTGTCAGGGCGGATGATTTCCGTTGACAGAAAGGCTGCTTCATGATAGGCATTCATCCGAATCTGCATGCGACTCCTCACACCGAAATAGATTTTTTGGCAATGCTCCGATCAGTTTGGCGGCAAAGACTTTTGATCGGGGCTGTTGCTGTTTGTTGTACGATCACCGCAACAATGTATGCATTCAGTACGACCCCAGAATATGAAGTCAGTACTGTACTGCGACCTGCGGCCATGAAGGATTTAGACGAATTGAACCGAACACGGGTCTACTCGTTACCTCCGAATGAAGCATTGAGGCGCGTCGGATCGGCGCTTGATTCCTATGATACCCGCTTGGGGTATTTTCGTTCTAGCTCTGCACTACAAACAGCGTTCATGAAAAATGATCGCACTTTGGAGCAGGCATTCGAAGATTTCAACTTTAAAGCATTAAGGCTTATTCAGCCTGATCCAAAAAAAAATAATATTTTAAAAGAGTTTGTTGGATTGGAAATGCGCTATCCGGATGGATTGGATGGAAAATCTATTTTAAATGGCCTTGTTCAATATGCCATCGAAAGTGAGCGGCAACAAATATCTAAAGATCTCCAGGTAATTATTCAAAATCGGATAAAGGAAATTGAGGCTAAGTTAGAAGTGGCGCGTGTTGACTACTCGTCGAGTAAGGATACTCGCATCGCTGAGTTACTTGAGGCCGACACATTAAAACGAGCCAAATTGAATGATGAGCTTCGTGCATTACGCCTGCAATTAAAAGTGCGTCGCGATAATCGCATTGCACAGCTTAACGAGGCGATAGGTATCGCTCGAACACTTGGTTTAAAACGCCCTTCCACACCCTCTAGCATGGGGCAGATCGGAATAGAGTCTGCTGGCAATATCATTCGCACGGAAGTAACCAATCAACAGATCCCTCTTTACTTTATGGGAACTGATGCATTAGAGGCTGAGCAACGAGCTTTGCGAAATCGTAACTCTGACGACTTTATGGAGCCTAGAATTGCAGAGATTCGCAAACAGTTACTACTTTTGGAAAATAATCGAAATGTTCAGGTTCTTCAGTCTAGACAAAATGAAGAACTTTTCCTTAAAGGTATTGAAAAACTCAGGGCGGAACGTGCGCGACTAGCTAGCATTAGTACTGACATGAGTGCTCTTCAATTAGCAACAGTTGATCGGGTTGCTGTTGATCCTATAAGTCCAATTTGGCCTAAAAAAGGTATGATATTGATACTGGGGCTCACGGTTGGTTGTGGCTTAGGTATTGTATTGGCAATGTTGCGATTCGTCATGCTAAATACATCGGGTGGTGTTAGAACAATAGAGAAAGTTTCCTCTTCTACAATTGAGTCTAAAGGGATCCATAAAGCGATTGCTATCGAGCAATAAGGTCGCATGAACTTTTTTGTAGAGAATCCGTAAGTTCGACAAGCCCATGTTTTAATGATTTTTATTTGTCGCGGACACAGTGATTCCACATGTCCAAATATTTGATAAAGCTAAAAATCGTCGGTGAGTATTTTTCGGTGATATGATGAAAAAAATAGTTTTAACTTATGGCACTTTCGATCTTTTCCATGTGGGGCATCTTAATCTCCTAACCAGACTTCGTGAATTAGGTGATTATTTGATTGTCGGGGTTTCGACGGATAAGTTTAACGAGGGTAAGGGGAAAAAAACAATTGTTAGTTTCGAAGATAGGCTAAAAATTGTTGCAGGACTTAGGTGTGTTGACTTGGCTATCCCAGAGGAAAGCTGGGATCAAAAAACTAAAGATATAGAAAAGTATGGAGTTTCGATTTTTGGTATGGGACATGATTGGGAGGGACATTTTGACTTTCTGAAAGATCAATGTGAGGTTATATATTTACCACGAACTGATGGGGTTTCTAGTACAGCCATAAAAAAGACGCTCCAAGCGTTAGATAAATCGCATGTGTCTGATCTGAAAAAAGCATTAGATTTGATTTCTTCCATTGTTGAGCGATTTGATTAACGAGGGGTGCAAGTTTTTAAGGTCCTATGAATTTATACATAAATGGATGTGCAATTTGATTTTTGCAATTGATTTTCAGTCTATAAATTTATTTCGCTTTAAGAGCTTGTTCTAATGGCTAGATCAAAGACGTTGACTGGTAACGCGATCGCGCTTCTGCTAATGCAGTTGGCAAATTATGTCTTGCCTTTTGTACTTATTCCGTTCTTAACGAGAGCTCTCGGAATTTCTCTTTATGGCGTTGTAGCATTCGGCATAGGGGTCGTACAGTTAAGCTGCATAATTACTGATTTTGGGTTCAACTTATCTGCTACTAGGCAAATTGCAATAAAGTCAGCTAAAAAAAATCTGGTTAAAAAAATAGTTGGTGCTGTCTTGCTATGTAAGTTTTTTTTGCTAATCCCAGTAATTATATGTGCGTTGATTATTCCGTATATAATACCGCAATATAATACGTACCATCTATTTTTTTTAGTGATGGCAGTAGCGATATTTTTTCAGACGTTTCAACCAATTTGGTTGTTTCAGGGTATTGAGAAAATGGCCTTGATAACCATCTTTATGGTTTCAAGTAAATTAATGTATGTGGCCTTAGTACTATGCTTCGTTAAGTCGTCAGCCGATTACTTGTGGGTTGCTGTTGCGTACGTTATATCTCAAGCAATCGGTACGCTATTAGCCTTTTTGTTTATGTGGCGACTGAAATATTTACCTATCTGGCCGCAAGCCCGATTTATTAAATTAATTTTTCTGCAGTCGGTAGATTTCTTTTGGTCACGTGCTGCTGTAGCTACCTATACAGTTGGTGGAGGTCTCTATTTAGGTATTGTCGCCGGTCCCATTGGACTTGCTCTATACTCAGCAGCGGAGCAACTTTATAAAGGAGCTCAAGCTTTGCTTCAACCACTAATCCAAGCTTTGTTTCCATATATGGCGAAAACAAAAAATATTTATCTTTTTAAGAAAATATTGGTAACGAGTTTTTCTTTATGTGTCTTAGGTGTAGTTATTGGGACGTTGACTGGAGAGTTTTGGCTGAGTTTGATTTTTGGTGACGAGTTCTCAAAAAGCTACCCTGTTTTGGTGATCTTCATGATTACCTTTATGATATCCACTCCTTCCGCATTATTGGGCTATCCACTTTTAAGCGCACTGGGGGACTCAAAGTCTGCCAATCGAAGCGTACTGGTGGGTGGTGTCTGCCAACTGTTGATGTTTATTATATTGTATCTTGTGGGAAATAAGGAATTATTATATGTTGCCGGGGCGATAATGTTTTCCGAGCTTGTGGTTTTATGTTATAGAGTAGTAAAATCTAAAAAATTCTTATAGAAATTGCAATAATGGGGCGCGCATTGAAAATTAAAAAATTACTTTTGGCCTTATTGAACCTTCCTATTTACGTGGTTCTGCAAAAAATCCCCAAGAAAGACAATTTGTGGATATTTGGGTCCTGGTTTGGTATGAGATATTCAGATAGCCCGAAATATTTGTTCGAATACATAAATAAAAATACAAATTCTGATGCTGTTTGGTTAACGAAAGATAAACACACACTTCGTCTTATTCGCGCTAAAGGATATCGAGCATATAAGACTTATAGTTTGCTGGGGTATTATCTTTCGGCGCGAGCAAAGTTTGGGGTTGTATCTACGTCTCCTGAAGATATTAATTTTTATATAAGGCCTAAATTAATAGTCAATCTATGGCATGGTAATCCACTGAAGAAAATAGGCTACGATGATAAAATAAACAATAACTCAGTACCTAAAGAGCGGAGCTTTTTTAAAAAGCTTATCATGCCTTACGCTCAGTTGCGGCCATATTCCATTGTAACGGCAAGTTCGGAGGAGGAGAAAAAAAATCTTATCACAGCATTTAGAGTCGATAGTGAAAAAGTGCTAGTTACCGGCTTGCCGCGGAATGAGGTTTTTTTTAACGAAAGTCTCAAAGAAAAAGAGTTTAAAGTGCTGTATATGCCGACCCATAGGGGCGAAGGGGAATTTGATGTAACAAACTTTTTTGCTCGCGATATGGATTTTATTAATGAGCACTTAAATAAGTTAAATGTTAAGTTGTACGTTAAGCTTCACTTTTATTACCGATCTGTAAGAGTTGAAAATAAAAGCAACATTATATTTGTTGATGATGCGGAAATATCCTATGATATCTATCCGCTTCTCTCTAGTGCGGCCATATTAATTACTGACTACTCAAGTGTTTATTTTGATTTTTTATTAACTGAAAAACCCATCATCTTTGCGCCATTTGACCATGAGGCTTACCTATCGAAGGAGCGAGAGCTTTACTATGACTACGATAGTGTTACTCCCGGACCAAAATGTTCGAGCTGGCAAGAAATTATAAATTGGATTGAATGCTTCAAATCTAACCCGTCGCTATACAGTGAAGAGAGAAAGTCTGTCAAGGACTTATTTCATGCATGTCAAAGCGGAAAATATAGCGAGAATGTATATGATAAAGTTTCAACTTTGAGATAGTGAGTATATTTATGTTCTCTGCTCGATTGGAAGCAGCTTTAAAGGCCTTGATGATGGCTTTCTTGATATGGCTCATGTGCGAGTCCTATATACTAGTTGCTGCTTATGAAGTAGGGCCGAAAATATTTATTGCTATTTTTCAGGCAAGCAAATATTTCTTGATTATCTTGGTTCCCGTTGTATTGCTACTAAACTGTGGCTTAGATCGCTATTGGGTTAGATTCTTACTGTTATATGCCTTCATTATTGCTATTTTTACACTTGTTTCTATTATAAGCGGGCGATCACTTTCTCTAATTTTACTTTCTTTGAAAAATATATACCTTTGGGGCTTTTATTTTTTTCTCATTGTCAGTTCTCGAGTGCAGTTTACCGCAGGGGATCTGAAGCTTGCCAATTGGGTGGTTGTAATATTTGCCATCATAAATGTGGTCTACTCTTTGTATGTGGCTAATATCTATGAAGGCGATCCTAATGTATTTTATTTTTATGAGTTTTATGTTGGAAAAAATTTATTTTCCATTTGGAATTTTGTAAAGGACGATGAGGTTCGAGCTTTTGGCTTAATGGGCTCTCCATTAACATTGTCCCAATCTCTAATGTTACCAGCTATTTTTTGCTACTCAGCAATTTTTTTCCGAAAACCACAAGTGACTTCAATAGCGTATTTTTTAGCGCTGATTATTATTTTGTTAGGGTTGTATCTAACAAAAACTAGAAATCCCGTTCTGGCTTTTATACTTGCTGTAACCATAGTAGCACTTGGCCGAAACTGGAAAGGGAGAGGTAAATATCTTTTAACGTTTGCTCTTCTCTATATCTCCAGTTTTTTACTGGTTTTGGAGGTTAATAGTCGGGGAGGGGGGGACTTATCTTCTCAGGCGCGGATACCTATGCTAATGCAATTCATAGATCATATAGTCGCGAGACCATTCGGATATGGCATTGGTAGTACAGGCGTGGCAGCCCCAGGCTATGATTTTTTCTTTGAGTCCTCATTTTCAACAATTCTGATGGATCTTGGTCTTGTAGGTGGATTGGTTGTAATATTGATGTTCTTTAAAACTGTAATGCATATCAAAGATTTTATATGTTTTGAGAGAAAACAGGATAACTGGTTGTTTATTAGTAGCATGGCCTCTGCATTCTCTTTGCTATTTGTCACTAACTTCTCAAATATATTCGATTCTAGCTTGTTCTTATATGCAACACTATTTGCAGTTGCAGTAAAGCAAAAAAAAATGGTGGGAGCGTACGAATGAAAATTGCTGCTGTAATAGTCTTATACAAAAAGTCGTATGTCGATTCGATTGCATTGCAAAGCCTTCTTAAGATGTTTGATGATAGAAACAATGATATCGACTTTCATCTGTACGTATGGAATAACTCACCTGAAATAAATGATGTGCTCATCCATTCTAAAGTTACCTGGCTTGAGGGCAATAATTCAACCCTACCTAAAATCTACAATGATGTGGCGGCGCTTGCTTTTGCTGATGGAGCTGACGCGCTGTTATTGTCGGACGATGACACTGATTACAGTACATACGACTTGGAGCATACTTGCTCTGTATTAAGAGGTAGGGAGGTTTATACCGAGCCCTTCGGCTGTATAATTCCCAATATTTCTGCGGCAGGGAAAATTGTTAGCCCTGGGCGTAGATTTTTATTTAAAGGCTATGTGATCGATCAAGTTACCGAAGGGGTTGTCTCATCCAATAATTTGCTAGCTATAAATAGTGGCATAGTAATTACAAAGGATTTTTATGAGCGAAATAATATGTTGTATGACGAGCGACTAAATTTTTATGGTACAGATACCGACTTTTTTATTCGTTATGAGTCATTCTATGAATTTATCTATGTGTGCCCATCTGTTTTAAAGCATAGCCTCTCAGAGCAGTCTATTGAAACTGCGGATAGAGCTCTCTTTCGATGGAGAGATAATTTGTATGCCATTAATATTATGTTTGAAAAAAGGTCGCGTGCTTTTAAAATTGCGATGCGCAGCTATTACTTCTTACTGCGGTGTAAACTGGCTGTTAGTTACCGAGATATAAGGTTTTTGAAGTGAAAATAATTAAAAATATAGTGAACTACTTGGCCGCACTTATCAAGGGCCGGGACTTCAAAGTTGATCCAGCTGTGGACGATGCATACCTAATAAAAATGCTTTGGTCATATGCGTTTAGCTGTATGCGAGGGCTTTTTAGGCTGAGGGCTTTCGTTCTATTAGGTAAGAACGTTAGTCTTTGGTCAGTGTCGAGTTTAAAATTCGGTAAATCTGTTAGTATTGGTGATGACTGTATAATAAATGCGCTTTCACGCAATGGTGTAGTGTTTGGAAATCACGTATCCATACAGAAGAGGACTATTATTGAATGCACTGGAAGCATCAGACATATCGGTCAAGGTTTAGTGCTAGGTAATAATGTAGGTATAGGCTCAAATTCCTTTTTGGGATGTGCCGGTGGTATAGAAATTAGTGATGATACTATTGTGGGGAACTATGTTTCGTTCCATGCCGAAAATCATAACTATCAGTCCGCAGATTTGCCTATTAGAGATCAAGGCGTATCGCATATCGGAATTAAGGTGGGGCGTGGGTGTTGGATTGGAGCTAAAGCAACCATTCTGGATGGAGCATTGATTGAAGATGGATGCATTATTGCTGCAGGTGCGTTGGTGACGCAAGGCCGATATCTGGCAAACTCTATCTATGGAGGAGTTCCAGCAAAGTTTTTACGGAGTAGGTTTTGAAAATGAAAACCTTTGTTTTTGTTCACTTATTTAATGATAGAAGTGGTAGTCCCAAGGTGTTAGCACATTCTATTAAGGCGCTCCATGCACACGGATATAGTATTGAGTTGTTGACAAGCAATCATCGTGAAGGTTTTCTGGATAATTTACCTGGTAATAGACGCTCAATATTTTATAAGCGTTCGGAAAATAAAGCGTTGACCTTGCTTTTTTATGTTGTTTCTCAGGTATTTCTGTTTTTTTATTGCTTTCGCTATATTCATAGAGATGTAGTATTTTACGTTAATACAATGATGCCGTGTGGAGCGGCAGTGGCGGCGTACTTAATGCGGAAACAGGTTGTTTATCATGTTCATGAAACATCACTACGACCAAGGATTTTAAAAAATACGCTCAGGGCTGTAATTCAAATTTGTGCCTCGAAAGTAATATTTGTCTCCAAATACCTGAGTGCCGTGGAGAGGTTTCGAAGTATACCTCAGGTCGTAGTTTATAATGCATTGGATTGTGTAGAGTTGAAAAACAATTTTCGTCAGAAAGACGGCTGCGATAAATTTAACGTTCTGATGGTTTGTTCGTTAAAGACTTATAAGGGAGTTATCGAGTTCATAAGGCTTGCACGTCATATGCAGGCGTGCGAGGATGTTTTTTTTACGTTAGTACTGAATGCGGATTGTGAGGAAATTGAATCTTCCATTATGTTGCGAGATTTACCTCATAATGTGGCCGTCTACTCTCGACAAGTAGAAGTCTCTAGGTTTTATGAGCGTGCCTCACTTCTTGTAAATCTGTCCAGGCCAGATGAGTGGATTGAGACTTTCGGTTTAACTGTTTTAGAGGGTATGGCGTATCACTTGCCAGTAATTGTCCCCCCTATTGGAGGACCGGCAGAGTTTGTAGAAGATGGAAAGCAAGGCTATCTAATAAGCTCCTATGAGACAGAAAAACTAGCTGATACAATTATGATGTTGGCGGCTGACCGTACGCACTACGAAAACCTCGCCAGGTCTGCATATCAAAAAGCGAACGAATTTGATATGAAAAATTTTGAAAAAAATATAATTAAAGCGGTTCAATAAAACTACTTATGAAAAAAGAATTGTTCATTTTAGGGACTCGTGGGGTTCCGGCTCAGCACGGTGGTTTTGAAACGTTTGCAGAAAAACTTTCGCTCTTTTTGGTAGCTCAAGGGTGGTCTGTTACCGTTTATTGCCAAGAAGAGGGTAAAGGAGCTTCTTGGGAAAGCGAGTGGAGGGGGGTCAAACGTATTCATATACCTGTAAGTCAATCCGGGGCTAAGGGAACGGTACTTTTTGACTGGTATGCCACCAAAAATGCTCTTAATCAGCATGGTTTGTTTTTAACACTAGGCTACAACACCGCGATATTTAACACTCTTCAAAGAGTAAAAGGGCAAGTCAATATAATAAATATGGACGGAATTGAGTGGCGTCGAGATAAATGGGGAGGGATCGCAAAAGCTTGGTTTTGGTTGAATGAGCGAATCGGGTGTTGGGTAGGGAATCACCTGATTGCAGATCATCCGAGAATTGAAGATCATTTATCAACGCGTGTATCTCGCTCTAAGATCACAATGATTCCGTATGGTGGGGACGATGTTGCATCTGGCGATCTTCGTCTTTTAGAGCGTTTTTCGCTCAACTCAGGCGGCTATTCAATAATAATAGCAAGACCTGAGCCTGAAAACTCAATACTTGAAATGGTACGGGCTTTTAGTTCTAAAGAGCGAGGACATATATTATTGGTTTTAGGAAATTACTCACCTGAAAAAAATCCCTACCATCGTTTGGTCATGGATTCTGCAAGTGCGGAGGTTGTTTTTCCTGGTGCTATCTATGAGCCGGCAGTTATACAAGCTTTACGTTTTCACTGCCGCTTCTATTTACATGGCCATCGTGTCGGTGGGACCAATCCTTCTTTAGTTGAGGCTTTAGGGGCAAACTGTGCCATTGTGGCTCATGATAACCCATTCAATCGATGGGTGGCTGAAGAGTCAGCAAAGTATTTTCAGGATGAGGCTGGTTGCGCTAAAGCAATTAGCGATCTATTGGAAGACAGTTCTAGTTTGAAAAAGTTAAAAACTGCTGCTCACCTTAGATTTAACGAGCGTTTCACTTGGAGTAGTGTGCTTAAGGAATACGAAGATTTGCTTGATCTATGGTATGAGAAAACTATGGGTTGAAAACTTTACGAATAGTACTATCATAAACACGCCGCTAGCAGGCCAATGTCACCATGGCGGCGTAATTCGAACTTGCCGTTGTGGCTCGCTAAGCGGGATGGTCTTTCAGTTAACCGAGCAGGCGCTTGATGACGTTGCCCTTCTGGTACTTGGTTTTTTCGAAGAACTGAATCGCCCCTGGTTTCCTAGGCTCTGTATGATAACCTTTGAAACGCCACCAGAGCCTCTGAAAGCCTGATTTTCCGTAGAGTTCTCGCCTTTTAGGCGAAGGATTCTGCCATGCCCAAGCGATACGAACTTTCCGACGCAGACTGGGAAATAGTCGCCGATCTTTTTGCTGCGCATCGGCGCACCGGACGCCCAAGAGCTGATGGTCGCCTGATGCTCAATGGCGTGCTGTGGGTGCTTTGCTCTGGCGCCGCATGGCGAGACATGCCGGAGCGGTTCGGTCCGTGGTCCACGGTTTATCAGCGCTTCCGAGATTGGCGAAACCAGGGCACCTTCAACAAAATGCTCAAGCGCCTACACGTCAAACTCAACGTCCAAGGCCTGATCGACTTGGACACATGGTGTATTGACTCAACCGCAGTCAAAGCGACCCGGGCCTAATCTGGAGCAGGCAAAAAAGGGGACAGAAGAACCAACGGACCACGCACTCGGAAGAAGCCGGGGTGGACTAACAACGAAAATTCATAGGAACTGCGACACCCGAGGTGTGCCATTGCATTTCATCCTCTCCGGTGGCCAAGCCAGCGATATTTCCCATGCTCAGCCTTTGCTGGACGGTGTTCACATTCCCACCGAACGAGGCAGGCCCCGTAAGCGATGCCGCAAGCTGATAGCGGATAAAGGCTATGACGCCGAATCGCTGCGGCAATATTGCGACCGGTATCGCATGCAGCCCGTGATTCCCTACCGAATCATGAAGCGCAAACCGAAGCCTGGATTGCCGCGTCTGTTCGACAAACCCAAGTACCGAGAACGCAACGTTATCGAGGGACTATTTGGCTGGCTGAAGGAGCATCGCCGCTTGGCGACACGCTACTGCAAGCTCGCGAAAAGTTATGCCGCCAAGGTCACGTTGGCCTGCTGGCGGCGGTGTCTACGACAGTACTTTTCGTACAGTGCCTAGACAACTCACTTGAATTGTATTACTTTATTCGGTCGCTCTTATGGGCAGGATTCGAGTTTGGCTTGGAGCTCGTCTAAGACTGGGTATCATATATAGCAGAAGGTCTGGCGCAGAGTTAATTATATATGGAGATATTTATGGGTTGGGTGGATTTATGCGGCTGGTTGGTCTTGTTGTGATTTTCAAAGCATGGCTAAAACAATGTCTTAATATTAAAAAGATTTAGGCCTAACATATAATGCAAGTCAAGCGTATGTATCGACCAACTTTCGCAGAGCGTTACCCGGTAGCTGTTGTTATCGCTTTATTAGATATGCTAATAGTTATTGGTGCGGCATTTTTTGCGTATGAGTACCGATTTCAGCATGTGAACATGCCTGGTAAATATAACACAGCCACTATGTTGGCCGCTATTTTTGTGGTCCTATTTCTTGCCCTTGGTGGGGTTTATGGGTCGCAACGTGGAAGGTCGTTGTGGCGCCAGCTTGGTATACTAATTGTTTGCTGGGGTATGGCCGCAGGGTGCTTGCTTTCATTAGCATTTTTTTTGAAGGTTTCAGAAGACTATTCACGTATCTGGTTTAGTTTAATGTTTTTCTCGGGGGGCATATTGTGTTTGCTCTTTCGGCTTTCCGTTTTTTTCATTCTGCGTCGTCTGCGAGGCAAGGGGCGAAATCTCAAATCAGTTTTATTAATAGGTTCGGGAGGGGCCTCAGCAGGTCAGCTTAATGCTGGGCAGTCTCTAGATGAAGAGGGATTTAGGATCGCTGCAAATCTCCCGTTTGCCAATAGTGATCATTGGTTGGATTCACTGGTCGAAAAGGTAGACGAGTTAGGTATTCATGAGGTTTGGTTATGTCTTTCTCTAGCAGACGGGGGGAGGATTCCAGATGTTCTTTATGCATTGCGGCACCACACGGTCGCCGTTAGATTTATTCCTGAGTGGGGGGATATCCGACTTTTAAATCACAAGGTTAGCTATATTGCAGGCCTGTACTCTCTAGATTTGAGTTGTACTCCCATTGATGGCTTTGCGCAGCTGGTTAAGCGTCTTGAGGATTTGGTGATAGGCAGTATTATTAGTCTTGCAATACTACCTGTTTGTATTTTTATTGCTGCGGCTGTAAGGCTTACCTCTCCCGGGCCTGTGTTGTTTAAACAGTATCGAACGGGAATAAATGGTAAGGTATTTAAGGTTTATAAGTTTCGCTCTATGGTCGTGCATAGTGAAGGCGGGGTGACTCAAGCTAGGCGTAACGATGCCCGAGTAACAAAGGTGGGGGCTTTCTTGCGTCGTACGAGCCTTGACGAACTCCCGCAGTTCTTTAACGTTCTACAAGGGCGTATGTCTATTGTTGGCCCCCGTCCTCATGCCCTTGCCCATAACGAGCATTATAAAGATCTTGTTGAGTCATATATGCAACGACACAAGGTAAAACCAGGGATCACGGGTTGGGCACAAGTCAGCGGGTTTCGCGGTGAGACCGACACGTTGGACAAAATGCAGAAACGGGTTGAGTATGATCTCTGGTATATTGATAATTGGTCTCTGTGGTTGGATTTAAAAATTATTTTCCTAACTGTTTTTAAAGGTTTCGTTAATAAGAACGCGTTTTAGATGCTTGCTTTGGCGAGGGGTGATATGGTTTTCAAGAAGCATGTATGGCAAACGGTTCTTGCTGGTTTTTTAGCGGTAGGGCTCTTTGTTTTGGTGTCTGGGAAGGTTTGGATTCCTTCTGGGAGCGCCAGAAATACCCAGGTATATATTTGGCTGCTTCTTCCTGCGTTGGTCTGGGTATCCTATAAAATCTTTAGGCGCTCTTGTGTTAGTGTGTCTTTTTTTTATCTTCCGTGGGCCCTATTTTTAATCTGGGTTGGAATTAGCTCGCTATGGGCGACCAGTGCGGATGTCGAGGGACTTTCGCTAATTAAGCGAGGGGTATACATAGCTCTCTATTTGGTTGCGTTATATTTATTGTGGTCGCGTGATGAAAATTTGTTGCGCAAAGCATTGTTTTTTTCCATTTTCGTCGTGGCTCTGGGCGCTTTGGTAAGTATAGTTTATCAATATGGTTTTTTGGGTAAAACGTTGGCTTATAGGGGGTTCAGAATTGATAGGCTCGGATTTGGTGATTATGCTAACTATGGGTGGCCGGTTGCCGCTGGTATTTTTCACGGGGCTATCGCTGTTTGGGCGTTAGGGGCTTCGATTGAGAAAGAAGCCTCCTTGAAGAGGTTTTTTTTCTGGCTTCTTGTTTTTGGTGTGCTTAGTATTTATTTGCTTTTGACATATGCTCGGGGAGCTTGGGTTGCTCTGGCAATCGCTACCACGATTAGCGTTGCTCTTCACAATAGCCGACGTGGTTGGGTTGTTTTGTTTCTAGCCGTTCTATGCTCCACTGCGTTGGTTTTTTTATACTGGGATACTCTCGTTTTTGAGGTTGCCGAAAGAGGTCTTACTGGGCGTGAAAATATTTGGAACTACTATTTGGATGTAATGCCGGGGTATTGGCTAATAGGGCATGGTCTTGGAACTCCGTTTCATTACGCCTGGGCCAATGGCTGGGCTGTTTCACCTCACGCTCATAGTTTATATTTGCAACAAATTTTTGATAGTGGCTTAATATCGCTGCTCTTTCTCTTTCTTGGTGTTTTTACTCTTTTTTGGAAGGCATGGCAGTTTCGTGATAATTTCTGGATAAAGCTTGCTGCGCCCGCACTTGTTTTTGCGCTGATAGCCATGCTTACAGATGTTGAGCGGATTTATACTCGTCCTGGAGACTATTGGTCGGTATTTTGGCTTCCGGTTGGTATAATTTTGGCGGTTGTTTCGAGCTCGCACCCTGTTGCAAGTCGTTCGCGCAGTAAGAAAGGCGATCAAACATTGTGATTGGTTATGGGGCTTGCGGGCTATATTAAGTTTGGGAAATTTTTAAGGTTATTTTATGAAATCAACACCTTTAACGATTCCTGATGTGATTCTGTTTGAGCCTAGGATATTCGGCGATGCGAGAGGCTTTTTCTTCGAAAGCTTCAACCAACGCGTCTTCGAAGACGCTGTAGGTAAAACAGTAAGGTTTGTACAAGACAACCACTCCCGTTCCGCCAAAGGCGTGCTACGTGGTCTGCATTACCAGATCCAGAACGCTCAGGGGAAGCTCGTCCGTGTAGTGGAGGGTGAAGTCTTCGATGTTGCTGTCGATATGCGCCGATCCTCCCCAACCTTCGGACATTGGGTGGGCGCCCATCTGTCTGCGGAAAACAAGCATCAACTTTGGGTGCCAGAAGGTTTTGCACACGGTTTCATCGTACTCTCCGAAACTGCTGAGTTCCTCTATAAGACCACGGACTACTACGCCCCTGATTACGAACGTTGCCTGGCTTGGAATGATCCACAAGTTGCCATTCACTGGCCACTGGTCGAGGAGCCTTTGCTATCCGACAAGGACAAGCTTGGGAAGTCTTTGGCAGAAGCGGATGCATTCGATTGAATTAGTTGTTCTGCGGACTGCTCAGCCGTCATCCAGCAATAGAGGCCAGACCTTCAGGTCTGTGCTTGAGCAAGGACGGTTTGTACGTCCTGGATTCAACATTCCCGTGCTGTTCAAGGTACAATTCTGCCTGTGAGGCGCTCAGCTCCCGAGCTATACCCTCCGCCGAATCATGACCAGACGTACGCACGTTGAGACCCTTCGGGGTCTATAAGAAGACGGCCGTCAGCAGGACGTTAAGCCCAGTGGTTGGGCGCAAGGAAGTCCCGTCATCCCTCTCGCGAAACAACTGAAGATCTGAAAAATGACTATCTTGGTAACCGGCGGAGCCGGCTTCATCGGCGCAAATTTCGTACTGGACTGGGTGGCTCAATCGGATGAGCCGGTGGTCAACCTAGACAAGCTCACCTACGCAGGCAACCTGCAGAACCTTGCGAGCCTGGAGGGTAACCCCCAGCACCAGTTCGTGCAGGGTGACATCGGCGACTTCGAGTTGGTGCAGCGTCTGTTGGCTGAGCACAAGCCACGAGCGGTGATCAATTTCGCTGCCGAATCCCATGTAGACCGCTCGATCCACGGCCCCGAGGATTTCATCCAGACCAATATCGTCGGCACCTTCCGCCTGCTCGAAGCGGTACGTGGCCACTGGAAGGGCCTCGACGGCGATGCCCAGCAGGCGTTCCGTTTCCTGCACGTTTCCACTGACGAGGTCTACGGTTCCCTGGCTGCCGACGAGCCAGCCTTCACTGAAAAGCACCAGTACGAGCCCAACAGCCCGTACTCGGCGAGCAAGGCTGCGAGCGACCATTTGGTTCGCGCCTATCACCACACCTACGGCCTGCCGGTGCTGACCACCAATTGCTCCAACAACTATGGCCCGTACCATTTCCCCGAGAAGCTCATTCCTCTGATGATCGTCAACGCCCTGGGCGGCAAAGCGCTGCCGGTGTATGGCGACGGCCAGCAGATCCGTGACTGGCTGTACGTCAAAGACCACTGCAGCGCCATCCGCCGTGTGCTGGAAGCGGGCAAGGTGGGGGAGGTGTACAACGTCGGTGGCTGGAACGAGAAGCCGAACCTGGAGATCGTCAATCGCGTTTGCGCCTTGCTCGATGAGTTGCGCCCTCGTGCAGACGGCAAGGCCTACAGCGAGCAGATCAGCTTCGTGACCGATCGCCCGGGGCATGACCGTCGTTACGCCATCGATGCTCGTAAACTCGAGCGTGACCTGGGCTGGAAGCCGGCGGAAACCTTCGAGACCGGTATTCGCAAGACCGTGCAGTGGTACTTGGACAACTGGCAGTGGGTCGAGAACGTGCAGTCCGGCAACTACCGTGACTGGGTCGAGAAGAACTACAGCGGGCGCAACGCATGAAGATCCTGCTGCTAGGCAAAGATGGCCAGGTTGGCTGGGAGCTGCAGCGTAGCCTGGCGCCGCTGGGCGAGGTGCTGGCACTCAATTCCCGCAGTGAAGGCTATTGTGGTGACCTGGCCGATCTGCCAGGCCTTGCCCGCACCGTACAGGACTGGGCGCCTGACGTGATCGTCAATGCCGCCGCCTACACGGCGGTAGACAAGGCCGAGTCCGAGCGTGAGCAAGCCTTCCGGGTCAATGCCGAGGCCGTTGGCGTGCTGGCAGAGGCGGCGGCGGCCTCCGGGGCGTTGCTGGTGCACTATTCCACCGACTATGTGTTCCCTGGGCAGGGCGTGACGCCTTGGCGGGAGACGGACGATGTAGGGCCGCTCAACGTGTACGGCCAGAGCAAGCTGGCGGGCGAGCAGGCGATACAAGCCTCAGGCTGCAAGCATCTGGTCTTCCGTACTTGCTGGGTGTACGCCGCGCGCGGCAATAACTTCGCTCGGACCATGCTGCGATTGGCTTCGGAGCGCGACACTCTGGGCGTCATCGATGACCAGTTCGGCGCGCCTACAGGGGCTGAACTGATCGCTGACGTAACTGCGCACGCAATTGTCGCGACCCGTCGTGATGCTGCGTTATCTGGGCTCTATCATCTGGCTGCAGCAGGGGAGACCACCTGGTGTGGCTACGCCCGTTTTGTGCTGGAGCAGGCGGCAGCTGCCGGTGTGGCGCTGAAGGTGTCTGCCGAAGCGGTCAATGCATTGACGACCGACGCCTACCCAACACCGGCCAAGCGTCCTGCCAACTCGCGTCTCGATACACATAAACTTGAGAAAGCTTTCGGCCTGCGGCTTCCTGAATGGCAACAGGGTGTGGCACGGATGCTGACGGAAATACAAGGGAAATAACGGCAATGAAACGTAAAGGCATCATTTTGGCGGGTGGCTCGGGTACTCGCCTGCACCCTGCGACTCTGGCGATTTCCAAGCAGTTGCTGCCTGTCTATGACAAGCCGATGATCTATTACCCGCTGACCACACTGATGTTGGCGGGAATTCGGGACATCCTGATCATTTCCACTCCACAGGACACCCCACGCTTCGAGCAGTTGCTGGGGGACGGTGGGCAGTGGGGCCTGAATATTTCGTATGCGGTACAGCCGTCTCCTGATGGCTTGGCGCAGGCGTTCATCATTGGCGAAAATTTCATCGGCAACGATCCGTCGGCACTGGTGCTGGGCGACAACATCTACTACGGCCATGACTTCCAGCATTTGTTGGCCAATGCCGGCAAGCGCAGCAGTGGCGCCAGCGTGTTCGCCTATCACGTGCATGACCCGGAGCGTTATGGTGTGGTCGAATTCGACGCGGCTGGCAAGGCGATCAGCCTCGAAGAAAAGCCTGCCCAGCCGAAATCCAGCTATGCCGTGACGGGGCTGTATTTCTACGATCAGGACGTGGTCGAGATCGCCAAAGGCATCAAGCCGTCCCCTCGTGGTGAGCTGGAAATCACCGATGTGAACCGCATCTATCTGGAGCGTAACAGTCTGTCCGTGGAAATCATGGGGCGCGGCTACGCCTGGTTGGATACCGGTACCCATGATTCGCTGCTGGAGGCGAGCCAATACATCGCCACCATCGAGCGGCGCCAAGGCTTGAAGGTGGCCTGCCCTGAAGAAGTCGCATTCCGCCAGGGCTGGATCGGTGCCGAGCAGCTCGAAGCCCTGGCTGCGCCGTTGGCCAAGAATGGCTATGGCCAGTACTTGAAGCGTTTGCTGCAAGAAAAGATCTACTGATTCAAAGCGCTTCGCTCCCACTTCCTGTAGGACCATTCCCCAGGAAGTGGGACACACGCCGTAACGTCTAAATCTCGTTACTATTCCCCCTCACGCACCGCTATCCCACCGCCTCCTGAACGGCTAAGTTGTGTCCGGCAGCCAGGAAATGCTGCCTCGTCATTCAACCTCACAGGAGTGCCACCCAATGCGCAACACCATCCTTTCCTACCTGCTGCTCCCGCTGTTCACCGGCCTGTCCTTCTCGCTCAGCGCCGCGCCCAACCCCACCACCGCGCCTGTCACCGAGCTCGCCGCCACCCAGGTGGCCACTTCGGTGGTGGACGCCAAACCTGCCAAGCTCGACCTGAACACAGCCGACGCCCTGACTCTGCAAAAGGAGCTCAACGGCATCGGCAGGGCCAAGGCAGAGGCGATCGTGGCCTACCGCGAGGCCCATGGGCCGTTCACGTCGGTAGACGAGCTGCTGGAAATCAAGGGCATCGGCAATGCGCTGCTCGAGCGCAACCGAGACAAGCTGGTGGTCGCGGAGTAACCGATAGGGGTGATGGCCGGTCCGTAGGGTCGGCCATCAAGGAGTATCAGCGGTCTTTCGCCTCTTTGGCGTCCATTTCGGCATTGCGTTCATGGATCTTCTTCAACTGCTCTTCGGTCAGGGGCAGTTTCTTGGCTGTGTCGCGCAGCAGCAACAGGCCACCCACGATCGAGCCAAGGGCTATGATCAATATCAACCAGGCATACCAGGGCATGATGTTCTCCTTGCAGACCGTGGAGGGCAGCGCTCCTTCAGTTTCGAGCCTGCCGCGTATCCGTTGGTTCAATTATAGGAGCGGCCGGGTGCCGGGCCAATTCTCGTGAGCCGTGGCCCCCAAAGGTGGCGCCACTTCGTTTACAATGCGCGCCGTTTTCGACTTGCCAAGAGACCCTGCCCATGTCCGCCTGCCAGACGCCCCTGATCGTCGCCCTGGATTTCCCTACCCGTGAGGCCGCCCTGAAGCTGGCTGACCAGCTCGATCCAGCCCTGTGCCGGGTGAAGGTCGGCAAGGAGCTGTTCACCAGCAGCGCCTCGGGGATCGTCGAGACCCTGTGCCAGAAGGGCTTCGAGGTGTTCCTCGACCTCAAGTTCCACGACATTCCCAACACCACGGCGATGGCGGTCAAGGCAGCGGCCGAGATGGGGGTGTGGATGGTGAACGTGCACTGCTCCGGTGGCCTGCGCATGATGGCGACCTGCCGTGAAGAGCTGGCCAAGCGTAGCGGGCCGCAGCCGTTGTTGATCGGCGTGACCGTGCTGACCAGCATGGAGCGTGAGGACCTGGCCGGTATCGGTTTGGATGTCGACCCACAGGAGCAGGTGCTGCGCTTGGCGGCCCTGGCCGAGAAGGCGGGGATGGATGGCTTGGTGTGTTCGGCGCTGGAGGCTCCGGCGTTGAAGGCGGCGCATCCGTCGCTGCAGTTGGTGACCCCGGGCATTCGCCCGGCGGGCAGTGCGCAGGATGACCAACGGCGAATCCTGACGCCGCGTCAGGCGCTGGATGCGGGGTCGGATTATTTGGTGATCGGGCGGCCGATCAGCCAGGCGGCGGACCCGGCGCAGGCGTTGGCCGCGGTGGTGGCTGAGATTCGCGGTTGATTTGAGGTTGGGGCCGCTTTGCGGCCCAATCGCCGGCAAGCCGGCTCCCACAGGGGTTCAGTGTTGGCCGCTTGACCCGCGATTAGGCCGGGCTCGATATCACCGTCGCCTGGCAAGGGCTTCGCCCTTGATCGCGGGACAAGCCCGCTCCCACAGGGGGACCAGTGCTAGCCGCTTGTTCTCTTCGCGACAGCGCAGTCTATGGTGTTGGGAAATCTCCCCAGGTAGGGGCCTGCCATAAAACCTGCGGCAGACTGGTCCCTGTGGTGGTGGCTGAGATTCGCGGTTGATTTGAGGTTGGGGCCGCTTTGCGGCCCAATCGCCGGCAAGCCGGCTCCCACAGGGGATCAGTGCTGGCCGCTTGTTCTGTGCGCGACAGCGCAGTCTATGGTGTTGGGAAATCTCCCCAGGTAGGGTGCCTGCCATAGAAGCTGCGGCCGACTGGGTCCGTGTGGGAGCGGGCTTGTCCCGCGATTAGGCCGGCATTGACGGGCACATACCTCAAACCTTGAGCACAAGCTTCCCGAAATTCTCCCCGCTGAACAGCTTGAGCAGCGTCTCCGGGAAGGTCTCCAACCCGTCTACCACATCTTCCTTGCTCTTCACTTCGCCACTGGCCAGCCAGCCGGCGATCTCCTGGGCGGCCTTGCCATATTCCTTGGCGTAGTCCAGCACCACGAAGCCTTCCATCCGCGCGCGGTTGACCAACAGCGACAGGTAGTTGGCCGGGCCTTTGACGGCTTCCTTGTTGTTGTACTGGCTGATAGCACCGCAGATGACCACGCGGGCCTTGAAGTTCAGGCGGCTGAGCACGGCGTCGAGGATGTCGCCGCCGACGTTGTCGAAATACACGTCCACACCGTTGGGGCATTCGCGCTTGAGGCCGGCCAGTACGTCCTCGGCCTTGTAGTCGATGACGCCGTCGAAGCCGAGTTCGTCCTTGAGGTAGCGGCATTTTTCTTCGCCACCGGCGATGCCGACCACGCGGCAGCCCTTGAGCTTGGCGATCTGCCCGGCAATGCTACCGACCGCACCGGCGGCGCCGGAGATGACCACGGTGTCGCCGGCCTTGGGCTGGCCGACGTCGAGCAGGGCGAAGTAGGCGGTCATGCCGGTCATGCCCAGGGCCGAGAGGTAGCGGGGCAGGGGTGCCAGGCGTGGGTCGATCTTGTACAGGCCCTGGGGTTCGCCGGTGAAATAGTCCTGCACGCCGAGCGGGCCGTTGACGTGGTCGCCAGGCTGGAAGTCGGGGTGCCTGGAGGCGATCACTTCGCCGACGCCCAGGGCGCGCATCACCTGGCCCAGAGCCACGGGCGGGATGTAGGACTTGCCTTCGTTCATCCAGCCGCGCATGGCGGGGTCCAAGGAAAGGTAGAGGTTCTTGACCAGCACCTGGCCTTCGGCGGGCTCAGCGGCGGGCACCTGTTCGTAGGTGAAGTCATCGCGGCGTACGGCGCCGACGGGGCGGCGGGTCAGCAGGAAGCGGCGGTTGGTGTGGGACATGAGAGGTTCCCTTCGGCTCGGGTTGGCAGTGCGGGCCCAATCGCGGGGCAAGCCCCAGGGATGATGCTGAGCCCTGTGGGAGCGGGCTTGTCCCGCGATGGGGGCTACACGATTCTTCAGTTCAACCCACTTGATAGCCCCAGGCGCTCTTCGGATCAAGCACCACAGCCTCTGTAAATACACCCCGATCCACCCGGCTGATCCTGCTGCCCAGCCGCTACACGATCTGTCTAGACTCCCTGCACAACAATCAGCATGCAGGAGCCAGCAATGAGCATGACCTTTTCCGGCCAGGTTGCCCTGGTCACCGGCGGCGGGGCGGGTATAGGCCGGGCGACGGCATTGGCGTTCGCTGGCGAAGGTTTGAAGGTGGTGGTGGCCGACCGCGATGGGCCAGCTGGCGAGGCGACGGTGGCGCTGATTCGCGAGGCAGGCGGGCAAGCGCTGTTCCTGGCCTGCGACGTTACCCGTGAGAGCGAGGTGCGCGCGCTGCATGAGCAGGTCATCGAAGCCTATGGTCGCCTGGACTATGCCTTCAACAACGCCGGCATCGAGATCGAGAAGGGCCGCCTGGCCGAGGGCAGCGAGGCGGAGTTCGACGCGATCATGGGCGTGAACGTCAAGGGCGTGTGGCTGTGCATGAAATACCAGCTGCCCCTGATGCTTGCCGCGGGCGGTGGGGCCATCGTCAATACGGCCTCGGTGGCAGGGCTGGGGGCTGCACCGAAGATGAGCATCTACAGCGCCTCCAAGCATGCGGTGATCGGCCTGACCAAGTCCGCGGCGATCGAATACGCCAAGAAGGGCATCCGGGTGAATGCGGTGTGCCCGGCGGTGATCGACACCGACATGTTCCGCCGTGCCTACGAGGCGGACCCACGCAAAGCAGAGTTCGCCGCGGCGATGCACCCGGTGGGGCGCATCGGCAAGGTGGAGGAGATTGCCAGTGCGGTGTTGTATTTGTGCAGCGATGGGGCGGCGTTCACCACGGGGCATAGCCTGGCGGTGGATGGTGGGGCTATGGCGATCTAAGAATCAGTACTGGGCGTTGACGGTGCCTGTGAGAAAGATATCGCGACGCTCCAATCGTCCGATGTCCTGGTGCTTGGCAATCTGGTACACCCGCTCGAATGCCTCCCGGTCGATATGGGGAAAATATTGTGAGAGGGCTTGTTCCACCTGGGTGTCGTAATCGGCTTCGGTGATGTAGCGATAGACTTCGCGGAAATAGAAGAATCCGAACTGGAAGCCCAGCGTTTCACCAAGAAAGTCTGTCGGAACGTGGAAGCTATTTTCCAGATCGATGGCTTGGGGCTGGGCGTCAGGTCGGGTGGGCAACATGATATTGGCAGCCCATAGGTCCATATGAGTAATGCCCAGGCGATGGAGAGCGTGCAGCAATTCGAAAGCGGCCTGGATTATGTTGTCGATCGCCTCTGGGCTCTGGCGCAGTAAGGCCAGCCCATCATGATATTCATCCAAGTGTTGGGTAATCAGGAACAGGTCCTGCACCAGCCCGAGCTTGGAGCGGCTATAGCCATACCCTACCAAAGGTGGTACACGAGCGCCGCGTCGCGAAGCCTCCTGCGTGTTGATCAGTTCTTCGAGCGGCCAATCGAACATGCCATTGCGTTTTGGGCGACCTCTTTGCACGCGCCATTTCTTCTTCAGTGAGTCGAGCTTTTCACGCTTGGTGAAGAATGCTCGCTCCGGGCAATCGAGAGGCGTGCTGATGCGTTTGCTGCGGCTGGCCTGGTCGATCAACCGCTCGAGAGCATGTCGGGTATGGGGACGCAGAGGGGCTTTGAAATGCAGAGTGGTGCGTTGGTGCTTCACGACATGCGGAAAGTCATTGGACCATTCTGGGGTAGTGCGGACCACGCTACATCCTTGTAAGTATCAAAATGCCATTACTCTTTGTAATATTACAGTTATTTCACCTTTGTGGTGCAAATTTTAATTTACATGCGCCCGTCTATAACCTTCGTGGGCGTCGTTCGACGTTGTGGGAGCGCGCTTGTCCCGCGATTGGGCCTGGCCTGCTTTCGCGGTGGTTTGGCAAGGGCTTCGCCCTTGATCGCGGGGCAAGCCCGCTCCCACTCGACATCATCAACGCCACTCCAACCGCCACGCATCCCACCACCAACGCAGCGCCAAACACCACCAGCGCCATACGCGAACCGAGCCGGTCACTGAGCACTCCGGTAACGATCACCGGCAAACTGAACCCGAGGTAGGCCAGCAGGAAGAACCCGGCACTGGCACGGGTTTTCTCGGCGCCAGCCAGGTGGTTCACCGCCGCCAGCCCACCCAGGTAGATGAACCCGTAGCACGCGCTGCTGGCCGCCACCGCGCCGGCCAGCACGGCCACCAAGTGCCCGCTGTCGGCGCCCCACGCCAGAAGGGCATAGCTGCACGGCAGGATCACGAGCCCCAGCAGAGTGGCGCGGGCGCTGGGCAGGCGGCGGGCCATGGGCTGGAACAGCAAGCCGCAGCTGATCACGCAGAAGGTGGAGAACCCTGACCAAGCGCTCAGGCCGTGTTGTCGCAGGATGCCGGGCAGCAAGGCGATCACCAGCCCGACACAGGCCCACGCCAGCAGGATGGCCAGGCCATAGGCCAGGCTGCCGGCGGGGTAGAAAGGCAGGCGCAGCATGGCGCTGCGTTGCGCAGGGCGTGGGTCGGGCAGGCGCCAGACGAGCGCCAGGGCGAGGGCGGCGAGGGCCAGCTGCAGATGGAAGCTGCCGGGCGTCAGGGTCGGGCCGCTTAACAGGAACAGGCTGGTCAGTGCAGCGCCAAGGCCGAAGCCCAGGGAGGTGCTGGCGGTGACCCAGTTGGCGGCGCGGCTGGTATCGCCGCCGGCCATGAGTTCTCCCATGTAAGCGGTGGCGGTCGCCGAGGCCAGGCCGGTGCCAAGCCCAAGGAACAGGCGAGCGATGCCCAGGGTCTGCAGGCCGGGTGCCAACAGCATCAGCACGGTGGCGACCATCGACAGGGCCAGGGCGGCGAGGATCAGCGGGCGCCGGCCGATGCGGTCGGCCAGGCCGCCGAGGGCTAGCAACACCGGCAGCACGCCTAGCACGTAGCCGGAGAAGGCCACGGCGGTGGCGGCCGCGCCTTGGCCGGAGAGGTCGGCATAGGCGATGTACAAAGGGGCCTGGAGATTGACCGCCAGGGTGATCAGGCAGAGGGCGAAGGCCAGGCGGGCCGGGGCTGAGCGGGTGGGCATCTTGGCATCCTTGGTTGTCTGTATGGGCGCAATCGCCGGCCGGCCCCCACAAAGCAACGTATAACTCTTTGATTTTGCGGGCCCTTATGAGAGCCGGCTTGCCGGCGATTGGGCCGTTGAACACAACAGTGCCCCCAGCCCCTGCCATCCACAAGGCACACTCCCACCCCATTTATGCTTAACTGTTCGCACAAAATCAGCGAACACTTGCCATGCCCATCCACCTGGACCGCCAATCCACCACCCCCCTGGTGCAACAGCTCACCGACCAGCTCCAAGCCTGGATCGAACGCCAACGCCTGCGCCCCGGCGCCCGCCTGCCTTCCATTCGCACCCAGGCGCGCACATTGGCGGTCAGCGCATCCTGCGTGATCGAGGCCTACGACCGCCTGGTCACCAGTGGCTGGCTGGAGGCGCGCCACGGCACCGGTTTTTTCGTTGCCGAGCGCAAACCCGGGCTCGAGGTCGAAGATGCCCAACCCTGGGGCGAGGCCGGCGACGGCAGCTGGCGCCAATTCCGCGAAGGGCATGGTGAACTGCTCAAGCTCGGCTGCGGCTGGCTGCCGGGCGCCTGGCGCGCCCACACCGAGCTGGCCCAGGCCATCCGCCAGGTCAGCCGCGGCAGCGTAGAAGACCTGTTCGACTATTGCCCACCCCTGGGCTTGGCCAGCCTGCGCCAGCAGTTGCACAAGCGCCTGGCACGCCTGGACATCCCGGCTGGCCCGGAGCGCATCCTCACCACCCAGGGCGCCAGCCATGCCCTCGACCTGCTGGTGCGCACCCTGTTGCGCCCGGGCGATGCGGTGCTGGTGGAAAGCCCCGGCTACTACAACCTGTTCAACCTGCTGCGTCAGCACCAGGTGCGCATGCTGCCGGTGCCGCGCACGGCCAGCGGCCCGGACCTGGCGGCCCTCGAGCGCCTGCTGGCCGAGCATCGCCCGCGTTGCCTGTTCATCAACAGCCTGTACCACAACCCGACCGGCACCAGCCTGACCCCCAAGGTCGCCTATCGCCTGCTGGAACTGGCGCGGGAACATGACCTGCGGATCATCGAGGACGACCTCTACGCCGACTTCCAGGACGGCCCGGCCACCCGCCTGGCGACCCTCGACAGCGAGCAGCGGGTGATCTACATGGCCAGCTTCTCCAAGACCTTGAGCAGTTCCCTGCGGGTCGGCTACCTGGTGGCCGATGCCGCGCTGGTTGCCCGCCTGGCCGAATTGAAGATGGTCACCGGTATCGGCACCTCGCGCTTCGCCGAGCAGGTGGTGGGGCAGATGCTCGCCAATGGCAGCTACCGCAAGAGCGTGCAGCGCCTGCGGGTACGCCTGGGGCAGCACATGGCCAAGGTGCTGGGGCAACTGGAGGCGTTCGGCTGGGAGGTGTTCTGCGAGCCCTACGGCGGCATGTTCGTCTGGGCCCGGTCGCCGGGGCGAGGCTTCGCCAGCCTGGAGCGCATCGCCTTGGAACACGCGGTGCTGTTGACCCCGGGCAGCGCCTTCGACCCTGAGGGCGCGCCCAGCGATTGGCTGCGCATCAACGTCGCCTACGGGCAGGACCCGCGCGCCCAGGCGTTCTTTCGGTACGCAGGGCGACCTTCAGCAAGCTGAAAGCGACACGGTCATAGCTATTTGACACCATTGTGGTGGCCGGGTCTTGTGGGTGAGGGGTGGGTGTTGCCACTCTTGGCTGAATAAAAAGGGCTGCTTTGCAGCCATCGCGGCACAAGGCCGCTCCTACAGGAGGGCGCGATCCCTGTAGGCGCGGGCTTGCCCCGCGATGGGCCGCACAGCGGCCCTCGAACTCAGGGGGAAAAGGCAATGAGGGCAACCCAACACGGTGTTCTGGCCAACCTGGGCATGGCCCGCAAGCTCGGCCTGGGCTTTGCGCTGGTCCTGCTGCTGACGCTGGCGGTCGCCGCCATCGGTCTCTTCGCCCTCCACGGCGTCGGCCAGCGCTTCGACAGCCTGCGCCAGATGAGCCAGTTCAACACCGACCTGCTCAAGCTGCGCCAGCACGAGCAATCCTTCGCCCTGCGTTCGGACATCAAGGAAGCCGAAGCCCTGCGCAACGACCTGCAGAGCCTGGTCGAACGCGCCGGCAGCCTGCCTGCCCTGGCCGCAGCCCAAGCCGACCTCACCGCCTATGGCCAGGCCTTCGATGTCTTCGTCGAAGCGGTGCAGGCCAAGGAGCTGGCCCTGGACATGGCCAGCTGGTCGGTGTCCAGCGTGGCCAACAACCTCGATGTGCTGCAGATGGGCCTGGCCGACGACGGCACCTACACCCTCAAGCAGTCCCAGGGCCAGCAGGGCAGCGAATTCCTCGAACAGGCCGGCCAGGTGGCCCAGGTGTCGCGGCTGATGCTGCAGGCCATGGACGAGGCGCGGGTGCGCCTGGAGCAGGGGCGCAAAGGCGAGGAGGCGGTCAACGAGGGGCGTATCGCCCAGACCGTCGAGGCCGGGGCGTTGGTCGAACAGCTCAAGGGCTCGGTGGCCGATACCGGCTACCAGAGCGTGCTCGGCGAAGTGGCCGGGCATATCGCCAGCTTCTCTGAAAAGCTCAACGAGTACACCGACCTGCTGGCCAAGGAGCAGGGCATCAAGGCACAGCTTCAGGCACGCGCCGAGCAGGTCACCGCGCGGGTCGACCAAGCCTACGCTGCCCAGGAGCAGGCCATGCAGGGCGAGCTGGCCCGCAAGGCCGTCGCCATCGGCTTGGCCACCGCCCTGGCATTGCTGGTGGGTGTGCTGGCCGCCTGGCTGATCACCCGCGCCGTGGTCGGCCCGCTCAAGCGCGTGATCGCCCGCGCCCAGCGCATCGCCGCAGGCGACCTGGCCCTCGACACCGAAACCACCCGGCGTGACGAAGTTGGCCAGCTGACCTTGGCCATGCAGCAGATGGCGGCGGGGCTTTCCGGTATCGTCAGCGGCCTGCAGCAGGGCATCGAGCAGCTGGCCGGCAATGCCCAGGCGTTGTCGGCGGTGACCGAGCAGACCAACCGTGAGGTCGGCAGCCAGAAGGAAGAAACCGAGCAGGTGGCCACGGCCATGCAGCAGATGACCGCCACCGTGCACGATGTGGCGCGCAATGCCGAAGAAGCGGCCCAGGCTGCGCAGAGCGCCGATGAGAAGGTCGAGTCTGGCCAGCAGGTGGTGCGCCAGAGCATGCAGCGCATCGAGCAATTGGCGGCGGCGGCGGAGACGGCCAGCGCTGGCATCGACAGCCTCAGCGACGAAATTCACACCATTGGCGATGTGCTCGAAGTGATCAAGAGCGTCGCCGAGCAGACCAACCTGCTGGCGCTCAACGCCGCCATCGAAGCTGCTCGGGCGGGCGAGCAGGGCCGTGGTTTCGCGGTGGTGGCCGATGAAGTAAGGGCCTTGGCCCGGCGTACCCGGCAGTCCACCGAAGAAATCGAGCGCCTGGTCGCCAGCCTGCGCGGCAATGCCGCCCAGTCGGTGGCGCAGATTCGCGGCAGCACCGAGCTGGTGCGCTTGGCCGTGGCCGATGCCCTGCACACCGAAAGTGCCCTGGGCAGCATCGCCGCGGCGGTTTCGTTGATCCAGCAGATGAATCAACAAATCGCTGCGGCGGCCGAGCAGCAAAGTTCGGTAGCCGAGGAAATCAGCCGCAGCGTCACGCAGATCCGCGGCAGTGCCGACCAGGCGGCGTTGGCCATGCAGGACAATGCCCGGTCCAGTGTGGAGCTGGCGCAGTTAGGCGATGAGCTGAAAGGGATGGTGGGGCACTTCCGGCTGTAATTGCCGCACCGGCCCTATCGCCGGCAAGCCGGCTCCCACAGGATACTCACCGCTCTTAGGACCCGTGGAGTACCTGTGGGAGCCGGCTTGCCGGCTATAGGGCCGGTACAGGCACCGCTCGGCTCAGGCCTTGCGCGGGCTCAGTATCAGCAAGGTCAACACCCCCGCCACAATCCCCCAGAACGCCGACCCGATGGAAAACAGCGTGAACCCCGAGGCCGTGACCATGAAGGTGATCAACGCCGCCTCCCGCTCGCGCACCTCGCCCATGGCCACGCTCAACCCGTTCATGATCGAACCGAACAACGCCAGCGCGGCGATCGACAGCACCAGCTCCTTGGGCAAGGCCGCAAACAGCGCCGCCAACGTGGCCCCGAACACCCCGGCGATGCCGTAGAAGATTCCGCACCACACCGCCGCGGTGTAGCGCTTGCTCGGGTCTTCATGGGCATGCGGCCCGGTGCAGATCGCCGCGCTGATCGCCGCCAGGTTGATGCCGTGGGAGCCGAACGGCGCCAGCAGCAGCGAGGCCAGGCCGGTGGCCGAGATCAACGGCGAGGCTGGCACCTGGTAGCCGTCGGCGCGCAGCACGGCGACGCCGGGCATGTTCTGCGAGGTCATGGCCACCACGAACAACGGGATACCGATGCTGATGGTTGCCGCCAGCGAGAAGCTCGGGGTGGTCCACACAGGCTTGGCCACCTCCAGCTGGAAGCCGCTGAAGTCCAGCAGGCCCAGGGCGCCGGACAGCGCCGTGCCCACCAGCAATGCGGCCAGCACGCAATAGCGCGGCGACAGGCGCTTGACCACCAGGTAGCTGAAGAACATGCCCAGCACCAGCACGGTACGGTGCTGGGCGGCGACGAAGATCTCGCTACCGATCTTGAACAGGATACCGGCCAGCAAGGCCGAGGCCAGCGACGCCGGGATACGCCGCACCAGGCGTTCGAAGCTGCCGGTCAGGCCGCAGATCAGCACCAGCACCGCGCAGGTGATGTACGCGCCGATAGCCTCGCCATAGCTCACCCCGCCCAGGCTGGTGATCAGCAGTGCCGCGCCTGGGGTCGACCAGGCAATGGTCACTGGCGTGCGGTAGCGCAGCGACAAGCCGATGCTGCACACCGCCATGCCGATCGACAGGGCCCAGATCCACGAGGAGATCTGCGCATTGGTCAAGCCCGCAGCCTGGCCGGCCTGGAACATCAGCACCAAGGAACTGGTATAGCCGGTGAGCATGGCGATGAAGCCGGCGACGATCGCCGACGGGGAACTGTCTGCCAGGGGGCGCAACGGCGCGGAGGTGGCATCGGTCATGGGAAAGTCCTTGTAAACGTGTAAGCAGTTTTTTCAGCGTACCGTGACCCGGCGCAATGCTTGCAATACAGCAACCATTGCATTTAGCCGTACAGTCGCCAACTATTGGGCACGATTGCGCAACTGCACGAGAGGGAAGGGGTGATGTACAAGGTTTATGGGGATTACCAGTCGGGCAACTGCTACAAGATCAAGCTGATGCTGCACCTGCTGGATCGCCCTTACACATGGCATCCGGTGGATATTCTCAAGGGTGAGACCGAGACGCCCGAGTTTCTGGCCATGAACCCCAACGGCAAGGTACCGGTGCTGCAGCTCGAGGATGGCACCTGCCTGTGGGAATCAAACGCCATCCTCAACTACCTGGCCGACGGCAGCGAGTTCCTGCCCAGCGAACCGCGCCTGCGCACCCAGGTGCTGCAGTGGCAGTTCTTCGAGCAGTACAGCCATGAGCCGTACATCGCCGTGGCGCGTTTCATCCAGTTCTACCTGGGCTTGCCGGACGATCGCGTGGAGGAGTACCGCAAGCTGCACAAGGGCGGCTACAAGGCGCTCAAGGTGATGGAGAAGCAACTGCAGATGACGCCGTACCTGGTGGGGGACCAGTATTCGATCGCCGATGTGGCGTTGTACGCCTACACCCACGTGGCCCAGCAGGGCGGGTTCGACCTGGCCGAGTACCCGGCGGTGCGGGCCTGGCTGGCGCGGGTGGCGAGCCATCCGCGGCATGTGCCGATGCTCGATTGACCCAGGCACTTCGTTACCTGCACCGGCCCAATCGCCGGCAAGCCGGCTCCCACACTTCGCAGGCCGGCTCCTACATCTGGCCTGCTCCGAAGAAGTTGGACAAAAAATCCAACCCTTGGGGAGCAGTCCACATCTGTGGGAGCCGGCTTGCCGGCGATTGGGCCGGTGTAGGCCTTCGCAGGCTGGTCAGATCGCCGAGAACCGCTTGTCCAGGTAGGCGATGATGTCCTTGGACTCGTACATCCAGGTCACCTTGCCCGCTTCTTCGATCCGCAGGCACGGCACCTTCACCCGGCCGCCGCCCTCGAGCAGGGCTTGGCGGTGCACCGGGTCGTTCTTCGCATCGCGCAATTGCACCGGCACATTCAGGCGGTGCAGGGTGCGACGGGTCTTGACGCAAAACGGGCAGGCATGGAACTGGTACAGCGCGAGGCCCTTGGCCTCCTGCTCGACACGCGCCTGGGCCGCGGCGTCGCGCTTGCGCTTGGCCGGGCGGCTGATCCAGTCGCCGAACACGATGAGCTGGCCGAGGCCGACCCGCAAGGCTTTGACGATCATGGGCAACTCCTGAAGACATGAAAAAGCCGACCCCCAAGGGTCGGCTCGCAATCATCGGCCGATCACTTGATCAGGCTGAGGAACTCGCTGCGGGTCGCTGCATTGCTGCGGAATGCGCCGAGCATCACCGAGGTAATCATGGTCGAGTTCTGTTTTTCCACACCGCGCATCATCATGCACATGTGCTTGGCCTCGATCACCACGGCCACGCCGGCGGCGCCGGTGACTTTTTCAACGGCCTCGGCGATCTGGCGGCTGAGGTTTTCCTGAATCTGCAGGCGGCGGGCATACATGTCGACGATGCGGGCGACCTTCGACAGGCCCAGCACCTTGCCCTGGGGCAGGTAGGCCACGTGGGCCTTGCCGATGAACGGCAGCATGTGGTGTTCGCACATCGAATACAGCTCGATGTCCCGGACCAGCACCATCTCGCTGTTGTCGGAGGTGAACAGCGCGCCGTTGGTGACTTCTTCCAGGGTTTGTTCATAACCGCGGCAAAGGTACTTCATGGCCTTTGCGGCCCGCTTGGGCGTATCGAGCAGCCCTTCGCGGGAGACGTCCTCGCCGAGCTGGCTGAGGATCTCGGTGTAGTTCTGTTCCAGGGACATGGATCTACCTGTGGGGATTAATCGCAAAGACGAAGGGTACGGCGGCCAGGGCCATGCTGCAAGCGCGGCGTCACTCGTCGCGGCCTTCGAGCATGGTCCGCTTGAGCATCACGTACACCGCACCCGTGCCGCCGTGGCGGGCCTGGCAGGAGGCGAAGCCGAGCACTTGCGGGTGCTGGCGCAGCCAGGTGTTGACGTGGCTCTTGATCATCGGGCGCTTGCCGTCCAGGCGCGCGGCCTTGCCGTGGGTGACGCGCACGCAGCGCACTTCGAGCTTGGTGGCTTCGGCGATGAAGTCCCAGAGGGTCTCGCGAGCCCGCTCCACGGTCATGCCGTGCAGGTCGAGGCTGCCCTCGAACGGGATCTGGCCCAGCTTGAGCTTGCGGATCTGGCTTTCCTGCACGCCGTCGCGACGCCACATCAGCTCGTCTTCGGCGCCGACGTCGATGACGAACTGGTCGGACAAGCCGTCGATCACCAGGGGCTGGTCGCTGCGCACCGTCGCGGCCTGGCGCAGGCCGGCCAACTGCTTGCGGTCAGCCTTGGGCTTGCCGACATCGGCGCGGTCGTGCTTGATCGGTTTCACGCCGCGGATCTCGGCCTGGAACAGGGAAAAGTCGTCGTCTTGCATGCTGCCTCCACGTGGGCGGCGTAGTTTACGCGAACGCCCCTTGGGCGTCAGTACCGCCCCCGCATGTAGGAGCGGCCTTGTGCCGCGAAAGGGCTGCGAAGCGGCCCCTGGTCTGGGTCATGGCACAAAGTGTTGGGGCCGCTGCGCGCCCCTTTCGCGGCACAAGGCCGCTCCTACAGGGGCGTCGCTGATCATGGCGTCAGTCGTGCTTCTTCATCAGATGCGGCGCCAGGTTCAGCCCGTGCCCACGGCGCAGGCGGATACGGCTGCGGCGCCAGAAGCGCACGCCCAGGTACAGCAACACCAGCCCCCCGACCGTGAGGGTCACGGCCAGGGGGCGGTTGGCGTTGAGTTCGGCCAGGGCATCGTAGTTGCCCAACAGGCCGGCAATGCCGGCCATGGCCAAAAGGATGCCCAGGGTCGCCACCAGGGCGGACAGGCCGGCCGCCAGGCGCGCACCCCAGTTGCGCGGTTCGCGCTGGCGCAGGCGCTTGGCGTCGAAACTGCCTTTGAGCTTCATTCCGATGTCCTCTGTGGGTATCCGGAATTCGACCTGGGGTCGGCCCTTGGGTTCCGCCTCAGATCAGGCTGGCGGTCGGGGCGACGCAGGCGAAGTTGTCGGCCATCACGGCCATTTCGCACTGGTGGATCTGCGCGGCCGGGATGACCGTGTCCTTGAAGGCCAGATCGCGGGTGGTGGAGGCATCCTCGACCAGGGTGCAACGATAACCATAGTCCTTGGCGCGGCGCACGGTGGTGCTGACGCTGGAGTGGCTCATGAAGCCGCAGACGATCAGGTCCAAGTGGCCCAGCTCCTGCAGCGTCTCGTGCAGCTTGGTGTTCTTGAACGCGTTGGGCATGCGCTTTTCGATGATGATCTCGCCTTCGCGCGGCTCCAGGCCCGGGATGAACTCGCCACGGGCGCCCTGGGGGTCGAACAGGCCGCCAACGGTGCCCAGGTGGCGGACGTGGATGATCGGACGGCCGGCTTTGCGTGCGGCGTCGAGCAACCGGGCGATGTTGGCCACGGCCTCGTCCATGCCCGAGAGCGCCAGGGGACCGCTGAGGTACTCCTTTTGCGCATCGATGATGATCAGGCTGGCTTGGCCCAGCTTGGCCGGCGGGTAGTCGCGGCCGCTGAGGCGGAACATCGTGGTTGGAACGGACATCAAGGGCTCCTTGGGTAGGGCTTTTGTATACCTATTCTCCCCTGCAACGGCGACAATGTGAATGGTTGACATTGCAAGCGGCATGGTTACTGGCTTCTGGCTACCGGCGGGGGATTCGGGGGGAACATTTGTGGCGGTGGGCTGTTAGACTTTTGTCCTGTCTGAAAAGGAGTCCCCCGTGATCACATCCCGTCTGCGCACCCTGCGCGACCATATCCGCTGGGCGGTCAGCCGCTTCCATGAGCACGAGTTGTTCTTCGGCCACGGTGCCGACAACGCCTGGGACGAAGCCCGCCTGCTGGTGCTGGGTGCCGTGCACTTGCCGTGGGAAGTGGCCGACAGCTACCTGGATTGCCAGTTGGAAGATGACGAGCGGGTGCGCCTGCAGCATCTGCTCAAGCGCCGTATCGAAGACCGCGTACCGACCGCCTACCTGCTGGGCGAGGCGTGGTTCTGCGGTATGTCGTTTCTGGTCGACGAGCGCGTGCTGGTGCCCCGTTCGCCGATTGGCGAGCTGCTCGAGAAGCGCTTGGAACCCTGGCTTGCGGCTGAACCTGCGCGCATCCTCGACCTGTGCACCGGCTCCGGGTGCATCGGCATCGTCGCCGCTGACGTGTTCCCCGACGCCGAGGTGGTGCTGGCCGACCTGTCCTTCGAGGCGCTGGAGGTGGCCAACCAGAACATCGAACGCCATGGCCTGGAAGAGCGGGTCTACACCGTGCAGGGCGACGGCTTCGCCGGGCTGCCGGGGCAGCGTTTCGACCTGATCCTGTCCAACCCGCCGTACGTCGATGCCGAAGATTTCGCCGACATGCCGGCCGAGTACCACCACGAACCCGAGCTGGGCCTGGCCTGCGGCAACGACGGCCTGGACCTGGTGCGGCGCATGCTCGCCGAAGCGGCCGAGCACCTGACCGAGAAGGGCTTGTTGATCGTCGAAGTGGGCAACAGCCAGGTGCATGTCGAGGCGCTGTACCCTGAGGTGGACTTCGCCTGGCTGGAATTCGAGCGCGGCGGGCACGGCGTGTTCATGCTGACGGCCGAGCAGTGCCGGCAGCATCGGGAGCTGTTCCGTTCCAGGGTTTGATCAAGCGCGCGCCTACAGCGGCGCGCAACCCCCTGTAGGAGCGGCCTTGCGCCGCGAAAGGGCCGCAACGCGGCCCCTTGGCCAAACGCTCACCGTGTGGCAATCCAGATCAACAACCCGGCCTGGAACACCGCAAACGCCACCAGGCAGGTAATGGTAAAGCGCAACCCGCTGTCCTCGCGCCGGTACTTGGCCACCCGCTCATCGCGTTCGCGCAGTTGCGCTTCCTTTTCCAGCAGCTGCTGTTCGGCCTGCTGCAGCATGCCCGCGGCCTCGATAATGTCGACGCGCTGTACCTTCTCGCCGTTCCAGCCGCCCTTGAGCTGGCCCACCGGGGTTTCCACGGTCCGGGCCTTGAGCAGTTGCCCGTCGGCGTATTCCACGTCCAGGCCCACGCCGCGCAGCACGTGATCACGGCGCAGGCGGCTGTCTTCGTTGAGGGCGTCCTTGCTCGGCAGGCTCATGCCTTCCACCTGGTAATGCGACCAGCGCCGCTGCAGCCATTGCACCGCCTGGCCGAGCAAAAAGCGGCCCAGGCCGCGGTTCAGCGGCTCGAGCTGCAGCCCGCTGTCGCCGCCGATGCGCACCAGGCGCTGCTCGTGGTCGACACGGACGTCCAGGTGGTTTTGCTCCTTGCGCACCTTTTGCCCTGGCAAGCGGATTACCAGGCGCAACAGGCTGTGTTCCTTGCTGTGGCGTTCGGCATGGCCAAATTCGACGAAGCGCAGAGGCCGGGCGCCGCTGGTGCGCTCGGTAGGCAAGGGCGCCAGGCGTAGCAGCTGGAAGTGTTCGGGGGCCAGGTCTTCCCACGGCAGCGGGGCGCTTTCCGGGGCGTGTGGCTCTTCGTCCGCCTCAACGGCAGCGGGGGCGTCGGTCATCAGGGGTATCCTCGAATGCACGGCGGGCGCGTTGGCGTACAGGGGCTGCGGTGCAGCCCAATCGCGGGCAAGGCCGCTCCCACAACCAGCCCCTGTGGGAGCGGGCTTGCCCGCGATTGGGCCGCAAAGCGGCCCCTGTACACCGATTACCGCCTCGATAACTCCCGTTATCGGCAGCGAAAACAACTTCCTGAGCCCGATCTATTCCCGTGCCACCTGACGAACGAATGCGACGATCCGCTCCCCCAGCTCCCGGGCCAGCGGCAGCTCCGGGTTGCGGTAGCTGTCGCGTTGCTGGCTCATTCCCCGCGGGCTTATGCGCAGCATGTGGTTCATGCCCTCGATCAGCACCAGCTGCGCATCGGGCTTGGCCGCCTTCAGGCGCTCGGCGTCGGCCACGTCCACCTGCACGTCGTTGCGGCCCTGGAGGATCAGTGCCGGCATCGGCAGGCGGGCAAAGGCCGCCGCCGGGTCCTGGCGCAACAGCGAGATCAGGTACGGCTGCACGCTAGGGCGGAACACCTCGCGCAGCGGGGCGGGCACGTCGAGGGTGGTCTGCCCGGCCTGCAGGCGGTCGATCACCGCATTGCCCCGTGCCAGCTGCGCAGGTGGCAGGCGCTGGGCCAGTTGTTCGCGCAGCACATCCGCCACCGGCCGGCCGCTGCCGGCCACGGTGATCACCGCACTGGCTCCGGCCTGTTCGGCAGCCAGGCTGGCGATCAGTGCGCCTTCGCTGTGCCCGAGCAGGATCAATGGGCCGAAGCGCGGGTCGGCCTTGAGCTTGCGCCCCCAGGCCACGACGTCGGCCACGTAGCGCTCGACGCTGAGGTCGCGCTCGTCCGGGGTGGCCGGTTGGCTGGCGGCCACCCCGCGCTTGTCGAAGCGCACGCTGGCGATGTGCTCACCGGCCAACAGCAGGGCCAGGCGCCTGAGGTTGTCCAGGCGGCCGCTGGCGGGGTTGTTGCCGTTGCGGTCGGTGGGCCCGGAGCCGGCGATGATCAGCACCACCGGGGGCGGGGTGTCTTCCTGGGGCAGCAACAGGCTGCCATGCAGTACGCCTTGGCCGGTGTCCAGGTCGATGGGGCGTTGTAGAACGGTAGGGGCGGCGGCCTGGGCGAGGCTGGCGCACAGCAGCAAGAGCAGGGCGGCGAAGCGCAACATCATTGGGCTACTACTTGGAGGGATGTCGGTTGGACCGGGGGGGCGGTGGAAGGTTCGGCAAGTGGGTTCCAAGCCACCGGCCGAATCGCCGGCAAGCCGGCTCCCACCGCGACCGTGCAGGCTGAATGTGGGAGCCGGCTTGCCGGCGATTGGGCCAGTACAGGCAACCTATCCGTTGGAGATTTCCGTATACTGCCCGCCTCCTTCAAATTCAGGCAGATTCGCGGAGCGTCCATGTCCGGCAATACCTACGGCAAGCTGTTCACTGTCACCACCGCTGGCGAAAGCCACGGCCCGGCGTTGGTCGCCATTGTCGATGGGTGCCCGCCAGGCCTGGAAATCACCCTGGCCGACCTGCAGCATGACCTCGACCGGCGCAAGCCGGGTACCAGCCGGCACACCACCCAGCGCCAGGAAGCGGACGAAGTGGAAATCCTCTCGGGCGTGTTCGAGGGCCGCACCACCGGCTGCTCGATCGGCCTGTTGATCCGCAACACCGACCAGAAGTCCAAGGACTACTCGGCGATCAAGGACCTGTTCCGCCCGGCCCACGCCGACTACACCTACCATCACAAATACGGCATCCGCGACTACCGCGGCGGCGGCCGCAGCTCGGCCCGCGAGACCGCTATGCGCGTGGCCGCCGGCGCCATCGCCAAGAAATACCTGGCCACCCAGGGTATCCGCGTGCGCGGCTACATGAGCCAGCTGGGCCCGATCGAAATTCCGTTCAAGACCTGGGACTCGGTGGAGCACAACGCCTTCTTCAGCCCCGACCCGGACAAGGTGCCAGAGCTGGAGGCCTACATGGACCAGCTGCGCCGTGACCAGGATTCGGTCGGCGCCAAAATCACCGTGGTCGCCGAAGGCGTGATGCCGGGCCTGGGTGAGCCGATCTTCGACCGCCTGGACGCCGAGCTTGCCCATGCGCTGATGAGCATCAACGCGGTCAAGGGCGTGGAAATCGGCGCGGGCTTCGCCAGTGTCGCCCAACGTGGCAGCGAGCACCGTGACGAGCTGACCCCGGAAGGCTTCCTCAGCAACAACGCCGGCGGCATCCTCGGCGGTATTTCCTCTGGCCAGCCGATCGTCGCCCACCTGGCGCTCAAACCGACCTCCAGCATCACCACGCCAGGCCGTTCCATCGACGTCGATGGCAACCCGGTGGAGGTGATCACCAAGGGCCGTCACGACCCATGCGTGGGCATCCGCGCCACGCCTATCGCCGAGGCAATGATGGCCATCGTGCTGATGGACCACCTGCTGCGTCATCGGGCGCAGAATGCTGAAGTGAAGGTGAACACCCCGGTGCTGGGCCAACTCTGAGAACGGAGTTCTCCAGTCAGGTACAGGGTGCCTGAACCGGCCCAATCGCGGGGCAAGCCCGCTCCCACGAGAGCTACGGAGCGGGCTTGCCCCGCGATTGGGCCGCAACAGGCACCTCACAAGGCCCCAACCATGCCTCCGATTCCATACTGGCGCCTGTCCAGCTTCTATCTCTTCTACTTCGCCTTGCTCGGCTCCACCGCCCCGTTCCTGGCGCTGTACTTCGACCACTTGGGCTTCTCCCCGGCACGCATCGGCGAGCTGGTGGCCATTCCCATGCTGATGCGCTGCATCGCCCCCAACCTGTGGGGCTGGCTGGGTGACCGTAGCGGTCAGCGCCTGCTCATCGTGCGCCTGGGCGCGCTGTCGACCCTGGCGACCTTCTCGCTGATCTTCGTCGACAAGAGCTACGCCTGGCTGGCACTGGTGATGGCCCTGCATGCCTTCTTCTGGCATGCGGTGCTGCCCCAGTTCGAAGTGATCACCCTGGCCCACCTGCACGGCCAGACCGCCCGCTACAGCCAGGTGCGCCTGTGGGGCTCGATCGGTTTCATCCTCACCGTGGTCGGCCTGGGCCGGCTGTTCGAGTGGCTGAGCCTGGACATCTATCCGGTGGCGCTGGTGGCGATCATGGCCGGTATCTTTCTCGCCAGCCTCTGGGTGCCCAATGCCCAGCCGGTGGAACACGCCGAGCGTAAGGGGGCAGGGGGCTTTTTGCGCCAGCTGAAGGCGCCGGGCGTGCTGGCGTTCTATGCCTGCGTGGCGCTGATGCAGCTCAGCCACGGCCCTTACTACACCTTCCTGACCTTGCACCTGGAGCACCTTGGCTATACCCGCGGTGCCATCGGCCTGTTATGGGCGCTGGGGGTGGTCGCTGAAGTGCTGGTGTTCATGGCCATGAGCCGGATCTTCGCCCGCATCAGCGTGCGCCGCGTGCTGCTGGCCAGCTTCCTCTTGGCGGCGCTGCGCTGGTTGCTGCTGGGCAGCCTGGCGGACATCCCGGCGGTGCTGGTCGTGGCCCAGGTGCTGCACGCGGCCACCTTCGGTTGCTTCCATGCCGCGTCCATCGCCTTCGTCCAGGGCAGCTTCGGCGCGCGCCAGCAAGGGCAGGGCCAGGCGCTGTACGCGGCTTTGTCCGGCACCGGCGGGGCCTTGGGCGCGGTCTATGCGGGCTACAGCTGGAAACTGCTGGGCCCAGCCTTCACCTTTGGTATGGCCAGCATCGCAGCCTTGGCCGCAGCCGTTATCATTGTCCTTTGTTCGAAAGAAACCAGGAACAGCCTCTGATGAGCATTCTCAGCGTTTTCCACACATCCAGCCCCGAGGTGCCGAACAAGGTGCTGACCCACCATGACGATATCGCCGCGACCCTGGTCGAGCAGGGCGTGCGATTCGTTCGGTGGCCCCATGAGCTGCGCATTCGCCCAGGCACCAGCCGTGACGAAGTGCTGGCAGAGGGCCGTGGTTTGCTCGACGCGCTGATGACCGAGCATGGCAGCGTGGCCTTCAGCCTGCTCGATCGCGATGGCCAGGCCCCGGCCGAGGCCGACCTGCGGGATGAGCATGTGCACGAGGCGGAAGAAGTGTTCGCGGTCATCACCGGGCGCGCGCAAATCAGCTTGCGGCTGGGTGAGTGGGTGTATGCGGTGGTGTGCGAGAAAGGCGATGTGCTGGTGGTGCCGGCCGGCACCCGTCGTTGGTTCGACCTGGGCGACAACCCATTCTGCCTGGCCTTGCGCCTGTTCGGCAGCGAGCAGGGTATGCAGCCGCGCTTTACCGGTGATGCCTCGGCCCGTGGGTTTGCCGGGATGAGCGAGTTCTAAGGCCAATCGCCGGCAAGCCGGCACCCACAAAACCTTATGCCATTGTGGGAGCCGGCTTGCCGGCGATTGGGCGTTTCGTGCTTACCGATAGGTCGGCAAGGCAAAGCGCTGCTGGCTCTGCAGCATCGAGATCACCGGCAACTCACTGGCCTGTTCGGCCAGGTCACGGCGAATGGCGCTAATCGCCCAGGACAGCTGCTCCGCGCTGTGCAACTGCGCATACGACAGCACCCGGCGGGTGACCTTGCCGTCGGCGGCACGCAGGGTCAGCTGGATACCGCCATCGGGACGCGGCCGGGTTTCGACTTTGTAGGCGGAGAAGACCGAGGCGAATTTTTCCTGGATGAGGTCCATATCTCAACTCCTGACTGTTGTGTTTGCAGACTCTGGAGTTGAAGGTTGCAGCGACCGTGCCAGCCGCTTGCTGATCTATATTTCCTTTAAAATCAAAGAGTTGAAAATACATGGCACTGAGGCGACCGTGCATTGTGCAAGGTCGTGCATTTTGCACAGTGCATTTTGCAAGGTTCATAGGGTTTGCCTCTGGCCCCTATAGATTCTGAACCTTTGACCACCTGGCACTGCCTGACAAACACTTGGGCTCTCGACTATGCCAGGAGGTTCCCGATGTCCGACCAACAACCCATCGCCATGACCGACGACGAAACCGCCGCGTTCGCCGAAGAAGTCTTCGAACGCGCCCGCCGGGGCGATGCCCAGATGCTCGGGCGCCTGCTGCAAAGCGGCCTGCCGGCCAACTTGCGCAACCACAAGGGGGACACCCTGCTGATGCTCGCCAGCTACCACGGTCATCATGAGGCGGTGCAGGTACTGCTGGCCCATGGCGCCGACCCGCTGATCGCCAACGACAACGGCCAGCTGCCCATTGCCGGCGCTGCGTTCAAGGGCGACCTGGCGATGATCCGCCTGATGCTCGAACACGGTGTGCCGGTGGATGCTGCTGCCGAGGACGGGCGTACCGCGCTGATGCTGGCGGCCATGTTCAACCGCGTCGAGATCCTCGACTTCCTGCTGGCCCAGGGCGCCGACCCAGCTCGCCAGGATGCCCGTGGCGCCACCGCCCTGACCGCCGCCCAGACCATGGGCGCCGCCGACACCGCCGCACGCTTGCAGGCGCTGGCCGGCTAACCCTCCGGGGGCATTTGCGGCTATCCTTGGCGACTTTTTCGCAAGCCGCAGGCCCCCTCATGAAAAACCAGTTGATCGAATTCATCAGCCTCATCGGCGCCGGCTGCATGCGCGAACAAGACATCGAGCGCATCGCCGACGAAGCCGCCCAGGCTTATGCCGACCCGGCCGCCTTCCTCGCCGTCAACCCGGACATCAACTATGACGACACCTTCCCCATTCCCCTGGGCGAATGGGTGGTGCTCGGCAGTTTGCCCGATACCGTGCTGTTCCAGGCCGACAGCTACCAGGAGCTGTTCGAGCGCATCACCGACTCGTTCGACAAGAGCGTGCCGTTCACCCTCAAGCCCAAGCAGCTGGCGCGTACCGAGGCGCTGACCGCGCTCAATCGCATCCAGGTGCAGATGGGCGCCCTGAACAAGGAAGCGGGGGGCTACGTGCTGCTCAATTTCAGCCAGTTGCTCGATGACGAGCTGCAGATGGTGATGGTCGGTCAGAACGACCTGGCGCGGGTGCTGGAGCTGGGGGCGGTGCTGGGTATCAAGGTGGAGCCGGCGCTGGAGGCGTTGCGGGTGGCGGTGCACGTCTGAGTCAAGGGGCGGCTGTACCGGCCCAATCGCCGGCAAGCCAGCTCCCATAGAACAACGCATAACTATTTGATTTTGCGGGCCTTGTGGGAGCGGGCTTGTCCCGCGATTGGGCCGGGCCGGATATCACCGTCGCCTGGCAAGGGCTTCGCCCTTAATCGCGGGACAAGCCCCCACAGCCGCTTGTTCTCTGCGCGACAGCGCAGCCCGAAGGGCTGGGTAATCTCCCGCAGTGCTCCGGTGGGAGCCGGCTTGCCGGCGATTGGGCCGGTCTGTTCAACCTATTGTCACCCCAACGCGGTATCGAGAAACATCATCACCCCGAACCCGCCCATCAGCCCCAGGGTCGCCGCTGTCTGATGCCCATTGCGGTGGGTTTCGGGAATCACCTCGTGGGACACCACGAAGATCATCGCCCCGGCTGCCAACCCCATGCTCACCGGGTAGGCGAGGGCGAAGCCGGTGGAAATACCCAGGCCGATCACCGCGCCCAGTGGCTCCATCAGGCCCGAGCCGATCGCCACCAGCGCCGCCTTCAGGTTGGAAAGCCCGGTGGCACGCAGCGCCAGGGCGACGGCCAAGCCCTCGGGAATGTCCTGGATAGCGATGGCGCTGGTCAACGGCAGGCCGATGTTCATGTCGCCGTTGGCGAAGCTCACGCCGATGGCCATGCCTTCGGGCAGGTTGTGCAGGGTAATGGCCAGCACGAACAGCCAGACCCGGCTGATCCGTTCCGCTTCCGGGCCGCAAGGGCCGGTGCTTTCATGCTCATGGGGCGTGAAGCGGTCCAGGCCCAGCATCAGCAACACCCCCAGGCCCATGCCCAGCACCACGGTAAAGGCCGCGGCCGGGCCATTGCCGGTGATTTCCCGGGCGGCATCCAGGCCAGGCAGAATCAGCGAGAAGGAGCTGGCCGCGAGCATCATGCCGGCGGCAAACCCCAGCATCACATCCTGGCTACGCGCGCTGACGTCGCGCAGCACCACGGCCAATACCGCGCCCAGGGCGGTGGCGCCGAACCCGGAAAGGCCACCCAGCACGGCCAGGTGCAGGTTGTCGGCATGGTCGCCTTCGATGGCATTCCACACACTGGCCGAAAGCAGGGCAAGCACCGTCAGCAGGCTCAGGCCCAGGCCGGCGCTGAGCCACGGGGTGGTGATGGCTTGTTGGCGCCAGGCGCTGAGGAATGAAACAGGGGCGCTGCTGGGTGACTGGGCGAGTGGCATACGAACCTCGTGGCGAAATCTGTTGGGGGCAGTCTACCCAGTGACCGAAGGGACCGGCCAAGGATTCCCTTCTATCGATGCAATAGCCGGCTATGCTTGGCGGCAATCACCTTTGGCAGGAGCATGTACATGGGGTCTACATTCAATGGCCTGGTCGGGCTGATCATTCTGGCGCTGGATATCTGGGCCATTCTGCATGTGCTCAAGAGCGGCGCCGAGGTCGGCATCAAGATCCTCTGGGTGTTGCTGATCGCCTTGCTGCCGGTGATCGGGCTGATCATCTGGGCCATCGCCGGGCCGCGGGGCAACCTGCGGTTCTGATAGCAGATGCTGGCAACCGTGCGCACTGGCTGTTCTGGCCCTATCGCTGGCAGCCAGCTCCCGCAGGTACCCGGTTCCGCGCCGCCCGTGTAGGCGCCGGCTTGCCGGCGATAGGGCCGGAACAGGCCGCACACAACCGCCTCGTGACAAAATTTTCACACTGGATTATCGAAAATCCGCGCCGCACAATGCTGCGTTGGCCCAATTGCCGTGCTTTTGATGGCCGGGCCCTTCAGGTAGCAGAGCGTCTTCGCCTTTTTCGCAAACCCGCAATCCTAGGATCCCCCCATTCATGGCTAACACGGATGCCTTGAAGCAACGGGCCGTGCCGACTTCGTTCGCGCCGACCCTCAAATCGCACCTCGCCTACACGTTGCTCAGCGCCCTGGTGATCATGCTGATGCTCAGCCTGGTCCGCCTGGCGCTGCTGGTTTACAACAGCGACATGGTCGGCGACACGCCGTATGCCACCGTCGCCGAAGGCTTCCTCAACGGCCTGCGCTTCGACCTGCGCGTGGTGGTGTACATCAGCATCCCGCTGCTGCTGGCGCTGCTCAGCCCCTGGGCCATGGCCCGGCGCGGCTTCTTCCGCCTGTGGCTGACCCTGGCCTCGAGCCTGGTGATGTTCCTCGGCCTGATGGAACTGGACTTCTACCGCGAGTTCCACCAGCGCCTGAACGGCCTGGTGTTCCAGTACATCAAGGAAGACCCCAAGACCGTCATGAGCATGCTCTGGTACGGCTTCCCGGTGGTGCGCTACCTGCTGGCCTGGCTGTTCGGCACCTGGCTGCTGAGCCTGCTGTTCAAGGGCATCGACCGCCTGACCCGCGGCACCGGCAGCACCGCTGCAGCCGCTGCCCCGCGCAGCGTCGCGCCCTGGTACCAGCGCGTGGCGGTGTTCATGGTGATCCTCCTGGTGGCCGTGGTCGCCGCCCGTGGCACCCTGCGCCAGGGCCCGCCGATGCGTTGGGGCGACGCCTTCACCACCGACTCCAACTTCGTCAACCAGCTCGGCCTGAACGGCACCTTGACCCTGATCGACGCCGCCAAGAGCCGCTTTGGCGAAGACCGCGCCAATATCTGGAAGCCCGTGCTCGAGCAGGGCGTGGCCACCCAGAGCGTGCGCGACCTGCTGCTGACCCCCAACGACACCCTGGTCGACGCCGACGAAGCGGCCATCCGCCGCGACTTCGTGCCGCCGGCCGACCGCACCCTGGCGGTCAAGAACGTGGTGGTGATCCTCATGGAGAGCTTCGCCGGCCATTCGGTGGGCGCCCTGGGCAGCCCCAACAACATCACCCCGTACTTCGACAAGCTGGCCAAGGAGGGTCTGCTGTTCGACCGCTTCTTCTCCAACGGCACCCATACTCACCAGGGCATGTTCGCCACCATGGCCTGCTTCCCCAACCTGCCGGGCTTCGAATACCTGATGCAAACCCCGGAAGGCGGCCACAAGCTGTCCGGCCTGCCGGCGCTGCTCAGCGGCCGTGACTACGACGACGTGTACGTCTACAACGGCGATTTCGCCTGGGACAACCAGTCCGGGTTCTTCGGCAACCAGGGCATGACCACCTTCATCGGCCGTAACGACTTCGTCAACCCGGTGTTCTCCGACCCGACCTGGGGTGTGTCCGACCAGGACATGTTCGACCGCGGCAACGAAGAGTTGGCCAAGCACGACGGCAAGAAGCCGATCTATGCCTTGCTGCAGACACTGTCCAACCACACGCCGTACGCGCTGCCCAAAGACCTGCCGGTGGAGAAGGTGACCGGCCAGGGCCGTCTGGACGAGCACCTGACCGCCATGCGCTACTCCGACTGGGCCCTGGGCCAGTTCTTCGAGAAGGCGCGCAAGGAGCCGTACTTCAAGGACACCCTGTTCGTGATCGTTGGCGACCACGGCTTCGGCAACCACCAGCAGGTCACCGAGCTGGACCTGGGCCGCTTCAACGTGCCGTTGCTGCTGATCGCCCCGGGTATCCAGGAGAAGTTCGGAGCGGTCAATCACACCGTGGGTACCCAGGTCGACATCGTGCCGACCATCATGGGCCGCCTGGGTGGCCAGACCCGTCACCAGTGCTGGGGCCGCGACCTGCTCAACCTGCCTGAGGGCGACCAGGGCGTGGGCATCATCAAGCCGTCGGGCAGCGAGCAGATCGTCGGGATCGTGCAGGGCGATCGCATCTTGATCGAGTCCAAGGACATGACGCCACGCCTGTATCGCTACCAGCTGGGCCGCGAGTTCAAGGCCGAGCTGATCGAGAGCCCGGAGCAGCCTGCGTTGCTGAAGAACCTGGAGGCCTATATCCAGACGGCGACCAAGAGCCTGCTGGACAATACCGCTGGTGTGGTTCACGGCACACCGAAGTAAGCGCAAGCGGGCCGCAGTGCGGCCCGATCGCGGGGCAACCCGCTCCCACAGGGTGGTGCGCACCGCTTCTGTGGGAGCCGGCTTGCCGGCGATTGGGCCGCCGGTACCGCCAACCATCCCCGCCATCCTCTCCTGACTGAACAAATCCCCAGGCCCACGGTCAAGGTTACAGGCAGCACATCCTGGTTTCTTTGATTGAGAGGGCGATTCAATGAAAGAGTGGGAAGTCACCTTCGTCGACCAGAACGGCGTACAGAACTCACTGCTGTACAACGGCGAGCAATGCCCCAGCGACGAGGAGGCCGCACGGCTGATCCGTTCGCACCTGTTCCCGGTGATCGATGAGCTGGACCTGAACGACTTCCAGGACCGCAGTCCTTCCCCCACGGTACGCTGGCTCAAGGAACAGAGTGGCGTATCCATCACCCGCATCAGCCCATTGCCCTGAGCGGCTGCGCTGGCGCCGGTGGCCAGCAGGCACTACGCTCAGAAGGCCTGGGTCTTTTCTGCGGACCCTGGTCGGTTTCATTCGCGTCTCGCATCAGCTCGATCTGCCCGGTACCTCTTGGTGCCAGCAGGTGCGTTGTGCACGGAAAGTCTATCCATTGCATTGCAGGAGGACGTTTCATGAGCAGCCAGAACGACGATATCAGCAGCAGTGTCCTTCGCCAGATGAAAGATGGCGGTTTCGATTTCACCCGTATCCACCCAATCGAGTTCTACGCCGTGTTCCCCGACGAGGCGGCCGCCCGGCGCGCGGCTCGGCAATTTCGCGGAGAGTCCGTCAGTGCCCAGGTCTGCGAGTTGGACGACGGTGCCTGGTACCTGGAGCTGAGCAAGGTGATGTACGCCACCTACCGAGGAATCGGCGCCTTCGAAGAGGCGTTCGAGCAGCTGGTCTCGCCGTTTGGCGGTGAGGTGGAAGGCTGGGGCGTCAAGCAGGAACGCCCGGTGGCTTGATTCTATTCAGGGTTTGCGCTTGGCCATATGCGCCAGGTAGGCGATCAGGTCGTCCAGCGCCTGATCGTTCAGCACGCTCGGTGCAAACCCCGGCATCCGCGCCTGGGGCCACTGCCGCAGGCTTTGTGGGTCGCGGATATAGCGCCGCAGGAACCCCGGCTGGAAATACTCGGTAGGGTTGTAGGGCACGTTCAGGTCCGGGCCGAACTGCGCATCCCCCGCGCCATTGAGCCGGTGGCAGGCCAGGCAGTTCTGTTGGAACAGGGCGAAGCCACGGCGCACCGGGTCGTCCGCCGGCAGTGCGGGGTCGGGCAGCAGGGCAGGGAAGCGTATCTGCACCGGGGCCAGGCGGCGGATCGTGGCGATCTGGAACGGCCATTGTTCGGGGCGAATGCCGCTGGCCTGGGGGTTGGTCCATACCAGGTAGAACGGCCCGGCGCTTGGATTGCCGTCGCCCAGGGCCGGCCAGGGCTTGGCCGGGTCTTCCACGGCCAGCCACGCCTGTGCCGGCCCGCTTTGCAGCAAGGGCCCGGCGGGCATCTCGGCAGCGAAGCCATCCAGGGCCACGGCTTGCAGGTGATCGTTCGCCGTCACGCCCTCGAGCAGTACGTTCAGCGGCACGGCGCGGTAGAGCATTGGGCGTTTATAGGACACGTCCTGGTCGATGCGGATATCCCGGGCCTGCGGGTGGGTCAGCAACTCGGCGCTTTGCCATTGGCGCGAGCGCTCACCCAGTTCCAGGTGCAGTTGCGCCGCCGACAGCGGCAGGCAGAACAGGAGTGTCAGCAGGGCGAGGCAGCGACGCATGGGCAATCTCCAACCGGTCAGGGGTGGCAGATTACCTGTGCGGTGCCTGCAATGGCCACGGCTGCTTTCATCCGAACAAGCGTGTCAGGTTCGGCAGGATGAGCAGCAAAGTCGTGGCGAAGAGAATGAGCCCAGCTTGGCGTACTTTTGGTTGTTTGATCATGGCGGACCGCCTTCTTGTTGTTATTCCTGAATAGCCCTTGGCTTCCTTGTCTCGCTTCGGGTCGATCACGACGGCGTACACGGTACGCCGGTCCTGCATGCCTCTTTTTTTCTGGATATACAACCAACAGTAGGGGGTACGTCATCCCTGTTTCAGAACCCTTTGTTCTATTGGTTTTTGAATTGATTCATTTCGTTTATGAGGCCATGTGCCAGCTCGCTGGCAAGCTCTGGCTAGACAGCTGCGCTCCTTGCGCCGTACCGCTTGAAATTCGTGACCGTTCGTCAGAGCATCCTACTTGCTTGTACGGGGCTTTCGCGTCAGTCTCTACAGCAAATTCCCACACACGTCGTTCAGGACTATCCCTATGTCGTTACGCATCTGCATCCTGGAAACCGATGTCCTGCGACCGGAGCTGACCGCGCAGTATCAGGGCTACGGAAGGATGTTCGAGCAGCTGTTCTCGCGTCAGCCGATCGCCGCCGAGTTTCGCGTGTACAACGTGATGAACGGCGAGTACCCGCCCGAAGGGGAAACCTTCGATGCCTACTTGGTGACCGGCAGCAAGGCCGACTCGTTCGGTGCGGACCCGTGGATCCAGACGCTCAAGGCGTACCTGCTCAAACTGTACGAACGTGGCGAGAAGTTGCTGGGCGTGTGTTTCGGCCACCAGGTGCTGGCGCTGGTGCTCGGCGGCAAGGCCGAGCGGGCGGGCCAGGGCTGGGGCCTCGGGATCCATCGCTACTCGTTGGCGGCCCATGCGCCGTGGATGGACCCTGAGGTTTCCGAGTTGACCCTGCTGATCAGCCATCAGGACCAGGTGACCGAGCTGCCCGAAGGCGCCACGGTGATCGCTTCGAGCGATTTCTGCCCCAACGCGGCTTACCACATCCGCGATCAGGTGCTGTGCTTCCAGGGCCACCCTGAGTTCGTCCACGAATATTCCCGCGCCCTGCTCGATGCACGCCAGGATGTGTTGGGGGACGAGGTGTACCAGCGGGCCATCGCCAGCCTGTCGGAGGAGCACCAGGGCGACCTGGTGGGCAAGTGGATGCTGCGCTTCATCGGGCATTCGGACAAGGCCAGCGAACACGCCGCGTAAGCGCATGCCTGCCATGGCCCAATCGCCGGCAAGCCGGCTTCCACAGAGACCGTGCTATCCCTGTGGGAGCAAGAGGCCGTGCTATCCCTGTGGGAGCCGGCTTGCCGGCGATTGGGCCGCGCAGCGGCCCCTATAGCCAACCCGAGCGCTTGAAGCTGGCATACAACGCCGTACAGCCAACCCCGATCACTCCCAGCACCCCGAAATACCCGTAATGCCACCCCAGCTCCGGCATATTCTCGAAGTTCATCCCATAGATCCCGGCAATGGCCGTGGGAAACGCCAGGATCGCCGCCCAGGCCGCGAACTTGCGCTGCACGATGCTCTGCCGCGAGGCTTCGAGCAGCATGCCGATCTCGATGGTCTGGCTGGCGATGTCGCGGATGCTGGCCAGGTCTTCCATTTGCCGGGTGACGTGGATCTGCACATCGCGAAAATACGGGCGCATGTTCTTGTCGATGAACGGGAAGCTCAGGCGCTGCAGTTCCTCGCTGACTTCCACCATGGGCGCCACGTAACGGCGCAGGCGCAGGATGTCGCGGCGTAGGCTGTGCAGGCGCTGGATGTCCTCTTCGCGCAGTGAATTGCTGAGCACGCTCTGTTCGAGCTCCTCGATCTCGCCGTGGATGGCCTCGCTGACCGGCTGGTAGTTCTCGGTGACGAAGTCGAGCAGGGCATAAAGCACGAAGTCCTCGCCATGCTCGAGCAGGAGCGGGCGTGCTTCGCAGCGCTGACGCACCAGGGCATAGGACTTGGAGTGGCCGTTGCGGCAGGTGATGATGTAGCCAGCACCGGCGAAGATATGGGTTTCGATGAATTCCAGCTTGCCCTCATGGCGCACCGGCGAATAGGTGACGATGAACAGCGCATCGCCGAAGGTCTCGAGCTTCGGTCGGCTGTGCTTTTCCAGCGCATCCTCGATGGCCAGTTCGTGCAGGCCGAACTGGCGCTGCAGGTTGGCCAGCTCCTCGGCGTTGGGCTCTTCCAGGCCGATCCAGACGAAGTGCCCAGGCTTGCGCGCCCATTCGCTGCCTTCGTCGATGCTGATATTGGTGACCTTCCTGCCGGCGCTGTACACCGCCGACGCCACGACTCGCCCCATGGTTACCCGCTTCTTCGATTGAACACCCGCTACAGCTTGGGCTGTGTAGGGCCATAGAGCAACTTTTGCCATGCGGGCGCCATCGCGGGGCAAGCATGCGCAGAGCCTGTAGGGAAGATGCAGGCCCGTCGTGGGAGCGGGCTTGTCCCGCGATGGGGCCGGCGCAGGTCTCAGCCGTTCGCCAGCTCGCCTTCCATCCGGTCGATGCACTGCTGCATCTGCGTGCGGCATTGCTCGATCAGCGCCGGCAGGTCCTGCTGGCTCATGCCCGTCGTGGCGATGGGCGGCAGCGAGCGGACGATCACCGTGCGCTGGCGCCAGCTGTTCAGACCCAGGCGCCGGCTGTAGCGGCTGACGCACACCGGCACGATCGGCACACCGGCCTCGACGGCCATGTGGAACGCACCTTTCTTGAACGCCAGCAACTGCTCGCCCGGGTTGCGGGTGCCTTCGGGGAAGATCCAGATCGACGTGTCGTCGCGCAGGATGCGCGTGGTCACCTGCATGGCCTTGCGCGCCTGGTAGGCGTTCTTGCGGTCCACCAGCACGTTGCCGCCGAGCCAGAACAGTTGGCCGAACAATGGAATCCAGCCCAGGCTCTTCTTGCCGATGGCGACCGTGCGCCGGGGCACCACCTGGCCGAGGATGAACAGGTCGAAGTTGGACTGGTGGTTGGCGACGATGACGCAGCCCGGCGGCTGGTCCCACAGCGGGCCGACCTCGGCCTTGACCTTGATGCGCATCAGCCAGGCAGCAGGCAGGCTGTAGAGGCGGGCGAAAACGCGGCTGTTGTCAGGGTTGAACGGGCGGCACAGGCCGATCACCAGGCCTGCCACGCCGACGAACAGGAAATGCAGCGCCAGAAGGAGCATGCGAAGCATATAGAGCATGATACGACTCACACCAGACAGTCGCGGCGCAGTGTACGGCTGTGCACTGTCTGGGGCAAACCTTGGGTGGGCTGCCGGGCGGTAAGGGGCTGGGACTCAGCCCAGGTGCTGCTGGTCCCGCACGATGGCATCGTCCAGGGCATCGAGCAGGCCCTGGCGCACCTTGAGCTTGGTGTTCTTGTGCGCCAGCATGTTCAACTTCTTCAGCTCGCGCGCCGCCGCCAGGGCCGCTTCCTGCAACTGTTCGGCCGGCACCACCTTATCGAGAAAGCCCGCGTCCACCGCTGCATGAGGGTCGAACACCTCGGCATTGATCACCGAACGGTGGAAGGCCGAGCGCCGCAGGCGGTCGCGCGCCAGTTCGATACCGGCATGGTGCATGGTCATGCCGATCTGTACTTCGTTCAGGCAGATCTTGTAGGGGCCCTCGACGCCGATGCGGTAATCGGCCGACAGCAGCAGGAAGGCACCCTTGGCCACTGCGTTGCCTGGGCAGGCGACGATCACCGGGAAGGGGTGGCTGAGCAGGCGACGGGCGAGGGTGGAGCCGGCAGTGACCAGGTTGACCGCCTCTTTGGGGCCCGAGGTCATGACCTTGAGGTCGTAGCCGCCGGAGAGGATGCCCGGCTGGCCGGTGATGATGACTACGGCGCGCTCGTCCACGGCGCGATCCAGGGCGCTGTTGAAGGCGGCGATGACGTCCGGCGAGATGGCGTTGACCTTGCCGTTGTTCAGGGTCAGGGTGACGATGCCGTCTTCGGCGTGGTAGGTAATCAGCTCGCTCATGGCAGAGTCCTTTGGATGACGTGGCGATGACGTTACCCAGCGCTGGAGCCCAGGTAAAGCGGCAAGGCTGACTGGCCGGTCAGCGTCTGCGCCGCGCACCTTGCCCTGTCGGGGCAGGGCTGCGACGGCGGGTAAAAGCGCAAGGCAGATTGGCAGCATCGCCCTGGCAGCCCCGGTTTTGTGGCCGGCAGGCTTAAGCGCATGAAAATTCTGAAAAAAATGCTTGCCAAAGGAAAGGGCTTCTACTAAATTAGCGCGCCTCGACAGGCTGAACTGCTTGAAGAGATCCGGTGAAGTGTCCGAGTGGTCGAAGGAGCACGCCTGGAAAGTGTGTATACGAGAAATCGTATCAAGGGTTCAAATCCCTTCTTCACCGCCACATTCCGCAAGAAGCCCCCGCGCTGAAAAGCCCGGGGGCTTTTTGTTTTCCGGGGCCGAGCGCAGGCCCCAAGCCGTGCGATCCCGTGTAGGAGCGGGCTTGCCCCGCGATTGGGCTGCGCAGCAGCCCCAAAACCCTCAGAAACTCACCGACGCCGACAACCGCGCCGTCCTGGGCGCTCCCTGGAACAGGTAGTTGTCCCCTAGGTAATCCCCCACATCCCGCCAATAACGCTTGTCGAAGAGGTTATCCACCGTCAGCCGCCACACGGTGTCATAGCCACCGATACGCGTGCGATACCGGCTGCCGACATCGAACACGGTATAGCCGCCCACCTCGACATTGCCCGCCGAGCTTGCGTACTTGCTGGCGCTGTAGCGCACCCCGCCAAGCAGCGCCAGGCCAGGCACCGGCAGGCTGTAGTCGGCCTGCAGCGCGGCGCGCAGGCGCGGTACGTTGATTGCCTGGTGCCCTTCGTAGGCGTCGGTATCGCTGTTCTGCACTCGCGCGCGGATGGCCGCGGCGCTGGCCTGCAGTTGCAGGCGCGAGGTCACCCAGCCGCTGGCGCCCAGTTCCAGGCCGGTGTTCTTCTGCTGGCCCTGCTGCACGTAGGTGAAACCGTCGCCGTCGGGGCGTGCGTACTGGTAGGCCTGGCGGATCTGGAACAGCGCGGCGCTGAAGCTCATGCCCTGCCAGTCGTGCTTGATGCCCAGCTCCACCTGATGCGACAGGGTGGGGGCGAGGATCTCGAAACGGTTTTCGGCGAACCAGGGCGCGGTGCCGCCCGCAGACAGGCCTTTCGCATAGCTGGCGTATACCGTGGTGTCCGGCTGTGGCTTATAGATCAGCGCAGCGTTGGGCAGCAGCTGGTACTGCTGGGTATGGCGGTCGGGAAGCCCGTTTTCCTTCCAGGTTTTCTCGTCCAGGCGTACTTCGCGGGCACCGATGACGGCCTGCCAGTGTTCGTTGAAGGTGATCCTGTCGCTGATGAACAGGCCGTACTGGCGGCTGTCCAGGCGGCGTTCGCTGGCGCCGACAGGGGCGCTGGCCGGTGGCACGGCGGGAGCATCGTCATCGATGTTGCCGCTGCCAACGCCGATGTTGTAATAGGGCCGCTGGTCGAGGGTGCGGCGCTGCGCGCTGGTGCCGACAGTCAATTCGTGGCCCACGCCCAGGGCGTCGAAGCGGCCATTGAGCATGGCCTGGGCTTCGTCGATGCGCCGGGTGTCGTCCGGGCTGCGGAAGTCGTAGATGTCGTAGTCGCCTTCGGGGCTGAAATAATTGGGTACCGCGGCCGTGGCGCAACTGGGGGCGCCGTAGCAGCCCCAGGCAAACGCACTGTAGTCATCGATCACCACCTTGCTGCGCGATGCGCTCAAGGTCCCGCTCCAGGCGTCGTTGAAGCGGTACTCGAACTTTCCGCCCAGGTTCAGCGAATCGTTCTGCACCGGCTTGGCCCAACGCTGGTAGGCCAGGTGGTCGCCCGGGTCGACACCGTGGGGGACTTCGCTGCCGCCGAGCAATTGGTACCCGGGCACCGAGTACTGCTCGCGGTGCTGGTATTCGACGTCCAGCTGCAGGGTGGCATCGGGGTTGATCTGCCAGTCGAAGGCCAGGGAGGCGAAGTCGCGTTTGCCGTCGGCGTGGTCGACGTAGGAGCGGATATCTTCATGGGCCAGGTTGGCGCGCAGGCCGAACTGGCGCTCGCTGCCGAACCAGCCGCCCAGGTCGGTGGCCAGGTAGCGCTCGCCTTGTTCGTTGCTCGACACGCTGATGCTGCGCACCTCCTCGGGCCGCTTGGTCACGTAGTTGACCAGCCCGCCAGGCTCCGACACGCCGCTTTGCAGGCCCGACAAGCCCTTGAGCAGCTCGACCTGCTGCTTGTTCTCCAGGGCCACGTTCTGTTCACCGGCGATGGTCTGGCCGTTGATCCGGTAGCTGCTGGCGGCATTGAGCTCGAAGCCGCGCACGTTGAAGTTCTCGTAGTAGCCGACCGGGGCGTAGCTTTCGCCGACCGAGGCGTCGCTTTGCAGCACCTCGCTGAGCATGCGCACCTGGCGGTCTTCGAGCAGCTGTCGGCTGAACACGCTCACCGAGGCGGGGGTGTCGAGCAGCGGCGCGGCCTGAAAACCACCCACCTGGGCCTCCCTAGCCTGGTAGCCCTCGTCTTCCTTCACCTGTGTCACGTGCAGTGGGGCCAGGGTGACGCTGTCGTCGGCCAGGCCCTGGGCGCTGTGCAGGGCAAGGCCCAGGCCAAGCAGGCCGAGGGGCAGGCGGGGGCGAAGCGGGGTCATGCGGGCTCCTTGAAAGCGGGCGTGCCGAGGCGGCGGGCGGGCAAAAAGGGCGCCATGGTAGCAGGCACGAAGGCGCCCGGCGCCTGCATTTCACAGGTGCTCGGCGACTGAAACGATTGGGCGCGAGGAAGATTCAGCTGGCCGGCGTTTTCTGCCGTTTGCGCCAGGAATCGTCGAGCTTCGACCAAGTCTTGCCGTCGGTGACGGCCATCAGTTTGCGCCCGTCCTTGAACGTCGCCAGGAAGGTGGCTTGTTCTTCCTTGCCGCCCAGCCAGAGCCCCGCCAGCAGGCCGACCGGCCCTGCCACCAGGGCACCGGCCACGCCCCAGCCCAGGGCGCCGCCCAGGTTGCGGCTGGGCTCCAGGCTCGCAAGCCGAAGGTCCTGGATGCGCGTGAGCGAGATGCGCTCGCCGGGGGAGGGGCTGCGCGCGGTCCTGAGCGTGAGCGATCCATTGCGGTACTCGCCTTCACCTTGCAAGAAATCGCCGGATTGCACCGTGAGCCTTGTCATCGTGTCGTCCTGTCCGGGAAAGGGCTGTGACCTGCGCCTTAATGAGCGCTGTGGCTGCCGGCAAGTCAACGGCCAGGCGACGGAGGGTCTTCGCGCCCACAACAAAGAGCGTGCAAACTAGACCGCTTGCATTGCCCCCTTGCGCCGACGTTCGGCCATCGCCCACACCCCCAATGCCACGGCCCCGATGATCAGGCCCGCTGTGACGATCCCCATCCAGCCCTGGCGCTGGAACAACTGGGTCCCCAGCAGCGACCCCAGCGCGCCGCCGATGAAATAGCAGGTGATGTACCCCGCGTTGAGGCGCGTACGCGCTTGCGGGCGCAGCACGATCACCGCGTTCTGGTTGCTCACATGGATCAGCTGCACCGCCAGGTCCAGCAACAGGACGCCGACCAACAGCGCCACCAGCGAGCTTTGGGCGAAGCCCAGCGGCACCCAGGACAGCAGCAGCGCCACCAGCCCGACCGTGGTGCCCAGCGAACCCTGGCCACGGTCGGCCAGGCGCCCGGCCCAGTTGGCCGACAGCGCGCCTGCGGCCCCGGCCAGGCCGAACAGGCCGATCACTGCATCGGAGTAGTGGTAGGGCTCGTTGGCCAGCAGGAACGCCAGCGGTGTCCAGAACAGGGCGAACAGGCTGAATGCCAGCAGGCCCAGCAGCGAGCGCAGGCGCAGTACCGGCTCTTCGATGAACAGGCGGAACACCGAGCCGATCAGCGCTGGGTATTTCAGCCCGGCATGGGTGTGGTGTTGCGGCAGGCTGCGGTACAGGGCGATGGCGGTCAACGCCATCAGGGCTGCGGCCAGTACGTAGATGCTGCGCCAGCCACCGAGTTCGGCCATGAAGCCTGCGGCGGTACGGGCCAGGAGGATGCCCAGCAGCAACCCGCTCATCAATGTCCCGACCGCGCGGCCGCGTTGCTCCGGGGCGCTGAGGGTCGCTGCCATGGGCACCAGCACCTGCGCTACCACGGAAAATAGCCCGGTCAGCGCCGTGCCCAGCAGCAGCCACGGCAGGCTGGGTGCACAGGCGCTTATCACCAGGCCAAGGGTGGCGATGGCCACCATGCAGATGATCAGCCGACGCTGCTCGAACATGTCGCCCAGCGGCGCCAGCAGGAGCAGGCCGGCGCCGTAGCTCAGTTGCGCGGCGATGACGATGGTTCCGGCGCTGGCGGTGTCCAGGCCGAATTGCTCGGCAATGCTGTGCAGCAGCGGTTGGGCGTAGTAGTTGCTGGCCACGGCCAGGCCGGTGGCAGTGGCCATCAGCAGGATCAGGGCGCGGCTCAGGGCTGGGGCGTTCATCGTGGTTCTCATGGCAGGCGAAAGTGCAGCAGTATCAAGAAATGTCCGCCCAGGCGCTATCCCGGGCAACGAATGGCCTCAGGCCGCGAAGCCGCCGTCGGCCGTGAGGCTTGCCCCGGTGATGTAGCCTGCTTCCGGGCCGGCCAGGTAGGCGACGAAGCTGGCGATCTCCTCGGCGTGGCCATAACGCCCGATGGCCATGAGCGGGATCAGGCTTTCGGCGAAGTCGCCCGTGGCCGGGTTCATGTCGGTATCCACCGGCCCGGGTTGCACGTTGTTGACGGTGATGCCCCGTGGGCCGAGGTCACGCGCCATGCCGCGGGTCAGGCCGACCAGCGCCGACTTGCTCATGGCGTACGGGGCGCCACCGGCGAAGGGCATGCGTTCGGCGTTGGTGCTGCCGATGGTGATGATCCGCCCACCTTGGCCCATGTGGCGGGCAGCGGCTTGGCTTGCGACGAACACGCTGCGCACGTTCACCGCCAGCAAGCGGTCGAAGTCGGCCAGGTCGAATTCGGTCACCGGTGCCACGGCGAGCACGCCGGCATTGTTGACCAGGATATCGAGACGACCGAAGGCCTTCACCGTGGCGTCCACCGCCTGCTGCACGGCGGCGGCATCGGCGCTGTCGGCGCGCAGGGCCAGGGCTTGGCCGCCCTGGGTGTCGATTTCGTTCGCCAGGGCCTCGGCAGGGCCGGCGGAGCTGACATAGGTGAAGGCGACCTTGGCGCCTTCCTTGGCCAGGCGCCGCACGATGGCAGCGCCGATGCCACGGGAACCGCCCTGGACCAGGGCGACCTTACCGTCGAGGTTGAATGCGTTGGACATGCTGATCTCCTGCGTGAAGCAAGGCCGGATGCCTTGGATGGGCGCAGTATCGTCCGTGGATTACCCGCTGATAAGATGGCAATCGCTATCAGCAGAGTAAACCTTGGGTTGATGATCAATGGCCATGGAATCCTTCAGCACCCTCGAGTGCTTCATCCGCAGCGCCGAGGTCGGCAGCTTCGCCGAAGCGGCCCGGCGCCTGCACCTGACCCCGGCCGCGGTGGGCAAGAACGTCGCCCAGCTCGAGGCGCGCCTGGGTGTGCGCCTGTTCCAGCGCAGCACCCGCAAGCTGACCCTCACCGAAGCGGGGCAGCGTTTCCTGGGTGAGGTGAGCGACAGTTTCCGCACCATCCAATACGCCATGGCTAACCTCGCCAGCGCCGAAGGCCAGCCGGCTGGCGCATTGCGGGTGAGCATGGGCACGGTGTTCGGGCGGCTGTACGTGTTGCCGCTGCTCGGCGAGTTCCTGCAGCGTTATCCGGCGATCATCCCCGACTGGCATTTCGACAACCGCCAGGTGGACCTGATCGGCCAGGGGTTCGATGCCGCCATCGGCGGCGGTTTCGAGCTGCCGCCCGGCGTGGTGGCACGCAAGCTGACCCCGGCGCACCGGGTGCTGGTAGCAGCTCCTGGGTATATGCAGCGCCATGGGCCGATCGACCAGCCGGAGGCCTTGCCAAGGCATGCCGGGATCTTGATCCGCTCCCCGCAGACCGGCCGTGTGCGCTCCTGGCCGCTGACCAGCCGCTGGCAGGAGCAGCGGCCGCTACAGTTGCAGCAGGCCATGACCATGAGCGACTCCGACGCTGCCTGCGTGGTGGCCGAGCAAGGGTTGGGCATCGCCCTGGTCAGCCTGCCGTTCGCGGTGCCGTACCTGGTGGCCGGTCGATTGCAACGGGTGCTGCCGGACTGGTACGTGGACGATGGGCATATCAGCCTGTACTACGCCGAGCACAAGTTGTTGCCGGGCAAGACCCGGGCGTTCATCGATTTCGTGATACAGCGGTTCGCCGAGCAGGGGTTGGCGACGCGGTTCAATGCCCTGGAAGTGCTCTAGATCGGTGTAGCCATCGAAGCATAACGATTTGATTTTGCATGCCTTTGTGGGAGGTCACACAGCCCAAAGGGCTGGGTGACCTCCCACAACAAGCGTACACAGGGCCTGTGGGGCTTGCCCCGCGATTGGGCCGGGCCCGCTATCACCGCCGCCAAGCAAGGGCTTCGCCCTTGATCGCGGGACAAGCCCGCTCCCACAGGG
>NZ_JADLJL010000023.1 GCF_015680235.1 Pseudomonas guariconensis
ACAGGCTTAGCCGCATAACCTGAACCGCCGTGTACGGAACCGTACGCACGGTGGTGTGAGAGGACGACGGGTGAGAGCCCGTCTCCTACTCGATCTTGGCAATCCGCCACCATCTGGATTGTCAGACCAGCCGGTGGCGTAATAGCGACGCCGATCCACGCCAATCATCTAATAACCACTGTTTTTGTCCAATGAACCAGCCACGATTCCAGCAACCACTTTTTTGCGCGGGGCGATGTTGGTGAAGATGCCGGTGGCGGGATCGTAGTGCAAAGTTCGCGTAACCGATCTGCCGTAAAACTTGGACATTTTGTGCACCTGCTCCCGGATGAGAGAGGCAAGAATCAACGCTGGGAGCAGAATTGGTGTTCACTCATTGGGAGTGAACCTAGTTTCGCCGCGAGCTTGCGTGGCGCGCAATTTCCTTCGATGTCCCAGATTTGTCCCAAACTGAGGGCCCCTGGGCAATCCGCAAGCATGAAAAAAGCCCCGCAACCTCAATGGCTGCGGGGCTTTCGAATGGTGGAGGCCGAGGTCGGAATCGAACCGGCGTAGACGGATTTGCAATCCGGAGCATAACCACTTTGCTACTCGGCCTCAAAGTTCGGATCTAGCAGCTTGCGCTTCGCTATCTCCTTGAAACTTCAGCACTTTTTCAAGCTTGCTGCGTTTCGATGGACGCCATTATGTCTACATTCTCTGGACCTTGCAACCCCTGAAGATAAAAAATCTTCAAGGGGCTCAAGGTGTTAGCGCAGGCGACCGAGTTTGCTCCACAGGCCTACCAAGGTGTTCTCGACAGTGCCGCTGGCGGCCATGCCGATGCGCTCTTGCAGGCTCTTGCGTTCGGCGTAGTGCAGGTGGAACAGGTTGGCTTCGCGAGCGCGGTCGCTGAGGTATTCGTCGCTGGTGCGCAACTCGTCGACCAGCTTGCGGTTCAAGGCGGCGACGCCGAGCCAGACTTCGCCGGTGGCCACTTCGTCGATGTGCAGTTGAGGGCGGTAGCGGGAGACGAAATCCTTGAACAGCTGGTGGGTGATGTCCAGGTCTTCCTGGAACTTCTCCCGGCCTTTCTCGGTGTTCTCGCCGAACACGGTCAGGGTGCGCTTGTATTCGCCAGCAGTGAGCACTTCGAAGTCGATGTCGTGCTTTTTCAGCAGGCGATTGACGTTCGGCAGCTGGGCGACCACGCCGATCGAGCCGAGCACGGCAAACGGGGCGCTGACGATCTTTTCGCCGATGCAGGCCATCATGTAGCCGCCGCTGGCGGCTACCTTGTCGATGCACACGGTCAGCGGAATGCCGGCCTGGCGGATTCGTGCCAGTTGCGAGGCCGCCAGGCCATAGCTGTGCACCAGGCCGCCGCCGCTTTCCAGGCGCAGCACCACTTCGTCACGCGGAGTGGCCAGGGTCAGCAGCGCGGTGATCTCGTTGCGCAGGCTCTCGGTGGCCGAGGCCTTGATGTCGCCGTCGAAATCGAGGACGAACACACGGCCTTTTTCCTCGGCCTTGGCCTTGCCCTTCTTCTGTTGTTTTTCCGCCTTGGCCTGCTGCTTGCGCAAGGCCTTGAGCTGGGCCTTGTCGAACAGGCCCGACTCCAGGCGCTCGCGCAGATCCTTGTAGAACTCGTTCAGGCGGGTGACCTGCAACTGCCCGCCCGACTTGCGCCGCCCCTTGCCCCGCAGGCCGGCGATAGCCGACAGGACCACCAGGATGGCGATCACCAGGGTGGCGGTTTTGGCGAGAAAGCTTGCGTATTCGGCAAGAAACTCCACAGTGACTCCTTGATAGACCAGCGCCTCAGGGCGCGAAACTGTTGCAAGCATACCGGTGCGCTTGGAGCGCTGCCAGCCGGGGAAAACGCTGGCAACACAGTTCAAACAACCTTTTCAAACGCTTGTATGTTTTTTCGTTGACAGCCTGTCTGTCGCATCCTAACCTCGCAGCAACTCCAATCGACCGGACCTCTACGTGGGCAACATCTACCTGATCCGACATGGCCAAGCCTCCTTCGGCGCCGACGACTACGATGTCCTCTCGCCATTGGGTGCGCGCCAGAGCCACGCACTGGGCGAGCACCTGGCTCAGCTCGGGCTGCGCCTGGATCGCTGCCTGGCCGGCGACCTGCGCCGCCAGCAGGACACCGCACGACTGACGCTCCAGGCGATGCAGGCCCAGGGCTGCCACACGCCCGCCATTGAGACCGACGCCGCGTTCAACGAGTTCGACGCCGACGGCATGATCCGCGCGCTGCTCCCCGGCCTGCTGCCGCAGGAGCCCGAAGCGCTGCATATCCTGCGCAATGCCGCTAGCAACCGCAGCGAGTTCCAGCGCCTGTTCGCCCTGATGGTGCAACGCTGGCACGATGGCGAGCATGAAAGCGACGGCCTGGAGACCTGGCAAGCCTTCACCGGTCGGGTCGACGCCGGCCTCGCGCGGGTGCTCGAAAGCGCCAACAGCGGCGACAACATCGCCATCTTCACCTCCGGCGGCACCATTGCCGCCCTGCTCCACCTGGTCACCCGTATCACCCCTAGCCAAGCCTTCGCGCTGAACTGGCAGATCATCAACACGTCGCTCAGCCAGTTGAAGTTCCGTGGCCGCGACGTGGCACTGGCTTCCTTCAACAGCCAAGCCCATGTGCAGCTGTTGAGGGCGCCGGAGCTCGTCACCTACCGATGAGCCCGGCCTGTTGTCCCCGTGGGGACGTGAATATCACTCTATAAGGAATGCGCCATGACCTCCGTAGCTGATGCCGTCAAGAAGATGCAAGAGAAGTTCAACCCATCCGCTGCCGCCGGCCTGGACCTGGTGTTCGGTTTCAACATCACCGACGAAGACAAGCACTACGCCCTGATCGTCAAGGATGGCACCTGCGACCTGCAGGAAGGCGAGAACCCGGACGCCAACTGCACCCTGGTCATGGACAGCGAGACCCTCAAGGGCATCGTCAGCGGTGACACCGACGGTATGCAGGCCTTCATGAGCGGCAAGCTGCGCGTGGAAGGCGACATGATGCTGTCGATGAAGCTCAGCGAGCTGTTCCCGGCCTGAGTGGCATGGGCGCTGGCCGATGAAAGAAACCGGAGCCGATGGGCTTCGGTTTTTTTTTGCCAGCTACCAGGCACCCAACATTCATCAGGCCTACTGATTGCGCACCAACACCGACGTCTATCGGTTGCGGGTACGCTTGTACCCGGGCTGACCTGAAATTAGATTAGCCAATAATCCTCATGCTCGATAATAAGGTAAACGCATGACGCTCACCGACCAGTCCACCCAGGTACGTCCCGGCGAAGAACTCGACGCGGCCGTCATCGACCCTTACCTCAAGGCCCAGGTGCCAGGGCTGAGCGGCACTCCGATCATCAGCCAATTCCCGGGCGGTGCGTCGAACCTCACCTACCTGGTCGCCTACCCGGAACAAGAGTTCGTGCTACGTCGCCCGCCGTTCGGCCACAAGGCCAAGACCGCCCATGACATGGGCCGCGAGTTCCGTATCCTCAACCAGCTCAACAGCGGCTTCCCCTATTGCCCCAAGGCCTACGTGCACTGCACCGACGAGTCGCTGATCGGCAGCGAGTTCTACGTCATGGAACGGGTCAAGGGCATCATCCTGCGTTCGGACATCCCGCCGTCCCTGGGCCTGGACGCCAGCCGCACCGAGGCCCTGTGCAAGAGCTTCATCGACCGCCTGGTAGAACTGCATCAAGTCGACTACAAGGCCTGTGGCCTGGCCGACCTGGGCAAGCCCGAAGGCTACGTGCAGCGCCAGGTGGAGGGCTGGACCAGCCGCTACGAAAAAGCCCTGACACCAGATGCACCGCACTGGGAACAGGTAATCGCCTGGCTGCGCGACAAGATGCCCGCCGACCACCCGCGCCCGGGCATCGTGCACAACGACTACCGCTTCGACAACGTGATCCTCGATGTCGACAACCCGATGCGCATCATCGGCGTGCTGGACTGGGAAATGACCACCCTGGGCGACCCGCTGATGGACCTGGGCAACAGCCTGGCCTATTGGATCGAAGCCAACGACCCACCGCCGGTGCAACTGATGCGCCGCCAGCCGAGCAATGCTCCGGGCATGCTGACCCGCCGCCAGTTCGTCGACTACTACGCCGAGCGCGCCGGCATCCGCCTGGACAACTTCGATTACTACTATTGCTATGGCCTGTTCCGCCTGGCCGGCATCGTCCAGCAGATCTACTACCGCTTCCACCACGGCCAGACCCAGGACAAACGCTTCGCCCAGTTCATCCACATGAACCGGCTGCTGGAGCAGATGGCCCTGCAGGTGATCGGTAAGTCCTCACTCTGACAACAAGGAAACCGACATGTCCAAGACCACCCTGTTCGACCTCGACGGCAAGATCGCCTTCGTCTCCGGCGCCAGCCGCGGCATCGGCGAGGCCATCGCCCACCTGTTGGCCCAGCAAGGCGCCCACGTGATCGTCTCCAGCCGCAAGCTCGACGGCTGCCAGCATGTCGCCGATGCCATCGTCGCCGCGGGTGGCAAGGCCAGCGCCGTTGCCTGCCACATCGGCGAGATGGAGCAGATCCAGCAGGTGTTCGCCGGGATCCGTGAACAGTTCGGTCGCCTGGACATCCTGGTCAACAACGCCGCCACCAACCCGCAGTTTTGCAATGTGCTGGATACCGACCTGGGCGCCTTCCAGAAGACCGTGGACGTAAACATCCGCGGCTACTTCTTCATGTCGGTGGAAGCCGGCAAGCTGATGCGCGAGCACGGTGGCGGCAGCATCATCAACGTGGCCTCGATCAACGGGGTTTCGCCGGGGCTGTTCCAGGGCATCTATTCGATGACCAAAGCCGCGGTGATCAACATGACCAAGGTATTCGCCAAGGAATGTGCGCAATTCGGCATCCGCTGCAACGCCCTGCTCCCGGGGCTGACCGACACCAAGTTCGCCTCGGCCCTGGTCAAGAACGACGCCATCCTCAATGCCGCCCTGCAGCACATCCCGCTCAAGCGCGTGGCCAACCCCAGCGAGATGGCCGGCGCAGTGCTGTATCTGGCCAGCGAGGCGTCCAGCTATACCACCGGCACCGCGCTGAACGTCGACGGTGGCTACCTGTCCTGACCGTACAAAAAACGCCCGCTTGCCCCCTTCCGTAGCGGGCTTACCCCGCGAAGCCGTGTGCCTTAGGCTTTGTACGAAAAGTGCCTGATCGCCGCTCGGCTACTTTTCGTACAAACCCCAAATCAACGCATGAAAGGTTGACGCAACCCGTCAACCTGAAGTTTACAGCTCAGGTATACTGCCGGCTTCGGCCCAAGCCCAGGATCCTGACCATGACGGAAAACAGCTTTGCCTTTCGCCTCAAGGAACTGCTCGAACACCACAAGCTGACCCTCCAGGCAGTAGGCACGGCACTGGGCATCTCGCGCACGGCAGTGCACAAGTGGACCCGCGGCGGCGAGATCGACTACGACAATCTGCGCAAGCTGGCAGACTTTCTCAAGGTCAACTGGATCTGGCTGCGCTACGGCGAAGAGGCCCTGCAAAGCGTGCAGCAGGCCGAAGTGGTGGAGCTGCCGATGACCGATCTGCGTCGGCGCTACACCGCCGAGATCATGGAAAGCGAAACGCGCATGAAGCTGGCCCAGGAAGGTGCGCGTATCGTCACTTGGGAATGGAACCTGGTCAGCGACGAGGTGACCTACTCGCCCAACGTCGAGGACGTGTACGGCTGGCCAGTGCGGCACAACGAGGACTTCTGGGTGCACGTGGCGCCGGAAGACGCCATGCAGATGCACGCCATGTACACCCGCGCCGTGGCCAGCGGCACCCGCTGCGAATGTGATTTTCGCATCACCCGACCCGACGGTAGCCAGCGCTGGATCGCCTCTCGCGCCACGGTGCTGCAGGACAGCGTCGGACGTTCGGTAAAGATGGTCGGTATCAGCATGGACGTCACCGAACGCAAGGTGGCCGAGGCGGAACTGCGCCAGAGCGAGGAGCGCTTTCGCACCATCTTCGAACTGGCCTGGGGCGCCTTGGCCTATATCGACCCGGACGGCACCTGGAGCCGCGTCAACGGCAGCTTCTGCGAACTGCTGGGCTATACCGAACAGGAGCTGTACGGCATGACCTTCCAGCAGCTTACCCACCCCGACGACCTGCCCGGCAACCTGGTGCTGCTCGAGCGCATGCTGGCGGGCGAAATCGACCGCTACGAAGTGGAAAAACGCGTGCGCCACAAGGATGGCCGCTATATCTGGGTGCGCGCCCGTACCTCGCTGCAACGCCACGTCGACGGCCAGCCCGAGCACCTGATCAGCGTGTTCGAGGACATCACCGCCGAGCGCGACGAACATGAACGCCTGCAAGCCCATATCGCCGGCCTGCAAGCTCGCCTTAACTAGACGGAGAAGCGTGACGATGCTGCCCGGGAGCCTGTCAGCCAATGGCCAAAGCCGTAACCATGTGCAGCGCCGCGGCACCGTGGGGCTGTATTTCGTCGCTGGGCTCTCGGTGCTGGCCGGCATGACCGATGCCATTGGCTTCATGGCCACCGGCGATTTCGTCTCGTTCATGAGTGGCAACACCACGCGCTTGGCGGTATCGCTGGGCAGCGCCGAACTGGGCCTGGTCCTGCGCCTGGTGTTGGTGATCGGTGCCTTTGTCCTGGGCAACGCCCTGGGCGTGATCGTCGCGGCGAAAAGCGGCCGGCGCCCCTGGCCGTTGCTCGGCCTGATCGCCGCCCTGCTGGCGCTGGCTGCCGTGTTGCCAGAATTGCTGCAACTGCCCGCCTTGCTGGCGGCGGTCACGGCCATGGGCATGATCAACGCTGTGGTGGAGGAAGTGAACGGCCTGCCGATCGGCCTCACCTACGTCACCGGCGCCCTATCACGCTTCGGCCGAGGCTTGGGGCGCACGTTGCTGGGCCAACGCCGGCAGGGCTGGCGGGTGCAGTTGATCCCTTGGAGCGGCATGTTCTTGGGCGCGATCGCCGGGGTCCTGCTGGAGCAGCGCTTCGACCGCGCCGCCCTGCTCGCCAGCGCCCTGCTAGCCCTGCTGCTGGGCCTGGCTTCGCTGAAAATTCCGCGGCGCTGGCAGTTGCGCTACATGCCACGCTGAATCACAGGCAGGTCGCCGCCGCGGCGCGACGGCGCAAGGCGTTGGTGTCCTTGCCTTGCGCGTAGTAGTCGACGCGGGTTCCGCCGGCCTGCGGGTAGACGTCAGCGAACGACTCCGCCTCCCGGGTGTAGACGGTAAAACCACCCTGCTTGCGCGGCTCCAGGTAGCCGCTGGCATCGACCCCGAATGCCGCCTCTTCCTGCCAGCTGAACTGAATGCACTGGGCGACAAGGTCGGGCGCCTTGGTCGAGTCGAGCTGGGCGGTCGGCGTGCCGTTACGCGCGGCGTCCATGGTCGCTGAAGCACAACCGGCCAGTACCAGCGCTACGGCGATCGGCAGAATTGCTCGCATGTTCCATCCTCGGGGCAAAAAAGAAGGCGACTCTAGCACTGGCGCCAGCGCGAGTGAATTGTCCCGCGCGTGCCGTTGTCGCAGATAGGGCATGCCCAAATGCCAGCTGCACTGGGGGCTGCTACGCAGCCCATCGCCGGCTTGCCGGCGATGGGCGTGCAGCGCCCCGCGTCCTTAACTAACAGGCAATAGGGCATGCCCTGCCTACAAGGAGACTTCCATGAAGCCTAGCCAAACCCTATATGCCCTGCTGCTCGGCGCAACCTTGTCCTGCCTGCCCCTGGCAGCGACCGCGGCGGATGTGTCAGAAGAAAGCGTCACCGCACCACACACCGAACGTGAACTGAAGGTCGGCGACAAGGCGCCGGACCAATACAAGCGCGACGACCTGGCCGTGCGCGACTGGCGCGCCAAAGGCCTGCCTGCCCCGGAAGAGGACAGCCACTGGGTACGCCTGGCCGACCATTACGTGCTGGTGCAGACCACCAATGGCGTGATTCTCGCCATCCAGCCCGCCACCTGACCCAACCACCCGGGCAAGCCCGCCCAGGCGATAGACGCGCCGCTGCTTGCCCGGGCCCTTTGGCGACCCAACCCATGCCGCTTATCGCTGGAGCGGGAAAATCTTGCGCGTGCAAGAAACCAAATCGAGCGATGCCTGTCTCACGAAGTACCCCGTAAACCTTTGCGGATCAAGGACCTATATCGTGATCAAGCGCATTGCGAGCTTTTCGTTGATTGCCACCGTGCTGCTGCTTGGCGGCTGCTACCACCATTACGACGATGATGACTATGGCTGGCGGGACCGTGACCGCGACCATCGCTACTACCGCTATGACCGCGATGACGATGACCACCGTTACCGCGATCGGGACCGTCGCGACCGTTACTACCGTCACCGCGACCGTGATCGCGATGATGACGATGACGATTGAAACCGATACCGTCCTAACCCTGACCCGCCGCCGTGGCGCGGCACTTTTACCCTGATGATTCCTTTGAGGTTCATATCATGCGTCTGACTCTGCCTTCCCTTGCCCTCGGCTTGCTGCTCTGCCAGGGCGCATTTGCCGGCGACGGCACCGCGGCCATTGGCGGCGGCCTGGGTGGCGCCCTGGGCAACATCGTTGGCCAACAAATCGGCGGCGGCACTGGCGCAGCCATTGGTGCAGGCCTGGGCGGCGCGGCCGGCAGCGCGGTCGGTGCACGCAAGGGCAACCGTACCGAAGCTGCCATCGGCGGCGGTCTGGGTTCGGCCGGCGGTTCGGTGCTGGGCCGCGCGGTAGGCGGCTCCACCGGCTCGACCATCGGCGCAGGCCTTGGTGGTGCTGCCGGCGGCGCACTGGGCAACCACATCGGCGACAACGACCGCGACCACGGCCACCGCCACCACCGTCGTCATCGCCACTGATCCATCGTCCGCGGGGGCTGCCTTGCAGCCCTTTCGCGGCACAACGCCGCGTCTACAGAAAAAGCGTCATCCGAACTGCAGCCTTGCAGTGCATCAATACCTCCTTCACCACACGTCGGCACACTGACGCTACTCTCTACCGTGCCCCTCGCGTGAAGGATCACCCCTCCCCATGAACCATGAACTGCTTTGGGTCCTCGGCCTTTTGGCCGTCGTCGTCATTCTCTTCGTCGTCAACCGCCCGCGCATGGACGTGGTCGCCCTGCTGGTGATACTCGCCCTGCCGCTTTCGGGCATCCTCACCATCGAGCAGGCCCTGGCCGGTTTCAGCGACCCCAACGTGGTGCTGATCGCTGCACTGTTCGTGATCGGCGAAGGCCTGGTACGCACCGGCATCGCTTACCGCATCGGCGAATGGATGAGCGAACGCGCCGGCAACAGCGAGGCACGCCTGCTGGTGCTGCTGATGATCGCCGTGGCCGGCCTGGGTTCGGTGATGAGCTCGACGGGCGTGGTGGCCATCTTCATCCCGGTGGTATTGAGCATCGCCGCACGCCTGCAGCTCTCACCCAGCCGGCTGATGATGCCGCTGAGCTTCGCCGGCCTGATCAGCGGCATGCTCAGCTTGGTCGCCACGCCACCCAACGTGGTGGTGCACAGCGAACTGGTACGTCATGGCGGGCAGGGCTTCGGCTTTTTCAGCTTCACCCCGTTCGGCTTGGTGGTGCTGGTGCTCGGCATCGGCTACATGCTGTTCGCCCGCCGCTGGCTCAATGGCGAAGTGCGCAAGGATGGCCGCGTGGAAACCCGCCGCACGCTGCTCGACCTGGTGCTGGACTACAAGCTCAACGGCCGCGAACGGCGCCTGCGTGTGCGTCCCAATTCGCCCCTGGTCGGGCACACCCTGGGCGAACTGGAGTTGCGCACCCGCCATGGCGCCAACGTGATCGGCATCGAGCGCCAGCACAAATTCACCACCCGGGTCATCGCGGCCGACTCCAGCACGGTGCTGCACCAGGGCGATGTACTGCTGCTCGACCTCTTCGCCAACGTCGACGACCTGCGCAGCCTGTGCCAGACCATGCAACTCGAGCCCCTGCACTTCAAGGCGGCCTACTTCATCGACCAGTCACAGGAGCTGGGCATGGCCGAGGTGTCTCTGCCGCCCGGCTCGCAGCTGATCGGCAAAAGCATCCTGGACTTGGCCTTTCGTAGCCGCTTCGGCCTGAACGTGGTCGGCCTGCGTCGGGAGCAAACCGCGATCGAAGCACAGCTGGTGGAGGAAAAACTGCGTCTGGGCGACACGCTGCTGGTAGTGGGGCCCTGGAAGGCCGTACGCCAGCTGCAGGGACAACCCCGGGACTTCCTGGTCTTGAGCCTGCCGGCGGAAATCGACCAGGTGGCCCCGGCGCGCACACGGGCGCCGTATGCGCTGCTCAGCCTGGCGGTCATGGTGGGCCTGATGGTCAGTGGCGTGGTGCCCAATGTGGTGGCCGCGCTGATCGGTTGCGTGCTGATGGGCGCCGGGCGCTGCATCGACATGGACAGCGCCTACCGCGCCATCCATTGGCAAAGCCTGGTGCTGATCGTCGGCATGCTGCCGTTCGCCCTGGCCCTGCAGCAAACCGGCGGCATCGACCTGGCAGTGAGTGGCCTGGTCGGCCTGCTAGGCGGCGCCGGGCCCAGCGCGATCCTGGCGTGTCTGTTCGTCGTTACCGCCGTGATCGGCCTGTTCATTTCCAACACCGCCACGGCGGTTCTGATGGCACCGGTGGCGATCAGTACCGCGCAACAACTGGGCATGTCGCCCTACCCGTTCGCCATGACCGTGGCCCTGGCGGCTTCGGCGGCATTCATGACGCCGGTATCCTCCCCGGTCAATACCCTGGTGCTGGGGCCGGGCCAGTACCGCTTCGCCGACTTCGTGAAGGTCGGTGTGCCGTTCACCTTTTTGGTGATGCTGGTCACGGTGTTCATGGTGCCATGGTTCTTCGGCTTGTAGCTGACGTCAAGAAAACGACGAAAAATCAATACGTTCACATTTCGACCGGCAGGACACCAGCTAATTGACATTGTCCCTGCTCTCGAAACACACTGATACGAATTGCCCCAGGTGCCTTCGGTCGTTTTCCTGGATTCAGTTCCCGCTTGCCGGTCGAGCCCATGGTGTTTCCAGCCCAGTCGCGCCTGCTTCCTCCCCTGGTCCTGTTCGCCCTGACGTTCGACCTGACCGTGGGCGGCATCCTGGCCCGGCCGATCGAATCCCTGTCGCTGTTCTGGCCGGTAAACGCCGTGCTCGCCGGTGTGCTGTTGCGTTATCCGCGCCAGGCCAACGCAAGAGGCTTTGTGCTTATCTGGGTGGCCATGGTCGCTGCCGACCTAGCCAGTGGCAGCGCGTTGAAGCCAGCGCTGTGGCTCAACCTGTGCAACCTGAGCGTGATCGCTACCCTCTGGCAAGTGCTGTCGCGCCTGCCGCGCATGCATCGTCGCATGCGCACGCCACAGGGCGTATTGTGGGTGTTCGGCGCTTGCGCCGCTGGCGCCATGGTGGCGGCAAGCCTGGCCTGCGTCGTGGCAGCGCCGTGGTTCCAGCAGTCGCTGCGGGCCACCTGGCTGGCCTGGTTCAGCGAGCAGTTCTCCACAAACGTGCTGGTGCTGCCGATGCTGCTCACCGCACCGAACCTGCGAACCCTGGTACGCGGTGGCGCCCAAGCGATTCACGTGTCCCCCATGCTGGTGTTGCTGGCCTCCCTGGCCTTGAGTATCGCTTTCGGCGGGCCAGGCGCCATCGCCTTTCCCATCGCCGCATTGCTCTGGTGTGCCTGGATCTATTCGCCGTTCCTGGTCTGCGTACTGGCCTTCAGCGCCGGTACCACGCTGATCGTCGCCGTAGCCCAGAGCCTCATGCATTTCAGCCTGCCGCAGAGCGTGCCTGGGGTCACCACCTTGATGTCGGCGCGCCTGGGCATCGCCATGCTGGTGCTCGGCCCGCTGGTAGTCGCTTGTGTCAGCCAGGCCAACCGCAGCCTGCTGGCACGCCTGGCGCACCAGGCCACGGTAGACCACCTGACCGGAGCCCTGACCCGCAGCGCCTTCACCCATCGCGCCACGGCCCTGCTCGACAGTCGCCAGCAACACGAGCAGGCCCTGCCGCTGACCCTGATGATGCTCGACATCGACCACTTCAAGGGCATCAACGACCAGCATGGTCATGCCGTGGGCGACCAGGTCTTGCGCCAGTTCGCCCGCACCCTGCAAGACCAGCTACACGAAGGTGAGCTGTTCGCCCGCCTGGGCGGCGAGGAATTCGTGATCATCGTGCCGGGCCTTGCGCCGGAGCAGGCCAAGTTCACCGCCGAACGCCTGCGCCGGGCGGTGCAGGACCTGCGCGTGGTCCAAGCCGAGCAGCGTCTGCAGGTGACGGTCAGCATCGGCGTGGCTGGCTGCACCGCCGCGCAGCACTCGGTGAACCTGGACACCTTGCTGGCCCATGCCGACCAGGCGCTCTACCGGGCCAAGGCCGATGGCCGCAACCGCGTCGAGCAGGCCGAAGCCCAGCGCCAGGCGATGTGACCTACCCCGCCAGCAAATCCCAGGACAGCTTGGCGATCAGCACGCACAACAACACCAGGAACAGCCCGCGCACGAAGCCCGCGCCCTTGCGTACCGCCAGCCAGGTACCAGTCAGGGCGCCGAGGATATTGAACGCCGCCATGGGCAAGGCGATGGCCCACAGCACGTTGCCCGACGGGATGAAGAACACCAGCGCGGCCAAGTTGGTGGCGATGTTCACAAGCTTGGCCGAGGCCGAGGCGTGGAGAAAATCCAGGGCGAAAAAGCGGATGAACAGGAAGATCAGGAAACTTCCGGTGCCCGGCCCGAACAGCCCGTCGTAGAAACCGATGGCGCCTCCGATCAGCACCGCCAGGCATTGCTCCTTGCGGCCGATGTGGGTTGGCTTGTGCAAGGTGCCGAAGTCCTTCTTGCAGAAGGTATAGATCGCCATCAGCACGATCAGCACCAGCACCGCCGGGCGCATCAGGCTTGGCGGCACCAGAGACACCGTCGCCGCGCCAACGAACGACATGACGAAGGCGCTGAGCATCGCCGGCACGATCAGCCCCCAATCCAGTTTCACCTTGCGGATGAATGAGCGCGCCGCGAACGACGTGCCGCAGACCGAGGCCAGCTTGTTGCTGCCCAGCAGGGCCGCCGGTTGCGCGTTCGGCAATACGTTGAACAGTGCTGGAATCTGGATCAACCCACCGCCGCCGACGGCGGCATCGATCAGGCCAGCGGCGAAGGCGAACAGCGAAAGCAGGGCTATATCCATCATGGGGCGGAGTTCCGGGCATCAAGGCAAGCGCCAAGGCTAATCAAAGCCGTGCGCTTATGGTGAAATGCCGTATTGCGAAAACTGCAACTAAGGAACCTTTCATGGCATTGGATATGTTGCGCGAGATCCAGGCGTTCGTAAGCGTCGCGCACAAGCGCAGCTTCGTTGCCGCGGCCCGTTCCCTGGGGCGCTCGCCCAGCTCCGTGACCCGCGCGGTGCAAGCGCTGGAAGACAATGCCGGGGCCAAGCTGCTCAACCGCAGCGCCAGCACCGTGACCCTCACCGAGGCGGGCGAACGCCTGCTGCCCCATGCAGAACGCTTGCTGGATGTGCAACGCGACGCAGCCGACGAACTGGCCGCGCTCAGCGGCACCGCCCAAGGCTGGATCCGCTTCGCCGCGCCAGAACTGCTCAGCCAGCAGGTATTGCCCCAGGTATTGGCAGAGTTTTCCCAGCGCCACCCTCAGGTCACCTTGGACGTGCAATTCAGCGACGTGGCGCTGGACCCTCTGCAAGGCAAGTTCGACTTCGTCATTCGTGGCGCCTTTGCGCAGTCCAGCGAGCTGATCGGCTACCCACTGTGGCGCTACCGGCGCTACTTGTACGCCAGCCCCGATTACCTGGCCCGGGCAGGCATGCCTGAGCACCCGGAAGCCCTCGAGCGGCACGCGGTGATCCTGCACACCGCACCGCGCATCCTCAAAGCCTGGCACTTCTATCGCGACGGCCAGATCACCAGCCTGCGCCCGCACCCTCGCCTGCGCCTGAGTTCAGGAGGCGCGGTGCTGCAAAGCGCCCTGGCCGGCGCTGGTATCGCCCGCCTGGCGGATTGGGCAGGCGACCCGTATGTACGCGCCGGTCGGCTGGTAAAGGTGTGCCCCGGTTTTCGATTGACCTCCAGCACGGGCCAGGACCCGCAGATGCATGCCCTGTATCCGGCTGGCGAATTACCGGCGCGAGTAAGGGAATTGCTGCAGACACTGCGCCTGGCTCCCCCGTGACGCGAAGGTTCGGCTGCGCTTCGACAGCGCTGCTCAAATTCTGTTCAATTTAACAGAGCCCGCCGCCGGCTTGGGTTGCAGCATTTTATCCACAGACCTACCCACTTTTTTTGTGGACAGATTTCCCAGCGTAAAGAACGACTTATCGTACAGGCCAGGCTCCAGGAAAGCGGGCCATGAACAACGGATTCAGCTGGGCGGAATGGTCCCCAGCAGGCCGATCAGGATTGTCAGGAACAGGAAACCACCCAGAAACAGTGCGAGCTTGCCCATCGGAACCTCTACATGGATGTACGGGAACGGCGAGGCTGGCTGGTGCGGATGCAGTGCAGCTCAGCTTGCCCAGCGCTCGCCGGTAGGAAAGGCTGGGCCTGATGGGTATTGTCGGCGTGAGGCTGATACGGTTACAGATTCAGGTTCATGTAAAAAAAGCGTATCAGATGAGCGCTGGCGGCCTTCGTATCGGGGGATCCTTGTTGGAGCGGGTTTACCGACGAGGCATGCTTCGCGCTAACGGGCACCGGCGTTGCCGGTGTTCGCGGGGCAAGCCCGCTCAGGGACAGCGTTATTTCAGGGCTGCGGTAATCCTGTGGGAGCGGGCTTGTCCCGCGATTGGGCAGCACTGCCATCGCCGCTGCTTGGCAAGGGCTTCGCCCTTGTTCGCAGGGCAAGCCCACTCAGGTGGTTTAACTGACCCGTTGGTAGCCGCCGAGCACACCCCGGCGTGACATCACCCATTGCCACAACTGGATGTCCCGGGCACGGAATGCACCTGCGCAGGACAACAGGTAGTAGCGCCACATACGCCGGAAGCGCTCGCCCAGTTCGTTGGCGAAATACTGCCAATGGGCCTCGAAGTTCTCGTACCAAGCCATCAGCGTGCGGTCGTAGTCCGCACCGAAGTTATGCAGGTCCTCGACCACCAACAGGCCATCGGCGGCATCGCCGATCTGGCCGATCGAAGGCAGGTCGCCATTGGGGAAGATGTACTTGTCGATCCAGCGGTCCGGCACGTCGCGACGCCGGTTCTTACCGATGGTGTGCAACAGCAGCAGGCCATCGTCCTCCAGACAACGCGCGGCGACTTCCATGAAGGTGCGATGATTCTTGCGCCCCACGTGCTCGAACATACCGATGCTGACAACGCGATCGAAGCGCTCGTCGAGCTCGCGATAATCCTGGAGGCGAAACTCCAGCGGCAGGCCTTTGTAGCGTTTCTCGGCCCATTGGCACTGCTCCCGGGAGATAGTCACCCCGACGCATTCGACGCCATAGCGCTCGGCGGCAAAACCCATGAAGCTGCCCCAGCCGCAGCCGATGTCCAGAACCCGCATGCCCGGGCGCAGCCCCAACTTGCGGCAGATCAGGTCCAGTTTGGCTTCCTGGGCCTGGGCAAGGTCGTCGGCGTCCTTCCAATAGCCGCAGGTATAGGTCATGCGCGGATCGAGCATGGCTGCGTAGAAATCGTTGCCCAGGTCATAGTGGCGCTCGCCCACGGTCCAGGCGCGTCGGGACGTCTGGCGATTGAGCAGACGAGCCTGCAGCGCATGGTAGATCAGCGCCATCGGGCTGACCTGGTCGGCCACACCAGCGCGAAGCAGGCGGGTGAAGAATTCGTCGAGTTGCTCGCAGTCCCAGTCACCATCCATGTAGGCCTCGCCCAGGCCAAGGTTGCCCTGGGCCAGGGCGCGCTGGGGTACATCGGCGGCGTGCAGTTGCATGTCCCAGGGCTGTTCGCCCTCCAGGCCAAGGCCGGCCTGGGCCAGCAGCTCACGGGCGAAGCGGGTGGTACGGCTGGCCGGCGCAGCGCCGGGCAGGTTGGAGGAAAGCTCGGAAGGCATGGTGTGTCCTTGTGGGTATTGGAAATCGGACGCGCTTCAAACGTCGGGGGTGTCCTGGTGCAGCCCCAGCACCACTTGCAGCTCCTGGCGCAGCCAGGGCTGTTCGATCGAGGGCAGGCGTGCCTGCAATTGGCGGGCGACCCAGCGTTGGCCGCGGGCGATAAAATGCAGGCGCTCGTGCAGGTCGGCGATGGCCATGGCCTTGCCATAGAACTCGCCCATGCCGCCGCCGGGCTTGGCATCCAGGCGTTCCAGGCAGTTGCGCAGGCGACGGCAGCTCTCGGCTTCGCCGTGGTGCAGCTGCTCCAGGCGCTGAAGCAACAAGGGGTCTGTGGTCTGCCTGGCGCTGTCGAGCATCAGCCTGGCACCAGCACGCTCGGCGCGCATGAGCATGCGCAACCAGTCGATCAGATCGTCGGAGGGCGGTATGGCAGGGCCCTGTGTTTCACAAACATGTGACATGGAAAACTCCTGAAGCCGCTGGACTGCGCGGCGACAGGACGAGCTTAGAATGCTGGCACGCTGAAATTAATTGAAATTAAATGGGGGTTGAGTGCAATAAAACGAATACTTGCAGACCACTCGAAACCTGCCTCGAATGGCGCTGGCCATACGTATTCGGGGCCTGTGAGCTACAGCCCACACGCCATCGTTGCAACCTTGATGCAAAGTTTTCGAAGCAATCGGCTTGAGGCGCTCCGCCTGCTATCGCGTCCCTTCATTACCTCGCGCCACATCGCCCTCCTGCTCGGCGGTGCGTTGGGCCGTGGTCTTCCCCACCTGGGGCCGTCTAGCGTTCGGTCGCAGGGCATCGTTGTCCCGCTCGACTTCACCTGACGTGCGTTGAGCGGGTGTGCTGCCGGTATTCTTTTTCATGATCCACCTCGACGTGAGCCTGTGCTGGGTTCGAGCCATGCGTGAGATGAAGGGTTCAATCCTGCTGTTTTCCGTTTGCAAGACATACTCGGTGCCAGGGAATTGAAACATTTCTTTTCCCATTAACTCGGCATTGACCTTATGTAGCCCAACAGGCCATTCGAGGGCTTAACGAGCGCGCGCCCCCTTGTCTACAGGGGGAACACCCTGTCCCAGGTCATCAGTCGAAACGTATCTCACGCCGGCTTTGCAGGACTCGTCCGAAGCACGCGTAGCCTGGGTCCTACGTAAAGCCCAGTCCCTGTATGAAACATCAGTTTCACCTGTTTGAACGAGCTGATACGGTCGCCGCTTTCCTACAGCGGCACGGATGCCAGCAGCACGAGACCGACATGGACCCGTATCAAACCTCTGCCCTCTCCCTACAAAAGACCCTGCTCAACCTGCGCCAGAAACGCGACCTGCTGAGGTCCCAGGCACGCCATGAGGAAGCCGACAGGCTTGCCAAGCAAATCGCCGATATCGAGACGACGCTTCGCGGCCTGCCGGCTGTACCGACGTTGCAGTGACTGGGTTGTCTTAGAAAGCGCGGCTGAGCTGTAACCCGCCGCCGGTGTCGGGGCTCGCATCGGAAAAGCCTTTCAATGCATAGAGCTGGACCTTCCAGTGCGCATCGAGCCTTTGGGTCAGGAACAAGGTGAGCTCCCGGATTTCATCACCGTCGGCAGTCACTTTCTGCCGCCAGTCATAGGCTGCCCCCGCGGACGTACCAAGTGCCAGGCGGGTAACCAGGCCTACGGAGGTAAAGACCGGGTCGCGAAAATCGCTGTCCGCCGGGTCACCGAACTTCTTCCAGCCCAACGTGGCAAAGCCGCTCACGGCGCCAAAGGCCCGCACCAGATCGACCTGGGCGGAATAATCGGCTTTGCCCGTACCCAGACAACGGTCTTCGTCCGCCGTGGGCAACTTCACCTTCCCCACCAGGTCCACCAACAGGTTGCCGCCGTCGCGGCCATCGAACAGCGCATAATCGACGCTGGCCACCGTGTCTCCGAGGCCGCTCTCGACGCGCCCGCAATCATCGCCCGCCAACGGCTCTCCGCCGGGGCCAACCGCGGGGTTGGTAATGCGCAGGTAGGGAATGGTGAGCTTGTAGATCATCGGGCCGGCTTCGTACTTGCCGATCACAGGTACGTACCAGGTCTCGCTGGTGGCGGCCGTGCCATAGTCGCCCCGCGAGTAGTCCACCCCTGTCGAAAGGCTGAGGTCACCTGCCACGGCGGGCAATGCCAGGGCCATCAGGCAGGGAAACAGCGCGCGTATCGGTACCATGCTCACCTCGTGGCGATTGCATATCGACGGTTACATGGGCCACCAGCCCATCAAGCAAGGCCCAGTGTCAATGCGGTCCCGAATGGTCCACACGCTCGACCTTTTCTGGGCGCTCCACTTTTTCAGGGCGCTCGATTTTCTCTGGGCGTTCGACCTTTTCGGGCCGTTCGACCTTGTCCGGCCGTTCCGTACGTTCTACCCGCTCGATCCTTTCGATGCGGTCAGGCTTGTCTGGCCGGTCGGAGCGCTCGATCTTCTCGGTCCGCTCGATGCGCTCCACACGCACGCCGTTTTCGAACACCTCGATCCGCTCGCGGGTCTGCACACGCTCCCCATCGTCACGCGTTTCGATCCGCTCCCGACGCTCGAGCGCTCCCGAGCCTGACAGGTCCTGGCGCTCAACCTTCTCACCAGACCCATCGTGCTCGATGCGCTCCTGGGTATTTCCCTGCCCACGTCCGGCACTTGTGCCTTCATGGTTTTGCGACTCAACCTTACGCCCTCCCTGATACAGGGTCTGGCCGGAATGCTCGGGCAGCACTTCGACCCGATCGGCCCGAATGCTGCGCCCTTGCTCGAATACGCCGCTCACCCGGACACGTTGGCCGATGGCAAGGCTCGCCGCCTGGCTGCCGCCGACATAGGCGGTGAAACCGCCGACTTCGACACGATCACCTTGCTGCCCGCGCACCAGCCCTTCCACCAGTGCGTTGCGCACTCGCCCGGCGAAGGGGAAACCGGGGTCCTGGCTAGCCTTGGCAACGTCAAGCTGCTGGCCGTTCCACGCACCGCGCACCAGCATTTCACCGGTGGCCGGCAGCGGCTTGCTTAGCGCCAGGCCCTGCAGATTGCCTGCCTGCCGGATATCGCCAATGGCACTGGCCTGCATCAGGCCTGGCGCTCGATCGATTCGGCTGGCCATCACCTCGCCCTGGGCGTTACGCAGGCCGCTGACGCGCACCGGCTCACCGATGCGCAGGCCGGGGGCCAGGCGAGCGCCCGGAGCCACGCGCACCGGCTGGCCCATCACACGCAAAGGCACATCGCCAGAGGCAAGCCCTGTTACCGGGCCTTCGTACGCGTTGAGGATGGCGATGCTGCGCGCCTCCAGCCCCCGACGTGACTGGTGCGCTTCGACCGCGACGACCTGGCCGATCGCCAGGCGCTGGCTGCTGGCGGGCAGGCCGTTCTCGCTGAAGGCCACGTGGTCATCGAAATGCACTTCCGCGCCATTGACGCAAATCGAGCCAAACCCGGTAATGGTGCCGACAATACCGGTGCCACCCACCCCGCCATCCTCGACCGGAGCCCCGGTGCCCCCGATCCCCCCTCCGCCTGGCCGCGCACCGGTGCCACCGACGCCCCCGGTGTCCGCTGGCGCACCCGCACCGCCGGGTGCTATCGCACCTGTGCCGCCCATGCCGCCGGGTTCGACGCAAGCCGGTGCTGCCGTCGCAAAAAATGGCAGCATGAGCAGGCCGAGCAGCACGGCGAGGCTGCCAACCAGGCGCGGGACTTCGTTCATGGTGGGCTGGCCTTGGCTTCAGGGGGAGCCTCGGGCGGGCTGGGTTCGGTGTAGAGATAAAGGCCTACAGTAATGCGCTGTCGGGCATCGGCGGGCGGAGGGTCCCGCTCTTCCAATTCCGCGGCTAGCTGGTTCAGGGCGATGAGCACCTGCATGCCGTCGGTTTGCACCAGCGCTTTCAGGTGCTCAACCCCAGCCACGGACAGGCTGTCGTAGTGCACCGCACGCTCGAAGAATGGCTCGCCCGGCTCGGTCAGGTTGTGCACGGCTGCACAAGCGTGGTCATGCAGGTTATGGCGCAGGTACGCCACCTTTTCGTCGAAGCCTCGCTGCGGGATGAACGCCCGGGTCTGCAGGTGCACCTGGTCCTGTTCGTCTACCCGCACCACGCCCAGGCGCAGCCATTCATCCAGCACCACACGCGCGCGGATATCGGTGCTCAGCGTCGCGACCAGGCCGTCGAACGAGCCGTCGCCACCCATGCTGGCCAGGCGTGGCAAGGGCCGCGGCTGGCCGGGCTGATCGCAGAACGGCATCTGGTTCAACCAGATGCTCACCAAGTGCGCACCGAAAGAAACCGCCTCCGGCATTCCGGCGTCGCCGTCTACCGGCTGGGCGCGCAGACGCCGAACATCCTTGCGGTGCACGCCGGTGATCAGGCTGATCCGGCTGTCACTCGCCGGTTTGCCCTCAAGACGGAATTCCCGCTCGGCGACCTCCACGAAGATCTCCTTGAGCATCTGAGTGAAGCTGTTGAATGTGACCCCTTTGCGCAACATCAGCCTCACCAGCGGACGCATGACGTGCCTCAACGCTGGCAAGAGGGAGGGAGGCAAGGTAGGCAATTGCATTGCAGGTCTTCCTTATCGACGGGCGGTGTGGTCCCAGGCCATTGCAGCAGCTTGCCCAAGGCATCACAACCCTCCTGGCCTACGCCCGGCCTCAACACGGAGCCCGACCCTCACGCCGGGCCCCGTCGTCCTGCGTTCAGCGGTCAGGCACCGCCGCGATCATCACCGACGTCATGAGCCGGGCCGTCATCGGCACCGTGGCCGATGCCGTGGGCCTCACCGACATCATGGTTGGGGCCATCATGGGCACCGTGGCCTACGCCGTGCGCCTCGCCGACATCGTGGTTGGGGCCATCGTCGGCGCCATGGCCAACACCATGCAGGCCGCCTTCATCGTGATCTCTACCGTCGTCGCGGCCACGCCCGCTGTTCGCGCTTCCCGGGCCGCTGTTACCAGCATGGCCACCCTCTGCGCCGTGGCCAGAACCACTGTTGCCGCCGTGGCCGCCACCATCACCGCCGTGGCCTGAGCCATGGCCGCCTCCACCGCCGCTGCCGCCTCCACCGTGGCCACCACCACCTCCACTGCCGCCATGACCGCCCCCGCCACTTCCACCACCGTGGCCGCCTCCACCACCATGACCACCACCGCCGCCATGACCTCCGCCACCGCCATGGCCTCCGCCACCGCCATGGCCACCACCGCCACCGCCACCGCCACCGCCACCGCCACCGCCATCTTTCGCATAAGCGCTGTAGAAATCACTGATCTGGTCAGGTACCAAGGCCAGCGACGCCGAAAGAGCGCCGCCAATGGCGAGCGCCAGCAAGCATTTCTTGAGCAGCATGATGAATCTCCGCTTCAGGGTTGCAGTTTCACGCTCGAAACAGACGCAACAACCAACGAATCCCGGCTGCCTTACGGGCAACCAGCGGGTTCTCCATCCCGGTGTCTGTGCCGATGTGCTTGTGCACGTTCCTTCTGGGCCAGTCAGCCTGTTCTTTTATGCGTGGGATTTTTTCCCACGATTCGAGCATAGACCTATGCCAGGGAGAGTCAATGACCAGCTATCCGTTGGCCTACAAATGCCGTACCTGTGACATCAGCTGGTTGCCGTCGCTCTGCCGGCTGCAGACCATGGCTTATCTCGCTGACAAGGACACAACGCATGCACCTCGAAACAACCTCCACCGCCCGGCAAGCCAGCCCCATTCGAAACTGGCCGCCTGGATGCGACCCTATGAGTGGGGTGCATCGTGCTTGACCATATCGATGTCTGGGCATGGGTCGTCGGCTGGCTTCAGGAAAACTGGCCAGCCTTGTATGCCGGGCTCCTGGCTGTCGTCATTGCCGGGCTTCGCGTGGTTTATGGCGGCGGCTCACTGCGCCGGATGGCAATAGAAGCCCCCTTGTGCGGCACCCTCGCCCTGTCCGCCAGCCATGGCCTGTCGCTGATCGGCATGCCCCTCGATACCGCGCCGTTTTTCGGTGGCGTGATTGGCTTGCTGGGGGTCGAAGGGATTCGTGAGGCGGCGAGGAGGTTCGTGTTGCATAAGGGAAAAGACGAACAGCAGCGCTGACGATTGTTCGCGCTAGCCCCAGGATTATGCCTGGCTGCCCATCCAGATGGATGCAAAGCCAGTAACGGGGTAGCTCGCAGCAGAGTAGCGTTGAGCCTTGACGGTATCACGGAGGGGTATATGAACATTCGAAGCCTGGCCAAGAACCTTCCAGCAGACCCTGATCACGAAGGCAGGGTCCTGGGTTGGGGCGTACTTAGAGACCGGCATCCATGGCATTTCGTGGATGTCTATGCCGACCAGCAGACTGCCCGGGCGCAAGCGCAGCGGTGCGGTGAGGGCTACGTCGTGGAATACGGCTCGCACCGGTTGGGATCGGATGATTTTATCTGTGGCGTGACACCGCCTGAGGGGTAAATGCAACGTTGATGCCTTTCGGCTCGGCAGCGTGCCGCCGGGCCCGATATCACCGTCGCCTGGCAAGGGCTTCGCCCTTGATCGCGGGACAAGCCCGCCCCCACAGGGGGGCAGCGCTAGCCGCTTGTTCTCTGCGCGCCAGCGCAGCCCGAAGGGCTGGGTAATCTCCTACAGAGGATCAGCGTAGCCGCTTGTTTTCCGCGCGACAGCGCAGCCCGAAGGCCGCGCGCTCTAACGAGCTATTGGGGTTTTCACACAGCCTGGGGCGATGGCCATCCTATGCCTTAGCCTCGGTAGCGTCCCGGTTTATGCCAGATGATCAGCACCAGGTTCATCGCTACTGTGCCAACCAGCGACCAGACGAGCTTTTCCCCCGGCAGATAGATCATCGCGATGATGAACAAGATACAGTCGCAGACCAGTTGAGAGATCCCGGCATTGATCGAAAATCTTCGCTGAACCCAAAGGACGACGGAGCCCGTTCCGCCCATGGACGCGTTGTGTCTGGCTAAGCATAGGATACCCATGCCTAGAAGCGTCCCTCCGATCACCCAGCCAAGCCCGGGGTCGATACCCGTTGTGTTCAGTGCCGGAGTAACGACCTGGACGCCTGCCCCAAGCCCAAAACTCACCAAGACGCTTTTGAGTGTGAAATTGCGGCCCATGGTGAAAAACGCGAACATCAGGAAAGGCACGTTTATCGCAGGTACCAGTACCGACGTTGGGTATGGGCTGATGAATGAGCCCAACAGCGCCATTCCAGCAATCCCCCCAGTGATGAGCCCACTCTTGCCCAGGATGGCGATCCCTGTCGCCGCCAAGGCGATCCCCGTGAAGAGGCCGTATGCGTCATCCAGCGCGCTGTGTCGCGGGTAGGAGGCAGTATCACAGTTCATACGGCGCACCCAATAGGACTGTGCCGCGCGGGCGCAGGCCTTCCACTGCGGTGATGCGAGCGATCTCAACCCCATGGCGGAGTATGATCACTTCTGTTCCGTAAATGACTTGCTCAAGAATGAACTCAAGGCTCGTTTGAGCCTCGGACAGGTCATATTTCACCTGATGCACGATGGGGTTCCTTTTGGGATTCTTGTTTCAGGGAGAAGGCGGGTGCGCCTCAAGCCGCGCGGCCGGGTTGGCTCAACGCTGGGAAATATGATGATGCTTCCAGAAAGAAAAGTGCTTTCTAATTACGCTTAGGATTTGGGTTTGCGCGAATAGAATATGCACCACCCACACTAATCATGAATTACTTATGCGACCACGACTCGTCACTGACTTTGGTCACTGGTCCATGAGCAACATCGCACATGCGAAGCTTGGTCAGATCGCAGGCTCGTCGCTTGCTGTCATGGCCGATCGAAGAGTGCTCCGCCGACCTGACCGCGTTTTGAGAGAATTGTATGCCCCTTCACATCAACACACCGCTGATCGAATCCCGTCCTTTGTCTGTCACGGCCAAGCGTTCTGTCTGGCTCAAGCTCGATGCGCTGCAACCGTGCGGCTCGTTCAAACTGCGTGGTGTGGGCTACGCCTGCGAAATACATCACCAGCGCGGCGCTACCCATTTCGTTTCTTCATCGGGAGGCAATGCAGGCTTGGCGGTCGCCTATGCAGGTCGCAAGCTGGGCGTCCCGGTTACCGTGGTCGTGCCTGAAACGACCACTGAACGTGCCAAGGAATTGCTTGGCTTGGAAGGCGCTGAAGTCATTGTGCATGGCAGTTCCTGGCAGGAGGCGAACCAGCTGGCATTGACGCTGCTCTCCCCTACCAAGGCCTTTATTCACCCGTTCGATGATCCGTTGCTCTGGACGGGTCACGCGACCTTGATCGATGAGGTCGCGCAAGCTGGCCAGAAGCCCGATGCCGTTGTACTTTCGGTTGGAGGGGGTGGACTGCTCTGTGGTGTGATCGAGGGTTTAATGCGTAACGGTTGGCAGGATGTGCCGGTTATTGCCGCGGAAACCGAAGGCGCAGCATCCTTCCACGCCGCCACCGAGGCGGGCCAGTTGGTTGAACTTGACCGCATCAGCTCAATCGCAACGTCATTGGGTGCCAAACGTATCTGCGAACAGGCTTACCAGTACAGCCAAACGCACAGCATCCAGAGCGTTGTGGTAACCGACCAGGCGGCTCTGAAGGCATGCAAGCAATTTCTGGTCGATCACCGCGTACTGGTCGAGCCCGCTTGTGGTGCGGCGTTGGCCTTGGCCTATGAGCCGCACTTGCTCGGTGAGTACCAGAACGTGTTGGTAGTGGTGTGTGGAGGGGCAACTGCCACCTTGGAACAGATTGAGCAGTGGTCCTCGAAATATGATCGCTAAGACACTAAAGCCAGCCTAAGCACTAATGCCGGTCAGTTAAGCATTTGGGGCCGCTACGCGCCCCATCGCGGCACAAGGCCGCTCAGGAAACCCGCCATCGGCAAGGTTTGCGTGATCCTGTAAGAGCGGCGCTGCGACTTGTCCCACGATGGGCTGCTTAGCAGCCCCAATGAGATGTCCCAAATAGCTCATCGTTCTTCCCCAAGAAGCAGAAACATACATCGATTTCGCAGCGCCCTGGTACACGAAGGCCGAAGGCTTGATCTGACCTGCGCCGGGCATCGTGCGCACAGGGGACCGACAGGGCCCGCCAACCCGCATCGGCGCGTCTACCACACTGCAATGTCGTAGGTCAGGTAGATCCGGTTGCTGTCACGCCCTCGGGAGAAATCGGAGCGGTAGACGTAGTTGCGCAGTTTCACGCCCAAGCCCTTCATGGGCCCGGCTTGCACGACATAGGCGAGCTCGATGTCACGCTCCCATTCGCTGAGCCCGGCGTCGGCAGCGCGCCCGTTGTCGCCGCTCAGGTAGCGCGTCATGAAGGTGAGCCCAGGGACACCGGCCGCGGCGAAGTTGTAGGCATAGCTCGCCATCCAGGTCTTCTCTTCCTCCTCGATGAACTTGCCGATGCCGACATTACTGAACGAATAGACCGTCGCCCCGCTGATGTACGGCAGCCCCGCCTCGCCATCGAGTACCTGGTAAACGGCTCCGACGGTGTGTCCCGAGTGGGTATACGACACCTGCCCACTGACCATGTCGTTGTCGATCCTGCCGCCATACGCGGCTCCGCTGTCGCGGCTCCTGAAGTAGCGCAGGTCGGTGGTGAATACCCCGCCGGCCAACGGCAGCTCGTGTACCAGGCCCGCATAGTCCTGGCGGTAGAAGTGTTCGAGCTGACCATGGAAATAGCTCAGGCGCAGCTGCTTGGTGACGGCATAGTCGGCGCCGGCGAAGCTGAAATCGCCCGACTCGCCGCCTCCGTAATCATCCAGGGAGAGGCCGGTGCTATCGGAGGAATCGCGCTGCTTGAAGCGGTCCAAGTGGCCAGCGGTCAGGGTCAGTCCCTCGACATCAGTGCTGGTCAGTTGCGTGCCTTGATAAGTCTGCGGCAGCAGCCGCGCATCGTTGTAGACCAGCACCGGTGTCCTGGGCAGCAAGGTGCCATGCTTGACCACGGTCTGCCCCAGGCGCGCCTTGGCCGTCACCCTGGCACTGGTGAACTCATCCGCAGCGCGACCATCGTCGTGGACCGGCAACAGGCCGGTACCGCTGCGGCCTCGACCCGAATCCAGCCGGACACCCACCAGCCCCAGGGCATCGAGCCCCAGGCCCAGCGCCCCTTGGGTGAAACCTGACTGGTAGTCGAGCAGAAAACCCTGCGCCCATTCCACCCGCTCGCTTTTGGCAGTCGCGGCAGCGCGGGCGCTCATGCCCTGTTCATCGCGGAAGTTTTCGTTGAAATAGACGTTGCGCAGCTGCAGCTTGAGCTTGCCGTCATCGATGAATCCGGCAGCGCCGGCCACAGGCAACCAGCCGCAGAGCAGGCCACAGGTGGCCCCACGGAAAACAACTCGGGACATGTTCGGTACTCTATTGTTGTTATTGAGTGAAGGTGGGCGCCGGCTGCGCCCGATGCGGCTCAGACGAAGAAGGACAGCGCCCCCGTGAGCAACGCCAGCGCCGTGATGACCAGCGAAGTGAGTACCGCCCATTTGACGGTGGCCTTCTGGAAGTCGCCGATATCGCGATCGACCATGCCGACCAGCAACAGGGTCGAGGCGACCAACGGACTCATCAGGTGCACCGGCTGCCCCAGCACCGAGGCGCGGGCGATTTCAACCGGGTCGATGCCGTAGGCAGCGGCGGCGTTGGCGAGAATCGGCACCACGCCAAAGTAATAGGCATCGTTGGACAGCACGAAGGTCAGCGGCATGCTGGTCAGCGCCACCACCAGCGGGAACCAGTGGCTCCACGCCTCGGGGATCCAGTCGACCAGTGTCTGCGCCAGGGCATCGACCATCTTGGTGCCGGAGAAGATCCCAGCGAAGATGCCGGCAGCGAATACCAGCAGCACCACAGTCATGGCGTTGCCCGAATGAGCGAGGATGCGCTCCTTCTGCAGGTCCAGTTGCGGGTAGTTGATCATCAGCGCCGCGACAAAACCGATCATGAACAACAGCGCGGAGTGCATCACGCCCATCACCAACGCCGACATGACGGCAATCACCAGCACCAGGTTCACGTATGCCAGCCGTGGACGCTTGTGCGGATTGTCGCCGAGGATTTCCTTGATGTAGCAATTGCCGCCCCCGGACTCCAGGGCAATGTTGCCGATACGTCGGCGCTCGGCGCGGCCCAGCAGGTAGGCGGTGAACACCACCCACGCCGCACCGCCGATCACGGTGGGCAACAACGGGATGAAGTACTCGGTCGCATCCAGCCCGAGCGCGGCAATGGCCCGGGTTGCCGGCCCGCCCCAGGGGCTCATGCCGCTCATGATGCTCAGCGACAGCATCGACACCGTGGCCAGGATCATCGGGTTCATGCCAATGCGCTTGTACAGCGGCAGCATCGCCGCGCAGGTGATCATGTAAGTGGTGGTGCCGTCACCGTCGAGCGCCACCAACAGCGACAGCAGCGCTGTGCCGATGGCAATCTTGATCGGGTCGCCATTGACGCGCTTGAGGATCTTGCGGATCAGCGGGTCGAACAGGCCGGCATCGATCATCAGGCCGAAGAACAGAATGGCGAACAGCAACAGGGCCGCCGAGGGCGCCACCATTTTCAGGCCGTCGAGCATCATCTTGCCCAGCTCGGGGGCAAAGCCACCGATCACCGCGAAGGCAGTGGGCACCACGGTGAGCGCAACGATCGGCGACAGGCGTTTACTCATGATCAGGTAGGTGAAGGTCACCACCATGATCAGGCCCAGGAGTGCGAGCATGGTCTTCTCTCTTGTTTTTATTCTATTGCGGCCATCGGCAAGGCAGACGGCCCCCTACCCCACTCCACATCGCTGGGATGTCGAGTGGGATTCTAAGTCAACACAGTGAGGTGGAAGGGCTTTCAGCCGTGATGCCGAGGCTCGGCAGACCAATCGGCGTGCACGGTGTCGCCCTCGGCTGGTGCAGCCGGGGTGCCATTGAGGTGGCGTAGCAAGGTGTCCCGTTCACAGGCGTTCTCCGACAGTGAAATGACCACCGTAGCCACGGCGTTACTGGCCAGGCTGGTCAGGGCTCGGGCCTCCGACATGAAACGGTCGATGCCGATCAGCAGGGCAAGCCCTGCCAGCGGGATATCGTGGATTACGGTCAAGGTCGAGGCCAGCGCCACGAAACCACTGCCGGTCACGCCCGCAGCGCCTTTGGAGGACAACAGCATGATCGCCAGCATGGTCACCGTCTGCCCCAGGGTCAGGTCGATGTTGCAGGCTTGGGCGATGAACACCGCCGCCAACGACAGGTAGATGGCAGTACCGTCGAGGTTGAACGAATAGCCGGTTGGCAGCACCAGCCCGACCACACCTTTCTTGCAGCCGAGCTTTTCTAGTTTTTCCAACATGCGCGGCAGCACGGGCTCGGTGGACGAGGTGCCGAGCACACCACCAGAAACTCCTCGCGGAAGTACCGCAGCAGCTTCCACAGGCTGAAGCCATGAGCACGGCAGATGCCACCGAGCACCACCAGCACGAAGAAAGCGCAGGCGATGTACAGCGTACCCACCAGCTTGGCCAACGCCCCGAGGGAAGTCACGCCGTACTGCCCGACGGTGAAGGCCAGCGCACCGAAAGCACCGACCGGGGCGAAGCGCATCAGGTAGCCGAAGATACGGAACACCATGGTCGAGGCCGACTCCAGCACATCGAGTACCGGCTTGCCCTTCTCGCCCATCGACGACAGGGCAAAACCGCTGAGCACCGCGATGAACAATACTGGCAACACCTCACCCTTGTTGAACGCCCCGATGAACGTGTCGGGGATGATGTGCATGAAGAAGTCGACCACGCTGAGCTTGGCCGCAGACGCGGCGTACTGGCCGAGCCCCTCGGTGCTGAGGGTGGCTGGGTCGATGTTCATGCCGACACCCGGGCGGAACAGGTATACCGCAGCCAGGCCGATGACCAGGCTGACGATCGTCAACCCCAGGAACAACAGCAAGGTCTTGCTCATCAACCGACCCAGCGTACGCTTGTCGGTCATGCCGGCGATGCCGGTCACGATGGTGCAGAACACGACCGGGGCGATCATCATCTTGATCAGTTTGATGAATGCATCACCCAGTGGCTTGAGCGCAACGGCCTGTTGGGCCCAGAAATGACCGACCACCACGCCCAGCAGGATGGCGCAGAGAATCTGGAAATACAGTGACTTCGCGAGTTTCATGAGGCATCACCCATTGTTGAAATTGTGCGGATGTGCGAGTTGCCGATGTGCTGCAGACCCTGCCTACCCCGCCCGCTTGCGCAAGGTCGGGGCGTAGACGAAGCCTGAAAACAGCCGGCGGGCGGTTCTCACCACGGAGGCCTGGAGCGTCTTGCCATCGGCACCGCTGCGCGAAAGCGCCACGTCGATGCCACCGCTCGGGTGCTCCAGGCGGACTTCCTCGAGCTGCTGCGCGTGTTCTCCCAACATGTCCATGATCACCGTGCCTGGGCTGACGCAGGCCGTTGCCAGGCCGATCGCACCGGTGATGGCCAAGGCGCGGTGGCAATTGTGAGGCATGAAGTAGCGCACCTGCAGCGTGCCGTCGTGACGAGGTGGAGAAACCAGTACGGGCTTGGGGATCACCATGCCACTGACATCACCCAGCCCCATGGCCTTGCCGGCCTTCAGGCGCAAGGCCTCCAGGCGTTTCAGCAAGCGGCTGTCGGCATCCAGCTGAGCCGGGGTCTCGGAACCGGTCACGCCCAGCTCGCTGGCCTCGATGATCATCATCGGCATGGCCATGTCGATGCAGGTCACCGGCACACCGTCGATCACATCCTGGGCCTGGCCGGTGGGGAACAGCTTGCCGGTCTTGCTACCTACCGCGTCGAGGAAGGTCAGGTGCACCGGGGCGGCGCTACCCGGCACCCCGTCGATCACCGTGCGGCCTTCGTAACGCACGACGCCACCGGGTGTTTCCACCAGCGAGTTGACGAACGTGTTGGTGTTGAGGTTGCGGATACGTACCAAGGTCTTGCCATCCTGGGCCTTGACCAGCCCTTGCTCGATAGCGAAGGGGCCGACCGCGCAAAGCATATTGCCGCAGTTAGGCGCGGTATCGACTCGGCGCTGGGCGACCATGACCTGCACGAACAGGTAATCGACGTCGGCATCGGCGTGCAGCGAGGGGCTGACGATCGCCACCTTGCTGGTCTGAGGGCTACCGCCACCGATGCCGTCGATTTCCAGTTCGTGCCCGGAACCCATCAGGTTGATCAGCAATTCGTCGCGTTCGACCACATTGGAAGGAAGATCCCAGGCGTGGAAAAAAGGCCCTTTGGAGGTACCACCGCGCATGAGTACGCAAGGAATTCGTTGCATGATTTCGCACTCGTGTTGATCAATAGCGATCATTGATGTTGTGAGCACAAGATTGACAGGGATAGATAAATCAATCCAATGCAAATATCGTAGCTATTATTGCGATTAATTAATCAATCTATGACCGTGACCAAAGAGTGATCCGAGATGGAATATGAGCTTCAAGACATACGATCTTTCGTGAAAATCGCTGAACTTGGCAGTTTCCACGAGGCCGCGGAAGCGTTGCACTTATCCCAGCCGGCCCTGAGCCGGCGGATCAAGAAGCTCGAGGAAGGGCTGGGCACCTCGCTGCTGGAGCGCACGACCCGTCGCGTCAGCCTGACCAGCGTCGGGCGAGACTTCTTGCCCAAGGCCAGGCGCCTGTTGGATGACTTCGAAGACTCGATCCTGAGCATTCGGGAGCTCGCCGAACGGCAAACGGGGCAGGTCACCCTCGCCTGCATTCCAACCGCAGCGTTCTATTTCCTGCCGTCGGTGATCCGCGACTACAACGAGCAATACCCCAAGATCCGCATCCGCCTGCTGGATCTCAGCGCCAACGACGGGCTCGAGGCCGTGCTGCGGGGCGAGGCGGATTTCGGCATCAACATGATGAGCGGCCAACACCCGGACATCGAGTTCGTCTCCCTGGTGCAGGAGCATTTCGTCCTGGCTTGCCGCCGTGATCACAAGCTGGCGAACCGCGACGCCGTCACCTGGGCCGAACTGGCCGACTACCGCCTGATCGGCGTGGGCCGCCTGAGCGGTAACCGGATGCTGCTGGACCATGCCCTGTCCGGGCTCAACCTACGGCCCAAGTGGTTCTATGAGGTCCAGCACCTGTCCACCTCGCTGGGCATGGTCGAGGCCGGGCTGGGCGTTTCGGCCATGCCCAGCCTGGCCATGCCCAGCGCCGACCATCCGACGCTGGTCAGCGTGCCGCTGATCGAACCCCAGGTCACCCGCACCCTGGGGCTGGTCTATCGGCGAGGGGCGTCGCTGTCGCCAGCGGCAGAGAAGTTCGTGTCGATCCTGCTGGATAAATGGCCCAACCGATGAGCGAAACACCTTGCGCGGAATCGGGCGCTGATTGCCAGCCGCGCCGCCCGCCTCCTGTGGGCGGGCTTATCCCGCGATTGGGCCGGGCTAGATATCACCGTAGCCTGGCAAGGGCTTCGCCCTTGATCGCGGGACAAGTCGGACCGCCGCACCGCCGCTCCCACAGGGGGACCAGCGCTAGCCGCTTGTTCTTTGCGCGACAGGGCAATCCGTAATTCAAAGTGGTCCTGCCTGTTTTACTCAACCACCGGCGCACGCTCAGACATCAATTCGGTGATCCAGTCGATAAACACCCTGACCTTGGCGCTGACATGGCGGTTCGGCGGAAATGCCAAGTACATCGGCATTGGCGGCATCTGCCAGTCGTCGAACAGCGCCAGCAGCTCACCGCTGGCAAGGTGTGGTTCGGCCATGTACTGCGGTAGCCAGAGTATGCCAAGGCCAGCCAAGCCGGCAGCAAGGTAGGCATTGCCGTCGTCTACGATCAGTTGCGGGCGGCCTTGAGCCTCCATGCGCTCCTCACCGCGATGCATCGCGTAGGGCAGCGTCTTGCCAGTACGAGTCCAAAGAAAACCCACGGTCTTGTGCTTGCCCTCCTCCAACTCACGAGGGTGCTCCGGCATCCCGAAGCGCTGCAAATAACTGCGCGCGGCATAGATACCGAGCTGCAAATCGCCCACATGCCTCGCCACCAGGGACTGATCGGTGATCTCGCCACCACGCACCACGCAATCGACGTTCTCGCTAATGATGTCGACGACGCGATCACTCACGCCCAAGGTCAATTGAATATCCGGATAACGTGCAAAGAACTCCGGTAAGGCGGGTATCAACAGGAGGCGCGCCAGTGGGCTGGGAACATCTACCCGAAGTCGCCCGCGCGGCGCCATGGATGCACTGGACACGCTGGTCTCGGCGTCGTCCAGGTCGACCAGCAGCCGGACCACGCGTTCGTAGTAGGCCGCCCCGTCGGCGGTGACATTCACTTTGCGCGTGGTGCGGTTGAGCAAGCGCACCCGCAGCCGCGCTTCCAGTTGCTGAACCAGTTGCGTCACGGTGGTCTTGCTCATGTGCAGGGTCGCAGCGGCCTTGGTGAAGCTGCCAGTCTCCACTACCCGGGCAAAGGCCTGCATTGCATCGAAACGGTCCATCTCACGTCTCCCTCGCGCCTGGATTGTTTGGATTATACAAACAGTCCTGAACAAGACTGCCCGTTTATCCACGTCGAAAGCGATCCTTATAGTGGCGTCAACATAGACACCGAGCCGCGATGGCCCAGAACGAGGTATGCAATGTCCAACAAACGTAATGCCGTTTTCCCGCCTGACCGCCATGCACTGTATGAGCTTCACCGCTACTCGCCAGCGATTCGGTCCAACGGTTTTCTGTTCGTGTCCGGCCAGGTCGGCAGCCGCAAGGATGGCTCGCCCGAACCGGACCTCGCGGCGCAAGTGCGCTTGGCCTTCGCCAACCTCAACGCGATCCTGGCCGAGGCCGGCAGCAGTTTCGACGATGTGGTCGACACGACCATCTTCATGGTCGACCCCGATTCGAAGTTCGAAACCATCTGGGAGGTGGCGTCCGAGTATTGGGGCGAAGCGCCCTACCCAACGGTGACCGCAGTCGGCGTGACCTGGCTGTCGGGCTTCGACTTCGAGATCAAAGTGATCGCGAAACTACCGTAACGGAGCCCGCCAGACCTTACCTCCGAGGGCTATGGGCGACCACCCAGATGGGCCAGCAGGCTTTGCATCGGCCCCGTCAGTTCGCTCCAGTCCTTGAAGCACAGACACAGCTGGCGCCGCGCCCAACTCTCTTCCAATGCAACCACTTGAAGGGCGTAGCGCCGTCGGTAACGTTTTGCAATGTTCTGCGGCACGATCCCGATGCCAACGCCATGCGCGACCATTTCGCACACCCCTTCGAATGTCTTCATGCGAATTCGAAGGTCGAGCGGCCTGCCCGCTACGCGGGCATGTTCATCGATGTGGTCTTGCAATGCACTTGCTTGAGACAGGCCCACGAAGGGCAGCTCCAGAACCTCTGCGAACGTCACTTGCTTGCCGAGCGCGTAGGTATTCTGTGCAGCCGTGATCACGACCAGGTGGTCCCGTGCCACTGCCTGCACTTGAAGCCCATCAGCCGCAATGGCATCGGAAATCACACCCGCCTCGGTCAACCCCGAGGCAACGGCGCGAACGATCTCGATGCTGGTGCGCTCCTTGAGTTCGATGCGCAAACGAGGCCGAGCTGCCAGCCATGGCGCAAGACGGCTGGGCAGGAACTCGATGAGCGCGGCAGTATTGGCATACAGGTGCAGCGTTCCCCTGGCACCTGCGGCGAAGTCTTGAAGCTCGCCCTTGAGCCTTTCTTGCTGCCTGAGAATCAGGCGGGCGTGATGGGCTAGTGCCTCACCAGCTTCCGTGGTGACGACGCCTCTCGGGCGGCGCTCGAGCAACGCCACACCGGCTGCGCTTTCGATGTTGCGCAGGCGCTCGCTTGCCGAGGCCAGGGCGAGATTCGCGCGCGCGGCCCCGGCGGTGATGCTGCCGGCATCCACGATACACAGGAACAGCTGCAGGTCTGCCAAGTCGAGGCGCATGTAAGCCCTACTCCTGCCTTCGGAGCGTCCGAAGCTTCAATGAATATTTCCGCATTGTGCCTGGCCTCACCAACAGCTTCAATTGAACACCCATGCCCTGCTGTAGAAGCCCTGCCATGCACGACTCTGCATTGAACATCTTGCTGTTGATCGGCACCTTCCTGCTTGCAGGGATGGTGAAAGGCGTAACCGGCATGGGGCTTCCTACCATTGCCATGGGGTTGCTGGGAACGGTAATGCCCCCAGCCGGCGCCGCCGCAATGCTGGTCATCCCATCCTTGGTGACCAATGTGTGGCAGCTGCTTTGTGGCCCGGCAGTGGCGCGAGTGATGCGCCGCCTATGGCCCATGATGCTGTGCATCACCCTCGCAACGGTTGCCGGATCAGCATGGCTGGTAAAGGTGAGCCCGGCTTGGTCTGGGTTTGGCCTTGGCGTTGCACTTATCGTGTACGCCACCTATGCACTCATCGCGCCGGCCTTTACTGTGCCCACGCAGCTCGAGCGATGGCTATCGCCGGCGATCGGCTTGACCACGGGTATGGTCACCGGCGCTACCGGTGTGTTCGTGATGCCGGCGGTTCCCTATCTTGGGTCGTTGAACATAAGCCGCGAGGAGCTGGTTCAGGCGCTTGGTTTGTCGTTCACCGTTTCCACCGTCGCGCTCGCCATAGGGTTGTTCATGCATGGCGCCTTTCAGGTGACGCAACTGGGCACCTCCGCGATGGCCATCGTTCCGGCGTTGATCGGAATGTGGGCCGGTCAAGTTGTGCGGAGGCGAATCAGCCCCAAGCGCTTTCGCCACTGTTTCTTGCTGTTCCTGATCGTGCTGGGGCTTGAGCTTTTTTGTCGTCCGTTCTTTTGATACGCGAGGCAAACATCAAACAGGATGCGCATCAGCTGCATCGATCGACTTCATCCAGTCGCGCGGATTGAGACCGGTCTTGCGCCGGAATGCCCGCGCTAATGCAGAGGGGCTCTCGTACCCAACCTGATCGGAGATCAAAGCCATGGAGCCTCCTTCTCGCAACAGCTTCTGCGCCAGGCTGATCCGCCAGCTCAACAGATAATCGGCAGGCGTCTGCCCAACCACAGCCTTGAAGTACGCGGCATAACTCGCGCGTGACATATTCGACTCGCTGGCCAGTTGCGAAATCGACCAGGGGTGCTGAGGCATTTCATGAATCTTGACCAATGAACGAGACAGGCGAGCATCAGCAAGGCCCGCCATCATTCCGGACTCGAGCTGATGGTGGTCGAGCAGATGCCGCAATAACTGAATGACCACCAGCTCGAAGAGTCGATCCAGCGTAGCGCGACGACCGCAATGGTCGCCGTCGGCCTCGGCGAATAACCATTTGACCGTGTCCGAGAGCATTGGCAGCCCGGCCAGCGGCAAAACCATCACATCAGGCAAGGCCGCTGCCAACGGATTGTCCTCCCCGCCCGCGAAGGCCAGGGATGCGCATTGCAAGCGGGCTTCACCTGCCGGTGTACTGGATACCTGGTGCCGGTTGGGGCGAGGAATGAAAATCAGGCTCGGCTCGGTCAGCAATACACTCGATCGACCCTCGATCGATAAGGCCAACACCCCGCTCTGCAGCAGATGGATATGGCCCCTGCGGTCTGCGTCGGTGTATTGCCTAGTGCCACAAAGCCCACCGCTGTAATACAGCTCGGCACGCACACCGTAGAGCGTCAGCAGTTTGGATAATCGATCCATGAGTACGCGCACCTCGGATTTGGACGATCTGCAGCAAATTATAGGCTAATTGAACCCAAAAGAATGTCGTTCCCTTGCATCATGGCCCCGTACTCAAACGGCGCTAGGAAGTGCGCCGTATGCCCACTGATACAACAGACTCTTTGGAGATCGCTCATGAACACTTCTATTGCTGACCGTTCCTTCACCACCCGCCTCCTGAACAAAGGCCTGGGCCAGCACGCCACACGTGCCGGCGTTGTAGGCATCTACGTGGCCATGGCCATCATCTACTTCTGGTTCGGAGGCATGAAGTTCACTGGCTATGAGGCGAACGGCATTCATGGCTTCGTCAGTAACAGCCCGTTGCTTTACTGGGTGTACAACCTCATGAGCATCCAAGGATTCTCTAACTTTCTGGGTGTTCTGGAGGTCTCTATCGGTCTACTGATCGCTGGCCGGGTGTTTTCTGCCAAATTCTCGGCTTTGGGCGGGTTGCTCTCCGCCGGCCTGTTCATCACGACGCTTTCATTCATGCTGACCACGCCAGGCGTATTCGAGCCTAGCCTCGGTTTCCCTGCGATTTCCGTGGTGCCTGGCCAGTTCCTATTGAAGGACTTGGGTCTGCTCGCGGCTTCGATTTTCATTGCCGGCACCTCGATGACTCACTTGAGCAGAAATAACATCGCGTCTTGATAGAAATAACATCGCGTCTTGATAAGGGTCTTCTGCACGATCAGAAGACCCTTTTCGTTATCAGGCCAATAAATCCGCTGGCTCCGACATCGGGCCCTACCCCTTGGCCGCAAATCATTAACCAGGCAATTCTGGCTGTTGGTCAAATGACTCACCGTTCCCCCGTCTGAATAGCCCAACCCCACATCCGCCCATTCGAACGCATTGTCAGTGAGGGACATATTCTGACAAACTTATTGCTAATCATTATCATAATCATCAGTAACAAGGATGACGGCATGTCCCTGGTCCCTTCACCCCAACGCTTCACGCCCACACGTAGCCTGTTGGCAATCGCCATCTGCATGGCACCACTCGCGCCCACGGCCGCCGGCGAACAACCCGCAGCGCCCGCGGTGCTCGAGCTCGGCGCCACGGCTATCACCGATACAGGCCTGGGCAGTACCACCGAAGGGTCGCAGTCGTACACCACCGGTAGCATGTCGACCGCCACCAAGCTTCCCCTGACCCTGCGCGAAACACCCCAAGCGGTGACCGTCGTCACCCGCCAGCGCATGGATGACCAGAACATGACCAGCATCAACGATGTAGCCAGGTACACCCCCGGCCTGTTTCTCAATCAATCCAGCGGTCCTGGCCGGCAGTCCTATACAGCCCGAGGCTTCGACGTCGACAGCATCATGTACGACGGCATCCCCAGCTCGTACACCGGCTGGGTGGTAGGCGCCCAACCGAACCTGGCGATGTTCGACCGTGTGGAAGTGGTGCGCGGTGCCACCGGCCTGGTCACCGGGGCCGGCACGCCATCGGCGGCGATCAACCTGGTGCGCAAGCGCCCACTGGCCGAACGTAAAGTCACCCTGACGGGCGCCGCCGGCAGCTGGGACAACTACCGGGGCGAACTCGACGCCTCCAGCCCGCTCAACGACAGTGGTACGCTGCGCGGGCGGGTGGTCACCTCGTACCGTGATGCCAATAGCTTCCGTGATGGGCAGAAGGAAGATCACGGCCTGTTCTATGCGATCACCGAAGCCGACCTGAGCGAGGACACCACCCTCACCCTCGGCTTCTCCCACCAGAAGGACAAGACCAATTTCTTCTGGGGCGCCATCCCCACCGACCTCAGCGGCCACCACCTGGATGTGTCTCGCTCGTACAACCCAGGCACGGACTGGGAAAACAAGGACCAGGAAATCAATACCCTGTTCGCCGAACTGCGTCATCAGTTGGCCAACGACTGGAAGCTGCAGGCCAACGCCAACTACAGCGAGCAGAATGCCCTGTTCCGGGGCTCGTACCAATCGCGCTGGAACACGGCCAAGACCTTGAGCCGTACCGTTTACCAGTCCAAGCACGACGAAAACCAGCTGGGCCTGGATGCCTTTGCCAGCGGCCCGTTCCAAGCCCTGGGCCGCACCCACGAGCTGGTGGTCGGTGCCAGCAAGCGCCTCTATGACATGAACGAGCACAACTACAGCCCGTATGACACCGACTACCCCCTCGACGGCGGCAAGCCCGACTTCGTGCATACCGGCAATAACCGCTACCTGATCAACCAGGAAGGGGTCTACACCACCACCCGCCTGAGCCTGGCCGAGCCGCTCAAGCTGATCCTGGGCGGGCGGCTGGACTGGTACGACTACGACCAGCGCGACAATGACACCGGCGATTACAAGGTGACGCGCAAGGTCACTCGCTACGGTGGCCTGATCTACGACCTGGACGAGCGCCATTCCGTCTACGCCAGCTACACCGATATCTTCACGCCGCAAGACGGCCGGGATGGCGCCGGCAAACCGGTGACGCCCATCGTGGGCAAGAACTACGAGGTCGGGATCAAGGGCGAGTATTTCGATGGCGCGCTGAACGCCAGCTTGGCGCTGTTCCGTATCGACCAGGAAAACCGCCAAGTCGAGGTCAAACTGCCGAACTGCCCGCAACTGACGTGCTACCAGGCTTCCGGCGAAGTGCGCAGCCAAGGTATCGATTTTGAATTGCAAGGTGCGCTGACCGACCGCTGGCAGATCGGTGCCGGCTACACCTACGCTCGCGTGCACACGATCAAGGATGACAATGCCCCCGCCAAGGTCAACAAGCCGCTTGAAACCGATACCCCCGAGCACCAGTTCAAGCTATACACCACGTACCGTTTCCAGGGCCCGCTGGAGAAGCTGCGCATCGGCGGTGGCGTGACCTGGCAGAGCCGCATGTACAACGACATCCCGACCGAGGGCGGCGAGTACCGGCTGATCCAGGGCAGCTATGCGGTGACCGACCTGATGGCCGGCTACCAGGTGAACCGAAACCTCGATTTGCAGCTCAACGCCAACAACGTGTTCGACAAGAAATACTACTCCTCCATTTCCAAATCGGTGGACTATGGCGGCGATACCTTCGGTGACCCGCGCAACCTGATGTTGACGGCCAAATACACCTTCTGACACCACGGGGCGCCACAGGCCGACATTTCCATGGGTGAGTGGTTGCCCAGGCTGGCCCCATCGCGGGGCAAGCCCGCTCCCACAGAACAATGCATAACTACTTGATTTTGCAGACCCTTGTGGGAGCTGGCTTGCCGGCGATTGGGCCAGTACCGACACCAACTGACCTCCTGCCCGTGCGCATGGTCGTACAATGACCCGACCTGCGACCCGCAAAGGAGCCAGCCAATGGACCTGCAGTTTCTGGGCACCTCCGCCGGCGTGCCCACCAAGGCCCGCAATGTTACCGGCACCGCCGTCATCGAAGCCACGGGCAGCCACTGGTACCTGGTGGATTGCGGCGAGGCCACCCAGCACCAGTTGCTGCATACCTCTCTATCGATCCGCGACCTGCGCGGTGTGTTCATCACCCATGTGCATGGCGACCATTGCTTCGGCCTGCCGGGCCTGCTGGCCAGCGCCGGCATGTCCGGGCGCACCCAGCCACTGGACCTGATCCTGCCCGCCGCGCTGCACGACTGGCTGCGCCTGGGCCTGGCCGTCAGCCAGACCTACCTGCAATTCGAACTGCGCCTACTGGCGCTCGAAGAACTCGGCACCTGGCGCAACGACAATATCCAGGTGAGTACCGTGCCGCTGTCGCACCGAGTGCCCAGCCATGGTTTCGTGTTCAGCGAAATCAACCCCGAACCGCGACTGGACATCGCGCGCCTGGAGGCCGACGGCATTCCCCGTGGCCCGCTGTGGGGCGAATTGGCCCACGGCAACCCGGTGCAACATGAAGGCCGCGTGTTGAACACCTCGGACTACCTGCGCCCTTCCCGCCCGCCACGGCGCATCATCGTCTGCGGTGACAACGACACCCCGCAGTTGCTCGCAGAGGTCGCCCAGGATGTGGATGTGCTGGTACACGAAGCGACCTTCACCCAGCCGATCGTCGAGCGCACCCAGGTGACCTTCGGCCACAGCACCGCTGCGGCCGTGGCGCAGTTCGCCGAGGCGGCCGGCATCGCCAACCTCGTGCTCACGCACTTCAGCGCGCGCTACCAGCCCGACCCACGACGTAGCCCATCGATCGAAGATGTGCGCGCCGAAGCGATGGCGCACTACAGCGGCAACCTGATCCTGGCCAGGGACCTGCAGCGTTACCACATGGGGCGCAATGGGCGGCTCATGCCCAGCCCCCCATGACAAATGGCCTGGCACCGCTGAACAGATTTTGCGGCCCGCTGTGGGAGCGGGCTTGTCCCGCGATGGGGCCAGACCCGACCCCCGCCGCCTTGCAAGGGCTCCGCTCTTGACCGCGGGGCAAGCCCGCTCCCACAGACGGGGTGGGCGCAAAATCAATAGCGCTCCCGCACTGTGCGTCAGGATTAATGACTCCAGATCAAAAGTCATTCGCGCAATCGTGACTTAATCCACATCCCGTCAACGGCCATACTGCGCCCCTACCTGATCCACTACGCTCGAGGAGCCTATGCAATGAAACCCGGACACGTCCTGTTCGCCCTGGCCATCGGCGCCTTCGGCATCGGCACCACCGAATTCGCCCCCATGGGCCTGCTACCGGTCATCGCCGATGGCGTGAATGTCAGCATTCCCAGTGCTGGCATGCTGGTGACCGCCTACGCCGTCGGCGTGATGGTCGGCGCACCGATCATGACCCTGCTGTTTAGCCGCTTCGGCAAGCGCGGCGCGCTGATCGCGCTGATGGCCATCTTCACCCTGGGCAACCTGCTCTCGGCCCTGTCGCCCAGTTACGGCACCCTGCTCGCCTCGCGCCTGATCACCAGCCTCAACCACGGCGCCTTCTTCGGCCTGGGGGCGGTGGTAGCGGCAAGCGTGGTGCCCCGCGAGAAACAGGCCAGCGCCATCGCCACCATGTTCATGGGCCTGACCATCGCCAACATCGGCGGCGTGCCCGCCGCCACCTGGATTGGCCAGCAGGTCGGCTGGCGCCTGGCCTTCGCCGGCACCGCAATGCTCGGCATCCTGGCCATGGCTGCGCTGTGGTACGCGTTGCCCAAGGGTGAACGCGGCAGCGTGCCCCATGTACGCCGGGAGCTGGCCGTGATCGCCCGGCCGAACGTCCTGCTGGCCATGGCCACCACCGTGCTCGGTGCCGGCGCCATGTTCACCCTGTACACCTACGTGGCCCCGGTGCTTGCCGAACTGACCGGCGCCTCGGACAGCTTCGTCACCCTGGGCCTGGTGCTGATCGGCGTCGGCTTCACCCTGGGCAATAGCCTGGGCGGGCGCCTGGCCGACTGGTCGCTGGACGGCGCGGCGCGCATCTTCCTCGGCGTGCTGGCCCTGATCATGCTGCTGATGCCGCTGGTGCTCGGCACCCATGTCGGCGCCGCCCTGGCCCTGCTGGTATGGGGCGTATTCACCTTCGCCGTGGTTCCGCCCCTGCAGATGCGCGTGATGATCGCCGCTGCCGAAGCCCCGGGCCTGGCCTCCTCGATCAACGTCGGCGCCTTCAACCTCGGCAACGCCGTGGGCGCGGCCTTGGGCGGCGGGGTCATCAGCCTGAACCTCGGCTACGCCGCGGTTCCGGTCGCCGGGGGCTTGCTGGCCGCGGGTGGCCTGCTGCTGGTATGGCTCGGCGGGCGCAACAAGGTTGCCGCCAACGCAGTCGGCGAGACGCTCTGATCGTATGGCGCGATGGCGAGGCTTCGCTCGCCATCGCAGTGCTCAGTAATTGCAGCAAACACCTTGCTCGACGCGAAACAGCCTTTGACCTTCTGCCTCCCTGTCCAGGCATGCCGATTTGCCCGCGGCCCTGCCAAGCCTGCCGGCGCTTGACTCAGATCGCCGTATCAGCAAATGGTATTGGTAAGAAGCGGTCATCAATAAAGGTGAAATGTCCAGCTAAGAGAACTGCCGGGCCAACAGCATCATCACGACCAACAGCACCACAAGGCCGACTGCAGAAGTCCAATCAGACTCAACACGTTGAGCGAACCAGGCCCCTTTTGACGGGTATCTGCCCGCTGTAGCAAGTTTCACCACCGGCCAACCCACTGGAAAGCAAGCACCTCGAAAAATGATCTCAAGCGCCAAGTCGCCGATCATCATGCTGCTCCCATTCATCGCAAATCAGGATGGTGTTTGCTGCACAGCGTAGTGACAGAAATAGTTTCTGCATGCCACGACCCAGAACAGCCGCATTCTCTTCATCATTGACAGCTGGAAAAAAACACGCAAAATCGCCGCCCCTCTTTTGCGACTGGAAGTCTTCCCATGCAACGGATTGTTATCCTGGGCAATGCCGGCAGCGGCAAATCGACACTCGCCCGTAAATTGGGCAAGCGTCTGAAGGCCCCCGTCATCCACCTCGACACATTTTTCTGGGAGCCTGACTGGACGGAGCCCGACCCTGAACAGTTCCGCGAACGCGTTCGCGGCGCAGTCGCTACGGGTGCCTGGATTTGCGAAGGCAACTATGCGCGACGCACATTCGACCTGCGTCTACCCCGTGCTGACTTGGTCATCTGGCTTGATACACCACGGCTCACATGCCTCGCCCGCGTAATCGTGCGTAGCGTGATGAACAGGCCTCGGCCCGATCGACCAGCTGGCTGCAAGGAGCGGCTGGATAAAGCATTTCTAGAGTTCCTGAAATTCGTCTGGCAGTTCGACAGCGACTATCGTGCAGGCATCGAAGCGATCCGCCTGGCCGTTGCGCCGGAGGTTCCGACAGTGCACCTGTGCGGCAAAGAGCAGATCGATGATTTCCTCGGAAAGTGCGGCGGCGTAGCAAAGTCTGACCCGGTTACCTGATGCTCACGCAGACCTATGGGAGCGGCGGTGCGGCGGTCCGACTTGTCCCGCGATTGGGCAGCCCTGCCGCCGCACCTGCAGGGCAAGGGGTGGCCCTTGATCGCGGGGCAAGCCCGCTCAGGTTTGCGCACATCCTGTTGGAGCGAGCAGCCCATGAGGGGCTTCCCACCACTTGAGCACTACAGCCAAGCCTTGATCTGCCGCGCCACAGCCTCGGGGGAAATACCATAGCGATCATGCAAGGTCGGCAGTGCGCCTGCGTCGAGGAACGCATCCGGCAGCGCGATCTGGCGGAACGTCGGCGTCACCCCGTTGCGCAACAACACACCGGCGACCGCCTCCCCTAGCCCACCGATGATCGAATGGTTCTCCGCCGTCACCACCACCAAAGGTACGTTGCCACGCAACAGGCGCATGTAGACCGGCCCCGGCGATGGCAGGTACCGCCTGTTCGATTTCCAGCGCGTCGCAAGGGTCGACGATCATCAGGTCCGGCATCGCACGGAAGATCGCCAGATCATCGGTGGCCTGGTGTCTGGGACCGTAGCCCGTGGTCAGGCCAGGCAGGCCGACGACGATCTTGACGTTGAGGTTTTCCTCGGCGATGGCCATGCAGATGAAGTCATAGGCCCGTCGCGAGGCGAACACCGCATAGGTAGTCGCGAACGGCGTCATGCCTTCGCGGGCCATGCCGGCGGCAGCGCTCATCGACAACTGCTCGGCCATGCCCATCTGGTAGAAACGCTCCGGGTGGGCCTTGGCGAAGATGTGCAGGTCGGTGTACTTCGACAGGTCGGCCCTCAGGCCGACGATGTCCTGACGCTGCTCGGCCAAGCTTGCCAGGGCGTGGCCGAATGGTGCCGAACGGGTTGGCTGGCCTTCGGCGGCAATGGAGGCGATCATCGCCGAGGTGCTCAGACGCTTTTTCGCGGCGTTTACAGTGCTCATGCTTGGCTCCCGGCGTCCAGCGCCTGCAGGGCGAGATCCCATTCGTGTTCATCGACGCGAATGAAATGGGTGTACAAACACCCCTGCCTTCCGCGCTGAGCAGGGAACGACCATGGACCAGGACGCGATCCGCAAGCCGCCACAGATCCCTCCACTGAAAGCAATTCAGGCCTTCGAACAGGTCGCCCGCTTTGGCAATGTGGCGAGGGCCGCCGAGCAGCTCAACCTCACACCCTCGGCGGTCAGTCACCAGATTGCCAATCTCGAAGTGCTGATCGGCCGTCCCTTGTTCATACGCGAAGCCCGGGGTGTGTCATTGACGCCTGCCGGCGAGCAGTACCTGCGCGAGGTCGCCGGCATCCTGCAAAGCCTGGCCAGCGCCACGGAGCGTGCCGGGATCGCGGTTGGCTTCGATTGCCTGCGGCTTCACTCAGCGCCCAGCTTCGGCCTGCTGTGGCTGTTGCCGCGCCTGGAACACTTTCGCAGCAGCCATCCGCAAATCCAGATCAACCTGTCGTGCTCCTACGAGTCCCTGCATTTCGGCCGTCACCAGATCGACCTGGACATCCGCCATGGCTACCCCAACTGGCCGAGCCTGGAGGTACGCACCATCCGTCATGAACGTGCGACGGTGCTGGCCTCGCCACAGTTGCTCGCACGCCGGCAGATAGCGCAGCCCAGCAACCTGCTGCGTGAAAACCTGATCCTCTCCGAAGCCGCCCTGGTCCAGTGGCCCCAATGGTTCGCCCAGCAAGGTGTGCCTCTGCCACAAGCCCCATTTGCGTTGAGCTTCGACCGCTCCTACATGAGCCTGGAAGCCGCTGGCCATGAGTATGGATTTGCCCTTGAGAGTTCTTTGTTGGCCCAGGACTACATTGCCAGGGCGAGCTGGTGCCGGTGTTCCCAGAGGAACTTGGCCACGCCCGTCAGTGCCCATCACCTGGTGTTCCCTCGTGGGCATGCCGAAGCCTCGAGGGTGCGGCTGTTCCTCGATTGGGTGCAGGGTCAGCTGGGGCATGATTTCAACTACTGAACTCATGGCACCCGGCGTCAACTGCGCCCGGGTGGCCCTGTCGATGTCCATGGGCTAGCTGATGCTGGCCCCATCGCCGGCAAGCCGGCTCCCACTGGGATCGTGCCAGTTCTCATAAACTTTGCCAGACAGCCCCCACAGGGCGGCGCAGCTCTCAAGCGTAACGCTGTACCTGTGGGAGCTGGCTTGCCAGCGATTGAGCCCATGCACGATGTCAGCCTGGATACTCGACCAGCAGGCCACGAATCTCGGCACCCGACGTCAACTGCGCCCGGGTGGCCTTGCCGATGTCCATGATGTGCATGACCTCGATCCCCCGTACCAGCAGGTGATCGGCAACGATGCGCCGATGACAGCGCCACCAGACCGCCTCGGAACACATGATCGCGCAGCGCCGGGCCTCACTGAGCTCGATCAGCTCATCCAGCCCCGCTGCGAACTCGGCACCCAGCGCATGGTCGGCGTAGTTGTGAAAGCTGCGGTTGCGCCACAACCCATTGGTGTGCGGCGCGATGCTCGTCGATTTCTTGCGCAACCCGCCCAACGCTGCGATCCGACGGTGATCCATGCCTTCGTGCTTCAGCCGTTCTGGGAGTACCTCCAAGTTGAATTGCGGGTTGGTACGGGAGCGAGGAACGGTCCTGATATCGACCACCACCTGCACACTGAAGCTGCGCATCAATGCGATGAAGACCTCGATCGATCGGGTCGAGTGCCCCACGGTGAATACCGTTTTCGGCGCGCAGCTCATCGGACCAGGTCCAGGCTTGCCTGCAGTGCCAGAGCATTACCCAAGGCGGCCCCGGCAGCGGTGTTGTCGAAAATACACCAGGTCGTCACGTTTGCCTCACAGCTCGCTCGCAGCTGCGCGGCCAGACGCTGCAGGTAGGCCTCGGAGTACTCGCTGTAATAGATCCGTTGCTCACCATGCAAACGCCAATAGACCAGCCCAGGCCATCCGCCGGGCTGGGCATCGTTTTCGAAACGCGCTGGGCTGGCGGCCACTTGGGCTATCTGCAGGTCGATAAGCATCGGCCCTGCGGACCGCCATGACGCATGCCGTGGTTCGAGGGCCAGCGGCCCGGCATAACGCCTGCGTAGAGCCTCGAAAAAGCGCCGGGCGACGTGCGGGTCGTATTGCAACGAAGGCGGCAATTGCACCAGCAGGCAGCCCAGCCGTTCGCCCAGTTGCCCGGACTGTTCGAGGAACGCTTCGAGCAGTGCATCGCAGGCATGCAAACGCTGCTCATGGGTGATCGTCTTGGGCACCTTCACCGAGAAACGAAAATGATCGGGCACCGAAGCGGCCCATCGGGCGTAGGTCTGGGGCTTGTGCGGGCGGTAGAACGCGCTGTTGATCTCCACCGCACCCAACCGTGCCGCGTAGCGCTGCAGATGGCTGCCCACCTGCGCAAACGCCTCGGCATAGGCGCGGGACAAGCTCCAACCGGCACAACCAATGAACAACGTCATAGGCGGGACTGACCTCCAGGACTCGAATGCCTGTCTGTTCAGACGATGGGCGAAACCGGTGCGTTCCGTCGAGTTGCTCTAGCGCAACGACGACGGCCAGTGTTGCGCAACGCGCATAGGTTCATTGCGGCAAGCTCGGATACCAACAGCACGCCTGCACACATAGGCTTGTCGTTGACTTCCCCCCAAACGGAGATCTCGCCATGTCAGCGAGCAGCCCTGAGATTACCGCTTCACCCTCGATAGAGGCCGACACTTCGCCCGCCCTGTCCAAGGCACTGATCCTTTTCCTGGCGTTCTGTTGTGGTGCCGTCGTTGCAAACCTGTATTACGCCCAGCCCATCGTTGAACTCATCGCACCCAGCATCGGGCTTACACCCGAACATGCCAGCCTGATCGTGGCGTTGACCCAGTTGGGCTATGCCGTCGGCCTGCTGTTCCTGGTGCCGTTGGCCGACCTCCTGGAAAACAAGCGCCTGGTCATCGGCCTCACCCTGGTTGTCGGCGCCTGCCTGGCCGCGGCCGGCCTGGCCGATTCGCCTTCGCTGTTCCTGGCCGCGTCGCTGCTGATCGGCCTGACCTCGGTAGCGGTGCAGATCCTTGTGCCCCTGGCCGCCCACATGGCCCCGGAAAGTACCCGGGGTCGGGTGGTGGGAAACATCATGAGTGGCCTGTTGCTCGGCATCCTGCTCGCCCGCCCGGTATCGAGCCTGGTGTCCGAATACTTCGGTTGGAGAGGCATGTTCTACAGTGCTGCGGTACTGATGGTAGTCATAGCCGGCCTGGTCGCGATGCTGTTGCCCGAACGTATGCCGAACCAGCGCACTACCTACGGTCGTCTGATCGGTTCGGTTTTCGCCTTGGCCAGGCGACACGCCGTGCTGCGTGAGCGCTCGCTGTACCAAGGGCTGCTGTTCGCCAGCTTCAGCTTCTTCTGGACCATCGTTCCCATCGAGCTGATCCGCCATTACGGTTTCAGCCAGAACGGTGTGGCGGTGTTTGCCCTGGTCGGTGCCGTTGGTGCGATTGCCGCGCCCATCGCCGGGCGTCTTGCCGATGCCGGCCATGGCCATGCGAGCACCTTGGTCGCCTTGCTGCTGGCTCCCCTCTCGCTGCTGCTCGCCGGCATTCCTGGGCTTGGCTATCTGGGCTTGGTAGCTGCGGCTGTCGCCCTGGACTTTGCCGTACAAATGAACATGGTTCTGGGACAGCGCGAAGTCTACGCGCTGGACCCACACAGCCGGGCACGCCTCAACGCTGTGTTCATGACCTGCATCTTTGTCGGCGGAGCCTTGGGCTCGGTGTTGGCAAGCCCGCTGTATGAACGTTTCGGGTGGTCTTCTTCGCTCTACGCAGCGGCCGCGATTCCAACCCTGGCGCTGATGATCTTCCTCGCCCGGCACAGACGTTAGTCCTCGCGCATGACTATCGTCTCGGCTGTCGATATCCTCGGGCACTGTGCGCAGACGCGCTACCGCTCGCGGATCCCCTTCGACAGAGTTGCACCTATGGATAAATTTCTCGCGCTGAGCATGTTCGTCGAAACGGTGCGCTGCGGTAGCTACGCTGCCGCAGCGCGAAAGCTTGGCGTCGCGACCTCGTCGGTCACCCGGCAGGTTGCAGCCTTGGAATCGGCGCTGGGCGCCACCCTGCTGACCCGCAGCACGCGGCGAAACAGCCCGACCGACCTAGGCCAGGCCTATTTTGACAACGCCGTTGCCATCCTCGACGCGCTGGCCGCTGCAGACAGCATGGTGACCGACCGTGGGCCACAAGCTAAAGGCAAGCTCAGGGTCAGCGTGCCCGTTGAGTTCGGCCGCCGCTTGATTTCGCCTCACCTGGCCCAACTGCTCGCATGCCATCCGCAGTTGGAGGTGACCCTGAGTCTGAGCGATGAGCGGGTCGATCTCTTCAAAGACCGCATCGACCTGAGCGTGCGCCTCGGGTCGAGCATTTCCAGCGAGGACGTCGTCTGCACCACCATTGGCCATTTCCAGCGGTGGCTGGTGGCGAGCCCTGGCTACCTGGAACAGCACGGATTACCTGCCCACCCGAACGAGTTGACCCGCCACGCATGCCTGCGGTTCGACTACGGCGGGCCCATGCGGGCCTGGCATTTCCAGATCGACGACGAAACGCTGCCTGTCGCGGTGCAAGGGCGGATGCAGAGCAATAATTCCGACGTCCTGCGCCAGGCAGCGGTGGACGGCCATGGTATCGCGCTGTTGGCCGACTGGCTGGTTGCCGAAGACGTACAGGATGGGCGCCTGGTCCGGTTGCTGCCTCGATTCGAGGTGAACCCGACGTCGGCAGATGCATCGATCAACCTGGTGTATCTGCCGATCAATCGGGACTCTACCCGAATCAAGGTATTTGCCCAGTTCATCAAGTCATTGCTCGGCAGCGGCTGATCCTCCCACAGCGCTGATGCAGAGGCAGCGCGAGTAACCCCGTTCCCACGACAACCGGCAAGTTTCAACTACAGCTCGCCCGATCCCGCACTGGACACTGTGCCCGGTGCAGGTTCAGCGCGGTATTGATGATCCCGATATGGCTGAACGCCTGGGGGAAATTGCCCAACATACGCTTGCCCACCGGGTCGTACTGCTCCGCCAGCAGGCCGACGTCGTTGCACAGCCCCGCCAATCGCTCATACAGAGCCCGCGCCTGTTCCTGGCGGCCGAGCAACACGTACACATCCGCCAGCCAGAACGAGCACACCAGGAACACGCCCTCCCCCGGCGTCAGCCCGTCGCTGCAGCGGTCGCTGTCATAGCGCAGCAGCAAGCCGTTGCGCAGCAGGCGCTTTTCGATTTCCGCCAGCGTGCACAGGAACCGTGGATCTTCCGCCGGCAGGAAGCCGGTCAAGGCGATCTGCAGCAAGCTGGCGTCGACCTCCGTCGAGCCGTAGGCCTGCACGAAGCATTGGCGTTTTGGGTCGAGCCCTTGCTGGCAGACTTCGCGGTGAATCTGGTCGGCCACCTGCCGGTAGTGCCGCCCGCGCTCGCGGTCTTCCTCGGTGGTTTCGGCAAGGCTTGCGGCGCGGTCGAAAGCGACCCAGGCCATGACCTTGGAATGCACGAAATGCTGCCGCCCCCCGCGTACTTCCCAGAGACCTTCGTCGGGCTCGCGCCAGATGCGCTCCAGGTACGGCAGGATCAGGCGGGCAATGGCCGAGCTGCGTGGGTGTCGAGGCAGGCCGCCGCGGATGGCCTGGGTCATGGCGTCGGCAAGCTCGCCATAGATGTCCAGTTGCAGTTGCTGGGCCGCGGCGTTGCCGATGCGAACGGGTCGGGACTGTTCGTAACCACTGAGCCACGGCAGGGTGAACTCCGGCAGGTCGCGCTCACCGGCCAGGCCGTACATGATCTGCATCTGTTCCGGGTTGCCGGCCACCGAGCGCAGCAGCCATTCGCGCCAGGCCTGGGCTTCGTCGAAGTAGCCGAGGTTCATCAGCGCCAACAGGGTCATGGTGGCATCGCGCAGCCAGCAGTAACGGTAGTCCCAGTTGCGCTCGCCGCCGACGCGCTCGGGCAAGGAGGTGGTGGCGGCGGCGACCATGCCGCCGGTGGGGGCGTAGGTCAGGGCCTTGAGGGTCAGCAGGGAGCGGCGGACCAGGGGCGTCCAGGGGCCGACGTCGGGACAGCGAGCGGCGAAGGCTTGCCATTGGGTATGGCTGTTTTCCAGGGCCTGGTCGGCATCGAAGTCAGGCTGCGGGGGCAAGTGCGAAAGTTGATGGCGCAGGCTGAACACCTGGCGTTGGCCGGCATGGACACGGAAACGGCAAACGCTGTGGTGATCGTGGGAATGGACGGGCTCGGTGCTGCGCAGGATGAGCCGGTCGGGGCCGGCGACGGCGCTCAAGGTAAGAGGGTCGATCTTTTCCACCCAAGGGACGCTGCGGCCATAGTCGAAGCGCAGTACCAGGTCCATCTCGAAGCCGGTTTCACCGGCCAGGCCTTCGACGATGCGGACCACGGCGTTGTGCTCGCCCAGCGGCATGAAGTCCAGGACACGGGCGCGACCGCTGGCGGTGGTATAGGTGGTTTCGAGGATCAGGGTGTCGTCGAGGTAGCGCCGGTGGGTGGTTTCCACCCAATCGCAGGGGGCTAGGCGCCAGCGGCCGTTTTCCTCATTGCCCAGCAGCGCAGCGAAGACCGCCGGGGCGTCGAAGCGTGGCAGGCACAGCCAGTCCAGGGAGCCGTCGCGGCTGACCAGAGCGGCGCTGCGGCAGTTGCCCAACAGGGCGTAGTCTTCGATCGGGGCAGGCATGGGGGCTCCTTTGTTGGACTGCGCATTTGGGGGCGCCACGCACCCTGATCGCGGGGCAAACCCGCTGCCACAGGGCCCGTGCCGACGCCGAAACCTGTGGGAGCGGGCTTGCCCCGCGATTGGGCCGGTACGGACGACGCATCAGCCCAAGGTATGCCACTCCCGCTTGTCACGCGTAAGCAGCTCATTACCCGCCTCAGGGCCGTCCTCGCCGGCGGCGTATTCATGGACTTCTCCGCCACCGGCCCAGGCATCCAAGAATGGCTGCACCGCACGCCAGCCGTTTTCGATGTTGTCGGCACGCTGGAACAGGGTCTGGTCGCCCGTGAGGCAGTCGTAGATCAGCGTCTCGTACCCCGTCGCCGGGGTCATCTGGAAGAAGTCCTTGTAGGCGAAGCCCAGCTCGACGTTCTCCATGACCAACTCCGGCCCAGGGCGTTTGGCCTGCAGGTCGAACCACATGCCCTCGTTGGGCTGGATCTGGATCTTCAGGTAGTTGGGCTTGGGCCGCTCCAGTTCGGACTCGCGGAACTGGGCATAAGGCGCGGGCTTGAAGCAGATGGCGATTTCGGTGTCGCGCACGCTCATGCGCTTGCCGGTGCGCAGGTAGAACGGCACGCCGGCCCAGCGCCAGTTGTCGATCATCACCTTCAAGGCCACGTAGGTTTCGGTGTGGCTGTCAGGGGCCACGTTGGGCTCCTGCCGGTAGCCCGCCAGACGCTTGCGGCCTTGCTTGCCGGCCACGTACTGGCCGCGCACGGAGTTTTTCAGGGCCATCTTCTGCGACCAGGGGCGTATGGCGCCGATCACCTTGGCCTTCTCGCTGCGCACGGCATCAGCGGCGAACGCGGCCGGGGGCTCCATGGCGACCATGGCCAGCAGCTGGAACAGGTGGTTGGGCACCATGTCGCGCAGGGCGCCGGTGTTGTCGTAGAAGGCGCCGCGGGTCTCGACACCGACAGTCTCGGCGGCGGTGATTTGGACATGATCGATGTAATGGTTGTTCCAGAACGACTCGAACAGGCCGTTGGAGAAGCGGCTGACCAAGATGTTCTGCACCGTCTCCTTGCCCAGGTAATGATCGATCCGGTAGATCTGGCGCTCGGTCATCACACCCAGCAGGCAGGCATTGAGGGCCTCGGCGCTGGCCAGGTCGGTGCCGAAGGGCTTTTCCACCACGACCCGGCGAAAACCGCCGCCCGACTCGTCCAGCAGGCCGGCATCGCCCAGGCGCTGCGCGACTTCAGGGAAGAAGCGCGGCGAGGTGGCCAGATAGAAGATGGCATTGCCGTGGGCGGTCTTGTCGATGCGCCGGGCGATGGCTGCGTAGGTGGCGGGGTCGAGGAAGTCGCCGGTCTGGTAGTCCAGACGCTTGGCCAGGCGCGCCCAGAGCTTGTCGTCCAGGCATTTATTGGCGCCTTCGCCCTTGTCGCGCTCGGCCATGAATTCATGCAAGCGATCGGCGAACGCCTGCGCAGTGGCCGGGTTGTGGTCCACGCCGACGATGCGCAGGTTGCGGTCCAGCAGGCCATCGCGGCTGAGGTTGTACAGCGCCGGCATCAGCAGGCGCTTGACCAGGTCGCCGTTGGCACCGAACAGGAACAACGTGCACGGCGGCGCGGCAGGAATCTTCTGTGGCTTCATTTGCCTTTCTCGACGTGGCCGCCAAAGCCCAGGCGCATGGCCGAGAGAATCTTGTCACCGTAGGTCCCCTGCTGCTGGCGGGAACGGAAGCGGGCGAACAGCGCGCTGGACAGCACCGGCACCGGCACGGCCTGTTCGACGGCGGCATCGATGGTCCAGCGGCCTTCCCCGCTGTCAGATACCGAGCCACTGAAGCGGGCCAACTGCGGGTCGGCCACCAGGGCATCGGCGGTGAGGTCCAGCAGCCAGGAGGTGACCACGCTGCCACGGCGCCACACTTCGGCGATTTCGGCCACGTCCAGGTCGAAACGCTGGTCTTCGGGCAGTTCCGGGCCGCCTTTGCTGCGCAGCAGGTCGAAGCCTTCGGCGTAGGCCTGCATCAGGCCGTATTCGATGCCGTTGTGCACCATCTTCACGTAATGCCCGGCACCGGCGGGGCCGGCGTGAATGTAGCCATGCTCGGCGCGGCCATGCTCGCCTTCGCGGCCCTGGGTCCGAGGGATGTCGCCCACGCCCGGGGCCAGCGCCTTGAACAGCGGCTCCAGGCGCTCGAATACCGCCTTCTCGCCGCCGATCATCATGCAGTAGCCCCGCTCCAGGCCCCACACGCCGCCGGAGGTGCCGACGTCGAGGTAATGCAGGCCACGCGTGGCCAGCTCGGTGGCGCGGCGCATGTCGTCCTTGTAGAAGGTGTTGCCACCGTCGATGATCGCATCGCCCGGCTCCAACAGTTCGGCCAGCTGGGCGATGGTCTGCTCGGTGGGCTCGCCGGCTGGCAGCATCACCCACACAGCGCGCGGGGCCTTGAGTTTCTGCACCAGTGCACCCAGGTCGTGGGCCCCTTGGGCGCCCTCGCCCTCCAATGCCACGACCGCATCACGGTTACGGTCATGCACCACGGTGCGGTGCCCTGCGAGCATCAGCCTTCTCGCGATATTGCCGCCCATGCGGCCCAGCCCGACGATTCCCAGTTGCATGTGCCGAAGCTCCCCTTGGTAAATAGATGACAACGCGGTTCAGGTGTTCAGATTAGTCCAGCGCTCCGCCCGAGGGTTCACCGACGAACGGGGCGACAACGATAAACAAAAAAGTTCCCAAGGCCAGGAAAAGAATTCAGAATGCCCGCCGCACGAGCGTCTACCCTTGTAAGGAACGCTCGTCGATAGGGAGTCGTGTTCAACCTAGAACGGTTTGTCGCCAGTACCGGCACATTCGCGGGCTCGCCCGCTCCCAAAAAAACGTCCAGAATTGCGAGGTGTTTACATGGGTACATTGATGCCTGCTACTCCAACCCAGACCCTCTATGTCACCGTGCGCCGTGACGAACTGCGCCGTCTGAAGGATGAACGCGACCAACTGCGCCAGCAGGTCGCCCAATTGAACCTGCTGCTGGAACAGGCCCGCTGCGAAGACAAGGCCGTCAGTCTCTGATTCATCCCCTCCCTCGCGTGGGAGCTTGTCGGCTCCCACCTTGCATGTTTTTCCCTTCTTAAGATCCAGCGCCGCCCCCTCTCAAGCTATTCATATCCGGTAACAACCCGCCAACGTTTGCGCAGACCTACGGTCACCCTATAAATGACCAGCGGGTCACATTTGTAACGCAACCTCTCCTACACTCGGGATTCCTCCTGCCAAACCGTCTGGGTAACCCGACGGAAAAAAATCGAAACTTTCCAACAAAGCGGCAGGTCAGGAATTAAGTAGGCCAGAGCAACGGGACGACCCCAGCCTCGGCCCACCCACCCCAAACAGTCCGACTGCCTTCGGCTGGAATGCCGATTGCACGGTGTGCTTGCGCGCACGACTCAGGGGCAAGGAACGCACTACGAAGACGTACGACCAGAGAGAACCAACACGACATAACGCAAAGGGTGCCAGCCACCCGACACAAGGGACGGAGAGAAGTATGATCAGTGCCGCTGTCGAGCCTCACGTAGACACATTCAACCCGGACAACCGCGAACCGCTCCTGCCGGACTTCGCCACGACAGCCAAGGCACCCGGCGCCCAGCGGCGTCATAATCTCCACAAGCGCAAGATCCTGTTCGTGACGTCGGAAATCGCCGACCTGGTCAAGACCGGTGGGCTTGGCGATGTGTCATCGGCCCTGCCACGGGCCCTCTCCCATCTGCATGACGTACGTTTGCTGATCCCCGGCTACCGCCAAGTGGTGGAAAGCGACAACCCCATCCATATCGTCGGCGAACTCGGCGGCCATGCGGCACTGCCGCCGTGCAAGATCGGGCGCATGGACCTGCCCGACGGCCTGGTCATCTATGTATTGCTGTGCCCCGAACTGTACCAGCGCGACGGCACGCCCTATGGCGCCAACAATGGCCGCGACTGGCCCGACAACCACATCCGCTTCGCCCGCCTGGGCCTGGCTGCTGCGGAGATCGCCGCCGGCGAAAGCATGATCCACTGGCGCCCCGACCTGGTGCACGCCCACGACTGGCCGGCCGGCCTGGCACCGGCCTACATGCACTGGCGTGGCCTGAACACCCCGACCCTGTTCACCATTCACAACCTGGCCTACCAGGGCGTGTTCAGCCGCGGCTGCTGCCCTGAGCTGGCCATCCCCGACCATGCCTTGCAACAGGAGGGCATGGAGTTCTACGGCAAGTTGTCGTTCCTCAAGGCGGGCCTTGCCTACTCCAGCCACATCACCACGGTGAGCGCCACCTACGCCCGGGAGATCACCACCCCGGCGTTCGGCTGCGGGCTGGACGGTTTCCTCGCCAGCAAGGCCCAGCAAGGCCTGCTCGGCGGCATTCCCAATGGCATCGATGAAAGCTGGGATTCGGCCACCGACAAGTACCTGGAACACAATTTCAGCCTCAACGACTGGGACGGCAAGGCGCGCAATGCACAACAAGTGCGCGAGCTGTTCCAACTTGAGGCATCCGAAGGGCCGCTGTTCGCCGTGGTCTCGCGCCTGGTCTACCAGAAAGGCTTGGACCTGACACTCGGCGTTGCCGATTACATCGTCAGCCAAGGAGGCCAGATCGCTATCATCGGCCGTGGCGAGCCGGAGGAAGAACAGGCCATGCGCGAGTTGGCCCTACGCTACCCGGGCCGCGTGGGCGTGCGCATCGGTTTCAACGAAACCGACGCCCGGCGCATGTTCGCCGGCAGCGACTTCCTGCTCATGCCGTCGCGCTACGAGCCGTGCGGCCTGAGCCAGATGTACGCGCAGCGCTTCGGCTCGCTGCCGGTGGCGCGCAACACCGGCGGCCTGGCAGACACCATCGAGAATGGCGTCACGGGCTTCTTGTTCGACGAGCCCACGGTGGACAGCTACCGCGAGGCACTGGCCCGGGCCTTCTATGTCTATGGCAAGAAGGACCTGCTCAACGCCATGCGCTGCCTGGCCATGACCCAGCCGTTCAACTGGTGCCAGGCAGTGGAACCCTATGCCCGGCTGTACGAGGAGCTGGTCTGCCAGGCCCACGTCGGCCACTACTGAGCGGGGGCACCGAAGATGCACAGGCATGGCGCACACTTGCTGGACGCCACGTCGGCGCGCTTCGCCCTCTGGGCGCCGGATGCGCGCAGCGTGAGCTTGCAGCTGGAACGACAACCGGCGATAGAACTGCTGCCGGAAGGGGATGGCTGGTTCACCGGCCTGGCTCCCTGCCAGGCGGGCAGCCGCTATCGCTATCGAATCGACGACCGACTGGAGGTAGCCGACCCGGCGTCGCGCTACCAACCTGAAGGGATCCATGGACCCAGCCAAGTGGTGGATGTGGCCGGCTACCCCTGGCAACACCCATGGCAAGGGCGCCCCTGGCACGAAGCGGTGATCCAGGAACTGCATGTCGGCCTGCTCGGCGGCTATGCCGGCGTCGCCCAGCAATTGCCGCGCCTGGCCGAACTGGGCTTCACGGCCATCGAGCTGATGCCCGTGGGGCAGTTCCCGGGTGAGCGCAACTGGGGCTACGACGGCGTGCTGCCGTTCGCCCCGCAGCACACCTATGGCAGCCCGACCGAACTGTGCGCGTTGATCGACCAGGCCCACGGCCTTGGCCTGATGGTGATCCTCGATGTGGTCTACAACCACTTCGGGCCCGACGGCAATTACCTGCATGAATACGCCAGCGGATTCTTCCGCGAGGACCGCCACACACCCTGGGGTGCAGCCATCGATTTCCGCAGGCCCCAGGTGCGCGAATACTTCATTCAGAATGCATTGATGTGGCTGTGCGACTACCGCTTCGATGGCCTGCGGCTGGACGCGGTGCATGCTATCGACCAGCCCGATTTCCTGGTGGAACTGGCCGCGCGTGTCCGAGCAGAAGCAGGATCCGACAGCGCAATCGCGGGACAAGTCGGACCACCCCACCGCCGTATCTGGCTGGTGCTGGAGAATGAGCACAACCAGGCCTCGCTCCTGAAGCACGGTTTCGACGCCCAGTGGAACGACGACGGCCACAACGCCCTGCACGTCCTGCTGACCGGCGAAACCGAAGGCTACTATGCCGACTACAAGGATCGCCCCATCGAACAGCTCGCTCGCGCCCTGAGCGAGGGCTTCGTGTTCCAGGGCCAGCCCAATCGCCATGGCACGCCCCGGGGCGAGCCCAGCGGGCACTTGCCGCCCAGCGCCTTCGTGCTGTTCCTGCAGAACCACGACCAGGTCGGCAACCGTGCCCTGGGCGAACGCCTTACCCGCCTCTGCCCGCCCCAGGCGCTGCGTGCGGCCACCGGCCTGTTGCTGCTGGCACCGATGGTCCCACTGCTGTTCATGGGTGATGAAGAAGGCAGCCGCTGCCCGTTCCTGTTCTTCACCGACCACCATGACGAACTGGCCGATGCCGTGCGCGAAGGCCGCCGCGCCGAGTTCGCCCATTTCGCCGCCTTCGCCGACCCGCAAGCGCGCTTGCGCATTCCCGACCCCAACGCCAAGTCCACCTTCGACGCCTCGCGGCCCACCGCACAGGACGTGCTGGCCGGCTGGCACGGCCTGTACCAGCGCCTGTTGGCCCTGCGCCACCGGCATATCACCCCGCACCTGCCCGGCAGCCGCGCTCTGGATGCCAAGGTGCTGGGCGAACATGCGCTGACCGCGCGCTGGCGCCTGGGCGATGGCAGCGAGCTGCGTATCGACCTGAACCTCGCCGCCCAGTCGCAAGCAGTCGCTCTGCCGCCGGTCGAACGCTGGCTGTTCGACAGCAGCGACACCGCACACCTGGACACCACCCTGCCCGCGCACAGCTGCGTGGTCAGCCTGCTGCCCCCCGGCCAGGAGACGCCATGAGCGATATACCCCTGCATCGACTGGCCGCCCGGGTGGGGCTGGCCCGCGACTGGATCGACGCCAACGCCCGCCCGCAGCAGGTCAGCGACGAGGTGCTGCGCAAGGTGCTCGCCGGCCTTGGCCACCCGGCCAACGACGAGGCCGCCATCGCCGCCAGCCTGCTGGCGCTGGACCAGGCCGAAGACCGCGATCACCTGCCACCGCTGCTCACCGCCGACCTCGACCAGCCCCTGGACCTGGCACGCTATTTCAGCCCAGGCAGCACGGTGCACTGCACCCTAGAAGACGGCGACACACGAACGCTCGTCCTGGACAGCCAGGCCCGCCTGCCGGGCGAGCTCCCCATCGGCTATCACCAGCTCGCCCTCGGTGACCGCCGCTTCACCCTTGCCGTGGCACCACCGCGCTGCCATGCCCTGGAAGACGCCATCGACCAGCCGCCCCCACGCTGCTGGGGCCTGTCGGTGCAGCTATACAGCCTGCGCCGCCCAGGCGACGGCGGCTATGGCGACTGCATGGCCCTGGAACAACTGGCCCGCGCGGCCGCCGAACGCGGCGCCGACGCCTTGGCCATCAGCCCGATACACGCCCTGTCGACGGTGGACCAGCGCCATTACAGCCCCTACTCCCCTTCCAGCCGTCTGCTGCTCAACGAGCTTTACGCCAGCCCAGCGGCGCTGCTCGGGGAACGCGAGGTGCGCATGGCCATCGAGGCCTGTGGCCTGCAACACACCCTGGATGAGCTGGAACAAGGCCCATTGGTGGACTGGCCCCGCGCTGCCGATGCCCGGCACCGTCTGCTGCAGGCCTTGTACAAGGACTTCAGCCAGGGCAGCCACCCATTGCACAGCGATTTCGACAGCTTCCGCGAAGCCGGCGGCCAGGCCCTGGCGCACCATTGCCGTTTCCAAGTGCTGCAGGCCGAGGCGGCTGCGCGCGGCCTGGGCGCCGACTGGCGCAACTGGCCGGCCGCCTGGCACGACCCCTACCACCCCGAAGTGGAGGCGTTTGCCAACAGCCATCGCGAACAGGTGCAGTTCCACGCTTTTTGCCAATGGCTCACCGAACGCGGCTTGCAACGGGCCCAGGAAGCCGCCCGCGGCAATGGCATGGCCGTGGGCCTGATCGCCGACCTGGCCGTGGGGGCTGACGGTGCCGGCAGCCAGGCCTGGAGCCGCCAGGACGAATTGCTGGCCGACCTCAAGGTTGGCGCCCCACCGGATATCCTCAACCGCCTGGGCCAGGACTGGGGCATCTGCGCATTCTCCCCGGAGGGCCTCAAGCGCAACGGCTATCGCGCCTTCATCGAGATGTTGCGGGCCAACCTGGCCCATGCCGGCGGCCTGCGCATAGACCATGTCATGGGGCTGCGCCGGTTGTGGCTGATCCCGCGCGGCTCCCGACCCAGCGAAGGGGCCTACCTGAACTACCCGCTGGACGACCTGCTGCGTTTGCTGGCCCTGGAGTCGGTGCGCCACCAGGCGGTGATCCTCGGCGAAGACTTGGGCACCGTACCGGAGGGCCTGCGCGAGACCCTGGCGGCCAAGGCGGTGCTGGGCATGCGCGTGCTGCCGTTCGAGCAAGAGCCGCCCGGGCACTTCAAGCCCATCCTCGACTGGCCGGACAATGCCCTGGCTATCACGGGCACCCATGACTTGGCACCGCTGGCCGGCTGGCTGCAGGCGCGCGACATCGACTGGAGCCATCGCCTGCAACTGGTCGATGCCGCCGCCGAGCTACGCTGGCGGCACACCCGCCAGCTGGAGCGCGATGGCCTGCGCCGCACTTTGGAGCAGAACTATGGCGCCCTGGCCGACGACGACGCCCTGATCGACGCCGCCATCCGCTATGTCGGCCATACCCGTGCCCCGCTGGTGCTGGTGCCGCTGGAGGATTTGCTCGGTTGCGACGAACAGCCCAACCTGCCCGGCACCACCGATGGCCACCCCAACTGGCGCCGCCGCTTCGCCCGCCCGGTGCGTGAGCTGCTGGACGACGAAGATGCCGCACGTCGCCTGGAGCTGTTGGCCCAGGCCCGCGAACAAGCCTGGGAGCGTGACCGATGAAGCCCTTGACCGCCACGGTGCGCCTGCAACTGCACAGTGACTTCACCCTCGACGACGCTGTGCCGCTGGTGCCCTACTTCGCCCGCCTGGGCATCAGCCACGTGTACGCCTCGCCGATCCTCAAGGCCCGAGCCGGCTCGCGCCACGGCTACGACGTGGTCGACCCGACCCAGGTCAACCCCGAGCTTGGCGGCGAGCCAGCCCTGCAGCGCCTGGTTGCCGCCCTGCGCCAGCATGGCATGGGCCTGATCCTCGACACGGTGTCCAACCACATGGCCGTGGGCGGTGCCGACAACCCTTGGTGGCAGAGCCTGCTGGCCTGGGGCCGGCGCAGCCCCTATGCGGAGTTCTTCGATATCCAATGGCACTCCAGCGACCCGTTGCTGGCCGGCCAACTGCTGCTGCCATTTTTGGGCAGCGACTATGGCGTGGCCCTGCAGAACGGCCAGCTGCCCCTGACCTTCGACCCCGAGCAGGGCCTGTTGCAGGTGGCGCATTACGAGCACCGCTTCCCCATCTGCCCGCTGGACTATGGGCGCATTCTCGCCCAAAGCGAGCACCCACAGGTACAAGCCTTGGCGCAGCATTTCACGGCGCTGCACGAAGCCGCCGATCCGTTAGCCGATGCCCTGCCCCTGCAAGCGGAACTGGCGCGACGGGTACGCCAGGGCGATAACCTGGACAGCGCCCTGGCCGCCTTCGACAGCCGCACCGAGGCAGGCTTCAAGCGCCTGCACCTGTTACTGGAGCGCCAGACCTACCGGCTGGCCAGCTGGCGCACTGCGGCAGACGACATCAACTGGCGGCGCTTCTTCGACATCAACGAGCTCGGCGGCCTGCGAGTGGAACGGGCGGTGGTGTTCGAAGCCACCCACGCCAAGCTGTTCGAGCTGATCGAGCGTGGCCTGGTGGACGGCCTGCGCATCGACCACATCGACGGCCTGGCCGACCCCCGCCAGTATTGCCGCAAGCTGCGCCGCCGGGTCGACGGCCTGCTGGCACGCCGGCCCTTGCAGGCGGACGTCGAGCACTTCCCGATCTATGTGGAGAAGATTCTCGGCGCCGGTGAACACCTGCACCGCGACTGGCGCACCGACGGCACCACCGGTTACGAATTCATGAACCAGGTCTCGCTGCTGCAGCACGACCCGGCTGGTGAAGCCCCCTTGACCGAACTGTGGAGCACGGTGAGCGAGCGCCCGGACTTTGCCGAGGAAGTCCGCCAGGCTCGGCACCTGGTGCTCAACGCCAGCCTGGCCGGCGACTGCGAGTCGGTGGCCCAGGCCTTGCTGCAGGTGGCGCGCGACGACCTGATGACCCGCGACCTGACCCTGGGCGCCATCCGCCGGGCCTTGCAGGCCGTGGTCGAGCACTACCCGGTGTACCGCACCTACATCAATGCCTGCGGTCGCCCCGACGAAGACGAAATCTTCTTCCAGCAGGCCTTGGCCGGTGCCCGGCAAAGCCTGGCCGAGGCAGACTGGCCGCTGCTCGAGCACTTAGAACGCTGGCTCGGCGGCCAACCCTGGCGCCAACTGCCGCCAGGCCGGCCGCGCAAGCACCTGCGCCATGCCTGCGTGCGCTTCCAGCAACTGACCGCACCCAGTGCCGCCAAGGCCGTGGAAGACACCGCCTTCTACCGCTCCGGCCGGCTATTGTCGCGCAACGACGTGGGCTTCGAGGCCGAGCGTTTCAGCGCACCGCCACAGGCCTTCCACAACGAAGCGCAACGGCGCCTGCGGGACTTCCCGGACAACCTGCTGGCCACCGCCACCCACGACCACAAGCGCGGCGAGGACTGCCGCGCACGGTTGGCGGTGCTCAGCGAACTGGGGCCCTGGCTGGCCAGCCGGGTCGAGCATTGGCGCGAGCTGGCCGCACCGCTGCGCCAGGCCCTGGGCGACGGCCCGGCGCCGAGCCCGGCGGACGAACTGCTGCTGTTCCAGACGCTGCTCGGCAGCTGGCCCCTGGACCTCGACCTACATGACGCCACGGCCCTGGCACGATACGCCGAGCGCCTGCGCCAATGGCAGCAGAAGGCCCTGCGCGAAGCCAAGCTGCGCAGCAGCTGGAGCGCCCCGAACGAGGCCTACGAACAGGCCTGTGCCACCTATGTCGACGGCTTATTGCTGGCGCCTGAAAACCAACAGTTGCGCCACGCCCTGCACGAGGCCGCGCAGCGCATCGCCTGCCCGGGCGCGCTCAATGGCTTGGTCCAGTGCCTGCTGCGCATGACCACCCCGGGTGTGCCGGACCTGTATCAGGGTAACGAGTTCTGGGACCTGAGCCTGGTCGACCCGGACAACCGCCGCCCGGTGGACTACGCCGCGCGGCGGGCCAGCCTGGACGACAGCCTGCCGTTGGCCGAATTGCTGATGCACTGGCGCGACGGGCGTATCAAGCAGGCGCTGATCGCGCGCGTGCTGGACTGCCGCCACGCCCACCCCGACCTGTTCCAGCGCGGCGCCTACCTGCCACTGGCCGTGCAGGGCCGGCACGCCGACAAGGTCCTGGCCTTCGCCCGCCTGGGCGAGGACGCCCAGGCCATCGTGGTGGTGCCGCGCCTGCCCAGCGCGCTGCTGGGCGGCGCCTCCCTCCCCCTGATCCCGGCGCAGAACTGGGACGACACACGGGTGATCCTGCCGTTTGCCTTGTCACCTGCCACTTGTTCGGGACTTTTTTCCAGCACCGCTGTCAGCCCTTCAAGGGAGCTGAGTTTGAGCACCGTGCTGGCAGAGTTTCCGGTCAACCTGTTGATACAACAATCTTGAACACCAGGAGCGTCATGATGAGCGTCGATGAAAAACGTATCCGCGAATTCGCCTATCAAATCTGGGAATCGGAAGGAAAGCCCGAAGGCCAGGAAGAACGCCACTGGGAGATGGCGCGCAAGCTCGCCGAGGCCGAGGCCCTGGCACCCAAGGCCGCACCGCGCAAGAAGGCCGCGGCCAAACCCAAGGACGTGTTGACCAAGAGCACGGCGCCGGTGCAAAAGCCGGCTGCGGCGAAGAAACCTCGGGCAGTGAAGAAACCGGCTGCGGGTTGACCTCGGTATTTCAGCACGCTGTACCGGCCTTATCGCGGGCAAGCCCATGTCTACCGGACCCTGTGGGAGCCGGCTTGTCAGCGATCGGGCCAGATCAAGAAGGATGCCCGTCCACCCGGCTTGAAGAGGACCGTCATGAGCCCCCGCACTGCAAAGAAAACCCGCTCCGTCGCCCCCTCGCGCATCCGCGAAGGCCTGCCCTTCCCCTTGGGCGCGAACTGGGACGGCCTCGGGGTCAACTTCGCCCTGTTCTCGGCCAACGCCACCAAGGTCGAGCTGTGCCTGTTCGACTCCAGCGGCGAACACGAACTCGAACGCATCGAGCTGCCCGAATACACCGACGAGATCTACCACGGCTACCTGCCCGACGCGCACCCCGGGCTGGTCTACGGCTACCGGGTACACGGCCCCTACGAGCCGGAAAATGGCCACCGCTTCAACCCCAACAAGCTGTTGATCGACCCCTATGCCAAGCAACTGGTGGGCAGCTTGAAGTGGTCCGAGGCGCTGTTCGGCTACACCATCGGCCACCCCGATGGCGATCTTTCGTTCGACGAGCGCGACAGCGCGCCCTTCGTGCCCAAGTGCAAGGTCATCGACCCGGCCTTCACTTGGGGCCGCGACCAGCGCGTGCAGATCCCGTGGGAGCGCACCATCCTCTACGAGGCCCACACCCGGGGCATCAGCATGCGCCACCCGGCCGTGCCCGAAGAACACCGAGGGACCTTCGCGGGCCTGGCCAACGATGAATTGCTCAAGCACATCAAGGACCTGGGGGTATCGTCCATCGAGCTGTTACCGATACACGCCTTCGTCAACGACCAGCACCTGCTGCAAAAGGGCCTGAACAACTATTGGGGCTACAACAGCATCGCCTTCTTCGCACCGCACCCCAAGTACCTGGCCAGCGGCAAGATCGCCGAGTTCAAGGAGATGGTCGCGCACCTGCACGATGCAGGCCTTGAGCTGATCCTGGACGTGGTCTACAACCACACCGCCGAAGGCAACGAGCTGGGCCCGACCCTGTCGATGCGAGGCATCGACAACGCCTCCTACTACCGACTGATGCCCGATGACAAGCGCTACTACATCAACGACTCCGGCACCGGCAACACCCTGGACTTGAGCCACCCGTGCGTGCTGCAGCTGGTCACCGACTCACTGCGCTACTGGGCCGGGGAGATGCACGTCGACGGCTTTCGCTTCGACCTGGCGACCATCCTCGGTCGCTATCACGAGGGCTACAGCGAGCGCCACAGCTTCCTCGTGGCCTGCCGCCAGGACCCACTGCTGCGCCAGGTCAAGCTGATCGCCGAGCCCTGGGACTGCGGCCCCGGCGGCTACCAAGTGGGTAACTTCGCCCCTGGCTGGGCCGAATGGAACGACCGTTTCCGCGACACCGTGCGGGCCTTCTGGAAAGGCGACGAGGGCCAGCTGGCCGATTTCGCCGCACGTATGACCGCCTCGGGCGACCTGTTCAACAACCGCGGCCGGCGGCCCTACGCCTCGGTCAACTTCGTCACCGCCCATGACGGTTTCACCCTGCGCGATCTGGTCTCGTACAACGACAAGCACAACGAAGACAACGACGAGAACAACCAGGACGGCACCGACAACAACCTGTCGTGGAACTGCGGTGTCGAAGGGCCCACCGACGACCCCGGCATCAACGCCCTGCGCATGCGCCAGATGCGCAACTTTTTCGCCACCCTGCTGCTGGCCCAGGGCACGCCGATGATCGTCGCCGGCGACGAATTCAGCCGCACCCAGCATGGCAACAACAACGCCTACTGCCAGGACAGCGAGATCGGCTGGATCAACTGGGACCTGGACCAGGACGGCGCCGAGCTGCTGGCCTTCGTCAAGCGCCTGACCCGCCTGCGCCTGGCCTACCCGGTGCTGCGCCGTTCACGTTTTCTGGTCGGCGACTACAACGAGGCGATCGGGGTCAAGGACGTCACCTGGCTGGCCCCGGACGGCAACGAAATGAGCGTGGAGCAATGGGAAGACCCTCACGGCCGCTGCCTGGGCATGCTCATGGATGGCCGCGCCCAGGTCAGCGGCATCGCCAGGCCTGGGACCGAGGCGACCTTGCTGCTGATCGTCAACGCCTACCATGACACCGTGCCGTTCCAGCTGCCGTCGGTGCCTGAAGGCGACTACTGGAGCTGCCTGGTCGATACCGACCGGCCGCAGATGCGCAAGCCGCAACACCTGACGTTCGACACGCTGTTCGAGGTCAAGGGGCGCTCGGTGTTGCTGATGGCGCTGCAACGCGACGAAGAGTGAACCCCACTGACCCGGTTTGGTCCTAGACTCTAGAACGGCCGTCACAAAACCCTGTGGAAGCGGGACACGCCCGCTCCTACAGGGTTCGGTGGTGATCTGAAGGTAGGCATGTTTCCAGGAGACACCGTGAACCCCGAAGCCGGCAGTCCAGGTTTCGCCAGTGTCAGCCAGGCCCCCACCGTACATCGGGTGCGGGTACTGACCGTGAACACCCACAAAGGCTTCACCGCCTTCAACCGGCGCTTCATCCTGCCGGAGCTGCGCGAGGCGGTGCGCAGCACCCAGGCCGATATCGTCTTCCTCCAGGAGGTGCTCGGCAGCCACGACCGCCACGCCGCCCGCTACCCCGGCTGGCCGCAGACCTCGCAGTACGAATTTCTCGCCGACAGCATGTGGAGTGACTTCGCCTACGGCCGCAACGCGGTGTACCCCGACGGCCACCATGGCAACGCCCTGCTGTCGAAGTACCCGATCCTCGAACACCGCAACCTCGACGTCTCGATCACCGGCCCCGAGCGCCGTGGCCTGTTGCACTGCATCCTGGATGTGCCGGGCCAGCGCCCGGTGCATGCCATCTGCGTGCACCTGTCGCTGCTCGAAAGCCACCGGCAGAAACAGCTGCACTTGCTGCGCCGGCTGCTCGACAGCCTGCCGGCCGATGAACCGGTGATCATCGCCGGCGACTTCAACGACTGGCAGTTGCGCGGCAACCGCACCCTGGGCCGCCACCGCGACCTGCACGAAGCCTTCGAGCGCCACCACGGCCTGCTCGCCCGCACCTACCCGGCGCGCCTGCCCTTGCTGCGCCTGGACCGTATCTACCTGCGCAATGCCGAAAGCCATGCGCCCAGGATTCTGGGACACAAACCATGGACGCACCTGTCGGACCATCTACCGCTGGCTGTCGAGGTGCGGCTCTAGCAATCATTCGGCATAGCGAGCGACGGCGAAAGAACCAAGCTTGATATACCCTTCGATCATTTCAAGCCAAATCAATGCATTAGAACCTGTAATCCTGACATCACAGGGTTTTCACCATTTCTTGACGCAAGCTGCGACCTCTCCTTAGCTGAACCTTATAACAACGTAAAAATTCGTGCCGGGCCTCTGGCGCGCGCCTTACAGCGCGTGCTCGAAAGCCGGCGCGACGGCCCCGGTCGCCTTCTGTTTTGTGAGACAGCGTGTGATCCGGGCCGGACGCTAGGGCAGCCCAACACAACCCACACAACAACAAAAGGAGATCCGCCATGAAAAGAACCTCGAACCCTTTGCGCTTCGACGCGATTTTCTGCGCGGTTTCCACGTCGCTGCTCCTGGCAACCCCGGTGGAAACCTTCGCGCTCGAACTGCAGGAAGACATGGCCTTCAGCAGTTTTCTGCAACCGCCGGCGGTACCCCAGCTGTCCCTGGATCCAGTGACCGTCAGCGGCCTGGGCCTGGGCACGCTGACCGCGTTTTCCGAGCGCATGGGCGAACGCCACCGGCAACCGGCGCCCGACCTCACTGCAAGCCAATGGGCGCAGTTCTTCCCAGGCTCTGCCCGCCCCGGCGCCCAGGTGCCGGCACAACTGGAGGCGCCCAGCCAGCAACTAATGATCGGCCCGGAGCTGTTCGTGCGTGAGACCGGCGAAGGCCATGTGCACCGCGCGGGGTTCTTCGTCGGCCACAATAACCTGCAGACCAGCTTCAACGGCATGCGCCGGTTGCTCGGCGACAAGCAGAAGAACGCCGTCAACCTCAGCGGCGAGAGCCTGGGTGTGTATTGGAGCATGACCCATGAGCAAGGCTGGCATGTCGATGCCGTGGCCATGGGCACACGTATCGACGTCAACGGCCGCGGCGAGAACGGCCAGCGTCTGGACGACAGCGGCCACGCGGTGACGTTCTCGGTCGAGGGCGGCTACCCCATCGGCCTGGGCGGCGGCTGGGTGATCGAACCCCAGGCGCAGTTGATCAACCAGCAGTTCTTCCCCAGCAACCGGGCGCAGGAAGAGACCTTGCAGGCCTTCGACAGCCAGCCGAGCTGGAGTGGCCGGGTCGGCGCCAAACTGTCGGGCCGCTACGAAGTACGCGGGATGCCAATCGAACCCTATGTGCGGACCAATGTCTGGTATGACTTCAGCAACGCCGACACGGTGAAGCTGGACCAGGTGGACAAGATCTCCAGCTCCCGCTACTCGACCACCGTGGACCTGGGCTTGGGGCTGGTGGCACGGGTGACGCCGAAGGTGGCGCTGTTCGTCAGTGCCGACTACAGCAGCGATGTGGATGGCAATGACCTCAATGGCCTGATCGGCAGCCTGGGGGTGAGGATGCGTTGGTAGATCATTACGGCCCAATCGCCGGCAAGCCGGCTCCCACATTTTGGCGGTGCTATCGCTGTGCCTCCTCTGTGGGAGCCAACTGTCTTGAGTTGCTTGCCCCGGCCCTATCGCTGGCAAGCCAGCTTGTATGGTGATACTTGAAGGGGTGGTGGGAGCGGGCTTGTCCCGCGATCAAGGGCGAAGCCCTTGCCAGGCGACGGTGACATCGGGTCAGGCCGGCTTCATCACCAGCACGCCCAACGGCGGCAGGTTCAGCGCCAGCGAAAGCGGCTGCCCATGGCTGGGTATCTGCTCGCTGGCCACCGCGCCCAGGTTGCCGACATTGGTACCGGCATACAGCTCGGCATCGCTGTTGAGCAGCTCCTGCCAGCGTTCGCCGAACGGCACGCCGATCCGATAGCCCTCACGCGGCACCGGGGTGAAGTTGGCCACCACCAGCAGCGGCTCGCCGGCGCTGCTCCAGCGCAGCCAGGCATATACGCTGTTGTGCGCATCGTCGCCGATCAGCCACTGGAAGCCCTGGGGCTGGCAGTCCTGCTCATGCAGGGCGGGCAGCTCGCGGTACAAGCGATTGAGGTCGGCGACCAGGCGCTGCACCCCTTGGTGTTCAGGGTATTGCAGCAGGTACCAGTCCAGCTGGTGGTCGTGGTTCCACTCGCGCCACTGGCCGAACTCGCAGCCCATGAAGAGCAGCTTCTTGCCCGGGTGCGCCCACATGAACGCCAGGTAGGCGCGCAGGTTGGCGAACTTCTGCCAGCGATCGCCGGGCATCTTGTCGATCAGCGAATGCTTGCCGTGCACCACCTCGTCGTGGGAGATGGGCAGGATGAAGTGTTCGGAATAGGCATAGATCAGCCCGAAGCTCATCTCGTTGTGATGGTAGGCGCGGTGCACCGGGTCGTTCTGGATGTAGTGCAGGGTGTCGTGCATCCAGCCCATGTTCCACTTGTAGGCAAAGCCCAGCCCGCCTTGCTGAACCGGCTGACTCACACCCGGCCAAGCGGTGGATTCTTCGGCGATGATCAGCGCTCCCGGCGCCTCGTGGGCCGCCACGGTGTTGAGGTGGCGGATGAAGTCGATGGCTTCCAGGTTTTCGCGCCCGCCGTGGCGGTTGGGCACCCATTCGCCGGCCTTGCGTGAATAGTCGCGGTAGAGCATCGAGGCCACGGCATCGACCCGCAGGCCGTCGATGTGGAAATGCTTGAGCCAGTGCAGGGCCGAGGCCAGCATGAAGCCGCGCACTTCATTGCGCCCGAGGTTGTAGATCAACGTATTCCAGTCCTGGTGGAAGCCCTCCAAGGGGTTGTCGTACTCGTACAGCGCCGTGCCGTCGAAGCGGGCCAGACCATGTTCGTCGGTTGGGAAATGCGCCGGTACCCAGTCGAGAATCACACCGATACCGCCCTGGTGGCAGGCATCGACAAAGGCAGCGAAGTCCTCGGCAGTGCCGTAGCGGGACGTGGGCGCGAACAGCGATAGCGGCTGGTAGCCCCAGGAGCCGCCGAATGGGTGCTCCATGATCGGCAGCAGCTCGATATGGGTGAACCCCAGGTCCTGCACATAGGGCACCAGGCGCTCGGCCAGTTCGCGCCAGTTGTAGAAGCGCGCTATCTCACCGCCGTCGTCCAGCTCACAGCGCCAGGAGCCAGCGTGCAGCTCATAGATCGACAGCGGTGCCCGGTAGGCGTGGCGCTCTGCACGCTGCTGCATCCAGTCGTGGTCCTGCCAGGTGTGGCTGAGCGCCGCGGCCACCTTGGAGGCGGTGCTGGGCGGCAGCTCGGTGGCACGGGCCAGGGGGTCGGCCTTGAGCGGCAACACGCCATCGCGACCGAGCACTTCGAACTTGTAGGCCTCGCCGACGCCCAGGCGCGGCACGAACAGCTCCCAGACACCGGCATCGTGGCGCAGGCGCATGGGGTGGCGACGGCCGTCCCAATTGTTGAAATCGCCCACCACCGACACCCGCCGGGCGTTCGGCGCCCACACCGAGAAGCACACCCCATCGATGCCATCGGCATGCATCGGCTGGGCGCCGAAGCGCCCGGAGAGGTCGCGGTGGTTGCCTTCGGCGAACAGGTAAAGGTCCATCTCGCCCAGTTGCGGGCCGAAGCTGTAGGGGTCCTCGGTGACCTGCTCGCCGCCGGCCCAGCCGATCTGCAACAGGTACGGGTGGGCTTCATCCAGATGTGCGGTGAACAGCCCCGGTAGGCTGCCCTGCTCCATCTCGGCCAGCACGCGCCCATCGTGGCGCGCCAGCACTCGAGCGTTGAGGGCATTGGGCAGGAAGGCGCGAACGAACACGCCACCTGCACCATCGCCGTGCGGGCCCAGTACTGCGAACGGGTCGGCGTGCTCGGCGCGGGCCAGGGCATCCAGGTCCCGTTGCCGAAGGCCGCCGTTTTCACGCGTGATTGCATTCATCTTTCTGCTCTTCCAGATGTTTTGGATCGTTTTTTTAAGGGCCGCTTCGCGTCCCAATCGCGGGACAAGCCCGCTCCTACAGCGGATCGCGCAAACCCGCCTGTGTGGGAGCGGGCTTGTCCCGCGATTGGGCCGCACCGCGGCCCCGTGAATATCGAACTCACAACTCACCCCAGGTACTGATCAACCCATGCAGCCCATGCAAAGGCACGGCCAGCCAACCCGGGCGGTTCTCGGCTTCGTAGGTGATTTCGTAGGCGGCTTTTTCCAGGCAGAACAACTCCAGCGCGGCACGCTCGCCCTCGGCCTGCTCCCAAGCATGGGGCATGGCGGCAGTGGCCAGGCCATAGGCCTCGACGAAGGCATGGCGCGACTGGTGCAGGTACTGCCGGGCGACTCGCTGCCGGGCTTGGCGCGCAGCATCGGAGAGGTCTACCGCCGAGGCGCTGCGCAGGATCATCGCAGCAGCATAGTCGAACGAACGCAGCACGCCGCTGACATCCTTGTACGGGCTGTGCTTGGCGCGCCGCTCCGTCAGCGGCCGCGCGGGCTCGCCTTCGAAATCGATCAGGTAGGCATCGCCCTGCACCACCAGCACCTGGCCCAGGTGCAGGTCGCCATGCACACGCATCAGCAGGCCGCCCTGGGCCTGTCGGGCCAGGGTGTCGACGTGCTGGGCCAGGCCGTCGCGCTGTTGCAGCAGGTCGTCGACCAGGGCCTGGCTGTCGCCGTCGAGGCCATCGCGATGCTGGGCCAGCAGGTCCAGTGCGTGGGCAAGCTCGGCGCTGATCTGCGTACTCCAGCGGGCGCAGTCTTGTTCGCTGCTGGGACGCGGCTGGAACGCCTCGTCGTCGGTAGGGGCGGCCAGCAACAGGTGCATCTCGCCCAGGCGCTGGCCGAGCAAGGCGGCGAAGCCTGTGAGTTCGGCCAGGGCGTCAGTGTGCGCCTCGGGCTCGACGGTGGAAGGCTCCATCTCGTCGCGCACGGCACGCTCCAAGGTGTTCTGCGTCCAGTCCCAGGCATCGCCCTGGTTGTTCAGGTAACCCTGGGCGATCATCAACAGGTACGGCTGGCCCTGCTCGTCCACGCGACTGACCCACGCCAGCAGCGGCGAGATATTGCCAAAGCCGGCGGCGGTCAGGTAGGCGCTCATTTCCAGCTCCGGGTGGATGCCTGGGTTGACCCGGCGAATCAGCTTGAGCACGAGGCTGCCGCCCACCACCACCGAGCTGTTGGACTGTTCGGCGCTGAGGTAGCGTACTTCGCTGTCTTCGTTGAGTTCCAGGGTGGCCAGCTGTGCGGTGCTGTCGAAGCGCAGCTCGCCGGTGCCACAGGCCAGGCGGGTACCGGCCTGGCAGTTGCCCAGTACGGCACGGATGAACGGCTCGAGCACGAAGGCGTCGGTGATCAAGCCTACCTGGCGGCCCCGGCGCACCCGCGACAATGCCAATTGTTGCGGCAAGGCGCTGTTGATCTGCTCTTCAGGTAGCAGGCCGAACGGCAGCTGGTAGTGCTGCACGGCGCCGTCGCTGTGGACTTCCAGCTCGCTGAGTAGCACCGGCGTGGTGGCTGTGGCCAGGCGCACGCCATAGTTCAGGCGCACTTGGTCGATCGGCCCCTGCTTGCCGGCGAACCAGCGGCGCTTGGGCAGGTACTGGGGCAGGATGGTGGTTTGCAGGGTGTCGCTGGAGGGCGCTTCGAGCAGCTCTTCCATGCGTTTGCGCAGTACCAGGGTGGTCAGCTCCGGCAGGCCTTCGGCCGGTTCCAGGTGCCAGCTGGGCATGCGGTCGCGCGAAGCCAGCAGGAACCAGTAGAAGCCGTAGGGCGGCAAGGTCAGCAGGAATGGCAGCTGGCCAATGGGCGGGAAGGCGCTGCCGCCGAGCATCTCTACCGGGACCTTGTCGGCATACGGCGCCAGGTCAAGCTCGGCGGCCTGGGCGGCGCGAGAGACGTTGGCCACGCACAGCACGATCTCGGTGTTGCCCTCGGCATCGGTGTACTCGCGGATGTAGGCCAGGATGCGCCGGTTGCTGGGCGTGAGCATCTTCAAGGTACCCCGGCCGAAGGCCTTCTGCTGCTTGCGTACGGCCAGCAGGCGCCGGTTCCAGTTGAGCAACGAGTGCGGGTCGTGGGATTGGGCCTCGACGTTGACGGTCTGGTAGCCGTAGAGCGGGTCCATGATCGGCGGCAGCACCAAGCGCTGGGGGTCGGCACGGGAGAAACCGCCATTGCGGTCCGGCGACCACTGCATGGGCGTGCGCACACCGTCGCGGTCGCCCAAGTAGATGTTATCGCCCATACCCAGCTCGTCGCCGTAGTACAGGGTCGGCGTGCCAGGCATGGACAACAGCAGGCTGGTGAGCAGCTCGATGCGCCGGCGGTCACGCTGCAGCAGCGGCGCCAGGCGTCGGCGGATGCCCAGGTTGATACGCGCGCGGCGGTCTTCGGCGTAGTAGTTCCACAAGTAGTCGCGCTCGCGGTCGGTCACCATCTCGAGGGTGAGCTCATCGTGGTTGCGCAGGAAGATCGCCCACTGGCAGTTGGCCGGGATCTCCGGGGTCTGGCGCAGGATGTCGGTGATGGGGAAGCGGTCTTCCATGGCCAGGGCCATGTACATGCGCGGCATCAGCGGGAAGTGGAAGGCCATGTGGCACTCGTCGCCGTCGCCTTCGCCGAAATACGGCCGGGTGTCCTCGGGCCACTGGTTGGCCTCGGCCAGAAGCATGCGGTCGGGGTAGTTGGCGTCGATCTCGGCGCGGATGGCCTTGAGCACCGCGTGGGTCTCGGGCAAGTTCTCGTTGTTGGTGCCGTCGCGCTCGATCAGGTAGGGAATAGCGTCCAGGCGCAGGCCATCGACGCCCAGGTCGAGCCAGAAGCGCATCACGCCGATCACCGCCTTCATCACCTGCGGGTTGTCGAAGTTCAGGTCCGGCTGGTGAGAGTAGAAGCGGTGCCAGAAGTACTGCCCGGCGACCGGGTCCCAGGTCCAGTTGGACTTCTCGGTGTCGAGGAAGATGATCCGCGTGCCGTCGTATTTCTGGTCGTCGTCCGACCACACGTAGAAGTCCCGGGCCTTGCTGCCGCGCTTGGCGTGACGGGCGCGCTGGAACCAGGGGTGCTGGTCGGAGGTATGGTTGATGACCAGCTCGGTGATCACCCGCAGGCCGCGCTTGTGGGCCTCGGCGATGAAGCGCCGGGCGTCGGCCATGCTGCCGTAGTCGGGGTGCACGGCTTTGTATTCGGCGATGTCGTAGCCATCGTCGCGCCGTGGCGAGGGGTAGAACGGCAGCAGCCAGAGGGTGTTGACGCCCAGGTCGGCGATATAGTCGAGCTTGCTCATCAACCCGGCGAAATCACCGATACCGTCGTTGTTGGCGTCGAAGAACGACTTCACGTGCAATTGGTAGATCACCGCGTCCTTGTACCACAGCGGGTCGTCGATGAAGGCTTGTGGGCGGGAACGCTTGGCCATGGGCGACTCCTTCCTGTCTTGGCTGCCATTGAGGCCGCTTCGCGGCCTATCGCGGGACAAGCCCGCTCCTACAGGTCCAGTGTTGTCATCATGCAACGCGGCCCCCGGGGGAGCCCTTGCGGTCCGTCATGCGGCACGGCCCCTGTGGGAGCGGGCTTGTCCCGCGATGGGCTGCACAACGGCCCTAATAGGGTTTCTCTATGCGCCAGATACCGAACGGCAGATGCCAGGGCTCGATGCGCATCCATTGGGTCTTGCCGTGCCAGGTCCAGCGGTGGCCGTTCATCAGGTCCTCACCATGGGTGTCGGCGGCGTCGTCCAGCCCCAACTCCCACAGCGGCAACTCGAAGTGCGCCTCCTGGGCGTTGTGCGGGTCCAGGCTCACGGCCACCAGGATGTAGTTGTCGCGCTCCGGAGTGCGCTTGCCGAAGTACAGGATGTTGTCGTTCCAGCAGTTGAAGAACTCGATGCCCAGGTGGGTCTGCAGGGCGCGGTTCTGCCGGCGGATGCGATTGAGCTGGGCGATCTCGGCGACGATGTTGCCCGGTTGGGTGAAGTCCCGCGGGCGGATCTCGTACTTCTCCGAATCCAGGTACTCCTCCTTGCCCGGCAGCGGCGTGCCTTCGCACAGCTCGAAGCCCGAATACATGCCCCACAGCCCGGAGCCCATGGTCGCCAGGGCGGCGCGGATGAGAAAGCCCGCGCGTCCACTGGTCTGCAGGAAGTAGGGGTTGATGTCCGGCGTGTTGACGAAGAAGTTGGGCCGGTAGCAATGGCGCCATGGCGCCTGGTTGAGTTCCTGAAGGTATTCGCGCAGCTCCTGCTTGGTGTTGCGCCAGGTGAAGTAGGTGTAGCTCTGGGCGTAGCCGACCTTGCCCAGGCGCGCCATCATCGCCGGGCGGGTGAAGGCCTCGGCGAGGAAAATCACATCCGGGTAGCGGCTGCGTACATTGGCGATCAGCCATTGCCAGAACGGCAGCGGCTTGGTGTGCGGGTTGTCGACACGGAAGGTGCGCACGCCCTCCTCGACCCAGCCGACCACTACATCGCGCAGGGCCAACCACAGCGATGGCACAGCCTCGGCGGCGTAGAAGTCGACGTTGACGATGTCCTGGTATTTCTTCGGCGGGTTCTCGGCGTAACGGATGGTGCCGTCGGGGCGCCAGCTGAACCAACCGGGATGTTCGGTGAGCCAGGGGTGGTCCTGGGAGCACTGGATGGCGAAGTCCAAGGCGATCTCCAGGCCATGCTCGGCGGCAGCGGCCACCAGGCGGCGGAAATCCTCGCGGCTGCCCAGCTGTGGGTGGATGGCATCGTGACCGCCTTCGGGGCTGCCGATGGCATAGGGGCTGCCCGGGTCGCCTGGCTCGGCCTGCAAAGCGTTGTTGCGGCCCTTGCGGTGCTTGTTGCCAATGGGGTGGATTGGCGGGAAGTACAGCACGTCGAAGCCCATGTCACGGATCATCGGCAGGCGCTGGTGCACGTCGTTGAACGTGCCATGGCGCTCAGGGCGGTCGGTGATCGAGCGTGGGAACAGCTCGTACCAGCTGGCGAACAAGGCCTGTTCACGGTCCACATCCACCGGAAACTCAGCGCTGCGAGTCAGGTAGCTGCGGTGCTCGGCCTCGCTCATCAGTAAGGCCGTGTCGGCCCGCAGCAGCAAGGCCACCTGGTCATCCGGGGCCAAGGTCGGCAGGCGCTGCTGCAATTGCTCGAGCTGCTCGCGCAACAGGCCGTCGCTGCGCTCGATGCCTTTGCCCAGCAGCAGCCGGCCCTCCTCCAGTTCGAGGGTGACGTCGACGCCCGCGTGGTACTTCTTCTCAAGGTCATGGCAATAGGTCGCGAACGGGTCTATCCAGGCCTCGATGCTGAACAGGTGCAGGCCCAGTTCCTGGGGCGTGAATTCGGCCAGCCATAGGTCATTGCCCGGTGAGTGCATCGGCGTGCAGTGCCAGCGCCGGCTGTGAGCCTGGCGCCAGTGCAGGGTCACCGCCAAGCGGTCATGGCCATCGGTATAGACCTTGCTGCTCACCGCCACCGGCTGGCCGCGCACCGCCTTGGTGGCGAAGGTGCCGGCATCGAGTACCGGCTGGGTGTCCTCGATCACGATACGTGGCGCCAGCAACGCCTGGGACAGGCTGATCGCCTGGTCCGGGTGATCATTGGCCATGGGCACGCTTTCGAAGGGCTCATTACCTGACATCGAACCTTGCTCCCTTTTGCAGTGGCGGTAAGGGTTCAGAGCCGTGGGAGCTGCCGGGGGTTCAAAAAAATTGAGCGAACGGCGCGGCGCCGAGTCAAAGCCTGCAACGACGCCGTATTTCCCCTGGGAGGCCAGGCCATGAGTATTCCCATTCCACCGGAGACGCCGGACCCGAACATCGACGACCCGACCCTGCCACCACCGGAGCCTGAAGAGGACCCGGAGGAGCCGACCAAGCCGGGCACGCCGCCGCCGGTGGGCGACCCGCCGAGCGAGGAGCCGCCGGTCAAAGGCAAAGGATAGACAAGGTTCAGGATCTCGATTCGGCAGTACCGGCCCTATCACGGGGCAAGCCCACCCCCACAGGCATAGCGCTATGCCCCGCGATAGGACCAGTAAGGCCTACCCGGGTTAAAACTTGATCTCGGCAATGCTGATCTCACGCATGCGGAACTTCTGCACCTTGCCGGTCACCGTCATCGGGAACTCATCGACGAACCGGTAATGCCGCGGCACCTTGAAATGGGCGATGTGCGCCTTGCACCACTGCTGCAATTGCTCGGCGGTCGCGCTGTGCCCAGGGTGCAGCTTGATCCACGCGACCACCTCTTCCCCATACCGGCTGCAGGGGATACCGATCACCTGGGCATCGGCCACCGCCGGGTGGGTATGGAAGAACTCCTCGAGCTCGCGCGGGTAGATGTTCTCGCCTCCGCGAATGATCATGTCCTTGTTGCGCCCGACGATGCGCACATAGCCCTGCTCGTCCATTACCGCCAGGTCGCCGGTGTGCATCCAGCCGGCCGGGTCGATGGCGTCCTGGGTGGCCTGGGGGTTGCCCCAGTAGCCGAGCATGACGCTATAGCCGCGGGTGCACAGCTCGCCGATCTCGCCCCGCGGGACGATATTGCCGTGCTCGTCCACCAGCTTGCTTTCCAGCTGCGGCTGGGTGCGGCCGACCGTGGTCACGCGCAACTCCAACTCATCGTCCGGGCCAGTCTGCAGCGACACCGGGCTGGTCTCGGTCATGCCGTAGGCGATCTGTACCTGAGCCATGTGCATCTGCTCGATCACCCGGCGCATCACCTCGATCGGACAGGTGGCGCCGGCCATGATGCCGCTGCGCAGGCTGGACAGGTCCAGCCCGGCGCGGCCGGGGTGGTCGAGCATGGCGATGAACATGGTCGGCACGCCATAGAGGATGCTGGCGCGCTCCTCGGCCACGGTCTGCAAGGTCAGGCCTGGGTCGAAGGCATCGTTGGGGTAGATCATGGTGCTGCCATGGGTGACGCAACCCAAATTGGCCATGACCATACCGAAGCAGTGATACAGCGGCACCGGGATCACCATGCGGTCGCGCTCGGACAAGCCCAGGCTTTCACCGACCATGTAGCCGTTGTTGAGGATGTTGTAGTGGCTGAGCGTGGCCCCCTTGGGCGCGCCGGTGGTACCGGAGGTGTACTGGATGTTCACCGGCTGGTCGAACTGCAGGCTGCGCTGGCGGGCCTCGAAGGCCTCGGGAGCCGTCTGCCCTGCCCGCTCGGCCAGGTGGCCCCAGGGCAGGAAGCCGACCGGCGGGTTCGCTGCCAGGCTGACCACTCCACGCAACGCCGGGAGCCGCTCGCTGGCCAGCTGGCCAAGCGTGCAGGTAGCAAGCTCGGGAGCCAGACCCAGGACCATGGCATGGTAGTCAGACGTCTTGAAGGCATCGGCGCAGACCAGCCAGCTGCAACCGGACTGGCGCAGTACGTATTCCAGCTCACCGACCCGGTAGGCCGGGTTGATGTTGACCAGGATCGCGCCGACCTTGGCGCTGGCCAGTTGCAGGATGCACCACTGGGCACAGTTGGGCGCCCAAATCCCGACCCGGTCACCGACCTGCACGCCCAGGGCCATCAGCGCCCTGGCATGGCCATCGACTGCCTCGGCCAGTTGCCGCCAGCTGTAGCGAAGCCCCTGGTGCCGCACCACCAGGGCCTCGCCGTCGGGGTAGCGGGCCACGGTGGCGTCGAAGGCCTGGCCGATGGTCAGGGTCAACAACGGGCGGTCCTGACGACCGCAGGTGTAGCTTGGTTGACTCATGGATGTCCCTTCTTGTGGTTGTTCTGGGCATGACTGAAGCAAGCGCGGCTACTCTGGCGCAGATTTACGTTAACGTAAAGGTCACGAGTCGATTGACAGCTTCCAAAGCCAGGTTTACGTTAACGTAAAGGTGAAAAACGAACGCCAGGTTTGCACCTACCTTGTAGGAGGCGGTGCAACATCCCTTATTTCAAGAACAAGAAGGTGCCCCCGCATGCATTATCCCACCCTGAACTTCGCCTTGGGCGAAACCATCGACATGCTCCGCGACCAGGTGCGCACCTTCGTTGCCGCCGAGCTGGCCCCGCGCGCCGCGCAGATCGACCAAGACAACCTGTTCCCCGCCGACATGTGGCGCAAGTTCGGCGACATGGGCCTGCTGGGCATCACCGTGCCGGAGGAATACGGCGGCGCGGGCCTGGGCTATCTGGCCCACGTGGTGTCGATGGAAGAGATCAGCCGTGGCTCGGCCTCGGTGGCGTTGTCCTATGGCGCCCATTCCAACCTGTGCGTCAACCAGATCAACCGCAACGGCACCCATGAGCAGAAGCAAAAATACCTGCCCAAGCTGATCAGCGGCGAGCACATCGGCGCCCTGGCCATGAGCGAACCCAACGCCGGCTCCGATGTGGTGTCGATGAAGCTGCGCGCCGAGAAGCGCGGCGACCGCTACGTGCTCAACGGCAGCAAGACCTGGATCACCAACGGCCCCGATGCCAACACCTACGTGATCTACGCCAAGACCGACCTGGACAAGGGCCCCCACGGTATCACCGCATTCATCGTCGAGCGCGACTGGAAAGGCTTCTCGCGCAGCAACAAGTTCGACAAGCTGGGCATGCGCGGTTCCAACACCTGCGAGCTGTTCTTCGATGGCGTGGAAGTGCCCGAAGAAAACATTCTCGGCCAGCTCAACGGTGGCGTACGGGTACTGATGAGCGGCCTGGACTACGAGCGCGTGGTGCTCTCCGGTGGCCCGACCGGGATCATGCAGAGCTGCATGGACCTGGTGGTGCCGTACATCCATGACCGCAAGCAGTTCGGCCAGAGCATCGGCGAGTTCCAGCTGATCCAAGGCAAGATCGCCGACATGTACACCCAGCTCAACGCCAGCCGCGCCTACCTGTATGCCGTGGCGCAAGCCTGCGACCGCGGCGAGACCACCCGCAAGGACGCCGCCGGGGTAATCCTCTACACCGCCGAGCGCGCCACCCAGATGGCCCTGGAGGCGATCCAGATCCTCGGCGGCAATGGCTATATCAACGAATTCCCGGCTGGCCGCCTGCTACGCGACGCCAAGCTGTACGAGATCGGCGCCGGCACCAGCGAGATCCGGCGGATGCTGATCGGTCGCGAACTGTTCAACGAAACCCGCTGAGCACGAGGAACCGGCGCCAATGGCTACCTTGCATACCCAGATCAACCCGCGCTCGGCGGAGTTCGCCGCCAACAGCGCGGCCATGCGCGAGCAGGTCCAGGCCCTGCGCACCCTGCTCGCCCACGTCGCCCAGGGCGGCGGCCCGAAGGCCCAGGAGCGGCACACCTCACGGGGCAAGCTGCTGCCGCGCGAGCGCATCGACCGGCTGCTCGACCCAGGCTCGCCGTTCCTCGAGATCGGCCAACTGGCCGCCCATGAGGTGTATGGCGAAGACGTACCCGCCGCCGGCGTGATCGCCGGCATCGGCCGCATCGAAGGGGTGGAATGCATGGTCGTGGCCAACGACGCCACGGTCAAAGGCGGCTCCTACTACCCGCTGACGGTGAAGAAGCACCTGCGCGCCCAGGCCATCGCCCTGCAGAACCGCCTGCCGTGCATCTACCTGGTGGACTCCGGCGGGGCCAACCTGCCACGCCAGGACGAGGTGTTCCCCGACCGCGAGCACTTCGGGCGGATCTTCTTCAACCAGGCCAACATGAGCGCCCTGGGCATTGCGCAGATCGCCGTGGTGATGGGCTCGTGCACCGCCGGCGGCGCCTACGTGCCGGCCATGGCCGACGAAGCGATCATGGTGCGCCAGCAGGCGACCATCTTCCTTGCAGGCCCGCCCTTGGTGAAGGCTGCCACCGGCGAGGTGGTGAGCGCCGAGGACCTGGGTGGCGCCGATGTGCACTGCCGCACCAGCGGCGTGGCCGACCACTATGCCGACAACGACGAGCATGCCCTGGCCCTGGCCCGGCGCAGCGTGGCCAACCTCAATTGGCACAAGCTCGGCAAGCTGCAGCGCCAGGCGCCGATCGCCCCGCTGTACGACGCCGAGGAGCTGTACGGCGTGGTCCCCGCCGACGCCAAGCAGCCGTTCGATGTGCGCGAAGTGATCGCGCGCCTGGTCGATGGCTCGGTGTTCGATGAATTCAAGGCGTTGTTCGGCACCACCCTGGTATGCGGTTTCGCCCACCTGCACGGCTACCCGGTGGCGATCCTGGCCAACAACGGCATCCTTTTCGCCGAAGCGGCGCAAAAAGGCGCGCACTTCATCGAGCTGGCCTGCCAGCGCGGCATCCCGCTGCTGTTCCTGCAGAACATCACAGGCTTCATGGTCGGCAAGAAATACGAGGAAGGCGGCATCGCCAAGCACGGCGCCAAGCTGGTGACCGCGGTGGCCTGCGCCCAGGTGCCGAAGTTCACGGTGATCATCGGTGGCAGCTTCGGTGCCGGCAACTACGGCATGTGCGGCCGCGCCTACGACCCGCGCTTCCTATGGATGTGGCCCAACGCGCGCATCGGCGTGATGGGCGCCGAGCAGGCCGCAGGCGTGCTGGCCCAGGTCAAGCGCGAGCAGAGCGAACGCGCCGGCAGCGCCTTCAGCGCCGAGGACGAGGCCAGGCTCAAGCAGCCGATCCTCGACCAGTACGAGCGCCAGGGCCACCCCTACTACTCCAGCGCAAGGCTGTGGGACGACGGTGTCATCGACCCGGCGCAAACCCGCGACGTGCTCGGCTTGGCGTTGTCCGCCGCGCTGAACGCCCCGATCGAACAGAGCCGCTTCGGCATTTTCCGGATGTGACCGATGAGCGATTTCAGCACCCTGGAAGTCATCAAGGACCCTCGCGGTTTCGCCACCCTGTGGCTGAGCCGCGAAGACAAGAACAATGCCTTCAACGCGCAGATGATCCGCGAATTGATCGTCGCCCTCGACCAGCTCGCCGAAGATGCCAGCCTGCGTTTCGTGCTGCTGCGCGGCCGTGGCCGGCACTTCAGCGCCGGTGCCGACCTCGCCTGGATGCAGCAGTCGGCGCAGCTGGATTTCAACACCAACCTGGACGACGCCCATGAGCTGGGCGAGCTGATGTATGCCCTGCACCGGCTCAAGGCTCCGACCTTGGCCGTGGTGCAAGGGGCAGCCTTCGGCGGAGCCCTGGGCCTGATCAGCTGCTGCGACATGGCCATCGGCGCCGAGGACGCCCAGCTGTGCCTGTCGGAAGTGCGCATCGGCCTGGCCCCGGCAGTGATCAGTCCATTCGTGGTCAAGGCCATCGGCGAACGCGCCGCGCGTCGCTATGCCCTGACCGCCGAACGTTTCAGTGGCGTGCGGGCCCGCGAGCTGGGCCTTCTGGCCGAGGTCTACCCGGCCGCCGAACTCGACACCCAAGTCCAAGCCTGGGTCGAGAACCTGTTGCAGAACAGCCCCCAGGCCTTGCGTGCCACCAAGGACCTGCTGCGCGAAGTGGACGACGGCGAACTCAGCCCCGCGCTGCGCCGCTACTGCGAGAACACCATCGCCCGCATCCGTGTCAGCCCCGAAGGCCAGGAGGGCCTGCGCGCCTTCCTGGAAAAACGCCGCCCCGCCTGGCAAGCCAACGAGAAGGAACCGCGCCCATGAGCCGCACCCTGACCACCCTGCTGGTCGCCAACCGTGGCGAGATCGCCTGCCGGGTCATGCGCACCGCCAAGGCCATGGGCCTGACCACGGTGGCCGTGCACAGCGCCACCGATCGCGACGCCCGCCACAGCCGCGAAGCCGACATCCGCATCGACCTGGGCGGCACCAAGGCCGCCGAGAGCTACCTGGTGATCGACAAGCTACTGGCGGCAGCCAAGGCCAGCGGCGCCCAGGCCATCCACCCAGGCTATGGCTTCCTCTCCGAGAACGCAGGCTTCGCCCGCGCCATCGAACAGGCCGGGCTGATCTTCCTCGGCCCGCCTGCCAGCGCCATCGACGCCATGGGCAGCAAGTCGGCGGCCAAAGCACTGATGGAAGCGGCAGGCGTGCCGCTGGTACCGGGCTACCACGGTGAAGCCCAGGACCTGGAGACCTTCCGCGCCGCCGCCGAGCGCATCGGCTACCCGGTGCTGCTCAAGGCCAGTGCCGGTGGTGGCGGCAAGGGCATGAAGGTGGTCGAGGAAGAAAGCCAGTTGGCCGATGCCCTGGCCTCGGCGCAGCGTGAGGCGCAGTCGTCGTTCGGCGATGCGCGCATGCTGGTGGAAAAGTACGTGCTCAAGCCGCGCCATGTGGAGATCCAGGTGTTCGCCGATCAACACGGGAACTGCCTGTACCTCAACGAGCGCGACTGCTCGATCCAGCGCCGCCATCAGAAAGTAGTCGAAGAAGCCCCGGCCCCAGGGCTGTCCACCGAGCTGCGCAAGGCCATGGGCGAGGCCGCCGTACGCGCTGCCCAGGCCATCGGCTACGTCGGCGCGGGCACCGTCGAGTTCCTGCTCGATGCCCGTGGCGAGTTCTTCTTCATGGAAATGAACACGCGCCTGCAGGTGGAGCATCCGGTCACCGAGGCCATTACCGGCCTGGACCTGGTGGCCTGGCAGATCCGCGTGGCCTGCGGTGAGCCGCTGCCGATCACCCAGGACCAGGTGCCGCTGGTCGGCCATGCCATCGAGGTGCGCCTGTACGCGGAAGATCCGGCCAACGAATTCCTGCCCGCCACCGGCACCTTGGCGCTGTACCGCGAATCGGCACCCGGCGAGGGCCGCCGGGTGGACAGCGGGGTCAGCGAGGGTGATGGGGTCTCGCCCTTCTACGACCCGATGCTGGGCAAACTGATCGCCTGGGGCCAGGACCGCGAGCAAGCCCGCCTGCGCCTGCTGGCCATGCTCGACGAATTCGCCATCGGCGGGCTGAAGACCAACATCGCCTTCCTGCGCCGCATCCTCGCCCATCCGGCCTTCGCCGCAGCGGAACTGGACACCGGTTTCATTCCGCGCTACCAGGCCGAGTTGCTGCCCGCACCGAACGCGCTGCCGGCCACGTTCTGGCAGGCGGCCGCCGAGGCCTGGCTGCAAGGGAGCTCCGCCCACCAGCGCCACGACGACCCCGCCTCGCCCTGGGCCCGGCGCGACGGCTTGCGCCTGGGCCTGGCGGCACACAGCAGCCTGCACCTGGCCAGTGGCGGGCAGGACCAGGCCGTGGCGCTGGAACACAGCGCGCCCTCGACCTGGCGCCTGGACGGCGAGCAGCTGTACCACGATGTGGATGGCGTGCGCCGTCGACACCTGGCCATCCGCCGTGAGGGCACCCTGTACCTGCAATGGGACGGGGAAATGCAGGCCGTGAGCGTCTTCGACCCGATCGCCGAAGCCGAAGCCAGCCACAGCCACCAGGGTGGCTTGGGCGCGCCCATGAACGGCAGTATCGTGCGGATATTGGTGGAGCCGGGCCAAGTGGTCGAGGCCGGTACCGCGCTGGTGGTGCTGGAGGCGATGAAGATGGAGCACAGCATCCGCGCCCCCCACGGCGGTACGGTCAAGGCCCTGTTCTGCCAGGAGGGGGATATGGTCAGCGAGGGCGCGGTGCTGGTGGATCTGGCCGAATGATGCAAAGGGCCGCTGCGCGGCCCAATCGCGGGGCAAGTCTGCTCCTTTGGGCTGCGCTGTCGCGCAGAGAACAAGCGGCTAGCGCCGCCCCCCTGTGGGAGCGGGCTTGCACGCGATTGGGCCGCGGAGCAGCCCGGCGATCTAGAACTTGCCGTGCACCCGCACAACGACCCCAAGAAACTCGCACCCGTCTTCACATAGAACGGTCGGATACCGCGTATTCAGCGGCCTGAGCATTCGCTCTCCACCCTCCTCGATCAGTTGCCTGAGTACCGCCGCCTTGCCCGGCTGGCGGGCGATCACCAGTTTGCCGGGCATCGGCTCGAGGCCCGCGTCCACCAGAATGAGCATGCCCTGGGGCACACTCGTACCGCTTGCGGCGTTCATCGAGTCGTTCTCGACAGGCAACCAGAATGCATTGCCGGCCGGCATGTAGTCGGTCTGCTCGGACTCTTCGACAGCGTCGGGCAAGGCCCCTTGCAAGTCGGCCCAGGCCAGCACCGGGAAGCGGAAACTGGCATAACGCAGCGCTTCGGGTGAAGGGGAGCGCTCCGAGGTATAGGCACCGGTCGGCTCACGCAACAGGCCGCGCTCTACCACCATGACCTGAGCCTTGAGGTAGACCAACCCGAGCTTCTCCAATTTTTCATTGATCGTCGCCAGGGTCGGCCTGCGGGTGCCACGCAACCAATGGCCCACGCCGCCTTGGGTCATCCCGAGGCGTTCGGCAAGCTCTAGTTGGTTAAGGCCATGTTCGCGCTTATAGCGCGCGAGAAATTCGTTCCAGTTTTCCATGGCCGAGAACAATACGGGCTGTATCCAGCGCATCAATACACATCCTGAATTATCTTGTTTGAGATAAATAATACATATTGACCTATCCTCCGTATTCACCACTCCGTAGTGACTGTGAGCAGGTATCAGGATGAAACCATCGAAAAACGAAGAAACAGATCTCGACAGCGAAGCCGCCCGCCGCGCCCTCGACTACTACCTCAACCCCGCGCCGCAGCGTCCCAACCTGGACAACAGAATCTGGACCCTGCACAGCGGCGTGTCTGCCAAGCAGGCACACGAGCACGCCCTGGCCCTGTTGCGCTGCGCCTCGGCTACCGCCCATGAAACGGCCACCCATCAACTCCAGGGGATGACGCGCGAAGTGATGTTCGCCCTGATGCACATGGTCGACATGGCCCGGGCGCTGCTGGAGCACGAGGAGGTGGCACGACAAGAAGGGAAATAAAGGATGACCGTGATCGCCGAACGGCAACGAAGCCCCGCTTCTGGGGAGCAGGAGGGGCACCGGTAATATTTTTTTACCGGAAAAGGTGAAATTCATTTGACTGGCAAATGATAACGATTATTATTGCACTCAGCTGGTCGCGAGACCCGCTGGATAACCTGGAAGCCCTTAGGTCGGACTCTCAGATTATCTCCTCATCAGGCTAATCACGGTTTTTGACCCGGCTTTTTGCCGGGTCTTTTTTTTGGCTCTTCAGGCTAATGAAGAAGGTTACCGCTTGATGGCCGCGATGATAGCAAAGACGTATCCATTCGTGAACGACTGTAACAACGTTTTGCGCGAACAGTACTTGAGAATCACTATCGTTAAGATTATGCTGCTCGCGCATCACGGAAGATGCCCCCTCCCCTCATGTTGAGCAAGGAGCTGTCCATGACCCGCCTGCTGCTGCCCCTTGAACACGGCACCCCTCGCCTCCAGTCGGCTACCGAAGACGTACTGCTCCATCGGCTCAAGCGCCTGCCGCGGCGCATCCAGCAAGTTTTCCTGCTCAACCGCCTCGATCAACTTGGCTTCGCCGCCATCGCCAAACGCATGGGCCTGCCCCTCCTGGCGATCGAACGCCACATGAACCAAGCCCTGCAGGTCACCTGCGCGCCTGGCGATGCCCTGGCCCGCGTCGCCGGCCAATGGTACGTCCGCCTGCAAAATCCCGAAGCCACCGCCAGCGAACGCATCGACTTCCGTCGCTGGCTGGACGCGGCCCCAGAGCACCTGCACGCCTTCCAGGACACCGAACTGCGCTGGCGCAGCCTGCTCGCCCCGGCGCAACAGCTGGGTCATGACGGCTGGTACCGGCATGGCCGGGCCGCGCTGTCGTTGGGAGGGTGTTCGATTGCCGTGGGGCTCGGTGTTGTGACGGTCTTTTTCTTCGGCTTTTGGGTTTGAGAATCGGCCCTCTCAGCTTTGCTTTTGCCACGAGCAGATCCTGGATGCACTCGTCACATCTTTTCAGAAAGCGAAATTTCCCACGATGACTTCGGAAGTTATGGGGAAGACTGCCTATTGTTCATCGCCTTATGGTCCTTGTCTGCTTCCAACGTTTGAGCGGGTCTTGAACAGGCCCAGCTCAGTGACAGGACAAGGAATCCCATGAATAGCCCGCTCATGGAACGAGTTGTCGCCTTTATACCGGCCGGAGCTATCCATGAGCATCAGCAAATCCATCATCATCGCCATGCGCCAGGCGATACCCAACCCCAACGGGACCTGCAACGCCTGCGAGCGAAGCGGCCTGCCCATCCTCCTGCTGCGTACCGCCTACGCTCCCAGGCCCCGCGCCACTACAGCACTCCCGCTGGCCCGTAACACCGAAGTCGCTGCCGTCCCGCTGCACGGGGACCAGCCACGCATCCTGC
>NZ_JADLJL010000024.1 GCF_015680235.1 Pseudomonas guariconensis
CCGGAGCGCAGCGCAGGGGCCGGATGCAGGAGCCAGCGTTTTTTGGTTACTTTTTGTCGCGTTTGACAAAAAGTGACCCGCCGTAAGGGCGCAAAGGTGACTCAGCGTCGCCATCGCAAACGGACTGTTCGTTTAAATCAATACCAACGAGTCGACCACACACCGGGCGCATTGGAATCGCGAAATATCCATTCGCCATGGCGGCGCTCACTCATCTTTTCGCCTTTACGGCGACCTACTTTTGCTCTTGGGCAAAAGTAGGCAAAAGCCGCTGGCCCCTGCCTGCCTTCGGCGCTCATGCAATGGGGAACTTTTCTTCAATACCCACCCCAGCCTTCTGCCCCAACATGGCGCCCTCCTCCACAAGGAATACTTACCATGAGCCTGTCATTGTCCATGGCCGCCTTCGCCCTGGCGGCCTCCATTTCACCCGGCCCAGTCAATATCGTCGCCCTGGGTAGCGGTGCCCGCCACGGGCTGCGTGCCAGCCTGGCCCATGCCGCAGGCGCCACCCTGGGGTTCTGCCTGCTGCTGTTGCTGGTCGGCCTTGGCCTGCACGAGCTGCTCCTGCGTTGGCCGCACCTGGGTCAGGTGCTGCACGGTGCTGGCGTGGCGTTCCTGTTGTACATGACCTGGAAGCTGGCCAGCGACGATGGCCAGCTGGGTAGCGAACACCGTCAGGGCGCGCCATCGGCCTGGCATGGCGCGCTCATGCAATGGCTCAACCCCAAGGCCTGGCTGGCGGCGATCGCAGGGGTCGGGGCCTACACCGGTGGCGAGCAGCACTTGCTGTGGCTGTTCGCCTGGATCTATGGGCCGATCTGCTTCGTTTCGATAGCCAGCTGGGCCTGGGCAGGCAGCGTGATTCGCCACTTCCTGGGCAACCCGCGGCACATGCGTGCGTTCAACCGCACATTGGCAGGCTTGCTGGCGGCCAGTGCCGTTTACCTGGTGCTAGGGTGAGCCTGCGCCTGATCGCCGCTCGGCGACCTAGCCCTGCCGATAATGCCCCGGGGTCGCTGCCAGGTGCTGCTTGAATGCCCGCTGTAGATGCGCCTGGTCGGCGAACCCCGCCTCCATCGCCACCTCGGCGATCGGCCGCCCCTGGCGCAACTGCGCCCGGGCATGCTGCACGCGTTGGTCCAGCAGGTAGCCGTGGGGCGTCAGGCCAAAGCGCTGGCCGAAGGCGCGTATCAGGTAAGCCCGTGACAGGCCCACAGCAACGCAGATGTCGTCCAGGGTAAGGGGGTCGAGCCGGTGCGCACGGATGAACGCGGCTGCAGCTTCCAGACGTGGATGGGCGCGCAACCCGCTGGCCGGGGCGCGTTCCAGATAACCCGGCAAGTCCTCGAAGAAGCGAGCCAACAGCGCCTCCCGGCCAACTGTCTCGGCATCGAAGAGCGCAGCGAATACCGCCAGCAGCCGGCCGTAGAGCGCAGGGGACGCACTGTAGGTCGCCTCAGGCAACGCGAAGCCACGGGCCTGCAGCCATGGCAGGTCGACGAAGAGCATCAGGTAGGACCAGGGTTCGCCCTCGATCGGGTTGCAGGCATGCACCACGCCCGGGTTCATCACGACCGTGGCGCCTGCGCCCACCTCCCGCTGGGTACCACCGGTGAGGTAGGTACTACGCCCCCCGGTGATCACACCGATGGAAAAGCTCTCATGGGAATGGGCCGCGTAGCACACCTGGCGCCCATCGCCCACGCGCCGGGCCTCGACGAAGGGCAATGCCGGATCCCGCCAGAACCGCGACACCTCGATCATCGCCCTGCCCTCACTCGCCGCCGCCCTGCACGACCACCAGCAACTGCGCCTGGCGCGGCCCGACCGAGCGCAGGCGGTGCGGGGTCTGGGCATTGAAGTGCAGGGCATCGCCCTGCTCCAGCACTACCCGTTCGTTCATGAAATCCACCTCCACCTGCCCTTCATGCACGAACAGGAACTCTTCGCCCTGGTGCTCCTTGAAGGTCGGGTCGCTGAATTCGGTCGGCGGCTGGATGAGAAACGGCAACAGGCTGCGCTGGCCGACCTGGGAAGTCAGCACCGTATACCCCGGGCCTTGGCCATCGCCCACCAGCGCCTGGCGTTCGCCTTGGCGCACCAGGCTGTAGCGGGCCTGGGCATGCTGGTCGTCGGCGAACAGCTCCTCGACATTCACGTTCAGCGCCCGCGCCAGCTTCAGCGCTGCGGCGATCGACGGGGTATTCAGGCCGCGTTCCACCTTGGACAGGTAGCTCTTGGTCATGCCGGATTTCTCGGCCAGCAACTCCAGGGTGATCCCTAGCTTTTTTCTCAGCAATTTCAGTCGGATAGACATGTGACGCGGTTTTCCCGGGCGAACGTACTTGCTTATGACACTTTGTGTCATATAGGATTATTTGTGTCATGCGCTTGACCGCCCCGCACCGGACTACCCCACGCAGCAGGTAACGAGGCGACAAGTACCGACATTGTCCATCACGCCACAGAGGATACCCCCATGGCCAAGACCCTGACACACAGCAAGGACCAGTTGGTCCGCCAAGCCCTGACGCAGATGCAGGGCTCGCTCGCCGATAATACGTGGACCGTGCGCGAAAAGCTGGCCCTGACCTGCCGAATTCTCTTCGACCATGGCCATGATTCAGGCCTGGCCGGGCAGATCAGCGCACGTGGCCCGCAGCCGGGCACGTTCTACACCCAGCAGCTGGGCCTGGGTTTCGACGAGATCAGCGCCAGCAATCTGCTGCTGGTCAACGAAGACCTGGACGTGCTCGAAGGCCAGGGCATGCCTAACCCGGCCAACCGTTTCCATAGCTGGGTGTACCGCGCACGCCCGGACGTCAATTGCATCATCCACACCCACCCAACCCACGTCGCCGCGCTGTCCATGCTGGAGGTACCGCTGCAGGTGTCGCACATGGACCTCTGCCCGCTGTATGACGACTGTGCCTTCCTTGAGGCCTGGCCAGGGGTGCCAGTGGGCAACGAAGAAGGCGAGATCATCAGCCAGGCCCTGGGCGACAAGCGCGCGATCCTGCTCTCGCACCATGGTCAGCTGTCGACCGGCAACAGCATCGAGCAGGCCTGCGTCTACGCCCAGCTGATCGAACGGGCCGCGCGCCTGCAACTGCTGGCGATGTCCGCAGGCACCATCAAGCCTATCGCCCCGGCGCTTGGCCGCGAGGCCCATGACTGGATCGACCGGCCCAAGCGCCATGGCGCGGCCTTCGCCTATTTCGCCCGGCAGAGCCTGCGCCGGCATACCGACTGCTTGAACTGAACCCTGAACGCCTTGCTTGCGGAGCCTTTCATCATGACCACAGAATTCCACGGCATCATCGGCTACACCATCACCCCCTTCAGCGCCGACGGCGAACAGCTCGACCTGCCTGCTCTGGGCCAGTCCATCGACCGGCTGATCGACCACGGGGTACAGGCCATCGCCCCGCTGGGCAGCACCGGCGAAGGTGCGTATCTGAGCGATGAGGAATGGCGGCAGGTGGCCGAGTACAGCCTGGCGCGCATCGCCGGGCGCGTGCCGAGCATCGTCAGCGTCTCCGACCTGACCACCGCCAGCGCCGTGCGGCGCGCCCGTTTCGCCCAGCAACATGGCGCCGATGCGGTGATGGTGCTGCCCTCGGCTTACTGGAAGCTCGGCGAGACCGAGATCATCCAGCATTACCGGGCCATCGGCGCGGCCATCGACATCCCGATCATGCTCTACAACAACCCGGCCACCAGTGGGACCGACATGTCGGTAGAGCTGATCCTGCGCATCGTGCGCGAAGTCGACAATGTCACCATGGTCAAGGAGAGCACTGGCGATATCCAGCGCATGCACAAGCTGCACCTGCTCGGCGAAGGCCAGGTCCCCTTTTACAACGGCTGCAACCCGCTGGCGTTGGAGGCGTTCGTGGCGGGCGCCAAGGGCTGGTGCACCGCCGCCGCCAACCTGATCCCCGACCTTAACCAACGCCTTTACCAGGCGATACGGGCGGGCGACCTGGCGCAGGCCAAGGCGTTGTTCTATCGCCAATTGCCGTTGCTGGACTTTATCCTCAAGGGCGGCTTACCGGCCACTATCAAGGCCGGGCTGGCCATGACCGGGCTGCCCGTGGGCGAGCCACGGCGGCCGGTGTTCGGCCTGGACGAACAAACTCGCCAGGCTTTGCAGGCGCTGTTGAGGCACTGCCACGCATGAATTAAAGCCGCCGATCGCGGGGCAAGCCCGCTCTCATAGAACAACGCATAACTATTTGATTTTGCAAGTCCTTGTGGGAGGTTGCGCTAGCCGCTTGTTCTTTATGCGACAGCGCAGCCCGGGAGGGATGGGTGATCTCCCACAGGATGTCTCCATTCCCGGAGCCAGCGCTGCCCTGTAGCAGCGGCCTTGCGCCGCGATCAAGGGCGCAGCCCTTGCCTACCCCTAGAGCCGCCAATCGACGCCAAGCATCACCGTCCGAGGTTCGCCGTAATACACCCCGTTATAGAACCCGATGTTGTTGTAGTAATGCTCATCGAACAGGTTCTTCACGTTCAGCGAGGCCGACAGGTGCTCGTCGAACTGGTAGCGGGCCATCAGGCCTACCACCGAGAACGCGCCTTGGCTGACGGTATCGGCCACGGTGATGAACTTGCCTTGCTCGGTACGCCCGATCGGGCGCTTGGTCGACTTGTAGGTCTCGCTCTGCCAGTCCAGCGTGCCGCCAACCGTCAACGCCGGCGTGAGCTTGTAGGTGGTGGCCAGACGCACCAGGTTCAGCGGCTGCTCGGGGCTCTTGCGGGTTCGGTCGGCCGCGGCGGCATGGGTGTAGCTGTAGCCCAGGCTCATCTGCCAGTCGGGCATCACCTCGCCTGCGACCTCGGCCTCGAAGCCCTCCACCACCACGCCCTTGCCCCCGGACTTGTAGAACACTTCGTTGCCGCCTGGGTCCACCGAGTCGTCACGCTCGGGCACGTTGTCCTGCTTGCTGCGGTACACCGCGCTGCTCAGGTTCAGACGGTCTTCGAATAGGCTGCCCTTCAGGCCCACCTCATAGACCTTGCCGACGATCGGGTCCAGGTAGTTGCGGTTCACGTCCCGCACCGTCTGCGGGTTGAAGATATCGGTGTAGCTGGCATACACGGTGTACTGCTCGGTCAGGTCGTAGAGCACACCGGCGTAAGGGGTCCACTGGTCGCTCTGGGTCTGTTGGGTGCGCGGCAGCTCCTTGCCGTTGAGGGCATCGTCGTAGGCCCATTGGCGTTGTTCGCTCTGCCAGGTGCCGTAACGGCTGCCGAGCACGACATGCAGCCGCTCGGTGGGGTTCACACGGGTGGCGATGTAGCCGGCCTTCTGCCGGGTATAGCCACGCGAAGCGTCTCGCCCGGAGTCGGTGTCGAAGAACTTGGGGATAGAGCCCATGTGCTTCCAGTCCGGGATCTTGGTGTAGTCGTCCGGCAATGCCTGGCGCACCAGGTAAGGCTCGGTGTTGCGCCGCTGCGACTCGCCGTAGCCGACCATCAAATCATGGCTGCGACCGAACAGTTGGTAAGGCCCGGCCAGGTTGAAGTCAATGGCGTCCATCTTCTCCACGCCGGAGAAGTGCGCCAGCCAGGCCGTCATGCCGCTGCGGTCGGCCTCGGGGAAGCCGTTGCCGCCGTAGTAAACCTTGCCATCGCTGTCGCTCTGGCGATGGGTATAGGCCGCCTTGAGCAGCCAATCGTTGCCCAGCCGCTGGTCGAGGGTGACGAACACAGTCTCGTCCTTCAGGGGCCAGGACGACCAGGGTGCGGTAAGGTTGGTCGAGCGTGGCAGGTTGGCCTTGCTGCCGTCGGCGTTCCAGATCGGCACCGTGCCCCAGGACGAACCCTGCACGTGCTTGTTCTGGTAGTCATAGCCGACCGCCAGCACGGTACTGTCGCTCAGGTCGGCCTCGAGGATCCCGTAGGCGACCTCGCGCTGGTTGGCGTATTTGTCCATGAACGACTTGGCGTCGCGGTAGGCCAGCACGGTGCGCCCACGCAGCCGCCCATCCCATCCCAGCGGGCCGCCGACATCGAGGTAGCTGTAGTAGTTGTCGAAGCTGCCGGCACTGGCGCCGGTGCGGATCGCCAGTTCATGGGTGGGCCGCTTGCGTACCATGGCGATGGTCCCGGAAGGGTCGCCCGCGCCGGTGGTCAACCCGGTGGCACCGCGCACCACTTCGATGCGGTCGTAGATGATGGTGTCGGAGTCGGACTTCAGGCCCGAGAAGGTGTTGAGCATCCCATCGACCTGGAAATTGTTGATCGCGTAACCACGCGAATAGTAGGCCGGCCGCTCCGAATCGTTGCGCTGCACAGTGACCCCAGTGACATGGGCCATGGCTTCGGACAAGGTGTTGAGCTGAAAGTCGTCCAGTTGCTGGCGAGTCAGTACCGAGACCGATTGTGGCGTTTCCTTGATCGACAGATTCAGGCGCGTGGCTGCGCTCATGCTGCCGGTGGTGTAGGAGCCGGTATGCTCCGTGGTGCTGCCCAGGCCTTGGGCGAAGATTTCGGTGGAACCCAGTTCCAGGACCTCTGCGCTGACCTGGTTGTCGGTTTCTTCGGCCAGGGTTGCAGTGGCGGTGACGCACAACCCCAGGGTCAGGGTCATGTAACGGCTGATGGGCGCGAACATCGCTGCCTTACTCCTTGTTCGTTTCGATGAATGTCCTTGCCTGCCGCACGGCGGCATTCACTTGGGAACGAATCACTTATGCGAATCGTTATCGATAATTCATCGAGACGAAAAAAAGGGCGGTTTCCTACCGCCCTCTTCTAGCTTTCCTACACCTATGGCATGACCGGTGGCACGTATTGCAAGGTCGTGCCCAGCGCCCACAAGAGCACCAGCACCAAGGGTACATGCACCAGCAGTTGCACGAAGGAGAAGCCGATCAGGTCCCGCGCCTTGAGCCCCAGCACTCCCAGCAGCGGCAGCATATAGAACGGGTTGATCAGGTTCGGCAGCGCTTCGGCGGCGTTATAGATTTGCACGGCCCAGCCCAGGTGGTACTGCAGGTCGTTGGCCACCAGCATCACGTAGGGCGCCTCGATGATCCACTTGCCGCCACCGGACGGGATGAAGAAGCCCAGCACCGCCGAGTAGACGCCCATGAGCACGGCATAGGTGTCGTGGGAGGCGATCTGCACGAAGAAGGTGGAGATATGGTGGGCCAGGGTCTGTTCGTCCACGCCCTTGACCTGGGTGAGGACAGCCGCGATCGAGCCGTACAGCGGGAACTGGATCAACACCCCGGTGGTGGTCGGTACGGCACGGGCCACTGCGTCGAGGAAGCTGCGCGGGCGCCAGTGGAGCAAGGCGCCGAGCATGATGAACAGGAAGTTGTAGGTATTCAGGCCCGAGATCGCGGTGATGGCAGGCTTGGTGGCAAATTCGTGGTACAGCCAGCCTGCGGCCAGGGCCACCAGCAGCAGGGTCAGGATCGGGCTGTACTCCAGCCACTCACCCGGGCGCGTGCGCTGGGCCGGTGGCGGCGCGCTGAAGCTTGGGTCCACGCCGCACTGTTCGGCGGTGCGGGCACTGTTCGGGCCGGGAGCGGTGGCATAGGCGATCACCAGCGAGACGATCACCAAGGCCGCCAGCATGACGCCGGACTGCCACAGAAAGATGGTTTCGGTGAACGGGATCACCCCCGTGATAGCCAGGATCGAAGGCGGCAGACTGGCCGGGTTGGCCTGCAGCTGCGCGGCCGAGGACGACAGCCCCAGCGCCCAGACCGCACCCAGGCCCAGGTAGGCGGCGGCACCGGCGGCGCGATAGTCCATCTTCAGGTCCTGGCGGCGTGCCAAGGCGCGTACCAGCAAGCCGCCGAACACCAGCGACAGCCCCCAGTTGAGCAGCGAGGCGAGCATCGAGATCAACGCCACCCAGCACACCGCCGAACGGCCGTTCTTGGGCAGCCGGGCCAGGCGGTCGATCAACCGCGCAGCGGGCGGCGAACTGGCCACCACGTAACCGCCAATGACCACGAAGGCCATCTGCATGGTGAACGGGATCAGGCTCCAGAACCCATCGCCGAAGGCCTTGGCGGTGTCGGTGGGCTTGCCGCCCATGAGCATGGCGCCCAGACACACCAGCACCACAGCGAGGGCGGCGAACACCCAGGAGTCGGGGAACCAGCGCTCGGCCCAGTTGGAGCAGCGCAAGGCGAAACGGGCGGAGCGGCTGTCTTGGATTTCAGCGGCCACGGTAGTCTTCCTTTTATTGGTTTTATGGTTTTTTCAAGAACAAGCACAAAACCCTGTGGGAGCGGGCTTGCCCCGCGATAGCGTCCGCTCAGGCGATGATGTTGCCTGGCCTGACGCTATCGCGGGGCAAGCCCGCTCCCACAGGGAGGGTCTACAACCTCTGATGTCAGAAGGTCATTTCCTTCACATCGTCCGGCACGATCAGCTTGCCGGCGGTCTTCTCGATGATCTCCTCGACGCTTACCCCAGGAGCCGTCTCGCGCAGGATGAAGGCGCCGTTTTCGATCTCCAGGTAGGCCAGATCGGTGAGCACCTTACGGATGCAGCCGGCACCGGTCAGCGGCAAGCTGCAGCGCGGTAGCAGCTTGGACTCGCCGTCCTTGGAGGCATGGGTCATGGTGACGATGATGTTCTCGGCACCGGCCACCAGGTCCATGGCGCCGCCCATCCCCTTGACCAGTTTGCCGGGGATCATCCACGAGGCGATGTTGCCTTCCACGTCCACTTCGAAGGCACCGAGCACGGTGAGGTCGACATGGCCGCCACGGATCATGGCGAAGGATTGGGCTGAATCGAAGATCGAGGCACCGCGGCGGGCGGTGACGGTCTGCTTGCCGGCGTTGATCATGTCGGCGTCGATCGTGCCTTCGGTGGGGAACTCGCCCATGCCGAGCAAGCCGTTCTCGGACTGCAGCATCACGTCCATGTCGGCGGGCACATAGTTGGCCACCAGGGTGGGGATGCCGATGCCCAGGTTGACGTAGTAGCCGTCCTTCAGTTCACGGGCGACGCGTTGCGCCATCTGTTCGCGGGTCAGTGCCATGGTCAGGATCTCTTTGTTGTTCTGTGGGCGGCGCTCAGGCCTTGACGGTGCGCTTCTCGATGCGCTTCTCGAAGGTGCCGACGATGACCCGGTCGACATAGATGCCCGGGGTGTGGATCTCGCTGGGCAGCAACACGCCCGGCTCGACGATCTCCTCGACCTCGACCACGGTGATCTTGCCGGCGGTAGCGGCCAGCGGGTTGAAGTTCTGCGCGGTGTTGCGGTACACCACGTTGCCGTAGTGGTCGGCCTTCCAGCCCTTGACGATGGCGAAGTCGCCGGTGATGGATTCTTCGAGGATGTACTTGCGGCCCTTGAACTCGCGCACTTCCTTGCCTTCGGCGACCGGGGTACCGTAGCCGGTGGCCGTGTAGAAGGCCGGGATGCCGGCACCGCCCGCGCGCATCTTCTCGGCCAGAGTGCCCTGGGGGGTCAGTTCCACTTCCAACTCACCGCTGAGCAGTTGGCGTTCGAACTCAGCGTTTTCGCCCACGTAGGAGGCGATCATCTTGCGGATCTGCCGGTCTTCCAGCAGCACGCCCAGGCCGAAGCCGTCGACGCCGCAATTGTTGGATACCACGGTCAGGCCCTTGACACCGCGGCGCTTGATTTCGGCGATGAGGTTTTCGGGGATGCCGCACAGGCCGAAACCACCGGCCAGCACCGTCATGTTGTCGGTCAGGCCTGCGAGGGCCTCTTCATAGGTTGCTACGCGCTTGTCCAGTCCGGCCATGCTCAGTCGCCTTTTGTAGTTGTTGGAACCGTGGACGCATCTTCACCGCTGCCGACTGATTTGTTAATTTTGTTTTCGTCATCGATTGATAATTTTTTCAAAACAAAAACAGGTTCGCCATGAACGTCAAGCAGTTACGCGCCTTCGTCACCGTGGCCAAGTACCAGAGCTTCGCCCAGGCCGGCGAACACCTGCATATTTCCCAGCCGGCACTGAGCCTGACCATCAAGGCGCTGGAGGACAACCTCGGCGGCGCCCTGCTCACCCGCACCACCCGCAGCGTCAGCCTGACGCCCGAGGGCGAGGTACTGCTGCCCCTGGCCCGGCGCCTGCTGGCCGACTGGGACGACACCGAAGAAATGCTGCGCCAGCGTTTCACCCTGCAACTGGGGCGGGTCTCGGTAGCGGCCATGCCGGCATTTGCCGGCAACCTGCTGCCCCGGTCGTTGAAGGTGTTTCGCCAGCGCTACCCGCGGGTCAATGTCACGGTGCACGATGTGATCAACGAACAGGTGCTGGAACTGGTGCGCCATCGCCGCGTCGAACTGGGCATCGGTTTCGAGCCGGAGAACCTCGACGGGCTGCGCTTCCATCCGCTGTACCTCGACCGTTTCGTGGCCGTGGTGCCCGCCGATTCGCCCTTGGCCGAGCAGCCCCAGGTGAGCTGGCAGCAACTGCTCGCAGAGGACTTCATCGCCCTGCAACGGCCCTCGGCCGTGCGCCTGCTGCTCGAGCAGAATGTGGCGGCCAGCCACGGCAAGCTGGCGGTGGCCTTCGAGAGCCACCAGTTGTCGACTATCGGCCGCATGGTCGCCAACGGCCTGGGCGTCAGCGCCGTGCCAGCGCTGTGCATCAACCAGATGCAGGAGCTCGGCGCCCGCTGCGTGCCCCTGGTCGAGCCCAGCGTGGAGCGGCGCATCGGCGTCATCGCCCTGGCCGACCACAAGCTTTCCACCGCAGCGCAAGCGCTGCTCGACGTCGTGCTTTCCCACACCGATCCACAGGAGGTGACATGCGTTTCGTGAATCTGGCAGGTTCGAAGGTGCCGGCCATCGGCCAGGGCACCTGGTACATGGGCGAGGACCCGCGGCGCAAGGCGGCTGAAGTGGCCGCACTGCAACAGGGCATCGACCTTGGGCTGACCTTGGTCGACACCGCGGAGATGTATGCCGAGGGCGGAGCCGAAGAGGTAGTCGGCCAGGCCATCGCCGGGCGCCGCGACCAGGTGTTCCTGGTCAGCAAGGTGTACCCGCACAATGCCAGCCGGCGCGGCGTGCCGGCGGCCTGCGAGCGCAGCCTCCAGCGCCTGGGCACCGATTGCATCGACCTGTATTTGCTGCACTGGCGTGGCCAGTACCCGCTGGAGGAAACGGTCGAAGCCTTCGAGCGCCTGCGCGAGCAAGGCAAGATCCGCCGCTGGGGCGTGTCCAACTTCGACCTCGACGACCTGCTCGAGCTGGGCAACGACGATTGTGCCACTAACCAGGTGCTGTACAACCCGGCCCAGCGCGGCATCGAGTTCGACCTGCTGCCGTGGAGCCAGCAACAGCGTTTGCCGACCATGGCCTACTGCCCGCTGGCCCAGGCCGGGCGCTTGTTGCAGCACCCGGTGCTGGTCGAGATCGCCGAGCGCCATGGGGCGACCCCAGCCCAGGTGAGCCTGGCCTGGGTGACGCGCCATGATGGGGTGATCGCCATTCCCAAGGCCGTGGATCCGATGCATGTGCGGCTCAATGCGGCGGCGGGTGAATTGGTGCTGCGTGCTGAAGACCTGCAGGCGATCGACAAAGCGTTTCCGGCGCCGACGCGCAAGCAGCACCTGGCGATGGTGTGACCCTCATCGCCGGCAAGCCGGCTCCCACCAGGCCTGCGCTGTCTTCAGAGACCCCGCCGTAGCTGTGGGAGCCGGCTTGCCGGCGCTTGGACCTTAAGCGCTAGTGAAAATCCCGGCTACGCACATCCAACCCCTGCAGCAGAAGGCTGATATCTTCCAGCCGCCGGGCAACCAGATGGCGCACGCCCTTCTCCTGTTCCAGCCGCCCGCTCACCTTGAGCAGCTGCGAACCCACCAAGGCCCTGCGCTGGCGCTCGGCCAAATCGCGCCAAACCACCACATTGACCATGCCATGTTCATCTTCGAGCGTGACGAAGGTCACCCCGCTGGCGGTCTGCGGCCGTTGCCGCCCCACCACCAGCCCGGCCACCGCGACGCTGTCCCCATGCTCGACCTCGGCCAGTTCCACGGAGCTGCGACAGCCCAGCGCTCGCAAGCGCCGACGTAACAAGGCCAGGGGGTGCGGCCCGAGGGTGGTGCCCAAGGTGGCGTAGTCGGCGAACAGGTCCTCGCCCACCGTGGGCATCGGCAGGGCCACGGGTACCTCGGGCATTGCCTGCACCTGGGCGAACAACGGCAATTGCGCCTGCACCGCCGCGACCTGCCAGCGCGCCTGGTGGCGGTCGCTGGCCAGGGCACGCAAAGCGCCGGCATCGGCCAGGCGGGCCCTGGCGCGGCTGTCGAGCTCGGCGCGCAGGCACAGGTCTTCGACATCCCGCCAGGGGCGCAGCGCCCTGGCCTGCTCCAGGCGCCGGGCATCGGCCTCGCTAAAACCGCGAATCTGTCGCAACCCCAGGCGGATCGCCAGTGCGCCTTGCGCGTCAGGCTCCAGGGTGCAATCCCATTCGCTGTGGCACACATCCACCGGTCGCACCTCGATGCCCTGGCGCCGCGCCTCCTGCAACAGCTGATCCGGGCTGTAGAAGCCCATGGGCCAGCTGTTGACCAGGGCGCAGGCGAAGATCGCCGGCTCATGGCATTTGAGCCAACTGCTGGCATAGCAGAGCAAGGCGAAGCTGGCGGCGTGGGACTCGGGGAAGCCATAGCTGCCAAAGCCCTTGATCTGCTCGAAGATGCGCTCGGCGAAGGCCTGCTCGTAGCCATTGCGTTTCATGCCTTCGAGCAGCCGTTCGCGGTGCGGCTCCAGGCCCCCGTGACGCTTCCAGGCCGCCATGCTGCGGCGCAGCTGGTCCGCCTCGCCAGGGGTGTAGTCAGCGGCGACCATGGCCAGCTCCATCACCTGCTCCTGGAACAACGGCACGCCCAAGGTACGCCCGAACACGTCCTTGAGCTTAGGCGACGGGTAGGTCACCGGCTCCTTCTCCAGGCGCCTGCGCAGGTAGGGATGGACCATGTCGCCCTGGATCGGCCCAGGTCGGACGATGGCCACCTCGATCACCAGGTCGTAGAACTTCTGCGGCTTGAGCCTGGGCAGCATGGCCATCTGCGCCCGCGATTCGATCTGGAAAACCCCCATGGTCTCGGCGCGGCTGATCATGGCGTAGGTGGCTTCGTCTTCCTTGGGGATGCTCGCCAAGGTCAGGTGCCGGCCACGGTGACGGGCCAGCAGGTCGAAGCAGCGCCGCAGGGCGCTGAGCATGCCCAGGGCCAGCACATCGACCTTGAGCAAGCCGACGAGGTCGAGGTCGTCCTTGTCCCACTGGATCACCGTGCGCTCGGCCATCGCAGCGTTTTCCACCGGCACCAGGTGGTCCAGTGGCTGCTCGGAGATGACGAAGCCGCCGGGGTGCTGGGACAGATGCCGGGGGAAGCCGATCAGTTCGCCGGCCAGCACCAAGATGCGCCGCAGCGACGGGCTCTGCGCCTCGAAGCCGGCCTCGGCCAGGCGCTGGGCATCGGGAATGCGGTCGCTCCAGCGCCCGCAGCACTTGGCCAAGGCATCCACCTGGTCGGCCGGCAGCCCCAGGGCACGGGCCACGTCACGCACGGCACCAGCGGCATGGTAGGTATTGACCACCGCGGTGAGTGCCGCGCGGTGCCGGCCATAGCGGCGGAACACGTACTGGATCACTTCCTCGCGGCGCTCATGCTCGAAGTCCACGTCGATGTCCGGTGGCTCGTTGCGCTCGCGGGACAAAAAGCGCTCGAACAGCAACCGGTGCTCCATCGGGTCCAGCTCGGTGATGCCCAGCACGAAGCACACCACCGAGTTGGCGGCCGAGCCACGGCCTTGGCAGAGAATGCCCTGCTTGCGGGCAAAATCGACGATGTCATGGACGGTGAGAAAGTAGCTTTCGTAGCCCAGCTCCTGGATCAGGCACAGCTCCCTTTCCAAGGTCGCCAGCGCTTCGGCGCTCGGCCCCTGGGGCCAGCGCTCGGGCAGGCGCAGCTGGCACAAGTGGCGCAACCAGCTGCCAGGCGTATGGCCCTGGGGCACCAGTTCGCGGGGGTACTGGTACTTCAATTCTCCCAGGTCGAAGTGGCAGCGGCCGGCGATGGCCTGGGCCTCGGCCAGCAGGTCGGCCGGGTACAGCTCGGTGAGTTCGGCCCACGTGCGCAAGTGGCGTTCGCCATTGGCAAACAGGTAGCGCCCGGCCTGGGCCACTGTGCAGTGCTGACGGATCGCCGTCATGCAGTCCTGCAGGGCGCGGCGCCCCCGGACATGCATGTGCACATCGCCGCAGGCCACGGCGCGGATCCCCAACCGGCCTGCCAAGCTGCGCAACCGCTGCAGGCGGCGAGCATCGTCGCAGCCACGGTGCAGGTGCACCGCCAACCACAGGCGCGGGCCGAACAGCGACTGCAGCCACTGGCCGGTGGCCGGGTCGTCGTCGGCATCGGCGACCCACAGCGCCAGCAGGCCCTGGCAGCGCCCCTGCAGGTCTTCGGCCAGCACCTGGTATTGACCCTTCTGCGCCCGTCGCCGGGCCTGGGTGATCAGGCCGCAGAGGTTCTGGTAGCCCGTCAGGTCCTCGACCAGCAGCACCAGCCTGGGCCCCTGTTCCAGCTGGACTTCACTGCCGATGATCAGCCGTACCCCATGTTGCCGGGCGGCCTGCCAAGCCCGGACGATACCGGCCAGGGTGCATTCGTCGGTAATAGCCAGGGCCTCATAGCCCAGGGCCTTGGCCCGCCTGAACAGTTCGTCGGCGCTGGAGGCGCCGCGCTGGAAACTGAAGTTCGACAGGCAATGCAGCTCTGCGTAGCCTGGCGCGCTCATGCGAACCAGCCTTGCAACCACAATGGCCCTGGCTGGGCCAGGTCGCGATAGGCCCAGCCGCGCAAGCCATCGCGGGTTTCGATGCGGTAGTAGTCTCGGCGCACATCGCCGCCGTCCCACCAGCCGGACTCGATGCGCTCAGGCCTTGTCAGTAAACGCAGGCCCGCCTCGGGCAGGGGCTGGGGCTGAGGCAGCAGCCAGCCGGGGCGGCTACCCGGCGCGACCGGCAGTACACCCGGTGCGCCCTGCTCGGCCACCTGCCAGGCGCATTCGGGGCGAGGGTCGGCTTCGGCGCACAGCCCCGTGACCGCTTCATCGCCCAACCGCGCACGCAGGCGCTCACGCAACTGCTCCCAGGGTTGGGCCTGCTGCGCCCGGGGGGTGAACAATGCCTGGTGCTGGGGAACGAAAGGCGGCAGGTCCTCGGCCAGCAGCCGCAGGTTGCGCACCGGTGCGCGGATACGCAGCGGCTCCAGGCGCCCCCGGGCCAGCTCGAACAGCATCGCGGCCTCGCGCTCGGCGGCCAGCAGGCCGACCTTGAGCTCGGTATCCGGCCCTTCGACGTGCTCCAGGTACAGGTTCAAACGCTGCACACCGCAATCCCGGCCCGCGAGAAACGCCGCCAGGTCGTTGATCAATCGGCGCAGGGGGAACAGCAGCGCCTGGTGCGACTCGACATCGAAGTTCAGCTCCAGCCGCGCCTCGAACCGGTCCGGCGGCTGGTAGAACGCCAGCCCCAGGGTGCGCAGGCCGAGCAGTTGGTCTAGGTGCAATTGCACGTCGGCGGCGAAGCGTCGGGCCAAGGTGTCGCGCGGCAGCGTCAGGACGTCGCCGAGCCGGCGCAGGCCCATGCGGACGAACGCCTCCGCCGCCGCCGGAGGCAGCCCGACCTTGCCGATCGGCATGTTGGCCAGGGCCGCCCGGGTCTGTTCGGTCGTTGTCACAGCCAGGCCGTCATGGCTATTGGCGAGCATGCGTGCGGCCACCGGGTTGGTCGCCAGGACGATGCGCTGGCGCAGCCCCAGCGCTTCCAGCTCCTGGCGCAGGCGCGCCTCGAACACAGGCCATGGCCCGAACAGCCCCAGGCTGGAGCCGACTTCCAGCAGCAAGGCCCGGGGGTAGTGCCGGCTGACCTGGGCACTGAAACGGTAGGCCCAGGCGGCCAGCAACTGCTGGAGCTGTTCGATGCGCACCGGGTCGGCCTCCACGCAGGTGAAGCCATCGGCCAGGGCGCGGGCGGCGGTGAGGGTCTGCCCGGCACGCAAGCCGAGCGCGGCCGCAGCCGAGTTGACCGATTGCACGATACGCCGTTGGTGCGGCCCGCCGATCAGCACCAGGGGCGCGTCGGGATCGTCGTGCTCACGCAGGAGGCTGTCCAGTGCCAGTTGCGGAAAGACAATGCACGCCCAAAGCATGGTGCATCAACCCCGCCCCGGGCAGGCGATGGGGGTGGCCGGCGGCAGGCCGCCACGGCACTTGAGGACCCGCCACTGGGCAGGCCGGGCATCGATGGCGATACGCAAGGCCGCAGGCGAGGGATTGTGCGCGGCTTGCTGCGGTCGGCAGGCGAAGGCCAAGGCCTGGCCGGTCTCGGCAGCCACCTGCAGGCGCCGCAAGGCGCGGTCATCGGCACGCTCGGGCCAGCACAACACCGCTGCACAACTGCCGGAACGCAGGCACTGCTCAGCCGCCCACAAGGTATCGGCCGGTGCCGCCTGGACCTGGGCCAACCAACGCAGGTCGACCCCTGCCGCCTGCCAGGCCGGGGCATAGGGGATGAACGGCGGCGCCACCAGCACCACCCGCCCACCCTCGCCGGTAAGACGCGCCAGGCTCGGCCAGAGCAGCTGCAGCTCGCCACAGCCCGGGCTGGCCAGCAGCAGCTCGCTGAGCGCAGCCGCCGGCCAGCCCGCGTCGGGCAGGCACTCGTCAAGCGAGGCATGGCCGGTGGGCTGCAAGCCCTGCGGCCGAGCCTGGGCCTGGCGCCCGCGCCATACCCGGCGCTGGTCGAGCAGGCCGTCGAGGTCGACTACCGCGCCCATCAGTCTCGCCTCAACAGGCCACAGAACACGCCTTCGATGACGAAATCCCGATCCGGTGCCACATCGATCGGCGCATAGGCGGGGTTGCGCGGTAACAGGCGGTAGCCACCCGGGATGCGCTGCAGGCGCTTGATGGTCACCTCACCATCCAGCCGGGCGACCACGATCTGCCCGTCGCGGGCCTCGCCCTGCTGGCGGATGCCGACCAGGTCGCCATCGAAGATGCCGTCGTCGATCATCGAGTCACCGCGCACCTTGAGCAGGTAGTCGGGGGTGCGGCGGAACAGGCTGGGGTCGAGCAGCAATTGTTCATGGATGCCCAGGTCGGGGCCGATCGGCGCACCGGCCGCCACCTGGCCCAGCACCGGGATCTCGAGGATCTCGGGGCGGCGCAACGGTTCGGCCAGGCGGATGCCACGGGCCTGGTTGGGTGTCACGTCGATATGGCCAGCCTGGCTCAGGGCGACGATGTGCTTGCGTGCCACGCTGCGCGAGGCGAAACCGAAGCGCTGCGCGATGTCGGCCAGGCTCGGAGGCTGGCCGTGATCGGCGATGCGCTCGCGGATGAACGCGAGAATGGCGCGGCGTTTGGGGGTCATGTTGTCCATGGAGTACATTTGTACTCTTTTCGTAGAGCACTGAACAGCCCCCTTCGTCGCTACCTTGGCTATCTCGCCCGAGCGATCAGCACTGGAAACACAAAAGCCGGTAGGTAAAAAGCCCGAGTCTCGCCAACCACTGACATCGCACGCGTCGGCTGTGCTGTGGCAAACTGCCGGTTCTATTGGTTGACCGATGAAATCGCCTCCCTATGCCTGAAGCACACCCCCGCTCTGCTCCCAACGCCAAGGCCAATGAAAGCGAATCCGAACCGCTTGCCCGTCGCGGGCGCCCGGTTGGCGATCGCGACGCCAAAAGGTCCGAGCTGCTGGCGGCGGCGATCGCGGTGATCGCGCAAGAAGGCTATGCCGGCGCTACCATGCGCAAGGTGGCGCAGCACGCCGGGTGCACCACAGGCGCGGTGACCTACTACTTCGCCAACAAGGAAGAAATGGTCAGTGCCGTTGCGCAGACCCTGTTCGATAAGGTCGACGCACTGCTGGACATCGACCTCGATCAGGTCGACATCAAGTCGCTCATTGAGCAGTGGCACCAATGGATCAGCCTTGACGAGCCAGGCAACTGGCTTGCATGGCTGCAACTGCTCACCCATGCCCGGCACCAGCCCGCGTTCGCCAGCGTCATCAAGCAGCGCTATACCAACTTCCGCGAGGTGGCCACTTCGGTGCTGGAGGCCGGCCAGCGCCAGGGCCAGATCCGTGAAGATGTGCCGGCCGATGTGTTGGCCGATCACATTGCCGCGTTCAGTGATGGCTGGCTCATGATGCTGCCTTTCGAATCCGAGCCTGTCAGCGCAGAGCGCGGGAAGGCCTTGATTGACGCCTTCATTGTCATGATTTCTCCCCCCAAAAGCGCCAAGTCCTAAGTCGCCTCCCGGTAAACCCGGCGCCTTCCCAGGAAGGCGTCACCCCACCAAACCGCTCGGTCTTCGCCGCCTTCCGTCGTCGCGCAGCCGTCGCCCCGCGCCTTGCCGATCCAACCCAAGCACCAGGCCCCGATAGCGCCTGCCCTGCTTTTTTGCAGGCTCTGGCGCCATTGCGTCTTGCATGTAAGCAAAACTCCTGTATTTTACAAAACACTTGATATAACAAATAAAACACAACCAAGTGGCAGGAGCGAAAATGGGCTTTAGCACCAAGACGCTGTCGCGGTCCGAGCAGGCATGCCAGGGCTGCCGGCTCCTTATTCCACAAAGACGCAGGTTGTCTGAAATGGACGACCTCACCTTCCCCCACCTCTCCCAACCTGGCCTCGGCCTGACCCTCCACGCAAGCGGGCGGGCAATTCGCAACGGGGCACGGAGGGGCGCCATGATCACGTAACGCCAACTTCCGAAGGACAGCCCTTTGTCCGACGCGTAGCGATAGCAGGCCCTGCCAACAGCGCACCGGCTTTTGCGGCCCTGCTTGCCTGCGATTTGCCCTTCGTCCCGACGAGGCCCGCACAGCCCATGTTCAAAAACATCTCGCTCACCTTGAAACTCTTCCTGCCACCCGCCATCGCCCTGTTCGGCCTGTTGCTGTTCGTGGGCTACACCGCGGTGCAACTGGACGACAACGACAGCCGATTGGTGTCGCTCGAAAAACAGCGCTACCCAACGCTGGAAGCTGCCGACAACGTGATCTTCCAGTTTTCCCGCCTGCCCGGCCTGCTCAACAGCGCCGTGGCAGCGGGCGAGCGGGACACCTTGGATGAAGCGAGCGACGTGCTGGCCGACGTCCATGCACGGCTGCGCGACCTGGAACCGCTGACCGCTGAACGGGCCGACCGACACCGGGAGCTTCAAGCCTGGTCGGCGGCGATCAAGCGCTACGCCGATAACGCGCTTGCCTCCTCCGGCCAACTGCTCGACGGGGCCGCGTTCGATGATTTGCGCCCCCATTTCGACCGCATGGCCAGCGACCTCAAGAACGCCCAGGCGCTGGGCGAACAGTTTCGCAGCCACGCCTACGCCGACTTCCAGAGCAGCTTGACCCAGGTCCGCGCCGACAACGCCACCACCACGCACGTCGGCTACCTGCTCAGCTTTTGCCTGCTGCTGTTGGTCAGCGCCAGCGCGGCCTGGGTGATTCGTCAGGTCATGGGCAATGTCCGCGGCGTCATCGCGTCGCTCAGGACCATTGCCAGCGGCGATGGCGACCTGACCCGCCGCGTGCATGTCGACTCCTCGGACGAAATCGGCGAAATGATCGGCCTGTTCAACGGCTTGCTGGACAGCCTGCAAGGCACCCTGCGCCAGGTCATCGAAACCGCCGCGCCCCTGGAGCAGATGTCCCGCGAGCTGCACCGGCTCACCCAGGACGCGGAGGACAGCGCGCGCTCGCAGCAGGAGCGCACCGAGTCCATCAGCCGTGACATCGACACCATGACCAACAGCATTCAGGAAGTGGCACAGCGCTCCGGACAGGCCTCCGAGCAAGCCAGCGCCGCGGCGCGCCAGGCGAACGAAGCCAGGCACAACATCGACAGCCTGTCCTCCAGCATCGGCGACCTGGGCAACAGCGTGCTCGGCTCGGTGCAGGCCATGGAACAACTGGAAGCAGAAACCCAGCATGTCGGCTCGGTGCTGACGGTGATCCGCAGCATCGCCGAACAGACCAACCTGCTCGCCCTGAACGCCGCCATCGAGGCGGCACGGGCCGGTGAGCAAGGGCGAGGCTTCGCCGTGGTCGCCGACGAAGTGCGCAACCTGGCCCAGAAAACCGCCGCTTCCACCGCGCAGATCCAAGACATCATCCAGCGCCTGCAAAGCAGCGCCAGCGGCGTCTTGCACGCGATGAACCTGAACGGCGAGAAGGCCAGAACAAGCATCGAGCGCTCTGAACATGCCACGCAGACCCTGGAGGCGATTACCAAGGCCGTTCGCCAGATCGATGAGTTGAACGCCGGCATCGCCCGTTTCACCAATGAGCAGATCGGCCTTTCCCGTTCGATCCAGCAAGACACCGAGAAGCTGCAACAGGATACCCAGGCCACCACGCAAGGTGCCGACGCCACCGCACGGCTCGGTGAGCAATTGGTCGGTACGGGCAACCACCTTCGCAGCGCCACCGCTCAGTTCCGCATTTGACCCTTACCCACCACAAGAGCAGTTGAAGCATGCAAGGCATTAGAGCACTCGGTATCGCAGGCCTTATCGCGACCACCCCGGCAATGGCCCTGGACCAGGGAGACTATCGATTCAATGGCTTCGGCACTGCCGGCCTCACCCACCTGGGAGGCGAGGGTCAAGGACGGAGCTTCGGCATCAGCGGGCAGACCACGGACGCCTGGCGCGGTGACCAGCTCTCCCGGCTGGGCGGCCAGCTCCAATATGGGCTCACCGACACGCTGGGGATGACCGTGCAGGGCACCCTCAAGCCGGAACAGGACACCTGGAAAGGCAACCTGGAATGGGCCTACCTCTCCTGGAAGGCGACCGAAGGCCTGACATTGCGCGCAGGGCGGCTGCGCCTGCCGATCTACATGTACTCCGAAACCCTCGACGTCGGCGTCACCCACCCTTGGTTGCGGCTGCCGGATGAGGTCTACAGCCAGGTCCAACTGAGCAACTACGAAGGCGCCGATGCCCTCTACACCCTGCCCACCGGCATCGGCTCCGTGACGCTCCAGGTGGCAGGCGGCCAAGCCGCCAAGCGCAACCTGTTCGCCATGGATGATCTGTACGACATCGACTACAAGAAGATCTTCGCGGCGAATGTCAGCCTGGAAACCTACGACTTCGGCACGCTGCGCGTCGGGTATGCCGAAGCAGACATCGACACGGACCTCAGCGCGTCGGTGGTCGCCCCAGGGGGAGCGCCCACGCGTGTCGACTTCCTGAGCCTGAACCGCAAGAAAGGCCGCTTCGCATCCATCGGTTACCAGTACGACAACGGCACCTGGGTCTCCTCAAACGAGTGGACCAGCAACAACACCGAAGGTGACCAGCAAGGCAGCATCGATGCCTTCTACCTCATGGGCGGGCGCCGTTTTGGCGACGTGCTGCTCCACCTCACTTACGCTCAGCTCGACGAAGACGCTGGCCGCCAGAGCTCCTGGACCTACGGCGTGAACTACAACCTGGCGCCGAACTTGGTGCTCAAGGGCGAGTACAAGCGGGTGGACACGCGCGGCAACGGCTACCGCGGCACCTTCGTGCAGAACGCCCAGGAGGCCTTCGACCAGGCAGTCTTCGCGGCCAGCAACGGTGCCGCCGGCACTCCTTCGCACAACTACGACGGCGATATCGTCAGCGTCGGCGTCGATTTCGTCTTCTAAGGAGCGCCACATGAAACCACTCATCACCGCAGTATTCGCCGCAGCCCTGGCCACGGCCTGCACCCTGGCCCGCGCCGAAGTGGCCGTGATCGTGAATGCCAGCGCCAGCGCCGCACCGTCCCAGGCCGAGGTGGCCAACATATTCCTGGGCAAGAACACCAGCCTCAAGGGCCTCGACCAGAAAGGCTGGAACACCACCAAGGAAAGGTTCTACAGCGCGCTGACCAACAAGAACGAATCTCAGCTCAAGTCGTACTGGTCAGGCCTGGTGTTCACGGGCAAGGGGCAACCACTGCAGAGCGTGGAGGATGACGCCGCAGTGATTGCCAGAGTGGGCAGCGAGTCGAATGCCATCGGCTATGTCGACACCTCGGCCGTCAATGACAAGGTCAAAGTGCTCTTCACCCTGCCCTGAGCTTCGCCGCCTCCCTCGACCTGGAACGCCGAGGGAGGCGGTGCCTTGGTGCCCGCAAGCAAGGACCCGCACGGCTGCGACCTGCAAGCCTTGGTTGAGCCATTATTTACTCAAATGGGTGCCCTATGAGCCGTTTTCCTTCACAATGCCTGCACACTATGCAGTGTGGAATCTTCTGATGCACCTCCCTACCGATGAGCGCTTGCTCAAAGCGCTGGCCGACGCGATCGTCGTCCACCCCCGAGCCACCTTGAAGGAGCTGGCCGAGGCGGCGGGCGTGAGCAAGGCGACCCTGCACCGTTTCTGCGGCACCCGTGACAACCTGGTGAACATGCTGGAACGCTATGGCGACCAAGTCCTCTCCCAGGTCATCGGCAACGCTGACTTGCACGGCAGCGAGCCGACCGCAGCCCTGCATCGCCTCATCGTCGAGCACCTCAAGCATCGCGAAATGATGATCTTCCTGCTCTTCCAGTACCGCCCGGACTCGTTCGACGACAGCGAAGCGAACCGCCCGTGGCGGGCCTATGCCGACGCCCTGGATGCCTTCTTCCTGCGCGGCCAGCAGGCGGGGGCTTTCCGTATCGATATCAGCGCGGCGATCTTCACCGAAATGTTCCTGAGCATGGTGTACGGCATCGTCGATGCCGAACGACGCGGGCGAGCGGCCAGCGCGACGTCCGTGCAGACGCTGGAACTGATGTTCCTCGACGGCGCTGCGGCACCCGCCCGCTGACCTGACTGCGTACGCTTTAAAAAAAAGGCCCCAGGGTATTGATCCCTGGGGCCAAGTGGCTGGACATGCCAACCAAAGGAGGCTATTTCAGCCCTTGCTCGGCCAGCCGCCGCCGAGTGCGCGGAACAGGTCGACCAACGCCAGTTGGCGCTGGGTACTGGCTTCGATGAAGGCCGCTTCGTTCACGTAGCTGTTGCGCTGGGCGTCCAGGTAGCGCAAATGGTTGTCCACTCCCCCCTCGTAACGTGCCTTGGCCAGCGCCAGGGTCACACGGCTGGTATCGGCCAGTGCCCTTCGCGCAGCCTGCTCGCGGCGCAGGGTGTCGGTGGCGGCCAGCGCATCGGCCACTTCGCGGAAGGCCACCTGGATCGCGCCTTCATAGGCGGCCACAGCCGAGTCCTTGCGTGCCTCGGCCAGGCTGAGCCCGGCCCGGTTGCGCCCGGCGTCGAACAACGGCAGCGACAATTGCGGCATGAAGGTCCAGCTACGCGAGCCTCCGTCGAACAGCCCGGACATCTGCGCACTGGCGGTCCCAAAGCTGCCGGTCAGGCTGATACGCGGGAAAAACGCTGCCCGCGCCGCGCCAATATTGGCATTGCGCGCACGCAGCCGGTGTTCGGCGGCGAGGATATCGGGGCGACGCTCGATCAATGCCGAGGGTGTACCCGGCGCAATGTCATTGAGCACCATGGGCTCATCCGAGCGCTCAGTGGGCATCGTCTTGGCCGCTTCGGCGCTGCCCAGCAACAGCACCAGCGCATTGTAGGCCTGGCGTTGTTGGCGCACGGTGACCTCAAGTTCGGCACGAGACTGCTCGACCAGCCCCAACGCCTCCTGATGGTCCAGCGCCGTGGCCGTACCGGCAGCGCGACGCTGACCGACCAACGCCAAAGAGTCCTCGCGGCTGGCCAAGGTCTGGCGGGTCAGCGCCTGGCGCCGCTCGGCACCGTCCAAGGTCAGGTAGGCCTGGCTCACCTCGGCGATCAGGGCGATGCGCGCGGCACGCGCGACTTCCTCGGTGGCCAGGTACTGTTCCAGTGCCGCATCGCTCAGGCTTTTGACACGGCCGAACAGGTCCACTTCGTATTCCGGCAGCGACAACCCCACCTGATAGGTGCTGCTGACCCCTTCGCGGCCATCGCTCGAAAGCGTCGACGGCAGGTGCTGGCGATTGCCCGCGGCGCTGGCGTTCAGCCCCGGCACCCGGTCGGCTCGCTGGATCCGATATTGGGCACGGGCCTGCTCGATGTCGAGCAGGGTCTGACGCAAGGAGCGGTTGTTGTCCAGGGCACGGGCGATCAGCTGACGCAGCACCGGGTCGACGATGAACGCCTGCCACTGCAACTGCTCCACCGAACGGCCAGCATGACCGGCAGCATCGCCCCACTCGGCCGCCACCGGTGCTTCTGGGCGCTGGTAGGTGGGCGCCAGGGAGCAACCGGTCAAGGTCAAGGCCAGGGCCAAGGGAAGCACACGATTGAATGTGATCATCACTTGGCTACCTCGACCGGTTGCACAGGTGCGGGCTTGCGCTTGAGCAGCGTCAGCACCCAGACGAAACAGATCGGCACGAACATCACGCCTAGCAAGGTGGCACTGAGCATGCCGCCGATCACACCGGTACCGATGGCGCGCTGGCTGGCGGCTCCCGCGCCGGAGGCGATGGCCAGTGGCACCACGCCGAGGATGAACGCCATGGAGGTCATCACGATCGGACGCAAACGCAGGCGCGCGGCCTCGATGGCGGCGTCGCACAGGCTATAGCCCTTCTCCCACAGTTCTTTGGCGAACTCGACGATGAGGATGGCGTTCTTCGCCGCCAGGCCAATGATGGTGATCAAGCCGACCTTGAAGTACACGTCGTTGGGCATGCCGGTGAGCGTCACCGCCCACACCGCACCCAGGGCACCAATCGGCACGATCAACATGACTGTCAGCGGGATCGCCCAGCTTTCGTACAGCGCCACCAGCAGCAGGAACACCACCAGAATGGCCAGGGCGAACAGGCTGGCCGCCTGGCCGTTGGACACCTTCTCCTGGTAGGAAAGGCCCGTCCAGGCGTAGCCGATACCCGGCGGCAGCTCGCTGACCAGGCGCTCCATCTCGGCCATCGCCTGGCCGGTACTGTGCCCCGGCGAAGCGTCGCCGGCGATGCGGATAGATGGGTAGCCGTTGTAGCGCACCAGTTGCACCGGCCCCTCTTCCCACTGGGTGGTGACGAAGGCGCTGAACGGCACCTGCTCGCCATTGACATTCGGAGCATAGAGGCGCAGCACGCTTTCGGGGGTCATGCGTTCGCCTTGCTCAGCCTGCACCACCACGCGCTGCTGGCGCCCGGCATTGGTGAAGTCGTTGATCACCGCCGAACCGAAAGCGGTGGCCAAGGTGCTGTTGATGGCCTCGAAGCTCACGCCCAGCGTTCGGGCTTTTTCCCGGTCGATGTGCACGCGCAACTGCGGCGCCTCGGCCAGGCCTTCCATCATCGCGTAGAGAATCACCGGGTTGCCGTTGGCACGGGCCAGCAGTTGGTCACGGGCGGCGAGCAGTGCTTCACGGCCAAGGCCGCCACGGTCCATCAGACGCAGGGCGAAACCTCCGGAGTTGCCCAGGCCGTCGATGGGCGGAGGCATGACCGCGGTGATGGTGCCGTCACCGTTGGCGGCGAACTGGGCATTGATCGCTGCCGTTTCCGCCTCCGCCGATTGCGTCTTGTCACGCTGCGACCAGTCCTTGAAGGTGGGGAACGCCAGCGCGGCGTTGTCGCCCTGGCCCGAGAAACTGAAGCCGCTGACGATGAACGAGTTGGCCACCGCCTCACGAGACATCAGGAATTTTTCCAGCGTCTCGGCGGTGTGGTCGGTGCGTACCCGGCTGGCGCCTGGCGGCAACTGTACGTCGACGACGCTGTAGCCCAGGTCTTCAGCTGGCACGAAGGCCTCCGGTAGACGCAGGTAGGAATAGCCCAGCACCACCAGGATGCCGACATACGCCAGCATCCAGCGCCCGGCACGCGCCACCAGCTCGCTGTTGAGCAGCGAATAGCGCTCGGTGATACGGGCAAAGCCACGGTTGAAGGCACCGAAGAAACCGCCCTTCTCATGATGGCCATGGGGCACCGGCTTGAGCAGCGTGGCGCACAGCGCTGGGGTGAAGGTCAGGGCCAGGAAGCCGGAGAACAGGATCGAGACAGCCAGAGACACAGAGAACTGCTGGTAGATCACCCCCACCGAACCGGACATGAACGCCAAAGGCAGGAATACCGCCGCCAGCACCAGGGTGATACCAATAATGGCCCCGGAAACCTGCCCCATGGCCTTGATGGTCGCCTCCACCGGCGATAGGCCTTCCTCGGCCATCAAGCGCTCGACGTTCTCCACCACCACGATGGCGTCGTCCACCAGGATGCCGATGGCCAGCACCATGCCGAACATGGTCATCATGTTCACCGAGAAGCCGAGCAGCTTCATGATCATCAGTGTCCCGAGCAGGCACACCGGTACCACGATCGAGGGCACCAGGGTGTAGCGGACGTTCTGCAGGAACAGGAACATCACCAGGAACACCAGCACCATGGCTTCGATCAGGGTGTGGATCACCTTCTCGATGGCCACATCGACGAAGCGCGAGGTGTCGTACGGCACCGAATACTCGACCCCTTCGGGGAAGAACTGCGACAGTTCGGCCAAGCGCTCCTTGACCTGCGTCGCGGTCTGGATGGCGTTGGCGCCCGGCGCCAGCTGCACCGCGCCGGCCACCGCCGGGTGGCCGTTCAGACGTGCCGACAGGTTGTAGTTCTCGCTACCGATGGCCATGCGCGCGACATCCCCCAGACGCACGCTGGAGCCATCCGGGTTGGCGCGCAGGACGATGCCGGCGAAAGCCTCCGGCGTGTCGAGGGTGCCATGCACCGCCAGGGTGGCGGTCAGCTCCTGCTCGCTGGCGCCCGGCGTGCTGCCGAAGCTGCCGGCCGGTACCTGGACGTTCTGGCCGCGAATCGCCGTGTTGATGTCGTCGATGGACAGGCCATAGCCCACCAGTTTCTGCGGGTCCACCCAGACCCGCATGGCCGCTTCCGAGGCGAAGAACTGCAGCTTGCCCACGCCAGGCACGCGCAGCAGTTCGTTGTTGATGTTACGCGCGGCATAGTCGGCCAAGGCCGTGGTATCGCCACGGTTGCCGGCCGTGCTGGTCAGGGCGTAGATCAGCAGGAAGCCGGAACTGGCCTGCTCGACTTTCAGCCCTTGGGTCAGCACCGCCTGAGGCATGCGCGCCTCGGCCTGTTTCAAACGGTTCTGCACATCGACCTGCGCCATGTCCGGGTCGGTGCCTGGCTCGAAGGTCACCATCACTTCGGCCACGCCGTTGGAGTTGTTGGTGGACTCGTAGTACAGCAGGCCCTTGGCGCCATTGAGCGACTGTTCGATGATGCTGGTCACCGACTCCACCATGACCTTGGCCGAAGCGCCGGGGTAGGAGGCGGTGATGGAAATCTGCGGGGGCGCCACGTTGGGGTACTGGGCCACAGGCAAGGATGGAATCACCAGCAGGCCCGCCAATGAAATGAACAACGCCACGACCCAGGCGAAGTTCGGGCGATGGATGAAGAACCTGGACATCTCACTTCCTCGCATCACTGAACAGCAGCCGTTTGTTTCTGCACTGGCGCCACCGGCATACCGGGGGCCAACCCTGCCGGGCTGCCGACGATCACCTGATCACCCGGCTCCAGCCCCTCGGTAATCTGCCAGCGCGAGCCCTGCATCACGCCGGTTCGCACGACGCGTGCCTCAGCGAGGCCATTGGCGGCGACCAATACCCGCGCCTGGCCGTCACTGCCTCGCTGGACCGCACGCTGGGGGACCAGGATGGCGTGGTTGTCGGTGCCTTGAGGCGTGCGCACGCGCACATACATGCCCGGCAAGAGGGTGCCGTCCGCGTTATCGAAACGCCCACGCAGGGTGACCTGGCCGGTACCGCGGTCCACACTCACATCGGTGAACATGAGCTCGCCCGAGCGCTGGAAATCGGTGCCTTCCACTTGCGCGGTCAGGCGCTGGCTGTCGGCCGAAAGTGCGCCGTCCTTCACCGCTTGTCGCAGGCGCAGCGCGTCAGCAGCAGACTGCGTGAAGTCGATGTAGATTGGGTCGAGTTGCTGGATACGCGCCATCAGCGTCGCATCCCCCTGCCCCACCAACGCGCCTTCGGTGGCCAGCGCACGGCCAATGCGTCCGGAGATCGGCGCAGTGACAGTGGCGTAACCCAGGTTAAGGCGTGCGGCCTGCACATCGGCCTGCGCGGAACGCACCGCCGCACGGGCACTGCGCAACTCGGCAGTGGCGCTGTCGAAGTCCTGCTGGCTGACCGCCTCGATCTTGACCAGCGGCTCATAGCGCTTCACACGTGCCTGGGCTTCCTGCTGCACGGCCTGGGCACGGGCGAGGTCGGCCTCGGCGCGGGCCAGGGCGGCCTTGAACGGCGCCGGGTCGATCTGGAACAGCACATCCCCCGCCTTGACGTCAGCCCCTTCCTCGAAGCGCTTGTGCAACACGATACCCGGCACCCGCGCCCGCACCTCTGCGACGCGCATCGGCTCGACCCGGCCCGGCAACTCAGCGGCCAAGGTCACTTGCTCGGAGGCCAACGTCACGATTTCCACCGGGTAGCTCGCATTGGCTGCACCGTCCTGCTCTGCTGCGGGCTCGCACCCGGCCAAGGCAATCGCCACAGCGAGTACGCCCACTCTTATCGAACCTGTCTTGCCCATCACTCACCCGAGCCTTGATTGAAAACGGGGCGAATGCTACTTTTCAAACCCAGATGAGTCAATAATGTCTCATAAAAATCAAACAAGACTCCTCATGACCACTTCAGGCTTCCCACCTTCATCGCTTCCCGCCAAGCTGGTGAATGCTCTCTATGCCGCTGCCGCCTTGCGGCCCAGAGCGTCCATGGGTGAACTGGCGGCGTTGGCGGGCATCAGCCGGGCCACCTTGCACCGTTACTGCGGGACGAGAGACAACCTCGATAGCCAGCTCGAACAGCACGCCAAAGACACGCTGATGCACATCCTCGACAACAGCGATACGTTGGCCTCCACAGAGCCCCTGGCCGCGTTGCGTCAGTTGATCCACGCGCACCTGGCCCAAAGTGAACTGATCGCATTCCTCGCCTCCCGTTACCCTGTGCACATGAGCGTGCAGCACGACCTGCGGTTCTATCTGGAACGGCTCGATGCATTGTTCTTCAGCGGCCAGCGACAGGGTGTATTTCGCGCGGATGTCACCGCGGCATTGCTGACCGAGATGTTCGTATCGCTGTTGCATGGCATGGTCGATGCCCGCCAACGAGGGCGCGCGCCAAGGGAGAGTGCAACGGTGCTGGAGAACGCGTTCTTGCAGGGCATTGCAGCGCGGGCGCCCTGTTGAGCGCCCGCATGGGGGGCAACAGCCGTGAGGCCGCTATTGCGTCAAAGGTAGGGAATGAACGCTATTGCTCGTCGCCATCGAGCGGCGTACTCCAGATCACCAGCTCAAGGGCAGCGGCGATCTGGATGCGATGGTCGGCAAGCGGGACCGGCAGCAGGTCCTGGGCGCGCTCCAGTCGGCGCAGCAAGGTGTTGCGATGCGTACCCAGTACCTCGGCGGTCTGGGTGATGTTGCAGCCATTGGCCAGGAAGGCGTGCAACGAATGCTGAAGTACCGTGGGCTCGGTCGCCAAGCGCCCCAGGGTGCTCAAGACGAACTGCCTGGCCGCGCGGGCATCTTGGGTCATCAGCGACACCATCCTCACCTGATCGATCGTGGCAACGGCAGGTGAACCCGCCAACCGGCCCATCAACCGCTGGGTGGTCAAGGCTTCCAGGTGCGAGCGCCGGAAGCCATTCATCCCCGCGCCCGCCGAACCGATTGCCGCGCGTATCTTGGGAAATTGTCGAGCGACACCTTGCAAAAGGTACAGGTCCAGCGGCTTTGCCGCATTGCACCAGGCCCACAGGGTCGCAGGGCCGGCGAATACGATCAGAGGCGCTACCGTACCCGTGAGCTGCGCCAGGGCTCGCGCCATATCTTCCAGGGGGCGAATCTCGGCGTCCGGGGTTTCGCTCCAGACGAGGCAGGCGTGATGCCTCTGAGCCAGGCTGTAGCCCAGTCGCCTGCCAAATTGCTCGGCGTCCACATCCCTGCCGTCGAGCAGCCGGCTGACGAGGCTGCGTTTATCGATAGGGTCGTCATGGGCCTGGGCGCTCTTTTCTTCGAGGATGATCTGGGTCACCACACGCATGTTGCTGTCGATGAACGTAGAGATCGACCGCGACGAGACCTCCAGGAACTCCGCGAGCAGCGCGGGATCCTGCGTCAGGCTGAAGGCCATCTTCATCCACAGGTCCCAGGCTGCGTTCTGTGTCGACCTTGCGACATTCATCAGCAGCTCGGAGAGCCCCCTGCGGGCGAGCTCCCTGGCCGTGTCCACCATGTCAGCAGACACGTAGGGCTCCACCGGCTCCCCAGGGCGCTGCAGATTGGCATTGGCCCAGTGCAGCAACTCTGCCCGATTGGCGCGCCGGCACGCGGCGAGGATGACCGGATCCTCCAGCAACTTGGCATCTTCCGGTGTAGAAAACAGTGCCTGGTTCAGGCGCTCGATCCACTCGGGCGGCAGCGCCTGAGCGAGTTCGGCGCCTTTGCGCATGAGCTCGCGAACGGCTTCCGAGGGGCGTGGCCAGGGGAATGGCGTGCTGGTCATGATCAGTGCAAATCGCTCAAAAATCGTCTGGTAAATGGTGCAGTACGTACCTTGGCTCAAGGCCAGTGGAAACCTAGCATGAACTCACTGCCTGAACAAAAAATACAAGGAGGCACCGTGACGCTTCATGTCCCTTTTTTGGGTTTAGCGCAGTGGCAAGCGGGTTTGTTTCCTGATGCCAGCAGTTGGGGGGATCAACCCGCCTGCGCCAACCGTTCTTTCAATCTGGAGTGTTCTCAATGTCAGCCTCTCGCGACTCCATGCCAAGCCTGCCCGTGGTAACCCGCTCGACTTCAGCGCAAGAGATTGCGCTGCTGAGCGACCAAGCAGGAGCGGTCATCATTCGCAACTTCATGACCCCCGAACAAGTCGTGCGGATCAACAACGAACTCGACGCTCCCTTGGCCGCGCTCGATGCCGGCTCCAAGCATGAGCACGCGCTGATCGCCGAGTTCCACGGCCATCAGACCAAACGGCTCACCAACCTCGTCACCCACAGCAAGACCTTTCGTGAGGAAATCCTCGATGACGACCTCTTTCACGAACTGGGAAACGTGCTTTTCGCTCCGGAGTGCGGTGACTGGTGGCTGACCACGGCCCAGTTGATCGAGATCGGCCCGGGCAACAAAGCGCAAATGCTGCACCGCGACATGGCGCAGTACCAACCGTTCGTGGCCATGAACAAACATGCGCCACGCGCCATCACCAACCTGATGCTGGCGCTGACCGATTTCACCGAGGAAAACGGCGCCACGCGCTTGATTCCGGGGAGCCAGGACTGGGATGACTTCAACGACGTCGGAACCCCAGAGATGACGATCCCCGCCCTGCTGAAAGCTGGTGATGCCGTGCTGTTCGGCGGTAAGGTCGTTCACGGTGGCGGGGCCAACGTGACCGCTGACTATTACCGTCGCGGACTGACCATCCCGATGCAGGCTTCGATCATCACGCCTGAAGAAGCCTACCCGTTGATCGTGCCGCTCGAGCTGGTGCGCACGCTTTCTCCACGCGTTCAGAAGATCCTCGGTTTCCGCTCCCAATACCCCAATGGCAGCCCAGGCCTTTGGCAGCATAACTACGCAGACCTGACGGATTACCTTCAGCTCTAGCATCCAGCGTTGACTTGCCTGGCCCTGAAGGTGCCACGACCATCCAAACGCCCAGGCAAGGAAACAGGCCAGGCATCGGTTTGCGATGCCTGGCCTTTGAGCGCCAGCCCTTCACTCCCGATAGGGCATTACCCCACGACGTGAAAACAGAACCGGTGTGCCATCGGCATTGAACAGCGCCGCCGTCAGCGATAGGCCATCAGCCGACTGGGTTTCCTCGAAACTGTGTCCACCATCACTGCTCTGCACCATCAGCCCGTCCAACCCGACCGCCAGCACACGAGAGCCCGCTACCGCTACGCAAGTGACAGAGCCCTTGCTTTGCGTGGGCACTCGGCGAAAGCCCTTGCCGTCCGCTGAACCCTGCAACAAGGTACCGCGCTGGCCACCCAGTAGCAGACGCCCATCGGCCAGTACCGCGCCTGACCACAGGGTGCCTTCGTAGCCGGTATCCAGGTAACGCCAATTCTTCCCCTGGTCTTCGGAATGCAGCACCTGCCCATGCTCGGCCGTGGCGTAAAGCGTGCCGCGGCTGTCGGCAAACAGCCCCATCAGGTTGAGGTCGGCCCGCTTGGCCCCGGGCGGCGCTTGCACCGCCTGCTCAGCCCACGTCAGCCCCCCATCCTCGGTCGTCAGCACCAACGACCAGAGCCCTACCGCCACGCCCTGCCGGGCATTGAAGAAGTGCACGGCGAACAGCGGTCGGTCTTCTTCGGTGGCCAGGCGCTGGACCTGCCAGGACTCCCCACCATCGGTGGTGGCCAGGATCGCGCCCCAGTGGCCCACCGCCCACCCGCGCTTGGCATCCACGAACGACACCCCCGTCAATGGCGTGGACAGCGGTACCGACCTCGCCTGGCGCCACTGCTTGCCCTGGTCGTCGGACAACAACACGACACCGTGGTCGCCCACGGCAACCACGCGCTCCCCGGCCCAGCTGGCGGCCAGCATGGTGGCCTGCGTGGCATTGCTCGCCTGTACGGCCGGCACGGCCTGCAACGGCGCGGCCTGAAGAGACATCAGCGGCAATGCTGCTGCGAGCAAGGCCGCGGTGAATGAAACCCTGAATTTCATGCTTCTCTCCTCAGTGCACCAGCGCGCCGATCATGCGCACGGGACGCTTACGCGGGAACACCCGCTCCAGCCAGACGGCAAAGGCCGGCAGCACGGTCATGGCCATGACCATGTTGACGATGAACATGAAGGCCAGCAGCTTGCCCATGTCAGCCTGGAACTTGAGCTCCGAGAACGCCCAGGTGGCCACGCCCACGGCCAGGGTGATGGCGGTGAAAATAGTGGCGACACCCACCTCGAGCAGCGCGCACTCGACCGCCTTGGTAATCGACTGGCCATGGGCCAGATGCAGTTGCAGGCGATTGTAGATATAGAAGGCATAATCAACGCCAATGCCCACCGCCAGCACCATCACCGGCAAGGTGGCGATGGTCAGGCCGATCTGCAGCTCCTTCATGAACCAGTAGCCAATGAAAGTGCCGATGGTCAGCGGCAGGCAACACACCAGGACCGCTCGCAGGTCCCGGTACACCACGAACACCAGCAATGCGATGGCGGCATAGACATACAGCAGCATGGGGGTTTCGCTTTTTTCCACCTCTTCGTTGATGGCGGCCAGGACGCCGGCGTTACCGGACGCGAGGCGAACCGAAATGCCGGGCATCGGGTACTCGCTGCGAAACGCCTTGGCGGCGTCCACCACTCGGTTGATGGTGGTGGCCTTGTGGTCTGCCAGGTACAGGTGCACAGCCGACATGCTGCAGTCGGTGCGCATCAGCCCGGGCGTACGCGCCACCTCGGTGGCCAACGCGGCGTAGTTCATCGGGTCGATGGGCACCGCCGCCATCTTCGGGTTGCCTTCGTTGTAGCCCTCGTTGAACTGGCGCATGTTGGTGGAGAAGGACGCGACCGACAGGACACCGGGCACTCCCTGCATGGCCCACACGAAGCGATCCTGGTACTGGCCCAGGGCGACATCCTCGCAGGCCACCTGGCTGCCTTCGCTGGAAGCGGCCTTGTTGACTTCGAACACCACGCTGAGCCAGTCCAGACCTATGTCGTAGTTGCTGGCGATGGAGACCGCATCGCGATTGAAGCGCGAATTCTCGCGCAATTCCGGCGCGCCCGCCTGCAGCGTGCCAACGACACGGTCATGGCTTTGCCAGATCGCCACCAGGAACACCACCAAGGCCGCGCCAAGCACCCACTGCGCCTTGCGCGGTTCGGCGAGCCGGGCCAGGCCACGCAGCCAGCGGGTGCGCCGCTGCCGGGAAATTTCCTGGGCGGCCGCATACTTGTCATCGACACGTAGCAAGGACGCCATCAACGGCAACATCACCAGGTTGGTGATGATCTTGTAGGCCACGCCAAGCGAGGCCGTGATCGCCAGCTCTCGAACCATCGGGATCGGGATCAACAACAGCGTCACGAAGGAAACCAGCGCGGTCACCAGCGCCAGCGTCCCTGGAATCAGCAACCCCGTGAAGCTCGAGCGCGCCGCCGCTTCGGCGCGCTTGCCGATGGCGATCTCGCGCACGATGAAGTTGATCTGCTGCACGCCATGGGACACCCCGATGGCGAATACCAGGAAGGGCACCAGCACTGCCAACGGGTCGAGCCCGTACCCCAACAGGCGCAGGCTGCCGAACTGCCACACCAGCGAAGCCAGCGAACAGACCAGCGCCAGCAGCGTGAAGCGCAGTGAGTGGCAATACCAGTACACCGCCCCCGCCGTCAGCAGCAACGCCAGCAAACAGAACTCCAGCACCGCTGAAGCTCCGTCAGCGATATCGCCGATCTGTTTGGCGAAACCGATGATCTGGATTTCGAAATCGCCATCCTCGAACTGCTGGCGGATCTCTTTTTCCAGCCTGTGGTTGAACGCCACGTAGTCCAGGTGGGCGCCATGGGTGTCGTACTCGTTGAGTTCCACCGTGATCATCGCGCTGCGCTGATCACGGGAAACCAGCGTGCCGATGAAACCACCCTGGGCAGTGGAGCTGGCGATCGTCGCGATGACCTGGTCATCCAGGTGCTCGGGAGAAACCGTTCCCGGTACCAGTGGATCCGCGCGAAAACCCTCTTCGGTGATTTCGTTGACGAAGGCATTGGGCGTCCACAACGAACGCACGCTGCTGCGCGAAACACCAGGGAGGAAGGTCACTGCCTGGGTGACGTCATACAGCCGTTTCAGGCCTGCGGCACTCCAGATATCGCCCTGTCGGGCCTTGACCACGAGAGTCAGCCGGTTCGCCCCCAGCAGGTCATTGCGGTAGGCCTCGAATGTCTCGATGTATTCATGGCCTACCGGCAATTGCTTTTCGAAGCCAGCATCCATGCGCAGTTGCACGGCGAACCAGCCCATGATCAGCGTGAACACCGCCAGGCTCGCCAGCACCAGACGACGATGCCCGAACAACACACCCTCGACACGTGACAACAGGCCACGTGCCGGGGCTTCAGATAGCTTTACAGAACCGTTCACAGCAGGCCTCACAAAGTGCGGGAGATCGCGATGCCGACATAATCGCGGTCACGATAAAGCTGGTCGTAGGGCGTCTCGCCGCCCATGAACTTCGCGTAATTGAGGGAAATCTGCCAACTGGCCGGGTTTCGCACGAAGTTCAGGTACAGATTCATGCTGCTCGCGTCTTCGGTGAAGGTGGCACTCAGGTTCGGCGTCCTGCCCCCCAGCGAGCGCGAATAGAAGACACCTGGCGTGACCTGCCAGCCCGGTAACAAGGTGCCGTCGTAGGTCAGGCTGAAGTCCAGATTGATGCCCGAGGACGTCTTGTCGCCACGGGACTTGGGCGCTGTCGCAGGATCCAGTTGCCAGGCATTGAGCCCTGGGGCGAGTGGTTCGCCATTGACCTCGTCATGCAGCCCGGGGTAATGGATGACCACCAGTTCCGACAGCAGGGTACCCGTGCTGGCTCCGGTGAAATCGAGCAGCGTCGGGGAGTTGGACGGTGTGAAGCTGTAAAGGCCGGTGAGGTGCCACTGGAATTTCTTTTCGTCTTTCCAGCATTTGCCCCCATTGCTGGAACACAGGTCGACAACAGGGTTGAGCATGACCGAATCCTTCGGCCGGTAAGAAAGCTCTGTACCCACTGCCCAGTCACCGATCGGCATGTTGGCACTGACGCCATACATCATCCGGTCTTCCTGGTATTCCCAGGTCGGTGCCGCCGCGAAGGTGTTAGGGTCAAGAATGGCGACGCGCAATGATGGCAACTTGTCGTGATAACGCATCACGTAGAAGCCATAGTTGATGTCGCTGTCTTCCGGCTGCCAACGCAGCGAAAGGCCCCACTGGCCGCTGTCGCGGGCGTCTTTTTCGGAGAACCCGTAGTCTCCCCTGCCCTCACCCAGCGCGTTGGTAGTGGACCAGTAGCTGCCCACCGGCGGCAACTCGCTCTTGTTCCAGCGAAATTGATAGTAGGCCTCGACGTTGACACCCGAGCCCAGGCCCGAGGCGACACTGAGCATCGGCGCGGGCAGCACGGCCTCCTTGAGCTGCACGCCAGGGCGCGCCAAGGCTTGGTAGTCGTAGGCGTTGGTGTTGTTGATGCCACCGGCCACGAACAGGCTTTCGCCCCAGTTGATCACCTGGTTACCCAGGCGCGCGCGGACCCGCTGCCCGCCCACGTCGAAGCCTTTGCTCACCCACAGGTCCAGCAGGCGAGCCTTGAAGGCGAGGTCGTCACGCGCGTCGTCACTCAGCCCGTTGCTACCGACGCTTTCAGGGGTGTTGAACGACAGCGTGCCGGTGGTATCGGTGGCAGCGAAGTCGCGGATCCAGGTGCCACGCGCCATGAAGGTGACGTCCTCGGGCATTTTGAGCAACAGCTCATGGGTGCCCTTGAGGTAGTTGGTGAACATGTCGCCGCGGTCGTAGTTCAGGTCGCCCTGGTCCGCCACGCCGGAGCTCTGTGCCAGGCAGCCGGAGGGCACGTTGTGCCCGGTCGGCCCCTGGTTGATCAGGTTGCAGCCCCGCGACTCGGTACGCAGGCCCATGCCTGCGGTGATCGTGGAATCGAAGGAGCCATTGAGGGTTTCGGTTTCAAATGTGAACCCCATTGCCAAGGGGGTTGCGCACACGATGACAAGGCCTGACGCTTTCGTAATTATTTTTTTCATGTTGGCTCTCGATCTGGCGTCGGTTTAGCGCTCGCTGATGGCTCGCAGGTTGTCGGAGGTGAAGAAGTCGCGCTTCAGGCGAGGGTTGCCACTGTCTTCGGTGATCCAGCGAATATCGTTCTTGCCTGCCCCGATGGAGGTCATGTCGAAGAGGTAACGACCCTCGGCCAGGTTGTACTGGACCTGGGCCTGCACGTCGCAAGCGCCGGTCTCGAACACGGGAATCGAGAACCCTTCACGCACCTTCCAGATCTGCCCTTGCTTGTCGAAGTCGACGGCCAGCAGCGGGTTCCAGCTGTCCTCGTCGATGTAGAACATGCGTTTGGGCGCTTGGTGGCGCATGCCTTGGCGAACATTGGCCTCGACGACCCAGACGCGATGCAGTTCATAGCGACGCGACTGCGGCGAGATCGAGTCGTTGCCAGCGAACGACTCCACCTTGGCAGCGGTATCGTAGGCACCGAAATCGTTGTAAGGCACCAGCAGTTCCTGCTTGCCGATCAGCTTCCAGTCGAAACGGTCCATGGTGCCGAAGAAGACGTTCGCCTCGTCGACGGTGTACTGGTTGTCGAGGCCGATCTGTGGCGCGTCGTAGGAATACGACGGCATGCGCCGCACGCGACGCTGACCAGGGAAGTAGTAGAAGGTCGTGGCCTGCTCGCCGGCCACAGCCGTTTGCACGGCGGATTGACCGGCCAGCGCAGCGGGCTCCAGGTAGTTGAAGAAGGTCGCGTTCTCCAGCCGGCCATAGGAAGAGAAAAGCGCGCTCCCCTTCTTGCCCCAAGGGGTCAGGAAGAAGGTGTCGGTCGACTGGCGCAACCATTCCCCGCCCTTGCGCGGAGAAATGCCTGAAATGCTCCGGGGAATTTCCACGCCGACGCCGCGATAGCGCATCTTCATGTTCCACATCACCTCGGCCCCGGTGCTGGGCATCGGGAACGGGATACCGGGTACATGGGCTTCTTCAAGGGCTACACCGGCAGCGTCGAGCTTGGCAAAGCCAACGTTTTGCCTGGTGTTCTCGATCACGAAATCCGGCGCGCTGCAGGTACGACGGGTCGGGTAGACATCCATGCGATAGCCTGGGACTTTCTTGAACAGTTCGAGCTGGCCAGGGGACAGCTTGCTCGCATGCTGTGTCACATTGTTCGCGTCGATGCTGTAGAGGGGCTTATCACCCTTGAACTTCCAGTGCTCCCCTCGTACCTGACCGTAACTCCACCCCGCCCCCTGCTGCCCTGGCTGTGCCCAGGCCGGAATATCCCCGCTTGAACTCGCTGCGCTCTCACCGCCCAGAGGGGTCAGCTTCGAACCCAGCGCCTCAGGCTCCTGGGTCGCTGCCTGAACCGAGCAGATCGCGGTCGATACCGCGCAAGCCAGCAGCAGTTGCCTGAAAACACGGCGAGCGGACACTTCACCTTCCAGCCGTTCAGTCACTTCTTTCATTGCAGGATCCTCAACAAAGGGCTTTGACCGTGGCTCGACTTTCCAGACGGAAAACCAGCCCTGTCACATCTCATGATCAATTGACCTGATCAACCGACCATGTCGCAAGATCATGACGCAAGCCATATGCCAGAATCCTCATGAATAAATATATTCTTTTAATATCAATTAGTTAGATGATGCTCGCTGCGGTGGACGCAGCGCTTTCATGCACCATCATGTGAATTATCGAAACAAGTGTTACCAAAAGATGATCGACGGCTGGGCACAACGACACCAGCTGAGGCGTGCCATTCACCCGACAACCGTACGGCGCATAAAAATGCCCCAAAAAAAACCGCCCCGAGGGGCGGCAAAAAAGCAGGCCTGTGGCCCGCCATGGAGTAAACGTTATCGGGAATGAACGAGCGACTGAGAGGAAACCCGCTTGGAGCGCTCAAGCGCGCCATAGGCGTAGTACAACTGCACGATCGAATAGGACCAGGTCAGGAAGGCGAAGGTCATGAAGACCATCTTCGTGTCATCGCCCGGAATCGGAAAGAAGTCATACCGCAACGCCACCGTCAGCCCCGCCGCCCCGCCCAGCACGGTAGCCAATGCATGGAACACCTCCCCGGTACGTGCCAGGCGCCACGTGAAGTAGCACAGGTACACCGTGTAGAGTGACCACATGAGCACGTAGAAGTACGCCAATGAATCGTTGACGATGCCAGACAGGTAGTAGACGCAGGTGGCGGCAAAACCGGCCACGAACAGCAGCAGGTCTTTTGCTATAGAAGGTTTGTAACCGTGGGTAACCGCCATCAACCCCAATGTTGCGATAACAGGTACGCCCACCCCGCGCGAAAACGCATCGAGAAAAATCGCGACATTGTAATTGGCCTGCCAACCCGTCGCGATGAACGTCGTGAAGTTCGATGCGGAAATCCCCACGACCAGGAACTCCAGGCCAAGCAGATAATTCTTCCGCCTGACGAATGCCACGCCATAACCCAGCCCGCACACCACCAACAGAATGCACGAAACCAGTGCACCTAGATCTCTGAGTTCCACGATAACCGCCTCTGTAAATAATGCCGCGCCACAGCCTTACGCCATCGAGGCGCCGGCACTGTTCAGTTTTTCAATGCACTGTCTTTGCGCACTTTTTTATCGGTCCAGGCATCCAACAACCGGGCCGCTGCAAACGCCGTGTTTATGGCACACCATTGGAAAGGCTCCGGCAGCATGGACGGTGTCTTGTGCTGCAATGCCGAAAGCAGTGGCGGCTTTTGGCCGTTGATTCTCTGGGCGAACAGCGAGCCCATGAGCGATTGCGTCGCAAGGCCATGGCCCGAGCACCCCGCCGTATAGAAAATGTTCTGTTTCGCCCCCGTTGTGCCGATGACGGGCAGGAAATCGTAAGCCCCACTGACATAACCGCTCCAGCAGTGCTGAATGCCAAGGCCTTGCAGACCCGGAAAACGTTGGCGCAACACCCGCGCCAACGCGGCATAGGCGCTGTAGTCCGGAATGTTGGGAGTCTTGGAGCCGTAGGCGTAGCCCAACTGTTTGACCGTCAACACCAGGGTGTCATGCGCCGTCAGGCGGTGGCTCTCCATCGTGTAGTGCGGGGTGATGATCCCTTCTCGCCCTTTCCATCCCAGGGCAGCCAACTGCTCCGTCGACAGGGGCTCGGTTTCGATTGCCGATACGCGAATCGGCGCCACCTTGTTGCGCAACAGTCCCACCTGAGGCGTATAGGCGTTGGTTGCCATGACCATCACGGGCGCCGTTGCAGTGCCCAACGGAGTCTTGCAAGTGATGACTTGCCCTTCACTGTAGGAAACCAACGGGGTGCGTTCGTAGAGTTTCACGCCGGCCTGGATGGCCGCACGGCGCAGGCCACCGATGTACTTCCCTGGGTTCAGGGTGCCACCGCGCTGCTCGCTGCCAAACAAAAAGGCAGGTGGGAGCCCGCGAGCGCGCATCTCGGCCTGGTCCACGAAACGGGTCACAGAGCCCAATGTGTGCCCAAGCGCCATGTTCGCGCGCAGCCGCTTTTCCTGGCCTGGATGCACGGCAGCTCGGATAACCCCCGAGGGGATGTAGTCACAATCTATACCCAACGCCGCGAAACGCCCTTCCACATACGTGACAGCCTCGTCGTAGAAACTGACGAACGCCCTGGCCTGTTCCAGCCCCACGCGCTTGACGAAGACTTCGCACTCGATTCCCATGCTGCCGAGCAGGTAACCGGCATTGCGCCCACTGGCACCGAAACCGGCGAACTCCTGCTCCAGCACGATGACGCTCGCCCCAAGGGCTGACAGCTCCAAGGCCGTCGATAAACCGGCAAACCCGGCTCCTATCACGATCACATCGGCATGCGCGTGACCTTTCAATTCAGGTTGCAGGTCGACAGGACGTTCCACCCACCCGCCGAGGCTGCGAAACCTCAGTGTTTCAGAACCGTTCCCGGCCACATTGTTCGACGCATTCATTCACTTCGCTCCAGGGAACTCTGCCAAGGGGAAGGGTTAGAAGCCTTTGCCTGGCTCGGAGAAAGACGCCATGCCCAGAAGCTCTTGTGGGTCGCGCATCTGCCCATCGATTTCAACCCAACCCAGCAGCGTGGAGCTGGCACTCCAACCCAGCAGACGTTGCAGTTGCGCAGGGAGCTGCCGAACACGCTCAACAGGAATGGACAGGAAGTGGTTTTCTTCCAGTCGCAGGAAAGCCAAGTCATACGCCATGGTCAGACCGGTGCGAGGCGTTGAGGATGTATTGGCGCCACCACCGTGGTAGACCGACCCCATCCATAGCAGCGCAGAGCCTGCCTTCATTTCGGCGGCGATTGTTTCTTCCTGCGTTGGCATGCGTTCGTCATCCCATTGATGGCTGCCGGGAATGACACGTGTCGCACCGTTCTCTTCGGTGAAGTCCGTAATGGCCAGCATGATTTGCAGCCGAGCCTCACGACCATATTGCGGATGCCGCCAGAGCGATGTGGCATCGTCGCGATGCAAAGGTTGCAAACCCTGGCCTGGGCCGATCTGGATAGCCTGGGTAATGCTGAGTTGGATATCCGGCTCGATCTCGACGCGGTCGCTTCCGACCCAGACATGGGTAGGTGTTTGCAAGATCTTTCTGGCGGACTCGAGAAACAACGGATTCAGCGCCACCTCTACCGCCGTGTCACTTCGCCCGAGGATTCGGGCGACGCGGCGTGTCTGGGTGCCGGCAAAGTAAGGGTCCATACCGCAAGGCGTGACACTCAAAAAGGTGTCCAACTCCTCGGTCAGGGCCTTCAAGGTGCCTTCCGAGACAAAGTTGGAAATGATTACGGCACCGTCACGCTTGATGATTTCCACTACCTGCTCGACCGGTGTGTCGCTGCTGACCGTCGAAAGTTTCCGTGTATCCATTTGCGCATTTACCTGTGTGCTTTGAGTCATTGTTTGACCGCGGATCTGGGCCCAGGGCCCGGCTACAAGTTGCCGTAGGCACCCTGCGCTCACCTGTCGCGAGCGCCGAAATCCGGCACTACCGACAAGAGCGATCGACTGATCAACCGACATGGTCACTTGATCAAGTCTTATGACCAAAGCAATTCACGTGCCGTTTTCCTCACCCGCGCCAGCGTCCACGGAAATTCAGGGGCGAGCGCCTGGCCTGCCGATGCACGGTGATACTGGCGTTCCCAAATCGGTGCTTCCCCGTGTTCGCCCGGCACGCCATATTGTGTATTAACGAAACACTTGTTATCTAAACTTTCCCAGGGAAGGCGTCGCGCAGACCGACCCCTGACGCTCAATCGCATCGACGCATGGATTGGGAAACAACCATGCGTTAGCATTCGTCCCCGCCGAGGCCAGACCCGATGGCTGGCGGCAATACCGAAGAGGGAGAAATGCCCAATGGCTCGAATAGGCGCTGAATTGCGCAGACAAGACTTTATTGAAGCCACCGTGAAAGTGATCGCGGAACATGGAATAGCCAACGCCACCACTCGCCGTATCGCGGCCGAGGCGAATTCGCCACTGGCTTCGTTGCACTACGTCTTCCATACCAAGGACGAGTTGTTCTATGCGGTCTATGAGTCCTTGATCAACATGCCGCAACAGTCGTTGCAGGACGTACCCACAGGCGCCACGGCGGCAGAGTCGGTGGGGGAAATGCTGCGCCAGCTCGTCAAATGGTTCACCGCCCACCCTGACCTGGCGACCACACAGTTCGAGCTCTTCTTCTGGAACCTGCGCAACAACCCGGCCATGGCAACCAAGATCTATACCGTATCCGTCGAAGCGACCAAGCAAGCCATCGAAAAGGTCACTGGCCCCGGGCTGGACCAGGCCAGGCTGACCACTATCAGCCGCTTGCTCATCAACCTGTTCGACGGCCTGTTGCTGGCTTGGTCCGCCCATGGCGACCGGGAACGCTTGGAAGCCGAGACCGAAACCGCCTGCCAAGCTGTAAAACTGCTGGTGGCCAGTTACTGATCAAGGTTCGAATGCGCCGTGCTTCAGTACGGCGCGATCGGTACTGACTAGCCATCAACCTGGCTTACCTTCCCGCCTTTCTCATACCGGGCGACTGCCCCAGCCTGCCCCTCCTTGCCTCTCCCTTTCTCGAGAGAACTGCCCCCGCGCCATGGCGCGATGGTGCAAATCATCCCAAACCAATAAAAACCTGGTGCATTTCGCACCTTGATCCGCCTGCGTTGCCAATCCTATTCTTGCCAAACGATCAAGTCATTTGACCAAGTCTCTATAACACAACAATAGGAGGCGACATGTCCTCTCACACTGCTCTTCCGGTTGAGCCGCTCGATATTTTGATCATGGGAGCCGGTGTGTCTGGCATTGGTGCGGCAGCCTACCTGCGGCGTCATCAGCCGCACAAACGTTTTGCGATTCTCGAGTCCCGCGAACGAATGGGCGGCACCTGGGACCTGTTCCGCTACCCTGGCATTCGCTCCGACTCGGACCTGTACACCTTCGGTTTCGACTTCAAGCCCTGGACCAAGGCAAAGTCCCTGGCGGACGCCGCAGACATTCTCGAATACCTGCGAGAAGCCATCGACGAATATGAACTGGCGTCCTTCATCCAGTACCGGCAGAAAGTCGTTTCGGCGAACTGGCAGAGCGATAAAGGGCTCTGGGCAGTGAGCGTCGAGGATGGTCACACGGCAGAAACCCGCATCATCGAGTGCCGCTGGTTGTTCAGTGCAGGCGGTTACTACCGCTATGACCAAGGGTTCAGCCCACGCTTCGAGGGCACGGAGGCGTTCAAGGGACAGATCATTCACCCTCAGCACTGGCCGGAAAACCTGGACTACACGGGCAAGCGTGTCGTCGTCATCGGCAGCGGTGCAACGGCGGTAACCTTGATTCCAGCGATGGCGGACAAGGTCGCCAGCATCACCATGCTGCAGCGCACCCCTTCCTACATCATCAACCAGCCCGCCAAAGACTCCGTTGCAGCGTTTCTGCGCAAAATCCTGCCTGCGCAAACCGCCTATTCCCTGACACGCTACAAGAACGCCAGGATCACCCTGGCTTTCTGGGCATTCTGCCAACGCTTCCCCAAGCTTTCGAAAAAGCTGCTGCTGTGGCTGACCCGCAAGGAATTGCCCAAAGACTACCCGGTCGACGTACATTTCAACCCGCCCTACAACCCCTGGGACCAGCGCTTGTGTTCGGTCCCCGAAGGCGATCTGTTCAAAGCCATCAGCGCAGGCAAAGCCGACATCGTCACCGATCACATCGAGCGGTTCACCGAGTCCGGGGTATTGCTCAAATCGGGCAGGACACTGAAGGCCGACATCATCGTCACCGCCACGGGGCTGAACGTACAGCTGTTCGGCGGCATCACCCTGCACAAGGACGGCCGACCGGTGATACTCAGCGAAACCCTGGCCTACAAAGGCATGATGCTCTCTGGTGTGCCCAATTTCGCCTTTGCCGTGGGCTACACCAACTCGTCCTGGACCTTGAAAGTGTGCCTGCTGTGCGATCATTTCTGTCGCCTGCTGGGCTTCATGGACAAACAGGGCCACAACGTCTGCGAACCCAAGGCGCCAGCCGGTATCGAAACCCGCCCCTTGCTGGACTTTGGCGCCGGCTACGTGCAACGCGCCTTGGACAGCATGCCGCGCCAAGGGCCGTGTGAGCCCTGGGTGATGTCGATGGACTACTTCCGCGACGTCAAACTGCTGCGTCGGGGCAACGTTGCCGACAAGTGCCTCTCGTTCACCACAGTGCCCAACGCGCCCTTGCACGCTGGTGTCATGCTGCAGCAACAAGGTAGCCGTCGATGAGCGCCGATCGCTTCTGCGAGCTACCGGGGGAGCGCAAGCTCTGCTATCGCACCCACGGCGCTGACGACGCCCCGGCGGTCCTGCTCATTGTCGGCCTGGGGCTGCAATTGACCTACTGGCCGCAACCGATCATCGCCGGCCTGGTCGAGCGCGGGTTCCGCGTCATCACGCTGGACAACCGTGACTCGGGCCGATCGTTCTTCACCGACGTGGTACCTCCCACGGCCATGCAGCAGTTCCTGCGCAAGCGCACTCCCGGCTATGACCTTGGCGACATGGCCAACGACGTGATCGGGCTCATGAACGGCCTGAACCTGGAAACGGCGCACGTGGTGGGGATGTCGATGGGCGGCATGATCGCCCAGACCCTCGCTGCCCGGTACCCCGAGCGCGTCAGGACGCTCACTTCGATCTTCTCGACCACCGGCTCGCTGCGCGTCGGCCAGCCCGCGCTCAAAGCCCTTTTCCAGCTACTGCGCCGCCCGCCGCGCAACCAGCAGGAAAGCGTTCGGGACTACGTGGACATCATGCGACTGATCGGCTCGCCCCTCGAATGCGACGAGCAAGCCCTGCGCAACTACGCCACGCAGGCCTGGGAGCGCGGCGGCGGCGAGGTGAGCAACCTCGGCACCGCCCGGCAGATCGGCGCCATCATCAACTCTGGAGACCGCACCCAGGAGCTGCAGCGGGTTCGCTGCAGCACGCTGGTCATCCACGGGGACAAAGACCTCATGGTCGCGACCACCGGAGGCTTCGCCACGGCCGCGGCGATTCGCCAGTCGAGCCTGGTGCTGTTGCCTGGGATGGGGCATGACTTCCCAACGTGCCTGTCGGGCACACTGCTTTCCCTGCTGGCAGGGCACATGCGCTAACACCGTTTCCATTTAGGGGCGGATTGCTTGGCCGCCCCTCTTTTTATTCCACCAGAGGTTTCTCGCAACAGGCTTAACCCAAACCCAAAACAACAACATTCCAATTTCAAGCACACCTGAGCCGCGACGACGGCCTGGCGCGATGCTCCTCCACTGCCCGTTCAACAACGACAACAACTGAGCAAGAGGTACGTATGGAATTCAAGTTCTTACTCCCCACCAAAGTCGTGATGGAGCCAGGCCTGCGTGAGCGCACTGGCGAGCATCTGCGTGAATTGGGGCTCAAGCACGTTCTGATCGTCACGGATGCCGGGGTCAAGGCCGCCGGGCTGCTGAACAGCGTTTACGCCAGCCTGGAAAAGTCGGGCATTTCGTTCGACGAAATCGCGGACGTGAAGGCGAACCCTCGCAGCGAAGACATCAACCGCGCGGCACAGCTGTACCGCGGCAAAGGTATCCAGGGCCTCCTGGCCATCGGCGGCGGCAGCGCGATGGACGCGGCCAAGGCCATCAGCCTGCTGCTGACCCACGAGGGCCGGATCGAAGACTACGAGGGTTCTTTCACCCTTAAGCATGCCATTCCACCTATCGTCGCCATCCCGACCACCGCCGGCACCGGCAGTGAAGTGACCTGCTTCGCGGTGATCACCGACACCGTCCGCCATTTCAAGATGAGCGTCCAGGATTACCGGGTCGGGCCCGTTTTGGCACTGCTCGACGCCCATATTCTCGACACGCTGCCTTCGTCGATTGCCGCCGCAACCGGCATGGATGCCCTCACCCACGCCATCGAAGCCTACACCGGTCGCATGGCGAACCCGATCAGCGACGGCCTGGCGCTGCACGCCATCCGCCTGATCAGCCAACACCTCAAGCCCGCCGTGCTGGAGCCTGGCAACCTGCACGCCCGCCAGCAGATGCTGGTAGCCAGTCTGATCGCCGGCATGGCCTTCGGGAACGCGGACGTTGCCAGCGTGCACTGCATCTCCGAAGCCATCGGTGGCATGTACGACACACCGCACGGCGTGGGCAACGCGATCTTCCTGCCCTTCGTGTTCGGCCATAACCGCGATGCCGACATTATCCGCCACGCGCAAGTCGCCTATGCATTGGGTATCGACCCCAACCTTTCGCCAGCCGAGGCCGCCGAGGCCGCTGTCGGTTATCTGTTCCAGATGAGCAAGGATCTGGGCATCCCCCGCTTCGCCGAGGTGAAGGGCGTGCGCGAGGAAGACTTCCTGGCCATCGCTGAAAAGTCGAAGAAAAACTTCTCCGACGCCAGCAATGCCAAGGAAATGACCGTCGAGACCTACCGTGAAATCGTCGCCACTGCTTACCACTTCGTAGCGTGAGGGATGTCAGTCATGAGCGAATCAATCCCTAGCGCTTCACTGAAGCGCACCCTGGGACCGTTTTCGGTACTGCTGTTCGGCCTGGCGTTCCTGGCCCCGTTGATCGTCTTCGGCACCTATGGCGTGATTACCCAGGCCAGCGGCAACACCACGGCGATGGCCTACCTGATCGCGGCGACCGGCGTGGTGTTCACGGCGTTGAGCTATGGCCGGCTGGTCAGGGTGTTCCCGGTGGCCGGTTCAGCCTACACCTATACCCGCAAGATGCTGAGCGCGAACCTCGGTTTCATGGTGGGCTGGGCCGCCCTGCTCGACTACTTCTTCATCCCCATGCTGATCTGGCTGCTCGGCGCCAGCTACCTCAACATGGCGTTTCCAGAAGTGCCGCAGTGGGTGTGGATCATCGGGTTCATCGTCTCCACCTCGCTGCTGAACGTGCTGGGCATCCAGGTTGCCAACCGTTTCAACGTGCTGTTGATGGTCACGCAACTGGCCATCATCGTCGTGTTCATCGGCCTGTGCGTGCACTACATCGTCGCGGCCAACGGCCCTGGCGGGCTGTTGTCGGCCAAGCCGTTCTTCAACCAGAACGTGCCCTTCGCCACCAGCATGGCCGGCGCCGCCATCGCCGCGTACTCGTTCCTGGGCTTTGACGCGCTGTCCACGCTCAGCGAGGAAACCCGCGACCCGGGCCGCACACTGCCGCGCGCCATTCTGCTGGTCGCGTTGATCGGCGGCTCGGTCTACGTCGGCTCCTCGTACTTCATGTACCTGGCGCACCCCTCCTCTACCTTCGAGTTCGTGGACGGGGCTGCCTTCGAGATCGCCCGCATGATCGGCGGCGACCTGTTCTTCGCCGTGGTCCTGGCGGGGATCATCATCGCCCACTTCGCCGCAGGCATGTCATTCCAGGCCAGCGTGGGCCGGCTGCTGTACGCCCTCGGCCGGGACAACCAACTGCCACGCAAGCTATTCGGGGCCTTGCATCCTCGCTACAAGACCCCGGTCTTCAACATCCTGCTCTGCGGCATTTTCGGCACCGCAGGTTTTGGCCTGACGATCGCCACCGCGACGTCCCTGGTCAATTTCGGCGCTTTTCTAGCCTTCACCGCCGTCAACCTCTGCGCGTTGCGGCTCACCTTTGACGCACGCGTCAAGGACGGGGCCGGCCTGCTGCGCGGCGTGCTTTTCCCACTCATCGGCCTGGTCACGGCCGGCTGGATGCTGGCCAGCCTGGATAAAGACGCACTGATCATGGGTTGTAGCTGGCTCGCCCTGGGCGCGGTTTACCTCGCCTGCCGGACCAGCTTCTTCCGCAACCCAGTGCCTGACGCGCTGGCGTAGCGGCCACCTTCCAATCGAATGCCCTGACGACAACCACAAGGCAAGGCCATGGCCTTGCCGTTCAATGGCGAGAATCGACATGCAAACCAAACTCTTGATCAACGGTGCCCTGGTGGCCGGCGAAGGCGAAAACCTCGACGTGTACAACCCGTCCCTGGGCAGCGTCCTGGTACAGACCACCGAAGCCAGCCGTGCCCAGGTCCATGCCGCGGTGCAAAGCGCGGATGCGGCCTTCGACGCCTGGTCGCAAACGCCGCCCAAGGACCGCGCGGCACTGCTGCTCAAGCTCGCTGACAGCATCGACGCCCAGGCGCCGGTGTTTGCCCGCCTGGAGGCAGACAACTGCGGCAAGCCGTTCACCGCCGTGTTGCAGGATGAACTGCCTGCCGTATCCGACGTGTTCCGCTTCTTTGCCGGTGCCGTGCGCTGCCTGCAGGGCTCGGCGGCGGGCGAGTACATCCCGGGCCACACCTCGATGATCCGCCGCGACCCGGTGGGCGTGGTCGCCTCCATCGCGCCGTGGAACTACCCCCTGCTGATGGCGGCCTGGAAACTGGGCCCGGCCTTGGCCGGCGGCAACACCGTCGTGCTCAAGCCGTCGGAACACACACCGATGAGCACCTTGAAACTGGGCGAGTTGCTCGCCGACATCTTCCCCGCCGGCGTGGTCAACATCGTGCACGGTCGCGGCGCCTCGGTGGGTGAACCGCTGACCAGCCACGCCCAGGTGCGCATGGTGTCGCTGACCGGCTCCGTGCGCACCGGTAGCCGCATCATCGAAGGCACCGCCGACAGCGTCAAACGCATGCACATGGAGCTCGGTGGCAAGGCACCGGTGTTGATCTTCGACGATGCCGACATCGACGCCGCCGTCGAAGGCATCCGCGCCTTCGGCTTCTACAACGCCGGCCAGGACTGCACCGCCGCATGCCGCCTCTATGTGCAGAAGGCGGTGTACCCGGAGTTCGTGCGCAAGCTCGGCGAAGCCGTGTCCAGCATCAAGTGCGGGCTTCAGGATGACCCGGCGACCGAGATGGGCCCGCTGATCACCCAAGAGCACCTGGAGCGTGTCGAGGGCTTCGTGAACCGTGCCAAGGAACTGCCTCACATTGAGGTGGTCACCGGCGGCAAGCGCGCTGCGGGCGGCGGCTTCTTCTTCGAGCCGACGGTCCTGGCCGGCGCTACGCAGGAGGACGAGGTGGTGTGCCGTGAAATCTTCGGCCCGGTGGTGACGGTTTCGCCATTCGAAGACGAAGCCCAGGCACTGGCATGGGCCAATGAATCGGACTACGGCCTGGCCTCGTCGGTATGGACCGCCGATGTGGGTCGCGCCCATCGCCTGGCCGCTCGCCTGCAATACGGCTGCACCTGGGTCAACACCCACTTCATGCTGGTGAGCGAAATGCCCCATGGTGGCGTGAAGCTGTCCGGCTACGGCAAGGACCTGTCGATGTACGGGTTGGAAGACTACACCGTGGTTCGCCACGTGATGTTCAAGCACTGACCGCCCACGACCCAGATAGCCCAGATCATTTTTCAAGAGGTTTGCATGAACAACATCGAGACATTCGAAAGGCTCGAGTCCAACGTGCGGATGTACTGCCGTGACTTGCCGCTGGTGTTCGATACCGCCCAAGGCAGCAAGATCCGAGGTGAAGACGGCCGCGAGTACCTGGACTTCTTCGCTGGCGCCGGCGCCCTGAACTATGGCCACAACGACCCGCGCATGCGCGATGCCTTGATCGCGTATCTGTCGTCCAACGGCGTGACCCACGCCCTCGACCTGCACACCACCACCAAGCGCCAGTTTCTCGAAGCGATCGAGCGCGACCTGTTCATGCCACGCGGCTGGGACTATAAGGTGCAGTTCACCGGCCCGACCGGTGCCGACGCCGTCGAGGCGGCGTTGAAGCTGGCGCGCAAGGCGACGGGGCGTACCAAGGTCGTCTCGTTCTATGGGGCTTACCACGGCATGACCGCCGGCGCCTTGGCCGTCACCGGCAACCGCACTCGCCGTGGCCCTGGGCTTTCCACCGATGTGGTGTTCGTGCCGTACGAAGACAGCCCCTACGGCGAATTCGACAGCATTGGCTTCCTCGAGCGCCTGGCCAACGACCAGGGCAGCGGCTCGGAGCTACCGGCGGCGGTGATCGTCGAGTCCGTGCAGATCCAGGCCGGCGTCTACCCGGCTTCCAACGAATGGCTGCAACGCTTGCGCAAGTGGACCAGCGATCACGGCGTGTTGCTCATCTGCGACGAAATCCAGGCCGGCTGCGGGCGCACCGGCGACTTCTTCGGCTTCGAGCGCTCCGGGGTGGTGCCAGACCTGATCACCTGCGCCAAATCGATCGGCGGCTTCGGCCTGCCGATGGCGATCGTGTTGATTCGCGCCGGGCTGGATGTGTGGCAACCGGGCGATCACATCGGCACCTTCCGCGGCAATCAACTGGCCTTCTTGACGGCCCAGATCGCGCTCGGCTATTGGCGCGATGAGTCGTTCCTGAAGTTGCTGGCCACCAACTGCGCGGCCATGGAGCGCGCGGTCGCCGGTTTCGCGGAAATTCCTGGCGTCGCCTCCGCGCGCTGTCGCGGCATGATCGCCGGCATCGACTTCGGTCGCGGCAACGTCGCATTCGCCAAGGATGCCCAGCAGCGTGTGCTGCAGGCGGGTGTGCTGGTCGACCGCTGCGGCCCGAACGGCGAAATCATCAAGCTGATGCCACCGGTGAACACCCCGACCGACCAGCTCGAAGAAGGCCTGAAAGCCTTCGGCGAATCGGTCGCGGCAGCGTTTAGCCAGTAACTGCACGGGCCTGCGGTGCGGCCTGTATCGATACAGCGCCGCATGCAGGCTCATCGCGTGCAGTCGACAACCCGTCCGTGGCAGGAAATCACACCAATGAGCAACGTCACTTCAACCATCCAGAATGACTTGGCTTCATTCATACACCCCAACACCAACCTGGCGCAGCACCAGGAAATCGGCCCCCTCGTGATCGCCGGCGGCGATGGCGTGCGGGTCTTCGATGAGCAAGGCAACGCCTACATCGAGGCGATGTCGGGCCTGTGGAGCGTTGCCTTGGGCTTCAGTGAAAAGCGCCTGGTCGACGCCGCCGTCGAGCAGTTCAGGCAACTGCCCTACTACCACAGCTTCAGCCACAAGACCAACGCCCCGGCGGCGGCGCTCGCCGCCAAGCTGGCCGAGCTGGCGCCGGGCGACCTGAACCATGTTTTCTTCACCAATTCAGGCTCCGAAGCCAACGACTCGGTGGTGAAGATGCTCTGGTACGTGAACAACGCGCTGGGCAAACCGCACAAGAAGAAATTCATCTCTCGCCAGCAGGCCTATCACGGCGCCACCATCGCTGCCGGGAGCCTGACCGGCATCCCCTCGATTCATCGCGACTTCGACCTGCCGGCCATCCCGGTTCACCACCTGACGTGCCCGAACTTCTACCGGTTCGCCCGGCCAGGGGAAACGCAGGAAGCCTTTTCGGCCCGCCTGGCGAACGAACTGGAGCGCTACATCCTCGCCGAAGGGCCGGAAAGCATTGCCGCTTTCGTCGGCGAACCGGTGATCGCAGCGGGCGGCGTGATCCCTCCTCCCACTGGCTACTGGGCGGCGATCCAGGCAGTGTGCAGGCGCTACGACATTCTTGTGGTGATCGACGAGATCGTCACCGGTTTTGGCAGGCTGGGCACGATGTTCGGGGCTCAGCTGTACGACATCCAGCCCGACATCATGGTGCTCTCCAAGCAGCTCACCTCTTCCTACCAGCCGCTGGCGGCCGTGGTGGTGTCCGATGCCATCAACGATGTACTGGTGAGCCAGAGCCAGCGCCTGGGGGCATTCGCCCATGGCCTGACCTGCACGGGCCACCCCGTCGCCACCGCGGTTGCGCTGGAAAACATCCGCATCATCGAAGAGCGCGACCTGGTTGGCCATGTCCAGCGCCTGGCCCCCATGTTCCAGCGCCACCTGCGCGCGTTCGAAGACCACCCGCTGGTCGGCAACGTCCGAGGCGTCGGGCTGATGGGCGGGATCGAACTGGTTGCGAACAAGGCCACCGGCCAACCGTTCGCCCAGCCAGGTGCACTGGGTGGCTACGTGTTCAAACAGGCCCACAAGCATGGGCTGATCATTCGCGCCCTCTACGACACGATCGCGTTCTGCCCGCCGTTGATTACCACGCAGGGCGACATCGAAGCGATCTTCAGCGCCTTCGAGCGCACGTTGGCTGACGCAACGGACTGGGCCCGATCGCAGAACCTGCGATGAGCAAAGGCTCTTCCGCGGGGCATCACATAAAACAACAATCAAGAGGCTTTGAACGTGCGCGAACAAAATGATGAAAGTTTCGAGTTTGATGTGTCCGTGGTCGGGCTCGGTGCGATGGGAACGCTCATGGCACACGCGTTGCTCAAGCAAGGCAAACGCGTGGCGATCTGGAATCGATCACCCGGCAAGGCTGCGTCGCTCGTCGCCGCTGGCGCTCACCTGTGCGACAGCGTTGAAACCGCGCTGGTTGCAAGCCCGGCCACGATCTTCGTGCTCCTGGACAACCACGCGACCCACGAGGTGCTCGGGATGCCAGGTGTGATGCATGCACTGGCCAACCGTACGATCGTCGATTACACCACCAACGCCCAGGACGAGGGACCGGCGCTTCAGGGCCTCGTCAATCGGGCGGGCGGCCATTACGTCAAAGGGATGATCGTGGCCTACCCGCGCAACGTCGGCCATCGCGAAAGCCACAGTATTCATACCGGCGATCGTGAGGCCTTCGAGCAGCACCGGTCGCTGCTTGAAGGGCTCGCCGGCCATACGGTGTTCCTTCCCTGGGGCGAAGCATTGGCCTTCGCGAGCGTGCTCCACGCCCATGCGTTTGCCGCGATGGTTGCGTTCTTCGAGGCCGTGGGTGCGAGCGAACGGTTTGGCCTGTCGGTTTCAAAGACAGCCAGGCTCCTGCTCGACACGTCACGCTTTTTCGTCGCCGACGCACTCGAGGAAGCGGCACGCCGGCTCGAAGCGCAGGATTTCGCAGGCGACCAGGCGAGGCTCGATGTACATGTAGATGCCTTCGCGCACATTGCCCAATCCCTGCATGCACAAGGGGCCTGGACGCCAGTGTTCGACGCGGTATGCCAAGTCGCGCAGCGCGCGGCGTCAATGGGCTATGGCGACCAGGACATTGCAGCCATCACCCTGTCATTCGCCCACGACAAAGCGCCCGGGCACTAACCGCGTGATACTGGCCTTTCGGATCGAACCTGAAGACAACAACAATAAAAATCGCTGGAGGATCATATGCGCCGATTTGGTTTTCTACTGGCCGTGTTGACGTTGGCCGTTTTCCTGAGTGTCCTGCTTGCCCCCAGGCCTTCTCTCGTCAACCGAGCGGCGGCGCAGCACATGGGGCATCCGATCACCAGCATCGGCGAGATTTTCAGGGGGTATTAACGAGGCTTCACCTGGCCGCTGGCACGCATCCGCCAGCGGCCGCAGGTAATCAATGATCGACCGCACCGCTGGCGCCAAGGCCGGTCTGGCCCCTTACGAACTGGTCGGCGAACGCCGCCCTTTCTGCCTTGGCTCGCGCAGTCCGGTCTAGCCGGGAAACGCCATACGCCACCGCAAACGCCAGCGGCATGGAGAACAGCGCTGGCTGGGTATAGGGGAACAGCGGCTCGGCAAAGTGCAACACATCCACCCACACGAGCTTGGAAAACACCACGAAGCCCATGGCGCTGACCAACCCCACGTAGCCACCGGCCAACGCGCCGCGCGTGGTCAACCCCGACCAGAACATCGACAGGAACAGCACCGGGAAGTTGGCCGACGCGGCGATGCCGAACGCCAGCGCGACCATGAAGGCCACGTTGATGTTTTCGAACACGATGCCCAGAGCTATCGCCACCAACCCAAGCCCGAGGGTGGCCAGCTTGGTCACCCGCAGCTCCTGCGACTCGCTGGCCGCGCCCTTCATGATCACCCGCGCATAGAGATCATGGGCGATGGCGGAAGCACCCGCAAGCGCCAGGCCTGACACCACCGCCAGGATGGTGGCGAAGGTCACGGCAGACAAAAAGCCCAGCAGCAGGTTGCCGCCTACCGCCTGGGCCAGGTGCATGACCACCATGTTGCCCCCGCCCAACAGCTTGCCACCCACCTGCCCGCCTTCGAAAAACTGCGGTTGCTGGCTGACGATCACGATCGACGCCAGGCCCAGCAGGAAAATGACATTGAAAAAGTAGCCGATGAATCCGGTGGCATAGAGCACCGACTTGCGCGCCTCACGGGCATCGCTCACGGTGAAGAAGCGCATCAGGATATGCGGCAGGCCGGCAGTGCCGAACACCAGCCCCAGGCTCAGCGACAGCGCGGTCAATGGGTCGGCCAACAGGCTGCCAGGCGCCAGCAGGCGCTCGCCCAGGGCATGGGTGTCCATGGCCTGGGTGACCAGCGTGTCATAGCTGAAGTCGAACTCGCGCAGCGCCAGGAACAGCACCAGCGAACCGCCTACCAGTAGCAGGAATGCCTTGATGATCTGCACCCAGGTGGTCGCCACCATGCCACCGAAGGTGACATACAGCATCATCAGCACGCCGACGATCACCAGGGCGATGTGGTAGTCCAGGCCGAACAGCAGCCTGATCAGCTGCCCGGCCCCGACCATCTGCGCCACCAGGTAGAAACACACCACGGTCAGCGAGCCGATGGCGGCCATGGTGCGCACCTTACCTTGGTCGAGGCGGTACGAGGTGATGTCGGCGAAAGTGAAGCGGCCCAGGTTGCGCAGCCGCTCGGTCATCAACAGCAGCAACACCGGCCAGCCCGCGAAGAAGGCGATGAGGTAGATGTAGCCATCCATACCGGAGGTGTAGATGAGCGCGGTGATCCCCAGCAACGTCGAGGCGGACATGTAGTCACCGGCCAGCGCCAGGCCGTTCTGCCAGCCTAGGATGCCGCCACCGGCGCTGTAGAAATCCGCCGTCGAGCGGGTGCGCCGCGCCGCCCACCAGGTGATGCACAAGGTGAAAAGCACGAACACCATGAACATGCCGATGGCATGCAGGTTGAGCGGCTGACGCTGACCCGCGTCGAGCGCAGGCGAAGCCAACAACAGGCCGGAGTGCAGCAACAAAGCCAGAGGCAGTAGTTTCTTCATGCGCGCGGCTCCTCTTCCAACCCGGCAACCAGCGCCTGCGTCAGACGGTCGAACTCGCCGTTGGCCCGGTACACATAGAACGCCGACAGCGCACAGAAGAACACGAATAGGAAAGCCCCGGCCGCGACGCCGAAGGTCATGTTCGACCCCTCGGCCAGGCGCCTGGCGATCAGCTCGGGCCAAAACGATACCAACGCGATGTAGCCATAGAACGTGGCCAGGATCAGCACGAACAGGCTCAGGGTAAAACGATTTCTGCGCGTCACCAGTTGCTGGAACCGGGCATTGGCGCGAACACGCGCATATAACAGGCTGGACATGGGACACCTCGATCAATGTACTTGTTGTTATGGGGTGTGCAGGGTTGCCGCTCGATCAAGGCTCGGCGTCGGCGGTATGCGCCTCCTGTTGCCGGGCCCACTCGCGCAGGACGAACTTCTGAATCTTGCCGGTGGCAGTCTTGGGCAGCTCCGTGAGCGACACATGCCGCGGCGCCTTGAAATGCGCCAGACGCTCGCGGCACCAGCAGATCAGGTCCCCTTCGGTGACCGTGGCCAGCGCATCTGGGCGCAGGGTGACGAACGCATGGGGGGTCTCGCCCCAGCGCGCATCCGGGCGCGCCACCACCGCGGCCTCGATTACCTCGGGGTGCTGGTAGAGCACTTCTTCGATCTCCAGCGAGCTGATGTTCTCGCCGCCGGAAATGATGATGTCCTTGGCCCGGTCCTTGATTTCCACATAGCCGTCCGGGTGCAGCACGGCCAGGTCGCCCGTGTGCAGCCAGCCATTGGCCAATGCGGCCCGGGTGGCCTCTGGGTTGTGCAGGTAGCCTTTCATCACGGTGTTGCCGCGCACCACCAGCTCGCCAAGAGTAAGGCCATCGGCTGGAACCGGGCGGCCGGTATCGGTATCCAGCACCGTGGCCTCCTCGAGCATCGGGTGGGCGACACCCTGGCGGCTCATGAACTGCGCCCGGGCCTCAAGTGGCAACTCGTCGACCCCCGGCTGCCACAGGCACAATGTGCTGGGGCCATAGCTTTCGGTCATGCCATAGGCATGGGTGATGTTGAAGCCACGCGCCTCCATCGCCGCGATGACCGCACTGGGCGGGGCAGCACCGCCAGTGATCACCGATACCGGCACCGGAGGGGCACTGGCATGCTCGGCGTGGATCAGCATCGACATCACCACCGGGGCGGCGCTCAGGTGAGTCACGGCATGCTCGGCGATGGCGGCATTGATCGCATCAGGCTGGACCTTGCGCAGACACACGTGGGTGCCACCGGACAACGTCACCGCCCAGGTATGGCTCCAGCCGTTGCAGTGGAACATCGGCAAGGTCCACAGGTAGACGCTGCGCGGCCCCAACTGGAAGATCAGCGCCCCAGCGCAGGCGTTTAGGTAGGCTCCGCGGTGATGCAGCACCACGCCCTTGGGGTCCCCCGTGGTGCCGGAGGTGTAGTTGATGGCGATCGACTGCCATTCGTTCTGTGGCGCACTCAAAGGTCGCGCGGGGTCGCCCTGGGCCAGGAACGCTTCGTAGTCCAGGTCGTGGGCCAGGTCGGCGCGCTCGGCCTGATCATCGTCGATGCCCACCAGCAAAGGCGGCGCATCGAGCATGGCCAGCGCCTGACTGGCCACGGCCCCGAACTCGCGATCGCAGATCAATACCTTGGCCGCGCAGTGACGCAGGATGAAGGCAATGCTGCGCGCCTCCAGGCGGATGTTGATGCACACCAGCACCGCCCCGGCACCGGGCACGCCATAGTGGGCCTCGAGCATTTCCGGGATGTTCGGCGCCAATATCGCCACCCGCTCGCCCGGCTGAACACCGACCCGCTCCAAGGCACTGGCCAGGGCGCGGCTGCGCTCATGCAATTGACGGTAGCTGTAGCGCCTTGCGCCATAGACCACCGCATCGCGCTGCGGGTACACCTGGGCGGCACGCTTGAGGAACGACAGCGGGGACAGCGGGACATGGTTGGCTTCGTTGGGAGCAAGCTCATGTTCGAGGGTTGGAACCATCATGGCAGGCACCTCATCGACACATTGCTCAGGTTTTGCACGCACATACCTACCTCCTGTTCTTGTTGTTATTGCGCCAGGGCGCGTTACAGGCTGCTGCACAGATGGCCGCCATCGACCACGATCTCAGCGCCGCTCATCGCCCGCCCAGCATCGCTGGCGAGCAGCAGCAAGGCGCCGTCCAGGTCCGACGGCACGCTGAAGCGTCGGCTGGGGATACGCGAACGCAACTTGTCACCGGCCTCGCTGGCCAGGAAGGCCTCGTTCAAATCAGTCATCACGTAGCCGGGCGCCAGGGCGTTCACCCGGATGCCATGGCGCGCCAACTCCAGCGCCATGGCGCGGGTCAGGTGGGCCAGGCCGGCCTTGGCCGCCAGGTAAGGGCCGACGGCACCGGCCACACGGCAGGCGAGGATCGAGGTGACATTGATCAGGCTGCCCCCCTTCCCCGCCACCACCATGCGCCGGGCGCTTTCCTGGGCCACGGCCCAGGCGCCCTTGAGGTTGGTGTCGAGCACGTGGTCCCAGGTTTGATCATCGCAGGCCAGCAAAGGCTGGCTGTCGCTCACCCCCGCATTGTTGACCAGGACATCCAGCGGGCCGGCGGCATCGAGCACCCGGCAGATGTCCTCACGGCTGGTCACATCGAGGGCAAAGGCCTGCGCCCGCCCTCCAGCCACCTCGATGGCCTCCACCAACGCCTGCAGCGGCGCCTGGCGCCTGGCGGTCACCACCACCTCGGCGCCTGCAGCGGCCAGGGTCATGGCGAAGTGACGGCCCAGGCCGCTGGAGGCCCCGGTCACCAGGGCGCGGCGCCCGTCGAGGGCGAACAGTCGGACAAGGTTCGGCTGCATCAGTGGGCCTCCAGGCGCTGGTCGAGCAGCTTCTTCGCCAGGCTCATGCGGTGCACTTCGCTCGGACCGTCATAGATGCGGAACGGGCGAATGTCGCGGAAGATCCGCTCCACCACGGTGTCCCCGGTCACCCCGCGGCCACCCAATACCTGGACGCAACGATCGACCACCCGCCACAGCGCCTCGGCGCTGATCACCTTGGCCATGCTCGAATCGACATTGGCGCGCCGGCCCTGGTCGAGCACCCAGGCGCAGTGCCAGACCGCCAGGCGCACCACGTGCAGGTCCATCATGTTGTCGGCGAGCATGAAGCCCACGCCCTGGTGCTCGCCCAGCGGCTTGCCGAAGGCGTCACGGGTGCGCGCATAGTCGCAGGCGATGTCGTGGGCGCGGCGCGCGGCACCGAGCCAGCGCATGCAATGAGTCAAGCGTGCGGGCGCCAGGCGCACCTGGGCATAACGGAAGCCCTTGCCGATCTCGCCGAGGACATCGCTCGCCGGGATACGCAGGTTGTCGAAACGCAGCTGCCCGTGACCACCGGTAAAACAGCTGTCCAGCGAGTCCAGCTGACGTTCATGGATGATGCCGTCGCGCTTCATGTCGGTCAGGAACATGGTCGCGGTGCCATCCTCCATGCGCGCCATGATGATGCCGAAGTCCGCGCCTTCGGCCCCGGTGATCAGCCACTTGCGGCCATTGATCAGGTAGTCGTCGCCATCGCGGGTGGCAGTGGTACGCAGCATCGACGGATCCGAACCGGAGCCCGGAGCAGGCTCGGTCATGGCGAAGCACGAACGGGCATGGCCCTGGACCAGCGGGCGCAACCAGCGGTCCTTCTGCGCCTCGGTGGCGACCACGTCCATCAGGTGGATATTGCCTTCGTCCGGCGCATGGATATTCAGCGCTACCGGGCCCAGCGGCGAGTAACCGGCCTCTTCGAAAACGATCGCCTTGGCCACATGGCTCAGCTCCAGGCCGCCCATTTCGCGGCTGGCGTGAGGCGTCAGCAAGCCGGCGGCGCGGGCGCGGGCCACCAGGTCCTGGCGCAGGGCGTCGCTGGGGCCATGGCTGTCCTGGCGGGGGTCGTTCTCGAACGGGATGACCTGTTCGGCAATGAAGTCTCGGGTCTTGGCCTGCAAGGCGAGCAGTTCGTCCGGGAGAGTGAAGTTCATGGCTGTCCTTGTGTGTTCTTGTCTATCGGAGGAATGGGGTGGTCGATGCAGTTTCAGGGCAAGGCCTTGGGGTTGCTGATCGCCAATCGGGCAACGGTGATCTGGCGCAATGTCTCGACCAGGGTGCGCCGGGTTTGCGGGGCGTCATGGCTGCCCTGGCGAATGGCGCGAGCCAGTTGGCGGCGCAGGTCGGGCAATGTCGACGGCGCGTCATCGACCAAGGCGACCAGACGCGCCTGCTCCTGATCCTCGGCCTGAGCACCCAGGCGGCTTTCGCGGGCCGCAATGGCCATGGCGTTGGCGATCATCAAGGCCGGGTAACGCAACTCGCCGGGCAGCGCTGGCAACAGCTGCTCCAGAAGCGTCGCGCGGGCGATCTCGAGCAATTGGTGGGCGTTGGGTTGGGTCATGGCGCTTCGGCTCCAGTCATGTGCAGGATGTCGAGTTCGAGCTCCGGCAACAGCCGGGCTGTCAGTGCCAACTCGAGCGACGGTTCTTCACCGGACAGATGGCGCTGCCCTTGCTGCAAGGCAATCACTGCCCAGCGCAGGGTGGCCATGACCTGCCAGTAGTGCAGCTGACTGCGTTCGATGCACAGCGAAGACACCTCGTGATAACCACGCAGAAAATCCTCCAGCTGGCCAATGCCGCCGGCTTCGAGGTCTGGACGGGTAAAACGCCAGCAGCGGGCGGTGAACCAGCCGAGGTCCTCGCAAGGATCTCCCCAGCCGGTGAACTCCCAGTCGAGCACGGCCTCCAGCCCTTCTTCGCTGGCCAGGTAGTTGCCGGTGCGGTAGTCACGGTGCAACAGGCACAGGGTGCTGCTGCGCGGCGCATGCAGCTCGCACCAGCGCAGGCCCCATTCCAGCACCGGATAGGCATCGGCGAGGGTGTCGAGGTAGCGGCGGTAGGCATCGATGGTCGCCAGGGCCGGCGAGCTGTCCGCAGCGGACAGGAAGCCCAGCGTGGCGCACGGCGGGCGGACCTGATGCAGACGCGCCAGGTTGGCGCCAAGCTGCGCCGCCAGTTGCGCCCGGCCCTGAGGGCCGGCGCCGGCGCTGAGCGCGCGACCGGCAGCGATACCCGGCACATACTCCATCAGGAAGAACGCCCGCCCATGCACGCGCACATCGCGGCACAGCCAGAGCGGGCGTGGCACTTTCACGCCGGCCTGGTGAACCACCTGCAGCACGGCGAACTCCTGTTCACGGTCAAGGCTGGCGGGTAGCGCTGAAAGCGCATCGCTGCGCAGTACCCAGCGCCGGGCACCGGCCCACGGGCCGCCTTCGATCAGCAGGTCCAGCAGCCAGTTTTCCTGGATGGCGCCACCGCTCAGGCGCTTGCGCGCCTGGATGACTACCCGCGTTGCCGAGGCCTGCTCGCGGATGAACTCGGCCAGGCGATGATCGTCAGTCATGGCCGCGAACGTATCGCTGGCCTGGGAAATCGTTGGTGAACTGCTCATGGGTCTGTAGGCCCTGCCTTTGGTTTCTGGGTTGGCACAAGCCCAAGAGCAAGGCCTGGGCCAACTCTTCAAGTGTCTGCCACAGGCCGCATGCAGCCTGGGTTCTGACAACTCACCGACGAGCGAAAGTCAGGCTGCTCGTTGCATATTTGCAAGCTATTGATTCATTATCGAAACATTTCAAATATGAACAGGCCCCGTGATGGATGCTCTTGCCTCCCAGGTCGTCGTGCTGATCAGCCACTTGCAGCGCCCCCAACAACGGAGCCGGCTCGCCCATGTGGTGGCCGGGCTCACGACGGACTACCCCGATACCCGTATCGAAGTCCTCGACACCTCGGTGGCTGAAGCACTGCAGACCGCCCGAGAATTGGAGCAGGCAGGCAAGGTCGATGTGTTCGTCTGCGCCGGGGCGACCGCCGCCTACCTGCGCAAACACCTGACACGCCCGGTACTGGCGATGCGCGTGGGCAGCGGCGACCTGCTACGGGCATTGGGGCAGGCCCGCGAACGCTCCTCCCAAGTGGCCGTGCTCAGCTACAACCATATCAACCACGACCTGCAAGCCATGGCCGCGCTCTTCACCGTCCAGGTTCACCAGGCCGCCTACACCTCCCTGGAAGAGGCCCGCCAGGCCGTCGAACAGGCGGCCCAGCTAGGCTGTCGCAGCATCATCGGCTCGTCGACGGTGGTGGAGCTGGCGGAGCAGGCAGGGCTGCATGGCGTGCTGTCGCTGAGCGAAGAAACCGCGCGCAAAGCGCTGGAGGAAGCCCTGGGCATTCTCGACACTCAACGCGTCGAGATCGCCAAACGGCGGCATCTGAATGCCGTGCTGCGGCATATCCCCGCCGGCGTTGCAGCGATCGACAACCAAGGCGTGGTGCAGTCGCTCAACCCGGCCCTTGCGCAGCTGCTGGACCTGCCGGTTAGCGCAGCGTTGGGCCGGCCGCTGCAGCAGCTGTGCCCGGAACTGGACATGCAGCAGGCGCTGCAGGAAGGCACGGGTGAAGAAAACCGTGTGATGCGGCTCGGCTCGCACGTCGTGGTGAGCAATTTACTGCCTATCCTGGAGAACGGCGAACGTACCGGCCTGGTCCTGACCTGCCAGGACATCACCGTTGTGCAACGTGCCGACCAGCGCATCCGATCCACCCGCCGCCCCGGTGCGTTCACTGCCCGTTACCGGCTCGACCAGCTCAACGGCAACAGCAAGGCCAACCGCGAGATGCTGCAGTTGGCCAAGCGTTTTGCCACCAGCCATTCGACCATCCTGATTACCGGTGAAAGCGGCACCGGCAAGGAACTGCTCGCCCAGGGCATCCATAACGAAAGCCCGCGCCGGCAAGGCCCCTTCGTCGCCATCAACTGCGCGGCGTTTCCCGAGTCGTTGCTGGAAAGCGAACTGTTCGGCTACGAGGAAGGCGCCTTCAGCGGCTCGCGCAAGGGCGGCAAGCCGGGCCTGATCGAAGCTGCGCACCTCGGCACGTTGTTCCTCGACGAGATTGGCGACATGCCGGTGTCGCTGCAAACGCGTCTGCTGCGGGTCTTGCAGGAGCGCGAAGTGCTGCGTCTGGGCGGCACCGAACCCATTGCCATCGACGTGCGCGTCATCGCCGCCACTCATCAGGACCTGCGTGCAGCCATGGAGGATGGCGATTTTCGTCCCGATCTCTATTACCGGCTCAATATCCTGCGTCTGCAAACCACACCGCTGCGTGAAAGACCTGAAGACATCGCCCAGATCAGTGCAAGCATCAGCCAGCGCCTGCTCGTACAGGGCCAGCCCGCGGGCGCTGCCGATATACCCGCCGCATTGCTGCCGTACCTTGAGCGCTATGCCTGGCCCGGGAACGTCCGGGAATTGGAGAACGTGATCGAGCGGGCGATGCTCTCGACGCGCGAGCTGCTCAAGGCGCATCGCGTAGACGAGCAGTACCTGGCTCGCGTGCTGCCCGAACTGTGCGAAGGCCCTGCGCTTTCAACCGCCCGTAAAAAGTCCCCACGCGAAACGGACCTGCACACCATCGGCAAGGCTGCGCAACTGCGTCATGTAAAGGAAACGCTGGAAAGCTGCCATGGCAACCTCGACGAAGCCGCTCGTCGCCTCGGCATCAGCCGGACCACTTTGTGGCGGCGCTTGCGATCGGCCCATTGAGCGAAAGCCCCTCCGATGCCACAACGTAGGTGAAGTCCTGCTTACCGAATCGGCCTTCAGCTTTGCTGCTCGATGTCAGTGGCTTCGGTACAAAAGTAGCAATGCCCCCCGCTCACAAGCTAACTCGCTCTCAACGACCAGCGGGCAATGACAATGGCAATCGCCGCCAGGGCGAAAGTCACCCATGACATCAAGCCAATACCTCCTTCAAACGCGCTCCCAGCGATGGTCATCAGCTCGCTTGCCTGATCGCCTGCCAGTGCTGCCGCTACGGTATGGGCTCCAGCCAACGTTTCGCTGGCAAGGCGCTCTTGTACCGGCGTGAGGAACACCGGCAAACGTAGAACTCCGCGATAGTAAACGGTAATCAAACCTCCCAATACCGTTGTCCCCAACACCACACCTACTTCATAGGCAGTTTCGCTGATGGCTGACGCAGCCCCTGCCTTGGCGGGCGGGGCCGCCGACAGAATCACGTCATTGGACACCGTGGCGATTGCCCCCACGCCAATATTCAATAAGGCGAACGCAATAACCACTACCGTCAGGCTACTGCCGAGGCTGGCAATCAGTAAAAACGCGGCGCCGGTAAACGCTAGCAGCACGGGCACCAGCACAGACACCGGAACCCGTTGAGCAACCGGCACCACCAGCATCCCCACGATAATCGCCAGAACTTGCCCAGGTACCAATGCCAAGCTGGCATTGAGCGCAGGCATGCGCAGAACGATTTGCAAGAACTGCGTGGCGAAAAAGACAAAGCCGATCAGAAAGGCCAAACTCATCAGGTTGATGGCGACAGAACCACTGAAGGTTTTGTTGCGAAATAGCGTCAGGTCCATCAAGGGAACCGGCAACCGCAGTTGGCGTCGCACAAACAGCCAGCCCCCAGCCATACCAACGATAAACGCCGCCATGGCCAAACCGTCCACGCCTTCGCTGGCTACGTGCTTGATGCCATAGACCAACGCTCCCAACGCGATCATTGATTGAAGAATACTCAAAGGATCGAGAGGGCCCGACGCATCGGGTTCTGACTCGGGCAGTAACCATGGCCCCAAGATCAACAGCGGCATCAATATCGGCACAGCCAACAGGAAGATCACTCCCCAACTGAAAAATTCCAGCAACACGCCACCAATCAAAGGACCGAGCGCGGCCCCCACTGTCAGGGTGGTTGCCCAGATCGCGACAGCCAGGCGCCGCTCTTCTCGATCCTCGAAAACCGAACGGATCAATGCCAGTGTCGAAGGCATCAGCATGGCGCCAAAGATCCCCATACAGGCCCGCCCGGCAATTAACTGCGCGGCACTGCTGGAATAAGCCGTCATGACGGAGATAATGGCAAAACCCAATGAGCCGACCAGCAGCAATTTACGATGACCTATGCGATCTCCAAGGCTGCCCATAGATACCAACAGCCCGGCCAGAATCAACGAGTAGGCATCGATCATCCACAGTTGCTGGCTGGCAGTGGGATGCAGCGCTTCGGCAATCTTCGGCAGCGCGAACCCCAAGACCGTGTTATCCACCGTTACCAGTAATACTGGCAACATCAATATTGCCAAACCCAACCAGCGTTTGGAGCGTGGCCTTTGCTGCTTCATTTTAATTACCGATAACATTTAAAGAGTTCCGCAATGCAGAAATTACATAAACAGAATGCTGGTCGTGACATCCCGCAAAGGGATGACCCTTAACTTCGCCACCTCATAGTAAGCACCGACTAGCGAAACACAATAAGCGAAACTTCCTATAATTAAGCAGGCCGTTTCCCACACGCTATAGGAAAACTAAATATTATGTGTAACAGCCCCCCCGCAGCATTTAGGTTTTTACCTGTAACACCCGTTCGTCGCCCAACAGCTCCGATCTGTCGATCCCCCCCCTCCCCACTCGACCAGTAGCTGAATCCCTCTATTGGAGTCAGCCATCATGAGCAGTTCCGATACAGACCACGAGGTGGTCACCCGCAGCCAGTGGCTCGCCGCACGGCGCCAGCTGTGGTTGCACGAGAAAGCCTTCACCCACCTGCGTGACGAGCTCGCCGCAGCCCGGCGGGCGTTGCCTTGGGTCAAGGTCGAACAGGCCTACCGTTTCCAGGGGCCCGAGGGTGAACTGGGGTTGGCCGACCTGTTCGCCGGGCGCAGCCAGCTGCTGGTCTATCACTTCATGTTCGCCGAGGGCTGGAGCGAAGGCTGCCCGGGCTGTTCGTTCCTAGCCGACCATTTCGACGGTGCCAACCTGCACCTGGCGCACCACGATGTGTCGCTGGTGGCGGTATCGCAGGCACCTTATGCGCAGTTCCAAGATTTTCGTCGGCGCATGGGCTGGAGCTTCCCCTGGTTTTCGTCCAACGGCAGCTGTTTCAACGAGGACTTCGGCGTGCGCATGGCCACCGACGGTTCGGCGCAGTACAACTACGAGCCCTATACCGGCAACGAGCGGGAGCTGCCCGGGCTGAGCGCGTTTTATCGGGATAGCGACGGCGAGGTGTACCACACCTATTCCACCTATGCCCGGGGGCTGGACATCCTGGTGGGGGCGTACAACTTCCTCGATATCGCGCCGCTGGGGCGTAACGAGGAGGGAACCATGGACTGGGTGCGCCACCATGACCGCTATGCGGCGGGCGCCCAGGCGGGGCATTGCTGTCATGAATGAACAAGGGGCCTGACATGCAGGCCCCTTGTTCCCGGCGAACAACCTGCCGGGCACCATGAAGGTGCCTCGGCGGGTTCAGCCCTGCTGCACGGCCGCGAAGGCCTCGGCCACGCGGCGCAGGTTGGCCGGGCGCAGCCCGGACATGCACACCCGGCCGCTGTCGATCAGGTACACACCGAACTCGTCACGCAGGCGGCGCACCTGGGCGACGCTGAAGCCTGTATAGCTGAACATGCCGCGCTGACGCAGGAAGAATTGGAAGTCCTGGCCGGGCAGCAGCTCGCCGAGCAGGTCCACCAGCCCCTGACGCATGTCGAGGATACGCTTGCGCATCACTTCGACTTCCGCCACCCATTGGGCGTTGAGGCCGGCATCACCCAGCACGCCGGCCACCAGCTGGGCGCCGTGGCAGGGTGGGCTGGAATAGTTGCGGCGCACGGTGGCCTTGAGCTGGCCGAGCACGCTCTGGGCAGTGGCGTCGTCGTCGCAGACCACCGACAAGCCGCCTACCCGCTCGCCGTACAGCGAGAAGATCTTCGAGAACGAATTGCTCACCAGGCATGGCACACCGGCACGGGCCATTTCGCGAATGGCGTAGGCATCTTCCACCAGGCCTTCGCCGAAGCCCTGGTAGGCGATGTCGAGGAACGGGATCAGCTGGCGCGCCTTGACCACCTCGACCACCTGCTGCCATTGAACCTGGTCCAGGTCGACGCCGGTGGGGTTGTGGCAGCACGGGTGCAGCAGGACGATGCTGTTCGGCTCCAGCGCCTGCAACGCGCCGAGCATGCCGGCGAAGTCCAGGCCACGGCTCGCTGCGTCGAAATATGGATAGGTGTGGACCTTGAAGCCTGCGCCTTCGAAGATGGCGCGGTGGTTGTCCCAGGTCGGGTTGCTGACCCAGACCTGCGACTGCGGGAAGTAGCGCTTGAGGAAGTCGGCACCGACCTTCAGCGCACCGGAACCGCCGACGGTCTGCACGGTGGCCACGCGACCACCGGTCACGGCCGGGTGGTCGGCCCCGAATAGCAGCGCCTGGATCGCCTGGCGGTAGCTGGCCAGGCCTTCCATGGGCAGGTACAGCGAGGCTTCGTGGGGCTGATCGGCCAGGCGCTTTTCCACCTCGCCCACCGCCGCCAGTTGCGGCACCACGCCAGCTTCGTCGTAATACAGGCCGATACTCAGGTTGACCTTGTCGGCACGGGGGTCGGCCTTGAAGGTCTCCATCAGCGAGAGAATCGGGTCGCCGGCATAGGCATCGACATGTTTGAACACAGCGCACAGCTCCTTGGATCAGGACAGTTCGGGGAATGCTGCCTGCGAGGATACCTGCAGTGGCGCTGGAGGAACATCACTGATGTGCAAGGATGTCAATGCAGCATTGCATGTTCGGTGCCAGAAGATCTCTGCCTGTCGAACCGAGCGCCGCGCGGGCGGCGCTCGATTTCACAGCCACCACTCCCCTCAAACCCTACCCCGAATCATTCAACCAACGACTTGAGCCCTTGCAACTCCTGCTCGGTCAACGCTACACCTTCACGCTGCGCCATCTCCCGCTCGCGGTAGCGGCGCTCCCCTGGCATACGGCTCAACCCCACCGCCTGCATGTGCTCCACCAGTTCCCGGCTGCGCTGGGCGAAGCGCTCGCCTTCAGCCTTGCTCGGGTCGATGACAATGATCAGCTGCCCGGTCCACGGCGTTTTCGCCCCCGGGTGCCCGGACCAGTCGAACTCCCAGGAGAAATGCCCGCCGGTCAGCGCCGCGGCCAGCAGCTCGACCATCATCGACAACGCCGAACCTTTGTGCCCACCAAACGGCAGCAAGGCGCCGCCTTCGAGAATCGCCTTGGGGTCGCAGGTGGGCTGGCCCTGGGCATCCACGCCCATGCCTGGCGGCAGCTGCTCGCCCGCACGCGCGGCGATCTGCACATCGCCATGGGCCATGGCGCTGGTGGCCATGTCGAAGACGATCGGGTCATGCCCGGCACAGGGTGCGGCGAAGGCGATGGGGTTGGTGCCGAACAGCGGCTTGCGCGCCCCATGCGGCACCACGCAGGTCATGCTGTTGACCACGCTCAGGGCCACCAGCCCTTCGTCGGCGAACGGCTCGACGTCCGGCCAGAGCGCCGCGAAATGGTGCGAATTGTGGATCGCCAATACCGCGATCCCGGCGCTGCGGGCTTTCTCGACCAGCAAAGGCCGGGCCGCAGCCAGGGCCGGCTGAGCAAACCCACCCTGGGCATCGACTCGCACGTAACCCGGTGCCACATCGCTCACCTGGGGTACGGCCTGGCCATCGACCCAGCCGCTGGCCAGGGTCGAAACATAGCCAGGGATACGAAACACTCCGTGGCTGTGGGCACCATCGCGCTGTGCGCTGGCGCAATTGAAGGCCAGCGCGGCAGCGACCGACTCGGCGCAACCGTGACGCAGAAAGATCCGTTGCAGCAGCGCCTGCAGCTCGGCGAAAGGCACGCGCACGACAGGGCTGGCGGAAGGTGCGGACATCTGGAGCTCCTTTCTTGGAATTGGAATGGCTACAGCGTAAGCAATGGCAAAACTGTCCCGCGAATGACAGCTATCTGTCAATTGTTGACTTGATGACAGAAAACATCCATTTTCTATCCCACGCCTCACCCACCCGGAGCCGACCATGAGCCAACCGATCAAGCAACGCCTCGAGAACAGCCTGCACAGTGCCGCAGCCTCGGGCCGCAAGATCGCCAGCTACATGCTCGCCAACCTGCATGAACTGCCGTTCCAGACCTCCGCGAGCATCGCCGCCAAGCTGGGCGTCAGCGAGTCGAGCGTCGGCCGCTTCTGCCGCGCCCTGGGCTATGCCCACCTCAAGGCACTCAAGCAGGACCTGCAAAGCGACCTGGGCGATGGCCCCTGGCTGGTGGGGGATCGCCTGCAAGAATACCGCCAGGGCCATGACGACAGCGAGAGCTCCGGCAGCCTGGAGCTCGAAATCGCGGCACTGGTCCGGGTGCATGAGTACAGCCGTGGCCAGGCCTGGCAACAGGTCGCCCAGCGCCTGGCGAGCAAGCCGCGGGTGTTCATCGCCGGCTTCCAGACCGAACGCGGCGTGGCCATGTGCATGAGCCACCTGCTGCAATACCTGCGCGACGGCGTACAACTGGTCGACGGCAGCGCCGGGCACTTCGGCGAAGTACTGCTCGGCCGCGCCGAGGACAGCGCACTGGTGGTGTTCGAGGCGCGCCGTTATTCCCGCCATGCCCTGCAGCTGTGCCAGAAGGCGCGCCAGGCCGGCATACCGGTCACATTGGTGACCGACACCTTCTGCGACTGGGCCGACGCCAACGCCTGCGAGGTGTTCCGCATCCCCACCGAATTCAATCTCTTCTGGGAATCCACCTCGGCGATGCTGTCGTGGGTGCACCTGATGGTCAACGAGGTCTGCAGGAAGCTGGGGCCTGATGTTGAAAGACGCTTGGAAGCAACTGCCGCTCTACATAACGAGTTCGTCGGCTACACCTCGTGGCCCGCGAGCAAACAACAATAGCAAGAGTGAAAGTCCAGAGGTGCAAGATGAGAAAGACCATGGCTGTGGTGGGTGCGTGTGCCCTGTTCCTGGCGGGCGCGGCCAGCGCCGAGACCCTGCGATTCGCCACCGAAGGTGCCTACCCGCCCTTCAACTATGTCGACGCCGACAACAAGCTGCACGGCTTCGATATCGACATTACCCATGCCCTGTGCGCGCAGATGAAGGTCGAATGCACCCTGGTGGCCCAGGACTGGGAGGGCATCATCCCGGCCTTGATGGCACGCAAGTATGACGCCGTGGTCGCGTCGATGATCGACACCGAGGAGCGGCGCAAGAAGATCGCCTTCACCAACCACTACTACCGCACCCCGCTGACCGTGGCGGTGGTCAAGGACAGTCCGATCAGCGATGCCCAAAGCGACTTCAAGGGCTACACCGTCGGCGCCCAGTCCTCCTCCACCCAGGCCATCTACGCCGAAGACGTGTATGCCAAGGCCGGCGCCGACGTGAAGCTCTACCCGACCATGGACGAGGCCAACGCCGACCTCGCCGCCGGCCGCCTGGACGGGGTGATCGCCGACAAGTTTCCGCTGCACGAGTGGGTCAACAAGAACGGCCAGGAGTGCTGCAAGGTCCTCGGCGACGTCAACGGTACCAAGGCCGATGCTGCCATCGCCGTGCGCAAGGACGACGAGGCCCTGCGCCAGCGTCTGAACAAGGCCTTGGACGAAATCGTCGCCAACGGCACCTACCAGAAGATCGCCAGCAAGTACTTCGACTTCGACATCTACCACTGACCCCCAAGCCTCGCCGCTGGTCTGTGGGAGCGGGCGTGTCCCGCGATGGCGTTGGCACGCCGGTCAGTGCTGACTGGCCCGACGCAATCGCGGGGCAAGCCCGCTCCCACAGGGTTCGCGTTGCCATCGGATATCGAGGCTGACGGAAAAGGAGCACCTTTGCATGCTCGAACATTTGTCCTTGCTGTCCTTCGCCAGCGGCGGCTGGGGCCAGGCGCTGCTGGCCGGCGCCCTGGTGACCCTGTCGCTGGCCCTGGCCTGCCTGCCCATCGGCCTGCCCCTGGGCCTGCTGGTCGCCCTCGCCGCCCGCTCGCGCAACCGCGCGGCTCGCGCCTGGGCAACCAGTTTCTCAACCGTGTTCCGCGGCCTGCCAGAGCTGCTGACCCTACTGATCATCTACTACGGCTGCCAGATCGCCGCGCAAAAACTGCTGGCGGCCATGGGCTATGAAGGGGAAGTGCTGATCAATACCTTCCTGGCGGCGATGATCGCCTTCAGCCTGGTGTTCGCGGCCTTTTCCAGCGAGATTTGGTTGGCGGCGTTCAAGACGCTACCCAAGGGCCAGGTGGAAGCCTGTTCGGCCCTGGGCCTGAGCCGACGCACCGGCTTTTTCAAGGTGGTACTGCCGCAACTGACCCGCATCGCCCTGCCGGGCTTGTCCAACAACTGGTTGTCGCTGCTCAAGGACACCTCGCTGGTCTCGACCATCTCCCTGGTCGACCTGATGCGCCAGACCAACCTGGCCGTCAGCGTGACCAAGGAACCGATGTTCTTCTATGGCGTCGCCTGCCTGGGCTACCTGCTGTTCTCGGCCCTCTCGGGCCGGGTCTTCGCCTTCATCGAACGACGTTGCAACCGTCACCTGCAAGGAGCTCGGGCATGAGTTTCGAACAATTGCTGGCCATGGTGCTCGACCCTGACCTGCTGGAGCGCTACGGGCCGCGCTTTGTCGACGGCTTGCTGGTGACCGCCAAGCTGGTGGCGATCTCCTTCACCCTTGGCGCTGTCCTGGGCCTGCTGCTGGCCCTGGCACGCCTGTCGCGTAGCCGAGTGCTGCAGCACTTGTCCGCCAGCTACGTGTACTTCTTCCGTGGCTCGCCCCTGCTGGCCCAGCTGTTCCTACTGTACTACGGCCTCGGCTCGCTCAAGGGTTTCTGGCAGGACATGGGCCTGTGGTGGTTTTTCCGCGAAGCCTGGTACTGCGCCCTGCTGGCCTTCACCCTGAACACCGCCGCCTACCAGGCGGAGATCTTCCGCGGCAGCCTCATGGCCGTGGCGCCAGGCCAGTACGAAGCAGCCCGGGCCCTGAGCCTCAAGCGCTCGACCACCTTCTTCAAGGTGGTCCTGCCGCAGTCGCTGCTGGTGGCCGTGGGTCCACTGGGCAACGAGTTGATCCTGATGATCAAGGCCAGCGCCATCGCCTCGCTGGTGACCCTGTACGACCTGATGGGGGTGACCAAGCTGGCCTTCTCGCGCAGCTTCGACTTCCAGATCTACCTGTGGGCCGCCGTGCTCTATCTGGTGATCGTGGAAATCGTCAGGCGCGCCCTGAAACACCTGGAAGCCCGCCTGGGCCGCCACCTGAACTGACCGAAGGATACGCTCCATGCATTTCCAAACCATCGTCCTGGGCGCCGGCATCGTCGGCGTCAGCACCGCCCTGCACCTGCAGGCCCGTGGCCGCCAGGTGGTCCTGATCGACCGCGACGAACCGGGCAGCGGCACCAGCCACGGCAACGCCGGGCTGATCGAGCGCTCCAGCGTGATCCCCTACGCCTTCCCGCGCAGCCTGGGCGCGCTGCTGCGCTATGGCCTGAACCGCCAGCCCGACGTGCGCTACAGCCTCCTGCACCTGCCTAAGGCCGCACCCTGGCTGCTGCGCTACTGGCAGCAGTCGGCCCCCGGGCGCCTGGCCGGCGCGGCGGCCGACATGCTGCCGCTGGTGCAACGCTGTGTCGAGGAGCACGACGCGCTGATCGACGCCGCCGGCCTCGGTGCGCTGGTCCAGGCCAAGGGCTGGATCGAGATATACCGCGACCCTGGCCTGTTCGCCCAGGCCAAGGCAGACCTGCAGGCACTGGCGCGCTACGGCCTGCGCTACCAGATCCTCGAACGCGACCAGTTGCAGGCCCGGGAGCAGCAGCTCGACGGCGATGTGGTCGGGGGCATCCACTGGTTGGACCCCAAGACCGTGACCAACCCCGGCGGCCTGACCCGCGGCTACGCCGCGCTGTTCGTCCAGCGTGGCGGGCAGTTCCTGCATGGCGATGCGCGCAGCCTGCGCCAAGTGGGCGAGCAGTGGCAGGTGGACAGCCGCCGGGGGCCGGTGACCGCCGACGAGGTGGTGGCCTGCCTCGGCCCGCAGTCGGCCGAGCTGTTCGAACCACTGGGCTATCGCTTCCCGCTGGCGATCAAACGCGGCTACCACATGCACTACAGCACCCGTGACGGCGCCGAGCTGGCGCACTCGATCTGCGACACCCAGGGCGGCTACGTGCTGGCGCCCATGACACGGGGCGTACGCCTGACCACCGGCATCGAGTTCGCCGCTCACGATGCGCCCGGCAACGAAATCCAGCTGGGCCGCTGCGAAGCCCTGGCGCGCAAGCTGTTCCCGGCCTTGGGCGAGCGCTTGGACGACCGCCCCTGGCTGGGCCGACGCCCCTGCCTGCCAGACATGCGCCCGGTGATCGGCCCGGCACCGCGCCACAAGAACCTCTGGTTCAACTTCGGCCACGCCCATCACGGCCTGACGCTGGGCCCGGTCACCGGCCGCCTGCTGGCCGAGCTGGTCACAGGCCAGGCGCCCTTCACCGACCCGGCGCCCTACAGCGCCGCACGCTTCGACTGAACCTGCGAGGAGAACAACAAAATGACCGCAGCCCCCCTGAGCCTTGCCAGCCTCGCCCCCGAACCCGACCCGCGCCCGGTGCTGATCCGCATCGAAGGCCTGAACAAGCACTATGGTGCCTTCCATGTGCTGCATGACATCGACCTGCAGGTCCGCGAAGGCGAACGCATCGTCCTGTGCGGCCCCTCGGGCTCCGGCAAGTCGACCTTGATCCGCTGCATCAACCGCCTGGAGGTCGCCGAGCAAGGCAGCATCCAGGTGGCCGGCACCGATCTTGCCGCCACCAGCCGCCAGGCGGCCCAGGTACGCAGCGAGATCGGCATGGTGTTCCAGCATTTCAACCTGTTCCCGCACATGAGCGTGCTGAACAATTGCCTGCTGGCGCCCACCAGCGTGCGCGGGCTGTCGCGCAAGGACGCCGAGGAGCGCGCGCGCATGTACCTGAGCAAGGTGGGCATCGAGAACCAGGCACACAAGTACCCCAGCCAGCTGTCCGGCGGCCAACAGCAGCGCGTGGCCATCGCCCGGGCACTGTGCATGAAGCCCCGGATCATGCTGTTCGACGAGCCCACCTCGGCGCTCGACCCGGAAATGGTCGCCGAGGTGCTGGACGTGCTGGTGCAACTGGCCGGCACCGGCATGACCATGCTCTGCGTAACCCATGAGATGGGCTTCGCCCGGCAAGTGGCCGAGCGCGTGCTGTTCCTCGAAGGCGGGCACATCATCGAGGACAGCCCGCCCGAGGTGTTCTTCAACCACCCACGGACGGCGCGGGCGCAGGCGTTTCTCAAGCAGATCCTGCACTGACCCTTTCGCGGTGCCAGGCCGCTGCGCAGCATGCCGTTGCGCAAGCGGCCTGGCGCCTTGATGGGCTGCGAAGCAGCCCTTTTCCACATTTCATTGCACCAACGCAAAGAGCCAACTGCATCGTTAAATATTATTGACCAACCCCCCCGCCAAACCCTTGTCACCTCAGGCTTCCAGGCCTTGCAGACCCCGAAAAACGGCGCCTGCGCCCACCGCCACTCGTTTGACATATCGAACGGCTCTGGCAAGCTATGAATCAAGCCCCGACCGGAATCGCCTGCCTGGCGAGCCGGCAGTGCTCGGGGCTCCAGGCCGCACACAAGGCCCAGGCCGTGCGCCTGCACAACAACGACAGGTAGAACCTGTCCCAAGGTGACATATGTCCAACAGCAACATTGGCAACAAGCAACCCTCCCTGCGCAAGCCCGTCGTCCTGATGACCATGGGTACCCAAGAGCGCAAAGGCCATGACTATCAGGTCATGACCCACAAATACATCACCCCGCTGGTCGAGTTCGCCGGTTGCGTCCCGGTCCTGGTGCCCACCTGCTGCGGTATCGAAGACCTCGAGACCTACCTGGACATGGCCGACGGTGTCTACCTGACCGGCGCGGGCAGCAACATCGACCCGGCCCTCTATGGCCAGGAAAACCAGACTCCAGGCAAGGCCCAGGACAAGGATCGCGACCTGTTCGACATCCCGCTGGTGAAGATGGCCATCGCCCGTGGCCTGCCGATCTTCGGCATCTGCCGTGGCATGCAGGAAATCAACGTCGCCCTGGGCGGCGATATCTATCAGAAGGTCTACGCCGAACCTGGCTTCAACGACCACCGGGAAAACCCCGAAGACCCGGTCGATGTCCAGTACCAGGCCGTGCACAGCGTGAAGATCAAGCCAGGCAGCTGGCTGCGCGAGAAGCTCGGCACCGACGAGATCCGCGTCAACTCGCTGCATGGCCAGGGCCTGCACAAACTGGGCAAAGGCATCGAGCCGATCGCCCATGCCGAGGACGGCCTGGTCGAAGCCATCCACGCGCCAAGCATTTCGCCGTTCCTGTTCGCCGTGCAGTGGCACCCTGAATGGCAAGCTGCGAAGAACCCTGACTCGATCCGGATCTTCGAAGCCTTCGGCGAAGCCTGCCGTACCCAGGTGCGCAAGTCCCAGGGCAAGCGCACCCAGGCTGCCTGATTCCTCTTCGTTAGGTTTCGATCGCGAGGCGGTGCAATGCCGCCCTCCCGCTTTCTCGGTCACCCTCTGCTGGTCCCAGAACACTTCCCGTGGAAGCGGGCGGCTGGCGTGTGCCTGCCTCGCGATCGCTTTTTCAGCCCGGTAAAAAATCTGACGGCAAATTGCTGGCCCCTAGCCGTGCAAGGTGAAGGCAAACTTCCTTCCCCTTCATAAGCTTAGGACAGCAACATGCGGGCATTTCTAGCAACGATCGCTGGCTGCGTAATGGCCACGGTCGCCTTCGGCGCCCAGGCCAGAGCCTTGAACCAGAACGATCGCCACGTCTGTAACTGGGGCTCGCAGATCGCCGCCGAAGCGCAACAGGCCAAGCTTTCCGGCGTGACGTTGTATGCCACGCGCAAGAAACTGCAAACACGGCGGTTTCCCAAGCCCTGGATGCGCATGACGGCATTCGGCATCACCGAACAGACCTACAACAGCCGCTCGCGACTCAAGCCGACCGCGATCAAGCAGACGTACTATGAACAGTGTGTGCAACATGCCGTTGCTAGAAGATAAATTCTTTAGTTTCAAATAGATAGCAAAACTATTTAAGGTGCCTTGTTAACATTAGAACACCCGCCCCAGCCACTTATATGTTGGGGCGGTGAGTCTCAACAGCCGCTCAAGGCCGGCGCACGACGCTCGCCGGCGAAGAACAGCGGGCGCAGGCGTACACCTACCAGATTGCCGGTATAGGCCGCCACCAGCCACAGCCAACCATGCACGCTGCCCGATGCGATGCCGCTGAAGTAGGCGCCGATATTGCAGCCATAGGCCAGGCGCGAGCCATAGCCCAGCAACAGGCCACCAATGATTGCGGCGATCAGCGACGGCAACGGAATGTTCAAGCTCGGCGCGAAACGCCCGGCCAGGCCTGCAGCCAACAGCGCACCGAGCACGATCCCCAGGTCCATCACCGTGGTGACGTCCTGCCATAAGGGTGCGGCCAGGGCCTTGGCGTTGGCAGGCACCTGCCAGAATGCCCAACTGCCGACGTCGACACCCAGGCCACCCAAGGTCTTGGCCCCCCACAGAGCGAACGCCGAGGTGATCCCCCAGGGGCGACCGGCCAGGGCCAGGGTGGCGTAGTTCAGCAGCGCCAGTGCGATGGCGCCCCATACCAGCGGCCAGGGGCCTCGCAGGAAGCGACGCAGGCCCTGGTGCTCGCTGGGCGCGGGTACTTCCAGCCCGCCATGGCGACGCATTTCCAGCACCCGCGTGGCCCACGCGATCAGCCCGAACAGGGCCAGGCTGGCCAACAGCGCAGGCACCACACCCCAGGCCTGGACGATGGAGGTGGCCGGGAACGACGGCAAGGCGAACCACCAGTCGACGTGGTGAGTGGCGGTGACCGAACCGATGATGAAGAACAGCAAGGTCACCAGCATTCGCGCATTGCCACCGCCGACGGTGAACAACGTGCCCGAGGCGCAGCCGCCACCGAGCTGCATGCCGATGCCGAAGATGAATGCACCGAACACGACTGAGACGCCTGCCGGCGCCACCAGCCCCTTGATCGGCGTGCCGAACAGGCTGCCGGACGACAGGGCCGGGAAGAACAGCAACACGGCCAGGGCCAGCATGACCATCTGCGCACGCAGGCCGGCACCACGACGCTCGGTGATGAACACTCGCCAAGCCGAGGTGAAACCAAAGGCAGCATGGTAGAGCGTCAGACCCAGGGCCGCGCCGACGATCAGCAGCAGTACCTGGTTAAAGCCGGCATTGAGATTGAGGAACCAGGCACCTGCCAGCAGCAGGCCCAGGGCGATCAACGGCGCGCCCAGCCGGCGCGGTTCGGGTGTGGCGGTTGTGGAAAGACCCATGGTAGTACTCGGATACAGTGGAACGACCCGCGAGTATAACGTCCCAGCCAGCCAGTACGTACCCGGGGCTGGCAATCCCTCCCTCTGTAGGAGCAGGTGTGTCCCGCGATCAAGGGCGAACCCCTTGCCCCCAAACCGGTCGCTCACCCTCCTTCGCTGGCCTCGGCGCGCAGGATGCCGACCAGGATATCCGCCAGCTCCTTGACCATCGGGTCGGCCGTGGGGCGATGGAAGATCGCCGCTTCGAATACCTTGATCGGTTTGAAACCGTCCTCGACACCCAACACCCGATGCCCCGGCGTGACCACCCGCGAGGGCAGCAGGCTCACGCCCAGACCGTTGGCCACGGCTTCCTGGATACCGGCAAGGCTGGAGCTGGTGAAACCGATGCACCAGTTGCGGCCCATCGCTTCGATGGCGCTGATCATGTCGTCGCGGTAGAGCCCGCGCGGCGGAAAGGTCACCAGGGGAATCGGGTCTTGCGCGAAGCAAGGGTACTGCGCACTGTCGACCCACTCGATGCGTTCGGGCTGGCAGGCATTGGCCTCGCGGCTGTGCCGCCGCTGCTTGACCAGCACCAGGTCGAGCTCACCGCGGTCATAGCTGCTCATCAGGTCGCGGCTCAGGCCGCCGGTGATCTCCAGCTTGACCTTCGGATACTTGCGGTTGAAGGCCGCGAGCGCCGGGACGGTCTTGCTGGCGACGAAGTCGTCCGGCAGGCCGATGCGCACGGTAACCGTGACCCCGCCCGACATTGCCTCGCTCAGTTGGTTGCTCACCGCGAGCAGGTGGCGCGCATAGCGCAGCAGCGTTTCGCCGGCATCGGTGGGGTGCACTTCGCGGTTGCTGCGGTCGAGCAGTTGGTGCCCGACCATCTCCTCGAGCCGCCGGATCTTCTGGCTGACCGTCGACTGCGTCGAATGCAGCCGGGTGGCCGCCGTGGTGAAGCTGCCGCAGTCAGCGACCATCACCACGGCCCGGAGCAGGTCGAGGTCGTAGATCGATCTATTGGATTTCACACTTTCAGTCATAAGCAGAATCTGACTTTCGAATAGATGGGCTGCTTGCATCATGCCAGAACCCGTTGCACAGGGTTACTTCACCTGGCCTATCATTTCCACACGCTAACGTTCGGACCTGCCTCAATGCCCACGCCCGACACCACGCTACAAGGCAGCTGGCAGCACAATGCCCAGGCCTGGATCCAGGCCGTACGCAGCGGTGCCATCGAAAGCCGCCGCCAGGTCACCGACCAGGCCATCCTCCTGGCGCTGATGAGCCGCCAGCCACAGCGAGTGCTGGACCTGGGCTGTGGCGAGGGCTGGCTGCTGCGCGCCCTGGCCGAACGCGGCATCGAGGCGACCGGTGTGGACGGCGATGCGACGCTGGTAGAGGCCGCACGGGCGGCAGGCTCGAGCAACGTGTACCAGGCGACCTACGAGCAACTGATCCAGACCCAGGTCGATGTGGGCCAGGGCTATGACCTGGTGTGCGCCAACTTCGCCCTGCTGCATCAGGACATCATTCCCTTGCTGGTCACCATGCGCAATCTGCTCACTCCCGGCGGCGCCCTGGTGATCCAGACGCTGCACCCATGGTCGATGGCCAACGGTGACTATCAAGATGGCTGGCGCGAAGAGACCTTCGCCGGTTTCGCCGGCCAGTGGACACCCATGCCCTGGTACTTCCGTACCCTCTCCAGCTGGCTGAACGCCCTGGACATGGCTGGGTTGCGCCTTGCCAGCCTGCAGGAGCCGCAGCATCCGCAAAGCCCGGTGCCGCAGTCGTTGCTGCTGGTGGCACGCAGCTAGGCTTGGTAACGCAGCACCTTCCCTGTTGGGCTTGCCCGCGAAACCAACACCCCGTTGTTTCCTGGCAAAGGCTTCGCCCTTGATCGCGGGACAAGTCGGACCGCCGCACCCCACAGGGGGACCAGTGTTGGCGTGCTGGTAATCCTGCTCGGGTGCATGCGGGTGCTGGGCCTGCTGCCAGGCCGACGCCCGCGCCTGCCGAGCTGATCAGCCTTCATTCTGTCGGCTTTCGGTACGAGGGGTCGACATTCACGGAATAAATACCGGACATTTCAACATTTAATTTGTGGATGCCTGGCAAAGGCCCATATTCTGTCCAGGCCTCCCCTGCGGCGCACCGGCCGGTGCGGCACACGGCACGGGGAAAGAACAACAAGTCGAGACTGTCCATGTCGAATCATTCCTACTTCGCCCCCCACGGTGGGCACCCAGCTCAAACCGAGCTGCTGACTGACCGTGCCATGTTCACCGAAGCCTATGCCGTCATCCCCAAGGGCGTGATGCGTGACATCGTCACCAGCCACCTGCCGTTCTGGGACAAGATGCGCATGTGGGTCATCGCCCGCCCGCTGACCGGCTTCGCCGAGACCTTCTCGCAGTACATCGTCGAAGTCGCCCCCGAAGGCGGCAGCGAGCGCCCTGAGCTGGACCCGAACGCCGAAGCGGTACTGTTCGTGGTCGAAGGCGAGATCGACATCACCGTCGAAGGCAAGCACCACACCCTGGTGCCTGGCGGTTATGCCTTCCTGGCCCCGGGTGCCGACTGGAGCCTGCGCAACAACAGCAAGGCCAACGTCACCTTCCACTGGCTGCGCAAGCACTACCAGAAGGTCGAAGGCCTGCCGGTTCCGGAATCCTTCGTCACCCACCGCAAGGATGCCACCGTCATCGAGATGCCGGGCACCGAAGGCCGCTGGGTCACCACCCGCTTCGTCGACATGGCCGACATGCGCCACGACATGCACGTCAACATCGTGACCTTCCAGCCGGGCGGCGTGATTCCGTTCGCTGAAACCCACGTCATGGAACACGGCCTGTACGTCCTGGAAGGCAAGGCGGTATACCGCCTGAACCAGGACTGGGTCGAGGTCGAGGCCGGCGACTTCATGTGGCTGCGCGCCTTCTGCCCGCAAGCCTGCTACTCCGGCGGCCCAGGCCCGTTCAGCTACCTGCTGTACAAGGACGTCAACCGCCACGCGCACCTGACCCTCAACCCGCAGCGTTGAGCCCAGGCTGATGTCCACGAGCCCGCCTTCATGGCGGGCTTCGTGTTTCTGGCCATACTTCAGGAACCCGCTCCGTTTCGTTCCGGCCACTGCCATGCCCCTGCCCCGCCTACTGCTTGCCTTGCTGGTCCTGCTGCCGGCCCCCGTGTCGCTGGCCGACGACTGGCACCTGGCGCAACGGCAGGACAGCGTCGATGTGTACCTGAGCCGTGTCGAAGGTTCGTCCTATCAGGCGTTTCGCGGCGTCGCGCGGATCAAGGCGAGCGTGCGCACGCTCACTGAACTGCAGGAAAACCTGCGGGTGGCCTGCAAGTGGCTGTATGCCTGCGCCGAGATGCGCTTGCTGGAGGTCGAAGGCGACAGTACCTGGGTGTACCTGGTCACCGACCTGCCCTGGCCGTCACAGCCGCGGGACATGGTGCTGCGGGTGCGTACCGAGCGCCTGGACGACGGCACCCTGGTGCGCCACCTGAGCGCGGAGCCAGGCAAGGTGCCGGCCGTGCCGGGGTTGATCCGGGTGCGGCGGTTGCGTGGCGAATGGACGATGCATCCGGTGGCCGAGAAGGAAACCGAAGTGACCTACCAGCTGCAGGCCGACCCCGCCGGCGATGTACCGGGCTGGCTGGCCAACCGGTTCGTGGTGGATGCGCCGCTGGTGACGTTGCGAACGCTCAAGGCGGTGGCCGAGCGCCAGCCATGACGGCGCATTCGTGGTAAGGCGCTCCCACAGGGTGTGGTTGGCGAAGTACCGGTGGGAGATTACCCAGCCCTTCGGGCTGCGCTGTCGCGCAGAGAACAAGCGGCTAGCGCGGCCCCTTGTGGGAGCGGGCTTGTCCCGCGA
>NZ_JADLJL010000025.1 GCF_015680235.1 Pseudomonas guariconensis
AGCTCCCACAGGGATCGATGCAGTACCTGTGGGAGCTGGCTTGCCGGCGATGGGCCGCACGGCGACCCCTTCTTCAAGACCACAAATCAGCCTTCAGGTTGCCTATTACCCGATCAAGGGCAACCCGGCGCCTTGCGCTGGTGGTCTTCGTCGTACTTTTCCAGGCCCTCCGGGCCCATGCGCTTGTTGATCACCGGGGCCGTCTCCGCCTGCCACTGGGACTGGTAGCAACCGCCCTTGGGCGGCTGCGACGGTTCGCTGTCCGCGCCCTTGCTGGAGCAAGCGCCCAGCAGCAGGGCCAGGATCATCACAGGCAATTGCTTGACCATCAGGTCGCTCCCTTTGCCAGGCGCCGTCATGCTCAGGCCTTGGCCCGCTCTTCCAGGATCGCCACGGCGGGCAGGACCTTGCCCTCGACGAACTCGAGGAACGCGCCGCCACCGGTAGAAATGTAGGAGATATCGGCGCCAACGCCATATTTGTCGATGGCCGCCAGGGTGTCACCACCACCGGCGATGGAGAAGGCGGCGCTATCGGCGATGGCCTTGGCCAGCACCTTGGTGCCGTTGCCGAACTGGTCGAACTCGAACACACCGACCGGGCCGTTCCACAGGATGGTCTTGGACGACTTGAGCAGTTCGGCGAATTGTTCGGCGGTCTTTGGGCCGATGTCCAGGATCATGTCGTCATCGGCCACGTCGGCGATGGACTTGACGGTGGCTTCGGCGCTCTCGGCGAATTCCTTGGCAACCACCACGTCCACCGGCAGCGGTACGCTGACCTTGGCGGCGATGGCCTTGGCGGTCTCGACCAGGTCAGGCTCGTACAGCGACTTGCCAACCTTGTGGCCGGCCGCGGCGAGGAAGGTGTTGGCGATGCCGCCACCAACGATCAGCTGGTCGCAGACGGTGCTCAGGCTGTTCAGCACGTCCAGCTTGGTGGACACCTTGGAGCCGGCGACGATGGCGGCCATCGGCTTGGCCGGGGCCTTCAGGGCCTTGCCCAGGGCGTCCAGCTCGGCGGCCAGCAGCGGGCCGGCTGCAGCGACCTTGGCGAACTTGGCCACACCGTGAGTGGAACCTTCGGCGCGGTGGGCGGTGCCGAAGGCGTCCATGACGAACACGTCGCACAGGGCAGCGTATTTCTGCGCCAGCTCGTCGGCGTTCTTCTTCTCGCCCTTGTTGAAGCGCACGTTCTCGAACAGCACCAGGTCACCGGCCTTGACCTGGACGCCGTCGAGGTAGTCGGCAACCAATGGCACGTCGCGGCCCAGGGCCTTGCTCAGGTAGTCGGCAACCGGCTTGAGGCTGTTCTCGGCGGAGAACTCGCCTTCGGTCGGGCGACCCAGGTGCGAGCAGACCATCACGGCCGCGCCCTTCTCCAGGGCCAGCTTGATGGTCGGCAGCGCAGCCAGGATACGCGCGTCGCTGGCTACCACACCGTCCTTCACGGGGACGTTGAGGTCTTCGCGGATCAGTACGCGCTTACCTTGCAGGTCGAGGTCGGTCATCTTCAACACGGTCATGAATGCAGTCCTTCAGGGCTGTTTGGTGCGGGTTTGGTGGACGACGCGCAGGAAATGGCCGGCGACGTCGAGCATACGGTTGGCGAACCCCCATTCGTTGTCGAACCAGGCCAGCAGGTTCACCAGGCGGGGGCCGGAAACACGGGTCTGGCTGGCATCGACGATGGCCGAATGCGGGTCATGGTTGAAATCACAGCTGGCATGGGGCAGCTCGGTGTAGGCCAGCAGCCCCTTGAGCGGGCCGTCCAGGGCGGCCTCGCGCAACACCCGGTTGACCTCGGCCGCGCTGGTGTCGCGGGCGGTCTGCAGGGTGATGTCCAGGCACGACACGTTGACGGTCGGCACGCGTACCGCTTTGGCCTGGATTCGCCCGGCAAGTTCCGGAAGCAGCCGCTCGATGCCACGCGCCAGACCAGTGGACACCGGAATCACCGACTGGAACGCCGAACGGGTGCGGCGCAGGTCCTCGTGGTGGTAGGCATCGATCACCGGCTGATCGTTCATCGCCGAGTGGATGGTAGTGATCGAGACATACTCGATACCGAACGCCTGGTCCAATACCCGCAGCAGCGGCACACCGCAGTTGGTGGTACAGGAGGCGTTGGACACCAGGCGTTCGTCACCGCCCAGGCAGCCCTGGTTGACGCCATAGACCACCGTGGCGTCGACATCCGCTTCACTGGACATCGGTTGGGAGAACAGCACCCGCGGCGCGCCGGCATCGAGGAAGCGCTGGCCATCGGCGCGGGTGTTGTAGGCACCGGAGCATTCCAGTACCAGGTCCACGCCCAGAGCCCCCCAGTCGATGCCTTCCGGGGTGGCACTGCGCAAGACCTTCACGCAGTCGCCATTGATGTGCAGGCAATCGCCATCGACCCTCACCTCGCCGGGGAAACGCCCGTGGGTGGAGTCGAAGCGGGTCAGGTATTCGAGGCTGGCCTGGTCGGCCAGGTCGTTCAACGCAACGATTTCGAAACCGGCACCCGCTCCGCGCTCGAACAAGGCGCGCAAGACACAGCGACCGATACGGCCATAACCGTTGAGTGCAACTTTGTAGGGACGCGGATGGGGCATAGGTGGCTCTTGAACTCCGGCGGTTGAACGGGGCCGCTAGGCGGCCCATTCGCGGCACAAGGCCGCTCCTACAGGGGGCGACATGCGCAATACCCTGTAGGAGCGGCCTTGCGCCGCGAACGAGGGCCAAAGGCCCTCACCTTGCCTGTATCAGTCTTCCAGCAGCTCTTCGGCAGTACCCAGGATGTTCTCCAGGGTGAAGCCGAATTCTTCGAACAGTGCCGAAGCCGGCGCCGACTCACCGTAGGTGGTCATGCCGATGACGCGGCCTTCCAGGCCCACGTACTTGTACCAGAAGTCGGCATGGGCAGCTTCGATGGCGATGCGCGCGCCCACTTCCAGCGGCAGCACCGACTGCTTGTAGGCAGCGTCCTGGGCATCGAACACGCTGGTGCACGGCATGGAGACCACGCGGACCTTGCGGCCCTGCTCGGTCAGCTTGGCGTGCGCCTGGACCGCCAGGCCCACTTCGGAACCGGTGGCGATCAGGATCAGCTCAGGCTCGCCGGCGCAGTCCTTGAGGATGTAGCCGCCGCGGCTGATGTCGGCGATCTGCTGGGCGTCGCGCTCCTGGTGCTGCAGGTTCTGGCGCGAGAAGATCAGTGCCGACGGGCCGTCCTTGCGCTCCAGGGCGTTCTTCCAGGACACGGCCGATTCGACCGCGTCGGCCGGGCGCCAGGTGTCCAGGTTCGGGGTGCTGCGCAGGGCGGTCAGCTGCTCGATCGGCTGGTGGGTCGGGCCGTCTTCGCCCAGGCCGATGGAGTCGTGGGTGTAGACGTGGATCACGCGCTGCTTCATCAGGGCCGACATGCGCACCGCGTTGCGCGCGTATTCCATGAACATCAGGAAGGTCGCGCCGTACGGCACCAGGCCGCCGTGCAGGGCGACACCGTTCATGATGGCGGTCATGCCGAACTCGCGCACGCCGTAGAACACGTAGTTGCCGCTGGCGTCGTCGGCGCTCACGCCTTTGCAGCCCTTCCACAGGGTCAGGTTGGAGCCGGCCAGGTCGGCGGAGCCGCCGAGGAACTCGGGCAGCAACGGGCCGAAGGCGTTCAGGGCGTTCTGGCTGGCCTTGCGGCTGGCGATGGTTTCGCCCTTGGCGGCCACTTCGTTGATGTAGGCCTGGGCCTTTTCGGCGAAGTCGGCCGGCAGCTCGCCGCTTTCACGGCGCTTGAACTCGGCAGCCAGCTCCGGGTAGGCCTTGGCGTAGGCGTCGAAGCGCTGGTTCCACTCGGCCTCGAGCTTGGCGCCAGCGGCCTTGGCATCCCACTCGGCGTAGATGTCGGCAGGGATTTCGAACGGGCCGTGGTTCCAGTTCAGTTCCTTGCGGGCCAGGGCGATTTCGTCGTTGCCCAGCGGCGCGCCGTGGCAGTCTTCCTTGCCCTGCTTGTTCGGCGAGCCGAAGCCGATGATGGTCTTGCAGCAGATCAGGGTCGGGCGGTCGCTCTTGCGGGCGGTCTCGATGGCCGTCTTGATCTCGTCGGCGTCGTGGCCGTTGACGTTGCGGATCACCTGCCAGTTGTACGCTTCGAAGCGTGCCGGGGTGTTGTCGGTGAACCAGCCGTGCACTTCACCGTCGATGGAGATGCCGTTGTCGTCGTAGAAGGCGATCAGCTTGTTCAGGCCCAGGGTGCCGGCCAGGGAGGCGACTTCGTGGGAGATGCCTTCCATCATGCAGCCGTCGCCGAGGAACACGTAGGTGTTGTGGTCGACGATGGTGTGGCCTTCACGGTTGAACTGGGCGGCCAGCACTTTTTCCGCCAGGGCGAAGCCCACGGCGTTGGCGATGCCCTGGCCCAGCGGCCCGGTGGTGGTCTCCACGCCTGCGGTATAACCGTACTCCGGGTGGCCCGGGGTGCGGCTGTGCAATTGGCGGAAGGCCTTGAGATCGTCGATCGACAGATCGTAGCCGGTCAGGTGCAGCAGCGAATAGATGAGCATCGAGCCGTGGCCGTTGGACAGCACGAAGCGGTCGCGGTCGGCGAATTTCGGGTTGCTCGGGTTGTGCTTCAGGTAGTCGCGCCAAAGCACTTCGGCGATATCCGCCATGCCCATGGGGGCACCTGGGTGGCCGCTGTTGGCCTTTTGCACGGCATCCATGCTGAGGGCACGAATGGCGTTGGCACGTTCACGACGGCTGGGCATCGCTGAGTCTCCTGGGGCTTGAAAAGGTGGTGAAACGAAAAAAGGCGGCCATTTTCGCCCACAGGCGGGGCCGGGGGCAATGACGGATGGTCGCAGTTGGGTATTTTTCCTATGTTTGAGGCGTAAATCGGGACAAACCTGATGTCGCTGCCGCCCAGTTCGCGGGTAAACCCGCGTCCACAGCTCGGTCTTCCTCCTGTGGGAGCGGGTGTACCCGAGAACCGGGCTATCCCTACCCGCCCGTCATCCAATATCAAAACTTTTTGATATTGGCCTTGCAGGGGCAACGATGCCTGTCTAGACTGCCGCACCATGAACCTGCGCGCGCAACCGATCCCCCAGCAAAGCGAAACCCTGGCAGCCCTGTGCAAAGCCAGTGGCGATGCCTTGCGCCTGAACGTATTGCGTGCCCTGGCCAGCGACTCCTTCGGGGTGCTGGAGCTGGCGCAGATCTTCGATGTCGGCCAGTCCGGCATGAGCCACCATCTCAAGGTACTGGCCCAGGCCGAACTGGTGGCCACCCGCCGCGAGGGCAACGCGATCTTCTATCGTCGCGCCCTGCCCGACAGCCTGCGCCTGGGCGGCCGCCTGCACGCGGCACTGCTCGAGGAGGTCGACGGGCTGGCCCTGCCGCAGGATGTACAGGCCCGGATCGCCCAGGTGCAGCAGCGCCGGGCGGCCACCAGCCAGGATTTCTTCCTGCGTGTGGAAGAAAAATTCCGTGCCCAGCAGGACCTGATCGCCGGCCTGCCGCAATACCGCGAAAGCCTCCTGGCCCTGCTCGACAACCTGAGCTTCGGCTCCGAGGCCACGGCACTGGAAGTCGGCCCGGGTGACGGCGGTTTCCTGCCGGACCTGGCGCGGCGCTTCACCCAGGTCACGGCCATGGACAACAGCCCGACCATGCTCGAGCTGGCCCGCCAGGTCTGCCAACGCGAAGGCCTGGATAACGTAAACCTGCAGTTGGCCGATGCACTGGGTGCAACGGATGTGGAAGCCGACTGCGTTGTGCTGAACATGGTGCTGCACCACTTCAGCGACCCGGCCCTGGCCCTGCGCCTGCTGGCCAAACGGGTGAAAGCGGGCGGCAGCCTGCTGGTCACCGAGCTGTGCAGCCATGACCAGGGGTGGGCGCGGGAAGCCTGCGGCGACCTCTGGCTGGGCTTCGAGCAGGACGACCTGGCCCGTTGGGCCCGGGTAGCGGGACTGGTTCCCGGGGACAGCCTCTATGTGGGCTTGCGTAACGGTTTCCAGATTCAGGTCCGCCATTTCCAGCGGACGACTGGCGACACTCACCATCGGTAAATTTTAGGAACCCGTCGAGATGAGCGAATACTCCCTTTTCACTTCCGAGTCCGTGTCCGAAGGGCATCCGGACAAGATCGCCGACCAGATTTCGGACGCGGTCCTTGATGCCATCATCGCCCAGGACAAGTACGCCCGCGTGGCCTGCGAAACCCTGGTCAAGACCGGTGTCGCCATCATCGCCGGCGAAGTGACCACATCGGCCTGGGTCGACTTGGAAGAACTGGTGCGCAAGGTCATCATCGACATCGGCTACGACAGCTCCGACGTCGGCTTCGACGGCGCCACCTGCGCCGTAATGAACATCATCGGCAAGCAGTCGGTGGACATCGCCCAGGGCGTCGACCGCTCCAAGCCGGAAGACCAGGGCGCGGGCGACCAAGGCCTGATGTTCGGCTATGCCAGCAACGAGACCGACGTGCTGATGCCGGCCCCGATCTGCTTCTCCCACCGCCTGGTCGAGCGCCAGGCCGAGGCGCGCAAGTCCGGCCTGCTGCCGTGGCTGCGCCCGGACGCCAAGTCCCAGGTCACCTGCCGCTACGAGAACGGCAAGGTCGTCGGCATCGACGCCGTGGTCCTGTCGACCCAGCACAACCCGGAAGTGTCCTACAAGGACCTGCGTGAAGCCGTCATGGAGCTGATCGTCAAGCACACCCTGCCGGCCGAGCTGCTGCACAAGGACACCCAGTTCCACATCAACCCGACCGGCAACTTCATCATCGGTGGCCCGGTGGGCGACTGCGGCCTGACCGGGCGCAAGATCATCGTCGACTCCTACGGCGGCATGGCCCGCCACGGCGGCGGTGCCTTCTCCGGCAAGGACCCGTCCAAGGTCGACCGCTCGGCCGCCTACGCCGGCCGCTACGTGGCCAAGAACATCGTTGCCGCGGGCCTGGCCGAGCGTTGCGAGATCCAGGTGTCCTACGCCATCGGCGTAGCCCAGCCGACCTCCATCTCGATCAACACCTTCGGCACCGGCAAGATCGCCGACGAGAAGATCGTGCAACTGGTTCGCGAGTGCTTCGACCTGCGCCCGTACGCCATCACCACCATGCTCGACCTGCTCCACCCGATGTACCAGGAGACCGCTGCCTACGGCCACTTCGGCCGCATCCCGCAGCAGAAGACCGTCGGCGACGACACCTTCACCACCTTCACCTGGGAACGCACCGACCGCGCCGAGACCCTGCGCAACGCAGCCGGCCTGTAAGCGTCACACCTGCACTGCCTGTGACAAGCCCCCGCCGAGCGATCGGCGGGGGCTTTTTTCATCCCGCATCGCCCCGCCGGCAAGCCGGCGCCCATAGCACAACGCAAAACTATTGGATTTTGCAGGGCCCCGTGGGAGCCGGGCGATGTGCCGCGCACGCGGACCCACCCACCGAGCAACGAAACATCGCCTGACACCTTGCTCAGGCACACCCGCCGACAGCGGCCTAGGCTGTGCCTTCGACTACCACGCACGGATGCCGGCCATGCGCTTCATGTTGTTCTTGCCCCTGTTGCTTTGTTCTTTCGGCCTATGGGCCAATGCCTCCCCCTGCCCCGACTGGGATGCAAAGCGCGCCCACGAAGAGGCTGCGCGACTGGGCGAGGTCATCGCCCGCTGGGACGATCACTACCACCGCCAGGGCGTTTCACTGGTTGCCGACGAAATCTACGACCAGAGTCTCCAACGCCTGCGCGCGCTCCAGGCCTGCTTCGACCTGCCTGAGGCGCACGCCCCGTTGTCTGGCGCCGGCGGCCCTATTGCTCACCCCATCGCGCACACCGGCGTGGCCAAGCTGGACGACGAGCGCGCCGTGGCCCGCTGGCTGGAAGGCAAGCGCAACGTCTGGGTACAGCCGAAGGTGGATGGCGTCGCCGCGTCCCTGGTGTACCAGGCAGGCCAGCTGGTGCAGATACTCAGCCGCGGCGACGGTGTCCAAGGGCATGATTGGAGCCGGCACATCGGCCATCTCGCCGGTATCCCACGGCAACTGCCGGAGCCACTGCACCTGGTGCTGCAGGGTGAACTGTACTGGCGCCTTGACCATCACGTACAAGCCCAGGCAGGCGGCGCCAATGCCCGGAGCACCATGGCCGGGTTGATGGCCAGGAAGCAATTGTCCGATGCCCAAGGCGCAAGGGTCGGCGTGTTCGTCTGGGACTGGCCGAGCGGGCCGATCGATCAGGGCGAACGCCTGGCCCGGCTGGCCGAACTCGGGTTTCCCGACAGCCAGCGCTACAGCGTCGCCATCGACGACCTGGCGCAGGCTGCCCATTGGCGCCAACATTGGTACCGCTCGCCCCTACCCTTCGCCACCGACGGCGTGATCCTGCGCCAGGACAGCCGCCCACCGGCTCACCGCTGGCGCGCCAAGCCGCCCTACTGGATCGCAGCCTGGAAGTACCCCTTCCAGCAGGCCCTCGCCGACGTGCGAGACGTGCGTTTCAAGATCGGGCGCACCGGGCGCATCACCCCCGTATTGCACCTGAGCCCGGTGATGCTGGATGAACGCCGAATCAGCGTGGTCAGCGTTGGGTCACTGGCACGTTGGCAAGCGCTGGACATCCGTCCCGGCGACCAGGTCGCGATCACCTTGGCAGGCCTCACCGTGCCCAGGCTCGAAAGCGTGGTGCACCGCAGCACTGATCGCCCGCCCGTCCTGGCGCCGAACCCCAGCCAACATCATGCGCTCAGTTGCTGGCGGCCGAGCACACCGTGCAAGCAGCAATTTCTCGCCCGCCTGGCCTGGCTAGGCGGGCGCCAGGGGCTGAAGATGCCGGGTATAGGGCCCGCGACCTGGGCGCAGTTGGTCGAGCATGGCGTCATCAGCGACCTGCATACCTGGCTCGGCCTGGAGCGCGAGCACTTGCTGGGCATTCCCGGCATCAGCACGACGCGCGCCGAGCAACTGCTCCAGGCCTTCGCCCAAGCAAGGCGCCAGCCTTTCGAACGCTGGCTTCGCGCCCTGGGCGTACCAGCGCCCAGCCATCTGCAGCTCGCGCCCGACTGGGCAACGTTGGCAACCCGAAGTATCGCGCAATGGCGTGCCGAGCCAGGTATCGGCCCTGGGAGGGCGGCCCAATTGGCGGCGTTTTTCGCGGATGAATCGGTTGGCCTGCTGGCCGAACAATTGCGCGCCCAGGCAATCGAGGGTTTCTAAATTCCTCGGATCAGGGCAGCATTTCTCTTTTTTGTTGCCCTGCCTTCGAATGGAGTCCCCGATGAAACTGCTTTCGTCCCTTGCCCTGACCGCCTTGCTCGGCTTGGCCGCCGGCCCCCTGCTGGCCGTTGAAGAGCAACCTGGGCTGACCGGTTGCGCGGCCAAGCGCCAGGCCATCAGCGCACAGATCGAACAGGCGCGTGCCAACGGCAACGCCGACCAACAGGCAGGCTTGGAAAAAGCCCTCGACGAAGTCACCGAGCACTGCACCGACGCCAGCCTGCGCAAAGAGCGCGAACAGAAGGTGCTCGACGCCCGCCACGAAGTGAACCAACGCACCAAGGACCTGGACAAGGCCATGAAGAAGGGCGACGCGGAGAAGATCAACAAACGCAAGGAAAAGCTCGCCGAGGCCAAGAAAGAACTGCAGGAAGCCGTTGACGGTCTCGAACGCTGATACCGCTGCGGTCGTAAGAATTTTCTGAAAACGATGCAGCGCTTCCGGCCGGGGTTCACCCGGCAGCAGGAATGTAGGCACTATTCCCTACATTCTCTGTTGCCATTACTTTGAAAGGAAACTGCCCATGAAACGTCGCTCCTCCCTGGCGCTGATGATTGCCCTCGGCTTGGCCGCAGGCTCGCTGCAAGCGGCGCAGCCCAGCCCTGGCCTGACCGGCTGCGCAGCCAAGCGCAGTGCCATCGAGAATCAGCTTGTCTATGCCAAAAAGCACAACAACTGGGGCGAGATCCGCGGCCTGGAAAAAGCCCTGAAGGAAAACACCGACCACTGCACCGACGCCGGCCTGCGCCAAGAGCGCCTGGCCAAGATCGAAAAGGCCAAGGCCGAAATCGCCGAGCGCCAGGCCGACCTCGCCGAAGCCAGGGCCAAGGGCGATGCCGGCAAGATCGCCAAGCGTGAGCGCAAGCTTGCAGAATCCGAGGCAGAGCTGAAACAAGCCGAGCTCGAACTGGAGAAGTGATCCTGTCAGGGGCTGCCGCGAAAGGGCCGCAAAGCGGCCCCAACCCACCACCGCCTCAGTGGTTACGAAACTCCGTATGGCAGGCCTTGCAAGCCGCCTCGACCTTATCCATCGGCGCCTTCAGCCGCGCCGCGTCGAGCGGTTGTTCACGCGTAATCCCCACCAATTCCCCTGTCACCCCCTCCAGTTGCCGCGCCAGGTCATGAAAACGCGCCTGACGCTCCCACACTTCGGGCCGCGCGCTGCTGTCGCCTTCGTCTTTCACCTGTGGAAAATGCTGCCACGGCGCATGGGCCAGGCCGTCGAGCTTCACCGCCCCTTCGGCGAAACGAACGCCGTCGAACGGCAGGCGCCCTCGCAGCATGCCGCCCATGTCCTCGCTGGTCTTGAGCATCTGCTTGAAGATCGCCTTGCGCTGGCCCAGCGGTGAGTTAGGATCGACACGGTCGCAGGCCACCAGGGACAGGCTGGCCAACAGCAGAACGGTGAAACATTTCAACATCACGGTCACATTGGCAGAGGGAAAGGGCCAACAGTATCCTCGTCTGCTCGACAAAGACCAATACCCCTACGAAAAACATGGGTAGCCCACACCCGGCCACCCACTCAAGGATTCGACCATGACATCTGCTCTGCGCCATCTCGCCTGGGCGCTCCCCGCCCTGGCCCTGCTGGCCGGCTGCAATGGCGGCGAGAACGCCAAGCCCGAACCCCACGCCGTGGCGACCTATGCCTCTGCCACCTGGCAAGACCTGCCGAACGTCAGCGACAGCGACCTGCTGGCGGGCTTCCAGGCCTGGCGCAATGGCTGCGAAAAGCTCAAGCGCGACCCGGTCTGGGCCAGCACCTGCGAGGCCGCTGCGCGCATGCCGGACGACGCCGCCCAGGTGCGCGCCTTCCTGCAACAGAACCTGCAGGTGTACGGCTTGCGTTCGGCCGAGAACAACGCCAATGGCCTGATCACCGGCTACTACGAACCCGTCTACCCAGGCAGCCTGGAGCAAACCGAAACCGCCCATGTGCCGGTCTACGGCGTGCCCGAGGACATGATCGTGGTCGATCTGGCCAGCGTCTACCCGGAACTCAAGGGCAAGCGCCTGCGCGGGCGTATCGAAGGCAGGGTGCTCAAGCCCTACGACACCGCCGAGGTAATCTACCGCGACGGCGCCAAGGCACCGGTGCTGGCCTGGCTGACCGACCCGATGGACCTGCAGTTCCTGCAGATCCAAGGCTCAGGGCGCATCCAGCTGGGCGACGGCCGGCAACTGCGCGTGGGCTATGCCGACCAGAACGGCCACCCGTACCGCCCCATCGGGCGCTGGCTGGTCGAACAAGGCCAACTCAAGAAAGAAGACGTCACCATGGGCAGCATCCACGCCTGGGCCCAGGCCAACCCGCAGCGCGTGCCGGAACTGCTGGCCAGCAACCCAAGCTATGTGTTCTTCAGTACCCGACCGGACAGCAACGAAGGCCCGCGAGGTTCGCTGAACGTGCCGCTCACAGCCGGGTACAGCGTGGCCATCGACCGCAAGGTGATTCCACTGGGTAGCCTGCTGTGGCTGTCGACGGCCCGCCCAGACGGCACGCCGGTGACACGCCCGGTGGGTGCCCAGGATACCGGCGGAGCGATCACCGGCGAGGTGCGCGCGGACCTGTTCTGGGGCACCGGCCCCGAGGCTGGCGAGCTGGCGGGGAACATGAAGCAGCAAGGGCAGATCTGGCTGCTGTGGCCCAAGGGCGCCCCCTTACCCGACGCGCCGAAAGTGCCCTGACCTCGTTGGCCCATCGCCGGCAAGCCGGCTCCCACAGAACAACGCATAACTATTTGATTTTGCAGGTCCTTGTGGGAGCCGGCTTGCCGGCGATTGGGTTTCCAGTCAGACCGAAACCACGAACAACGCCACGATCATCGCCATCCCGGCGAACCAGACCAGCGAACGCAGGATCGCCAGGTCAGCCAGGTAACAAATGATGTAGAGCAGGCGACTGGTGATGTACAGCACCGCCAGCACATCCTGGGTCACCTGCTCGGCATTGCCGACGATATCGGCCACCAGCACCGCTGCGGCGAATGCCGGGAACGCCTCGTAACCGTTCAACTGCGCCGCGTGGGCGCGCCGTGGCAGACCCGAGAGGGTGTCGAGAAACGCACGGGGGTCATGGTTGTCGCGCAGGCCGAAACGGCCACTGCTCAGCTTGGCCGTCAACCCGCACAGCGGCGGCAGGACGAGGGCGATCAGGATGCACCACAGGGCTACAGTCATGGACAGGACTCCTTGTTCAAATCGTTGATCAGAGCTTCATCACCAGCATGCCTGCCAGGACCAGCCCGCAAGCTAGGAGTCTTGGCCCGCCAAAAGGTTCTTTGAGGTAGCGCATGCCCATGAGCACCACCAGGATCACGCTCAGCTCACGCAGCGCCGCCGCCTCGGCGATCGAGCCCAGGTGCATGGCCCACAGCACCAGGGCGTAGCTCAGCAATACACACAACCCCACCGCCAACCCCAAGCGCCACTGGGTTCGCCAGAACAACGCGAACGGCGCCCGCCGCGCCACACAGGCCAGCAATGGGAACGGCCAGGCGCTGAGCAGGGTCAGCCACACCAGGTAGTCCATCGGCTTGCCCCACAGCTGCACCGCCTTGCCGTCGAACCAGGTGTAGCAACCGATGCACAGGCCGATCAGCGCCACCACCGGCAGCATCGACCAAGGCAGGCGGTCACCGCCGCCGCCCTGCCACAACAGGCACGCCATGCCGCAGGGAATCAGCAGGATGCCGATGATCTGCTTGTCGCTCAGCGCCTCGCCGGCGAACGCCAGGGTCAGCCCCAGCACAACCAGCGGCGACAAGCCACGCATCAGAGGATAGACCAGCCCCAGGTCACCGACCCGGTAGGCCTGGATCAGCAGAAAGCGGTACAACTGCTCGGCCAGGGCCGAGGCCAGCAGCCAGGGCCAGATCTCCCCAGGTGGAAAATCGACGAAGGCCACTGCCAACACGGCGAAGACCAGGGCCACCAGGTCCATGCTGGCGATCACCAGCAAACGCTCGCCACTGAATTTGATCAGGGTATTCCAGGTCGCGTGCAGAAGGGCTGCGACCAACACCAGCGAAGTTGCCAACACGCCTTCTTTTCCTTTTGGCTTTTTCTGGCTGTGACTATATAGCGTTCGCAGGGGGGCCGTGGGAGATAACCCAGCCAGATTTTTGGACAAGACTTCAGGTGCGTTGCGCCTCCGAACGGAAACGATTGGAACGAATCTGGTCAAACCCTGTGTCTCGAACCCCGTCTCAGGTCATCGAATAACTGCCCGAACGATTCGGGCCACGACTTGGAAGCCACTGTTACAGGATTCGGGATGCTTGAACTTGTTGCCGCGTTTATCTGCCTGACCACCCTCCTCACCTACGTCAACTACCGCTTCATCGGCCTGCCGCCGGCCATCGGCGTGATGGTCACCGCGCTGTTGTTCTCCTTGATATTGCAGGGTTTGAGCCTGATCGGCTTCCCTGGCCTGGAGGCTCGCGTCGAAGGCCTGATGAACCAGATCGACTTCAATGACCTGTTGATGCATTGGATGCTGTCGTTCCTGCTGTTTGCCGGCGCTCTGCACGTCAACCTCGCCGACCTGCGCAACTACCGCTGGCCGATCGGCCTGCTGGCCACCTTCGGCGTACTGATCGCCACCGTGGTGATCGGTTTCCTCGCCCATTGGGTCTTCGCCCTATTCGGCTGGGAGGTGCCGTTGATCTATTGCCTGCTGTTCGGCGCACTGATCTCGCCCACCGACCCGATTGCGGTGCTCGGCGCGCTGCGTACCGCCAACGCGTCCAAGCCGCTGAAGACCACGATCGTCGGCGAATCGCTGTTCAACGATGGCACCGCGGTGGTGGTGTTCACCGTATTGCTCGGCATCGTCCAGCTGGGGGAAGCGCCCAGCTTCGCCGACACCGCCGTGCTGTTCGCCCGCGAGGCCATCGGCGGCATCGTCTTCGGCGGCGTGATCGGCTACGCCACCTACCGCATGATCAAGAGCGTCGAGCAATATCAGGTCGAAGTGATGCTGACCCTGGCGCTGGTCATCGGCGGTTCGGCCATGTGCTATGAACTGCACGTGTCAGCGCCGATCGCGATGGTCGTGGCCGGCCTGATCATCGGCAACCTGGGGCGCAACCTGGCGATGAACGACATGACCCGCCGCTACATGGATGGTTTCTGGGAATTGATCGACGACATGCTCAACGCCCTGCTGTTTGCCCTGATCGGCCTGGAGCTGTTACTGCTGCCGTTCAACTGGCTGCACCTGGCCGCCGGCACCCTGCTGGCCGTGGCGGTGCTGCTGTCGCGGCTGCTCACCGTGGCCCCGGCCATCGTCCTGCTCCGCCGTTGGCGCAGCGTGCCCAAGGGCACCGTGCGCGTACTGACCTGGGGCGGCCTGCGCGGTGGCGTGTCGGTGGCCCTGGCGCTATCGCTGCCCAGCGGGCCTGAGCGCGACCTGCTGCTGTCGATCACCTATATCGTGGTGCTGTCGTCGATCCTGGTACAGGGCTTGAGCATCGGGCGGGTGGTGCGCAAGGTCAGTGCGCAGCCTTGAGATTCTGGGGCCGCTTTGCGGCCCTTTCGCGGCACAAGGCCGCGCCTACAGGCGAACGCTGGCTGCTGTAGGAGCGGCCTTGTGCCGCGAAAGGGCTGCAGAGCAGCCCCTGAATGTCATTCCACCGCGGTATCGGGGAACTGGTCCTGGATGTACTTGATCTCGGTCCGCCCGTGCGGGGCCGGCAGGCCGTCCTCGCCCAGGTTGACGAAGACCATCTTGTCCACTGTCAGGATGCTCTTGCGGGTGATCTTGTTGCGCACTTCGCACTTGAGGGTGATGGAGGTGCGGCCGAATTCTGTGGCGGTGATGCCCAGCTCGATGATGTCGCCCTGGCGCGACGCGCTGACGAAGTTGATCTCCGAGATGTACTTGGTCACCACGCGCTGGTTGCCCAGCTGGACGATGGCGTAGATCGCCGCCTCTTCGTCGATCCAGCGCAACAGGCTGCCGCCGAACAGCGTGCCGTTGGGGTTGAGGTCTTCGGGTTTTACCCATTTGCGGGTGTGGAAATTCATCGGGACTCCTGACCTGCTTGGCTGACGTGGGGTAATGATGGCAGAGCCTTCGGCGGTGCTCCATTGAACATCGACTATCGTCTCGATTAATCGACAGAAAACCTTGGGCGTGGCCCGGTGCCGCGGCTATAATCCCTGCCGATTCAACATGGCCGCCCGCCGCGGTGGCCATCCCGCCACCCAGCCGAGGGGCGCTGCAGCAGGTTCAACCTGTCAGGCTCGGCTGGGGCGTTGTCCGCAGCGCGGACGCTTAACGCACAACGGCGCCCATTCGCACACTACGAATGGAGGCTCTCGATGAGCGCTGTAAACACGCCTGCAGGTTTTTCCGACTTCAAGGTCGCCGACATTTCCCTGGCCGACTGGGGCCGCAAGGAAGTCATCATCGCCGAATCGGAAATGCCCGCGCTGATGGGCCTGCGCCGCAAGTACCAGGCTGCACAACCGCTCAAGGGCGCGAAGATCCTGGGCTGCATCCACATGACCATCCAGACCGCCGTGCTGATCGAGACCCTGGTCGCCCTGGGTGCCGAAGTGCGCTGGTCGTCCTGCAACATCTTCTCCACCCAGGACCAGGCTGCTGCCGCCATCGCCGCCGCCGGTATCCCAGTGTTCGCCTGGAAGGGCGAGACCGAGCAGGAGTACGAGTGGTGCATCGAGCAGACCATCCTCAAGGATGGCCAGCCATGGGACGCCAACATGGTGCTCGACGACGGCGGTGACCTGACCGAGATCCTGCACAAGAAGTACCCGGCGATGCTGGAGAAGATCCACGGCATCACCGAAGAAACCACCACCGGCGTGCACCGCCTGCTGGACATGCTGGCCAAGGGCGAGCTGAAGGTTCCGGCGATCAACGTCAACGACTCGGTCACCAAGAGCAAGAACGACAACAAATACGGCTGCCGCCACAGCCTCAACGACGCCATCAAGCGCGGCACCGACCACCTGCTGTCGGGCAAGCAGGCGCTGGTGATCGGCTACGGCGACGTGGGCAAGGGCTCGGCCCAGTCCCTGCGCCAGGAAGGCATGATCGTCAAAGTCACCGAAGTCGACCCGATCTGCGCCATGCAGGCCTGCATGGACGGCTTCGAAGTGGTCTCGCCGTTCAAGAACGGCATCAACACCGGCACCGAAGACGGCATCAACCGTGACCTGCTCGGCCGCATCGACCTGATCGTCACCACCACCGGTAATGTCAATGTCTGCGACGCCAACATGCTCAAGGCACTGAAGAAGCGCGCCGTGGTTTGCAACATCGGCCACTTCGACAACGAGATCGACACCGCCTTCATGCGCAAGAACTGGGCATGGGAAGAGGTCAAGCCGCAGGTCCACAAGATCCACCGTACCGGCGCCGGCACCTTCGACCCGCAGAACGACGACTACCTGATCCTGCTGGCCGAAGGCCGCCTGGTGAACCTGGGCAACGCCACCGGCCACCCAAGCCGCATCATGGACGGCTCGTTCGCCAACCAGGTGCTGGCGCAGATCTTCCTGTTCGAGCAGAAGTTCGCCGAACTGCCAGCCGCGCAGAAAGCCGAGCGTCTGACCGTTGAAGTGCTGCCGAAGAAACTCGACGAAGAAGTGGCCCTGGAAATGGTCCGCGGTTTCGGCGGTGTGGTCACCCAGCTGACCCCGCAGCAGGCCGAGTACATCGGCGTCACCGTCGAAGGCCCGTTCAAGCCGGACACCTACCGCTACTAAGCGGCGCGGCGAGCGTCAGGCGGCGACAACCCGCCTGGCACTCGCAGCCTGTAGATCTTGATGGATGCCCAAGCCAGGCCGGCCCCCACCGCCCTGGCTTTTACTTGCAGCTTGCGGCTTGTCGCTTGCAGCTGAGGAATAAGAGATGTCACAAGAACGCCGCTACAGTTTCGAATTCTTCCCCACCAAGACCGATGCCGGCCATGAAAAGCTGATGGCCGTGGCCCGCCAGCTGGCTGGCTACAACCCGGATTTCTTCTCCTGCACCTATGGCGCCGGCGGCTCGACCCGCGACCGCACCCTGAACACAGTGCTGCAGCTGGAAAGCGAGGTGAAGATCCCGGCCGCGCCACACCTGTCCTGCGTCGGCGACAGCAAGGACGAACTGCGCACCCTGATCAACCAGTACAAGGCCGCCGGCATCAAGCGCATTGTCGCCCTGCGTGGCGACCTGCCGTCTGGCATGGGCATGGCCTATGGCGAGCTGCGCTACGCCAGCGACCTGGTCGAGTTCATCCGCCAGGAAAGCGGTGATCACTTCCACCTTGAAGTGGCCGCCTACCCGGAAATGCACCCGCAGGCGCGCAATTTCGAAAGCGACCTGGCCAATTTCGTGCACAAGGTCAAGGCCGGTGCCGACAGCGCAATCACCCAGTACTTCTTCAACGCCGACAGCTACTTCTACTTCGTCGAGCGCGCCCGGAAGATGGGTGTGGATATCCCGGTGGTGCCCGGCATCATGCCGATCACCAACTACAGCAAGCTGGCGCGCTTCTCCGACGCCTGCGGCGCCGAGATTCCTCGCTGGATCCGCAAGCAGCTGGAAGCCTACGGCGATGACACCGCCAGCATCCAGGCCTTCGGCGAGGAAGTGATCACCCGTATGTGCGAACAACTGCTGCAAGGCGGCGCACCGGGCCTGCACTTCTATACTCTGAACCAGGCCGAGCCCAGCCTGGCGATCTGGAACAACCTCAAGCTGCCGCGCTGACACATTTCGGCAATAAGTGCTTAAGGAAGATTTAAGGCTTTGGCTTTAGGCTAAAGCCTTATTTCTTTCTGCAGCCCGATAAGTTACCGAACGATGCAGCCGCCCTCCGCTTCGAATCCCCAACTCGTCTACCTGGCATTTGGTCGCCCGACCTACCATCAGGAAGCCTGTTTCAGCATCGTCAGCGCCCTCGCACAGTTACGCAAGGCGCCTGGCCAGGCACTGGATATCCAGGTCTATACCGACGACCCCGCTCCTTACGCGGGGCTGCCCGTCACACTGCATCTGCTGGATGACGCCACCCGGGCGGCCTGGAACCAGCCCCATGGTTATCACTTTCGCAGCAAGCACGTACTGCTGCGCCAGGTGCTGCAGCAATATCCCGTGGCAGCCTTGATCGACACCGATACCTTCTTCCGCGAGTCGCCCTTGCAGCTGTTCCAGCGAATCGCCCCCGGCAGCCTACTGTGCAATGCCATCGGCGGGCGCTACGACGCCAACCGGCAATGCCAGCTGTACAGCAAACTGCAGGCCATCCTTCAGGAACGTGGCCTGGCGGATGGGCAGATGAGCCTGCTCAACTCCGGCGTCATCGGCCTGCATGCCAGCGATGCCTCGGTACTCGACCAGTCCATCGCCTTGATGGATGAGTTCCACCCCCAGGTGCCCAGCGCCTACACCCTCGAAGAGTTCTGCCTGGCCGTGGCCGCACACCGTACACTGGCTGTGGCCGCGTGCACCGATGTCATCCATCACTACTGGAGCCGCAAGGACCTGTTCCGCGCCAAGGTCCAGGCATGGCTTTGCAAGCACGGCCAAAGCCCGCTCAGCGAGGCGGCATTGGCCGATGTCGCGCTGGTCAACGATCGGCTGCCGCGCCCACCTACCTTGCACCGCCTGCGCTGCAAGGCCCTGAGCATGACGCTGCCCAGTCACCAGCGCCAGTTTGCCCGTGAACTGCTCTACGGCTGCTACCCCTATGACAACGAGTTCGACCGGGCCTGCGCGCCCGCCTGGTGGGACAAGGCGCTGGAAAACTTCCAAGGCATGCATGGCCGCAAGGACACCGAACAGCTGGGGCGGCTACTGCGCCATCCCGGTCTGCGCCTATCGCTCGGCAGCAGGCACAAGGACGTGGAAGCCCATCTGCTCCGGCCTTCGGGAACTTGACCGCAACGGCTGCTGGCATTGGTCGCGCATTGCACGTACCCTGCCGCCATGCCCAACTTCCTGCGCCTGACCTGCATCCTGCTGCTCGCCTGCCTGAGCCCGCTGGCCCAGGCAGAGCGTCTGCGCCTGGTCAGTGACGACTGGGCGCCATACATCTACTGGCACGACGGCCACCTCAAGGGCATCGACTACGAGGTCGCCAACGAAGTACTCAAGCGTCTTGGCATCGATGTCGACTGGCAACTGCTGCCCTGGAAGCGCTGCCTGGCCATGGTCGAGCAAGGCCTGGCCGATGGGGTGCTGGATATCTTCCAGCTCGATTCGCGCGAACCCTTCATGGTCTACCCGGACGAGCCTCTTTCAGAGGTGCAGTTCGTGCTGTTCCAGGCCGCCGCCCAGCACCGCGCAATAAAACGTCTGGAAGACCTCGCAGGCCTGACCGTCGGGACCTCGCCGGGCTATACATATAGCCCGGCCTTCAATACGTCGCCGCTGTTCCTGCGGGAATCGGCCCCTACACACGAGGCGAACTTCGGCAAGCTGATGCTCGGGCGCATCGATCTGCTGGTGACCGACCGCCGCGCGGGCCGCTACCTGCGCAAGCGATTGGGCCTGGAGCAGCAGGTCGAGGAACTGCCGCTGATGATCAGCCGCCATGCACAATTCCTGGGCCTTGCCCGTAAACCAGGGCGCGAGCGCCTGGCCACGGCCTTTGCCGACGAGCTGCGCCGCTTCAAGCAGGAACCGGCCTATGCGGCGATCAGCGCCCGCTATGAAAACGACCTGGGAAATATTCCTGACGCCGTTGAGCAGCACGAACGCAGCACAGCGCGCTAGCTCTGTTATACTCGGGCCTTCCCGCCCGGCTCACGCCCGGACGCTCGGCCTCGCAACAGGCATCTCGACCGTCGGCCACGCACGCCCAGTGCTCCCCCGCCGCTTCCAGGATGCGCAGTGAACGCCCAGCTGGACCGGACGCGATCGCATCCCGCCGATGCCCGTCGCGCCAGGCAGATCATCCCATCGGGCCCAGCCCCCACGAGAACAGGATTGCCCATGTCCTTTGCTTCCCTCGGTCTCTCCGAGGCTCTTGTCCGCGCTATCGAGGCAGCGGGCTATACCCAGCCCACCCCAGTGCAACAGCGGGCGATTCCCGCCGTGTTGCAAGGCCGCGACCTGATGGTCGCCGCCCAGACCGGTACTGGTAAAACCGGCGGCTTCGCCCTGCCGATCCTCGAGCGCCTGTTCCCGGGTGGCCACCCAGACAAGTCCCAGCGCCACGGCCCGCGCCAACCGCGCGTACTGGTCCTGACGCCGACTCGCGAGCTGGCCGCCCAGGTCCATGACAGCTTCAAGGTCTATGCCCGCGATCTGCACCTGGTCAGCGCCTGCATCTTCGGTGGTGTCGGCATGAACCCGCAGGTCCAGGCCATGGCCAAGGGTGTGGACGTGCTGGTGGCCTGCCCCGGTCGCTTGCTCGACCTGGCCGGCCAAGGCAGCGTGGACCTTTCCCACGTCGAGATCCTGGTCCTCGACGAAGCCGACCGTATGCTCGACATGGGCTTCATCCATGACGTCAAGAAAGTCCTTGCGCGCCTGCCGGCCAAGCGCCAGAACCTGCTGTTCTCGGCGACCTTCTCCAAGGACATCACCGACCTCGCCGACAAGCTGCTGCACAACCCCGAGCGTATCGAGGTCACGCCGCCGAACACCACGGTCGAGCGTATCGAGCAGCGCGTCTACCGCCTGCCGGCCAGCCACAAGCGTGCCTTGCTGGCGCACCTGATCACTCTGGGCGCCTGGGAACAGGTGCTGGTGTTCACCCGCACCAAGCACGGCGCCAACCGCCTGGCCGAGTACCTGGAAAAGCACGGCCTGACCGCTGCGGCAATCCACGGCAACAAGAGCCAGAACGCCCGCACCAAGGCCCTGGCCGACTTCAAGGCCAACGCCGTACGCGTGCTGGTGGCCACCGATATCGCTGCCCGCGGCTTGGATATCGACCAACTGCCCCACGTGGTCAACTTCGAGTTGCCGAACGTGGAGGAAGATTACGTCCACCGTATCGGCCGCACCGGTCGTGCCGGCCGTTCGGGCGAGGCCATTTCCATGGTCGCGCCGGATGAAGAAAAACTGCTCAAGAGCATCGAGCGGGTCACCAAGCAGAAGATCCCGGACGGCGACCTGATGGGCTTCGACCCAAGCCAGGTGGAAGCCGAGAAGCCTGAAACCCGTGAGCGTCCACAGAACAATGGCCGTGGCGGTCGCAACCAGCAGCGCGCCGAAGGCAGCAAGGACGGCAGCGGCGGTCGTAAGGACAAGGGCAAGGACAAAGGCAAGGCCAAGCAGCAGGCCGCTGAGAAACCGGCCGACAAGGAAAAGGCCGGCGACAAGGCCCAGCAGCGCAAGCCGCGCAACAAGAAGCCACGCCAGCAACAGGCCGCCCAGGGCCAGGCCGGCATCCCGCCGGTTCCAGTCGATCGTGACCCCGAAGAGTTCCTGGACGACGACATCGACAACTTCGGCAACCGTGCCGACTATGTCAGCCCGTACCAGAACGCCAAGAACCAAGGCCGCAACCGTCGCCCCGGCGGCAATGGCGGGCAAGGGCAGGGCCAAGGTCAAGGCCAGCGCAATGGTGGCGGGCAAGGCCGCAACAACGGTGGTCAACGCCAGGGGCAAGGTTCCGGCGAGAAACGTACCCGTAACAGCAACAACGGCGGTGCGCGCCGCGACAACAATGGCGGCGGCCGCGGCCGGTCTGCCGGCCGTGACGACCTGTCCCGCCAGGAACCGGCAGTGCGCAACCCGCGCGAAACCCACCAGCCGGTGATCATCCGCAAGGAGTCCAAGCTCGACCGTTACCCGACACCCGAGCAGCTGGATGACCTGCCAAGCCGCCCACGCGGCGAGCGCCCAGCGCTGTTGACTCGCAAGGGCTAAAGCAAAGGGGCCGCTATGCGGCCCTTTCGCGGCACAAGGCCGCTCCTACAGGAACCGGCGGTAAACCTGTAGGAGCGGCCTTGTGCCGCGAAAGGGCTGCACAGCAGCCCCTGCTTTATCAGACAGCCGAATTACTTCTGCTTCACACCTTCGACACTGATATCCAGGTCCAGTGTCTGGGAAGTCGGGCCTGGGCCCTTGATGCCGAAGTCGTTCAGGTTCAGCGTGGTGGTGGCGTTGAAGCCTGCACGCTCACCGCCCCATGGGTCCTTGCCTTCACCGTTGAAGGTAGCCTTGAAGGTGACCGGCTTGGTCACGCCGTGCATGGTCAGGTCGCCGGTCACGTCGGCAGTCTTGTCACCGGTCTTCTTCACGCTGGTGGAGACGAACTTGGCTTCCGGATACTTCTTCACGTCCAGGAAGTCGGCGCTGGCGATGTGCTTGTCACGCTCAGCGTGGTTCGACCACAGGCTCGCAGTCTTCAGCTCGACGTTGATCTTGCTGTCTTCCGGCTTGGCGCTGTCCCAAGTGAAGTTACCGTCGAAGTCCTTGAAGGTGCCGTGGATGAAGCTGTAGCCCAGGTGGCTGATCTTCCAGTCGACGAACGCGTGCTGGCCTTCCTTGTCGATCTTGTACTCGGCGGCCATGGCCTGGCCAACAGAGAGCAGTGCGGTACCGAGCGCCAGAGCGGCAAAAGTCTTTTTGAACATCCTTACTTCCTTCCTATGCAATTGAGTAGAGAGTCAAGCTTTGCGGCCCAGCATGCGGGACAGGGTCGCGTCACGGTCGATGAAGTGGTGTTTCAGTGCTGCCAAGGCATGCAGGACGGCGAAAATCACCAGCCCCCAGGCCAGGTAGAGGTGGATGACCCCGGCAACGTCCGCCTGGTCAGGCAGGTCGCTGACCAGCGCCGGGACCTCGAACAAACCGAATACCGGAATGCCCACACCGTCAGCTGTGGAAATCAGGTAGCCGGCGATCATCACGCCGAACAGGCCCAGGTAAAGCAGCGCATGGCCCAGCTTGGCGGCCAGGCGGGTGAATGCCCCATGGCTGGCCGGTGCCGGCGGTGGCGGGCTGACGAAGCGCCAGATCACGCGCAACAGCATCACCCCGAGCAGCACCAGGCCGATGCTTTTATGCAGGTCGGGCGCGGACTTGCGCCACGGGCTGTAGTAGTCGAGGCCGACCATCCACAAGCCCAGGCCGAACAGCCCGAAGACTGCCAAGGCCACGCCCCAGTGCATGACGATGCTGACCAGGCCATAACGAGAGGATGAATTGCGCAGTTGCATGTTGATGTGTTTCCCCGTGAAAGCTGGTGCACAGACTAACGCGTAACGTATCGAATTAAAGCGGAAAAACTTGCTGCGGATGATCGAAAAATTAGATATGTATTGTGAAACCTTCCCATTAAGGAAACATTAACGATAGTCGCTCAAGGATCGGTTGCCAGTGCGGGCCCTATCGCGGGACAAGCCCGCTCCCACAGGAGCTTATCGTTGGGAGACTGCCTGTGGGAGTGGGCTCGCCCCGCGATAGGGCCCGCACTGACAACGGGTGTGCTTCAGCCTGCCTTGACCTTGGACTCCACCGCGGCCTCAGGCTCGGCCTTGGCGCCATCCACCTTGTCGCCACCCCCGAATATCCGCGAGAAGAAGCCCGGCTTGCTTTCCTTGGCCTGTTCCTTCTTCACAGGTTCGGCCTTGGTCGACGAACCCCCGAACAGGTTGGAGAAGAACCCGCCCTTGTCCTTCGCCCCGGCAGTGCTGGTGACAGTGGCAGCCGCCGCGACCTTCGCCGGCTCGAACGACTTGCCGTCGGCCAAGTCCTGCACCTGGCTCGCTGCGCGCTGGCCACTGCGCAATGCACCTTCCAGGGTGCCTGGGTACAGTGCATCGGTGTGCTCGCCAGCGAAGGCAATGCGTTGCACGGGACGCTCCCACAGGCGCCAGTACTTGCTGATCTGGCCCGGACCATAGGCCAGGTAGGCGCCGCCGGTCCCGACATCGGTGCTGTAGCGCCGCACCTCGTAGCCGGTGAAAGCACCCCGGGCCTGCGGGTAGAAGGCATGCATGCGGATCAATACCTGGTCGACCATCTGCTTGTCACCGAAGGCCTGCAGCAGACGGGCGTTGTCGCCGGAGAGGTTGATCACCACATTGGCGCCGCCCTTGAGCGCCGGCTCGATCCACAGCATGCCCAGGCCTGCGTTGCTGAAGATTTCACCCGACATGCGCGCGCGGCTTTCCCACACCGGTTTCTTGAACTTGAGCATCAGCTGGTCGCGCCAGCCGTAGTTGGTGCCCTTGAGCGCGGCCAGGTGCTTGCTGTCCAGGCCAGGGGTCATCTGGATCTTCGCCAACGCTCGCAGCGGCACGGCCATGACCAGGTAATCGGCCTGGTAGCCGACGCTGCCGACCTTGACCGTCACGCCGGTCTTGTCCTGGATGATCGCGGTCACCGGCGAACGGGTCTTGATGGTCTTGAGCTGCTTGACAAAGGCCTGTGCCAGCACCGGGCTGCCCCCTGGCAGACGCGCAGCACGCAGGTCGCGGTCGCTGACGCCACGGTAGACACGGGTCTGTTGGGCGAAATAGAGCAAAGACAGGCGCGACGGCTCGTCGTAACGGGTCCGGATCTGCTGGTTGACCAGTTGCCGAGCGGTGGCCGGCAGCTGCAGCTTGTCGAGCCAGGTGGAGACATTCATCTGGTCGAGGGCGAACAGGGTGCTGGTGGCCGCCGGGTTCAACGGATCGTCGATCGAGCGGGCCAGGTCGTCGAGGGTCTTCTCGTAGCGCTTGAGCGCGTCGGCGGTGGCCGGTTGCTTGGAGGTCAGGTCGCTGGCGCTGTAGTACTCGCCGTCGATCAGGTAGCCAGGGGTGCGCACGAATTCCGGGGCAGGCAGCGTTTCAAGCTTGAAGCGGTCCAGGTAGTGGTTGAGCACCGGCTGGCTCTTGCCATTGCCGATCCATTCGCTGGTGGCCAGGCCCGAGCGCCCACCCATGCCTGTCTTGGCCTCCAGCACGGTGACCTGCCAGCCCTTGTTCTGCAGCTCATAGGCCGCGGTCAGCCCCGCCAGCCCGCCGCCCACGACGATCGCCGTGGGGCTTTTGTCCTTGGCCAACGCGCCGGCGCTGGACACACCAATCAATACCAACGCACACAGGCGCACCCAAGCAGCAGCCATTTTGGCGAACTCCGGAAATAGAGGTGACAAAAAGAGGGGGAAGAACGCCCCAGGAGGTGATGCGTTAAGAATACGTCAGGTATCCAGACCCTGCCAGCGTAGTGACATCAAGTGCCTGCCAGCACAGGAAATTTAATTTTCGACGCAGCCGCACGCTGCGCGTCGGTTGTCCTGCGCGGCCCCATTGCTTAGGCTTGTCGGCCAAAGCACGCCCCGCCAGGAGATCTGCCCATGGGCCTCAACCAACAGTGGATGCAACGCGACCTGAAAGTCCTGTGGCACCCCTGCACCCAGATGAAAGACCACGAGCAACTGCCGCTGATTCCGATCCGCCGTGGTGAAGGCGTGTGGCTGGAAGACTTCGAAGGCAAGCGTTACCTGGATGCCGTCAGTTCCTGGTGGGTCAATGTGTTCGGCCACGCCAACCCGCGCATCAACCAGCGCATCAAGGACCAGGTCGACCAGCTCGAGCACGTGATCCTGGCGGGCTTCAGCCACCAGCCGGTCATCGAGCTGTCCGAGCGCCTTGTCGCCATGACGCCGGCTGGCCTGGACCGGGTGTTCTACGCCGACAACGGCTCGTCCTGCATCGAAGTGGCGCTGAAGATGAGCTACCACTATTGGCAGAACAAGGGCCAGGTGGACAAGAAGCGCTTCGTCACCCTGACCAACAGCTACCATGGCGAGACCATCGCCGCCATGTCGGTGGGCGACGTGCCGCTGTTCACCGAAACCTACAAGGCGCTGCTGCTCGACACCATCAAAGTGCCAAGCCCGGACTGCTACCTGCGCCCGGATGGTATGAGCTGGGAAGCGCATTCGCGCAACATGTTCGCGCTGATGGAACAGACCCTGGCCGAGCACCACGCCAGCATCGCTGCGGTGATCGTCGAGCCGCTGATCCAGGGTGCCGGCGGCATGCGCATGTACCACCCGGTATACCTCAAGCTGCTGCGCGAGGCCTGTGACCGCTATGGCGTGCACCTGATCCACGACGAGATCGCGGTGGGCTTCGGCCGTACCGGCACGATGTTCGCCTGCGAACAGGCCGGTATCCGCCCGGACTTCCTGTGCCTGTCCAAGGCCCTGACCGGCGGCTACCTCCCGCTGGCCGCCTGCCTGACCACCGACGATGTGTACCAGGCCTTCTACGACGACTACCCGACCCTGCGCGCCTTCCTCCATTCGCACAGCTATACCGGCAACCCGCTGGCCTGTGCCGCGGCGCTGGCGACCCTGGACATCTTCGAGCAGGACAACGTGATCGAGGCCAACAAGGCGCTGTCGGCGCGCATGGCCAGCGCCACCGCGCACCTGGCCGAACATGCCCATGTCGCCGAGATCCGCCAGACCGGCATGGCCCTGGCCATCGAAATGGTCCAGGACAAGGCCGGCAAGGTCGCCTACCCCTGGCAGGAGCGCCGCGGCCTGAAGGTCTTCGAGCATGCGCTGACCCGCGGCGCGCTGCTTCGCCCGCTGGGCAGCGTGGTGTATTTCCTGCCGCCGTACGTGATCACTCCGGAACAGATCGACTTCCTGGCCGAAGTGGCCAGCGAGGGCATCGACATCGCCACCCGCGACAGCATCAGCGTGGCGGTGCCGGCGAACTTCCACCCCGACTTCCGCGATCCAGGCTAACCTGCGAACCGATCCCTGTAGGAGCGGCCTTGTGCCGCGAAAGGGCCGCCAAGCGGCCCCGGCAATCGATGCCGCGAAGGGCCGCTACGCGCCCCTTTCGCGGCACAAGGCCGCTCCTACACAGTATGCGCAGCCCCTTTTTGACGAGCACCCCATGAGACTGTCCCGCTTCTTCATCGACGCCCCCCTGAGCCTCGGCGAGCACGAGCTGCCCGAAGCCCAGGCCCACTACATCGGCCGCGTGCTGCGCATGGCCCCCGGCGACGCCGTGCAATTGTTCGACGGCAGCGGCCAGGAATTTCGCGGCCAATTGCTGGAGGTCGGCAAGAAAACCGTGCGCGTGGCGCTCGACGAGGCCCTGCCCGGCCAGGCCGAATCGCCGTTGCAGGTGCACCTTGGCCAGGGCCTCTCCCGAGGCGAGCGGATGGACTGGGCGATTCAGAAGGCCACCGAGCTGGGCGTCAGCGCCATCACGCCGATCGTCAGCGAGCGCTGCGAGGTGCGCCTGAAGGACGAACGCGCCGACAAGCGCCTGGCCCATTGGCGCCAGGTGGCGATCAGCGCCTGCGAGCAATGCGGCCGCTCGACCGTGCCGGTGATCCACCCGCCGCTGACGCTTGCCGACTGGCTCAAGGAAACCGATGCCGACCTCAAGCTGGTGCTGCTCCCGATTGCAGAGCCACTGACCCGCCACGAACGCCCGGCGCGCCTGGCGTTCCTGATCGGCCCCGAGGGCGGGCTGAGCGACGCCGAAGTGGACCAGGCCAAGGCTGCCGGCTTCCACGCAGCACGCCTCGGCCCGCGCGTGCTGCGCACCGAGACCGCGCCAGTGGTCGCGCTGTCGGTCGCCCAGCAGCTGTGGGGCGATTTCTAGCGTACGTAGAAGAACACCGCGACGAAGTGCATCAGGCTGCCGGCGATGACGAACAGGTGCCAGATGCCATGCCAATGGCGGAAGCGGCTGTCGAAGGCGAAGAACAGGATGCCGATGGTGTAGAACGCCCCGCCCGCCGCCAGCCAGGCGAACCCGGCACCGCCGAGGCTGTGCAGCAGGGGCTTGACCGCCACCAGGACGATCCAGCCCATCACCGCATAGATGATGATCGACAGGATCCGCGCTTCCGAGCGCGGCTTGATCTCCTGCAACATGCCGATCACCGCCAGCCCCCAGACCACGCCGAACAGGCTCCAGCCCCAAGGGCCACGCAGGCTGACCAGGCAGAACGGGGTATAGCTGCCGGCGATCAGCAGGTAGATCGACAAGTGATCGAGCTTGCGCATGATCACCTTCGCCCGGCCGCGGGTGCTGTGGTAGAGGGTGGAGATGCTGTAGAGCAGCAGCAGCGTGCTGCCGTAGATGGAGAAGCTGACGATCTTCCAGGGGTCGCCCTGCAACCCGGCCACGACGATCAGCCAGATGGCGCCAATACAGGCCAGCACGGCACCGACCAGGTGCGTCCAGGCATTGAAACGTTCACCGTAATACATGCAGACACAGACCTCCTCGAACGCGCCAGGTTCCGGATCACCGTGCCCCTCATCGCGGGACAAGCCCACTCCCACAGATCCATCACATCACCCTACCCCAGGCCCGCGCTGTCGCGCACAGAACAAGCGGCCAGTGCTGATCCTCTGTGGGAGCGGGCTTGTCCCGCGATTGGGCCCGCAAGACCGACATCCTACCCGACCACAGGTTGCAGATCGGCGTCACGCACCATGCGCTCCAACGCGGCCAGGTCGGGCACCCGGGCCACCTGCTCGCCTACCTGCACTGCCGCCAGTTCCAGATTGGCCAGCGGCACATCCACATAATTGAGCTGGCTATCGAGCTTGCACGAGCGGGGAATGTCCTGCAGCAGCAGCGCCAGGTAGCGCAGGCCGGTATCGCCCAAGGCGTTGAGCACCACGACACGGGCCCGCTCGCCGCAGACGGTTTCGCTACCACAGGCCGCCTCGAAGCCGATCAGCGGCAGCCGCTGCTGGCGCCAGTCGATCCAGCCCAGATGCCAGGCCGGGTCGTGGGGCTGGCAAGCGAACGCACGCTGGCCGATCAGCTCGGCCACGGCGACATTGGGCAGCACCAGGGTCCGGTCGCTCATGGGCAGCAGCAGGCCGGTCAGGCTGCTGCGCTGGCCGGCGATATGTTCAAGCATGGGTCTGGCTCCAGTGGGCGATGCTCGCGAGCAATACCGACTCCTGGTACGGCTTGCCCAGGTAGTCGTTGACGCCGATGGCCATCGCCCGGTCGCGGTGCTTCTGGCCTGTGCGCGAGGTGATCATGATGATCGGCAGGTCCTTGAGCCGGGCGTCGCGCCGGATACGGGTGGCCACTTCGAAGCCATCCATGCGCGGCATCTCGATATCCAGCAACAGCACGTCGGGGCGGTGCTCCTCGAGCAGGGTCATGGCATCCACCCCGTCCTTGGCCGTGAGCACGCTCATGCCGTGGCGCTCCAGCAGACGGCTGGTGACCTTGCGCACGGTCACCGAGTCGTCCACCACCATCACCAGCAGGCGCCGACGCGGCGCCGGCCCGAGCAACGGATGCTGGCCGCCATAGCCGCCCGGCAAGCGCGCCAGGCGTCGTTGCTGGCCACGCAACTGGCCGAGCAGGTCGAGAATCAGCACGACCCGGCCATCGCCCAACAAGGTCGCGCCGGACAACCCCGGCACCGCCGCGAACTGCGGCCCCAGGCTCTTGACCACGATCTCCCGGCTGGGCGACAGGCTGTCCACCTGAATGGCGAAGGATTGCTCCTGGGAATGCACCAGCAATACCGGCAGCGGCACGCTCTGGCCCAGCAGGCTGGGGCGTGGCCCGCCACCTTGCAGCACCTCGCCCAGATAGCGCAGGTGGTATTCGTGCCCGGCGTAGACGTAGCGCGGCGCGCTCAACTGGTAGCAGGCCTCGAGCTCCGCGGGCGGCACACGGACGATCCCTTCGATGGTATTGAGCGGGATCGCATATTGCTCGTCGTCCAGGTGCACCATCAGCGCCCGGTTCATGGACACGGTGAACGGCAGGCGAATCAGGAAGCGCGCACCCTTGCCCGGGCTCGACTCGATGCTCATGGAGCCGCCCAGTTGCTTGACCTCTTCATGGACCACGTCCATGCCAAGGCCACGGCCAGAAATCTGGGTGATTTTCTGCGCGGTGGAAAAACCGGGGCGCAGGATGAACTGCAGGATCTCGTGGTCGCTCAGATAAGCCTGCGGGTCCAACAGGCCACGCTTGATCGCCTTGGCGCGCACGGCCTGCAAAGGCACGCCGGCACCGTCGTCGCTCATCTCGATGACGATGTCAGCCCCCTCATGGAGCAGGTTCAGGTGGATGGTGCCCTGCTCCGGCTTGCCGGCCGCAAGCCGCGCCTCTCGGGTTTCCAGGCCATGATCGACCGCGTTGCGCAGCATGTGCTCGAGCGGCGCCACCATGCGTTCGAGCACGCTGCGGTCCAGCTCGCCCTCGGCATTGCCGACCACCAACTCCACTTGCTTGCCCAGCTCGCTGGCCACCTGCCGCACCACCCGTTGCAGGCGTGGTACCAGACGCTCGAAAGGCACCATCAAGGTGGCCGTCAGGCCTTCCTGCAACTGGCTGTTCACCCGTGCCTGCTGTTGCAGCAGGCTGTAGGCTTCCTGGGCACGCTGGGCCAGGGTTTCCTTGAGATCGAGCAGGTCGGAGGCCGACTCGAACAGCGCCCGCGACAACTGCTGCAACTGGGAATGGCGGTCCATCTCCAGCGGGTCGAAGTCGTCATAGGCGTCGCCTTCGGCCTGGTAGCGGCTGGACATTCGCCCCTGGGTCTCGATATCCAGACGCAGCAGCTGATCGCGCATGCGCTCCAGGGTGGTTTCCATTTCGTTGAGGGCGAACTGGGCATCGTTGACCTGCTGCTCGATGCGCCCGCGGATGATCGAATGCTCGCTGGCCAAGTTGCCCAGATCGTCGAGCAGCTCGGCATCCACCTTGACCATGTCGCCTGCGGCCCGCTCCGGCGTGGCTGCGGGCACTTCGGCGGCCGGCACCTCGACCTGCGCCTGGCCGGCGGCGCTGTCGGTCAGCGCGGCACTGCTGAAGTTGCGGATATAATCGATCAGCGCCGTGGCCGCGTGCAGCGGTTGGCCAAGGCGCACCGCATCGAGCATGTGGGCGAGGCGGTCATGGCAGTTCTGCAGCAGGGCGAACAGCGCCGGGCTCGGCGGTAGGCGCCCGGCGGCGAGCAGTTCGTAGAGGAATTCCAGCTCGTGGGCCAGGTCGCCGATCGCCGCGACTTCGACCATCCGCGCCCCACCCTTGAGGGTATGCAGGTCGCGCAGCAGGTTCTCGACTTCGACGCTGTTGCGTGGGTCGGCCTGCCAGCGGGCCAAGGCGGCGGCGGCGCTTTCGACGATATCCGAACTCTCTTCCAGGAAGACTTCGCGCAATTCGCTGTCGCCCGGGTGCTGGGCTTCGCCCACCCCAGCCTCGGCAACTGGCGCGGTCGGGAGGGACAAAGGCGTCACCGTGTCGAGGCCGACCTTGCCCGTCGCATCTGGCGCCAGTGCATCGTCCAACAGGCCGCGCAGAGCCGCCACGCACTCCAAGCGTGCCTCGACCTGCTGCCCGGCGGCGATTTCATCGAACATGTCGAGCAAAGCCTCGTGGGCTTGCTGGGCCAGGCCGAAGAAACGCCCGTTGGCGGCCAGGCTGCCCTCCTCCACGGCGCCATACAGGTCCAGCAGCGCCTCACAGACTTCATCCACCTGCCACAGCTCGGCCAGGTGAGCCGCCTGCCCGAGCGCCGTCAGTTCATCGAGCAGGGCCTCCAGTTCCTGGCGCTCGCGCGGGTGTTCCTGCCAGCGCGACAACAGCGACTCGGCATCGAGCAGGATGTCCATGCCCTGCGTCAGGAAGGCGGCGATACGCTGCGGGTCGCGGCCGGATCGCTGGGCCGGGTGCGGGTTCTGTTCAAGGAATGCCAGGCGCGCATCCACGGCTTGGCCGACCTGCTCGATCAACGCCGCGGCGTCCGGGATGGGTGCCAGGGGCGTGCTGTCGAGCTGGGCGAGGCCCAGGTGGAACAAGGCCCGAGCGGCCTCCAGCCATTCCAGCTCGACGACCTGCAACGTCAGCCCGTGCCCCTTGTATTCCCGGACCAGGCGGTCGAAGGCCGTGGCCAGTTCGGCGATCGGCATCACGCCCGCCATGGCGGCGCTGCCCTTGAGGGTATGCAGGGCACGCTGCAGGCTGTCGCTGACGGCCGTGCCCTCGCCATCAGCGCCGCGCAGGAAGGCTTCCAGGTGGCCCAGGTGGCCCTGGGCCTCGTTGCGAAAGATCTCCAGCAACTGCGGGTCCAGCCCGTGACCCGCCGGCACCGGTACATCGTGGATGGCCAACTGGTGCAGATGGCTGGACAAGGCTTCGGCCTCGGCCAGCGGCGTCGGGTGGCCCACCGCGAAATCGGCGAGCAGGTCCGGCAACCGTACCAATACCTGCTGCAAGGCCACCACGCCTTCGGCGGCAAGGGTGATACGCCCCTCCAATACCCGGTTGAGCAGGTGCTCGGCGCTCCAAGCCAGTTCCGCCAGGGCTTCGGCATGCACCATTCGCCCGCTGCCCTTGAGGGTGTGCAGCGCCCGGCGCACCTCCACCAGCGCATCGCGCAAGGTGTTGTCGGCGCGCCAGCGCAACCAGTGGCGTTCGATCTCCGGCAGCAGTTCGCCAGCTTCCTCGAGGAAAACATCGCGCAGCTCGTCATCGACTGCCTCGGGCTCGGAACTGGCCTGGGGCTGCTGGCAGACCACGCCGATGGCACTCAGGCTGGCACGGGCCATGTCGATGAATGGCTGGGCGTCGGCCAAGGGGTCGGCCGCGCGCCATTGCAGATACATTTCGCCGGCGCTCAGGGCTTCGGCCAGGTACGCGAGCTCTTCGGCAGGCGGTTCCTGATCCAGGTGCGCGAGCCAGCCCTGCACGTAACCGGCGCAGCCGCCGAATACACCGGCCACCTCCGGCAGCATGAGCATCGACAAGGCACCGCGCACCTGATGCAGCAGGCCAGGCAGCGGTTGCAGGCGCTCGCGTGGCCAGCCGGACTCCAGGCAATCGCCGATCAGGTCTTTGGCCTGCTGCAACACCGCCAACGACTCGTTCAGCACCAGCTGACGGATCTCGATCACGTCGGCGCCCGGCAGGCTGCCCTGGCCGCTCTCATCCAATGGCCCGACCATGCCGTTGAGGGTGGCCTCCACGTACAGCAAAGCGCCGGCGATGTCCATCAGCACCGCGTCGTCCACGGCTCGCTCGCCCAGGACCAGGGCCTGCAAGGCCAGCACCTGATCGATGATCACCCGGCGCGGTTGCTGGAAGGCCAGTACTGCCAAGGTATCGGCGACCTGGCGCAGCGGCGCCAGCAAGGCCTCCAGCTGCTCACGCTGCTGGCGGTCGCCCCGCACGAACAGGTCCAGTCGCTCTTTGATCCGCACCAGGTCGTCGCACAGCGCCATCACCACCGAGCGCAAGGCGTCGCGGCCTTGCCCGGCCTGCAACTGTTCGCGCCAATTGCCCAGCGACAGGTCCAGGTCAGCCAGGTCGGCGGCACCCGCCAGGCGCTGCGCAGCCCCCCCGACCAGGCTGCTCTGGGGCAACGGCTCGACGCCCCGGCAGCCGCGCAACTGGTTCAGCAGCGGCACCACCACCAACGGCAAGTCATGACGTGCCCCACGTAGGCGTTCCAGATACGGTGGCAATTGCTCGAGCCCCCGGAACAGCGCACCGAGGCAATCGCCTCGGGGGCTGACCTGGCCATCGGCCATGGCCCGGCCAAGCAGTTCCAGCTCCTCGGCCAGATGCGTCGCCCCGCGCAGCTCGAGCATGCGCAGGCAACCGTGCACCTGGTGCAAGTTGTCGATGAAGAAAGCCAGCATCGCTGGGTCTTCCGGCTCACTGGCGAACCGCTCCAGGGCCTGGCGGGCCTGGCCCAGGCAGTCGAGAATGGGCGCCTTGGCCCAAGCCAAGGCGACGGTATCGTGGCGCTCGGGGCTTAGGGTCGTGGACACCATGGTTCGCTCCTCAACGTGGCTCGCCGGGGGCCGGCAGGGTGAAGCCGGAGACCGAGCGGCGCATCTCGCTGGCCATTCGCGCCAGGTGGCGGATGCTGTCGGCGGTGGCGCCGGAGCCGGCGGAGGTCTGCGCGGTAATTTGCTGGATCACCGCCATGGTGTGTGAAATCTGCCCGGCCGAGGAGGTCTGCAACTGGGCGGCATCGGAGATGCTGTGGATAAGGTCGGCCAACGTCTGCGAGACGCCCTCGATCTCGGCCAGGGCGACCCCGGCGTCCTGGGCCAGGCGCGCACCACGCACCACCTCGGCGGTGGTCTGCTCCATGGAGATCACCGCCTCGTTGGTATCGGCCTGGATGGTGCGCACCAGCGCCTCGATCTGCCGGGTGGCCGACGACGACCGCTCGGCCAGGCGCTGCACTTCGTCGGCGACCACGGCGAAACCACGCCCGGTCTCACCGGCGAGGGAAGCCTGGATCGCCGCATTGAGGGCGAGGATGTTGGTCTGGTCGGCGATGTCGTCGATCAGGCTGACGATGTCGCCGATTTCCTGGGAAGACTCGCCCAGGCGCTTGATCCGTTTGGCGGTGTCCTGAATCTGCTCGCGAATGTTGTCCATGCCGTGGATGGTGTTGTGCACCACCTCGTTGCCTTTGTTGGCGATGGCCACCGAGCGCTCGGCCACCTTCGCCGACTCGTAGGCATGGGCCGACACCCGGTCGATCGACTCGACCATGTCGCCCACCGCCAGGGACGCCTCGCTGATCTGCTCGGCCTGATGCTCGGAGGCCTTGGCCAGCTGACGTGCGGTGTTCTGGGTGTCCTGTACGGCCGCGGCGACCTGCTCGGCGCTGTGGTTGATGGTGGCTACCAGGTCGCGCAACTGGTCGACCGAATAGTTGATCGAGTCGGCGATGGCGCCGGTGAAGTCCTCGGTGACCGAAACAGTGACGGTCAGGTCGCCGTCGGCCAGCTCCTCGATCTCGTCGAGCAAGCGCATGATCGCCTGCTGGTTGCGTTCGTTCTTTTCGGCAGTCTCGCGCAGCTGGCGGTGGGTCGCGCGCACCATCACCAGGCCGATGAGGATGATCGAGGCCAGGGCCACCAGGCCCAGCAGGTAGCCACCGATGGTGGCCAGGGTACGCCCGCTGGCCAGGTTCTCGAAGCCGTTGGCCAGGTGCGAGGCTTCATCGAGCAAGGTCTGCGACAGGCTGAAGATGTTGCCGGCCGCCTCGCGCACGCGCAGCAGCTCCGGCGAGGTCTCGAGGATTTCATCCACGGAGCCTGCAACGAACTGGAACAGCTCGGCGATGTCGGCCAGGCGCGCGCGGGCATCGGCGTCCTCGACCTTGGTCACGTGGATCGCCGGGTTGCCGCCGAGCATGCCCTCGAGCACCTGGCCGAAACGGCTGGCATCGCGCCCGAAGGCGTCCGCCGCCTGGGCCGAGGTGTCGTCGCCCGCCAGCACCGTGTTGACCGAGCCGAGAATGCGCTCAGCTAGCAGCAGTTGGCGCTGGGCCACGGCCACCTGACTGGCCGGAGCCCCGCTCTGCAGCAGGATTTCCACGACCTTTTCATACTCGACCTGCAACTGCGGCACGGTCTCGGCCAGGGTCGCGGCTACCTGGTGCAACGACAGCACGGTTTGCTCGCTGGCGAGAATGGAGTCGGTGTTCTTGCGCAGGTTTTCCCAGTCCTGGCGCACGGCATCCATTTCGTCGCGCACGGCCATTGGTGCCGGCGGCAGCCCAGTGGCCTTGTCGCCCTCGCGCAGGTAGCGCCAGCGCCGCTCGAAGTCGTTACGCGCATCGGACAGCAGCTTGAAGGCTAACGCCTTGCCGGCCGCCGCCTCGGTGGCGTTCTTGGCGATGCGCTGGGAGAGCACGCGCAACTCGCCAGCATGGCCGATGTACTGCTTGTCGTAGTTGGCCTGGGTGTTGAGGTAGGCGAAGTTGGCGAACAGCAGGATGATCGACAGGATCAGCAGCAGGAACAGCACGGTGATCTGCGCGATGCTGCGCCGGCGCGGGCTCACGACAGCCGGGGCAACGGGTGTGGCGGGTTTGTTCACGGTCGATGGGTCCTCTACAACGCCACGTCGAGAAAGGCCGGTGCCTGGGCCAGGGCGAACGGGCTGAAGATCGCCCAGTTGCGTTCACGGGGAAAATGGCCCTGGACGAAGGGTGCGGCGGCGCGCAGCAGCGGCTGCGGCGGCGACAACTCCAGGCTGCTCAGGGCGAAGTGCTGCAAACCCAGGACTTCGTCCACCAACAGGCCTGCGAACAGTGCTTCATGGTCCAGCACCAGCACCCGCCGCTGCTTGCCCGACAACGCCGGGCCAAGGCCGAAGAACGCGCTCAGGTCCATGACCGGCAACAACCGGCCACGCAGGTTGGCCACTCCGCAGACCCAGGGCTGAACACCGGGCACCCGGCTGCTGCGCGGCTCGTGCAGCACTTCGGCGACTTCGCCCATCGGCGCCACGAACCACTGCCGAGCGACGCGGAAACCGATACCGCTCCATTGTTGCTGGCGGGTGTCCTGCAGCGGCTGGTCGGCCACCAGCAGGCGACAGCGCCGGTCGATGTCCAGCAGCAGTTCGAAGGCGGTCAGCGACGCGCCCTGCGGGCGGGTGGTCAAGCCCCGATCACCTCTTTGAGCTTGGCGATCAGCGCCGCTTCTTCCACGGGCTTGGTCAGGAAGTCCCGCGCGCCCTGGCGTGTAGCCCAGACCCGATCGGTTTCCTGGTCCTTGGTGGTCACCACGATCACCGGGATGGCGCTGGTTTCCGGGTCCTTGCTCAACTGCCGGGTGGCCTGGAAACCGTTCATGCCGGGCATGACGATGTCCATCAGCACCGCGTCGGGCTTTTCCTGGCGGGCCAGGGCCACGCCATCGGCACCATTGCCGGCCTTGAGCACTTGGTGGCCATGCTTCTCCAGCCAGGCGGTCAGCTTGTACATCTCTGTCGGCGAATCGTCGACGATCAAAACTCGGGCCATGCTGTTTCCCCATGAAGGAAAGATGACACCGCCATGGCGGGCGGGGTCAGGGTGCGTGTTGTGCCTGCGCGGCGAACCCGGGCACGTGGGCCCTGATCGCATCGAGCAGTTCTTCCTTGCTGAACGGTTTGGTCAGGAACTGGTCGGAGCCGACCACCCGGCCACGGGCCTTGTCGAACAGGCCGTCGCGCGAGGACAGCAGGATGACCGGAGTGTCCTTGAAGGCGCTGTTCTGCTTGATCACGGCGCAGGTCTGGTAACCGTCCAGGCGTGGCATCAGCACATCGACGAAGATGATCCGGGGCTTGTGGTCGACGATCTTGGCCAGGGCATCGAAGCCGTCGCTGGCGGTGATCACCTCGCAGCCTGCTTCGCCGAGCAACATCTGGGCGGTGCGGCGGATCGTGCGGGAATCGTCGATCACCATCACCTTCAGGGGTTGTTCCATAAGTTGGGCTACCATCGCGGCTCTGGCTGACATCCGGGGGGCCGCTTCGCGCCCCATCGCGGGGCAAGCCCGCTCCTACACGGCCCTGCAACAGCAGAGCCCCGAGCCCGGCACAGACCCTGTGGGAGCGGGCTTGACCCGCGATGGACTGCGCAGCAGCCCCAAGCGACATCATGCTTGGCTCCTGTGAGCGGCATCAAGCACTATGCCTGGCATTTTTAGCACAGTCCGCAGGGGCATTCCATCCGCCGCCCCCTTGACCATCGGCGTTCCCGGCGCCACCCTGAGCCACTTTTCATCGAACCATCGCGGCTGTCGCCGCCAATGAGGAATTACCCATGAGCGTTCGCCTCGGGATTGTCATGGACCCCATCGCGTCCATCTCCTACAAGAAGGACAGCTCGCTGGCCATGCTGCTGGCCGCCCAGGCCCGTGGCTGGACCCTGTTCTACATGGAACAGCGCGACCTCTACCTGGGCGCAGGCCAGGCCCGCGCGCAGATGCGCCCGTTGAAGGTGTTCGCCGACCCGTCCCGCTGGTTCGAGCTGGGCGAGGAGCAGGACTGCGCCCTGGCCAACCTGGACGTGATCCTGATGCGCAAGGATCCGCCCTTCGACATGGAGTTCGTCTACAGCACCTACCTGCTGGAGCAGGCCGAGCGCGAGGGCGTGCTGGTGGTCAACCGCCCGCAGAGCCTGCGCGACTGTAACGAGAAGCTGTTCGCCACCCAGTTCCCACAGTGCATGGCGCCGACCCTGGTCAGCCGCCGCGTGGACATCCTGCGCGAATTCGCCAACAGCCGCGGCGATGTGATCCTCAAGCCGCTGGACGGCATGGGCGGCGCCTCGGTGTTCCGCCACCGCAAGGACGACCCGAACCTGTCGGTGATCCTCGAGACCCTGACCCAGCACGGCACCCAGCAGATCATGGCGCAGGAATACCTGCCGCAAATCGTCGATGGCGACAAGCGCATCCTGATGATCGACGGCGAGCCGGTCGACTACTGCCTGGCACGCATTCCGGCCAGCGGCGAGACCCGTGGCAACCTGGCCGCCGGTGGTCGTGGCGAGGCTCGCCCGTTGACCGAGCGTGACCGCTGGATCGCCGCCCAGGTCGGCCCGACCCTGCGTGAAAAGGGTCTGCTGTTCGTCGGCCTGGACGTGATCGGCGACTTCCTCACCGAGATCAATGTCACCAGCCCCACCTGCATCCGGGAGATCGACGCGGCCTACAACACCGATATCGGCGGGCAACTGATGGATGCCATTGATCGCCAGCTCAAGGCGCGCTGACCGCCGACGCGGAGCAATCTCGCGCAGTGGGGTATGATGCCAGTCCTTTTCGACTGAGCTGCACCCCGCTTTGCGGTTGCTGGATACCTGATGACGCTGCCTGCCGACATCCCTGCCGACCTGCTGCCCCCCCGCGTCCGCCCTGCGGACCGGCTCGGCTTCACCCTGTTCCTGGCTGCCCTGGTGCACCTGGCGCTGATCCTGGGCGTGAGCTTCACCATCGCCAAGCCCAGCGAAATCCGTCGCACCATGGAAATCACCCTGGCAACCTTCAAGAGCGAAAAACCGCCCGAAAAGGCCGATTTCCAGGCCCAGGACAACCAGCAGGGCAGCGGCACCCTGGAGAAGAAGGCGGTGCCCAAGACCACTGAGGTCGCGCCGTTCCAAGACAGCAAGATCAACAAGGTCACCCCGCCTCCCGCCGCCAAGCGGGAAACACCGCCCGCGCCGCAAAAGTCCGCCGTGGCCACCCGGGCGCCCAAGCCGCAGAAAGTCGAGCCCAAGCCCAAGGAAAGCAAACCACAGCCCAAGCCCCAGGCGGTGCCGGACTTCGACAGCTCGCAGCTGTCCAGCCAGATCGCCAGCCTCGAGGCGGAGCTTTCCAACGAACAGCAGCTGTACGCCAAGCGCCCACGCATCCACCGCCTCAACGCCGCCTCGACCATGCGCGACAAGGGTGCCTGGTACAAGGAAGAGTGGCGCAAGAAGGTCGAGCGGGTCGGCAACCTCAACTACCCCGAGCAGGCGCGTCGCCAACAGATCTACGGCAGCCTGCGGATGATGGTGTCGATCAACCGCGATGGCTCCCTGTACGAAGTGCTGGTGCTGGAGTCGTCCGGCCAGCCGGTGCTCGACCAGGCGGCCCAGCGCATCGTCCGCCTGTCGGCGCCCTTCGCCCCGTTCACTGGCGACCTGGCCGAATTCGACCGGCTGGAAATCATTCGCACCTGGCGTTTCGCCCGGGGTGACCGCCTGTCCAGCAACTGAATATTGATGTCGGGCTTGCCAGATGTGACAGCGCGGATATCGAGCACCGCGCGGGCGGCGCGCGATTCATCAGACACCCCAAAACCACCGCCCTGCACAACGCCCAGCAACACACTGGTACCTTGTCAGCCTCGCCACCTGACGCCACACTATCACCCATGAAAACCCTCAGCCCGAGCTACCTCAAGCACCAGTTCCTCATCGCCATGCCGCACATGGCCGATCCGAACTTTGCCCAGACCCTCACCTACATCGTCGAGCACAACGCCAATGGCGCCATGGGCCTGGTGGTCAATCGGCCTCAGGAGCTGAACCTGGCGGACATCCTGGAGCAGTTGCGCCCAGGCGAGGAGCCGCCGGCCAGCACCCTGCAGGTACCGATCTACCAGGGTGGCCCGGTGCAGACCGATCGCGGCTTCGTATTGCACACCAGCGAATGCAGCTACCAGGCCACCGTCGAGCTGCAAGGCCTGTCGCTGTCCACCTCCCAGGACGTGCTGTTCGCCATCGCCGATGGCGTAGGGCCGAAACAGAGCCTGATCACACTGGGCTACGCCGGCTGGGAAGCCGGCCAGCTGGAAGCCGAGCTTGCCGACAACGCCTGGCTCAACTGCCCGTTCGACCCCGAGATCATCTTCGGCCTGGCCAGTGACCAGCGCCTGGAGGCCGCCGCCGCCAGCCTGGGCATCAACCTCAGCCTGTTGACCAGCCAGGCGGGCCACGCCTGATGGCCGAACTGCGCCTGCTGCTGGGCTTCGACTACGGCAGCAAACAGATCGGCGTGGCCGTCGGCCAGGTGATTACCGGCCAGGCCCGCGAGCTGTGCACGCTCAAGGCCCAGAACGGCGTGCCGGACTGGGCACAGGTGGAAAAACTCATCAAGGAATGGAAACCCGACGCCATCGTCGTCGGCCTGCCGCTGAACATGGACGGCACGCCCAGCGAGATGAGCGAACGCGCCGAAAAGTTCGCCCGCCGCCTGCAGGGTCGCTACAACCTGCCCGTGCACACCCATGACGAACGCCTGACCACCTTCGAAGCCAAGGGCGAACAGATGGCCCGCGGCATGCGCCACGGCAGCTACCGCGACAACCCGGTCGATGCCATCGCCGCCGCCCTGCTGCTGCAAGGCTGGCTGGAGGCCAACACTTAAATCCGCTTTGCCGCCGGCCCACATCCGGCGCCCCCTTCCGAGGAGCACGCAATGAGCCTACCCAACCCCGCCGACCTGATCCGGCAGATGGCCGTCGACCTTCGCGCCCACCTGGCCCGCCGTGCCATCACCGAGCCACGTTTCATCGGCATCCGCACCGGCGGTGTGTGGGTAGCCCAGGCCTTGCAGCAAGAGCTGGGCGACAGCAGCGCGCTGGGCACGCTGGACGTCTCCTTCTACCGTGACGACTTCAGCCAGAACGGCCTGCATCCGCAGGTGCGCCCCTCGGAGCTGCCCTTCGAGGTCGAAGGCCAGCATCTGGTGCTGGTGGACGACGTGCTGATGAGCGGGCGCACCATCCGCGCTGCGCTCAACGAACTGTTCGACTACGGCCGGCCCGCCAGTGTCACCCTGGCCTGCCTGTTGGACCTGGACGCCGGCGAACTGCCGATACGCCCCAACGTGCTCGGTGCCACCTTGTCACTGGCGCCCCATGAGCGGGTAAAATTGACCGGACCCGCACCGCTCGCCCTCGAGCGCCAGGACCTCGCCACCGCTTCCGCCCTTTAAGAGTCCCCCGCGATGACGCCATCCGACGCCAAGCGCCCGCTGCAGCTCAATGATCAGGGCCAGCTGCGCCACTTCCTCTCGCTCGACGGTTTGCCCCGCGAACTGCTGACCGAGATCCTCGACACCGCCGACTCCTTCCTGGAGGTCGGTGCCCGGGCCGTGAAAAAAGTCCCGTTGCTGCGCGGCAAGACCGTGTGCAACGTGTTCTTCGAGAACTCGACCCGCACCCGCACCACCTTCGAACTGGCCGCTCAGCGCCTGTCGGCCGATGTGATCAGCCTGAACGTATCGACCTCCTCGACCAGCAAGGGCGAGACCCTGTTCGACACCCTGCGCAACCTGGAGGCCATGGCCGCCGACATGTTCGTCGTGCGCCACTCCGACTCCGGCGCCGCGCACTTCATCGCCGAGCATGTCTGCCCCGACGTGGCCGTGATCAACGGCGGCGACGGCCGCCATGCGCACCCGACCCAGGGCATGCTCGACATGCTGACCATCCGTCGTCACAAGGGCAGCTTCGAGAACCTTTCGGTGGCCATCGTCGGCGACATCCTGCATTCGCGAGTGGCCCGTTCCGACATGCTGGCGCTGAAAGCGCTGGGCTGTCCGGATATCCGCGTGATCGGCCCGAAGACCTTGATCCCCGTCGGCATCGAGCAGTATGGCGTCAAGGTCTATACCGACCTGGCCCAGGGCCTGAAGGACGTCGACGTGGTCATCATGCTGCGCCTGCAGCGTGAGCGCATGGCCGGCGGCCTGCTGCCCAGCGAAGGCGAGTTCTACCGCCTGTTCGGCCTGACCACCACGCGCCTGGCCGGTGCCAAGCCCGACGCCATCGTCATGCACCCGGGCCCGATCAACCGTGGCGTGGAGATCGAGTCGGCGGTGGCCGACGGCGCCCATTCGGTGATCCTCAACCAGGTCACCTACGGTATCGCCGTGCGCATGGCAGTATTGTCCATGGCCATGAGCGGCCAGGCCGCGCAACGTCAACTCGACCAGGAGAACGCCCTGTGAGCATCAGCATTCTTGGCGCCCGGGTCATCGACCCCAGCAGCGGCCTGGACCAGGTCACCGACCTGCACCTGGACGGCGGTCGTATCGTCGCGATCGGCGCAGCGCCTGCCGGCTTCAACGCCACCCGCACGATCCAGGCCGAGGGTTTGGTAGCAGCCCCAGGCCTGGTCGATCTCGGCGTCTCCCTGCGCGAGCCGGGCTACAGCCGCAAGGGCAACATCGCCAGCGAGACCCGCGCCGCGGTCGCCGGTGGCGTCACCAGCCTGTGCTGCCCGCCGCAAACCAAACCGGTGCTGGACACCTCGGCAGTCGCCGAACTGATCCTCGACCGCGCGCGGGAAGCGGCCAACAGCAAGGTCTACCCGATCGGCGCGCTGACCAAGGGCCTGGAAGGCGAGCAACTGGCCGAACTGGTCGCCCTGCGCGACACCGGCTGCGTGGCCTTCGGCAACGGCCTGAAGGAAATCCCCAACAACCGCACCCTGGCCCGTGCACTGGAATATGCCGCCACGTTCGACCTGACCGTGGTCTTCCACTCCCAGGACCGCGACCTGGCCCAAGGCGGCTTGGCCCATGAAGGCCCGATGGCCAGTTTCCTCGGCTTGCCGGGTATCCCCGAGACGGCCGAGACCGTGGCCCTGGCGCGCAACCTGCTGCTGGTCGAGCAGACGGGCGTGCGGGCGCACTTCAGCCAGATCACCAGCGCCCGTGGCGCGCGGCTGATCGCCCAGGCCCAGCAGCTGGGCCTGCCGGTTACCGCCGACGTGGCGCTGTATCAGCTGATTCTCACCGATGAGGCGCTGCGCGACTTCTCCAGCCTCTATCACGTACAGCCTCCACTGCGCACCGCCGCCGACCGCGACGGCCTGCGCGAGGCCGTCAAATCGGGTGTGATCCAGGCGGTCTCCAGCCATCACCAGCCTCACGAGCGCGACGCCAAGCTGGCGCCGTTCGGCGCCACCGAGCCTGGCATCAGCAGCGTCGAGCTGCTGCTGCCGCTGGCCATGACCTTGGTGCAGGACGGCCTGCTCGACCTGCCGACCTTGTTGGCCCGCCTGACCAGCGGCCCGGCCGCAGCCATGCGCCTGCCGGCGGGCGAGCTGAAGGTCGGTGCGGCGGCGGACCTGGTGCTGTTCGACCCACAGGCCTCCACGGTCGCTGGCGAGCAATGGTATTCGCGTGGCGAGAACTGCCCGTTCATTGGCCACTGCCTGCCAGGCGCGGTGCGTTATACCTTGGTCGACGGGCACGTTTGCCACGAGGCCTGAGCGGTGACCTTGTAGGAGCGGCCTTGTGCCGCGAAAGGGCCGCAAAGCGGCCCCGGCAATGCATGCATCATGCAAAGATCCTGGGGCTGCTACGCAGCCCTTTCGCGGCACGAGGCCGCTCCTACACAGGTGATGCCCCCCCTGAAATCCATCGCAACCGTTTATCCCCTACGGTTGAAATCCTTCCCCCCACCCCCATATGAGTCTGCAACAGGCATTTTCGCCCCGCTGCGTGGAGACTCTCCCCTTGACTACCATCGTTTCAGTTCGCCGCCACGGCAAAGTCGTCATGGGCGGCGACGGCCAGGTTTCCCTCGGCAACACCGTGATGAAAGGCAATGCGAAGAAAGTCCGCCGCCTGTACCACGGCCAGGTGATCGCCGGCTTCGCCGGTGCCACTGCCGACGCCTTCACCCTGTTCGAGCGCTTCGAAGGGCAGTTGGAAAAACACCAGGGCCACCTGATCCGCGCCGCCGTCGAACTGGCCAAGGAATGGCGTACCGACCGCTCCCTGAGCCGCCTGGAGGCCATGCTCGCCGTGGCCAACAAGGACGCCTCGCTGATCATCACCGGCAATGGTGACGTGGTCGAGCCCGAGGACGGCCTGATCGCCATGGGCTCCGGCGGCGCCTACGCCCAGGCCGCAGCCCGCGCCCTGCTGAACAAGACCGACCTCTCGGCCCGTGAAATCGCCGAGACCGCCCTGAACATCGCCGGCGATATCTGCGTGTTCACCAACCACAACCTGACCATCGAGGAGCAGGACCTGGCCGAGTGATCAGCTGTTCTGGCGCCCTGCCCCGGCGGCAGGGCCTTCCCACGCTGACTCATTCCGCTCGAGGACCCTTTTGATCATGTCCATGACCCCCCGCGAGATCGTCCACGAACTCAACCGCCACATCATCGGCCAGGACGACGCCAAGCGCGCCGTGGCCATCGCCCTGCGCAACCGCTGGCGCCGCATGCAGCTGCCGGCCGAGCTGCGCGCCGAAGTCACGCCCAAGAACATCCTGATGATCGGCCCCACCGGCGTGGGCAAGACCGAAATCGCCCGCCGCCTGGCCAAGCTGGCCAATGCGCCGTTCATCAAGGTCGAGGCGACCAAGTTCACCGAAGTCGGCTACGTCGGCCGCGATGTCGAGTCGATCATCCGCGACCTGGCCGATGCCGCCCTGAAGATGCTGCGCGAACAGGAGATCATCCGCGTGCGCCACCGCGCCGAAGACGCCGCCGAGGATCGCATCCTCGACGCCCTGCTGCCCCAGGCCCGGGTCAGCAGCTTCGCCGAGGAAGCCTCGCAGCCGAGCACCGATTCCAACACCCGCCAGTTGTTCCGCAAGCGTCTGCGTGAAGGCCAGCTGGACGACAAGGAAATCGAGATCGAAGTGGCCGAGTCCATGGGCGTCGAGATCGCCGCACCGCCCGGCATGGAAGAAATGACCAACCAGCTGCAGAGCCTGTTTGCCAACATGGGCAAGGGCAAGCGCAAGGCGCGCAAGCTCAAGGTCAAGGAAGCGCTGAAGATGGTCCGTGACGAGGAAGCCAGCCGCCTGGTCAACGAGGAAGAGCTCAAGGCCAAGGCCCTGGAAGCCGTCGAGCAGCACGGCATAGTGTTCATCGACGAGATCGACAAGGTGGCCAAGCGCGGCAATGTCGGCGGCGCCGATGTATCCCGCGAAGGCGTCCAGCGTGACCTGCTGCCGCTGATCGAAGGCTGCACCGTCAACACCAAGCTGGGCATGGTCAAGACCGATCACATCCTGTTCATCGCTTCCGGTGCATTCCACCTGAGCAAGCCGAGCGACCTGGTGCCTGAACTGCAGGGCCGCCTGCCGATCCGCGTCGAACTCAAGGCGCTGACCCCGGAAGATTTCGAGCGCATCCTGCAGGAGCCGCACGCTTCGCTGACCGAACAGTACCGTGAGCTGCTCAAGACCGAAGGCCTGAACATTGCGTTCGCCGCCGACGGCATCAAGCGCCTGGCCGAGATCGCCTACCAGGTCAACGAGAAGACCGAGAACATCGGTGCCCGTCGCCTGCACACCCTGCTCGAGCGCCTGCTCGAAGAGGTGTCGTTCAGTGCCGGCGACCTGGCCAGCGCCCATGACGAAGCACCGATCCAGATCGATGCCGCGTACGTGAACAGCCACCTGGGCGAACTGGCGCAGAACGAAGACCTGTCGCGCTACATCCTGTAAGACCGTATGGGGCCGCCTCGCGGCCCAATCGCCGGCAAGCCGGCTCCCACCGGAATCTTGTGGGAGCCGGCTTGCCGGCGATTGGGCTGCACAGCAGCCCCATTGCACAATGGTCCGAATCTCTGGAAGCTTGCATCATCAGCTCACGAGAGATCCTGCCCATGGCCCGCCTCCCCACTGCCATCAACCTGCACAAAGCCTCCAAGACCCTCACCCTCACCTACGGGCCGAACGAGGTCTACCACCTGCCCGCGGAATTCCTGCGGGTGCACTCCCCCTCCGCCGAGGTCCAGGGCCACGGCAACCCGATCCTGCAATACGGCAAGATCAACGTCGGCCTCGTCGGCCTCGAGCCTGCCGGCCAGTACGCACTGAAACTGACCTTCGACGACGGCCATGACAGCGGCCTGTTCACCTGGGAGTACCTCGAGCAGCTGTGCCTGCGCCAAGAAGAACTGTGGGCGGAATATCTCGATGACCTGCACAAGGCCGGCAAATCTCGCGACCCGTCGCAGTCCGTGGTCAAGCTGATGCTCTAGCGCAAGCCCTGCGGGATTTAGAGCGCATTTTCTAAAGTCATCTGCTTGAATGCCCCTACACCTGCCAATGACAGGCTGTCTTGCGCAAGACATGAAAGTCGGGTAACCAATGGAGCTGGCAAGTTCCCTGCATCGTCCATCGCGCGGTCAGGGCCGGGCCGGTATGTAGAGGTCGCGAGCGAAAGCAGGCTGTCTTCACCCGCAGGAAAACCCGCCGCCGTCGCCACACGCATCCGGTCCGCAACCGCTGTTTCTTATCACTTGGTCACCCGAGCAGTACCGGGCAGTCGTCTGTGTACCCGCCACAGCCAACCGGTACTCGTCTCAGGACAACGGAGCGTCGTAGATGAGTAAGAACAACGATGAGTTGCAGCGGCAGGCCTCGGCAAACACCCTGGGCCTGAACCCGGTCATCGGCATTCGCCGCAAGGACCTGTTGAGTTCGGCGCGCACCGTATTGCGCCAGGCGGTTCGCCAGCCCTTGCACAGCGCCAAGCACGTGGCGCATTTCGGCCTGGAACTGAAGAACGTACTGCTGGGCAAGTCCAGCCTGCAGCCAGGCAGCGACGACCGTCGCTTCAGCGACCCCGCCTGGAGCCACAACCCCTTGTACCGCCGCTATCTGCAGACCTACCTGGCCTGGCGCAATGAACTGCAGGACTGGATCGGCAACAGCGACCTGTCGCCCCAGGACGTCAGCCGCGGGCAGTTCGTCATCAACCTGATGACCGAGGCGATGGCACCCACCAATACCCTGGCCAACCCAGCGGCGGTCAAGCGCTTCTTCGAAACCGGCGGCAAGAGCCTGCTCGATGGCCTGTCCAACCTGGCCAAGGACATGGTCAACAACGGCGGCATGCCCAGCCAGGTGAACATGGAGGCCTTCGAAGTCGGCAAGAACCTGGCCACCAGCGAAGGGGTGGTGGTCTACCGCAACGATGTGCTGGAACTGATCCAGTACAGCCCCATTACCGAGCAGGTGCACGCCCGCCCGCTGTTGATCGTGCCGCCGCAGATCAACAAGTTCTATGTCTTCGACCTGAGCCCGGAGAAGAGCCTGGCACGCTTCTGCCTGCGCTCCAACCAGCAGACCTTCATCATCAGTTGGCGCAACCCGACCAAGGCCCAGCGCGAGTGGGGCCTGTCGACCTATATCGATGCCCTCAAGGAAGCGGTGGACGCAGTGCTGGCGATCACCGGCAGCAAGGACCTGAACATGCTGGGCGCCTGCTCGGGGGGCATTACCTGCACCGCCCTGGTCGGCCATTACGCCGCGCTGGGTGAGAACAAGGTCAATGCCCTGACCTTGCTGGTCAGCGTGCTCGATACCACCCTGGACAACGAAGTCGCACTGTTCGTCGACGAGCAGACCCTCGAGGCCGCCAAGCGCCACTCCTACCAGGCGGGCGTGCTCGAAGGCAGCGACATGGCCAAGGTGTTCGCCTGGATGCGCCCCAACGACCTGATCTGGAACTACTGGGTCAACAACTACCTGCTCGGCAACGAACCACCGGTGTTCGACATCCTGTTCTGGAACAACGACACCACCCGGCTGCCGGCCGCCTTCCACGGCGACCTGATCGAGATGTTCAAGAACAACCCCCTGACCCGCGCCGACGCACTGGAAGTGTGCGGCACGTCCATCGACCTGAAGAAGGTCCAGTGCGATATCTACAGCGTCGCCGGCACGGCCGATCACATCACGCCGTGGCAGTCCTGCTACCGCTCGGCCCACCTGTTCGGCGGCAAGATCGAGTTCGTGCTGTCCAACAGCGGGCATATTCAGAGCATCCTCAACCCGCCCGGCAACCCCAAGGCCCGCTTCATGACCGGCGAGGACCGCCCGGACGACCCGGTGGCCTGGCAGGACAACGCGATCAAGCATGCCGACTCCTGGTGGCTGCACTGGCAGGCCTGGCTGGGCGAGCGCGCGGGCGATCTCAAGAAAGCCCCTACACGCCTGGGCAATCGCACCTACAGCGCTGGCGAGTCGGCGCCAGGCACTTATGTGCACGAACGATAGGCCACCTCGATCATGGCCATTTGATACGATGACAGAGCGACTTATCCACCTAGAGTTTCGTGCATGCCGCAACCGTACATATTCAGGACCGTCGAGCTGGACAACCAGTCCATCCGCACCGCAGTCCGCCCAGGCAAGCCAGAGCTGACGCCGCTGCTGATCTTCAACGGCATCGGCGCCAACATGGAGCTGATCTTTCCGCTCATCGAGGCACTGGACCCGGACATCGAAGTCATCGCCTTCGATGTGCCCGGTGTCGGGGGTTCTTCCACGCCCAGCCGCCCGTATCGCTTTCCCGGCCTGGCCAAGCTGACCGCGCGCATGCTCGACTACCTGGACTACGGCCAGGTCAATGTCATCGGGGTTTCCTGGGGCGGGGGCCTGGCCCAGCAGTTCGCCCATGACTACCCCGAGCGCTGCAAGAAGCTGATCCTCGCCGCCACCGCTGCCGGGGCCTTCATGGTGCCCGGCAAGCCCAAGGTGTTGTGGGCCATGGCCAGCCCCCGGCGCTATGTACAACCGTCTCACGTGTTGCGCATTGCAGCGCAGGTCTACGGTGGCGGTTTCCGCCGCGATCCGGACCTGGCCCTGCATCATGCGGCAAAGGTGCGTTCCAGCGGCAAGACCGGCTACTACTGGCAACTGTTCGCGGGCCTGGGCTGGACCAGCATCCACTGGCTGCACAAGCTCCATCAGCCGACCCTGGTGCTGGCCGGCGACGACGACCCGTTGATCCCGCTGATCAACATGCGCCTGCTGGCCTGGCGAATTCCCAATGCCCAGCTACACATTATCGACGACGGGCACCTGTTCCTGATTACACGGGCCGAGGCGGTCGCGCCGATCATCATGAAATTCCTCCAGCAGGAACGCCAACGCGCCGTGATGCACCCTCGCCCCGGAGGCTGACAACCCATGACGCCTCGATACGAACCTGGATGATCGCTGACGACGGAGTGAGGGATGAAAGACAAACCGGCAAAAGGGACAAGACCGGCCCCGGCTGCGAGTATCAACGTACAGAACGCGATCACCGGCCTGCGCGGTCGTGACCTGTTCTCCACGCTGCGCAATGTCGGTCGCCTGAGCCTGGGCAACCCGTTGCACACCGCGCACCACCTGCTGGCCCTGGGCAGCGAGCTGGGGCGGGTGATGCTCGGCGAGACGCCGCACCAGCCACACCCGCGCGACAACCGCTTCAGCGACCCGACCTGGAGCCAGAACCCCTTCTATCGCCGCGGCCTGCAAGCCTACCTCGCCTGGCAGAAGCAGACCCGCCAATGGATCGAAGAAAGCTCGCTGGAGGACGACGAGCGTGCCCGGGTGCATTTCCTGTTCAACCTGCTCAACGATGCCCTGGCGCCGAGCAATTCGTTGCTCAATCCGTTGGCGGTCAAGGAGTTGTTCAACACCGGCGGGCAGAGCCTGGTCCGTGGCCTGGCCCACTTGGTCGACGACCTGCGCCACAATGATGGCCTGCCGCGCCAGGTGGATGAGCGCGCTTTCGAGGTTGGCGTCAACCTGGCGACTACACCCGGTGCGGTGGTGTTTCGCAACGAGCTGCTGGAGCTGATCCAGTACCGACCGATGAGCGAGAAACAGTACGCCCGGCCGCTGTTGGTCATCCCGCCGCAGATCAACAAGTTCTATATCTTCGACCTGGGCCCGACCAACAGCTTCGTCCAGTACATGCTCAAGAGCGGCCTGCAGGTGTTCATGGTCAGCTGGCGCAACCCTGACCCGCGCCACCGTGAGTGGGGGCTGTCGAGCTATGTGCAGGCGCTGGAGGAGGCGCTCGCGGCCTGCCGCAGCATCACCGGCAGCCGCGACCCGAACCTGATGGGCGCCTGTGCCGGCGGGCTGACCATGGCCGCGCTGCTGGGCCACCTGCAGGCCAAGCGTCAGCTTCGCCGGGTGCGCAGCGCCACCTACCTGGTGAGCCTGCTGGACAGCCAGTTCGACAGCCCCGCCAGCCTGTTCGCCGACGAACAGACCATCGAGGCCTCCAAGCGTCGCTCCTATCAGCGTGGCGTGCTGGACGGCGGCGAGGTGGCGCGCATCTTCGCCTGGATGCGGCCCAACGACCTGATCTGGAACTACTGGGTCAACAACTACCTGCTTGGCCGCATGCCCCCGGCGTTCGACATCCTTTACTGGAACGCCGACAACACCCGCCTGCCCGCCGCCCTCCACGGCGAGCTGCTGGACTTCTTCAAGCTCAACCCGCTGACCCAACCGCAAGGGCTGGAAGTGTGCGGCACGCCCATCGACCTGGGGCAGGTCGACCTGGACAGCTTCACCGTCGCCGGCAACAACGACCACATCACGCCGTGGGACGCAGTCTACCGCTCGGCCCTGCTGCTCGGAGGCGATCGCCGCTTCGTGCTGGCCAACAGTGGCCATATCCAGAGCATCATCAACCCGCCCGGCAACCCCAAGGCCTTCTTCCTGGAGAACCCGACGCTTTCCAGCGACCCGCGCGCCTGGATGCACGATGCCACGCGCCGCGAAGGCAGTTGGTGGCCACACTGGCAGGCCTGGATCGGCCAGCGCTCAGGGCGCCTGAAGGTGCCGCGCAGCGAGCTGGGCAACGCCACCTACCCACCGCTGGGCCCGGCGCCGGGCAGCTACGTACGGACGCGTTGAGCGAATGAAGACCCGCGAGCGGATCCTCGAATGCGCCCTGCTGCTGTTCAACCAGCAGGGCGAACCGAACGTCTCGACCTTGGAAATCGCCAACGAACTGGGTATCAGCCCGGGGAACCTGTACTACCACTTCCATGGCAAGGAACCGTTGGTGCTGGGGTTGTTCGAGCGTTTCGAGGAAGGGCTCATGCCACTGCTCGACCCACCCGTGGGGGTACGCCTGGACGCCGAGGACTACTGGTTGTTCCTGCACCTGATCGTCGAGCAGATGGCCCGCTACCGGTTTCTGTTCCAGGACCTCTCCAATCTGGCCGGGCGGTTGCCGAAGCTGGCCCGGAACATGCGCAGCCTGATCAATGCCCTCAAACGCACCCTTGCCGCCCTGCTGGCCAGCCTAAAGGCCCACGGGCAGGTGTCCAGCGAGACACAGGCGCTGGGACAACTGGTGGAGCAGATCACCCTGACATTGATGTTCTCGCTGGATTATCAGCGGGTGCTGGGGCGGCAGGGGGATGTGGGGATCGTCGTATACCAGGTGATGATGCTGGTGGCACCCCATTTGGTAGGGCCGGCGCGGGAGGCGGCGCAGCAGCTGGCGGAGAAGTACCTGCAAGGGTAAGGCTGCGGGCCTTGCGTCGTCCAGGCTGCAGCAATCGCGAGACAAGCCCGCTCCCACAGGGGCGGTGGTGTACCCCATTGGGAGCGGGCTTGCCCGGCGATGCAGGCGACGCGGTATCAGGCCTGGGAAGCCGGAGTGGCCGGTGCCGCCGGGGTGCTGCTGGACGGTGCCGCACTTGCGGTTGGCGTCGCTGCCGGCGCTGCGTTGACGGCCGGGGCCGCCTTCGCCGCAGCAGGTTTTGCCGGGGCCTTCTTCACGGCAGGTTTCTTCGCAGCGGGTTTGGCGGCTGGTTTTGCGGCTGTAGCCTTGGTTGCGGGCGCCTTGGCCGCAGGCTTGGCAGCAGCGGTTTTCGCCGCCGGCTTGGCCGCAGCCGGCTTGCTCGCCGCAGCTTTGGTCGCAGGCTTGGCCGCCGCAGCTTTCGCCGCCGGTTTGGCCGCCGCCTTAGCCAGCGGCTTGGCGGTGGACTTGCTGGTCGCAGCCTTCGAAACCGGGGCCACCGAAGCGCCAGTCAGTTTCTCGATCTGCTTGGTCAGGCTATCGACCTGTTGGTGCAGGGCCTTGATCTCGTTGCGGCTCGGCACACCCAGGCGCGAAATGGCGCTGTTCAGGCGCTTGTCGAAGGCCTCCTCCAGTTCGCTCCATTTGCCCAGCGCGCGCTCCTTGACATCCGATACCCGCGAGGACGTCGCGGACTTGGCGGTGTCGGCAGCTGCCCCGGCACTTTTCTTCGCCTGCTTTTCAGCCTTCTCGCCATCCTTGACCAACGAGTCGAACAGCTTGGGGCCGTCCTGGTCGATCTTGGAATAGATGCCCAGGCCCGCCAGCCAGATCTTTCGCGAGTACTTCTCGATCCCGCCTACCCACGAGCCGCCTTCTTTTTCAGTGTTCTTCTTGCCAGCCATCCTGCTCTCCTTATGGTTTGCGCGCGACACGCTCGAGCAACTCGGTCAGCTGTTCGAGTTTGATGGACAGCGCCTCAACGTCATGTTTAGACGCAATGCCAAGGCGATTCAAGGCGCGGACGACCCGTGCATCGAAAGCTTTTTCGATCTTGTCCAGTTGAACTTCGACCTTGCCGCGTACGCGGCCGACTTCCTCGGTCGCTTCGTCGATCGGATTGTTAGCGGCATCGAGCTGTTGGCCGAGCCGCTTCTTGCCACGCTTCTCGATACCTTCACCGGCCTTGACCAGCTCCTTGAAGTAATCCGAGCCTTCCTGGCCAACGCGGGCATAGGCACCCAGGCCTGCCAGCCAGATCCTGCGCGCATAGCCGCGCACCTCGCCCAGGGTGCTGCCTGGGGCGTCGTCTTTTTTCCTAACGTTCACGTTGGCCATGTTCGGCACCTCATGCTCATGAAGGGACATGTGCCCATTGGATGCGGGCTCGAGCATAAGGTAGGGAGGAAAATTAGAATCCTCACCCTAAGTAAAGGAAGGCGCACGCTGCAGGGGCAACTGCCTTGGGTTGCTTGCCCCGGCCCGATCGCTGGCAAGCCAGCCCCCACAGGTACAGCGGTGTCTCTGAAACAGCGCAAGGCAGGTGGGAGCCGGCTTGCCGGCGATGGGGCGCGCAGCGGCCCTGTACTTTGCTCGACCGGCAGCGACGATCAGGCCAGCGCTTTGTCCAGCGCCCGCTCGATCTCGCCCTTGATCGAGCCGCTCATCATCGACAGCATCATGCCGAGCTTGAGCTCCACGCGGATGGTGTCCTCGCCGATATGCACGCTGCCGTTGGCGCCGCTGCGTGACACGTCGACGCGGTCGCCCTGCCAGTTGGCCTTGAGGTCGTATTCGCGGGTCAGGCGCTCCACCAGCGCCTCGGCCTTGGCGCGCGCGGCTTCACGGCCGAGGGAGTGCTTGCGTTCAACGCTGATCTGGGTCATGCGGGTAGTCCTGGATATCAACACAATGAACGCATTATGCCCGTGCCCATCCAACGGAGCACCCCGCCAAGACAAATTGGCCCGATGCCCCTAGAATGGCGGTAATTTTTTCCGGTGAAGCGATATGAACGACCAGCGCAAAGGCGACCACGCCGAACCCACCACCCATTTCGGCTACCAGAACGTACCCGAGAGCCAGAAGGCGAAGAAAGTCGCCGAGGTGTTCCACTCCGTAGCCGCCAAGTACGACCTGATGAACGACGTCCTTTCCGGTGGCATGCACCGGTTGTGGAAGCGCTTCACCATCGAGCTGTCCGGCGTGCGCAGCGGTAACCGGGTGCTGGATATCGCCGGCGGCACGGGCGATCTGGCCGCCAAGTTCTCGCGCCTGGTCGGCCCTACCGGCCAAGTGGTGCTGGCCGACATCAACGAGTCGATGCTCAAGGTCGGCCGCGACCGTTTGCTCGATCGTGGCGTGGCGGGCAACATCGAGTTCGTCCAGGCCGACGCCGAGAAGCTGCCGTTCCCGGACAACCACTTCGACTGCGTGACCATCGCCTTCGGCCTGCGCAACGTCACCCACAAGGAAGACGCTATCCGCTCCATGCTGCGCGTGCTCAAGCCCGGTGGCCGCCTGCTGGTGCTGGAGTTCTCCAAGCCGACCAACAAGCTCATGTCCAAGGCCTACGACGCCTACTCGTTCGCCTTCATGCCCCTGGCCGGCAAGCTGATCACCAACGACTCGGAAAGCTACCGCTACCTGGCCGAATCGATCCGCATGCACCCGGATCAGGAAACCCTCAAGGCCATGATGGTCGACGCCGGCTTCGACCGCGTCACCTACCACAACATGACCAGCGGCATCGTCGCCGTGCACCGGGGAATCAAGCCCTGATGCTCCTGGCCGGCCTGCTCGCCAGCGTCGAGCACGGGCTCAACCGCGTGCTGCGCATGGACAGCACGGCCCTGCCGCGCCTGGCTGCGCTCGAGGGCAAGGTGGTCGAGATCGACTGCCTGCAGCCGGCCCTGCAGCTGTTCATCCTGCCCGACGACGAAGGCCTGATGCTCGCCGCCCATTGGGAGGGCGAGGTCGACTGCACCCTGCGTGCGCCGGCCGGCAGCCTGGCCCAGCTGGCCTTGGCCAAGGACAAGACCGCCGTGCTGCACAGCCCGCAGGTCGAGCTGCACGGCGACAGCGCCGTGCTGTTGGACCTGGTCGGCGTGCTCCAGGACCTGGAACTGGACTGGGAGTACGAGCTGTCGCGCTGGCTCGGCCCCGTGGCCACCGCACTGGTCGCCGGGCACATTCGCCTGCGCGCCCGCTGGTCCCGCCAGGGCCTGTCACGCTTCAGCCAGAACCTCTCCGAGTACCTGGCCGAAGAATCCCGCACCCTGGTCGGCCGGCGCGAAGCCGAAGCGGCCTTCAGCGAGCTCGATGCTCTGAAGGTCGATATCGAACGCCTCGAGGCGCGCATTAGCCGCCTCACCCGATCCCTTGATACCAGCGATAACGCATGAAGCTGCTCGCCGTCCGCCGTCTGTTGCGCATCCAGCGCGTCGTGATCCGCTACCGCCTCGATGACCTGCTGTTCGACCTTCCCCTGCCCTGGTGGCTGATGAGCCTGCGCCTGCTGCTGCCCTGGCGCTGGCTGCCGCGCAAGCCATCCGCGCTCAGCCGCGGCGCACGCCTGCGCATGGCCCTGCAGGACCTGGGGCCGATCTTCATCAAGTTCGGCCAGTTGCTGTCCACCCGCCGCGACCTGCTGCCCACCGACATCGCCGACGAGCTGATGCTGCTGCAGGACCGGGTGCCGCCCTTCGACCCGAAGAAAGCCGTGGCACTGATCGAGGAACAACTTGGCGCCAAGGTCGGCGAGGTGTTCAGCCGTTTCGACGTCGAGCCGCTGGCCTCGGCCTCGGTGGCCCAGGTGCATGCAGCACGCCTCAAGAGCGGCGAAGAGGTCGTGGTCAAGGTGGTACGCCCGGGCCTCAAGCCTGTGATCGCCCAGGACCTGGCCTGGTTGTTCCTGATTGCCAAGGGCGCCGAGCGGGTGTCCGCCGACGCGCGCCGCCTGCACCCGGTCGAAGTGGTCAGCGACTACGAGAAGACCATCTACGACGAGCTTGACCTGCTGCGCGAGGCGGCCAACGCCAGCCAGCTGCGCCGCAACTTCGAAGGCTCGGACCTGATGTACGTGCCCCAGGTGTACTGGGACTGGTGCCGCCCCAAGGTGCTGGTGATGGAGCGTATCTATGGCGTGCCGGTCACCGACCTGGCCACCCTGGCCGACCAGCGCACCGACATGAAGCTCTTGGCCGAGCGCGGTGTGGAGATCTTCTTCACCCAGGTGTTCCGCGACAGCTTCTTCCATGCCGACATGCACCCGGGCAACATCTTCGTCAGCACCGTCAAGCCGTGGAGCCCGCAGTACATCGCCATCGACTGCGGCATCGTCGGCAGCCTCACCGCCGAGGACCAGGACTACCTGGCGCGCAACCTGATCGCCTTCTTCAAGCGTGACTACCGCCGCGTCGCCCAGTTGCACATCGACTCCGGCTGGGTGCCGGCGCAGACCAAGGTCAACGAGTTCGAGGCGGCGATCCGCACGGTGTGCGAGCCGATCTTCGAAAAGCCGCTCAAGGACATCTCCTTCGGCCAGGTGCTGATGCGCCTGTTCCAGACCGCCCGGCGCTTCAACATGGAAGTCCAGCCGCAACTGGTGCTGCTGCAGAAGACCCTGCTCAACATCGAAGGCCTGGGCCGCCAGCTGTACCCCGACCTGGACCTGTGGAGCACCGCCAAGCCGTACCTGGAGCGCTGGATGCGCGAGCGCATGAGCCCCAAGGCGGTGTTCGGCAACCTGCAGAGCCAGGTGGAGCAACTGCCACACCTGGCCGACATGACCCGCGACCTGCTCGAACGCCTGTCGCAACCGCACCTGCACGACCCGCAGATGCCCGAGCGCCGTCGCCAGGGTGACCGCTGGGCCCTGCGCCTGCTGGGCGCGGGCCTGCTCGCAGGCGGCGCTACGTTGGCCGCCGGTGCCGCCAGCCTCAGCGCCCCGGCCGCCTGGCCGGCCTGGCTGATGTGGGCGGCCGGGCTTTACCTGGTCGTGCGCCAATAGCCAGCTGCGCAGCTGGCTGGCACACTAGCGCAAAGGGCCCGGCACTGGCGCGGGCCCGGATTTGGAGTCGACGATGAAAGACTGGCTGGACGAGATCAAGTGGAACAGCGAGGGCCTGGTGCCGGCGATCGCCCAGGACCACAAGACCGGGCGCGTACTGATGATGGCCTGGATGAACCGCGAATCCCTGGCCCTGACCGCCGCCGAGCAACGCGCCATCTACTGGTCGCGTTCGCGTGGCAAACTGTGGCGCAAGGGCGAGGAGTCGGGGCATGTGCAGAAGCTGCACGAGATGCGCCTGGACTGCGATGCCGACGTGATCATCCTGATGGTCGAGCAACTGGGCCATATCGCCTGCCATACCGGCCGCGAAAGCTGCTTCTACCGCGTCTTCGAAGACGGCCAGTGGAAAACCGTCGACCCGGTCCTGAAAGACCCGGATGCCATCTATAGCGCAGGACACTGACATGAGCGACACCCTCAACCGCCTCGCCGAGGTGCTGGAGCAACGCAAGCAGGCGGCGCCAGACAGCTCCTATGTGGCCAGCCTGTACCACAAGGGCCTGAACAAGATCCTCGAGAAGCTCGGCGAGGAGTCGGTGGAAACCATCATCGCCGCCAAGGATGCCGCCGTCAGCCAGGATTACAGCGATGTCATCTATGAAACCGCCGACCTGTGGTTTCATAGCCTGGTGATGCTCAGCGCCCTGGGCCAGCATCCGCAGGCGGTGCTCGACGAACTGGAGCGCCGCTTCGGGCTTTCCGGGCATGACGAGAAGGCCGCGCGCCAGCCGTCTGCCTGAATGATTGCTGGGGGCTGCTACACAGCCCATCGCCGGCAAGCCGGCTCCCACAGGGACGGTGCTGTCCTCGAGGCCGATGCGTTACTTGTGGGAGCCGGCTTGCCGGCGACGGGCGTGCAACGCCCCGCGTCTTTAACTGACAGGCATTAACCCTAAGCCCCACATTTTTCAGGAGTACGAAATGGGTATTTTTGACTGGAAACACTGGATCGTCCTGCTGGTCGTCGTGGTCCTGGTCTTCGGCACCAAGAAGCTGAAAAACCTGGGCAGCGACCTGGGCGAATCGATCAAGGGCTTTCGTAAGGCCATGAACGAAGAAGAGACCAAGCCAGCCGAGCAGACCCCGCCGCCGGCCCAACCCGCCCAGCCCGTGCAGAACACCGCGCAGCAGAACCAGGGCCATACCATCGAAGGCCAGGCCCAACCGGCCCAAGAGCCGCAGCGGAAAGACTGACCCATGTTCGGCATCAGCTTCAGCGAGCTGCTGCTCGTCGGCCTGGTCGCGCTGCTGGTGCTCGGCCCCGAGCGCCTGCCCGGTGCCGCTCGCACCGCAGGCCTGTGGATCGGCCGGCTCAAGCGCAGCTTCAACAGCATCAAAATGGAAGTCGAGCGTGAGATCGGCGCCGACGAGATCCGCCGCCAGCTGCACAACGAGCACATCCTGTCGATGGAGCAGGAGGCCCGGCGCATCCTCAACCCGCAGACGCCACCGGCCCAGCCGAGCAGCAGCGAAGCGCCTGCCAACCCGACGGCGAGCACACCTGCGGCCCCGGCCACGCCATCCGAGCCTCCCCAACCACCACGAGCCCCATGAGCGATAGACCGGAAACCGACCAGCCGATGCCGCTGGTCTCGCACCTGACCGAACTGCGCACCCGCCTGCTGCGCTGCGTTGCCGCCGTCTTCCTGATCTTCGCCGGGCTGTTCTCCTTCGCCCAGCAGATCTATACCTTGGTCTCGGCCCCCTTGCGCGCGCACTTGCCGGCCAACGCGACGATGATCGCCACCGACGTGGCCTCGCCGTTCCTGACGCCGTTCAAGCTGACCATGATCGTCTCGCTGTTCCTGGCCATCCCGTTCATCCTCCAGCAGATCTGGGGCTTCATCGCACCAGGGCTGTATCGCCATGAAAAGCGCATCGCCATCCCGCTGCTGGTGTCGAGCATCCTGCTGTTCTACGCCGGCATGGCATTCGCCTATTTCCTGGTGTTCCCGCTGATCTTCGGCTTCTTCGCCAGCGCCACGCCCGAAGGCGTGTCGATGATGACGGACATCGCCAGCTACCTGGACTTCGTCATGACGCTGTTTTTCGCCTTCGGCGTCGCCTTCGAGATCCCGGTGGCCGTGGTGCTGCTGGTGTGGATCGGCGTGGTGGATGTGCAGTACCTGAAGAAGATCCGCCCCTACGTGATCATCGGCTGCTTCGTGGTCGGCATGGTCCTGACGCCCCCGGACATCTTCTCCCAGACCCTGCTCGCAGTGCCCATGTGGATGCTGTTCGAGGTGGGGGTGCTGTGCGGCAGCCTGATCCGCAAGCGCAGCCATGCCCAGGAAGGCGCATCGGACGACCACAACGACCAGCCGCCAGCGACCCAATCGTGAACCTGCTGTTGCTCGAGGAGGCCGATTTCATCGCGGCCGACCGTGTGGTCCTGGCCGATCGACGCTTCACCCACATGCAGGAGATCCATCGCGTGGCGGTGGGCGACACCTTGCGTGTCGGCCGTATCGGTGGGCTGATGGGCCAGGCCAGCGTGCTGCGCCTGGAGGGCCACGAGGCCGAGTTGCAGGTCGCCTTCGACCAGCCGCCACCGGCCAAGCTGCCGCTGACACTGATCCTTGCCGTACCACGCCCCAAGATGCTGCGCCGCCTGTTCCAGACAGTCGCCACCCTGGGCGTGCCACGGCTGATCCTGGTCAACAGCTACAAGGTCGAGAAAAGCTTCTGGCAGACCCCCTTCCTGCACCCCGAGGCCATCCGCGAGAACCTGATCCTGGGCCTTGAGCAGGCGCGCGACACCGTGCTCCCCGAGGTCATCATCGAGAAGCGCTTCAAGCCGTTCGTCGAAGACCGCCTGCCGGCCATCGCCTCCGGCACCCTGGGCCTGGTCGGCCACCCCGGCCCCTACCCTGCCTGCCCGCGCGCGGTCGACGAGCCGGTTACCTTGGCGATCGGCCCAGAAGGCGGCTGGATCCCCTACGAAGTCGACCTGTTGGGCAAAGCAGGCCTGGCGCCAGTACAACTGGGCGATCGCATCCTGCGTGTTGAAACGGCTGTCACGGCACTGCTCTCGCGCATTTTCTGACGGACGGGTCAGGTTCGCCCCGTCAAGTTTCTTCGGTACAGGCCGATGGCCTAGGCAACATCACAAAAATGCTTCCGTTGCCGGGGAATAGAACATGTACCGATGGTTTAACCAGTCGCTGGGGAATATGAGCGTCAATCGCAAGTTGGGCTTCGGTTTCGGCCTGGTATTGCTCTTGACCCTAGCCATCACCGTGACCGGCTGGATCAGCCTGGACAACGTCACCAACCGCGGTGACAAGCTGGGCAATATCTCGATGATCTACGAGACCACCCAGGACCTGCGCATCGCCCGGCTCAATTACCAGACCAGCCACGACCAAGCCGCGATCGCCGAGCTCGAGAAGACCCTCGAGCACCTGGAGCAGCAGATCCAAGCGATGCTTGGGCAGATCGAACAGCCGGCCGACCAACAGCGCCTGCAGCAGCAACTCGAAGCCACGCGCCAGTACCGTCAGGCGTTCGACCAGCTCAGGCAGGCCGACCAACGCCGCGGCACCCTGGTCGACGACGCCATGGCGGCCAGCCAGCAGGCCCTGGAACACATGGCCGCGCAAGGCACTGTGCTCAAGAACACCAGCCAAGCTCTGACCCTCTCGCAGACCGCAGTACGCGATGCCGGCACCCGCCAGGCCAAGCAGACCCTGGCCGCGGCCACTACCCTGGCACTGCTGCTCGGCCTGCTGGCCGCCTGGGCGATCACCCGCCAGATCGTCGCGCCCTTGCGCCAGACCCTCGCCGCCGCCGAACGCGTGGCCAGTGGTGACCTGCGCCAGGAGCCGCCGGTGCAGCGCCGCGACGAACTGGGCCAGCTGCAGGCCAGCATGCAACGCATGACCCAGGGGCTGCGCGAGCTGATCGGTGGTATCGGCGATGGCGTCACCCAGATCGCCAGCGCTGCCGAACAGCTGTCGGCCGTCACCGAGCAGACGAGTGCCGGGGTCAACAACCAGAAAGTCGAGACCGACCAGGTGGCCACGGCGATGAACGAGATGGCCGCCACGGTTCACGAGGTGGCGCGCAACGCCGAACAAGCCTCGGAAGCGGCACTGGCAGCCGACCAGCAGGCGCGCGAAGGGGACCGGGTGGTGGGTGAAGCCATCGCCCAGATCGAGCGCCTGGCCAACGAAGTGATCAACTCCAGCGAAGCCATGAACCAGCTCAAGGCCGAAAGCGACAAGATCGGCAGCGTGCTGGACGTGATCAAATCGGTGGCCCAGCAGACCAACCTGCTCGCGCTCAATGCTGCCATCGAAGCAGCCCGCGCTGGCGAGGCCGGCCGTGGCTTCGCCGTGGTGGCCGACGAGGTGCGCAGCCTGGCCCAGCGTACCCAGCAATCCACCGAGGAGATCGAAGAGCTGATCGCCAGCCTGCAGAACGGCACTCAACGAGTCGCTGGCGTGATGGACGGCAGCCGCGCGCTGACCGACAGCAGCGTCGAGCTGACCCGCCGTGCGGGCAGTTCGCTGGAAACCATCACCCGCACCGTGTCGGCGATCCAAGCGATGAACCAGCAGATCGCTACCGCGGCGGAACAGCAGAGCGCCACGGCCGAAGAGATCAACCGCAGCGTGATGAACGTGCGAGATATTTCCGACCAGACCTCAGCGGCCAGCGAAGAGACCGCCAGCTCGACCGTCGAGCTGGCGCGACTGGGGACGCATCTGCAAGGGCTGGTGGGGCGGTTCAGGCTCTGAGGTCTGCTGCGCAGCCCAATCGCACACAGCCCGCTCTCACAGGAGGGTACAAATGCGGCCCCTGTGCGGGCTTGTCCCGCGATCAGGCTGGCCTGATATCACCGTCGCCTGGCAAGGGCTACGCCCTTGATCGCGGCACAAGGCCGCTCCTACAAGGATCGCGCGCGCCCCTGTGGGAGCAGGCTTGTCCCGCGATCAGGCTGGCCCGATGTCACCGTCGCCTGGCAAGGGCTACGCCCTTGATCGCGGCACAAGGCCGCTCCTACAAGAATCTCGCGCGCCTGTGTGGGAGCAGGCTTGTCCCGCGATCAGGCTGGCCCGATGTCACCGTCGCCTGGCAAGGGCTGCGCCCTTGATCGCGGCACAAGGCCGCTCCTACAAGAATCTCGCGCGCCTGTGTGGGAGCGGGCTTGTCCCGCGATGGCCGCCATAGCGGCCCCGGCGGTTACAGCACCTGACGCAGGAACGCCTGAGCCCGCGGGTCCTTGGGCGCGGCGAAGAACTGCTGCGGCGGCGAGTCTTCCAGCAACTTGCCATGGTCGAAGAACAGCACGCGGTCGGCCACTTCCCGGGCAAAGCCCATCTCGTGGGTCACGCAGACCATGGTCATGCCTTCCTGGGCCAAGGTCTTCATCACATCGAGCACTTCGCCGACCATCTCCGGGTCCAGCGCTGAGGTGGGCTCGTCGAACAGCATGACCTTAGGGTCCATCGCCAGGGCCCGGGCGATGGCCACCCGCTGCTGTTGGCCGCCGGACAACCGCGACGGGTACTCGTTGGCCTTCTGGCCGATGCCGACCTTCTCCAGCAGCGCCTTGGCCTTGGCTTCACGCTCGACCTTGCTGCGCTTGCGTACGACCTTCTGGGCCAGGCACAGGTTCTCCAGCACGGTCATGTGCGGGAACAGGTTGAAATGCTGGAACACCATGCCGACTTCACGACGGTAAGCATTGATGTCGGTCTTCGGGTCGTCCAGTTGCAGGCCGTCGATGGACACATGCCCCACATCGAAATCCTCGAGGCCGTTGAGGCAGCGCAGGAAGGTCGACTTGCCCGAGCCTGAAGGCCCCAGCACCACCACCACTTCGCCCTTGGCCACGCCGGTGGTGACGTTGTCCACCGCGCGCACCACCTGGCCACGGGTGTCGAAGACTTTTACCAGGTCACGGACTTCAATCACTTTGCGCAAGCCTCCGCTCGAGCCGGCTGGCGATGTGCGACAGCGGCAGGTTGATCAGCAGGTACAGGCCTGCTACGCAGAACCAGATCTCGAAGGTCGAGAACGAGGTGGTGATGGCCTCGCGGCCGCTCTTGGTCAGTTCGGTGATGGCGATCACCGAGACCAGCGAGGTGTCCTTGACCAGGCTGATGAACTGCCCGGCCAGCGGCGGCAACACGCGCTTGAAGGCCTGGGGCAGGATCACATGGCGCATCGACTGGCTGGCGTTGAGCCCCAGCGAGCGCGCCGCCTCGTTCTGGCCCTTGGCGATGGACTGCACGCCGGCGCGCACGATCTCCGCCACGTAGGCGCCGGTGAACAGCGCCAGCGCCGCCACCCCGGCGAATTCCCGGGACAGGTTGAGCACGGTGCCGATGAAGAAGTAGAAGATGAAAATCTGTACCAGCAGCGGCGTGCCGCGCACCAATTCGACATACACCGTGGACAGGTCGCGCAGGGTCGGGTTGTTCGACAGCCGGCACAGCCCGGCGAACAGGCCGATCACCAGGCCCAGGGCGCCGGATACCACCGAGATCCACAGGGTGGTCCACAGGCCCCAGGCCAGCGGGCCTGCCGCCCAATGGCGGGTCACGCCGATCGCATCGCCTTCGGCGACATCGTCGCCACGGCTGAGCAACACGCTGTCCTTGTCCACTTCCACGACCTGCTGGCCGCCACTTTCGTCCTTGAGCGTCACGCGCGCGGTGTCGCCGCTGACCACGATCTCTTCGACCGTGCCGTAGTCGGCAGCGCGCTGGGTCTCTTCAGCCTTGTAGGCGAAATACTGAGGGACGCGGTTCCAGCGCCACTCATAGGAAATCATCGAGGTCGCCAGGTAAAGGCTGAACGCCAGCCCCACCAGAACCAGCGCGGTCAACCCGTGCCAGGGCCACTGGGCTTTCTTGTGCTTGATCAATTCGGGTACTTCCGTAAAAACGAACGCGCAGGGTTGCCTGCGCGTCAGGGTGATAAAGCCGGGCTTGTGGCCTGGGCCTTATTCCATTTCCTTCAGCCAGTCCTTGTTCTTGAACCACTTGTCGTGGATACGATCGTAGGTCCCGTCGTTCTTGATCTGGTGCAAGAAGTTGTTGATGAAGTTGATGCTGTCGTAGTCGCCTTTCTTCAGGCCGAAGGCCAGCGGCTCGTAGGTGAAGGGCTCCTCGAGGAACAGCAGCTTGCCGGCACCGGCCTTGTCCACTGCCACCACGTTGTACGGCGCGTCGTAGACGAAGGCATCGGCCTTGCCGTTGACCACGTCCATCACACCTTCCTGCTCGTTGTCGTAGCCGTGGTACTTGGCCTTGCTGATCAGCTTCTTGGCGACCATCTCGCCGGTGGTACCGAGCTTGGAGGTAATGCGGTACTTCTCGTTGTTCAGGTCCTTGTACGACTTGATCTCGCCTGCCAGCTCCTTGCGGATCAGCAGGGTCTGCCCGACCACGATGAAGGGTTCGCTGAAGTTCAGGCGCAGGTTGCGTTCCTGGGTCAGGGTCATGCCGCTGCCGATCATGTCGAACTTGTCGGTCAGCAGGGCCGGGATGATGCCGTCGTAGGCGGTGGAGACGGTTTCCAGCTTGACGCCCATGGACTTGGCCATGGCCTTGAGGATGTCGACCTCGAAGCCGATGATCTCGCCGCGCTTGTTGGTCATCTCGAAGGGCATGTAGGTGGGGTCCATGCCGACCCGCAGCGTGCCGCGCTTGACCGCGTCTTCGATGGCCCCCGCCTGGGCCGCGGTTACCGCGACCAGCGCGGTGACACCGACCAAGAGTCGCGACAGGTATTTTTTCATCATCACCAGGTCCCCTAGCAAAGTAGTGCGAATTTTATTGTTGGAGAGGTCTTCAGACCGATACATATCGAGGTGGATGCTAACGCATGCGCGGCCTGGCACCTAGAGCCGGGGGGGACTTTGTTGGCCAAAATCAGGGAGGGATGATCGCCGAGGGCTGCGCCCTCGATCGCGGCACAAGGCCGCTCCTACAGAGGACCACGATTTCCCGTAGGGACACCTTGCGCCCTCGAGCGCGGCACAAAGCCCTTCCTACAGAGGATCGCGATTGCCTGTAGAAACGGCCTTGTGCCGCGATGGGCCGCAAAGCGGCCCTTTGGAATGGATCAAGCGCCGACCAGCGAGGGCTGGGCCTGGTTGTCCGGATGCAGCGGCAGCAAGGGCGAGTGAGGGTCGCTGATGATGGAATTGCGCCATACCCCGATCCACGCTTCGTTGTGCGTGGCCCAGACCTGCTCATGCAGGCGCGACAGCGCCACCGGGTCGCTCAACAGTGCCAGGCGGGTGTTACCGTCCAGCCCCTTGGGCCCGACGTCCAGCGCCTTGGCGACACGCTCGGCACGCAGCGCCTCGATCGGAGCTGCCTGGCCGTGGCGTGCAGTGGCCATGGCACAGGCCAGGGCGTTCTGCCGCGGGTCGACCACCGCCCGGACGAAACCTTCGTGCATGGCATGCCAGCGGTTTTCGTGGGTGTATTGGTCGGTAGCCAACAACTCGTGCGGGGTCGCGTATTCCTCAGGGATCAGGAACAGCTTCTCGTCCTTGGCGCTCAGGCCCAGGCGCACGCGGCTGGAGATCACCGACACCGGGATCGACAGCACCAACGAGCCCACGATCGGCGCCAGCCACCACAGGAAGCTCGGGTTCAACCAGGCCACCAAAGCCGCCCAGGCGATGCCCAGGAGGGTCTGCGGGCCGTGGCGACGCACCGCTTCGCTCCACGGCGTGGAGTCGTCGTCACGCTGCGGCGAGTTCCAGGTCGCTGCCCAGCCCAGGAACGCGGCCAGGACGAAGCGGGTGTGGAAGATCATCCGCACCGGCGCCAGCAGCATGGAGAACAGCATCTCGATCAGCATCGACAAGGTGACCTTGATGCGCCCGCCGAATTCGGTGGCGCCCTTGGCCCAGATCAGCACGATGCTCAAGAGCTTGGGCAGGAACAGCAGCACGATGGTGGTGGAGAACAGCGCGATGGCCTTCTCCGGGTGCCATTGCGGCCACAGTGGATAGAGCTGGAACGGTTCGATGAAGTACTGCGGCTCCATCAGCGTGTTGGTGGCCAGCAGCGCGGTCGAGAGCACCAGGAAGAAGAACCACAGCGGCGCCGACAGGTACGACATCACCCCGGTGAGGAACACTGCGCGGTGCACCGGGTGCATGCCTTTTACCAGGAACAGACGGAAGTTCATCAAGTTGCCGTGGCACCAGCGCCGGTCGCGCTTGAGCTCATCGAGCAGGTTCGGCGGCAGTTCTTCATAGCTGCCCGGCAGGTCGTAGGCGATCCACACGCCCCAGCCGGCACGGCGCATCAGCGCGGCTTCGACGAAGTCGTGGGAGAGGATCGCACCGGCGAAAGCCCCCTTGCCCGGCAGCGGCGCCAGGGCGCAGTGCTCGATGAAGGGCTTCATGCGGATGATCGCGTTGTGGCCCCAATAGTGCGATTCGCCCAGCTGCCAGAAGTGCAGGCCGGCGGTGAACAGCGGGCCGTAGACGCGGGTGGCGAACTGCTGGATGCGCGCATAGAGCGTGTCCATGCCCGACGCTTTCGGCGCGGTCTGGATGATGCCCGCGTCCGGGTTGGCCTCCATCAGGCGCACCAGGCTGGTCAGGCACTCGCCGCTCATGACGCTGTCGGCGTCGAGCACGACCATGTACTTGTACTCGCCACCCCAACGACGGCAGAAGTCGTCCAGGTTGCCGCTCTTGCGCTTCACGCGGCGACGGCGGCGGCGATAGAAGATGCGCCCGAAGCCCTTGGCCTCGCGGCACACTTCGAGCCAGGCCTGCTGCTCGGCGACGGCGATGTCGGTGTCGTTGGTGTCGCTGAGCACGAAGAAGTCGAAGCGGTCCAGGTCGCCCGTGGCGGCCACCGACTCGAAGGTCGCGCGCAGGCCGGCGAAGACACGCGGCACGTCCTCGTTGCAGATCGGCATGACCAGCGCGGTACGCGCCTGAGGCGCGATCGGCTCGCTGCCAGCGCTGCTGCCGGAGATGCGGTACTTGTCACGCCCGGTGAGCAGTTCGAGAAAGCCCATCAGCGCGGTCCAGAAGCCTGCGGACACCCAGCAGAACAGAATGCCGAACAGGACCAGGATGGAGGTCTGCAAGGCGTACGGCCAGACCTGCACCACGGTTTCCCAGAAGGTCTGGGCCATGATCTCGTCGAGCGAGACGAACGACCACCCCTGATACGGCAGGATGCCCTTCATGTACCAGCCGGCCACGAGGGTCTGGCCGATCATCAGCAGCAGCAGGATGTAGCGGCGCAGGGAGCCGACCCGGCGCCAGCGGGCCGGTGGCAGCTCGCGCTTGGGCGGCTGCGGAGCGTTGGTGCGCCCGGTCAGGCGTCGCCACATGCGCACCAGCACGTTGGTGCGCCACGGCTCGGGCACCACGCGGGTACGCTTGATCGGCGGCGCGATCTTCAGGCACAGCCGCCCGCCAGCGTCGACGCCGAGCATCTCGGTCTCTTCCAGCTCGGCGGCGCTGCCCACGGTCAGGCGCGGGCCCACCGAGGCCTGCACGGCCTCGGTGGCGTTGGCGGCCGGGTGGGCCGCCAGGCGTTGGTGCAGCTCACTGAACGAGGTGCAGCTGGCAAGTTCTGCCCGTTGCTCGTCGCTCAGTGGTAGGTGGGCCAGGTATTCGGCAAGCGATTCTGGCCGGGCGCTTGAGTTACTCATCGGCAGGCAACTGATAGCTCCAGGTCTCGGTCATCACCTGCTCGGTGGTGGCCGGGGCCCCGTTGGTGGGCGCCGCATCGGCGGCAGGTTGTTCAGCCTTGACGGCTTTGTCGGCCTTGGCGTGCTTGCCGTTGGCCTTCTCCTGCTTGCCTTCCTTGGCCGCCTTGGCCGGTTCCACCGGAACGTCGCGTACCAGCGCGGCACGCATCTCGGTGGACTTGCTCGGGTCCTTGACCTTCAACCGCAGGGTCAGGCGCCAACCCTTGATCTCAGGGTTATAGCGCAGGTTGTTCTCGACCACCTCGGCGTTGTCGCCAACGCTGACCTGGGTGCGCAGGGCGGTGTCCTCGGGCAGGGCGGCCAGCGCCGGGCCCTCGAAGTCGACCAGGAAGGCCACGCTGCCGTCGGCTTCGCGGATCAGATTGGACTGCTTCACGTCACCGGTCGAACGCATGGTCTGCTTGACCCAGCCCAGCGCCTGCGAGTGCAGCTGGGACTCGTCGATGGTCCAGCGCAGGCGGTATTCGAACTCCATCGGCTTGCCGGGTTCTGGCAGCTTTTCCGGGCTCCAGAAGGCAACGATGTTGTCGTTGGTCTCGTCGGCAGTCGGGATCTCGACCAGGTCGACGGTCCCTTTGCCCCAGTCGCCACGAGGTTCGATCCAGGCGCTTGGACGCTTCTGGTAGTTGTCGTCGAGGTCTTCGTAGTGGCTGAACTCACGCTGACGCTGCAGCAGGCCGAAGCCACGCGGGTTCTCCACGCTGAAGCTGCTCACGGCCAGGTGCTTGGGGTTGTTCAGCGGGCGCCACAGCCATTCGCCGTTGCCGGCATGGATCGAAAGGCCCTCGGAGTCGTGCAGGGCCGGGCGATAGTTGAGGACCTTGGACGGCTGGTTGCTGCCGAACAGGTACATGCTGGTCAGCGGGGCAACGCCCAGGCGGCTGACGTGGTCACGCAGGAACACCTTGGACTTGACGTCCACCAGGGTGTCGCTGCCTGGGCGCAGGATCAGCTTGTAGGCACCCGTGGAACGCGGCGAGTCCAGCAGGGCGTAGATCACCAGGTGCTTGTCGGCAGGCTTGGGCTTCTCGACCCAGAATTCGCGAAAGCGCGGGAATTCCTCACCCGACGGCAACGCGGTGTCGATGGCCAGGCCCCGGGCCGACAGGCCGTACACGTGGCCTTTGCCGACGACGCGGAAGTAGCTGGCGCCCAGCAGGGTCATGATCTCGTCCTGCTTGCCGGCCTTGTTGATCGGGTAGAGCACGCGGAAACCGGCGTAGCCGAGATTCTCGACGGTCTTGGGGTCATGGGGTACGTCGCCGAACTCGAAACGGCTCGGGTCGTACTTGATTTCCTCGACGCTGGTGGCGGTGACCTGGTTGATCTTCACCGGCGTGTCGAAGTGCATGCCCTGGTGGTAGAAGGACAGTTTGAAGGGGGTCTTGTCCTGGGCCCACTCGGCCTTTTCCTGGATGAAGCGGATCTTCTGGTAGTCCGCGAATTTCATGTCACGGAACACCGCCGGCAGATTGCTCTTCGGTGCTTCGTATTTCTGGCCGGCGAGATCCTTTGCCTTGGCTGCAACATCGTCAAGATTGAATGCCCACAGCTGGCCAGCGCTCATCAGGCCGATCAGTGCAACGCCTGCCGCCAGGGCCTTGCGCAGACGATTTCCGGGGATTCTTTGTGCAATACAGGGACTTACAATCACGAGCAACCCTCGCCGAAAACAGATCATGAAACCAACGGCCAGCGACCAATGCCGGGTTGGCGAGCACTGTTCGGACCCCGCAAGGGCGCAATGATTCCCCAAACGGTTCCAGACAATGCTCGAGTCAAAGTGAAACGAGCCTGCGAACGCAGGCTCACGCAGCGCGCGATTATCCAGCAGGGCGCGTTACAACGCATCAGGCTGGAACAACTATTTATCGTACAAACCCTCTTGTTTTTCACGCAAACATGGGGTTTTTGGGCTCATATTTGTAACATAAATGTTACGGGGCCATCATTGACCAGATGCACCTGCATGTCGGCGCCGAAACGGCCGCTGGCGACGTCGTTATGCGCGGCGCGGGCTCGCCCGAGCAGGTAGTCGAACAGTTCGGCGCCGAGGGCCGGCGGCGCTGCAGTGGAGAAGCTCGGGCGCATGCCGTTGCGGGTGTCGGCAGCCAGGGTGAACTGGGAGACCAGCAGCAAGCCGCCGCCGATGTCCTTGAGCGAAAGGTTCATCTTGCCCTGGGGGTCGCTGAACACACGATAGTTGAGCAGCTTGTGCAAAAGCTTGTCGGCGTGCTCACGGGTGTCCCCCGGCTCCACCGCCACCAGCACCAGCAGGCCCTGGTCGATGGCGCCGACGATTTCCCCTTCTACCTCTACCCGCGCGCCCCGCACGCGTTGCAGCAGGCCCTTCATGCTTCTTCCAGGGGCAGGTCGAGCAGGCGGCGAGCCATCTGGTCGGCGGCGCGCACCAGGGCATCGGTGATACCCGGCTCGGAAGCAGCATGGCCGGCGTCGCGGATCACCTTCAGCTCACTGTTCGGCCAGGCCTGGTGCAGCGCCCAGGCGTTTTCCAGCGGACAGATCACGTCGTAACGACCGTGCACGATCACCGCGGGCAGATGGGCGATCTTCGGCAGGTCGCGGATCAGCTGGTCCGGCTCGAGGAAGGCGTTGTTCATGAAATAGTGGCATTCGATACGGGCGATCGACAGGGCGCGCTGTGGCTCGGAGAAGCGGTCGACCACCAGCGGGTTGGGGCGCAACGTCGCGGTACGGCCCTCCCAGGTGGACCAGGCCTTGGCGGCATGCATCTGGGCGATCTGGTCGTTGCCGGTCAGGCGCTTGTGGAAGGCCTTGACCAAGTCACCGCGCTCTTCCGGCGGAATCGGTGCGATGTAGTCCTGCCAATAGTCGGGGAACAGGCGGCTGGCACCTTCCTGGTAGAACCATTGGATCTCCTGCGGACGGCACAGGAAGATGCCGCGCAGGATCAGGCCATGGACGCGCTCGGGGTGGGCCTGGGCGTAGGCCAGGGCCAGGGTGGAACCCCAGGAGCCACCGAACAGCACCCATTTGTCGATCCCCAGGTGCTCGCGGATGCGCTCCAGGTCCTCGACCAGGTGCCAGGTGGTGTTGTTCTCCAGGCTGGCGTGGGGCGTGGAACGGCCGCAGCCGCGCTGGTCGAAGGTGATGATGCGGTACAGGGTGGGGTCGAAGTAGCAGCGGCTCTGGGCATCGCAGCCAGCGCCCGGGCCGCCGTGGATGAACACCACCGGCAGACCTTCCGGCGAACCGCTTTCGTCGACATACAGCACATGCGGCGCTTCCACGGCCAGATCGTGCCGGGCGTAGGGTTTGATCTGCGGGTACAGGGTCTGCATTGCGCACTCCGTGTGAGGATTTAGTCTGCCGCCTGGCATCATAAACCTGAATTGCGCTTTGAGCATGTGTCGCGGTGAAACAGGTGGATGTCGATCGTGATACTGGGGATCGCGAAGACCTTGTAGGAGCGGCCTTGTGCCGCGAAAGGGCTGCAAGGCAGCCCCAAGTATCAACGCCCGTAATGCTCCTTGCCCCAGGCCAGAACGGTTTCCAACAACTGCTTCAACACCGCCTGGGTCGGCCGGGCCAGGTCCTCGCGGTAGGCGAACGGTTCGACCTCTTCCATGTAGGTGCTCTGCGCCAGCTCCAGCTGCACCGCGTGGATGTGGTTGGCCGGGTCGCCGTAATGGCGGGTGATATGCCCGCCCTTGAAGCGCCCGTTGAGCACATGGCTGTAGCCCTGGGCCTCGGCGCACACGCCTTGCAGGCGCTCGGCCAGGGCCGGGTCGCAGCTGGCGCCGTTGAAGGTGCCCAGGTTGAAGTCCGGCAGTTTGCCCTCGAACAGGTGCGGGATGTGCGAACGGATCGAGTGGGCATCCCACAGCAGCGCATAGCCGTGGCGCTCGCGCAGACGGGCCAGTTCGCGGCGGATCGTCTCGTGGTACGGGCGCCAGACCTGCTCCAGGTAGGCCTTGCGCTCTTCGGCCGAAGGCACCTGCCCCGCCTTGAACAGCGGCTCGCCTTCGAACAGCGTCGAAGGATACAGGCCAGTGGTAGCCCCGGCGTACAGCGGTTTGTCATCGTCCGGGCGGTTGAGATCGATGACGAACCGCGAATACTGCGCCGCCACTACGCTAGCGCCGAGCTCGTGGGCGAAGTCGTATAGCCGTGGGATGTGCCAGTCGGTGTCGGGCAGGCTACGCGCTTGCTCGACCAGGCCGTCACGCACCGCATCGGTCAGGCCGAGCCCGGCATGGGGCATGCTGATCAACAGGGGCACTTGGCCTTGGTGAAAACTCAGTACCTTGTCCATGTCGCCTCGCTCAATGAGTGGTGATTTCATGGCCCAGGCGCACGATGCGCTTGGGCAGGTCGCCACCTAGCCAGTAGGCCAGGTCGGCAGGGCGTTCGATCTGCCAGGCGACGAAATCCGCCACCTTGCCCACTTCCAACGAGCCGTGGCTATCGCCCAGGCCCAACGCCGTAGCGGCGTGCACGGTGACGCCGGCAAGTGCCTCCTCCGGGGTCATGCGGAACAGGGTGCAGCCCATGTTCAGCATCAGGCGCAGCGACAACGCAGGCGAGGTGCCTGGGTTCAGGTCGCTGGCCAGGGCGATCTTCACCCCATGGCGGCGCAGGGCCTCCATCGGTGGCAGCTGGGTTTCGCGCAGGAAGTAGAATGCGCCCGGCAGCAGCACGGCAACGGTGCCGGCCTCGGCCATGGCGATGGCATCTTCCTCGGTCATGAATTCAAGGTGGTCGGCCGACAGCGCGTGGTAGCGCGCCGCCAGGCTCGATCCGTGCAGAGACGACAGCTGCTCGGCGTGGAGCTTGACCGGCAGGCCCAGCTCGCGCGCCTTGATGAAGACCTTCTCGACCTGGGCTGGCGAGAACGCCAGGTGTTCGCAGAAGGCATCCACCGCGTCCACCAGGCCTTCCTCGGCCAGGGCGGGCAGCATCTGCTCGCAGATATGCGCGATGTAGTCGTCCGCCCGACCGGCGTATTCCGGCGGCAAGGCATGGGCGGCGAGGCACGTGCTGCGCACGGTCAGCGGCAGCTCCTCGCCCAGGCGCCGGGCGACCCGCAGCATCTTGCGCTCGTTGGCAAGATCCAGGCCGTAGCCGGACTTGATCTCCAGCGTGGTCATGCCATCGCGCATCAATGCCTGGACCCGCTGGCGTGCACTGGCGAACAGTTCATCTTCGCTGGCCGCGCGGGTCGCCCGCACCGTGCTGGCAATCCCGCCGCCCTGGGCGGCGATCTCGGCGTAGCTGACGCCCTGCAGGCGCTGCTCGAATTCGCCGCTGCGGTTACCACCGAACACCGCATGGGAGTGGCAATCGATCAGCCCCGGGGTGACCCAGGCGCCGCCCAGGTCCACCGTACGCTCGGCGTCGACCGGCGGCAGTTCGCCGCGCGGGCCGATCCATTCGATCTGCCCGGCCTGGGTGACGATCGCCGCGTCCTCGACGATCGAGTAGCGGCCCTGGGCCATGGTCGCCACGTGGCAGTGCTGCCAGAGGGTTCTCATAAGCGGTCTCCGTTTCTAGCGGTGCAGCTCGGCCGGCGCCCGGACTGGCTGGCCCTGCCCTGCCCGCGGCTTGCACCACAGCAGGTAGGAGGCCACCAGGAACACCACCCAGACCACACCGACGATCAACGCGGCCTGGGTATCCGGGAAGTAACCAAGTACACCAAAGATGAACAACATGAAAGCGATGGCCATGGCCGGCCCGTAGGGCCAGAACGGCACAGGGAACTTCAGCTCGGCGACCTGCTCGGCGCTCAGGCGGCGACGCATGGCCACCTGGCTGACCAGGATCATCATCCACACCCACACGGTGGCGAAGGTGGCGATCGAGGCGATCAGCAGGAACACGTTCTCCGGGATCAGGTAGTTCAGCAGCACACCGACCAGCAGCGCGGCGCCCATCACCAGCACGGTCATCCATGGTACGCCGTGGCGGGACAGCTTGCCGAAGCTGCGCGGCGCATGGCCTTGCTGGGCCAGGCCATACATCATGCGACCGGCGCCGAAGATGTCGCTGTTGATGGCCGAAACCGCGGCCGAGATCACCACCACGTTCAGCACAGCGGCGGCCGAGCCGATGCCCAGGTTGCTGAAGATCTGCACGAACGGGCTGCCCTGGCTGCCGATCTGCGGCCATGGGTACAGGCACATCAGCACGAACAGGGTGAGCACGTAGAACAGCAGGATGCGCAGCGGCACGGCGTTGATCGCCTTGGGAATGACGCGTTGCGGGTCCTTGGCTTCACCGGCGGTGACGCCGATGATCTCGATACCGCCGAAGGCGAACATCACCACCGCGAAGCAGGCGATCAGGCCGCCGATGCCGTTGGGCATGAAGCCACCGTTGCTGACTAGGTTGCTCACGCCCATCGTGGTTTCGGTGGTGGCATTGCCCAGGCCGAAGATCATGATGCCGAAGCCGGCCAGGATCATGGCGACGATCGCGCCGACCTTGAGCAACGACAGCCAGAACTCCATTTCACCGAAGACCTTGACGTTGCACAGGTTCAGGCCGCCGATGATGAAGACGATGCCCAGCACCCAGATCCAACGGGCCACTTCCGGGAACCAGAAGCCCATGTAAATTCCGAATGCGGTGACGTCGGCGATGGCCACGATGACCATCTCGAAGGCGTAGGTCCAGCCGAGGATGAAGCCCGCCATGGGGCCGAGGTAGGTGCTGGCGTAATGGCCGAAGGAGCCGGCCACCGGGTTGTGCACGGCCATCTCGCCAAGGGCGCGCATGACCATGAACACCGCCGCGCCGCCGATCAGGTAGGCCAGCAGCACCGCGGGGCCGGCCATCTGGATGGCAGAGGCCGAACCGTAGAACAGCCCGGTACCGATCGCGGAACCGAGCGCCATGAAACGAATGTGCCGGGCCGATAGCCCGCGCTTGAGACCTTGGGTTTGTTGCATGTCACGTCCTTCTTAAATTGTTCTTGTGGTCGTGAGGTAGAAAGGGGCTGTTACGCAGCCAATCGCCGGCAAGCCGGCTCCCACAGGGAGGGTGTGGGAGCC
>NZ_JADLJL010000026.1 GCF_015680235.1 Pseudomonas guariconensis
AAGCCAAGCACTTAGTTTCAGCCGCCCGACCCAAGTAAAGTGCCCCCCCCCAGTTCCACCAGAAGGACCCCAAATGCCCCAGCCCATCGACATCGCCATCATCGGCGCCACCGGTAACGTCGGCGAAACCCTCGTTCAGATCCTCGAGGAACTCGATTTCCCCGTGGCCACCCTGCACCTGCTGGCCAGCATGGAATCCGCCGGCAGCAACTTGATGTTCGCCGGCAAGAAGCTGCGCGTACGCGAAGTCGACAGCTTCGATTTCACCCAGGTCAAGCTGGCATTCTTCGCCGCCAGCCCAGCCGTGACCCGCAGCTTCGCCCCCAAGGCCCAGCAGGCCGGCTGCGCGGTGATCGACCTGTCCGGTGGCCTGGACCAGGCCTTGGCCGTGGTCCCGGAAGCCAATGGCGACAAGCTCGCCCAGCTCGAACAACCCGCCCAGGTCGCCAGCCCCAGTGCTGCAGCCGTCGCCTTGGCCGTGGCCCTGGCCCCGCTCAAGGGCCTGCTGGACATCGAGCGTGTGCAGGTCATGGCATGCCTGGCCGTTTCAGCCCAGGGCCGCGAAGCGGTCAGCGAGCTGGCTCGCCAGACCGCCGAGCTGCTCAACGCCCGGCCACTGGAGCCGCGCTTTTTCGACCGCCAAGTCGCCTTTAACCTGCTGGCGCGGGTCGGCGCTGCCGATGAGCAGGGCCACACTCGCCTGGAACGCCGCTTGGTCGATGAGCTGCGCGTATTGCTTGACCTGCCGACCTTGAAGATCTCCGTGACCTGCGTCCAGGCCCCAGTGTTCTATGGCGACAGCTTCAGCGTGGCCGTGCAGAGTCGCCGTCCGGTCGACCTGGCCGCCGTCAATCACGCCCTGGAAGCTGCCGAAAGCGTCGAGTTGGTCGAGTCGGATGACTTTCCGACGGCCGTCGGCGACGCAGTAGGCCAGGACGTGGTCTATGTTGGTCGTGTACGCCACGGCATCGATGAACAAGAGCAGCTCAATCTGTGGCTGACCACCGACAACGTGCGCAAGGGCGCGGCCCTCAATGCCGTGCAAGTGGCCGCCTTGTTGATAAATGACATGGCGTAAAAGATACTGGCGGGTACTTTTGTCCTGCACCACACGCAGGTTTCGGGACGATTCTTACAAGGGAAGAGGTCATGCTTCGAATTCGCAAACTGGTTCTGGCCATGGCGGCAGCCTCGGCGTTGTCGTCCGGAATGGCGAACGCCCTCGGATTGGGTGAACTGACCCTCAAGTCGGCGCAGAACCAGCCATTGGATGCCGAGATCGAACTGCTCGATGTGCGCGACCTTACCACTGCCGAAGTGGCGCCGAGCCTGGCGCCACCGGAAGAATTCGCCAAGGCTGGCGTGGCCTACCCCAGCTACCTCGAAGACCTCACCTTCACCCCGGTGATCAACCCCAACGGCAAGAGTGTGCTGCGAGTCACCTCCAGCCAGCCGTTGCCGGCACCGGTGGTGAAGTTTCTGGTGCAAGTGATGTGGCCCCAAGGCCGCCTGTTGCGCGATTACAACGTCCTGCTCGACCAGGCCAAGGCCCAGGGCGAGGCACCGTCTGCGGCCAACGTCGAGCCAGCGGTCAGCGGTGCGGGCAGCTACACCACCAAGCGCCGCGACACGCTCTGGCAGATTGCCGCGCGCAATACTCAGGGCGGCTCGATCCAGCAGACCATGCTGGCGATCCAGGCGTTGAACCCGGATGCCTTCATCGGCAACAACATCAACCAGCTCAAGACTGGGCAGGTGCTGCGCTTGCCTGATCAGCAGCAGATCCAGGGCATTCCCCAGGGCGAAGCCGTTCGCGAGGTGGCCGAGCAGTACACTGCCTGGCGTGAAGGCCGGCGCCTGGGGCCGCGTGCTCGGCAGTTGGACGCCACCCGACGCGCCGCGGCCGGCGAGGCGCCAGAGCGTATCGCCCAGGGTGACAACCTGCGCCTGGTCAGCCCAGGCGGGCAGGGCGAGGCGGGCGAGGCCAAGGCGTTGAGCGACAAGCTCGCCGTGGCCCAGGAAAGCCTCGACACCAGCCGCCGTGACAACGAAGAACTCAAGAGCCGCATGGCCGACCTGCAGAGCCAGCTGGACAAGCTGCAGCGCTTGATCGAGCTCAAGAACGACCAGCTGGCACGCCTCGAGGCGCAGGGGGCGGCGCAAACCCCACCGCCTGCCGCGCTGCCTGGTGAACCTGCGCCCACGCAGCCGCCAGTCAATGCCCAGCTGCCCTCGACCGAGCCGGTGGTCAAGCCGGCACCGGCTGCGGTGGACACGGCGCCTGCCGAGCAAGGCGAGCAGGCCCGGGGCGTGCTCGACGAACTGATGGGCAACCCGGTACTGCTGGGCCTGCTCGCCGGCTCTGCGTTCCTGGTACTGCTGGTACTGCTGTTGTTGCTTGCCCGCAAGCGCAAGGCCCAGCAGGAAGCCGAGAAGCACCTGCGCATGGCCCGCGCGCTGGCCGAGGAGGGCGAACGCAGCCCTGACCTGAACGCGCCGGCTGGAAGCTTCGATGAACTGGATGTGTCGGCGCCGAGCGTGAAACTCTCCCCAGCCGTGGTTGCTGCCTCGGCCGCTGCCGCTACGGCTGCGGAAAAACCGCTTGCACCGGAGCCTGCGCCTGTAACTGACGCGGACCCAACGGCCAGCCTGCTGGCCGAGGTGGAGCAGAGCCTGACGCAAGGTCGCCTGAACCATGCCGCCGACCTGCTGGAGCCGGCGGTGGCTGCCGAGCCGCAGCGCAGCGACCTGCGATTGAAACTGATGGAAGTCTATGCCCGCCAAGGCGACCAGACCGCGTTCGCGGGCCAGGAGCGTGCGCTTTCGCCTACCGATCAGAACAAGGCCCAGGTCGACACCTTGAAGGAGCGCTTCCCGGCCATGGTCGGCGTTGCTGCCCTCGGCCTGGGGGCGGCAGCCCTGGCGGCCGAGATGGACAAGCAGTACGTCCATGACCTGCTGCAGGACGGCGAACAGGCGCCTGCAGACGCCGAGCCGGATCCGCTCGATGCGCCTGTCGCGGCCCAGGCCCCGCCTGAAGCCGAGCTGGACGCCGTCGCCGACGTCCCTGCCATCGAAGAAGATGAGCTGGACGGCGCATTCGACCTGAGCCTGGACGACGACCTGCCGGTGGATGCTGCGCTTGAGGCGGCGCCGGAGCAAACCGTAGTGGCCGAAGAAGCTGCACCGCAGGAAGCCGAACCGGTCGCCTCTGACGCCGAAGCCGATGCCGATTTCGAAGCCCTGTTGGAGCAAGCCCAGGCCGAACCGCAAAGCCTGGATGACCTGTCCGATTTCGACCTGGATGTCGGCGAGCCGCAAGCGCCGGCGGCAACGGAAGAGGCGCCGGTCGACGTGGCTGCGGAGCTGGCAGCGTTCGATGAGATTCCCGAATTCGACCCGCTCTCGGAGCTGGAGCTGCCGGAGGACTTCGACCTGTCCCTATCGCTGGAGGACGAGTCGCCGGCCGACAAGCAATTCGCCTCGGAGCTCGATGACGTCAATGCCGAGTTGGACAAACTGTCCCAAAGCCTGGAGTCGCCATCGCTGGAGCCGCACTTCACCGCCGCCGATGCCGCCCAGGAGCCGGACCCGCTGGATGACCTGGACTTCGACTTCTTCTCCGGCGTCGACGAGGTGGCCACCAAGCTCGATCTGGCGCGTGCCTACATCGACATGGGCGATCACCAGGGCGCCCGCGACATCCTCGACGAAGTGGTCAAGGATGGCGACGACGAGCAGCGCCAGGAAGCCGAGGACATGCTGTCGCGCCTGGTTTAGCGTTGTAGGAGCGGCGGTCCGACTTGTCCCGCGATCAAGGGCGACGGTGATATCGGGCCCGGCCTAATCGCGGGACAAGCCCGCTCCCACAAGCCCGCTCCCACAGGGCTGGCATTGTCTGCGGACCGCGTCGCCAGCAACGGCAGCCCTCCCGGCTGCCGTTGCCGTTATAATGCCCGCCTTCCGTTCCACCCACAGGTTTCGCGCTCTTGGACATCAACGACATCGACCCGGCCGAATCGGCGGCCGAAGGCTACTCCCGCATCGCCCTGGGCGTGGAATACAAAGGCTCGCGTTACCGCGGCTGGCAGCGCCAGGCCAGCGGCGTGCCGAGTGTCCAGCAGGCCCTGGAGCAGGCGTTATCGACGGTGGCCAACGAACCGATCTCGGTGATCTGCGCAGGGCGCACCGATGCCGGTGTGCACGGGTGCGGGCAGATCGTCCATTTCGATACCCGCGCCGTGCGCGATGAGCGAGCTTGGACTTTGGGCAGCAATTTCAACCTGCCCCACGACATCAGCGTCACCTGGGCCCGACCGATGCCGGCGCATTTCCATGCCCGCTTCAAGGCGACGGCGCGGCGCTACCGCTATGTCATCTACAACGACCCGATCCGCCCTGCGCACCTGGCCGAGGAAGTGACCTGGAACCACCGACCGCTGGATGTCGAACGCATGGCCGAGGCCGCGCAGTTCCTGCTCGGTACCCACGACTTCAGTGCCTTCCGCGCCAGCCAGTGCCAGGCCAAGTCGCCGATCAAGCACATCCATCACCTGCGAGTCACCCGTCACGGCAAGATGATCGTGCTGGATGTCCGGGCCACGGCCTTCCTGCACCACATGGTGCGCAACATCGCCGGCGTGCTGATGACCATCGGGGCCGGCGAGCGGCCAGTCACCTGGGCGCGCGAGGTGCTGGAGGGGCGCAACCGCCGGGAAGGTGGCGTGACGGCCCACCCCTATGGCCTGTACTTGGTCCAGGTGGAGTACCCCGAGGAATTCGACCTGCCGGCTCGTTACATTGGCCCACACTTTCTGACCGGCTACGAGGCGCTTGCGGACTGACGGGCGAAACGTCATTTGCTAACATTCGGCCTTTCACCGATCACTCAAGGTTCGCTGTCCATGAGCAACGTTCGCAGCAAGATCTGCGGGATTACCCGCATCGAGGACGCCTTGGCGGCCGCCGAAGCAGGCGCCGACGCCATCGGCCTGGTCTTCTATGCCAAGAGCCCGCGAGCGGTGGACGTGCGCCAGGCGCGGGCCATCATCGCCGAACTGCCGCCGTTCGTGACCACGGTCGGCCTGTTCGTCAACGCTTCGCGTTGCGAACTCAACGAGATTCTCGAGGCGGTCCCGCTCGACCTGCTACAGTTCCACGGCGATGAAACCCCGGCCGATTGCGAGGGCTATCATCGCCCCTGGGTCAAGGCCCTGCGGGTGCGCCCCGGTGATGACCTCGAGGCGGCTTGCCGGCAGTACGCCGGCGCCCGTGGCATTCTCCTGGACACCTACGTGCCCGGTATTCCGGGTGGCACGGGCGAGGCTTTCGACTGGTCGCTGGTGCCGGCTTCCCTGAGCAAGCCAGTCATCCTGGCTGGCGGCCTGTCGGCGGACAACGTCGCTCAGGCCATCGCCCAGGTGCGCCCTTATGCGGTGGATGTCAGTGGCGGCGTGGAGCAGGCCAAGGGGATCAAGGACGCTGCGAAGATCGAGGCGTTCATGCGTGCGGTGAAACAGGCGTGATGACGGATGTGACGGTTGCCCGCGCGCCATCGTCCATAGCTTTCGCAGCCCGGTGCTGCCAGGCCTGCCCATGGGGCGGGCCGTGCGGACTACCGGCATGACAGGTTGACGATGGCTCGGCCACCAGGCTGGCTCGCATCGCGCGGGCCCCGGAGCCGGGCCGTCTCGTTTCATTGAAGAACATGAGCTCAAGGGCAGGGCATGGCCGGCCAGACCGGCCCCCGCCCACCGATACTGGAGAAAGAAAGCATGAGCAACTGGTTAGTCGACAAACTGATCCCTTCGATCATGCGTTCCGAGGTGAAGAAGAGCTCGGTGCCAGAAGGCCTGTGGCACAAGTGCCCGGCCTGCGAGGCCGTGCTGTATCGTCCGGAGCTGGAAAAGACCCTGGATGTCTGCCCCAAGTGCAACCACCACATGCGCATCGGCGCACGTGCGCGCATCGACATCTTCCTCGACGCCGAAGGCCGTGCCGAGCTGGGTGCCGACCTGGAACCGGTCGACCGCCTGAAGTTCCGCGATGGCAAGAAGTACAAGGACCGCCTGACCGCGGCCCAGAAACAGACCGGCGAGAAAGACGCCCTGATCTCCATGAGCGGTACCCTGATGGGCATGCCGATCGTGGTCAGCGCCTTCGAGTTCTCGTTCATGGGTGGCTCCATGGGCGCCATCGTCGGTGAGCGCTTCGTACGCGCGGCCAACTACGCCCTCGAGCACCGCTGCCCGATGGTCTGCTTCTCCGCATCCGGCGGCGCGCGCATGCAGGAAGCTCTCATCTCGCTGATGCAGATGGCCAAGACTTCCGCCGTGCTGGCGCGCCTGCGTGAAGAAGGCATCCCGTTCATTTCGGTGCTGACCGACCCTGTCTACGGCGGCGTTTCTGCAAGCCTGGCGATGCTCGGCGATGTGATCGTCGGTGAGCCCAAGGCCCTGATCGGCTTCGCCGGCCCTCGCGTGATCGAGCAGACCGTGCGTGAGAAGCTGCCCGAAGGCTTCCAGCGCAGCGAGTTCCTGCTCGAGCATGGCGCCATCGATCTGATCATCTCCCGTGGCGAGCTGCGTCCGCGCCTGGCCCGCCTGCTGGCGCAGATGACCGGCCAGGCGACCCCGGCAGAGGCCCTCGAGGTGGCTGCCGTCGCGTGATGAACCTTCATACCCTGGGCGACTGGCTCGCCTACCTCGAGCAGTTGCACCCCTCGGCCATCGATATGGGCCTGGAGCGGTCGCAACAAGTGGCTGCCCGGCTCGGGCTGGGCACGCTTGCGCCTCGGGTGGTGACGGTCACCGGCACCAACGGCAAGGGCTCGACCTGCGCGTTCGTCGCTGCGCTGCTCCAGGCCCAGGGCCTCAAGGTCGGCGTGTACAGCTCGCCGCACCTGTTGCGCTACAACGAGCGGGTGCGTATCGACGGTGTCGAGGCCAGCGATGAGCGCCTGTGCCAAGCCTTCGCGGCCGTCGAGGCGGCCCGTGGCGAGATCACGCTGACCTATTTCGAAATGGGCACCTTGGCGGCCTTCTGGCTGTTCCAGCAATCGGCCCTGGATGCCGTGGTGCTCGAGGTCGGCCTGGGTGGCCGTCTGGATGCGGTCAACCTGGTCGATGCAGACCTCGCCCTGGTGACCAGCATCGGTGTCGACCATGCCGATTATCTGGGTGATACCCGCGAATCGGTTGCCTTCGAGAAAGCAGGGATTTTCCGCCAGGGCAAGCCTGCCCTGTGTGGCGACCTGAACCCGCCACAGCCTCTGCTGGACAAAGCGCGCGAGCTGGCCTGCCCGTTCCTGCTGCGTGGGCGCGATTTCGATCTGGCCACCACCGAGCAGCACTGGCAATGGCGCGGCACGCGGGCCGATGGCAGCAGCGTCGAGCTGCACGACCTGCCATTGCTGGACCTGCCGATGGAAAATGCGGCCCTGGCCTTGCAGGCCTACGTGTTGATGGGGCTGCCCTGGGATGCCGGGCAGATTCGCCAGGCACTGCTCGATACTCAGGTTACCGGCCGTCTGGACCGCCGTGCGGTGCACTGGCAAGGCAAGCGCCTGGAGTTGTTGCTGGATGTAGGGCACAACCCGCACGCTGCCGAATACCTCGCGGCCCGCCTGGCCGCTCGCCCTGTCAAGGGGCGGCGCCTGGCGGTGTTCGGTCTGCTCGCCGACAAGGACCTGGAAGGCATCATCGCGCCGCTGAAGGGGCTGGTCGATGAATGGGCAGTGGCGCCGTTGCACACCTCGCGTAGCCGTCCGGCCTCGGAGCTCGCGGCGGCCTTGACGAACCTCGGTGCGACGGTGAAGTCTTACGCCAACGTCGATGCGGCCCTCGAGGGGCAGTGCGCGCAGGCGACGGCGGATGACCAGATCCTGCTGTTCGGTTCGTTTTTCTGTGTCGGCCAAGCCCTGGAATGGCTAGAGCGGCAAGCTCCGGAGGAGTAGATGGCAGTGCTGGATAAAGGGATGAAGCAGCGCATGGTCGGTGCGTTGGTGCTGGTGGCGCTGGCGGTGATCTTCCTGCCGATGCTGTTCACCCGTGAGGACGAGATGCGCCAGGTGCGTGTCGAGGCACCCGAGGCGCCGGCGATGCCGAGCTTGCCGCAGGTGGAGGTGACACCTGTGCAGGTGCCCGAGCCTCAGCCTTTGCCGCAAATGCCGGAGCAGCCGGAGCAACCGCCGGTGGTCGTCGACGAGTCCTCCGCGCCCATGACCACGCCCAGCCAGCCGATTACCCCGGGGCCGTCCCAGTCGGCAGTTGCACAGGCGCCGGCACCCAAGCCAGTGCCGAAAGTCGAGAACAAGCCGGTTGCGACGCCAACGCCCGCACCCACCGCGACCGCGCCCAAGCCTGCCGCACCGTCCAAGGTCGATGCCAATGGCCTGCCGGTGAGCTGGTCGATCCAGCTGGCCAGCCTGTCCAACCGTGCCGGTGCCGACAAACTGCAGAATACCCTGCGTAGCCAGGGCTATAACGCCTATGTCCGCTCGGCCGGCGGCATGAACCGGGTCTATGTCGGGCCACTGATCGAGCGTGCCGAGGCCGAGCGCCTGCGCGACGCGATCAACCGCCAGCACAACCTCAAGGGCTTCGTGGTGCGCTTCCAGCCTGAGCGCGGCTGAGCCTGGGCTGCGCCTGCAGCCCTATCGCCGGCAAGCCGGCTCCCACAGGGTGTACGGACTGCTTGCGAACTCAGTTCCCTGCGACAGCGTAGCCCGAAGGGCAGGGTGATCTCCTATAGGGCAACGCATCATTTTTGATTTTGCGGGGGAGCTGTGGGAGCCGGCTTGCCGGCGATAGGGCTATCGCGAATCACCTGACATTCCGCTTACCCCAAGCCCGCCGCTCTGGTAAAATGCGCCGCCTCAAACGTCGGCAGGCAACACCGTGGCATTTACCTGGGTTGATTGGGCGATCATCGCGATCATCGCCATTTCCTCATTGATCAGTCTCAAGCGCGGCTTCGTCAAGGAAGCCTTGTCCCTGCTCATCTGGATCGTTGCCGGTGCGGTCGCCTGGATGTTCGGCGGCTCCCTTTCGCAGTATCTTGAAAGCTATATCCAGACGCCCTCGGCACGCATCATCGCCGGTTGCGCCATTCTTTTCGTCGCTACCCTGCTGGTGGGGGCCATGATCAACTTCCTCATCGGCGAGCTGATCCGCGTGACCGGGCTGTCCGGCACCGATCGTTTCCTTGGCATGGCATTCGGTGCCGCGCGGGGGGCCTTGCTGGTGGTGGTGGCCATCGGGCTGTTGAGCCTGGGGCCGGTACAACAGGACCCGTGGTGGCAGGAATCGCGCCTGATTCCACAGTTCCTCCTTGTGGCTGATTGGTCGAAGAACCTGATCCTGGGGTTCACCGGTCAGTGGATGTCCAGTGGAGTCAGCGCACCCGCTGATCTTCCGTTCAAGGAACAGTTGCTCGGGCCCACCAGGCCCTGAGCGCTTTTCAATCAAGTTTCATCAAAGTAGGGGTTGCGTCGCATGTGTGGCATCGTCGGTATCGTCGGTAAGTCGAACGTCAATCAGGCGCTGTATGACGCGCTAACCGTGCTCCAGCACCGCGGCCAGGACGCTGCCGGTATCGTGACCAGCCACGACGGCCGGTTGTTCCTGCGCAAGGATAACGGCCTGGTGCGCGACGTCTTCCAGCAGCGCCACATGCAGCGCCTGGTCGGCCACATGGGCATCGGCCACGTGCGCTACCCGACCGCGGGCAGCTCGACCTCGGCCGAGGCCCAACCGTTCTACGTCAACTCGCCTTACGGCATCACCCTGGCCCACAACGGCAACTTGACCAACGTCGAGCAGCTGGCCAAGGAGATCTACGAGTCCGACCTGCGCCACGTCAACACCAACTCCGACTCGGAAGTGCTGCTCAACGTGTTCGCCCACGAGCTGGCCGTGCGCGGCAAGCTGCAGCCGACCGAGGAAGACGTGTTCGCTGCGGTCTCCCACGTGCACAGCCGCTGCGTTGGTGGCTACGCGGTGGTGGCGATGATCACCGGCTACGGCATCGTCGGCTTCCGTGACCCCAACGGCATCCGCCCGGTCGTGTTCGGCCAGCGCCATACCGACGAAGGCGTCGAGTACATGATCGCCTCGGAAAGCGTTGCCCTGGATGTGCTCGGCTTCACCCTGATCCGCGACCTGGCGCCGGGCGAAGCGGTGTACATCACCGAAGAAGGGCAGATGTTCACCAAGCAGTGCGCCAACAACCCGAAGCTGCAGCCGTGCATCTTCGAACACGTCTACCTGGCCCGTCCGGACTCGATCATGGACGGCGTCTCGGTATACAAGGCACGCCTGCGCATGGGCGAGAAGCTGGCCGAGAAGATCCAGCGCGAGCGCCCGGACCATGACATCGACGTGGTCATCCCGATCCCGGACACCAGCCGCACCGCGGCCCTGGAGCTGGCCAACCACCTGGGCGTCAAGTTCCGCGAAGGCTTCGTCAAGAACCGCTACATCGGCCGAACCTTCATCATGCCCGGCCAGGCCGCGCGCAAGAAGTCGGTACGCCAGAAGCTCAACGCCATCGAGCTGGAGTTCCGCGGCAAGAACGTGATGCTGGTGGACGACTCCATCGTGCGCGGCACCACCTGCAAGCAGATCATCCAGATGGCCCGCGAAGCCGGCGCCAAGAACGTCTACTTCTGCTCCGCGGCCCCCGCGGTGCGCTACCCCAACGTCTACGGCATCGACATGCCGAGCGCTCACGAACTGATCGCCCACAACCGTACCACCGAACAGGTGGCCGAGTTGATCGGCGCCGACTGGCTGGTCTACCAGGACCTGCCTGACCTGATCGACTCGGTCGGTGGCGGCAAGATCAAGATCGAGCACTTCGATTGCGCGGTGTTCAATGGTGAGTACGTCACCGGCGACATCGACGACGCCTACCTGGAGCGTATCGAGCAGTCGCGCAACGACGCAGCCAAGGTAAAGAACCAGGCCGTCAGCGCGATCATCGACCTCTACAACAACTGATTTGGGAGCGACGGCATGACGGATCAATGGGATGCCGGTCGACTGGACAGTGACCTCGAGGGTGTCGGTTTCGACACCCTGGCGGTGCGCGCCGGTCAGCACCGCACACCGGAAGCCGAGCACAGCGAAGCGCTGTTCCTGACTTCCAGCTATGTCTTCCGCACGGCCGCCGACGCGGCTGCGCGCTTTGCCGGCGAAACGCCGGGCAATGTCTATTCGCGTTACACCAACCCGTCCGTGCGTGCCTTCGAGGAGCGCCTGGCGGCCATGGAAGGCGCCGAGCAGGCCGTGGGCACGTCCACCGGCATGTCGGCGATCCTGGCCGTGGTCATGTCGCTGTGCAGTGCGGGTGACCATGTGCTGGTGTCGCAGAGCGTGTTCGGCTCGACCATCAGCCTGTTCGAGAAATACTTCAAGCGCTTCGGCGTGCAGGTCGACTACGTGCCGCTGGTCGACATCGGCGGTTGGGAAAAGGCCATCAAGGCCAACACCAAGCTGCTGATCGTCGAGTCGCCGTCCAACCCCCTGGCTGAGCTGGTGGACATCACCGCCCTGGCCGAAGTCGCCCACGCCCGTGGTGCGCTGCTGGTGGTGGACAACTGCTTCAGCACGCCGGCCCTGCAACAACCGCTCAAGCTCGGTGCGGACATTGTGTTCCACTCGGCGACCAAGTTCATCGACGGCCAGGGCCGTTGCATGGGCGGCGTGGTGGCCGGGCGCAGCGAGCACATGAAGGAAGTGGTGGGCTTCCTGCGTACCGCCGGCCCGACCCTCAGCCCATTCAACGCCTGGATCTTCACCAAGGGCCTGGAGACGCTCAAGCTGCGCATGCGTGCGCATTGCGAGAGCGCCCAGGCCCTGGCCGAATGGTTGGAGCAACAGGAGGGTGTGGAGAAGGTCCACTACGCCGGCCTGCCGAGCCACCCGCAACATGAGCTGGCCAAGCGCCAGATGAGCGGGTTCGGCGCGGTGGTGAGCTTCGAGGTCAAGGGCGGCAAAGAGGGCGCGTGGCGCTTCATCGATGCCACCCGGGTGATCTCCATCACCACCAACCTGGGTGACAGCAAGACCACCATCGCCCACCCGGCCACCACCTCCCATGGGCGCCTGACGCCTCAGGAACGTGAGGCTGCGGGTATCCGCGACAGCCTGATCCGCGTCGCCGTCGGCCTGGAAGACGTGGCCGACCTGCAAGCCGACCTGGCCCGCGGCTTGGCGGCGCTGTGATCGACTGGGCGGGCGGCGAGCCCGGCCATAACGGCCGGGTGGCCCTGGTGACCGGTGCCGCCCGCGGCATCGGCCTGGGCATCGCCGCTTGGCTGATCTGCGAAGGCTGGCAGGTGGTGCTGGGCGACCTGGATCGCAAACGCGGAGCCAAGGTCGCCAAGGCATTGGGCGACAACGCCTGGTTCGTGGCCATGGATGTCGCCGACGAGGCCCAGGTCAGCGCGGCTGTTTCCGAGGTGCTGGGGCAGTTCGGGCGTCTGGATGCGCTGGTGTGCAACGCGGCCATCGCCAACCCGCACAACCAAACCCTCGAAAGCCTCTCCTTGGCCCAATGGAATCGCACCCTGGCAGTCAATCTCAGTGGGCCGATGCTGTTGGCCAAGCATTGTGCGCCGTACTTGCGTGCCCATGGCGGGGCCATCGTCAACCTCACGTCCACCCGTGCCCGGCAATCGGAGCCCGATACCGAGGCCTATGCGGCGAGCAAGGGCGGGCTGCTGGCCTTGACCCATGCGCTGGCCATGAGCCTGGGGCCGGAGATTCGCGTCAATGCCGTGAGCCCCGGCTGGATCGATGCCCGCGACCCATCCGAGCGGCGCGCAGAGCCTTTGACCGACGCCGACCATGCCCAGCATCCGGCGGGCAGGGTAGGGACGGTGGAAGACGTCGCCGCGCTGGTGGCCTGGCTGTTGTCGCGTCAGGCAGGGTTCGTCACCGGGCAGGAATTCGTGGTCGATGGCGGGATGACCCGCAAGATGATCTACGCCTAAGCGGCGGGTCTTGAGCTGCAACAGGGGACCGTCTGGTCCCTTGTTGCTTTGTGCCCTGCAGGTCAGCCCAATCGCCGGCAAGCCGGCTCCCACAGGGGGCAGCGCTAGCCGTTTGTTCTGCGCGATAGCGAAGCCCGGAAGGGCTGGGTGATCTCCCGCCTGTCCTGCGCTGTTTTCCAAGACCCCGCTGTACCTTTAGGCGCTGGCTTGGCAGCCAACCAAGTACCCGAGCAAGGCATCACTTTTCCCATTACCGTTTTTGCCCTTTTTGAAAAAAAATTCAATGGGGCTATTGACTTAGCTTCGGTACCTGCGTAAATTTCGCGGCCTCAGCGAAGCAAACGCAACAAGCAACACTGCGAGGGTGATTAGCTCAGCCGGGAGAGCATCTGCCTTACAAGCAGAGGGTCGGCGGTTCGATCCCGTCATCACCCACCACTTCCTGAGATGTTCCTGACCCAGGAGCCTTCGAAAGAAGCTTCCTAATTGAGAGGAACCGGACGCAAGTCCATATGCGCAGCGGTAGTTCAGTCGGTTAGAATACCGGCCTGTCACGCCGGGGGTCGCGGGTTCGAGTCCCGTCCGCTGCGCCACTTATTCTTCAGATGGGTGTTTTCACCGGTCTGGGGTCTGAAGGCCAAGAGCACTTCAGGCCGATCCCAGTTTCAATCAGGCGCAAGCCTGAACGATACGCAGCGGTAGTTCAGTCGGTTAGAATACCGGCCTGTCACGCCGGGGGTCGCGGGTTCGAGTCCCGTCCGCTGCGCCATCTTCGCTTCGAGGCCCCTTGAACGCCTCGTAGCAACAAACGAAGCGATCAGCGAATCGCTTTTTTTGTGCCTGCCTTACGAGCGAACGCTTCGCAAGGTCAGATCCTCAGTTTCAACCAGGCGCAAGCCTGGGCGATACGCAGCGGTAGTTCAGTCGGTTAGAATACCGGCCTGTCACGCCGGGGGTCGCGGGTTCGAGTCCCGTCCGCTGCGCCATCTTCGCCTCGAGGTCCCTTGAACACCTCGAAGCCTACGAAAAGCGACCTTCGGGTCGCTTTTTCGTTTTCTGCGCCCAGGCCGGCAGGCGATGATGAATTTTGCTCGGTCTGGCCAGCGCCGCAGTTTCAGTGAGCGTTCTTGTGTTGCACAATACACACCGTTTGTCCTTTTCTCCGGAATCCAAGATGTCCAGATCTTCCGTCTTCGGTGCGCTCGGGCTGGCCCTTGTGCTGGCGGGTGTGTCCGGTTGTTCGTCGAAAAAGCCTGCCATCTACGAGCACGAGAACTTCGATGACTCGGGCACTTTCTCGCGCAGCTTTGCGGTGAGCGAGGCGGGGTCCTGCGAGGCCGCCCGTCGTGCGTTGCTCAGCCAGGGCTATATCATCACCAGCAGCGGCCCCAACCAGATCGCGGGCAACAAGAGCTTCCAGCAGAACAGCGATAACCACCTGCAGATCAGCTTCAACGTCACCTGCGCACCGGACACCAACGACGAACAGCGTTCCACCATGTTCGCCAACGCCCTGCAGGACCGCTACGCCCTGAAGAAATCCAACACCTCGGCCAGCCTGGGAGTGGGTGTACTGGGCTCGGTGTCCATGCCCATCGGTTCGAGTGACGATTCGATGGTCAAGGTGGCCAGCGAGACGGTCACCGCGCCGCAGTTCTACGAGCGCTACTTCGCGTTGGTGGAAAGCTACCTGCCCAAGCCAAAGAAGGTGGAGAAAGCCGAGCCGAAAGTAGAGGCGCCCAAGCCGGAGCCTGAGCAACCGGCGCCTGCCCTGGGCTTGCCAGAGCAGGCACCCGCTACCCAACCTGCTCCGGCACCCGTTGCCGCCGAAGCAGCGATGCCGGCGCCAATGGTCGAGACACCCCCCACTACCGCGCCTGCCAGCGAAGTGCAGGCCGCGCCGGTCGTGGATGACAGCCAAGGCTCCCAGCCCATCGCCCCGCCTGTCGAGCCGGCACCCATCGAGGTGCAGCAAGAGGCGCCTACGACCGAGGCGCCACCTGCGCCGTTGTGAACCGTGGGGCAGGTCTGCTCTCATAGAACAACGCATAACTATTTGAGTTTGCAGGTCCTTCGTGGGAGCGGCGGTGCGGCGGTCCGACTTGTCCCGCGATTGGGCTGCGTGGCGGTCTTTAACTTCCCCGGCACCGGCTCCGTCTACCTCTTATCAGCGTGTCATGATGCGGTCATCCAATACGCTTAGCGTGGCGGCATGACTCGACCGATGAATGACTGAAGAGGACGCAGCGATGGACGATTACCAGGAAGAACTGCTCGAATTCCAGGCCTATGAACTGGACCCGATGGAGCCGGCAGACGACGCTACCGAGCTCTGACCCTCCCGCCGCTGGTTGCGGCGAAACGCGCCGGGCGTAATGCCGGTCCAACGCTTGAACGCGCGCTGGAAAGCCTCTGCCGAGGCGAACCCTAACAGATAGGCAATTTCGCCGAAGGCCAGCTGCGTATCGCGGATATAGGTCTCGGCCAGGTCGCGGCGTGTGTCGTTGAGCAGGTTGCGAAAGCGCGTGCCTTCTTCGGCCAGCTTGCGCCGCAGCGTCCAGGTCGGCAGTTGCAGGTGACGCGCCACAGCTTCCAGGTCCGGTTCCTGGCCGCCATTGAGCAGCGGGCCCAGCAAGTGGGTGATGCGTTCACCCAGGCTGCGTACGCGCGTACGTTGGGCCAGTTCCGCTTCGCACAGCTGCAGCAGGTGGTGCCAGGTGCTGGGGCAATGCTGGGGGTTAGGAAGCTCCAGGGTCGCGCGGTCCAGGCGCAGCTGGTTATTGGCGGCTGCGAACTGTACCGGATTCGCGCACAGGGGCTGGTACTGCGCAGCATAGCTGGGCGCCTCGAACTCGATGTCCATCCGCTCGGCCTGCACCGGCACGCCTGCCAGGTGGGACAACTGTGCCAACCAGCCAGCCAGCAACGAATCGACCACGAAACGGTTGTAGTCGTTGTAAGGGCTGATCGAATAGAAGCGTAGCCAGGCGCCCTGGCGGTCCTCGAGAAAACTCGACTGGCCGCGGTAGTTCGCTGCATATAAGGGTTCGAAGCGCAGCAGCGTGCGGGCGGCCTCGCCGAGGGTCGGGGCCTGGGCCGCCGTGACGCCTGCCAGCCCCGCCTGGGCCAGGCGGCTTGCGCGGCCCATGCGCAGCCCCAATGCCGGCTCGCCGCACAGCTCGATGGCGGCATGGCCCAGGTGCATGTAGCGCGGGATCGACAGGCGCGCCCCGGCTTCGGCCAGGCGAGGGGCGTCCAGGCCGTAGCGGCGCAGCAGGGGTGTCGGGTCGTACCCCAGGTGCTTCAGCGCCTCGCCCAAAGGCTGGACGAAGCCTACCGAAAGGTCACCCAGGCGCACGCGTGGCCGGGCCATCGGTCACAGCCAGAGGTTCAGCAGGCGGGCACCTTGGCTGGGGTTGCCGGCCAGGTGTTGGCCTGCCTGGTTGGCAAAGCCCTGGCCGTCGCTGCCTTGTTCCCAGAACTGGCCACGCAGGAACACGCTCAGGCTGGGCGTGCTGGCGTTGGCGGTCAGGGTCAGGCGCTGCCAGGCGGCCTGTTCATCGACCTCGCCGCGCTGCAGCGGCAGTGCGCTGGCGGCATCCTGGTGGCGATTGCCGCGCCAGGGCGCATTCCAGGTGTGCTTGCCGGTGAGAAACACCGGGTTGGCGACCAGTTCCACCGATTGGCGGGCCAGCTGTTGGTAGTTTTCCGGGTACCAGCTGTCGCTGCCCACCAGCACGCCCAGGCGCCCGGCCGGGGTCTGGATGACCTGCAACGGGTGCTGGCGGCCATCATGAATGTAGCGACGCACTTCGCTGTCGGGGTACTGCTGGCGCTGCGGTTGGCCGAGCACCGTGCCGTCGGCGCCGAACACCAGGCTGCTGTTGAACAGCGGGCCGCTGCCGGGATGCAGGATGCCGCGGTCGACGTACGGGGCGGGCAGGACGATGGAGCCCGCCACCAGCGTTACGCCGAATTCCTTGGCCAGCCCACCGAACAATTGCTGGTAGTCGCGGGCCATCTGCTCGGCCTTCATGCGCAGGTGAGCGTCGGCGCGGCGATCGTCGCCCGTGGCGGTGAGCATGGCCAGGCCGTAGCGCAGCGGGTTGCTCAGCTCCAGCCACTGCCAGGCTTCCCGGCGCTGGGTCACCTGGTACAGCTCGTTCTTTTCGCCGCGGGCCCACAGCCAGGTGCCGATGTGCTCGGGCAGCACCACCACGGTGCGCGGGCTCACCAGGCCCTGGGCGCGTGCCTGTTCCAGATAAGCCGACAGCTTGCGGTGCAAGCGCTGCAGGTTCTGGTAGTCACCTGGGTAGAGCAGGGGTTCGACACCGAGCAGGTTGCCCTGTTCGCCCGGCACGCCATGGTTGAGCGCCAGGTCGATGCGCAGGTCGGACAGGTAGTGGCCTTCCGGGCGCTGCAAGGTCCAGAAACCGTAGCCGCAGAGGGCGGCGATCATTACCAGCGCCAGGGCGCTTGCCAGGAGTTTTCGCATGAGGCGGCCAGGTCAGCTTCCTGAATCGAGGGTGTCCTAGGGTAGACCTGCTGTACAGCAGGATCAACAACTTGTCACTTTCGATCATTGAGCGCGCTCAAACGCCTGTTTAATGTCAGGGCCAGACAAACGACGGGGCCTGCGAGGCGCCCGCATACCGTGATCACGCCTGATAGGGAGTTCACCCATGGCTGCCGACCGTTACCCGCACCTGCTGGCCCCGCTGGATCTGGGCTTCACCACCCTGCGTAACCGTACCCTGATGGGCTCGATGCACACCGGCCTGGAAGAGCGTCCAGGTGGCTTCGAGCGCATGGCTGCGTATTTCGCCGAACGTGCCCGCGGCGGCGTTGGCCTGATGGTCACCGGCGGCATCGCGCCGAACGATGAGGGTGTGGGGTATTCCGGGGCGGCCAAGCTCAGCACCGAGGAAGAGGTCGACAAACATCGCATCGTCACCGAGGCGGTACACGCCGCCGGTGGCAAGATCTGCCTGCAGATCCTGCATACCGGGCGCTATGCCTACAGCCCGCGCCTGGTGGCGCCCAGCGCGATCCAGGCACCGATCAACCCGTTCAAGCCCAGGGAACTGGACGAGGCGGGTATCGAGAAGCAGATCGCCGACTTCGTCAATTGCGCGGTGCTGGCCCAGCGCGCCGGTTACGACGGCGTCGAGATCATGGGTTCGGAAGGCTACTTGATCAACCAGTTCCTCGCCGCCCACACCAACCACCGTACCGACCGCTGGGGCGGCAGCTATGAAAACCGCATGCGTCTGGCGGTGGAAATCGTCAGCCGGGTGCGCGACGCGGTCGGGCCGAACTTCATCATCATCTTCCGCCTGTCGATGCTCGATCTGGTCGAGGGCGGCAGCACCTGGGACGAGATCGTGCTGTTGGCCAAGGCCATCGAGCAGGCCGGCGCCACCTTGATCAACACCGGCATCGGCTGGCACGAGGCGCGTATCCCGACCATTGCCACCAAGGTGCCGCGCGCGGCCTTCACCAAGGTCACCGCCAAGCTGCGCGGTGCGGTGAAGATCCCGCTGATCACCACCAACCGCATCAATACCCCCGAGGTGGCCGAGGCGGTGCTGGCCGAGGGCGATGCCGACATGGTGTCCATGGCCCGCCCGTTCCTGGCCGACCCGGAGTTCGTCAACAAAGCCGCCGAAGGCCGTAGCGACGAGATCAACACCTGCATCGGCTGCAACCAGGCCTGCCTGGACCATATCTTTGGCGGCAAGCTGACCAGCTGCCTGGTCAACCCTCGCGCGTGCCACGAGACCGAGCTCAATTATCTGCCTGTGCGCGCCGTTAAGCGCATCGCCGTGGTGGGCGCAGGCCCCGCCGGCCTGGCCGCGGCCACCGTGGCCGCCGAGCGAGGCCACCAGGTGACGCTGTTCGACAGTGCCAGCGAGATCGGCGGGCAGTTCAACGTGGCCAAGCGTGTGCCGGGCAAGGAAGAGTTCTACGAAACCCTGCGCTACTTCCGCAGCAAAGTGGCGCGCACGGGTGTCGAGCTACGCCTCAATACCCGGGTCGGTGTCGACGAACTGGTGGCCGGAGGCTTCGATGAAATCGTCCTGGCCACCGGTATCCGCCCGCGTACGCCTGCTATCCCTGGCATCGAGCATGCCAAGGTGCTCAGCTACCTGGACGTGCTGCTCGAGCGCAAGCCGGTGGGCAAGCGAGTGGCGGTGATCGGCGCCGGGGGCATCGGCTTCGATGTGTCCGAATACCTGGTGCATGAAGGCGTGGCCACCAGCCAGGACCGCCAGGCGTTCTGGAAGGAGTGGGGCATCGATACCCGTCTCGAGGCCCGGGGCGGCGTCGCGGGTATCAAGGCCGAGCCGCACGCGCCGGCCCGTCAGGTGTACTTGCTGCAGCGCAAGAAGACCAAGGTCGGCGATGGCCTGGGCAAGACCACCGGCTGGATCCACCGCACGGGCCTGAAGAACAAGCGAGTGCAGATGCTCAGCAGCGTCGAGTACCTGGCGATCGACAACGATGGCCTGCATGTGCGCATCGGTGAGGGCGAGCCGCAGGTGCTGGCGGTGGACAACGTAGTGATCTGCGCGGGCCAGGAGCCATTGCGCGAGTTGCACGATGGGTTGGTGGCGGCAGGGCAGTCGGTGCACTTGATCGGCGGCGCCGATGTGGCGGCGGAGCTCGATGCCAAGCGGGCGATCAACCAGGGCTCGAGGTTGGCTGCGCAGTTGTGAGCTGACTGTCGGAGCGGGCCGCTGCGCGGCCCAATCACCGGCCTGGCCACTGATATACTCGCCCGATGTCCGTGACCTTCGCTGATCTTCCCCAAGCCCCCCTGCAACCGTTGCCCTTGCCCTGGCTCGACCAAGCCGGGGTCGAGGTCGCGGTGCTGCGCCTTGACCTCATCGACCCGCTGATCAGCGGCAATAAATGGTTCAAATTGCGCCACCACCTGCTCGAGGCCCAGGCCGCTGGCGCACCGGGCCTGGTCAGCCTGGGTGGCAATCACTCCAACCACCTCCATGCCCTGGCGGCAGCAGGCAAGCGTTTTGGCTTCTCCACCGCCGGGCTGTTGCGCGGCCATGCGCAGGACACACCCACCGTACGCGACCTGCAGGCCCTGGGCATGGAGTTGCACTGGCTGGGCTACGGTGGCTACCGCGAACGCCACCAGGCAGGTTTCTGGGCACCTTGGCAAGCGCGCTATCCGGGTTGGCACTGTATTCCCGAAGGGGGCGGTGGCTTGGCCGGTGCCCAAGGCTGCCAGCTGATCGTCGAGCAGGCGAGAGCACAACTGGCAACATTGGGCTGGTCAGGGCATGACGGGTGGTGGCTGGCGGTCGGCACGGGTACCACCCTGGCGGGCCTGGTGCTCGCTGAAGGCGGCGCCCGGACGGTGCATGGAGCGCTGGCAGTGCCGCGTGGCCATGGCGTTGAGCAGAGCCTCGCCGGGCTGGTGCAGGGGGGCCATGAACTGCATGACGCCTGCCGGAGCGGGTTCGGCCGCTTCGACGATGAACTGCTGGCCTTCATCGACGAGACCGAGCGCCACAGCGGCGTGCCGCTGGAGGCCGTGTACACCGGCAAGGCCTTGATGGCGCTGCGAGACCAGGTCGCGGCCGGGCGCTTTGCGCCCGGCACGCGCCTGATCTTCCTGCACACCGGTGGGCTGCAGGGGCGTCGCGGTTACCGGTAGGGCAGCATGCGCACCAGCGTGTTGTCGCGTTGGACGTAATGGTGGTAGAGGCCGGCCAAGGCGTGCACGCCGATCAGCCAGTAACCCCAGCTGCCGATGCGTTCATGCCAGCCCTTGATGAACTTGGCCAGGTCCGTATCCGGGGCGGTCAATGCCGGAAGTTCCAGGCCATAGAACGGGATCGGCTTGTCGGCGGCGCTCAGGATCAACCAGCCGGCGATGGGCAGGCCGATCATCATCAGGTACAGCAGCAGGTGCACCAGGTGCGCCAGGCCCGTCTGCCAGGCCGGCGGCTTGGGCAGGATCGGTGGGGCGGGGCGGATCAGGCGCATGGCCAGGCGCAGCCAGACCAGGATGAACACCGTCAGGCCCAGCATGAAGTGCAGGTCCTTCATCAGGTTGCGTTCGGCGCTGTCCTTGGGGAACAGCCCGCGCAGCTCGATGCAGGCGTAGACCGCAGCCAGTAGCACCAGCATCAGCCAGTGCAGGGTGATAGAGAGGCGAGCGTAGTGCGTCGGGGGGGTAGATAAAGCCATGGGGGTCCTCATCATCAGGTCGGGGGTGGCGCTCTTTTTGGCGCGTAACTGCAACTCTAATCGTTGGCTGGGGATTTTTCTTTGAGCCAGGTCTTTGAATTGATGTTGGCAGTGGCGGTTCAATCATGGGGCAAGCCCCACAAGGACAGTGATAGCTGTAAGGCCGGGCTGTGGGAGCGGGCTTGTCCCGCGATTGGGCCGGCATGGGCAGCCAAGGTATCAAGCCGGTAGATAGGGCCAGTTGTCCGCCACCATGAACATGCGCTCGGCCTCTTCCCAGCTACCGTCCCCGGCGGTTTCCAACCGGACCAGCAGGTGCGCCGGCGCCTGGCTGTCCAGCTCACCGAGCCAGGCCTCGAATTGGGCAGGCGCCCAGCACGCGTGCGCCTCGACCCGCGCCGGTGCCAGCCAGGCAGGCCGGGGCAGGGGCTGCCAGCGCCCGGCGGGGTTGGCTTGCCGGTAGCCGTGCCAATCGCTTCGATGCAGCCAGCGGCCACGCAGGTGATGCGCATCGGCGCCGATCGGCGCTTGGGCATGCCCCGGCCAGGGGTAGAACAGGTAGCCGCCGAGCCAGGCATGCGCGTGAACCTCGCCCACCCCCAGCAGTGCCAGGGCCTTACGGCTTTGGGCGCTGGCCGAGATGGGCAGTTGGTGCCCGGCCAGGTGGTTCAGCTTGCGGTCCAGCCGGTCATGGCAGCCTGGGCCCAGCCAATGCGCCGGATCGTGGCCGTCCCCGCCGGGTGGGCCGAGGTAGAGCTTGATGGCCAGCTCCAGGTGGTGCACGCCCTCCCGGTCACGCAAGACGATATCCAGCTCCCCCAGGGTATGCCCGCCTTCACGGATCGGCAGATTGGCTGCCAGCAGCTCGATACCAGGCGCCTGGCCGAGGGCGAACTGCCACAGGCTTTCGTAGTACAGGCCCAGACGGTGGCTGGTCAGGCGGGCGAGCCAGTCGCGCAGCGGCCGGTCGTCCTGATCCAGTGCCAACAGCCATTGCAGCAGGCGCGTGGGGTCGTGCGCCCAGGCGCTGGCCGCCAGCGGGTGGCGCTGCGCGCAAGGCGGTTGGCCGAGCAAAGGCGGCGATACCAACACCCACGCCAGGTCGCGCACCGCAGGGCGGTGCAACTGGCGGGGCAGGGCGTGAAGATCGGCGAACGGCATCATCCCGCGAGCATAGCCGGTTTGCCGCTGGCCGGTCGTTTCGCCCATAATCCCCAAGGCCGCACCGGCCACTCGTTACCCGCCGCAGAGCCTCGCAGGAGCCCCATGGAGCAATTTCGCAATATCGGTATCATCGGACGCCTTGGCAGCTCCCAGGTGCTCGACACCATTCGCCGGCTGAAAAAATTCCTGCTCGAGCGCCACCTGCACGTCATCCTCGAGGACACCATCGCCGAGGTGCTGCCCGGCCATGGCCTGCAGACCTCCACGCGCAAGCTGCTGGGCGAGGTGTGCGACCTGGTCATCGTGGTCGGTGGTGACGGCAGCCTGCTGGGCGCGGCCCGCGCCCTGGCCCGGCACAACATTCCGGTGCTGGGCATCAACCGCGGCAGCCTGGGGTTCCTAACCGATATTCGCCCCGACGAACTCGAGGTCAAGGTCGCCGAGGTGCTCGACGGCCATTACCTGGTGGAAAACCGCTTCCTGCTGCAGGCCGAGGTGCGTCGCCACAACGAGGCCATCGGTCAGGGCGATGCGCTCAACGACGTGGTGCTGCACCCGGGCAAGTCGACGCGGATGATCGAATTCGAAATCTACATCGACGGCCAGTTCGTCTGCAGCCAGAAGGCCGACGGCCTGATCGTCGCCACGCCCACCGGCTCCACCGCCTATGCATTGTCTGCCGGCGGGCCGATCATGCATCCCAAGCTCGACGCCATCGTCATCGTGCCGATGTACCCGCACACCCTCTCCGGGCGGCCGATCGTGGTGGACGGCAACAGCGAACTGAAGATCGTCGTTTCCCAGGACCTGACGATCTACCCGCAGGTCTCCTGCGATGGCCAGAACCACTTCACCTGCGCCCCGGGCGACACCATCACGGTGTGCAAGAAGCCGCAGAAGCTGCGCCTGATCCATCCGCTGGACCATAACTACTACGAGGTCTGCCGCACCAAACTCGGCTGGGGCAGCCGTCTGGGTGGTGGAGGCGACTGATGCTCGATCCGGCGCGAAGTTTCGACATCATCGGCGATGTCCACGGTTGTGCCCTGACCCTGGAACGCCTGCTCGACACCCTCGGCTACAAGCGCATCGGCGGTGTCTGGCGCCACCCGTGGCGCCAGGCGCTGTTCCTGGGCGACATCGTCGACCGCGGCCCGCGTATCCGCGAGGCGCTGCACATCGTCCACGACATGGTCGAGGCCGGCCAGGGGTTCTGCATCATGGGCAACCATGAATACAACGCCTTGGCGTGGGTCACTCCGGCGCTGCCCGGCAGTGGCAAGGCCTATGTGCGCGAGCATACGCCGCGCCATGCCCGCCTGATCGACGAAACCCTGACCCAGTTCGCCCAGCATCCAGGCGACTGGCACGACTTCCTCGAATGGTTCTACACCTTGCCGCTGTTCGTCGACGCTGGCCGTTTCCGCCTGGTGCATGCCTGCTGGGACCCTCGCTTGATCGAGCCGCTGCGCCGGGAATACCCCGACGGGCGCATCGACGAACACTTCATCCAGGCCTCGGCGGTGTCCGGCAGCTTCGCCGCCACCGTGTGCAACCGCCTGCTGCGTGGCACCGATATGCGCCTGCCGGACGGCCTGACACTGACCGGCGGCGATGGCCTGACCCGCGCCTTCTTCCGCACCAAGTTCTGGGAAGAAGACCCACAGACCTACGGAGACATCGTGTTCCAGCCCGACGCCCTGCCCGAGGAAGTGGCCCGCACGCCCTTGAGCCACAGCGAGAAGAACGCCCTGCTGCGTTACGGCGAGGACGAGCCTTTGCTGTTCGTCGGCCATTACTGGCGCAGCGGCCGACCCGCGCCGATCCGCGCCAACCTGGCCTGCCTGGACTACAGCGCGGTGCTCTACGGCAAGCTGGCGGCCTACCGCCTGGACGACGAAACCCGCATCGACCCGCACAAGTTCGTCTGGGTCGATGTCGAACGCCCGCAGGCCAACCAATGAGCGTGGTCGCGGCGATGCGCCTGCCGCTGGCGGTGGACCTGGGCGGTTTCGTGCGGATGCTGCGGCGCCTGCAGGTGCCTCACCGGGTGGTCGAGGAGGGCCAGGAGCAGGTGCTCTGGGTGCCCGAGCACCTGGCCGACGACGTGCGCCAGTTGTATCAGCGCTTCCCGGAGGGCAACGACGACCTGGATATCGAGGGAGCGGGTCTACCTGCGAATGGCCCGACCCAGCCATCGCTGGCCGACCAGGCCCGTGCCTGCAAGGTCACCGCTGCCATTCTGTTGCTGTGCCTGGTGGTGGCCGGGGTGACCGGCCTGGGTGACAACCTGTCGACCATCGGTTGGTTCACCTTCCTGGAGTTCCGTGTACAGGGCGAGTACCTGTACTTCACCCCGCTGGCCCAGGGCCTGGCCGAAGGGCAGTGGTGGCGCTTGGTATCGCCGATGCTGTTGCACTTCGGAGTCCTGCACCTGGCGATGAACGCGCTCTGGTACTGGGAGCTGGGCAAGCGCATCGAGCTGCGCCAGGGCCCGTGGATGCTGCTGGGCCTGACCCTGGTGTTCAGCCTGGTGTCGAACCTTGCCCAGCACTACACCAGCGGCCCCAGCCTGTTCGGAGGCTTGTCCGGCGTGCTCTATGGCCTGCTCGGGCACGTATGGCTGTATCAGTGGCTGGCGCCCAACCCCTTGTTCAGCCTGCCCAAGGGCGTGCTGGTGATGATGCTCATCTGGCTGCTGGTATGCCTGACCGGCGTGGTCGGCCAGCTCGGCTTCGGCCAGGTCGCCAATGCCGCCCATGTCGGCGGGTTGCTCATCGGATGTCTGACCGGGCTCTTGGGTGGGGCGTTGGCACGGCGTAAACTGTCGGCCTGATTGAGGAGACGCTATGTCCACGTTCGCGCAAATGATCCAGAACATCACCCCCGAAATCTACGAAAGCCTGAAACTGGCCGTGGAAATCGGCAAATGGGCCGACGGCCGCAAGCTGACCCCGGAGCAGAAGGAATTGTCCCTGCAGGCGGTGATCGCCTGGGAGATGAAGAACCTGCCCGAGGAGCAGCGCACCGGCTACATGGGCCCGCAGGAGTGCGCGTCGAAGTCGGCACCGGTCCCCAACATCCTGTTCAAGTCGGACTCGGTACATTGATCGAACTCGCTCGTGGCTCTCTGAGCAAGATGGCGGTGCGCCTGGAAGCACCCGTCGTTCAATACAGTTTCCGCCTGGGTGAGGAGCAGGTGCCGGTCAACCCGCTGATCGGGTCCACCGTGCGCCTGGAATACCTCGGCGCCATCCATTGCACCCATTGCGGCAAGCGCACCAAGACCAGCTTCAGCCAGGGCTACTGCTACCCCTGCATGACCAAGCTGGCCCAATGCGATGTGTGCATCATGGCCCCGGAAAAATGCCATTACGACGCCGGCACCTGCCGTGAACCTTCGTGGGGCGAGCAGTTCTGCATGACCGACCATGTGGTGTACTTGGCCAACTCGTCGGGCATCAAGGTCGGCATCACCCGTGCCACCCAGCTGCCCACCCGCTGGCTCGACCAGGGCGCTAGCCAGGCCCTGCCGATCATGCGCGTGGCCACCCGGCAGCAGTCGGGCCTGGTCGAAGACCTGCTGCGCAGCCAGGTGCCGGACCGCACCAACTGGCGCACGCTGCTCAAGAGCGATGCCGAAGTGCTCGACCTGCCGGCTATCCGCGAGCAGATCTTCGATGCCTGTGCCGAGGGCCTGCGCGGTCTGCAGGAGCGCTTCGGCCTGCAGGCCATACAGCCGGTGCACGACGCTGAAGTGGTGCAGATGCGCTACCCGGTCGAGGCCTACCCGAAAAAGATCGTCAGCTTCAACCTCGACAAGGACCCAGTGGCCGAAGGCACGCTGCTGGGCATCAAGGGCCAGTACCTGATCTTCGACACCGGCGTGATCAACATTCGCAAGTACACGGCCTACCAGTTGGCCGTGCACCAGTAAAAGGACCAGCACTATGCGTACCGAACAACCGCAAGTGATCTACCTCAAGGACTACCAGGCGCCCGAGTACCTGATCGACGAGACGCACCTGACCTTCGAGCTGTTCGAGGACCACAGCCTGGTCCATGCGCAGCTGGTCATGCGCCGCAACCCGGCGCGTGGCGCCGGCCTGCCGCCACTGGTGCTCGATGGCCAGCAGCTTGAACTGCTGAGCGTGCAGCTCGACGACCAGCCCCTGGCCGCCGGCGACTACCAGCTCGACGACGACAGCCTGACCCTGCAGCCCAAGGCCGAGCGCTTCACCCTCGACACCAGCGTGAAGATCCACCCGGAAAGCAACACCGCGCTGGAAGGCCTGTACAAGTCCGGCAAGATGTTCTGCACCCAGTGCGAGGCCGAGGGTTTCCGCAAGATCACCTACTACCTCGATCGCCCGGACGTGATGAGTACCTTCACCACCACGGTGATCGCCGAGCAGCATCGCTACCCGGTGCTGCTGTCCAACGGTAACCCTGTCGGCAACGGCCCGTCGGAAGACGGGCGCCACTGGGCCACCTGGGAAGACCCGTTCAAGAAGCCGGCCTACCTGTTCGCCCTGGTCGCCGGTGACCTGTGGTGCGTCGAGGACACCTTCACCCGCGTGTCCGGTCGCGATGTGACCCTGCGCATCTATGTCGAGCCCGAGAATATCGACAAGTGCGACCACGCCATGGTCAGCCTGAAGAAGTCCATGCGTTGGGACGAAGAAGTCTATGGCCGCGAATACGACCTGGACATCTTCATGATCGTCGCGGTCAACGACTTCAACATGGGCGCCATGGAAAACAAGGGCCTGAACATCTTCAACTCCAGCTGCGTGCTGGCCCGGGCCGAAACTGCCACCGATGCCGCCCACCAGCGTGTCGAAGGCGTGGTGGCCCACGAGTACTTCCACAACTGGTCGGGCAACCGCGTGACCTGCCGCGACTGGTTCCAGCTGTCGCTCAAGGAAGGCTTCACGGTGTTCCGCGACGCCGAGTTCAGCGCCGACATGAACTCGCGCACGGTCAAGCGCATCGAGGATGTGGCCTACCTGCGTACCCACCAGTTCGCCGAGGACGCCGGCCCCATGGCCCACCCGGTGCGCCCGGACAGCTTCATCGAGATTTCCAACTTCTACACCCTGACGGTGTACGAGAAGGGTGCCGAGGTGGTGCGCATGGTGCGTACGCTGCTGGGCGCGGAGGGTTTCCGCAAGGGCAGCGACCTGTACTTCGAGCGCCACGATGGCCAGGCGGTGACCACCGACGACTTCATCAAGGCCATGGAGGACGCCAACGGCGTCGACCTGACCCAATTCAAGCGCTGGTACAACCAGGCCGGCACCCCGCGCCTGGAGGTCAGCGAAGCCTATGACGCCGCGGCCCAGACCTACAGCCTGACCTTCCGCCAGAGTTGCCCGCAGACCCCGGACAAAGCCCAGAAGCTGCCGTTCGTGATCCCGGTCGAGCTGGGCCTGCTCGACGCCCAGGGCAACGACCTGCCGCTGCGCCTGGCCGGCGAAGCCGCGCCGCAAGGCACAAGCCGCGTGCTGTCGGTGACCGAGGCCGAGCAGACCTTCACCTTCGAGGGCATCACGGCCAAGCCGCTGCCTTCGCTGCTGCGTGGTTTCAGCGCGCCGGTCAAGCTGAGCTTCCCTTACGACCGCGATCAGTTGATGTTCCTCATGCAGCACGACAGCGACGGCTTCAACCGCTGGGAAGCGGGGCAGCAACTGTCGGTGCAGGTGTTGCAGGAGCTGATCGGTCAGCACCAGCGCGGCGAGGCGCTCAAGCTCGACCAGCGCCTGATCACGGCCCTGGGCACCGTGCTGGGCAATGCGTCGCTGGACGCGGCCATGGTCGCCGAGATGCTCTCGTTGCCAGGCGAGGCGTACCTGACCGAGATCAGCCAGGTGGCCGACGTCGAGGCTATCCATGCTGCCCGTGAGTTCGCTCGCAAGCAGATCGCCGAGCAGCTGTTCGATGCCCTGTGGGCGCGCTACCAAGCCAACCGCGAGGTGTCGGCGAAAACTGCCTATGTCGCCGAGGCCGAGCACTTTGCCCGTCGCAGCCTGCAGAACATCGCCCTGTCGTACCTGATGCTCAGCGGCAAGCCAGAGGTGCTGGCGGCGACGCTGGAGCAGTTCGACCAGTGCGACAACATGACCGAGCGCCTCACCGCCTTGGCGGTGCTGGTCAACTCGCCGTTCGAGGCCGAGCGCGCCAAGGCCCTGGAAGCCTTCGCCGAGCACTTCAAGGACAATCCGCTGGTCATGGACCAATGGTTCAGCGTGCAGGCGGCCTGCACCCTGCCGGGCGGCCTGGCGCGGGTCAAGGCGCTGATGCAGCACCCGGCCTTCACTCTGAAGAACCCGAACAAGGTGCGTGCGCTGATCGGGGCCTTCGCCGGGCAGAACCTGGTGAACTTCCATGCCGCCGACGGTTCGGGCTACCGCTTCCTGGCGGACCTGGTGATCGAGCTCAACGCCCTTAACCCGCAGATCGCCTCGCGCCAGCTGGCGCCGCTGACCCGCTGGCGTAAGTACGACGATGCGCGCCAGGCATTGATGCGTGGCGAGCTGGAGCGGATTCTGGCCTCCGGTGCGTTGTCCAGCGATGTGTATGAAGTGGTGAGCAAGAGCTTGGCTTGAAGCCCTCGGGGCCGCCTTGCGGCCCTTTCGCGGCACGAGGCCGCTCCTACAGGCGAATGCGACCCATTGTAGGAGCGGCCTTGTGCCGCGAAAGGGCTGCAGGGCAGCCCCTGCTCTTGCGGTTAACAAAACATAACGTCCCGCTCGTTGTCTTCCCGCCGATAACCCCGATACGATGGCCCCAAAGCTATTGCAGGGCTCTGGAACAGGCTTTTCGCAGTACCTGGCAATAGATTGACCCACTACAAGAACACAACAGGGGGCGATCATGACGGATCGGGTGATGGCGCAAGCCAGGCGCGGAGCCTGGCCGCTGGCGGCCAGTGCGCTGCTGGCACTGGCGTTGGCAACAGGAGCGAATGCTGCGCGTGCGGCGGCGGCCGAGGAGTATTCGGTGGAGTCGGCCCGGGCCAGCCAGAGCCTGTTGATCGATGTCGCCCATGCCGGCCAGCGGCTGGTGGTGGTCGGCGACCGCGGCCATATCCTGTTCTCCGATGATCAGGGCAAAACTTGGGCCCAGGCCCGGGTGCCCACCCGTCAACTGCTCACTGCGGTGTTCTTCCTCGACGACAAGCGCGGCTGGGCCGTCGGCCATGACGCCCAGGTGCTGGCCAGCAATGATGGCGGCGCCACCTGGAGCAAACAGTTCGAAGACCTCGCCCGCGAGGCCCCGCTACTCGATATCGCTTTCCTCGACGCCCAGCACGGTTTCGCCGTCGGCGCCTATGGCGCACTGCTCGAGACCACCGATGGCGGCCAGCATTGGCAGGACATCGGCGAGCGCCTGGACAACCCCGACCAGTTGCATCTGAACGCCATCGCCCAGATCAAGGACGCCGGCCTGTTCATCGTCGGCGAGCAGGGCAGCATGTTCCGCTCCAGCGATAACGGCCAGAGCTGGTCCGTGGTCCAGAGCCCCTACGAGGGGTCGCTGTTCGGCGTGATCGGCACCACGCAGGCGCGCACGTTGCTGGCCTACGGCCTGCGCGGCAACCTGCTGCGCTCCACCGATTTCGGCGACACCTGGCAACCGGTCCCGCTCAAGACTGCCCGTGGCCCGTTCGAATTCGGCCTGGCAAGCGCTACGCTTCTGGAGGATGGCAGCCTGGTGCTGGTGGGCAACAGTGGCAGCGTGTTGCGCAGCCAGGATGACGGCCAGAGCTTCTCGGTCTACAACCGCGCCGACCGCATCGCCTTGTCGGCTGCCACTGGCCTTGCCGACGGCGGCTTGCTGCTGGTCGGGCAGGGCGGGGTGCACCTGGCCACGGCCCAGGGTGCCGAGGAGGTGCAGCCATGACCAGCCGGGAGAGCTTCGACATGCACCAGCAACACCACCAGGACAAGGCCACATTGCTCGAGCGACTGATCTTCAACAACCGGCCGGTGGTCATCGCCCTGTGCCTGCTGGTGAGCATCTTCCTGTTCTGGCAGGCCACGCAGATCCGCCCGTCTACCAGCTTCGAGAAGATGATCCCGCTGCAGCACCCGTTCATCGAACAGATGATCGAGCACCGCAACGACCTGGCCAACCTGGGCAACACCGTGCGTATCTCGGTGGAGGCGGTCAACGGTGACATCTTCGACAAGGAGTACATGGAGACCCTTCGCCAGATCCACGACGAGGTGTTCTACGTTCCCGGCGTCGACCGTGCGGGGCTCAAATCGCTATGGAGCCCGGCGGTGCGCTGGACCGAAGTCACCGAAGACGGCTTCGCCGGCGGCGAGGTGATCCCCAACACCTACAACGGCTCGGCGCAAAGCCTCGACGAGCTGCGCGACAACGTGCTCAAGTCCGGCCAGGTCGGGCGCCTGGTGGCCAACAACTTCAAGTCCAGCATCGTCGACGTGCCGTTGATGGAGAGCTACCCGGACCCACAGGACCAGAGCAAACAAGTCAAGCTCGACTACCAGCAGTTCTCCCACCAGCTGGAAGAGAAGATCCGTGACAAGTTCCAGGCCCAGAACCCCAACGTGAAGGTGCATATCGTCGGCTTCGCCAAGAAGGTCGGTGACCTGATCGACGGCCTGGTGATGGTGGTGATGTTCTTCGGCGTGGCCCTGGCCATCACCTGGGCCTTGCTGTACTGGTTCACCTGGTGCATCCGCAGCACCATCGCGGTGCTCGTCACCACGCTGGTGGCGGTGGTGTGGCAACTGGGGCTGATGCACGCTGTGGGCTTCGGGCTGGACCCGTATTCGATGCTGGTGCCGTTTCTGATCTTCGCCATCGGCATCTCCCACGGGGTGCAGAAGATCAACGGCATCGCCTTGCAGTCCAGCGGTGCCGACAATGCCCTGACCGCCGCCCGGCGCACGTTCCGCCAGCTGTTCCTGCCGGGCATGATCGCCATCTTGGCCGACGCCGTGGGCTTCATCACCTTGTTGGTGATCGACATCGGGGTGATCCGTGAACTGGCCATCGGTGCGTCGATCGGCGTGGCGGTGATCGTCTTCACCAACCTGATCCTGCTGCCGGTGGCGATCTCCTATGTAGGTATCAGCCAGAAGGCCATCGCCCGCAGCAAGAAGGACGCGACCCGCGAACACCCGTTCTGGCGCCTGCTGGCCAATTTCGCCAGCCCCAAGGTGGCACCGGTGTCCATCGCCTTGGCCCTGGCCGCTTTTGCCGGTGGCCTGTGGTACAGCCAGAACCTGAAGATCGGCGACCTCGACCAGGGCGCGCCGGAGCTGCGCCCGGACTCGCGTTACAACCAGGACAACAACTTCATCATCAACAACTATTCCACCAGTTCCGACGTGCTGGTGATCATGGTCAAGACACCATCGGAGAGTTGCTCGATCCACTCCACCATGGCGCCGATCGACGAGCTGATGTGGACCATGGAGAACACCCCGGGCGTGCAGTCGGCGATTTCCCTGGTGACCGTGTCCAAGCAGGTGATCAAGGGCATGAACGAGGGCAGCCTGAAATGGGAGACCCTGTCGCGCAACCCGGACGTGCTCAATAACTCCATCGCCCGTGCCGATGGCCTGTACAACGCCGATTGCTCCCTGGCACCGGTGCTGGTGTTCCTCAACGACCACAAGGCTGAAACCCTGGAGCGCGTGACCTCGGTGGCCAAGGCCTTTGCCGACAACCACAACAAGGATGGCCTGCAGTTCCTCCTGGCGGCGGGTAACGCCGGCATCGAGGCGGCCACCAACGAGGTGATCAAATCGGCCGAGCTGACCATCCTGGTGCTGGTCTACCTGTGCGTGGCGGTGATGTGCCTGATCACCTTCCGCTCGTTCGCCGCCACCTTGTGCATCGTCCTGCCCTTGGTGCTGACCTCGGTGCTGGGCAACGCCCTGATGGCCTTCATGGGCATCGGCGTGAAGGTCGCCACCTTGCCGGTGGTCGCCCTGGGTGTAGGGATCGGCGTGGACTACGGCATCTACATCTACAGCCGCTTGGAGAGCTTCCTACGCGCCGGCCTGCCGTTGCAGGAGGCCTACTACGAAACCCTGCGCTCCACCGGCAAAGCCGTGCTGTTCACCGGCCTGTGCCTGGCCATTGGCGTGTGCACCTGGATCTTCTCGGCGATCAAGTTCCAGGCCGACATGGGCCTGATGCTGACCTTCATGTTGCTGTGGAACATGTTTGGCGCACTGTGGCTGCTGCCGGCGCTGGCGCGGTTCCTGATCAAGCCACAGAAGCTGGCGGGCAAGGTGGGCGGGTCGATCTTCGCTCATTGATCCACGAGGGGGCCGCCTTGCGGCCCAATCGCCGGCAAGCCGGCTCCCACAGGTTTCGCTGTTTGTGGCCCAATCGGCGGGCTACAGGTTTCGCTCCTTGTGGGAGCCGGCTTGCCGGCGATTGGGCTGCACAGCAGCCCCGGGGTTATACTGGCGCCCCACTTTCTACCTGGTGTTCCAATGTCATCCCTCGCCAACGCCCTCGCAGCCTGCGACATGCTGCTGATCGACGGGCTCCACGCCTTCGACTTCACCTACGACGACACCGGTCTTTCGATCGAATGCATGGACGGCCGCCAGTTGCGCCGCTGGCACTTCACCCCCGAACAAGTGGCCGCCGCCGTCGCCGAGGGCGACCAGTGGCGGCTCGACGATGCCGACGGCGAGCATCGACTAGTCTGTATGGATGCCCTGCGCGCTTCGGAAGATGACGACGATGAAGACCTGGAAGAGCCTGCTGGCCGCTAGTCTCATGGGCCTGACATTGAACAGCCATGCCGCGGTATTACTGGTTGGCAGCTACACCGACGGTGCCAGCCAAGGGATCTACCGCTACCGCTTCGACAGCGACAGCGGCCAGGTCGATGCCAAGCCGCTGCAGGTGGTCAAGAGTGTCAGCCCGTCCTGGCTGGTGCTGTCCGCCGACCAGCGCCTGCTGTTCGCGGTCAATGAAACGCCCCAGGGCCATGTGAGCAGCCTTTCGCTCAATGCCAAGGGCGACATCAAGCCCCTCAACCAAGTGGCCAGCCGTGGCGACGAACCGACCCACGCTACCCTCAGCCATGACCAGCGCTACCTGTTCGTCGCCAACTATGCGGTCGCGCCGGTGCCCGGCGGCAGCCTGGTGGCGCTCCCGGTGGCGCGTGATGGCAAGCTGAAGGAGGTGGTGCAACAGCTGCGTCACACGCCGAGCAAGGTCAACCCTGAACGCCAGGCCGGGGCCCATGTGCATTCGGTGGTGTTCTCGCCCGAGGGCCGTCACCTCTACGCCAGCGACCTGGGCGCCGACAAGGTCTTCATCTACCGCTACGACGGGGCCAGCCCCGAGCATCCGCTGAGCCCGGCGATTCCGGCGTCTGTCAGCCTGCCTCCAGGCAGCGGCCCGCGTCACCTGCTGTTCGATGCCAAGGGCCGGCACGCTTACCTCACCCTGGAGATGAGCGCCGAAGTGGTGATGTTCGATGTGCAGGACGGCAACCTGATGGAACGCCAGCGCCTGCCCCTGACCGAGCGCCAGGAGGCTGCAGCCAAGGCGGCCGGTGGGCTGCACCTGTCGGCCGACGGGCGCTTCCTGTATGTCAGCAACCGCGGCACCAGCAACGAGATCGTGGCCTATGCCGTGGGCAAGGAGGATGGCCAACTGACCCTGTTGCAGCGCCGCTCCGTCGAGGGCGACCACCCGCGGGAGTTCAGCCTCGACCCCAGCGGCAAGTTCCTCTTGGTGGCCAACCAGAAGAGCAACCAGATCGTGGTCCTGCGCCGCGACCCGCGTAGCGGCAGGCTGGGCGAAACCGTGCAGAAACTGGCCCAGGACGCGCCATCGGATCTGAAGTTTCTCGAGTGACACGCTTGCCTATGATGTAAGACTTTTCCCAGATTTTTTGGGAGGCGTCTTGTTAATCAGTGTGGCCAAAATTACTCAAACTTTCCCTTTGCAAAGACAGAGTCATTCGAGGGGAAATGTATGAGGAATCACCCACTCCATTGGGCTGTGCTGTTGGCGTTGATGTTGTCGTTCGCAGGGCAGGCCTTTGCGGCGGAGGTCACGATCTATGCCAAGTACCGGAATGGGAAACTGCGGATCGAGTCGAGCGCCCCTGCCAGCTATTGCAAGTACTGGCCCGCGCAATGCGATATCGAGAAGAATTCCAGGCAAGGTATCGGCACGGTGGATATTCCTATCACCTACCAGACCGATGTGTATAGCAGAGAGACGGAGCCCAGAAGGAGCTTCTACACCCGACTTCCGGATTTTAGATATATTGATTTCAACGCGCCGGGAGGCCAGCGAGGTAGGTTCTTCATCCTGGGCTTGGGGATGCAGGGCGAGTGGTATGACCCCGGTATAGCGTTAAGCTGGCACGCGGTCGATCGTCTGGGTCGCGATGGGGCAGGAGCGTGTACCGTTTATAAAACCGCTAAGCACATTGTCATGAATGCGCTGTGGGTGACTACAGCAAATAGGGGAGACTGCTGGAGCAGAATGCATGCGGGGCCCAACGAAACGTACACGTATGGCGTGCAACTGACAGGTTTTCCCTTCCGCATGGAGATTCCTGGGCTCCAGAGAATGCCGCCAGGGGTCTATAGGGATCGCCTCATCTACCGCTTCGATAGCGCCGATCACAGGGAATTCGATCTTGGGAGCAGGTGGGGCAACATGCCGGATCGCACGCTCGTCGTGAACATCGAATTGACCGTGCACGCCGACATGCATGTGCAGTTCCCTCCCGGCTCCAACAGGGCAGTGCTCGAACCGACAGGCGGCTGGGGGCGATGGACTGGCCGCCTGCCCCCGTTACTGGCGCGCGACTTGCCGTTTCGAATCAGCGCGGGAGGGCCGTTCTTGGTCGGCGTGCGGTGTGAGTCCGCCGGCGCGTTCGGTTGCGTTCTCGGTGGTTCCCAGGGGCTCCGGGACAAGGCGATCACCAAGGTTTCATTGACTGTGCCAGGGGCTACCTGGCAGGGCAGGCCGGTAACGGACATCGAGCTGCCGACAAGTGCCGCAGGGGGGCTTTCACGTCGGTTCGAGGTGCCACGCGCGATCGTCAATGAAGCGGCCAAATTGCATTTCAAGCTCGAAGACCTGAGCGCAATGCGGCCTGGGTATAAGTACCAAAGCCCGCTCACCGTTGTATTCGACACTACGTTATAGCCCCTTGAAGTCTGCGCTTTGCAGCGCAATCCAAGCAAGTGCCTCTTCCCAGATCGGGTGAGCAAGCCCACTGCAGCGTTCGCGTTAACCGGATGATGCTCAGCGCGCCATGACGGCCTTGAACACGTCCGACTTCAGCCACCCGTGCAGCCAGCTGCGCACCCGCGGATAAGGCGCCTCGGCGAACCACTGCGGTTCGACCCCGGCAAACTGGCGCATCAGCGGGAGCAGGGCGGCGTCGGCCAGGCTCGGATGATCGGCCAGCAGGTAGTGCCGGCCTTCGAGCAACCCTTCGAGCTCGCTCAGCCACGGCTCGGCCTGCTGGCGATAGAACGCCCGCGAGTGTTCGGGGTAGCGTTCGGCGTACTTGTACAGGTTCACCTGCGCCTTGAACTCGCGGTCGTTACGCGCGATCAAGGCCTCGGCCTGTTGCGCGCCGCTCGGGTCGGCCAGCAGGCGCCAGTCCTGCGGGTCGTTCTGGCTCAAGGCCCAGCGCATGATGTCCAGGCTTTCCTCCAGGACCCCGGCGCCGGTATCGAGTACCGGCACCGTGCCCTTGGGCGACAAGGCCAGCAACTCGGCCGGCTTGTTCTTCATCGCCACTTCGCGGATCTCCACCGGGCAGCCTGCATAGCGCAAGGCCAAGCGCGCACGCATGGCCCAGGGGCAGCGACGGAACGAGTAGAGAATCACCCGCACACCTCCACGTCACTCAAGCCATTGCCCTGGCGGCGCACCTGGATCCGCACCGGGATCCGCTCGTGCATTTCCTGTACGTGGGAAATCACCGCCACCTTGCGCCCTTGGGCCTGCAACCCGTCGAGGGCATCCATGGCCAGTTGCAGCGATTCGGGGTCCAGGCTGCCGAAGCCCTCGTCGATGAACAGCGATTCGATGCGCAGGGTGCTCGAGGCCATGGATGCCAGGCCCAGCGCGAGGGCCAGGGACACCAGGAAGGTCTCGCCGCCAGAGAGCGAGTGCACCGAACGCAGTTCGTCGCCCATTTCGGTGTCCAGCACCAGCAGGCCCAGGGCACTGCCGCCTCGCTTGAGGCGGTAGCGCTTGGCCAGCTGGCGCAGTTGACTATTGGCATGATGCAGCAGCAGGTCGAGGTTGTAGCCCTGGGCGATCTTGCGGAACACATCGCCGGAGGCCGAGCCGATCAGCGCGTTCAGGCGTGCCCAGCGTTGCCATTGTTGGTAGGCCTGCTCGATCTGTTCGGCCAAGGCCTGGTGGGCCTGCTGGCGGCGCTGGTCGTCGGCCTGCCGCGCGCGCAATTCGGCGCACTGCTGTTCTTGCACGGCCAACTGCTGCCCGATTTCGGTGAGGGCCTGATGCAGGGCTTCGGCAGACAGATCGCCCTGGCCTTGGTCGGCATGTTGTTGCAGGCGTTGTTCGCGTTCCTGCAGCAGCACGCGACTTTGCTCGATGGCCTTTTCCGCGCTTTGCAGGCGCTGGCGCAGTTCGCCGAGCTGGGCATCGTCGATGGCCAGCAGGCGCTCCAGGCCTGTGTCGTCCAGCTCCGGATGTTCGCTGCGCCATTGGCCGATCTGGCCCTGCAACTGCTGGCATTCCTGCTCCAGCGCCTGTTGCCGCTGGCTGTTGGCCTTGAGTTCGCCGGCCAGCTGTACGCCTTGGGTGTGCAGCGCCTGGAGGCGCTGGGCCGTTTCGGCTTCGGCCACCCGGGCTTGTTCCAGCTGGGTGTCCATGTGCTGTTGCCAGGCTTCGGCACTGGCCTGTTCGCCGAGCAGTTCGCTCAGGCTCGCCAGGGCCTGCTGGCGCTGTTCATCCAGCGTGGCGAGCCTGTGCTTGAGCTGCTGTTGGGCCGCCAGGCGGGCGTGTTGCTGGTCGCGCAGCTTGTCCAGCTGCACCTGGCGGGCCTGTTGCTCCTGCTGTTCGTCCTGGCGTTGCTCGAGCTGCTGGCGACGCTGGGCGATCTGCTGGTCGAGACCGAGGAACGCCGTGGCCGGGTCGTCGCGCAGGGCTTGGAGGATATCCTCGGGCAGTACGTTGGCCAGGTCGTTCAAGCCCTGTTCCAGTTGCTGCTCATCGGAGGCCAGGGCCTGGTGCTGCTGCTCGAGGTGACGCTGGGCCTGTTGCTGGGCCTCGCTTGCCGCCTGCAACTGCTGGGTAAGGCGGGCGGCATCCTTTTGCAGGGCGAGCAGGGCAGCCTGGCGTTTCTCGTCGCGATCGATCTCTTCACCCAGGCGGCGCAGCTGACCGTCGAGCCAGGTGCGGCGGGCGCTGTCGTCCTGCGGGGCGAGGGCCGGCCACAGAGCGTGGGCCTGAAGCTGTTCGCTGAGCGGTTGCAGCTGCTCGCCCAGGTGTACCTGCTGTTGCTGGAAGTCCTTGAGCTGGGCATTGACCACGCCCAGCTCGGTCCGCAGCTCCACCAGGCGGGTGTTGAGGCGCTCGACCTGCGCACGGGCCGCGTCCTCTTCGGCCTGGTCATGGCGGCCGAGGCTCTGCAGCAGGGCGTCGGGCTGGTGGAATGGGTGCTCGGCGCTTCCGCAGACCGGGCAAGGTTCACCAGCGCGCAATTGCCCGCGCAGCTCTTCCACGCTGCTGGTGCGCGCCAGGCGCTGGCGTTCCAGCAATTGGCGGGTCAGGGCCAGTGCCTGGTCGGCGGTTTCCAGTTCGGCCTTGGCCGCGGTGCCTTCGCCGATGAGGCGCTGGCGCTGCTGCATGGCCTGCTGCTGGCGCTCGCGCAGGGCCGTGATGTGCTGGCGCAGTTCCAGCTCGCGGCCCTGTAGGCGCGAAAGCTCTTCGACCGCGCGTTGCTGCTTGCGATTGTCCTGGAGCATGGCGCCCAGCAGGTCGATCTGCTCGGCCAGCGCCTGGGGTTCGGCCCCGGCTTCGCGGAACAGCAGTTCGAAGGCGTCGCGTTGGCTTTGCAGCTGGGCGTTGGCCTGGCTGGCCTGGGCCTGCAGGCCGGGCAGCTCCTCACGGCCCTTGGTCAGGCGCGCACCGATCTGCATCACTTGCTTGAGCTGCGGCAGGTAGGCCTGCCAGGCGCTAGCCAGGCCAGCCAGGTGCTCGCTGTCGGCCAGCGCCGTGTCGATCTGCGCCAGTTGTTGCTGGCTGCGCTGCTGGTGTTCCTCGAGCTGCTGTACCTGCTGCTGGCCGTCGGCGACGTCCTGGTCAGCCTGCTGGGCGGCGCTGCGTTGGTTGGCCAGCTCCTGGTCGAGACGGGCCAGGCTGTCCTGGGCGGCGAAGGCCTGGCGCAGGCGGGGGGCGTTTTCGCTGTGCTGGGCCTGGCTGTGGGTCAGGGCCTGGCGCGCCGCCTCCAGCGCTTGCTCCAGCTCGCCGGTACGTACCTGCAAGTCGGCCTGCTGGCGCTGTTGATCGGCGAGCTCCGCGGCCAGGGGCGCCAGTTGTGCGGCCAGTACCTGCTGGCGGTGGAACTGGTGGCGCTGCGGGGCCAGGCGTTCCAGGCGTTGCAGGTCCAGGCGCTGCTCGGCCAACTGTTCCCAGCCCAGCTCGGCCGCCTGCAAGGCAGTTTGGGCTTCGGCGTGCTGGGCCTGCAGCTTGCCCTGTTCATCGAGCCAGGCGCGCTGCTGTTCCAGTTGGCGCTGGCGCGCCTGGTCGGCCTTGAACCGCTGTTGGGCCTGCTCCAGCTGCTGGTCGAGCTCGGCGCGGGCCTCGGCGGCCATCGGCAACAGGTGCTCGGCCTGCTTCTTCAGGTCGTTGTGCGCTTCGCCTGCCTCACGGGCCTTGCTGAAGGCACGTTGGCCCAGGCGGGTGTAGATCGCCGTGTTGGTGAGTTTTTCCAGCAGCTCGCTGCGGTCCTTGTCGTCTGCCTTGAGGAAGGCGCCGAACTCGCTCTGGGCCAGCATCACCGCGCGGGTGAACTGTTCGAAGTTCAGGCCCAGGCGCGCCTCGACCAACTGCTTGTATTCGTTCTTGCCACTACCCAGCAGCTGTTCGGCGTCCAGGTCGTACAGACTCTGGCGGCTGAGCTGCAATTTGCCGTTGGCTTTTTCACGGGCGCGGTTGGCTTCCCAGCGGGCGCGGTAGCGGTGCCCGTCGATGCCCACGAAGTCCACCTCGGCATAGGCGCTGCCAGTGCCGCGACGCAACAGGTTACGCGGGTCGTAGGTGGCAATCTCGCCATCGGCGTCGGGCACCTTGGCCTCCCGGCCGATGTCGTTGAGCCGCGGCACGGTGCCGAACAGCGCCAGGCACAGGGCATCGAGCAAGGTGCTCTTGCCGGCGCCGGTGGGCCCAGTGATGGCGAACAGGCCAGCACTGGCCAGGGGCTCTGCGGTGAAGTCGATGTCGATCGGGCCGGCCAGGGAGGCCAGGTTCTTCAGGCGAATGGCAAGGATCTTCATGGCTGCACCTCCTCCAGCTGCACGTCCTGCAGGAGCAGGGCGAAGTCGGCCAGGGCCTGTTCGTCGACGGGGCTGCCATAGGCTTGCTCCCAGGCGCGGCTGAACAGGTCCTGCGGGGTCATCTGGGACAGCTCGACGAACGCCCGTTCGTCCTCGTCCTGGCTGCCACTGCCGGCGTACTCGGCACTGATGCGCACCAGGCGTACGGCCTTGCCCTCCAGGGCGCCTTCGATTTGCTGGCGCAGGTCTGGCTGCGGCTCGTCCAGGCGCACCCGCACCTCCAGCCAGGGCTGGCGGTTGGGGTCTTCCAGAAGATCGACCACCGGCAGGTCGGCCAATTGCTGCAGCAGCTCGCCCAGCGGCGCCGGGCCGATGCGTTGCAGGGCCACGGCGCGTGGCACCGGGCGTGCCTCGATGCTGACCAGCTCGGCGCCTTCGAGCTCCACTTCCAGCACCTGGTGCGGGTAGTTGATCTCGGCGAACGACAACGGGATCGGCGAGCCACTGTAGCGGATGCGTTCCTCACGGTTGACCCGCTGCGGCTTGTGCAGGTGGCCCAGGGCGACGTAGCTGATGGCCTTGTCGAACAAGCGCGCCGGCAAGGCCTCGGCGTTGCCGATGACCAGGCTGCGCTCGGAGTCCTCGGACACCGCGCCGCCAGCCATGTGCGCATGGCTGATGGCGACCAGGGCCTGGTCCTTCTTGCGCTTGGCCTGGGCGGCTTCGATCAGTTGCTGGTGCACCTGGGTGATGCCTTGCAGGTAGTCATCACCCAGCTGCGGCCCGGTGACTTCCGCCGGGCGCAGGAAGGGCAGGGCCAGGCACCAGGCGCAGACCTTGCCGCGTGCGTTGGTCAGCGGGATCAACAGCCGCTCGGCATCCAGCAGGCCTTCATCGAGCCAGTGCACCCGCCCCAGGGCGTGGGTACGCAGGCGCCGCATCAACGCCGCCGGCAGCTCGATGCGTGAGCCGGAGTCGTGGTTGCCGGCGATCATCACGATGTCGAGCTTGGGCTGTTGTTCGTGGGCCTGGACGATGAAGTCGTAGAGCCGCTCCTGGGCTTTGACCGGCGGGTTGACCGTATCGAAGATATCGCCGGCGATCAGCAGCGCATCGGGCTGGCGCAGACGCAACTGGCCGAGCAGCCAATCGAGGAAGCAGGCATGTTCGAAGTCGCGTTCCTGGCCGTGCAGGCTTTGGCCCAGGTGCCAGTCGGAGGTGTGAAACAGACGCATGGGTGACCTGTCGAGTGGGGTCAAGCAAGCTTGTGCTTCGCTTGAATGATGAGCTTCTCTGAGGGGCGGCTATGGTAACCCAACACGGCGGGAGAGGGAGCAGGGGGGAGGCTGCGCTGCAGCGCCAGGTATCTGTGCGGTTGATAAAAAGGTGGAGCGCCAACTCAATAGCCAAACACCCAAGCCACTCGCTAAAAAGAACGTATTTCCGAGACAGGGCGCCCTTGCGTATTCTGTGACGTACCTCGCACGTATCCCATACGTCATGAACTGCCTATGTCCTGCTCGGGCTTGAAGGCTGACGCGACAGAGGCGCGGGCTTTTGCAAACCACCACAAGGCTGCCACGCCCAGCAACGTGCTCAGCACGGCCAGGGCGAGGATTACGCTTTGCGTGCCCCAGGGGGCGGCAAGCAAGGCCACCAGCAAGCCGGCCAGAGGTTGTGATAGGTTATTGAGCAATGTGATCACTCCGACCGTCTTGCCGAAATCCTGTGTCGGGATCACTCGTTGACGAACGCTGCGCATGTATACGTTGAACATCTTGTCGAAACCGACGATCAGCAAGAAGCCCAGCACATAGCCGCTGAGATTTGGGCTCAGGGCGCAGATGAAAGCGCCCGCGCAGATCATCGAGTAAGCGACTCCACCGAGTACTCGCATTGACAGAGTCACCCGAGCGAGGAAGAACAGGATCGCGATAGTGATCACCGCGCCGGCCGTTTGTAGTCCGGCGTAATTATCTTTATCGGCACTGTAGTGACCTATCACCATGGCGGCCGAGGTCGCCAGGGTGACGCCGATGACCAGGTTGACACCAACGGCCAGCGTGATGACTTTCTTCAGTTCGACCAATTCGCGGATATGGCCGAACGCGATACGCAATGGTTGTAGCCAGATATCCTGATGCTGCTCGAATGCTTGCAAAGAGGTACGGCTAAAGCGTTGCCACAGCAGCATGCTCAGGTCGGCCAGCAGAAATAACCCGGCGACCCAAAGCACCGCCCAGGACCAGGTCGACATCTCCAGTAGCAAGGCTGCTACCAAAGGTCCTAGTACCAACCCGGTCTGGTCGGCGATTTGTGAATAGGACAAGGTCTTGGTGTAGCTGTACTGCTGGAATATATGCGGCATCACCACTTCGCGTGCCATGATGCCTTGGGTGGTCAACACCCCGCAAAACGCCGACAGCGCCACGACCCAACCGAGACCGCCAAACATGGCGTAGAGCGCCATCATTACGACGCAAAGCACGGCCCGGTAAACCTGGCTGATATGCAAGATCCTGATCGGCGAGAATTTATCGCAAAGCGCGCCACATACCGGAAATGCAAGAAAGCGTGGCAGCGATTCGATAAAAAAAGCCACCCCGGCCCAAGATGCACTCTGAGTGGTTTGGAACACCACTAGCGGTACGAGAAACAACAGAATCTGATCTGCCAGCCGCGATAGAAATAAAGAAATAAAGAACGCCAGATAATCCTTGCGCACACTGAACTCCTGTAAATATCAGGGAATCGACGCGGGTTATATCAGTAGGCGGAGCCCAGGCTGTCGTTCAGGTTATGCCGCTCGTCGCCACGCAAGGGCGGGTTGAATACACTGACTAGAATCAAATCCTGTTCCTTACCGGCGCGTAGGTAATGGCGGTCATGCTGGTCCAGTACATACATGTCACCGGGGCGAATCGGATAGACATTGCCTTGCATATCTTCTACCTCACCGTCCCCTGCAATGCAGTAGCACGCTTCCAGATGATTTCGGTACTGAAGTAGCGACTCGCTGCCAGCACGAACCAGGGTGTGGCAAAGGGTAAAACCCATGGCGTCATGTTCGGTGAGTAGGCGATGGCTGGTGCCGGCGCCCCATTCAACAAAATAAGGTGTTTTTTCTACATCAGATTTGCTGCGAATGAACATATCGACCTCTACAAAAGACATTCTTGGGAAAATGAGATCAGGCCGATTCGGCGGCTTTGGCCGATCGAAGAATGGTCTCGCCGTAAGCGAGCATTGCGTCGTTCCAGGCCAGATCACGATGCGCAGCCATGGCCTGGATGTCGCGCCAATGACGTTGAAGTGGGTTGCTGGCAACCAGCGAAGAGGCACCTAGCCGTTCCACCAGACGCCGCACGACCTGCACGCATTGTTTTGCTAGATAGGCACGGTCACGTTTGAGCTGTAATAGTTGATGGCCATCCAGCGTGCGGTCGTGGATCCCTGCGTCATGTAGCTGGGAAACCAGCGAGTTATAGAGCAGCCTGGCGCTATATAATTGCGCCGCAGAATGCGCTACCTGTTCGGCGATCCGTGGGTCTCTCCCTGCAGGGGAATTAATTAGGGCTTCGACATATGAAGCATGGGCGCCTTCGGCGCACCCGAGCAGTGGCCCTATGATCGACGTAGTGAGATAAGGAGCCAGAGGCATGTGAGTGAGATAGTCGGTGCCGGGCGAGCGCGGGTGATGAGCAAACACCTCGTTTAAAGCGAACACCTGTTCATGAGGCACTAGAATCTGATCGGCTAGCACATCATGGGAGCCGGTCGCAGCCATGCCAAAGCTGTCCCAGCTATCGAGCCTTCTGACGTCCTGTGCGGCGAGTAGCAGTAAGAAACGTGGTGTCTGCTCGGCGTCTGGGTGGTTGGGACAAGGTGCGTTGACTATCAACCAAGTCGCGTCTTCGATAGCCGAGCTGAAGCGCCAGCGTCCGTTCATCCGTACGCCTCCGGCTTCCCAGTACAGGTGGCTATCGGAACTGGTTGAGGCGGAGGCGAATAACTGCTGGGAGCCCTTTGCGTACAATCGGACTTGGCAGGGGAGAGGGAGGCGGCGAACGATACAACTATGGCTACCTACCAGCGCTAATATCCAGCCCGTAGAGGAACAGGCCCTTGCGGCGATGCGTGAAATTTCTACCAAGGTCGGCCAATGCCCGCTGTTCGTAGCAGGTGCCTGCGGTGACAGTAGATCCAGCCACGTGTTATCGAACAACTCGGTAAAGGTATCGCTGCTCAGGCGACGGTTTTTTTCTGCATAGGCTGCGCGCTCACGCCAGTATGGAAGATGCTGCAAGGCCTGTAGACACTCGGTAGGTTGGGCGGCGTGGTGAAACGTATTTTCGGCATCATCGAGCACAGCTTGGCGCTCCTACGTCATCAGGGCTTGGTGATAGAGAACCAATGCGTGAGCCTTCAAAGCAGAATTCCGTAGGCTGTACTACTGGGCCGAGCAAGTTGAGGAATCGCTGCATTTGTTCTAGGTCGTTCGAGGCCACCAATTCGCAAAAATTACTACTGCTCCAAAGCAGGTAGACATGCTTGAAGTGGCTCGCAATGGCATTTATCAGTTCTTCGAGGGTCACTTGGCCGTTCTGCATCTGTTCGAGCATTTGCTGACGTTTCCAAGAAATCTCTTGCTCGCTGAAGTAGCGAGTTTTGAATGCCTCATCCTTGATCCGTTCTCGCCGTAGGTACTCTTCCGGATTGGAATGGTTGAATTTCTCAAGGAAAAAAACTAGCCCTGCCGGCTTGAGAAAGTGTTTGATGTGAGCGATTTGTCGCGCTCGATCGCGACCATAAAATTGGAAAGCGGCCATTTCATAAATAAATTCGAATCCTTGGCTGAAAGTCGAGTACTCAGGCGTCTGAAAGAGCCGCTGGCTGACATTGAAGAAGGATTGTGGATAGAACCATGACCGCGTGGGGTCGGCATGATGCTCGAAGGCTATCTGGTTGGCTCGATTGGGTGACGAAGTGAAACTGCGAATCAAACCCTGAGAATGGATGGCTAAGGTGCGTCCATTAGCGCCGTCGAACGCGTCTACTTCGAACAGGTTGAAGGTTTGGTCGTTGTCTTGCGTGCAAGCCTGGGCCAAGCGAGTTAAGGCTGTGCCGACCCTGCACAGCTCTTCGAGGATGTATGGCACGCTGGCCAGAAAGTGCAGGAACAACGGCCCGGCACCGGCTATCAGGTGGTCGTGATATTCGAGAACCCTCGGATCGTCGATTTCCGATCTGAGATGGCTTTGTAGCGATTGCATGGGGACTTGGTTCGTACCCGTTGCTAAGCCATGGAAGTGTTTGGCTAGTTTAAACATGGCACTTTGCGTTAGGCCCTGATCCAAGCAGAGATCATTCAATGGTTGCGGCGTATATGTTTTCATGAGGAAGCGCCTGCTAACAAATCAATCCCTATTGATGTCAACTTTCCCGAAGCGGTTTTTGGCAAGGTACCCAGAAAGACCCACTCAGTCGGGACCATATGCCAGTCCAGACGGGCCTTGCAGTAATCGAGCAAGGTCTTTTCGGAGGTTTGGGTGTAGGCAGTTTCCAGCACAACCCAGGCCTTGGGTACATGACCTGCAAATTCATCAATGACAGGAGTCACAAACACTTCGGCGACGGCGGGGTGAGAGGCTAGGCATGTTTCGATTTCCCGTGGATTGACTTTCCAAGTATGGCGCGCGAATACGTCATCCTTGCGGGCCACATGATAGAGATAGCCCTCCTCGTCGAACTTGAATAAGTCGCCGGTGCGGTAGAGTCGGGAATGGCCGAACGTGTTATGGAGGAAAGCCCTTTCATTAGCCTCGGGCATGTTCCAGTATCCAAGCATCAAACAATCACTGGTCACCAATAATTCGCCGATCTCACCAGGCTGATTGATCGCTTGGTTCCGCTCGTCAATGAGGTATAGGCTGACACCGGGCAGAGGTTTACCCACTGAGGTAGGACGTTGATCGATTTCTTCAGGGGGTAGATAGCTGACGCGCTTGCATTCGGTGAGCCCATAATTGGAGAAGATCCGTACTTGGGGCAGAGCTTGACGTATCTGCTGGATATGTCGAGTACGTAACGCCTGCCCGCTGCTTGAAATGTAGCGCAAGCTAGGTAGTCGTGTTTGCCACTGTGGTCCGGTGCTGGCTAGAAGAGAAAACACCGGTGGGAACACATGCATGGCGGTAACTGCTTCGCGCTCGACTACCGTGAGAACATCCTCGGCGCTGCTTGCCGCCGTGCTTTCGATGACGGAGGTGGCACCAACGACCAATGGCATCATTATGTTGTACAGGCCGTAGTCGGAAGCCATCGTCGAATAACTGAGGATGCGATCATCAACACGAATTTGTAGATATTCGGTAACGCGTTGGCAGGCGGCTAGCATGATTCGATGATTGACGAGCACGCCCTTTGGGTTGGAGGTTGATCCGGACGTATAGAAAATCGAAGTGGGGCGCTCAGGATTCAATGGTCGTGGTGGGATAGCCACTGTTTTTAATTCCTTATGCGCGGTGATCGCATCGGTCAGTGACATAACCTTGCTAAGTGCAATGGGATGGGGCACGGTAAGTAACACGAGTTCCAGCCCAGCTGCCTCTATCAACCCTGGCAAGTCGTCGGTGGCGTCGGTGATGAGAACCCGAGCGCCGGAATGTTTGAGCTGATGAATCAGTTTCTCTCGGCTCAATGTATGATGAGTGGCGGCAGTAATGGCATCGACTTGTAGCACGCCTAGATAGGCTGCGATCAGTTCGATGGAAATAGAGGAATACAAACCCACGCGATCGCCAGGATTAACTCCGAGAGTAGGTAATAGGGTGGCAATATTGTCGACCCTCTCTTGTAGGTCCTGATAAAGAGTCTCGATACCGTCTAGGATAATGGCGGGTTTTGCGGAGTGCTTTCTGCAGTTATCTGCTATGGCTTGATGGAAAAGTTGCACGGCTCAACCTCCGTTCAAACACAAGGAAAAAGGCGTTGGGTAATAATATTCCTTGAGTGGGCGTGGCGTGTCGCGACGAGTAGTTAGACTCGCCGAGGTGCTTGTTTAGAGTGGGAATTACCAATGTCTATGTTAGGCCTAACGGCACAAACTGGTCGTGTTACGGAGAGCGTACCGGTAATTTTATGCGGCCTGTGCAAGGGACAAATAGAAAGATTCAGCACAGGGAGGAGGGGCTGGAAAATAGGGTGCATGATGAAAGCTCCATTTCATTATTGATGTCAGGGCTGATGCTTTGCTGCCGTTCATGGCGTGCCAGTGGCAGAAATCTTTCATGCTGAATCTTTCCGTGTCAAGGATGATTTTGTTACTCGGGAAGTATTTTTGTCACGCTTTTGTGACGTTTTTGAAGTGGGAAATTTCGCACATGTTTGCGAGTAAAATTTAAACGTTTCATGCTTTGGATGTAACTATCTGTAAGTGGATGGTTGTCGGGGTTGCGTGCGCAGCGTTATGTGATGAGGGATATTTAAAAATGGTTCTTCACGGAATGTAGGGAAAGATATGTACTTGTCGGAAGATGTGTAGGGGCAGGTGCCTGTCTTTGGGGGGGAGATGATGCGTTGATCGCGCGCCGTGCGGGCGGCGCTCGGTCTCACAGGCACTGCATATTCACGACAAACACTTGGCCAGGCAGACGGCATAAAAAATTGATGTTCGGGATCACGTCCTACTCAAGCCCTTGAGATAGCTTCAAGGGCTCTTTTCGACTCCCATCTGCCTACTTGGGGTAGAGCGGTGGCAGGCTGCCTGTCTCGCCCGACGGCAGCAGGATCTGCTCGGCCGGTGGAATGGTACCGATGGCACGCCATAGTTCGTCGCCTTGCCAATACTGGCCGCTTTCGCTGTACAAAGCGCCATTGAGGCCATCCAGCGCGTCGGACAAGGGTACGAAACGGGCGGCCATCTCGGCCAGGGTTTCCGGCTGCTGGCGTGCCCAGGCATCCAGGGCCTGACGGGTGGCCTGGGGGTCGTTGGCCTGGCAGGCGCGCTTGAGGTCGTCCAGCAGCGTGCGCGGGCTGGGCCCGTTCTGCGCGGCGCGCAATATGGCCGGTTGCGAGCGTGCGCGCCACCACAGGGCGAAGCCCAGCACCGTGGTAAGGGCCAGCAGCACCGTCGCCAGTTGCCAGGGCCAGAGCAGGGCGGTGCCGCTGCGGGTATCGCTGACCGGCGTTTCGCCGCTCAGGGCTGGGTTGTCCTGCACGGTCAGGGTGCGCGCCGGCAGGCTGCTGTGTTCCAGGTGATCTTCGCGGGTGTTCCACCAGGTGACGTCCAAGGCCGGCAGGGCCAGGTCGCCGCTGTGGGTGGGGACCAGCGCTTCGCGTTCTTCACGGTTGGCGATCATGCCGCGTTCGTTGATTTCGTTGCGCAGCAACGGTTGGTCGGGATAGCGGCGCAGGCCGTGTATTTCCGTGGCCGGCAGCTGGGGCAACTGAGTGCTGGACAGGCCTTCGGCGCGCAGGGTGATGCTGCGGGTCAGGGAGTCGCCGATCTGGGTGGGCTGGCTGCTCGGTTCAGGGTTCCAGTGCTCTTCCAGGCTCAGGCTGCGGGCCGGCAGCCAGGGCTCGCTGGCCGGCCAGGCGCTGGGGACCGGCCGTACGCCAAGGTGCAGCGGCAGCGAGCTGACCTGCACCTGGCGGCCGACCCGGGGCGTGCCGGCAGGTTGTTCGCCACTGTCGGCAGCGGTGGCGGTGAAGGTCAGCGTCGGGATGTCCAGGCTGCCGCTTTGTTGCGGGTAGATCGCATAGCGGGTCTCGATCACCCCGTGGCGGACCCCATCGATCTCTTTTTCATAGGTGCGCGACTCGCCCAAGGGTTCGACCTTGGCGTTGTCCAGCTGCAAGGGGCTCAAGCTGCTGTCGTCGTACAGCGGCACCGAATGATAGATGCGCAGCGTCAGCACGGCCTGGGCCTGGACATAGACATCCTGGCGGTCGAGGGTGGCTTCGATGAATACCTTGGCAGCGCTTTCCGGGCGGCTGGCGTCGGCCTGCAATACCTGCAGTTCGATGGCCTGGCTCTGCGAATGACCCAGTTGCAGTTCGGGAATGCGCAGGCTGCCGCTGCGCCGTGGCAGCAGGGTGATGATCCAGCGGGTGCTGGCGCGTGTCTCGCCGTCGAGCGTGTGCAGGCTGTTGAGCTGGCGCGTGCCGCGCACCTCGAAATCGCCTTCCAGGGCACGTAGGTCGGGCTTGCCGAACTGGGTGACGTCCTGGCTTTCCAGGGTCAGTTCCAGGGTTTCGCCGGCCTGCAGGCGAGTGCGGTCGACGCTGGCCTGCAGGGTCGGTTGCGCCTGGGCCTGGAGAAGCCACAACAGGCTGAGTAGGAAGACGCCGAGGCGACTCATCGTGGGTTGTCCTGATGCAATTGCTGTTCATACCAGAATTTGCGCCGCAGCAGCTGGGCGGGGTTGTCGGGAATTTCCCGCAACCACTGTTCCAGGGCCTGGCGCTGTTCGGCATCCAGGCTGGTGGAGACCGGCCGCTGCGGCGGCTGGGTCACCCCGTCGTCATCGCTCGGCTGGTTGCCGCCCTGGGCCTGCTCGTTGCTGGCGCCTTCGCCGGGTTCCTCGGCGGCGCCCTGTTCTTCGTTGCCTGGTGTGCCCTGGGCTGGGTTGGCTGCCGAACTGCTGTTGCCTTCGGTCTCGTTGCCGGGCGTGCCTTGGGCATCGCTGTCGGCCGGTTGTTCCTCGGCCTTGGCCTGGCGTTGTTGCAACAATTGCTGGATGAGGGCCTGGTTGTCCAGTGCCGGTTGCAGGTCGGGCTGGCGTTCCAGGGCTTGCTCATAGGCATCCAGCGCGGCCTCCAGCTCGCCGGCGCGGGCCAGGGCGTTGCCCCGGTTGTAGTGGGCTGCGGCACTGCTGCCCTGGGCGAAGGCCCGGGCGGCGCCTTCGTAGTCGCCGGCCTGATACAGCGCCAGGCCGCGCCATTGTGGGTCCTGGAAGTGCCGGGCGGCATCGGCGGGGCGTTGTTGCGCCAGTAGACGCTGGCCTTGTTGGTCGGGGCGCAACCACAGGTCGTTGAATTCGAAGGCCTGGCTCGGTTGCGGCAGGGCCAGGAGCAAGGGCAGGCAGAACAACCAGCCGCGTCGGCCGGCGCAGGCTGCCAGCAACAGCAGGGGCAGCAGCAACCAGTGGCCCTGGTCGGCCCAACTGTCCAGCTGTACCGTCTGGCCGTCGTTGCGCAGGGCGCGGGGGGTGTCGAACAGGCCCAGGCCACGCAGGTCCAAGTCGTCGATGCGGGCATGGCGATAACGCCCGCCGGTGCCATTGATGAAGGCCTTGAGGCTGGCGCCGTCCAGGCGCGGCACGAGGATGCCACCCTGGTCATCCTTGAGGAATTCGCCGTTGGCCTGGCGCACGGGGGCGCCTTCGGCGCTGCCGACACCCAGCATCAGCAGGCTCGGGCCTTGGCGGCCGAGGGCTTTGAGGATGCCTGCGCGTTCCTGCTCGTTCAGGGACGAGCCGATCAGCAGCAGACGGCCCTGGCCGAGGCCGCTCTGGGCCAGCAGGGCCAGGCCTTTCTGCACGGCAAGGTCCGCGCGCTGGCCGGGTTGCGGCATGATCGACGGGTCGATGGCCTCGAGCAGGTTGCGCGTGGTGCCCAGGTCGTCGGACAGCGGCACCAGGGTATGTGCGCTGCCGGCGTATACCACCAGCGCGGTCTGGCTGTCGCGGCGGTGCTCGAGCAGGTCCTGGACCTTGCGCCGGGCCTGTTCCAGGCGGTTGGGCGGGCTGTCCTCGGCGAGCATTTGCGGAGTCAGCTCGAGCAGGATCACCAGCGGGTCGGCAGGGCGCTGACGGGTTTCTTCAAGGCGTTGCCAGCTGGGGCCGAGCAGGGCCAGGACCACCAGCAGCCAGGCCAGGCCCAGGGCCACCCAGGGCAGCTTGCTGGCCTGGCCGTTGCCGCCGCCGAGCAGCACGGCATGGAACTGCGCCGGCAGGATCATCTGCCAACGCCCGGCACGCTTGCGCCGATGCCACAGCTTGAACAACAGCCAGCCGAGCAGCGGCACCACCAGCAGCCAGAGCGGGCGCAGCCATTGTGGCCAGAGTTCGATCATCGCCGTCTCCTCAGGCGCAGGCGCTTGAGGCGCTGGCGCCATTCCGGGTGCGGTTGCAGGAAGCGTGGCCGACGCAGCAAGCGCTGCAACAGGTTGTCCGGCCATTGCACGGCTACCACCAGCAACACGCTCAGCAGCAGCGCCAGGGCCAGTGGCCAGGCGTACAGGGCTTTGGCGGTACGCGCCTGGGTCGGTTGCTGGGCCACCGGTTCCAGCTGGTCGAGGGCATCGCCGATGGCGTTCAGTTCGGCGCCGTTGTGGGCGCGGAAATACGCGCCATGGGTCAGCTCGGCGATTTCCTTGAGCGAGGCTTCGTCCAGGTCCAGGCTCGGGTTCAGGCCGAGCAGGCCGGGGGTGCCGCTGGCCTCGGGGTTGGCGCCGATGCCGATGGTGTAGATGCGCACGCCTTCCTGGGCAGCCAGGCGTGCGGCGGTCAAGGGGTGGATCTGCCCGCCGTTGTTGGCGCCGTCGGTGACCAGCACCAGCACGCGGCTTTGTGCCGGGCGCTGGCGCAGGCGCTTGACCGCCAAGCCGATGGCGTCGCCGATGGCCGTATTCTTGCCGGCGATGCCGATCTGCGCCTCGAGGAGGAAGGTGCGCACGGTGCGCCGGTCGAAGGTCAGGGGCGCCTGCAGGTAGGCTTCGCTGCCGAACAGGATCAGGCCGACCCGGTCGCCTTCGCGGTCCTGGAGGAAGTCGCCGAGCAGCGCTTTTACCAAGTCCAGGCGGCTGATTTCCTCGTCCTTCCACTGCATGTCGGGAAAGTCCATGGAACCGGACACGTCCACCGCCACCAACAGGTCGCGGCCACTGGCCGCCACGGGGACGGGTTCGCCCAGCCATTGCGGGCGCGCGGCGGCCAGCAGCAGCAGCGTCCAGATGATCACGAACGGTGCCTGCTGGCGCCAGGTCGGCAGGTTCAGCCGCGCGCGTCGCCCGGCCAGGCCTTCGAGTTCATCGAGAAAGCCCACCTTGAGCACCGGCTCGCCGCTGTCGGCGGCAGGCAGCACCAGGCGCGCGAGCCAGGGCAGCGGAAATAGCAGGAAGACCCACGGCCAGGCCAGCTCAAACATGTTTGCGGATCCAGGTTTCGACTGCCTGGGCAAGCCCGGCGATGGCCTTGTCGTCGAGCTTGCACTCGGGTTTGTAGGCGCCTTCGACCAGCACCATCCAACGGGTCAGGCCGGCGGCAGGGCAGCGGTTGTCGAGAAACGCCAGCCATTGCCGGCCATTGAGGGTATGGCTGTTGGCGCCAGGGTAGTGGTTGCGGCACAGGCGCTTGAGCAGCGCGTTGATCTGCTGCAGCCAGGCGCCGGCCGGGGCGCCGTCGTACGGGCGCGGCAGGCGGGCGAGTTCGGCCAGCGCTTCCACGCGCACCGGGTCCAGGGGCAGTTCGGCGCGCACGATCGGGCGCTTGACCGGGCGCCAATGGCGCAGTCGCCATAGCCCCCAGGCGAGCAGCGGCAGCAGGGCCAGCAGCCCCCACCAGCCGGGTGCGGGCGGCCACAGACTGATGGCCGGCGGGGCGATCAGTGGTTGCAGCTGGTCCAGCGGGTTCATTGCGTACTCCCAGGTCGCTGGGCGTTGAGGTACTCGCGCAGCTGTTCGATCATTTCGCTCTGGGTACTCAGGGGCATCATCAGCACCCGCAGCTTTTGCGCCAGCAGCTCCCAACGCTCGATGCGCGCCTCGGCTTGCTGGCGGTAGGCCTGGCGCAGGTTGGCGTCGAGGGTGTCGAGTTCCAGCTGGGCGCCACGTTGGGCGAAGCGCAGCAGGCCGGCGGCTGGCAGGGCGTGGTCCAGAGGGTCCGACACCGGCATCAACAGCACGTCGCAGTGGCGTGAGAGCATGCTCAGGTGCTGCTCAACGCCGGGGCTCAGGGCGCGCTCGTCGCAGATGATGATGGCCAGGCTGCCGGGGCGCAGCACCTCGCGGGCGCGGCGCAGGGCCAGAGCCAAGCTGTCGGCCTGGGGCAGGGCCTCGGTGTGCAGCGCCTGGTTGACCTTGGCCAGGCGGTTGAGCAGTTGCAGTAGGCTCTGCTTGCTGCGTCGTGGCTTGATCTCGTGGTGTTCGTTGTCGCCGAACACCAGGCCGCCGATGCGGTCGTTATGCCCCAGCGCAGCCCAGCCGAACAAGGCCGCGGCCTGGGCGGCCAGCACCGACTTGAACATCAGCCCCGAACCGAAGAACAGGCGCTGGCTCTGCTCGACCAGGATGAAGATCGGCCGCTCGCGCTCTTCATGGAACAGCTTGGTATGAGGCTCCTGGGTGCGCGCGGTCACCCGCCAGTCGATGTTGCGCACATCGTCACCGGCCTGGTAGACGCGTACCTGGTCGAAGTCCACGCCGCGCCCGCGCAGTTTGGAATGGTGCAGGCCGACCAGCGGGCTGCGCTGGCCGGGCCGGGAGAACAGCTGGATCTCGCGCACGCGGTGGCGCATGTCGATCAGCTCGGCCAGGCCAATGCGGATGCCGGGTTCGGCCAGGTACGCGGTGGGCATGAGTTCAGGCGACGGCGACGACGTCGAGGATGCGCTGGACCACCCGGTCCTGGTCGATCCCCGCCGCTTCCGCCTCGAAGGACAGGATGACGCGGTGGCGTAGTACGTCGAACAGCACCGCCTGGATATCTTCAGGGCTGACGAAGTCGCGCCCCGCCAGCCAGGCATGGGCCCGCGCGCAGCGGTCCAGGGCGATCGAGCCACGGGGGCTGGCGCCGTAGGCGATCCAGTCGGCCAGCTCGGCATCGAACTTGGCCGGGGTACGGGTGGCCATGACCAACTGCACCAGGTATTCCTCCACGGCATCGGCCATGTACAGGCCGAGGATTTCCTTGCGCGCGGCGAAGATCGCCTGTTGGCTGACCCGCCGTTCCGGCTTGACCTCACCGCCCAGAGCTTCGCCGCGGGCCTGCTGGAGGATGCGGCGTTCCACCGCGGCATCCGGGAAGCCGATCTTCACGTGCATGAGGAAGCGGTCGAGCTGGGCTTCGGGCAACGGGTAGGTGCCTTCCTGCTCGATCGGGTTCTGGGTGGCCATGACCAGGAACAGCGGCGACAGCTCGTAGGTGCTGCGCCCGACGCTGACCTGGCGCTCGGCCATGGCTTCGAGCAGCGCCGATTGGACCTTGGCCGGCGCGCGGTTGATTTCGTCGGCCAGCACCAGGTTGTGGAAGATCGGCCCTTGCTGGAACACGAAGCTGCCGGTTTCCGGGCGATAGATCTCGGTGCCGGTAATGTCGGCCGGGAGCAGGTCGGGGGTGAACTGGATGCGGTGGAACTGCGCCTCGATCCCCTCGGCCAATTCCTTGATGGCCTTGGTCTTGGCCAGGCCAGGCGCGCCTTCGACCAGCATGTGGCCGTCGGCCAGCAATACGATCAGCAGGCGTTCGACCAGCTTCTCCTGGCCAAGGATCTGGGAGGAAAGAAAGGTGCGCAGCGCGATCAGCGCCTCACGGTGTTCCATCGTCGACGGTTCCTGGAAATGGGCCGGCGATGCGTGTACCGCAGCGTCCGGGCAAGGGCTGATACTTTAATCCATCCGGGCCCATGCCGACCAATGGCGGCGTGGAAATTTCTCGGGCAGGCACAGTGCTATCGGTCTGTCTAGCCGTTGAATCTGCCGATTTTCAATGCCCTCGGTTTGCACCCTTATGTTCATTTTCGAGCACTGGGAGGGCACCGATGGACCTACGACAGCCGAGTGGCGCGATCACCTTGCGGATCGGCGTTTTCTTCGACGGCACCGGCAATAACCACGGCAATAGCGTTGTGCCCGGTGGGGCGGTAGACGCTGGCCTGGGCAGCTACGGTAATGCGCCCAGCAATGTGGCATTGCTCCATGGCTTGTACCGGGAGGGCAGCGGTGAACCGGCCCGGGTGTACTTCAAGTGCTACGTCGAGGGGATCGGCACCTGGGCAGGCCAGGACGATTCGGCTTTTGCCCAGGCGACTGGACGGGGAAGCAGCGGTGTCCTGGCCCGCGTCGCGCAGGCCGTCCAGATGATCGCTGGGCAGATGGGCGCCTGGCTGGTCGGCCACCCGCAAGCGCAGGTCGCAGCGCTGGAGTTCGACCTGTTCGGCTTCAGCCGCGGCGCGGCAGCGGCCAGGCACCTGGCCAACGACCTGGGCAAGGGCGGCGATAGCCTACTGGCGCGGACCGGCGTGCTGGGCGAGGGGTTCGACTGGCGTGCTGGGCTGGTCATCAATTTCATCGGCCTGTTCGACACCGTGGCGGCGATCGTCGAGCCGCTCAAAGGCAATTTCAGCCCAGCCAACGACCGCTATGCCGGGCTGCAGCTGGGCTTGGCCGAAGGTGTGGCGCGCCAGGTGGTGCAATTGGTGGCGGCTGACGAGCAGCGGCACAACTTCCCGCTGGTGCGCAGCGACAACGATATCATCGTGCCCGGCGCCCATTCGGATGTCGGCGGGGGGTACCTGGAGTGCATGACCGAGCAGGTGCTGCTCAGCAAGCCACGCTCGAACTTGGTGCCGTCGCGTACGCCTGTGGAGCAGACCCAGGCCTATACCCTGACGGCCGGGCGGCTGGCCACGGACCCCGCTCATACGTCAGCGGCTAGGCCGCACGTCTTGACCTGGGAGGCGCCGGTCGAGCGAAGCGACCCACGGGATGAGCCGTACAAGCGGGTGTACGCGGCGATATACCGCGAGCGGGAGGTACGGGGACACCTGTCGCGGGTCTACCTTCGCATCATGCGTGAACTGGCGGTGCGGGCGCGGGTGCCGTTTGCCGAACTAGATGAGCGTGCGGCGGCCTTCTGGTTGCCGCAGGAGTTACAGGACATCAGCGACAAGCTGCATGACTTCGCCCTGGGGCGCAGCGAAGAACCGGGGCTGACCAGGGAACAAAGGCAGTTGCTGGAGGCGCGCTATATCCATGCTTCGGCGCATTGGAATGCGCTCAAGGGGCTGCGAAACAGCGAATTGGATGTGTTGTACATCGACCGGCCGGCGGAGGGCGGGCGGGTGATGCATGGCAATCGGTGATTTACCTGAGCCGTCCCAATCGCAGGACAAGCCCGCTCCTACAGGGGGACCATTGTAGGAGCGGCCTTGTGCCGCGAAGGGGCGCGCCGCGCTGGTCAGTTCTTCGAGGACGAATGCTTGCGCCCTTGGTCCAGCAGCGCAAAGACCACCACCAGCACCCCGGAAACCGCCAGGATCAGCGCCACGCCATCGGTGGAGTGGGTCGCCGAGCCGGCCACCAGCGCCAGGCCGCCCAGCGGGGCCAGGCCGCCGGCCACGGCCGTGCCGATCTCGCGACCGGTACCGAAGCCCGATGAGCGGGTCTGGGTCGGGAACTGGCGGCTGAGGAACGACCCCTGGGGCGCGAACATCATCGGGGCGAGCAGGCCGGTGCCGATGGCGATGGCGATGTAGATCAGCGTCGGCTCACCGGTTTCCAGCAATTTCAGGAACGGGAAGGCGAACAGCGCCGACAGCAGGCCGCCGAGCATCAGCACGTGCTTGCTGCTCCAGCGGTCGCACAGCCAGCCGAAGAACGGCACGGCGAAGATCGCCACCAGGCTGGCCAGGGTCACCGACAGCGAGGTGACATGGGCTTCGACGCCCTTGAACTGGGTCAGGTAGGCCAGGGAGAAGGTCTTGAAGATGTAGCTCAGGGCGTTGTAGCCGACAGCCACGAAGAACACCACCGCCAGGCCCTTGAGGTCGTTCTTGAACAGCAGTTTGAGCGGCGAGACCTGTGGCTTGTCCTTGGCCTGGTCGAGTTCCTTGAAGTCCGGGGTCTCGGGGATACTCTTGCGTACCCACAGGCCGATGCCGACCAGGGCGATGCTGGCGATGAACGGGATGCGCCAGCCGCCGGCCAAGAGGAATTCGTTACCGTTCATGGTCAGCAGGTACACCGTCAGCGACGACAGCAGCAGACCCAGGTTCAGCCCCAGCGCCGGCCAGGCACCCTGGCTGCCGCGCTTGCCTTCGCTGGCGTGCTCGTAGGAGGTGACCGCCGCGCCCGACAGTTCGGCGCCGGCGCCCAGGCCCTGGATGATACGGATCACCACCAAGATGATCGGTGCCCAGATGCCGATGCTGGCGTAGCTGGGGATCAGGCCGATCAACGCGGTGCACACGCCCATCATGCAGAAGGTGATCACCAGCACCTGCTTGCGGCCGAAGCGGTCGCCCAGGTAGCCGAACAGCACGCCGCCGAAGGGGCGGGCGATGAAGCCGATGGCGAAGGTGGAGAAGGCCAGCAGCGAGGCCACCGCCGGGTTGCTGGCGTCGAAGAAGATCTTCGAGAAGACGATCGCCGCCATGGTGGCGTACAGGTAGAAGTCATACCACTCCAGCATCGAGCCGAAGATGGTCGCCGCGGCCACCTTGCGCAGGCGCTTGCGTTGCTGTTCCGGGGTTTCGGGCGCGGCCGGGGCCGCCTCATATACCGACATCTGAGGTTCCTTATTGTCTTTGTAGTTGGGTGTGCAGCAGGTTCAGCGGGCCTTGAGGATCCTTTCGGCGATCATCTGGCCGATGGGGATGGCCGAGGTCGCGGCCGGTGACGGGGCATTGCAGACGTGCACCATGCGCGGCGTCTCGGCGAACAGGAAGTCGTGCACCAGGGTGCCGTCGCGCATCACCGCCTGGGCGCGGATGCCGGCCTCGTAGGGCAGCAGGTCCTGCACCTGCAGCTGTGGGCAGTACTTGCGGCACTGCTCCAGGTAGCCACGCTTGAACAGTGAGTTCTTCATCTCGGTGGTACCGGACCCGAGGTTGTTCCAGAGGGTCTTCCAGAAGCCGGGGAAGCGCGCATATTCGGCAACATCCCGCCAGTTCACCGAGAACTTGCGATAGTTTTCCCGGCCCAGGCCGAGCACGGCATTGGGGCCGACGGTGACACTGCCGTCGATCATTCGCGTCAGGTGCACGCCAAGGAACGGCAGGTCTGGATCGGGGATCGGGTAGATCAGGTGGTTGACGATCTGGTTCTTGCTCGGTGGCAGGCGGTAGTACTCGCCGCGGAAGGGGATGATCTGATGGTCGATCTTCACCCCGGCCAGGCGTGCCAGGCGGTCGGACTGCAGGCCTGCGCAGGCGACCAGCTGACGGGCGCGCCAAGTCTGGTCGTCGCTGCGGACCTCGACATGGTCGCCATGCTCCTGGATCGCCCGTACCGTGGTGGCCATGCGCACTTCGCCGCCGGCCTTCTGAATGACACGGGCCATGGCGTCGCACACCTGTTTGTAGTCGACGATGCCGGTAGCATCGAGGAACAGCGCCCCCTTGCCGACGATATTGGGTTCGCGGCGCTTGAGCTCGGTGGCGTCCAGGCGCTCGACCTTCAACCCGTTCTGCCGGGAACGTTCATGCAGTGCCTGCATGCGTTGCATTTCCAGGTCGTTGGAAGCGACCAGCAGCTTGCCGCACACCTCGAAGGCGATACCGTGCTCGGTGCAGAAGTCTTTCGTGGCCTGGGCGCCGCGCTTGCACAGGTCGGCCTTGAGGCTGCCGGGAGCGTAGTAGATCCCCGCATGGATCACGCCGCTGTTGTGGCCGGTCTGGTGGCGGCCGAGGCGGGTTTCCTTTTCGAGGATCAGCAAGGACGCGCCGGGGCGTTGCTCGAGCAGCGCCATGGCGGTGGCGAGGCCGACGATGCCGCCGCCGATGATGCAATAGTCGTAGGTCATGCAGGGGTACCTTGGATTTCTTGTCAGTGGATCTGCTTATCAGGTTGTCAGACTAAGTAGGGCGTGTGAGAGGCTCGCCAGGCCAATGTGCGTGGCTCCAGTGTCAGTCGAGTTCGGGCAGATCGATGTTCAGTCGGCGCGCCGAGGCTCGCAGGTGCGCCTCGGCGCAGGCCGCAGCCGCCAGGCGATCACCGTCTGCGATCGCCTGGTACAGCGCCTGGTGTTCGCGGTTGGCATCGGCCGAGCCGCCCACCGAAGGGGTGGCGGAGTTTTCCCAGGCGCTGCGCCGTGCGGCGGCCAGCTGGCCGCCGAGGAAATCGTGGAAGGCAACGAAGTAGTCGTTCTTGCTGGCTTCGGCGATGGCCCGGTGGAAGGCCACATCGGCGGCGGAGGCGCTGGCCAGGTCGCTGCGCTTGTCGAGCATCGCCTGCAGGGCCTGGCCCATGCGCGCCAGGTCCGCGTCGTCGCGGCGACGGGCGGCGATGGCCGCCGCCTGAGTCTCGATCCACAGGCGCATTTCGAACATCTGCACCAGGTCCGGCTTGCGCCCGTTGCTGCCGGGGAAGCGGAACACGGTGCCGCTGGGGGTTTGCGAAATGTAGGAGCCGAGCCCGCGCCGGGCGATGAGCACGCCATCGGCCTTGAGTTGCGCCACCGCCTCGCGCACGACCGAGCGGCTGACGTTCAGCTGTTCGGCCAGTTGCTGTTCGGTGGGCAGGCGCGATTCGGCGGCCAGGCGGCCGGAATCGATCTCTGCGCGGATGGCGCTGACGACCCGTTCGACCAGGGTGTCGGGGCGCTGGAGCTCTAGCATTGGAATGATTGCCTATTGATCAGGTTGTCAGACAATGCCTGTGTTGGGGTTAGGCTGTCAATGTCGCAGCGGGGCGGCTTCAGCGTTCGGAGACGAAAGTACCGGTGCCATCGAGGATGTTGCGCAAGGTCAGTTCGACCTCCTCGAGGTCGGTACCTGCAGAGGTCAGCACGATCTCCAGCTGTTCGGAGCCCTTGAGTGCATCCCGATCGCCGGCCGCCACTTCGATCAGCAGGCGCGTGGCGCTGAGCGTTACCTTCAAGCCGTCGAGCGTCGAGGGCTCGTCGTCCAGGGTCAGGTCCACGGTGTCTTCGTCCGGGTAACGGGTGAGCAGGAACATCTGGCCCTTGTCGCTGTGGCAGCACAGGGTCGCCATGTTGTCTTCCTCTTCGTCGCAGGGCGTGGCGAACAGCAGGGCGGTTTTCAATTGCATGGCAGGCTCGGGTCGAGGGTATGAAAGGGGAATTCTGACAGCCTTGCCCGCGTACATAAACGTAAAGTTACCGCCCCTTGACCGAAATTGTCGCAGCGCTGCAAGCCCTGGTGACCACACAGTCGTTAAGCTGCCCAGTCGATGGACACCCGTAAAGGCACAGCCCGAGGCGGCAGTCGTCTTTGCAGGTGCTCATCCCTGAACGGATGGACGCGAAATGGCGTCCGACGCCTGGTTTTCACCGTCCAGTCGCCACGGGTTGGCTATCGTTGATTCGTGTACGGCGGACGCACGCGACGCTTCACCAAATAACAAAGCCCAAGCGGAGTACCACAGATGGCGTTCTTCACCGCAGCCAGCAAAGCCGACTTCCAGCATCAACTGCAAGCGGCCCTGGCGCAGCACATCAGCGAACAGGCACTGCCACAAGTGGCGCTGTTCGCCGAACAGTTCTTCGGCATCATCTCTCTGGACGAACTCACCCAGCGCAGGCTTTCCGACCTGGCCGGCTGCACGCTTTCTGCCTGGCGTATCATCGAGCGCTTCGACCCCGAGCACCCGCAGGTGCGGGTCTACAACCCCGACTACGAACGCCACGGCTGGCAGTCGACCCACACCGTGGTCGAGGTGCTGCACCACGACCTGCCGTTCCTGGTCGATTCGGTGCGCACCGAACTCAACCGCCGCGGCTATAGCATCCACACCCTGCAGACCACGGTGCTCAGCGTGCGCCGTGGGGCCAAGGGCGAACTGGTCGAGCTGCTGCCCAAGGGCACCCAGGGCGAAGGCATCCAGCATGAATCGCTGATGTACCTGGAGATCGACCGCTGTGCCAGTGCCGCCGAGCTGACCACCCTGAGCAAGGAGCTTGAGCAGGTACTGGCCGAGGTGCGCGTGGCGGTGGCCGACTTCGAGCCGATGAAGGCCAAGGTCCGCGACCTGGTGGAGCGGGTGGAGCAGACCGCGTTCGGCCCGGCGCAACACGACAAGGCCGAGGTGAAGAGCTTCTTGTCGTGGCTGCTGGACAACCATTTCACCTTCCTCGGCTATGAAGAATTCGTGGTCGAGTCGGACGCCGCCGGCGGCCAGATGGTCTACGACGAAGGCTCGTTCCTGGGCCTGACCCGCCTGCTGCGCACCGGGCTGAGCAGCGATGACCTGCGCATCGAGGACTACGCCGTCACCTACCTGCGCGAGCCCGAGCTGCTGTCGTTCGCCAAGGCCTCGCAACCGAGCCGCGTGCACCGCCCGGCCTACCCGGACTACGTGTCGATCCGCCAGATCGACGCCGACGGCAAGGTGGTCAAGGAGTGCCGCTTCATGGGCCTGTACACCTCCTCGGTGTACGGGGAGAGCGTGCGCACCATCCCGTACATCCGTGGCAAGGTGGCCGAAGTGGAGCGCCGTTCGCACTTCGATCCCAAGGCTCACCTGGGCAAGGAGCTGGCGCAGGTACTGGAAGTGCTGCCGCGCGACGACCTGTTCCAGACCCCGATCGACGAACTCTTCACCACGGTCATGGCGATCGTGCAGATCCAGGAACGCAACAAGATCCGCGTGTTCCTGCGCAAGGACCCGTACGGCCGCTTCTGCTACTGCCTGGCCTACGTGCCGCGTGAAATCTACTCCACCGAGGTACGCCAGAAGATCCAGCAGGTGCTGATGGAGCGCCTGAAGGCCAGCGACTGCGAGTTCTGGACGTTCTTTTCCGAATCGGTATTGGCACGGGTGCAGCTGATTCTGCGCGTCGACCCGAAGAACCGCATCGACATCGACCCTCAGCAGCTGGAAAACGAAGTGATCCAGGCGTGCCGCTCCTGGCAGGACGACTATTCGGCGCTGGTGGTGGAGAACTTCGGCGAAGCCCAGGGCACCAACATCCTGGCCGACTTCCCCAAAGGCTTCCCGGCTGGCTACCGCGAGCGTTTCGCTGCCCATTCGGCCGTGGTCGACATGCAGCATGTGCTGGCGCTGTCCGAGAGCAAGCCGCTGGCGATGAGCTTCTACCAGCCGCTGACCCAGTTGGCCGAACGCCAACTGCACTGCAAGCTGTACCACGCCGATACGCCGCTGGCGCTGTCGGACGTGCTGCCGATCCTGGAGAACCTCGGCCTGCGCGTGCTGGGCGAGTTCCCGTATCGCCTGCGCCATGCCTCGGGCCGTGAGTTCTGGATCCACGACTTCGCCTTCACCTACAGCGAAGGCCTGGACCTGGACATCCAGCAGCTCAATGACATCCTGCAGGACGCTTTCATCCATATCGTCAAGGGCGACGCCGAGAACGACGCCTTCAACCGCCTGGTCCTGACTGCCGGCCTGCCATGGCGCGACGTGGCGCTGCTGCGCGCCTACGCCCGCTACCTCAAGCAGATCCGCCTGGGCTTCGACCTGGGCTACATCGCCAGCACCTTGAACAACCACACCGACATCGCCCGCGAGCTGACCCGGTTGTTCAAGACCCGCTTCTACCTGGCGCGCAAGCTCAGCGTCGAGGACCTGGACGACAAGCAGCAGCGCCTGGAGCAGGCGATCCTCAGTGCCCTGGACGAGGTCCAGGTGCTCAACGAAGACCGCATCCTGCGTCGCTACCTGGACCTGATCAAGGCCACCTTGCGCACCAACTTCTACCAGCCGGACGCCAACGGGCAGAACAAGCCGTACTTCAGCTTCAAGTTCAACCCCAAGCTGATTCCCGAGCTGCCCAAGCCGGTGCCCAAGTTCGAGATCTTCGTCTACTCGCCACGGGTCGAGGGCGTACACCTGCGCTTCGGCAATGTGGCCCGCGGCGGCCTGCGCTGGTCGGACCGCGAGGAAGACTTCCGCACCGAAGTGCTCGGCCTGGTCAAGGCCCAGCAGGTGAAGAACTCGGTGATCGTGCCGGTCGGCGCCAAGGGTGGCTTCCTGCCGCGTCGCCTGCCGCTGGGCGGCAGCCGTGATGAGATCCAGGCCGAAGGTATCGCCTGCTATCGCATCTTCATCTCCGGCCTGCTGGACATCACCGACAACCTCAAGGACGGCGGTGTGGTGCCCCCGGCCAATGTGGTGCGCCACGATGACGACGACCCCTACCTGGTGGTGGCGGCGGACAAGGGCACCGCGACCTTCTCCGACATCGCCAACGGCATCGCCATCGACTACGGCTTCTGGCTGGGTGATGCCTTCGCCTCGGGCGGTTCGGCCGGCTACGACCACAAGAAAATGGGCATCACTGCCCGTGGCGCCTGGGTGGGCGTGCAACGCCACTTCCGCGAGCGCGGCATCAACGTGCAGGAAGACCCGATCACCGTGGTCGGCATCGGCGACATGGCCGGCGACGTATTCGGCAACGGCCTGCTGATGTCCGACAAGCTCAAGCTGGTGGCCGCATTCAACCACCTGCACATCTTCATCGACCCCAATCCGGACCCGGCCACCAGCTTCGCCGAGCGCAAGCGCCTGTTCGAGCTGCCGCGTTCGGCCTGGAGCGACTACGACACCAGCATCATGTCCGAGGGCGGCGGGATCTTCCCGCGCAGTGCCAAGAGTATCGCCATCAGCCCGCAGATGAAGGAACGCTTCGCCATCGAGGCCGACCGCCTGACCCCGACCGAGCTGCTGCATGCCCTGCTGCAAGCACCAGTGGACCTGCTGTGGAATGGGGGGATCGGCACCTACGTCAAGGCCAGCAGCGAAAGCCACGCCGATGTCGGCGACAAGGCCAACGATGCCCTGCGGGTCAACGGCAACGAGCTGCGTTGCAAGGTGGTGGGCGAGGGCGGCAACCTGGGCATGACCCAGCTTGGCCGGGTCGAGTTCGGCCTCAACGGCGGCGCGACCAACACCGACTTCATCGACAACGCCGGCGGCGTGGACTGCTCCGACCATGAGGTCAACATCAAGATCCTGCTCAACGAAGTGGTGCAGGGCGGCGACATGACCGAGAAGCAGCGCAACCAGCTGCTGGGCAGCATGACCGACGAGGTCGCCTCGCTGGTGCTGGGCAATAACTACAAGCAAACCCAGGCCTTGTCGCTGGCGGCGCGCCGTGCCCTGGAGCGTATCGCCGAGTACAAGCGCCTGATGGCGGAGCTCGAAGCCCGCGGCAAGCTGGACCGGGCCATCGAGTTCCTGCCGTCCGAGGAGCAGCTGGCCGAGCGCCTGGCCGCCGGCCAAGGCCTGACCCGCGCCGAACTGTCGGTGCTGATCTCCTACAGTAAGATCGACCTCAAGGAGCAGCTGCTCAAGTCGCTGGTGCCGGACGACGACTACCTGACCCGCGACATGGAGAACGCCTTCCCGCCGTCGCTGGTCAGCAAGTTCGCCGAGGCCATGCGCCGCCACCGCCTCAAGCGCGAGATCGTCAGCAACCAGATCGCCAACGACCTGGTCAACAACATGGGCATCACCTTCGTGCAGCGCCTGAAGGAGTCCACCGGCATGAGCCCGGCGAACGTCGCCGGTGCCTACGTGATCGTGCGTGACATCTTCCATCTGCCGCACTGGTTCCGCCAGATCGAGGCCCTGGACTACCAGGTCCCGGCCGAGATCCAGTTGACCCTGATGGACGAGCTGATGCGCCTGGGGCGTCGTGCCACCCGCTGGTTCCTGCGCAGCCGTCGCAACGAGCAGGATGCAGGCCGCGACGTGGCGCATTTCGGGCCGAAGATCGCCCAGTTGGGCCTGAAGCTCGACGAGCTGCTCGAAGGCCCGACCCGCGAGCGCTGGCAGCAGCGCTACCAGGGCTTCGTCGAGGCCGGTGTACCGGAGCTGCTGGCGCGCATGGTCGCCGGCACCACGCACCTGTACACCCTGTTGCCGATCATCGAGGCCTCGGACGTTACCGGCCACGACCCGGCCCAGGTGGCCAAGGCGTTCTTCGCCGTGGGCAGCTCGCTGGACCTGACCTGGTACCTGCAGGAAATCAGCAACCTGCCGGTGGAGAACAACTGGCAGGCCCTGGCGCGCGAGGCGTTCCGCGACGACATCGACCTGCAGCAGCGGGCGATCACCATCTCCGTGCTGCAGATGGCCGACGCGCCGGACGACATGGATGCCCGCGTGGCATTGTGGAACGAGCAGCACAAGGTGATGGTCGAGCGCTGGCGCGCCATGCTGGACGACCTGCGCAACGCCACGGGTACCGACTATGCGATGTACGCGGTGGCCAACCGCGAGCTGGTCGACCTGGCGATGAGCGGGCAGGCGGCGGTGATTCCGTCCTGAGTCAGGTGTTGAAGTGAAAAAGCCCCGGCAGCGATGCCGGGGTTTTTTAATCCTGTGCTGGCTTCATCGCCGGCAAGCCGGCTCCCACAGGAGCACCTCTGGCCTGAGGGCAGTCGTGTAGCTGTGGGAGCCGGCTTGCCGGCGATGAGGCAGGTTCAGAGTTATTTGAACCGCCGCTCCACGCCTTTCTCGACCAGGATCTTCGCCGAGATCTCCTCCACCGAGAAATGCGTGGAATTGATATGCGGGATGTTCTCCCGGCGGAACAAGCTTTCCACCTCGCGCACTTCGAACTCGCACTGGGCAAAGCTCGAATAACGGCTGTTGGGCTTGCGTTCGTGGCGGATGGCGGTCAGGCGGTCGGGGTCGATGGTCAGGCCGAACAGCTTGTTCTGGTGCTTCTTCAGTACTGCCGGTAACTGCAGGCGCTCCATGTCGTCTTCGGTCAGCGGATAGTTGGCCGCGCGGATGCCGAACTGCATCGCCATGTACAAACACGTCGGCGTCTTGCCGCATCGCGACACGCCCACGAGGATCAGGTCGGCTTTGTCGTAATAATGGGTGCGTGCGCCGTCGTCGTTGTCCAGGGCAAAGTTGACCGCCTCGATGCGCTCCATGTAGTTGGAGTTGCCGCCGATCGAATGCGACTTGCCCACGGAATACGACGAATGGGCGGTTAATTCCTGCTCCAGCGGGGATAAAAACGTCGAAAAGATGTCGATCATGAAGCCGTTCGACGTGGCCAGGATTTCACGGATGTCCTGGTTGACGATGGTGTCGAAGATGATCGGCCGCATGCCGTCCCGCTCCGCCGCGTCGTTGATCTGGCGGACCATATTGCGCGCCTTGTCCGGCGTGTCGATGTAGGGACGGGTGAATTTATTGAAAGGAATGCTATCGAATTGTGCGAGCAGGCTTTGGCCCAGCGTTTCGGCAGTGATACCGGTACCGTCGGAGATGAAGAACGCGGATCGTTTCATTTGCACCCTGGGCCTTAAGCTGCCGAAGTTTTCTGAAGTATGATAGGTTCGGTTTGCCGAACGCGTGTGTTCGGCATTCTCACTTATTTTCCAGGTCCAGGCCACAAGCGTCCGGCCAAGTCGGAGTCGACAGGCGGGCGCCCTTGAGCTTTTCCAATACAGTTAGTGGAGAGATCACCTTGGTTGAGTACGTAGTTTCCCTCGATAAGCTCGGCGTCCACGATGTAGAGCATGTGGGGGGCAAGAACGCATCCCTGGGCGAGATGATCAGTAACCTCGCAGGTGCCGGCGTATCGGTGCCGGGCGGCTTTGCCACTACGGCTCAGGCGTACCGCGATTTTCTCGAGCAGAGTGGCCTGAACGACCGCATCCATGCGGCCCTGGACGCATTGGACGTCGATGACGTCAATGCCCTGGCCAAGACCGGCGCGCAGATTCGCCAGTGGGTGATGGACGCCGAATTCCCGGCGCGCCTGGATGCAGAAATCCGCACTGCCTTCGCCGAGATGGCCCAAGGCAACGACAACATGGCCGTCGCCGTGCGTTCCTCGGCCACCGCCGAAGACCTGCCGGATGCCTCCTTCGCCGGCCAGCAGGAGACCTTCCTGAACATCCGTGGCGTCGACAACGTGATCCGCGCCGCCAAGGAGGTTTTCGCCTCCCTGTTCAACGACCGCGCCATCGCCTACCGCGTGCACCAGGGCTTCGACCACAAGCTGGTCGCCCTGTCCGCCGGCGTGCAGCGCATGGTCCGTTCGGAAACCGGCACCGCCGGTGTGATGTTCACCCTCGACACCGAGTCGGGCTTCCGTGACGTGGTGTTCATCACCGGCGCCTACGGCCTGGGCGAAACCGTGGTGCAGGGTGCGGTCAACCCTGACGAATTCTACGTGCACAAGCAGACCCTGCAGGCCGGCCGCCCGGCCATTCTGCGCCGCAACCTGGGCAGCAAGGCCATCAAGATGGTCTACGGCGACGAAGCCAAGGCCGGCCGTTCGGTCAAGACCGTCGACGTCGACCGTGCCGACCGTGCGCGTTTCTGCCTGAGCGACGAGGAAGTCTGCGAACTGGCCAAGCAGGCCATGATCATCGAGCAGCACTACCAGCGCCCGATGGACATCGAGTGGGCCAAGGACGGTGACGACGGCAAGCTGTACATCGTCCAGGCACGCCCCGAGACCGTGAAGAGCCGTTCCAGCGCCAATGTCATGGAGCGCTACCTGCTCAAGGAGAAGGGCACCGTCCTGGTGGAAGGTCGCGCGATCGGCCAGCGCATCGGCGCCGGCAAGGTTCGCGTGATCCACGACGTCTCCGAGATGGACAAGGTCCAGCCAGGCGACGTGCTGGTTTCCGACATGACCGACCCAGACTGGGAACCGGTGATGAAGCGCGCCAGCGCCATCGTCACCAACCGTGGCGGCCGTACCTGCCACGCGGCGATCATCGCCCGTGAATTGGGCATCCCGGCGGTCGTCGGTTGCGGCAATGCCACCCAATTGCTCAAGGATGGCCAGGGCGTCACCGTGTCCTGCGCCGAGGGCGATACCGGCTTCATCTTCGAAGGCGAGCTGGGCTTCGACGTGCGCCAGAACTCGGTCGACGCCATGCCGGAGCTGCCGTTCAAGATCATGATGAACGTCGGCAACCCGGACCGTGCCTTCGACTTCGCCCAGCTGCCCAACGCCGGTGTCGGCCTGGCGCGCTTGGAGTTCATCATTAACCGCATGATCGGCGTGCACCCAAAGGCACTGCTCAACTATGCGGGCCTGCCGGCCGACCTGAAAGAGAGCGTCGACAAGCGCGTGGCCGGTTATTCCGACCCGGTCGGCTTCTACGTCGAGAAGCTGGTCGAAGGCATCAGCACCCTGGCGGCGGCGTTCTATCCGAAGAAGGTCATCGTGCGCCTGTCGGACTTCAAGTCCAATGAGTACGCCAACCTGATCGGCGGCAAGCTGTACGAGCCGGAAGAAGAGAACCCGATGCTGGGCTTCCGCGGCGCCTCGCGCTACATCAGCGAATCGTTCCGTGACTGCTTCGAGCTCGAATGCCGTGCCCTCAAGCGCGTGCGCGACGAGATGGGCCTGACCAACGTCGAGATCATGGTGCCGTTCGTGCGCACCCTGGGCGAGGCCAGCCAGGTCGTCGACCTGCTCGCCGAGAACGGCCTGGGCCGTGGCGTCAATGGCCTGCGCGTGATCATGATGTGCGAACTGCCATCCAACGCCCTGTTGGCCGAAGAGTTCCTCGAGTACTTCGACGGCTTCTCCATTGGCTCCAACGACCTGACCCAGCTGACCCTGGGCCTGGACCGCGACTCGGGCATCATCGCCCACCTGTTCGATGAGCGTAACCCGGCCGTCAAGAAGCTGTTGGCCAATGCCATCGCCGCGTGCAACAAGGCCGGCAAGTACATCGGCATTTGCGGCCAGGGCCCGTCGGACCACCCGGACCTGGCCAAGTGGCTGATGGAGCAGGGCATCGAGAGCGTGTCGCTGAACCCGGACTCGGTGCTCGAGACCTGGTTCTTCCTGGCCGAGGGCCAGGGCGCCGCTTGATACGAATGCCGGGGCGCCACCGTGCGCCCTCGCATCGGAACCTGTAGGAGCGGGCTTGCCCCGCGATAGCATCAGGCCGGACAGCGTGCTGTCCCGGTCGACGCCATCGCGGGACAAGCCCGCTTCCCACATTCTGTCCCTTCTGTTTGTTCGTGAACTCATGCAAAGCAGCAGTACCCTGTTTCCCGTGGCCTTGCTCAGCGCCGAGCGACGCGGTGACCTCAGCGAGGACGTATACCGAATCAAGGCCGGCAACAGCCCTGACCCCAGCGTGGAGCTGGCCGTGACCCGCCTGGGCCTGGCCAGCCAGGCGCATGCCCAGGGTGTGCCGGTGATTCTCCTGCATGGCAGTTTTTCCAACCGTCGTTTCTGGTACTCGCCCAAGGGTATCGGCCTGGGGGCGTACCTGGCCCGCGCCGGGTTCGACGTGTGGATCCCTGAGATGCGCGGCCACGGCCTGTCGCCGCGCAATCGCCACTGGCGGCATAACCGTGTCGCGGACTACGCCCGCTTCGACTTGCCGGTGATCGGCGCGTTCGTCCAGGAGCAGGCCGGGCGGGCGCCGCACTGGATCGGCCATTCCCTGGGCGGCACTACCCTGGCGGCGGCATTGGGCGGTGGTTACCTGGGCGCGGACGGGGTGGCCAGCGTGGCGCTCTTCGGCTCCCAGGTCAGCCGCGTGTACTGGCCGCTGAAAGTGCCACCTGTTGCCTGGAGCGCGCGCGTGCTGCTCAAGCGCTTCGCTCAGTTGTCCGGGTCGCGACTCAAGCGAGGCCCGGAAGACGAACCGATTGGCCTGGCGCTGGAGAGTTTGCGTTGGCACAAGCTGTTCGGGCGCTTCGGCGACAAGCAGGACGACTGGTGGGCCGGGTTGGCGCAGGTCGATGTGCCGGTATTGGCCGTGGCGGGCGCGGCGGACCATCAGGACCCGGTGTGGGCGTGCCGCAAGCTGTTCGAGCAACTGGGCGGAACGCGCAAGCAGTTCCTGCGCCTGGGGCCGGAAGAGGGCTTCGATGCGTTCGGGCACGTCGACATGCTGGTGAGCAAGGCGGCGCAGGCGCAGGTATGGCCATTGGTGGAACGATGGCTGAAGGATCCACTATCGCCATTGCCCGGGGTTGCAATGATGGAACCCGCGTTGGCTGAGTGAGCGTTGCTTGGCCTGTTCGTTCCCATCGCCGGCAAGCCGGCTCCCACCGGTCTTACGCTGTTTTCAGAGCCCCCGCCGTACCTGTGGGAGCCGGCTTGCCGGCGATGGGGGCAACACCGATCGCGACTGACCGAGCAGTCTCGGATGACTGCGGGGCTTCCCCGGTGTAGCCTTGGTCAACTTCGCTTTCGTTGTGACTGACAGGAGTTTCCCATGCAGCATTACGTAACGCCCGACCTGTGCGACGCCTACCCGGACCTGGTCCAGGTGCTGGAACCGATGTTCAGCAATTTTGGTGGCCGCGACTCCTTTGGCGGCCAGATCGTCACCATCAAGTGCTTCGAGGACAACTCGCTGGTCAAGGAACAGGTCGAGCTTGACGGCACGGGCAAGGTCTTGGTGGTCGATGGCGGTGGCTCGCTGCGCCGTGCGCTGCTGGGCGACATGCTCGCCGAGAAGGCCGCCAAGAACGGCTGGGAAGGCCTGGTGATCTACGGCTGCGTGCGTGACGTGGACGTACTGGTGCAGACCGACGTCGGTGTCCAGGCGCTGGCCAGCCATCCGATGAAGACCGATAAGCGCGGCATCGGCGACCTCAATGTAGCGGTGACCTTCGCCGGCGTGACCTTCCGCCCGGGCGAGTACGTGTACGCCGACAACAATGGCGTGATCGTCTCGCCAAACCCGCTGAAGATGCCGGAGTGATGCGCCGCCCGCGCTGATGGAGCTGGAATGTTCGAGGAAGACAACGCGCAGTGGGGGCTGGTCCATGCCCTGGTGCTCGATGGCAAAGGTGGCGCGCGCTCGATTGCCCGGACCGAACTGGACGACCTTGCCTTGCAGCCCGGGGAAAGCCTCTGGCTGCACTGGGACCGCAGCCATCCGCAGACGCGCACCTGGTTGCTGCACGACAGCGGCCTGAGCGAATTCGCCTGCGACCTGCTGCTGGAGGAAAACACTCGCCCGCGCCTGCTGCCGCTGGCCGACGAGCAAATGCTCCTGTTCTTGCGTGGGGTCAACCTGAACCCGGGGGCAGAACCCGAGGACATGGTGTCGGTGCGTATCTTTGCCGAGGCGCGGCGGGTGATCTCGCTGCGCCTGCGGCCGCTGCGTGCCAGTGACGAAATCCTCCAGCAACTGGACGAGGGCAGGGGTCCTAAATCGGCGTCCGAACTGTTGTTGCTGATGGGTGAACTGCTCACCGAAAAGGTCCAGGCCCTGGTCGACGACCTGTCGGAAGTGGTCGACCTGGAGGAAGAGAAGGTCGAATCCGACGAACGGTACAGCCCGGTGCAGGGCAGCCTGCAGCAGATCCGTCGTCGTGCCGCCGGCCTGCGTCGCTTCCTCGCGCCGCAGCGGGAGATCTACGCCCAGCTTTCGCGCAACAAGTGGAGCTGGTTCGCCGACGGCGATGCCGACTACTGGAACGAGCTGAACAACAGCCTGACCCGTTACCTGGAGGAGTTGGAGCTGACCCGCGAGCGGGCTGCGCTGGTGCTCGAAAGCGAGGACCGGCGGCGCAGCGAGCGCATGAACCGGACCATGTACCGCTTCGGCATCATCACTTGCATCTTCCTGCCCATGAGCTTCGTCACCGGGCTGTTAGGGATCAATGTCGGCGGTATTCCGGGCGCCGACAGCCCCTATGGCTTTCTGCTTGCCTGCGCCGTGGTGCTGGGCTTGGCGGCGGGTCAGTGGTGGCTGTTCAGGCGGTTGCGGTGGGTATGAGTCAGCCTCGTCGGCCGTGCCGCCCTCATCGCGGGGCAAGCCCGCTCCCACAGGTTCGGTGCATCCCTTCAAGTGGCGCCGAACC